>NZ_CALSBS010000021.1 GCF_943590815.1 Pseudocitrobacter vendiensis | reverse complement strand
TCACTATAATCAACAATGTCCGGAATTGATAAGGATAATTCATCACTTTTATTTATAAATGCCTCTAAAAGTGAAGTGTCTAACTTTTCTATTTTTAGAGGGTCTTTTTCCGGGACTATTTTTTGTATGTTAGGGAAAGACTCTAAATATTCATTGCTTGCATATAAATCCAGTAGCTGTTCACATAAAACTATAAGCTCATCCGGTTCTAATTTTAGACCTACTTTTAAATTTGTAGAGCCAGTGGCATTTTTAAATAGTTCTATATACTGTGGCTTAACTTTTCCTGTTAAGCTTTTTAAAATCTCGCTATTACTGTCAAAATCCAAATAGGTTAAGTCAGACATGACAGGAACTTGCATTCTTTTTCTTCTTGATGCACCAGGATCCACTATGTCAGCACTTTTTAACTCTTTAGGTTCAAGGCTGTTTAATGTTACTTTAAGACCAAAGTCATACTCATAGGAAACATCGCGTAGATTGTGATAAATGTGCCCAAAAGTTAGTGCGAAACATCGATCTCTTACTGGAAGAAAAATTAACGCTCCCTTACTTTCTTGTTCTAAATTCCCGCCAATTGAGAAGTAATTCACCCACCAAGGAGTTGTTTTAAATCTGTCAGAAATAAATAAACTTGCACCCTGTGGGAGGTTTTGAGCCTGAAAGTCATCGAGAAGTTGATGATCTGGCTTGAGGGAGTTCTGTGCGTTGTAGCCTGCTTTAAGCAAAAAAATAGAAAAAGACCTTGTTTTCATATCATTTCAGCCCTTTGAGAGGTAAGCAGTTATGAAGTTACTTGTATTTGAGAAAAGTTTACATTTTTACTCATACTAATCGTGATATAGGTCAAACATACCGCCTACTGGTGACTATGCTAACCCACCGAGTCATAGAGGCGGTCACTAACTGAAGTATTGTTTCAAGAGCACCAGGATGCTCTCTGCGCGGTTTTTCTTTAAAAGTAGTGTATTTAATAGTGCCAAATTTGGAGACGCTCAAAACGCGTCTGGTGAAGCTATGTAACCTATGATTGCAACCGCAGACCTTCCACGCTTTCTGATGGTAGATTCATCACTGTTTTAATGCTGGTTTCGATGCTGCGAATAATCTCTTCGCGTGGGCCGCTGCGCCAGTCATCGCTTGCGTAAAAAGTTTCAAGAATCGTAGTCATGCTTTCAGCACTGTCAAAGGCGCGAATCAGGTAGTAGCAATCCGGGTCATGAAGCGAGTTGCCAAACGAAACAACGTCGATCCCGTGGCGTCGGTGTAGGGGAACGCTGATTTCCTGCATGATGGCATGCAAAGCGGCACCGCTGCCTTTGCGTAAGGTGTATTGCAGTATTTCGACGGTTCTCAATTTTATTCTCCATTAATGCTCGGCTATGTGCATAAAATAACAAGATGTATAAGTGGACATATTATTCAACACCAACTTTTGTTTCTTACCGATGGTTCGTATTAAGTGAACCAACATTTTTATGATGTCAGTTCACTTTAAAATATCCTATTACTGCTTTTAATTAAATTATTTCTATTTCACTCGAATCAAACCATCCTTTATGTAATAGGTTTTTTCTTAGCATTTCTGTATTATCTGTATAAGCAAGAATGGCGAGGCTTTTTTGTGCTCGACTACATGTGACGTAAAATAGTCTTCTAGTTCTGTCTTCACTAGTATCTTTACCTTCTTTCTCATTATCTAAATCAGTTTTGGTTTTTTCTTTAACACCGAAAAGTTTGTCATAACTAAACATAAAACCTTTAGCCTCAGAATCATCAATTAAAACTAGAACACGAGGAAATTCTAGACCTTTAACTCCCTGATGAGTATCGATGTTTGTCTTGCCTTTGACATAATTATAATATTTATCAAATTGACATAAAGGAGAGCTAAACGCTTTCTGCCAAGCTTCAATGATATCATCTTGTGAGTTATCGTTACTTTCTAGGATTTCTTGTATAGAATCTGGGACGTCAAGTAATTTTATTTCATTTATCTTATGTAGTAAATTAATTGTGATAAGTTCGGGGTTTGTAGAAATAAAACTCTTTAACATATCAAGAGAGTTTCTGATCTGTGTAAGTGGAGAGGTATTATTTGTGTTTTTTAAAAGATGTTCTCTTTTTAATAAGGGTGCATTTGTTCGTAAAATGTTAGTGATAGTAAAAGTATCATTTTTAATACAGGCGGATATTAATGGTGAAACAATTCCACAAATGAAATTTATATTACCCAGAGAGCCCTCTAAAAGCCCAGTTTTTAATCGCTCAATTTGATAGAGAGGAGTGAACATGTCTATAAAGCCCATACGTGTTGCGGCCATATGATGTTCTAATATTAGGGTGTTTACTAATGAATCATGGTTTTCCCAATCATCATCTAAAGTAATTTCTCTCATTCTTTTTTTTACAAACGATTCATCTCTATCTTTATTATCAGAATGACATTCTTTTATAAAAATTCTTACATATCCTTCCTCGGCATCTTCTCTGGCCTTTTGTTTATGATTATCCACTTGACTTCTAATTAAATTAATTAAAGCAACCACTCTTTTTGGAGAACGATAGTTAATGCTTTTTTCAGGTTTTTTCCAGTGTTCGTCAAGGCATGCCTCTAAATCACTTTTACCATCAGAGTATATCCTTTGCATCATGTCCCCTAACAGACCCACCGAGAATGTATCTCTGTTATTTTTCTCAACTTCGAGTAATGCATTCATTAGCAGTTTGTTAGTATCTTGGCTTTCATCAATTAAAAGAATTGGATGGCGATTAACCAATATTTTCTGCATAGTATATTTTCTATCTAGAAAATAAGAACCGAGTTTAATGACTTCTGAATGATTTAGAGAGTCTTTAGTCCTATTATCCCCGGTAGGGTTGTATGTGAATTTATATACATCTGATAAGTTTTGCAGACGTTTTTCTTTGGAAACTATCTTTCTTTCTCTTTCTAAAGAAGCTTGTGAAACTCTAGTTGTTCTGCTTTGTTTGTCCCTTAAATCAGCTATCTCCGCAGCAATGTTTTCCATTAACCAAGATTTTATATCACTGGAGTGATGCCTGATTAGCTCCCATAGGAAACTATGAATTGTAGACACATCTATTAATTTGTTGAATTTAACTCTTCTTTTTATTTCATCACAAGCCGCATTGGTGTATGTTATCACGGCTATTCTTTTCCCTCTTAGCCTGAACTCTTCTGAGTGACTCTTCAATATCATTTCCAGAACATTAACTAAAGTCCTGGTTTTACCAGAGCCAGCTCCAGCATAAAGAAGGAAACTATGCTTTTGAGTGCCCGTTAAGTAATTATGTATATTAGAATCTAATATTTCCTCAGTTTGTTTGATAGTCATTTGTTTTCTCCATCACTGGCTAAATCAGAAACAAGCTCTAATTGTTTTATTTTTATCTTTTCTTCGAGCCACTTTAGACCATTACTTATATAATTAGGTGTATTTAATTTATCGCTTTCGTCATGGTAAAGTATATCTAATGCAAATTCAGCTTTATTACCTTTAGATAAGTGTAAAAATGATTCCTCTCCAAATTCCTCTGCATTTTTGCAATTAGTAATTGATGCTTTGAATTTCTTCACTAAACCATTACCAGTAAGATTACTGAAAAAATCTAGATTATTGTAGACTAATGAGTCTTCGAACGTGTTTGGTAAAAATTCTTGGTTAACACCTTTGAATGCAGCCAAAACAGGAATCTGAAAAGCTGAGTAAACATAAAAGAAATCATTATATTTCTTTTCTTTCTTATCTTCCGTGAGTTTATACAATTCATCGACACCGGTAACTTCTGGAACCCAACTTGCAAGCGTTGTATTACTTGTAACGAAACCGCTGTCTTTTTTAGAGGGCTTAACCTTGCCATCTTGTGAATCCTTAGGGTCTAAATCCGTAATAATTAGAGTTAAAAGATTCAAACTAACAATCAGATTCTTTAGTCGATGGGCATGGCTACCACCAATCTCTAATAAGGTAATGTAGCTTTGATTTAAGAAAGGGTAGTGTCTTCTAATTAAGTGAGGAACTAAAATCCTCTCGGCTGGGCCTTCAACAAGAATTACTGCATCTGCAAAGAATAAATCACAATGTGTTGCCTTAAGGTATCTTATTACAAATTTTTCCGTATCATCATTTACACCAAAAACATTGGAAAGATTGATTACTGTTGATACAGGGATCTCATGTTCTTTACAAGCAGGAATTCTTCTAAAGTATCGTAAAGAAGAAAATTTACACTCGTGGGCAATATGGCTCGAATGTGTGCTTATAATGAGTTGTGTATGAAGCTCTTCTTTATCGCCTAAATTATTATGATTCCTCAATATATCATATGCTTTCCTAATGAAGATTTGTTGCACTTGTGCATGCAAGTGAGCTTCAGGTTCTTCAATCAAAACCAAATGCAGGGGGGCTGGAAAATCCTCTTGATTGTCGTCTGCTAATTTTTTATTTGTAGCTTTGCCAACTTTCATCCAACTATCTCTGAACCCCATTAGTCTAAATGCAATTGAGATTAAGTTTTGATAACCTAGTCCATTGTAACTCTCTGGCAATCTTAAATAGTCTAAAGATACATTGCTTAGAGCATTAGTTAACTCATATTGAACTGCTGAGTCGTGATTTAAGCCATCAATTGGTTCTATTTTTGTAGAGATTTTTAGTTTAGGATCAGTTACTCCTGGATAGTTGAGGCCTTCAACTTCTTTTATGGCTTGAGAGAAACAGTTTTTTAATCTTTCATCAAATGTATCCTGAGCATCACGAATGGCTTGTAGAGCTTCGATATCTGATAGTTCAGGGCTTTCTATTGGGTTAAGATGTTTCGAATAATAATCTCTCAACTGTGTGTTTAATTTGCTATTCTCTTTGTCGGCAGCAGAGGGGCTTCCAAAGCCACGTTGTGCATTGATCTCATCAATTCTTATTAGATCTTTGAGAGGTATGCCATCAAGTAATGTTTGCTGACTGTCTATTCTTTGGGGTTTGGCTATTCCATTATCAGATGATTCTAATTTCGAAGGATCTAAGCTATAACACTTGATTGTAAACATTGAGTTCAACTTTCTTGAAAGATATTCATAAATATCTTTAGGCCACAATGCTATTGTGTAATTTTCTTTATCAATCCGCTCAGAAATTCGGTCGTGTATATCTAATGAATTTTGGCGGGAAGATATGAAGCCCTCAAAGAAAACATCAAATTTCTTGGGTTCATATCTCAGTCTTACTCCAATTAAACCTCCATTCCACTCTAACGTTGGTAGTATATGATTGACATATTGGAGCTCATTTTCTTTCGCTTCGATCCAAATATCCATGCAAGGAAAAAGATCTGAGAAAGCTTCCTGTGATTTAGCAAGGTCTATATTTTCCTCAGTTAACCATTGTTCAGTGATATCTTTTATTTTTGCCCAATTGCAAAGTGTCAAATCATTTACGCTAAACCGCGAGGCATCAACGAGGAAATGTCCTAAGGCCTCCATTGCAGCCGTTTTACCGCTATTGTTAGCACCAACAAAGAGAGTGGTTTTTTCTGCAATATCTATGCGGACAGACTTCAACTTTCTAAAATTCTTAATTTCAATGAAATTTATTTTCATATTAATAATATCCTTATGAAATTATTTTGCTGTGCTAGAGAAATTTTTACGTTTCGATTAGAACATAACCACTTTGATTGTGTAGTCAATAGAAACCATGATGTAAGAAATCGACCGTTTTCTGGCACCTCCCAATCGCACGCCTTCACACTGTTGGAAAAATAGCCTTGGCTTTTCTGACAGGCCATCCTAATGTTGGCCTCGTTTTCTGGCAGGGGTCAGATGGGGAGATAACAATGGCTACTTTTGGCTACGGGCGTGTTTCAACAACGCAGCAGGATACTGAGAACCAGCGACTGGAGCTTGAGCAAGCTGAGTGGCAAATTGACTATTGGTTTGCCGATATTGTCAGTGGGAAGGTTCCGGCTATGCAACGTAAAGCGTTTTCTGAAATGCTTAGCAAAATTCGCGATGGTGAAACGTTGGTAGTTGCAAAACTAGACCGTCTGGGACGTGATGCGATTGATGTTCTCCAGACGGTCAGGGCACTGGCAGAGCGTAATATCAAGGTGATCGTCCACCAGCTTGGAACTACTGACCTCACTTCTGCTGCCGGTAAGCTTCTGTTGTCTATGCTGGCAGCCGTTGCGGAAATGGAGCGTGACCTACTTATTGAACGCACTCAGGCGGGGCTGTCACGAGCAAAAGCTGAAGGAAAGAAGCTGGGCAGACCATCGAAAATCGCACCAGAAGCCCGTAGCGCGATTATAGAGAAAAAGAATAGCGGGACCAGTATCAGTGCGTTAGCGCGTGAATACGGTGTTTCCAGAGCGACTATAGCCGCGCTGCTTTAAATGCTTCTAAACTTTCATTGCAACCCCGAGTTTTGGGTTGGTTAGCGTGAGAGATTCAAAACGAAAGAAAGATTGTGACACCGTTTCCGGTTAGAGCAGCAAAGAAGATCGACGAGGTTGAATGCCCCCACTTATAAGTTCGGGGGGCTTATAGTGGTTACTCAAATGAAGCCGCGATGACTTCCCCGGTGTTGGCGTTGAATACACAAAAATATTGGAGTGGTGTTTGAATCCCAAGGCTATTAATCGCCTTAGCTTGTTGCCCGAATATTTGAATAGTTTGTTTGCTCTTGTCGTGCCAGAGGTAGGTGCTGAAAACTGGTTGCTCTTCGCTATCTAGCCACACATGGCGAAACGTCGCTTTCTCATCCATTACCTGTTTGCACTTTTTGACGGGGTTATGATGTGCTTTTGCATAGCATTCTGGCTCGTTAATCAAGCACAAGGCATTTTGTTTTTCTCCCGGGAGTTCAGCGCTAACAGCTGCGAATGCACTTAATCCCAGCACTAGTGAGAGCGTTCCCAGAACACCCCATGAGATTGCTCGTAGAGTGCTGATCTGCCGTTTTGATGTAACGTGCGCGACCATGCTGTAACTGGCCCAACTGAGCACGGCTCCCGCTATCATAGGTAATATAAAATCTGATCCCGCCATGATTTCCTCATTTGCCAAACAACATCACATCTCATAGTGAGCGCTGAAGACACCCAACCTGTGACAGCCATCATACGATATTGGCTTTATTTGTCACTAATAGTATTCATTTTGAATCTTTGATTGTAGCGATACAGACTTCTCGTGAGGGTGATTGTGCTCACAATAGGGATCGTTAGATTCGAAATGTCTCATATGGAGCGTGGCCTTACAGTGGTCAAAATTGCACATTCAGTGCATGAAAAAATCCCTAAGAATACAGTTTGGCGAGCGGGTAAAAGAGTTGCGCGTTGCCACCGGAATGAGCCAGGAAGCATTTGCGGATCGGTGTGGGTTTGCACGTAGCTATATGAGCCGCATTGAACGTGGCGGTTCTAATGCATCTCTCGATGCCATTGAGGTGCTGGCTAGCGCTCTCAGTGTTGAACCGTGGCAGTTGTTAGTATTCGACTCATCCGAAGAAAACGACCCAGAACTACTGGTTCCCTATGCGGCGGATGGGACGTGCTTTAATCCCGAACTGGCGAGTAGTCGCGATGGTTCATTTGCAGTAGGAGATAAAGCCGCTCAGAAGCGTTTTGGCTCGTTTATCGAAGCCCTTGAATATCTCCGTAGCATGGAGACGGCAAAGTGGCGTAGGCCGAATTCTGCGGGCAATTGGGGAATTGTGTCTGCTGTTAAATGGGATAGGCTTAGGAAGTAGTGCCAGTATAAGGATATAAATTTGGCAAATAGGATTTATACATTGCATCCCCATAATGGATGCTGTCCACCCTAGGACTTTTGATTCTTTCGGCTGTATATAGATAATCATGAAACACGGGTGCGTTACAGAGGCGTTACATATCGCTTTTAATGTTTTTTATTATTAAATTCAAGCTGTTATGATTTTTGTGGTGGATTCAAAAAATAAACTCACTCCGTGAGTTTTTGTCAGTTTTATTTTGCTCCGAATCTTCACCCTTCCCGAGAGTTGTTCTTCTATGATAACTCAGGCTGCGTAAGCAGCCCGTCG
The DNA here is from genome assembly GCF_943590815.1 of Pseudocitrobacter vendiensis. Taxonomy (GTDB): domain Bacteria; phylum Pseudomonadota; class Gammaproteobacteria; order Enterobacterales; family Enterobacteriaceae; genus Pseudocitrobacter; species Pseudocitrobacter vendiensis. The sequence continues at coordinate 82,913 of NZ_CALSBS010000021.1, read as the reverse complement.
CGACAAAGTCGCGACCCTGTTATTGGGTAATCAGTTACAAAAGTTAGAAAGCTAAGCAATACCCTAGTCATACAAAGAACTATGATTTACGCGGGTTTTATGGCAAAAGAGATAGCTCCCATACTGGGTAAACTAATCGCGCATAAACCCGGTAAATTGTTTTTCAAGGCTATCGTTTCATTCAAATTTTGAGTTCACATCTTTTTCTCATATGAATCTAAACGTTGTAAAACAGCTTTTAATGATGATTTAAGCCTCTTCTCATCGTGGCTTTCCCCTGTCATAAATCTTATTATCTGCGCTAAACTCATGTATGATTTATCGGATATGCGGGAAGCAAGCCAGACATTAACCCAATGAGGAATATGTTTTGCTAGATTTCTCCGTTTTGTTACTGAAACTTCAAGTCTCTCCGTAACTTGTGCAATCCCCAATGAATGCAACTTGCCACCTCGGACATCTCCTTGTTGAAGTTTCCGCCATGAATCACGGTGTTTTTTAGATTGATACTGTGCTAACTCCCATTGAAGGTTTACATTGATCTGTAATGCCCTAATTTTTACGTCAGTTGTCCAATTTAGACGCGCAAATTTTTCTGCCAAGATCCAGTCAAATTCTTCACGCTGAAATAGGTGCTCAAACTCTTCTGCACCTACTGCTTTTTTTTGTCCTTGTATCCATGTCCAGTGCATATCGATGACTTGGCGGTCAATGCTTAATTGGTTTGGTTCATCATCAGACGTTCTTTTAGGTGATGGAGGAAGCGCACGAAATCTCGGAGCTATGTATTGTGAAATATTCAACGCAATTGACAATGACACTGCTTCATCTCGATGGTTTAGGTAATCATTTTTGTTTTCAAGGATAGAGCGTAGACATTGCGCTATCTCATTACCATTTTTTGTCAAAACGATCTCTGATGCTTTTGAAACGAGATCTTTAAAAGGAGTAATACCGGGGTGTTTCTCAAGAACTTCTTGAGGTTCGGTAGATATACTACGGGCTGATGTCGCCTGTTCGTTCTCATTGTCGAGAATCGCAGCAAGGACATCAATTTGCTGATCATTTGGAAGCTCAAGCTGGCTACGTAAACTAGTTTCTGATGACATAATTCCCACTCCTTAGTTGAATAAGCGGGACATTATTTTGTGAACTTAGGCTTTTCAATGCTTCTGGTTGGCTATTTTTAAACGGTAACATAACATATTGTTTTATAATTATTTTCATTTTAGGCTATTTTACGTCATGTGTTTTTTAGTGCTCTGTAGAGGACATTGGCTCTCCTACAAAACTGTCCTACAATGCGATTTCATCATTGATTAATGCTTTATGGTTACGCGCCCCAAAGCCGATATAGCTCAGTTGGTAGAGCAGCGCATTCGTAATGCGAAGGTCGTAGGTTCGACTCCTATTATCGGCACCAGTTAATTCAATGAGTTATCTCACTTTCAAGTAAACCACATTCTCCTCTTGTGCCATGTTTGTGACATTCCGGTTCAAAATCGTATCGATTTTGCTCGCATGCTCGGTTAGATGTCCGGCTGAAAGATGCGCGTAACGCTGAACCATTTCGAGCGTTTCCCATCCCCCCATCTCTTTCAATGCCAGCAAAGAAACTCCTGATTGAACCAACCAGCTCGCCCAGGTATGTCGAAGGTCATGAAATCGGAAGTTGGTAATCCCTGCGCGCTTGAGTGCGCCTTTCCACGCTTTATTGCTATCAGTGCGCATCTTCCTTACTGCCGGTGTTTTCGTTCCATCGTTTCGCCACGCAGCTTTGGTATGAACGAATACCCATCGCTTATGCTTACCCTGCTGTGCTTTGAGTATCTGCAAAGCGGTCTCGTTAAGTGGAACGCCTATCGCGTTTCCTGCCTTAGTTTCGTCGGGATGCATCCAGGCAATCCGCTTTTCAAGATCCACTTGTGACCATTCGAGATCCGTAACATTGGATCGACGTAAGCCGGTAGTTATTGCAAAGACGACCAGAGGAAAGAAATGCGGCGCGATATTGGCAAATAGCCGCTTTGATTCTTCTTCTGTCAGCCAGCGTATGCGCCCGTTTTTAATCCGTGGTGTGGAAACCTTCGGTGCACGGTCGAGCCACTTCCATGTTACGGCCAGATTCAGCAGCGCGCGGATGAAGGCGAGGTGAGTATTGCGCGTCGCCTTCGCCGCTGGTTTTGCTTTATACTCTGGTACGGGCTTTCCCAAACGTATACACCTGTCTCTGGTCATCTCCCAGTTCAGGCGATGGCGGCGGTTTTCCATTCCATCAACCGCCTCCATTATTTTCTCAATAGTGATATCTGAAAGAATCACCCCGTCAAAATGCATTAGCCAAAACCCGATTCGGCTTTTGTCGTCATCCAGACTTTTCTTCTCGTCCTTCTCCCTTAACCAACGCAAACACGCTTCGTTAAAGGTTTTTTTCGGCGACTCACCTAATTTAGATACCCGCCATGCCTCAGCTTTTAGACGATCGTGAAGCTCTTGTGCTTGCCTCTTGTCCGCTGTTTCAAGAGAGCGTCTAATTCGTTGCCCGTTTGGCGCAACGAAGTCACAGTGCCATGTGTCGCCTCGTAGTTTGATTGACATGCTTTCTCCTTATGCACATCAACCGCATTCACCGGTTGATTGTGGATCGGGTTCTTTAAGGCTGCAATACAGTCTGTTTTGCAAATCAGGAATGGGCTGCGTTTTTTATGTGGGTTTACCCTGGTTGCAGCCAGGCGGCCGGAGCGTATCCACTCTGATATAGTGCCTTTGTCTACTCTCAGAAATGCAGCAGCCTCATCTCTCGTAAAAATAACTTCATCCATAGCCATTCTCCGATGGCCCATTGCTGGGCCATTTTGATAATTCGTTATCAGGACACCTGGCCGGGAAGGGCGCGAAGGCGGCGCATGCCTGTCATGGCTGTGGCCACGTAGCTTTTCTGACGGTTCACAACTTCGACCCAGACCTTTACGCCTTCCACCTGAACCGTGTATGTCTCTTTCATTTTGCTGCGCCCGTAGTCGCCATAACGTTCCGCATGCGTCGCAAGCGCGATATCGCATGCCTGACGTGCTAACGGGGATTGCTTACTGCCTCGGTTAATCAGCCGCATAGGTTCTCCTTAAAGGGGAGGGTTTCCCCTCCCGACATCGTTAGCCAACGTATTCCGGTTTCATGTCGTCGAGGGTGATACGGAACTGGTCATACAGTTCGTCGCCCAGGTGGCGGCGCGCCGCGGTAAGCGCTGATTCGGCCTTCGCAAACAGTTCTGCCGCGTCTGGTTCGCCGGGATTAGGCAGAGAGTTAATCGCAGCCTCGACTTTGTTGCGGTGATCCACCAGGTAGTAACGCTTAACGGCTTTGTTCTTCAGTTCGGTGAACAGAGCGGTACCCAGCAGCGCTTTCTGTGATTCGATATCTGCACGGATGGCTTTGGCCTGGTCTACAGTGCTGGACGTATCGATGCGTTCGCGGATCTCATCGGCCAGAGCGTCAACGTTCGTAGCTGACTCCTGCGCGCTGGCGGTGATGTCTACTTCGCTGGTGATCTCTTTCACAGACATTCTCTGCGCTGGCACCGGATTAATTTCACGCTCGGTGCGCTGCTCAACTTCGTCCGGGCTATAGACCCCCAGAATCACTTCCGGACAATAAAGACGCGCCCAATACTTCACGCCAAGATATGCAATCTGTTGTTTTGGGTTTGACACCCACAGAGGGGAGTTGCGAGTCACAACACCGGACAGGTAAAGCGGTTCCCCCCAGGTGATTTCTGATTCGCCGCGAAGGATGGCGCCAACCTGAACAAAAAGGCCAATTTCATCTTCATCTGTCCAGCCCCGGACGCGCTCGGTTACGTTGTATTTTCCATTCTTTCCGTGTTTTTCCCGCGAAATTTCCTGAGTTCTGGTGCAGCGCTCCCAATCGCCACCATAGCGATAGTGAAAGCGCCCGTGGATGGCGCTGGAACTGGCGATAACAGCGTTGACCAGTTGGGCCTCATAGCCAAGAACTCCATTCACCAGGTGTGTTTTCTGCGCCACGGCGTAGGGGTTCATGCCCCATTGCATTGCCTGCATGACGATCGCCATACAGTCGGCAGGTTTTCCGGCAAGATGTGCCGGTACTGTCACCTGAGAATCGGCCATCAGGTTAGCGAACGCAGTTAACTGACCCAGCGCTTGTACGTTAAAAATTGCGTTACTGGCGGAAATGGTGTTTGGTGCCTGCTGTTCAGCGGTAACAATATTGGTGTTTTCCATGATTCTTCCCCTTATGCCAGACGCAGCGCTTCAAGACGGCGCATGTCGAAATCGTTCAGTTCGTCGGTGTAGTCGTTTGTAATCGGCGCTGGCCACTCACCCGTATCAAATCCGATTGCGATAGCTCGCATGGCATTTCGATACTCCAGCATGCCCAGTTCCAGCAGTTCAGTGGACGCTTCAATAATGGCGATCCAGTGGTAGTTCTCGTCTTTGTTGACAAAAATCCAGAAGAACTGGTCAAGCGCTGCCGTCTCGCAGTACATGGCCGCGCTCAGGTGATAATCGCGGTCGATGATTTCGCGGTGTAACTTGGCGCGCAGACCTTCCTGTTTGATGTTCCACATGCTGATGGTTTTCAGGTCGGCACCGATGCGCACACCGTCCAGGTCGATTTCCAGATCCGGACGTACACGGACTTCCAGCCCGGTTTCGTCGTCGAACCCGAAATAACTCACTTCTACAGCGCGGTTCGGGTGCGTTAGCAGCTTGCCGGCGGTCGGGTGCTGGAGCAGAGCTTTCTGGATGTTTAGCGCGGTACTTAGCTGCTGGCGGGTGACCAGTACTTTTCCTTCGGGATTATCGCGCCATGCATCGATCAGTTCGTCGGCAAACACCGCGTCCTGGTTTACTGCCTTCACGGCCTGAATCAGATCTGCCTTTGTGCCAGATACTTTCAGCGGCTGCGGTTTCTGCGCTTCTTGTGCTACTTGGTCAGGGTTAATCACCGCCAGCTGTTCGAGTAAGGCGTCACGGCTTCCGCTGGTTTTCACTTGAGCGGGCAGGGTGGCGTTGTACTCTTTGATACAAGCTTTCATTGCCGTTGCGGTCTGCTTCTGGCCTTCTTCAATACGCTGGAACTCAGCAGGCAGAGCCATGTAGCTTTGGCCGGTCTCTTCCAGAGAAGTACCCAGCGGCACCTGTGGCGGCAGGGTGGCGTTGTACTCTTCAAGCAATGCTTTGATGTCGTCGGCAGACAGCTGCGCCGGCAGGCTGGCGTTGTATTCATCGATAAACGCCCGGATCGTTGCGGTTGTCGTGAATGCGCCTTCCGGGATTTCTGGCTCAACGCTGAATTCAGCATCCAGTTGCTCAGGTTGCAGCGCCAGTGCATGTACCAGGTTCCCCATATCCAGAACCGGAGAGCGTTCCTTCGTGATGGTCTTCTCAACATGGCGCGCATTGAAGTACATCAGGCTCACGCGAGCATCTTTAACCTGGGTGCTGCTGATACCGTTGGCTGCGTGATATACCTCGTTTGGTAAACCTTCATAACGGCCAGGTTCGAAGAATGCCGGGTACTCAATGGCTGGTTCGGCCTGCAGGTCTTCCGGCGTGCTGGCTGTTTCCATCGGAACCAAATCCTGTGCTGTGTTGTCCGGATGACTTGGCGCCGCAGCTGCCGGAGTTTCCTGTTTGTTGCTGTCATGCTCCTGCGTGTCTAATTCTTCATTCAAACCTGATTCCATCGCTGCATATGTCGCATCACCCGTCACAGCGCCACAGTCCGGGCAATGCCCGCCACCAATAGCGCCACATCCGGTACATACTGTTTCCGTTACGGTATCTGCCTGCGAATCATCTTCCACAGTACCTTCGCCTGCTGGTAACGCAGCGCTATTTTCGGCTTGGTGTTGCTCAGTCGTTTCCATCTGGCCATTGCTGGTGGTCTCGCTTTTGTTGCCATAGAGTTTTGAATTCGCCATCAGCTCTTCCACAGAGAAGATACCGTCGCCATGGTTCTTAACTTCCAGCTGGTTTTCAGGCTGCGTGGCTGGTACTGAATCTTTCTTTTCTGACTGCTCGCGAGACTCAGTAGCCCATTCGGCGTAACCATTCGAAGGCTCACCTGTTTCATAGATGCCATTCTCTGCCAGCCAGCTGCGCGCCTGTTGGCGCAGCTCTTTGACAGAATTCTCACCGTTCCACTTTATAACGCGAGTAACACCAAACACCGTTTGAGTGTCGTATTCGAGAATGTCGCTGATACCCATAAGGGTTTTGGTGGCAGTAATGAACACGGCCTCTTCGCGTTCCTGTAGGTCTTTTGCCCCTGTGAGCTGCGGGCGGCTGATTTTGCCCGGTTCGGCATTGGGGTATAGTTGAGCAATGGCGATCTCATTGCGAAGGCCTGCCGTGGATTGCGGGACGGCGCGTTTGTAACGTTCTTTCGTCTGAACCGGTTCCGGCGCGGACTTTGTTTCAACCGCAGGAGCCTTGCGATGTTTCGCGAACCACTTCGCCGTTACATCGTCGCGGGAAACGCGATCGCTCTGATGTGTATTGACCCACTCTGCAAAGAAGGTGATCAGGTCATTGAGCATCGGAGCTTTACCGTTCACCGGCCAGATAGATTTTGTGGCAGTAAACAGGTCGGCCAGTGTTTCCGGGAACACGTGCTCAATAGGGCGAGTTTTGAAATCACGCGCGGCCAGCAATACGTTCTGGGCGTATGTTTCATCCATATCCATCTCTACACGCGTAATCTCCTGCAACTGCTCAGTAGTTAGCGAATCGAAAAGCCCGTACAACCAGGTGCCGAGTACTTTTTTCTCGTATGGAAATTTGCCATAGGCGAACAGATCAACAGCTTCCTTCTCTGTTTCTTGCGTGGTGGTTACTGCGTTCGCATCGGTAGGCGTGGTGGCATCGGCGGCAGCCGCTGGTGTGCTTTCACCGTGAAAGGCATCATCAGGCTTGCTGCCTGGCTTCAGTTGCCAGGTGCGCATGTCTTCCGCCAGCTCATAGCGTTCGCACCAGGTCAAATCAACGGTGCTTTCTTCCGGGAGGTCATTAAATACGGGAAAATCAGTGCGGATCGGCTTCTGATAATCTTTACCGCGTCCGGTCTCGATATTCGCTTCTTCCAGTTCAACATCGAGCTGGAGATTGGCGCGAGCTTCTGTTTTTGCAGTGAACCAAACGACTGCATCTGGCTTGCCGGATTTCTGAGTGGCTTTAACCACGTAGAAGAATTCCATGTGAGATCCTCAATTTTGGATGTTAGAATCCCCGGGCCATTGATAGCGCCCATTGGGTGTTCATTGGTTTTTGTGTAATTTCCGGTGTAACTTTGGTCGGTGGCACCGGACGTACAGGCCCGCCTTGCGCGGGTTTTTACGTTATGATTCGTGAGCCATCTGGTCGTATGAAGCACAACGTACAGAACAGTAATCACGTTCCTGGTGCTTCAGCTGCGCGCCATGAATCAGCGTCAGCACATTCTTAACTTCTTTTCCCTGCTCGATAGGCTTTCCACACAGGTGGTAAGCGCATTTCTTTTCCTGCATAACTCCTCCCGTTAATGGCTAAGGCCATGCCCTAAACCGTTTAGATAAACCTCAACCAGTAAGTCTTTGATGTAGGTTCTATCCATGCCACGCTGGAGATACAAACGACCGCGCGCATTAGCTGATGCAGTCCAGGTCGAATCATTGTGTTTGACGAGCATGCCCGGCATAACTGCGCCGCGGTTGACCGTCTGAGTTCCGTAGTGCTGATGAATCATGCTATCCCCTTTGTTATGCCTGTCTTTTATCCACTTCAGGCTCGGTGGTATGCTGGAAGTTCTCACACAGCCAGCAAAGGAAAAATCATGTCTTTCAACGTTTTTCAGGATAAAAGAGATCAAGAGTCTGTCGCTTACGATTTGGCTTTAGCACTTGCAGCAAAAGATCCTGCAATCACTTCACCTGAAGCTCTGATTAAACGTGTCTCAGAATTGCTTCCTGAATGCCGTAATGCAGCTGAAGAGCAATACAATTCTGAACGACCAGAACCTTTTGATATCCCTATAAAATGGTAATTGACGCAAGGGCGGCCTCTAGTGCTGCCTTTTTCATCTTTTCTGCAAGCCAGTAGTCTTTCTCAATAACGTCATCAAACGACTTGTTCAAAGCTGTAAGTGCAGCGTCTGCGGCTTGAATCACTTTGCTATTACTAGTTAGCAATGGCGCTTTAACATTTTGTACTTTCTTTTCATCAATCATTCTCACCCTCGTTTGCCTTATCGCCGGCCAGCGGAACGTTTACACCTGATGCGCGTTGATTAATCCACCTCATCCGACTTTTCATATGCCGTCGGCGGCTACTTCGTGGGCGTCCTGCCTAGGTGGTTCGTGGTGCGTCTTGGTTAGTTAGATTAAATCATTGGTTTATACGTGTGCCAACTAAAGGTTAATGGCAATTGTAAATCTGAGGTTTGTATTGCTGGTTTTCGTGACCTGTCTGCCGAATCGCAGGCAAAAAAAAATCCCGACGGAAAGGTCGGGATAGAGCGTTCTGGGCGTTAGTTTGGCGGAAGAGTTGAAGGGTGAGGGTAGAAAAAAACCGGCGCAGTGGCCGGATGCATTTATTCAAATGGGAGGTCTATTTGTCTCTGTGGATTCAGCTGTTTTTTTACATGCTCAATTTCGAATGAGGTTTTTATAGTATCACCAATCATGTATTGGGTTACCTTTAGGTCAACAAGCAACATATCGCCTTTAGAAAAGTTTAGGGTGTTGTTATCAATATCACTGATAAACTTCTGGTCTTTAATCTCAGCCAAAAAGCTACTGGCTCCATCCGAAAATCTCCATCGGCTGCCTTCATTAAAAGAAATGTTCTTAATCTGAAGGGCTTTCTCTACCGTGGACTCCGAGATTATTGATTCAGCAGCAAGCTCAACTTTGAAATAATGCGCCTCTTGTTTATCGATCGTCATGAACGTCAGTCCATCATCGACAGTGGAAGCAAAACTGTCGATACCTTCCTGCTCTAGCGGCTTGCATATAACTTCTTGCAATGAAGAACGAAGTTTAATGTTTCTATACAGTTCGATTACTTTGCTATCGAAAATTTCACTTTCGTCATCAACAAAGACTTCAATGTTGCTATCAGGCAGATTGTGTAACTTTTTAATTTCTCTTGGTCCGATCCATTTAACTAATTGGATCAGACCCTTGCAAATTTTTTCTCTGGGACCAGGGCAAAAACCAATTAAAGCAATAAGATTAGCGGCGGCTGTTACGGAATCGCCCGAAAAGAAATCAACTGCCTGTTTGAACCAAGATGTCGATGAGGCAATCAGATCTATTCCAAATGAGCCAGCTCTGAATGATGCATTAACCTTTACTGAAACAACGGTCTTGTTACCATAAACGGTTTTTCCGGCTTCCTCTAATGCATCTGACAGGGATAGGAGTGCAGGGGCAAGGTCACGCACGTTCATTTCGTGCGTCTCCAATGCTGGTCCGTCGTATACTATCCTGAACTTCATATCATTAGTTTCCGAATTGCTGCCTGCATCCATTATGGCACTCACCTGATCGCATATACAGTAAATTTACTTTTTACCCCGACACAATGCTTGATGCCGGATGGAAATCCCTACCGCTTCTCGATTGTAAGAGTCAATTGTACGTTTGCCGGTTATCAATCCTCCTGCGACCGGATCCGCCCCTTCATGTACTTCTCATACAGGTCATCCAGTTCTTTCAGGCGAATCGCGAATATGCGGAGCATGTTCTGCTGCTCTTCTTCAGGTAACTGGCGGTAGAGCTCCAGCAAGCGCTGTTCGTCTGGCTTAAGTCCGTCTTTTTCTCCAACGTCCTCACCAAGTAGCCATGCGACAGAAATGCCTACAGCGTCGGCTATGGCCAGTGCCGATTTCTTACTAATCACACCTTTTTTGAACCAGCCGTTTACGGCCTGAGGGGTGACTCCAGCTATTCGTGCCATGTCTGCTTTTGTAACGCCGCGATCAGTGATCTCAGTAAGGCGCTCTACCAGAACGAGGTTGGGTTCTTCTTTTCTCATAGGTTCATTGTAAATATTTGGTTTATACACACAATAAATCCATAGTTTGCATGATGTGTAAATCTGTGGTTTACTTCTGCTATCAATAAGCAGGAGAAGCACATGTCCGCACTCGATAAAGCAATTAAAGCCGCTGGCTCAGCCAGAAAGCTCAGCATCGCGCTTGGTGTGACGAGTATGTCTGTAAGTCATTGGAAGAATCGTGACCAAGGGATCGTCCCGCCAAGTTATATCTTCCCGATTTTCAAAATGACAGGCGTAACTCCCCACGAGCTGCGCCCCGACCTCTATCCAAACCCAACTGATGGTTTACCTAAACAGGAGCCTTAACAATGCAAGCTGTTTCATTTCAACAGAGTAGCAGAGCTTCCTCTAATCCAATGATATTCCCGTGTCATCAAAGCGAATCGGCAGAGCAGGATATTGATCACCGCGATATTTGTTCTGCAGTCCGGGCGTGGGCAGCGGTAGAAGGGCGCGTATCTGTTGCGCTTCAAATCCAAGACGCTGCAGAAGAACTTCAGCTTAATGGCGTGGACTTCTCAGGCCAGGCCGATGTCTGGAACGTGAAGCTATTCCGCTGGCTCGACAACAAAGAAGACTCCGCATCGTACCGAAAGAACGTCGAACAACTGATGCCAGCGATCATGTCCGTATTACCGCTTCGATACCGCGATCGTGTCGTAAGGAACGACACGTTCGCATTTCGCATGGCCAGGTTGGAAAAAGAGGTAAGTGAGGCGAAGCAAGCTCTGATGCTCGATGCACCCAAGAAGGAAAAACTGAAGGAGTTAGGTGAGGGGATTTTTGAGATGTTCCGTGTCGATCCGGACCTTACTGCGCCGCTGCTGGCGATGGTCACAACCATGCTGGGGGCAATGTGAAGACTTTTGAAAAGGCGAAAGCCGCGGTGCTCGAACACCAACGGCTTTCAGGTGCAAAAACGGAGTGTAATTGCGGAGCTAAGTATGTCAAACACAGCTGAAATTATCAATTTCCCCAACAGAACCGAACAACCGGGAGGTCGTATGGCCGACCTGTCGAACGGGTATACCAAGGTCGCTAACGAGATCCAACAGCTCAAGCCTCGTCTGAGAATGTCAGGCCGGGAGTGGCAGTGTTTTGAAGCGGTGATCTGGCTTACCTACGGCTGGAACAAGAAGCAGGACCGAGTTACGAACACGGTGATCGCCGAGCTTACAGGATTGAGTGATTCGCATGTTTCTGATGCGCTCAAATCACTCGCAGAACGCAAAATTATCTTCAATCAGAAGCAGGGCGTAATGAAAACGGTCGGTATAAATACTGACCTTTCAGCCTGGATTTTAGACAAACCGAAAACGGGAAAAGTCTTCCCGAAATCGGGAAAAGTGTTACCGAAAACGGGAAAAACCTTCCCGGAAACGGTAGACACCCAAGACTATAACAAGAACAATAATAAAATATCCTCGTCTCGGAATTCTGACGAATCCCGAAACCAGAAAACTCAAAAGTTTCTTTCTCGCCATCCAGAAGCTGCCGCCGGGATATACACCCCGGCAGGTAAATCATGGGGATCCGCTGACGACCTCAAGGCCGCTCGCTGGATTTACGACAGGCTTCTCACCGTCAACGCATCGCTATCTGAGCCAAACTGGGCTGAATGGGCAAACACCATCAGGCTGATGCGTGTCCAGGACAATCGTACTCACTACGAAATCTGTGACCTGTTCCAGTGGGCTAACCGGGACGAATTCTGGAAAGACAACATCCTGAGTCCCTCGAGTCTTCGCAAACAGTGGGATCAGCTCACTACAAAACGGCTGCGTGCAACCGGAACGGCAAAACCTTCCCGAGGCAGCATCGACCTGCATAACACCGACTGGATTGACGGGGTGCTGGAATGAAAAACCTCTCAGTGAGCATTCAAAATTTTGACCGGGAACAGGCCCGCCGCCTGGCGCACAACTTGCCTGAGCAGTACACCGAGCGCGAACAAACGCAGCAGGTGGCGCAGATTATCAACGGGCTATTCGTTCAGCTGGCCGCTGCGTTCCCGGCAAGCCTGGTTAATCGCAGCCAGGAAGACGTGAACGAGATCCGCCGGCAGTGGGTGCTGGCGTTCAAAGAAAACGGGATAACCTCCATGGAGCAAGTTGAAGCCGGTATGCGCATGGTGCGTCGCCAGGAGCGTCCATTCCTGCCTTCGCCGGGTCAGTTCGTCAAGTGGTGCCAGGAAGAACGCAGCGCACTGGGGGTAAGCGTAGCTGACGTTATGACCGAGTACTGGAAGTGGCAGAAAATGGTTTTCCGTTACACCAGCAGCGAGAAGTATCCATGGACAAAAGACGTCATGTATCACATCTGCATCGAACTGCGGCATCGCAGCACTGAAGGGCAGTTAAGCCGCCAGGAGCTGGAGCGTGAAGCGGTCAAGGTTCTGGATATGTGGGAAAAGCGGGTGCTTTCCGGTAAGCCGATCCCTCCTGTTCGACGCGCGCTTGCCGCGCCAGCAGCACCAACAGGACCAACACCGGTTGAGCTGCTTAAAGCGAAATACGATCGCATGAAAGCTGGCGGGAGGGCGTAGCCATGGCGAAGAAAAAAATCGATACGAACGCGGTGTTGGAATTTCTGGCTGCAAACCCGAAATCGACGGTCTTCGCAATTGCAGAGCATCTTGACGTTTCTGTGGATGGCGTTCGCTCCAAGATGCACCGCATGCGCGATGCTGGTCAGGTGGTGAATGAAATCGTTGATCGCGTTTGTTACTACAGCGCAATTCGTTGTCAGCCCTTCGGTGTGAGTGCCAACGCGAAAATGCTTAACAGTCTGCTGGCTAAAGCGAGAAGTAATTGGGAGGGGTTATGAGAATTGAGAACAAACAAAATGAAAAGCGCTTAACTTATGCGAATGATTTACAGGTTGCACGTTATGGCAGTGAAGAGCATCGCAATTCGAAAAGCAGTTCTATAGTTTGAGTAGGTTGGCACATACCAGCCATTCAAACATAAAACTAGCCCCCCTCCTGTTCATTGAAGATAATGGAATGAAAAAACATATAATTCTCGGCTCTGGGTTGCTGTTTTCATCATTGAGTCACGCAAGTGCTCTCTATTTTTATGAAGTAGCGACTGAAGATACTGCGCTCGCTGGTGCAGGTCAGGCGGCACGAGCTCAGGATGCTTCTACGCTGTTAACGAACCCTGCTGGGATGACTCGCTTGCTCGATCACATGTTTACCGGAGGCCTGCAGGCAATGGGGGGCGATATTTCCTATTCACTGGACGATGAGTCAGGCGGGCGGCGCAGCCCCGGCAATGTGATGAAACTCTTTCCAAACGCCAGCATGTTCTACACGCAGCGACTGAGCGATACGGTTTCAGCCGGTCTGGGCTTGTATGGAAACTATGGACTGGGCATTGATTTTGGCAATTGGGCGGGAGACCGCCTTATTAAAAAAAGCACCATGGTTGCTATGACCCTCAGCCCCGGCATTGCCTGGAAATTAAGTGACAAAGTCTCGATAGGCGCGGCAACCGGGCTGAACTACGGTTTTCTGTCGCTCACCCGTAACGTTGGTGGTGATGACGAAAAACAAAGCGACCATGACTGGGCAATGAATTATCGCCTGGGCCTGTTGATAGATATAACCGACCAGACCCGGGCGGGAATTAGTTGGACAAGTAAAACGGATTATCACTTTAACATTGACGGTAAGGCCCGCTTCCCTAACCTGCCAAATGTTGAATATGACCTGCCTATAGCCGCACAGGTGCGAGCGCCCCAGCAGGTGATGATGAGTCTGGTACATGACATCGATAAACAGTGGTCAGTGATGGGGGATCTTGGCTGGCAAGACTGGAGCCAGTTTGGAAGCCCGCAGATCTCCGTCAATGGACAGTCAATTGATCGAAATAATCGCCTGAAGGATACCTGGCATACGGCTATCGGCGCACAGTACCGACCTGATGAGCAATGGAGAATTAACGCAGGCGTCGCTTTTGACAGCACTCCGTACAAATCTCAAAGTGATGTGGCGCTGTCATTGCCGACGGGAGATGAATGGCGTTTTGCCACTGGTGCGCAATATCAGATAACCCCCGCCAGCAATATTGGCTTTGCCGTCGAATACCTGCATATGCAGTCCTCGAAAGTCCAGTCGCGGGTATTTGGCGGGAAATACGATAACCCATGGCTATGGTTTGCGAGCGTAAACTATAGTTATCAGTTCTAAAATCAATAATCCCACGTAGAAATTACACTTAATCATAATCGTCTCTCTAATGAGTAAACCGTCGGAGAGACCTTTTTATTGTACTTTTTCCAAAACACATTAGGGATTGTTCATAGTTCATTCTGTTCATCACTTTCACTGAGCAAATATAGAACCTAATTCGCAATAGCCGAAATATAGAGCAAATATTTAGCTAGTCGACGTAATAAACTTTGTCAAGTTGAGGGGGGGGGGAGTTACAAAAGCAAGAAAAACATAATAGATTCAATATGATGCATTAAATCGTCAAAGTATGTGTTAAAAAAATAAAAAATAATGTCAATTTAAGTTATTTTTTAGATTCTGTAGTATTGCCAAATGTAAAAAAATGGTTATTGTCTAAAAATCAATATCTACAGTGAGTTTGTAGATATCTCAGAAGGGTTAATGAATTTAATTATCGCCAAGAAAATGAGGGTCATAATGAAACTGAAGCTTATTGTCAAAAGCCTGGCGCTGGCCGGGTTAATGACAACGATCACCTTGCCCGCTTATGCTGATGTCTCGGCGAAAGACGCCACTGACGCAACAAAAAAAGCTAATGACGCGCTCTATAACCAATTGCCTTTCTCAGACAATACTGACTTTACCAATGCCCACAAAGGTTTTATCGCTGCATTACCAACTGAGGTTATCAAAGGCGAGCAGGGAAACGTCGTCTGGGACCCACAGCAATACGCATTTATTAAAGAGGGTGAAAAATCACCAGCTACGGTTAACCCAAGCCTCTGGCGCCAGTCCCAGTTGATTAACATCAGCGGTCTTTTTGAAGTCACCGATGGTGTTTATCAGATCCGTAACCTCGATCTGTCCAACATGACCATCATTGAAGGTAAAGAAGGTATTACGGTGGTTGACCCATTGGTTTCTGCCGAAACCGCCAAAGTTGGGATGGACCTGTACTTCAAAAATCGCGGTAAAAAACCGGTTGTCGCGGTTATTTATACCCACAGCCACGTTGATCACTATGGTGGCGTCCGCGGCGTGATTGATGAAGCCGATGTGAAGTCTGGCAAAGTGAAGGTATATGCACCTGCAGGCTTTATGGAAGCCGCTGTGGCGGAAAACATCATGGCTGGTAACGTCATGAGCCGTCGTGCAAGTTACATGTACGGTAATCTGCTGAAGCCTGATGCGAAAGGTCAGGTTGGCGCGGGCCTCGGTACCACCACATCAGCGGGTACAGTTACCCTGATCGCACCTACCAATATCATTGAAAAAGACGGCCAGAAAGAAGTAATTGATGGCCTGACCTATGACTTCATGCTGGCGCCAGGTTCAGAAGCACCGTCCGAAATGCTGTGGTACATCGAAGAGAAAAAACTCATCGAATCTGCTGAGGACGTGACCCACACGCTGCACAATACCTACTCCCTTCGAGGCGCGAAAATCCGTGAACCGTTGCCATGGTCTAAGTACATTAACGAAGCCATCGTTCGCTGGGGCGATAAAGCTGAAATCATCATGGCTCAACACCACTGGCCTACCTGGGGCAATGAGAATGTGGTTAACCTGCTGAAAAGTCAGCGTGACCTTTATCGTTATATTAACGACCAGACGCTGCGTATGGCGAACCAGGGGCTGACCCGTGATGAAATTGCGGCAAACTTCAAGCTGCCTGACAGCCTGGCGCACACCTGGGCTAACCGTGGTTACTATGGTTCGGTCAGCCATGATGTGAAGGCCACCTATGTGCTGTACCTCGGCTGGTTCGATGGCAACCCGGCAACCCTTGACGAACTGCCGCCAGAAGAAGCCGCGAAAAAGTTCGTTGATTACATGGGTGGTGCGGATGCCATCATGAAGAAAGCCAAAGAGGACTTTGCTCAGGGTAACTATCGCTGGGTCGCTCAGGTCGTCAGCAAGATTGTCTTTGCTGATCCGAAAAACCAGGATGCCCGTAACCTGGAAGCTGATGCGCTGGAACAGCTGGGTTATCAGGCTGAATCAGGTCCATGGCGTAACTTCTACCTGACCGGTGCGCAAGAACTGCGTAACGGCGTATTGAAGGGGCCAACCCCAAATACCGCAAGTCCGGATACAGTTCGTGCAATGACGCCGGAAATGTTCTTTGATTATCTGGCGGTACACATAAACGGACAGAAAGCGGGTAAAGCTAAAGCTGTGTTTAATATTGACCTCGGTAACGACGGCGGTAAATACAAGCTGGAGCTGGAAAATGGCGTACTGAACCATACCGCTGATGCGGAAGCAAAAGATGCTGATGCGACCATTACGCTGGATCGTGCGACCCTGAACAAAATCATCCTGAAAGAAGAGACACTCAAACAGGCTGAAGATAAAGGGGAAGTGAAGGTTTCTGGTAATGGCGCGAAGCTCGAAGAGATGCTCGGTTATATGGATAAATTTGAATTCTGGTTCAATATCGTTACGCCATAATTTCTGATGCGTTAAAAAGCTGCCTGCGGGCAGCTTTTTATTAGCAAACGTTAAACATAATTCAAAATTAAATAGTTTCTTTATTTCTTATTTCCATCCTTATGCTAATATTTGTGTGTTAATGAATAGTAATTACTTTTAGTAGTCACCTTAAAATTATCACATCCACACTTAGGCCACTCTGATGTGCTATCTCAAAAAAAATCAAGAAGGTACTCATGTTTCTTGAATCATTTATTTCAAAAATAAAAAACAAGTTGTGGACTCATTTTTTGCCAGCTTTCATCTTAAAGAGCGAAGCCAGCAATGAGACATACAACTACTATGGCGTTTACTTTTCAGATGTAAACCAAGAAAAGTATGTGCTATCTAAAGTGATTGGAAAGAATGTCATTCTTGAAAAGTGGAATGAAGAAATAAAGTCCTATTCTGCGAGAGAGTCTTTTTCTATCCCTGAACTTGAAATGATGAATACCGAGATAATCCATTGGGTTAAAAATGGCCCTTTAAGATTTGACTCCATATTGAGTTTTTCAATAAATCATTTCACTAGAATTGCCTATATTAAAGGAAGTGTATCCAGAGCTAAGAACAGAATATCATTAAAACTTCATAATAATGATGAAATGATAGGGTTAGATCGTGTTAATTTATTGCATATGTTAATCAATGAATATGTTCATCAATCACCAGATAAGACACACACAGGTGTTACATTTGATGAAATCATTGATATGATTTACGGTCATTTTTGGCATAACCATATAAAAAATGAAGACTTCAGAAGGAAAACATTGTTGCTTTTGCAATCATTCATTATTACTGGTGATGCCAAATACGAGGACGGACGATACTATGTCCAGGGGCAAGCCATTGCTACTATCCTGTCCTGGCAGTTTGAAGAGAAAAAAGAAAAACGACAGATAAGGTCTCAAAAAAACATCAGTCGCTTAATGTTAATAATCACAGCATCAACTCTAATAATAACATTATCAATTCTGGCCCAGGCAGGAATTGTTAACCCCCATAGCCTATGGGGACACATTAAGGGATTAGGACCTTTCCGTATGTTATTCAAGCTAATATGATAAATGTTAACGTTAGGAGTAAAAATAGCTATTAAGGTAAAGCTTTCGCTTTAGATCTTTTTGGGAAGCTAAAGTTTGAGCCAGGGTGTCTTGATGTTCTTGAACAACGGAGTTGATATCACATCCTCAATAAAGGCAAAGACTTAATCGTTTCTGGCTTAACAGACATCTTTGAGTCCATTATAGACTGACGACCGCCTAGGAAGTCGATCTAGCCCTATGGTTGTAACAACTTCGACTTTTTCTAAAACGTGTGCGTCCGCTTCTGGCACAAAGCAGACGCCATTCTTATGCGAATGCTTTTCCCTTGTTTTGCCAACAATCAAATCGCTTGCTCCGCAACTATGCTTTTTTATTAGGATTTTCGTCACTAAATAAATTATAATAAATTGATTTTATGAGATATTTGTCATGGGCTATATGATCAGCACGATTTGTATGCTCTAAAGTTTCAGATGCCAGGGTATGTGCGGCTTCAGCAAACATTCTTGGCCAACCCTTACTCAGCATAGACAGCCCTTTAAGGACTCTTATCTGAATCTCCCTCATACTGGCACCGTCGCGTGCGACAGGTGAGAAAAAGTCTTCCAGTAGATCGTTATTTTGAAGTGGTGCAACATGTACTGAAGGATATTTCACTTCTATTTCCTCAGATTTATTCTGCGCGTAAGCAGAAAGTATGCGAACACCTCTGCCAATGACATCGATGGCGGTTCCAGGATCGTTCACTGCGGGGGAAAGGGCCCGGCAAGCTATTTCGGCCATGACGCTAAGACAAAATCGGGGATCCTGAGCGAATGAACGTACATCCGAGACAATAATTGTCTCAAGTAAATCGGTGCTGATAGATGATTCCTGGTCTTGACTCAGGTAGAAAACTGGCATGGACGGATGTATGAAACTGCCCGGCTGCGCCACGAGGTATACATGACGGGGATCATTGGTCAGCAGCTTGCTGAGTTTCACCATATCAATATATTCAACATAGCCAATCTTCTCCGGATGTATTGCAACCGTTCCTTTCGGTTGTTTATTATTCTCAAGCCATGGATATCCACCAAGACAAGGATTTCTTGCTCTCGCAATAAATGTTTCGATGGCCACCTGTTCTACTTTTGCCGTTGTCTCACCAACCCTCCCCAGAGATGTCAAATGCTGTATCCAGCGAAGCAATGTGATAAGGATTAAGGCAATGACAACCAGTGTGACAATGAATAAAATGACTCTCCCCCTTTCTCCATAAGCTCCCATATTGAGGGCAATAATCCCTACCAGACTGAAGAGAAAAGAACCGATAAAGGTGGCTAGTACATTTTGTGTGGTTACGTCTTCAACAACTAAACGCGTAGCTCTGGGCGTCACATTAGTAGTGGCAGAACCGTAAGCTGTGACCATGATACTCAGCGAAAATGTAGTCACTGCGAGCATACTCGATGCCAGTATGTTCAGAATGTTATCGACTGCTTCCGCACCAACCTTCACCGAAACTGACTCAGGTATCATCGATTTAAAAAGAATAGATAAAAGGGCCGTTATTATCGCGACAATTGCGAATAATGTTGCCCTGAACCATATTTTTTTAAATGTCTGTTTCAGAATCCATTGCCAGCGTGAAATCATTCTGCATATCCTTGTATTGAGTTCGGGTAAAATAAATGCCGCCCTGCAGGACGGCATTTTTGTATTAACGAACGAGGTGCAGGAAGTGCAGGTGTTTTTCATACTGGTCGAGTATGTCATTAATCAGCTGTTCCTGATTCCAGCCCATCACATCATAGTTTTGACCGCCTTCTTTCAAATAGACCTCAGCGCGATAATATCGATGTTGCTCAGCCTGCTGCTCGTCATTGTCCATCGCAGCCATGGCGAAAGCCGGTGAGTTATAGCCACGAAGTCTCACTTCATAAATAAAGTTCAGCTCATTGCCCAAATCGACTTCAAGCCGAATACGATCGTCATCAGCATCACTTATATGGCTTATCGTCCCCTGTTTGTTAAGTTCTTCCTGAACCAGCGTCATGGCGGGCTGGATAACGTCGCCCATAAAGCGTTTCACAAGAGAGCGCTTTGGCAGATAAGCGATATTGCGCAACCGTCTCTGCCATGGAATCGGGTTACGCGCCGCAGTCGGAGCAATTGTCGCCATGCTCAGGCTTTCACGCTTGGTCAAATCCCGACGCAGGGCTTTTAATAATCCGTATATGGATATCAGTAAGATCACTGAGAAGGGCAATGCACTCGCTATTGTCACCGTTTGCAGCGCACTTAGTCCGCCCGCAATGAGAAGCGCAATTGCAACAACTCCCATGAGCGCGGCCCAGAATATTCGCTGCCAAAGGGGGGTGTTTGCCACTCCACCTGATGCCAGAGTATCCACAACCATTGCCCCCGAGTCAGCTGATGTTACAAAGAAGACGATGACCATCGCCATTGCAATGAATGACAGCACGGAAGAGAACGGGAAATGCTCCAGGAAATTAAACAGAGCCAGCGCGACATCCTGCTGTACAGTATTGGCGAGGTCTGTAGCCCCCTGGTTCATAATGAGATAGATAGCGCTGTTACCAAACACCGTCATCCACATGAGCGTGAAGCCGGCGGGAACAAACAGCACGCCGGTGACAAACTCGCGAATGGTTCGTCCGCGGGAGACCCGGGCGATGAACATTCCCACAAACGGCGACCATGAAAGCCACCATCCCCAGTACAGTAATGTCCAGCCCCCCAGCCAGTTGCTCGACTTAGGCTCATACGCGTAAAGGTTGAACGTTTTACTCACCAGTTCCGAAAGATAACCGCCCGTATTTTCCACAAATGACTTCAGCAGAAGCACGGTTGGCCCCAGACACAGGACCAGCGCCAGGAGCAACAACGCCAGACCCAGATTGAGCTCAGACAGGATACGTATTCCCTTGTCCAGGCCGGACACCACTGAAATCGTCGCTAACCCCGTGATGACCACGATCAGAATGACCTGCACCGTTTCATTGATGGGCACCCCGAAAAGATGGTTCAAACCGGCATTCACCTGCAAAACACCGTAACCCAGCGATGTCGCAACGCCAAAGACCGTGCCTATAACAGCGAAAATATCAACCGCATGGCCTACAGGCCCATATATGCGATCGCCAATAATGGGATAGAGTGCGGAGCGCAGCGTTAAAGGCAAACCATGACGGTAACTAAAGAACGCCAGAATCAGCGCGACAATGGCATAAATTGCCCATGCGTGCAGTCCCCAGTGGAAGAAGGTCAGACGCATTGCTTCCTTGGCCGCCGCAACAGTTTCTGGAGTGCCGACAGGTGGCGAAAGATAATGCATTACAGGTTCGGCAACGCCAAAGAACATCAGGCCGATACCCATCCCCGCTGAAAAAAGCATCGCAAACCAGGAGTGGTAGCTGAAATCAGGCTGCGCATGGTCTGGACCCAGCTTTATATCACCGTAGCGTGAGAGTCCCAGGAACGTGACACTCAGTAAAATCAGGGCCACAGCAAGGATGTAAAACCAACTGGCGTTCGTGAATATTTGTTGCTGAAGTAGTTTAAAATTTTTGTCGGCGACATCCGGGAATACGGCGGCAAAGGCGACAAGAAGGAAAATTAGCAAAGCAGATGTATAGAATACCGCTTTGTTAATATGGCTTGTTGACTTCTTTGGGATTGTATCATTTTCACTCATAATCATTTATTCCATTAATTAAATCCGCACTGGATAGAAGGTACCACCTCTCACAGAATAGCAAAGTTCAACTGGCTATGTTGCGTTAACTGAGCACATGGTGCGATGAGTGCCTATACAAATCATCCTATAATCAAAGGAGTCCTTTGTTATTCAGCCTGCCACTTCCTGAGCATTTAAATTGCGTATTCTGTACCAGAGATGGGATATACGTTAAGTGAAGTATATTAGGCACGAATTAACAGCTTCTGCTTTTGGCACAAAGCAGATGTTAACACCCTTCGCCATGTTACGACCTGCTTGTTATCTGACCAAAAGACCCACTTCGGCGGGTTTCTTTGTATAGGGTTATTCGCAATTCGTGCCCTTAAAACATTGCAAAATCCAAATGAGAGGTTTATAAAGTAACTGTATATTCATACAGTAAATCAATAAGGAGGGAATCATGAGAGTTGAGTTAACCATTGATCGCACTAAAAAACTTCCTGATGGCGCGGTGCCAGCCTTGGAGGCCGAACTACTTAGTCGACTGAGCAAACAGTACAATGATTGCAAGCTAACTATTAAACGAGCAAGTAGTGATGGCCTGTCGGTATTCGGTGGTGAAAAGAAGGAAGTCGAACGCATCCTGCAGGAGACATGGGAAAGCGCCGACGAGTGGTTTTATTGATTGCTTAAAAGCTATTGTGGTGCAGTTTTAAAGAGTGTCGCATCCTGCGTTTCCCTAGCTGCTCCAGTAAATAATAACAGCGTCAATGAGTCGCTCTGGGGGAGAATGTGAGTATTACTGAATCAGAAGACCAGTGGTATGACGTGGTCAGAAGAGTTGATAAGACAGTCGTTTATAGCTTCCCTTCAAATGGAAGATATTTGGTTTACCGCGCAAATGGTTTAGTTTCTTTGCGCCCACTTCTCGATGATGAGGAGATTTTTACCCTGAATGGGTTTATGCAATTTGCTACACGTCTCGGCTACCGAGTTATACCACCATCTGATATGATTACTTCATAGGCCTGAACAACCTATACCCCTGATGCGCCACGGAGAAGACCATGGCGCACGAACTACAACTCATTAAGCACCACACAGGAATACTGATCCCGGCTACGCCAGAGACCAGCGATATCCTGCAATCAAAAATCAAGCTCGGCGACGTTCTGGTGGCTGAGTTCAAAAAAGTGCGCAATCCGGCGTTCCATCGTCGTTTCTTCGCGCTTCTCAATCTGGGTTTCGATTACTGGGAACCTACCGGCGGCACAATCTCCAGCAACGAACGCAAACTCGTTACCGGCTATGCCAAATATCTGGCGGCTTATGGTGGCAACGGCGGCGCTCTTCTGGATGCTGCTGAACAGTATCTGGAGCAGGTCGCCAACCGCCGCGTTACCAATGGCATTAGTCTGTGCAAGTCCTTCGACGCATACCGTGCATGGGTAATCGTCGAGGCCGGGCATTACGACGCCATTCAGTTGCCGGACGGCACACTCCGTAAACATCCCCGCAGTATCTCTTTCGCAAATATGGACGAATTCGAGTTTCAGCAGCTGTACAAAGCCGCGCTCGATGTTTTGTGGCGCTGGATATTGTCACGCTCATTTCGCTCGCAGCAAGAGGCCGAGAACGCCGCCGCGCAGCTGCTTGGCTTCGCGGGGTAATCAGATGAAATATAGCTGGTTCCAGCATGACAATTGCACCACCGAGCAGGCCGAAGAGCTGGTGGATAAATATCGGGCGCGCGGTGTAAAGACAGAGCGCAGCCTGAATCCCGATTTTACAACGTGGACCATCAGCGCCTACCTGCCAACATCCCTGAAACCTCCACGCGTAGATAAGCGCTGGCGCAACCGGGTGTGGGGGTGAGCATGGCTAACTTACGCAAAGAAGCGCGTGGACGTGAATGCCAGGTGCGTATTCCCGGAGTATGCAATGGCAACCCTGAAACATCGGTGCTGGCGCATATTCGACTGTCTGGTCTGTGCGGCACGGGCATCAAACCGCCTGACCTTATCGCTGCTATCGCGTGTTCTGCTTGTCACGATGAAATCGACCGCCGCACCCATCATGTGGATGCGAATTATGCAAAGGAGTGCGCGCTGGAAGGCATGGCCCGCACGCAGGTTATCTGGCTGAAAGCGGGGCTGATTAAATCATGAACGAATATCGAATTACTCTCCCGTGGCCACCGAGCAACAACCGCTACTACCGGCATAACCGCGGGCGCACGCACATCAGCGCAGAAGGGCAGGCGTTCCTTGACAGCGTCGCCAGAATTATCAAAGACGCGATGCTGGATATCGGCCTGGCAACACCCGTGAAAATCCGCATCGAATGCCATATGCCGGACCGCCGCCGCCGGGATCTGGATAACCTGCAAAAAGCCGTTTTCGACGCGCTGACGAAATCCGGTTTCTGGCTCGACGACCAGCAGGTTGATTACTACAGCGTGAAGAGAATGCCGGTCGTTAAAGGCGGAAAACTTGAATTAACAATCACTGAAATGGAGGGCGCGTGAAAAAGGAAACAATTACAGCACTCAAAACTCGCTGGCAGCGACTGCGCCTCTACCGCTTCCCCGGCTCTGTTCTGACTGATTATCGCATCATCCGTAACGCCGCTCGTTTAATTCAGAAAGCAGGAGCAACGCAATGAACCTTGAATCAATAGCAAAATACTTTGCTCCCAAGTCTCCGATGTTCAGTGACTCATCGCGGGCGACGGCAACCGATAACCTGACCGGAACAGATGTGATGGCCGCGCTGGGGCTGGTAAACGCCCAGTGTGGATTTGGCTTCGATCTCTACCTGGCAAAAATTGGCATTAGCAGCCCGGACCGGGCGCTGGAGGCGCTTTATGATTCAGCCGTTGAAATCTCCCGACGTTTTAAATCAGTTACTGAACTCGATGAAACAGTTCGCCGGCGCGTTCTTGAAATTATGTGCGCTTTTGCGTATCAGGATTATACGCGCAGTGCGGCAAGTGTCCGGCAATGCGATTGCTGCGCTGGTAGCGGCTTCACCGAAGCAGATGTCTTCACAAATAAGGTTCAGTATCCCGACGGCAAGCCACCGGCATGGGCGAAGATTACGAAAGGCGTCTGCCCGTCGTATTGGGAAGAATGGAAGTCGGTTCGCGAGACTGCGAAGATTCTATGCTCTGCCTGTAACGGAAAGGGTGTTATCAGCAATGCGTGCCGGTGCCACGGGAAGGGAAAAGTTCTCGATAAGAAAGAAACGGATCGCCAGGGCGTGCCAGTCATGAAGGAGTGCGGTAAATGTTCAGGCCGTGGTTATGCCAGGCTCCCGGCAGAGAACGTGCGTAAGGCGTTGTGTGGTGATGTTATCGATATTGCTGAGACGACATGGCGGCGTTCTTTCAAGCCGTTGTACGAGCTTCTGATAACTGAATGCCATCAGCAAGAGGAAAGAGCTAATGCCGCACTTCGTAGAGTTACCAGTTCGTGAATTTTAGAAGGAGATGGCGCTGTGATGAATAACAATGTTGACTGTTTGGCGAAAATGGACTAAATTCACTCCAATGATGGGAGATTTACATCCTTTCATCAATCAAACGCTTGAGCCTCGCAGAAATGCGAGGTTTTTTTATGTCTGTCGTATCTAGAGCTTGCTGGCTCTGGCAACCAGAGTTATCTGTATGTCACGCAACTTAATAAGGTAAAAAGACATGCTAAAACAGCAAGATATGACAGAAACGGCAAAGGCTGTTTTTAAAGAACTGAGTGACAAACCCGCCACTGCCGGGGAAATTGCACAAAATACCCATCTAAGCCGCGAACGTTGCCAGCTCATTCTCACGCAGTTGGTGTTGGCGGGGTTATCAGATTACCAGTTCGGATGTTATAAGCGCCTCCAGTGATGGGGGCTTTTTGCTGTGAAAATGGGCGGCTGGTGGGTGTTGTAGCACCCGGCCAGCCATTGCTCATGCTTTCAGGTCACAAGCTAACCAAAGGCCCACCGCTTTAGCGCTAAAGCAAAGTGAGCCTATCAGAGTTACGCTTACTGATCTATGAAAAACACTGTAAAAATAAACAGTGTTGATTTAATCAACGCTGATAGCCTGCATTACATCGCCACCCTCCCGGATAACTCCATTGACCTGATAGTGACCGATCCGCCGTACTTCAAAGTGAAGCCAAACGGATGGGATAACCAGTGGAAAGGGGACGAGGACTACTTGCGCTGGCTCGATAGCTGCCTGGTTGAGTATGCCCGAGTCCTTAAACCCGCTGGCAGCATTTACCTTTTTTGTGGACACCGGCTTGCCTCCGATATTGAGATCATGATGAGGGGGCGCTTCAATGTCCTGAACCACATCATCTGGGCAAAACCTTCGGGCCGTTGGAATGGATGCAACAAAGAAAGCCTGCGCGCATATTTCCCGGCAACGGAACGGATACTGTTTGGTGAACATTATCTGGGGCCATATACCGGAAAAGAGGACGCCTACGAAACAAAAAGCACCGAACTAAAGCAGCACATCATGACGCCGCTAATCGACTATTTCCGCAATGCACGTGAATCACTGGGCGTTAGTTCGAAAGAAATAGCCCAGGCCACCGGAAAGAAAAACATGGCGTCTCATTGGTTCGGGGCTAGCCAGTGGCAGTTGCCGAACGAAGTTGATTACCAAAAGCTGCAGGCGTTGTTCACGCGGATTGCTATTCAAAAGCATCAGCAGCAAAAATTAGAGCATCCTCATCATCAGTTGGTCGCCACCTACCAGTCATTGAATCGTAAATATTCGGAATTGCTGGAAGAATATAAAACGCTTCGCCGCTGCTTCTCTGTTTCTGCCGCCGTTCCGTATACCGACGTATGGACTCACAAGCCGGTGCAGTTTTACCCGGGCAAACATCCATGCGAAAAGCCAGCCGACATGCTGAAGCAAATTATCAGCGCCAGCAGCAGGCCGGGCGATATTGTTGCTGATTTCTTTATGGGCTCAGGTTCGTCGGTGAAAGCCGCTATAGAGCTAGGGCGTCGCGCGATCGGCGTTGAGCTTGAAACAGAGCGATTTACACAGACGGTCAATGAAATTCAGCAGCTCAACAGAACATAACGGACACCTGGCGTTTAGCTGCTGTGGTGTCTTTCAAATTCAGGCTCCGGTAACCCTCACCGATGAGCTTCATCGTTAAATTCACACCGAGAGCCTGAAACTCACAGCCGCAGAAGCGGCATTTCTTCCCCTCATCTTTGAGAGGAGTTACATCGATAAGAGGGGGCTAAATGTCCGCAGAACCGATATCTGCAACAATCACTGCTGGCGTCGCAGCGGGAACTACAGGTGTCACTTTCGCTACTTTATTTCCGGAGGCAACGCCCGCGGTAATGATCTGTTCTCTTGCCGGAGCCGCACTCTATATCCTCAGTTCCGAGGACCACAGAATCTGGAAGCAACTTCTGTTTGCGCTGATTTCATTCATTGGTGGAATTTATTGCGCTGGTACTGCATCCGAGATTATTGCTGCGCTTATCAATGCAGGCCTGAACAAACTCAGCCCGCCGGTAACTATTCAGGTGTCTCCTGCAATTGGCGCGCTGGCAGCCTCCACGGTTTCCGTCACCATTCTGCTGCGCGTTCTCGCCCGGTCAAAGACGGGGAGTTTGCCCGGACTGAAGGAGGAAAAATGACGTGGCTATTGCAGAACCTGACCTGGTTCCTGCTTCAACTTAACGCGGTCGCTTGCATCATGATTTCGCTGCGACTGATGTTTTTCCGTAAACGTAGTATGCGCCGCCGGCGTTTAATGGAATTGCTGGCCTACGGGCTAATACTCGCTCCGGCATATACAGCTTTTCGTATCTGGCATGGCGACTATGCCCAATTAGATTACGGAGAGCTGATTATCAACGTCGTCCTGTGCATCGCTATATGGCGAGCTCGCGGCAATATTTCTCGGATTGCTGGAGAGACTACAGCTTGAAACAATCACAATTTCAACAGGCGGCTGGTATTAGCGCCGGACTGGCTGCGCGCTGGTTTCCGCATATTGATGCGGAGATGAAAAAATTCGGCATTAACGCGCCTCTGGATCAGGCGATGTTCATCGCTCAGATGGGGCACGAAAGTACCGGATTCACCCGGGTGGTGGAAAACCTCAACTATGCCGCTGAAAACCTTGTTCCCTTCTTTGGTATGCATCGTATCACTGCGCAGCAGGCTGCAGCCCTCGGCAGAACGGCGACGCACCCGGCAAACCAGCAGGCTATCGCAAATCTCGTCTACGGCGGTGAGTGGGGCAAAAAGAACCTCGGCAATCAGGTAGCAGGCGATGGCTGGAAATATCGCGGTCGCGGGCTGAAGCAGGTTACCGGCCTGAGTAATTACCGAAGTTGCGGACAGGCATTGAAGCTGGATCTTGTTACACATCCTGAGCTGCTGGAACAGGATGAATACGCTGCGCGTTCCGCCGCATGGTTTTACGTCTCCCGCGGCTGCTTGCTTTATTCCGGTGACGTTGAACGCGTCACGTTGATCATCAACGGCGGGCGGAATGGGCTGGATAAGCGCCGTGCGCTGTTTAATCAGGCTAAATCTGTGCTGGTGTGAGACGTTTATGGGCGTAATCGAATTAATCATTGGCGCGGTTTGCGCGGTGCTGGCTGCCGCAGTTGGTGGCTTTGGTATTGGGCATATTCGCGGAACCAGCAAAGCCGAAGCGAAGGCAGACCAGCAGCGCACCGAAGAGAACGCAGCGGCAACCGTTGCGGTAGCAGAACGTAAAGCTGAAGTCACTAAAGAGGCCAGTAATGTTCAGCAGACTGTTAATCACATGCCTAATGACGATGTTGATCGCGAGCTGCGCGAAAACTTCACCCGCCCCGGTCGTGGTTGATACGGGCTGTTTGTGGACACGGATTATCTATCTGACCAACAACGATATCGACGTGCTGGATAAGCAGACGAAGCGCGACATCCTGGCGCATAACAAAGCGTGGCAGGCGAACTGCCAGAAGGAGAAAGCCGATTTGAAGTAGCAAAGCGGTTAGACCGCAGTCGAAAGGCAATGTAGCAGTTATGATGCTGCCCCGAGTCGCGTAATGGCGAGCCTGTGCAGTGATGGGTAAGGGTCATAGATCAAAATAAGCTCCGGTAAAGCAGCGTGAACGCCAGACACGCACCGGTTATCAGCGGCAATGATGCGCCAGCACCTCAAGGGCATGAGCGTGGCCACTACGGTTAGTGGCAGCCATTACAAAGCTCATCTGCTGGTGGGCTTGAAAATGGTTACCCCCGCAAGAGGATAAGGGAAGACTAATACCCCGTATGGGATAAGTGAGTGATTGAGTACAAAAAAAGCCCCACAGAGGGTGGGGCGAGAACGTCTATGCTTACGTTGTTATTGTCAAAAAATCCTTCCATCCTGGAGGAGACTTTTTGGCTTTGGACACCATAGCATTGTTATGGTAGTTAGCCATACGTAATGCATCGATAGGAAAGAGTTTTACGCTTGATATAAAATTATTGACTATTACACAATTTAAAATGAAATATCATGATTGATTTTTATACAGATACATGGCCAGTCTTGTGCATACTGTTATTAGGGCTGGCGATGATTACTTACGGGAATGGTTATAAAAAAACTATGTGGATGGTTATATTCTCCGCAATAGTGGTTTTTGTAACAGGTTACGCAATAACGTAAAGAGTTCATGCTAGACATAGCCTCGCAATCGCGGGGCTTTTTTATGCGCATCGCACGCGCACATCGTAGAAAGTCTTTCAGTTGTGAGCCTGGACAAACCGTTAACTTTCGGCGGCTTTGCCGTGCGACAGGCTCACGTCTAAAAGGAAATACAATGTCCAATACCTATCAAATTTGTGAGGTAACAGTAACGCTTCCTTCTTTAGGAACCATCACTACTGACATCTCCGGTAACCAGATTAAGCATGGCGACAAATGCCGTGTGTACCTTTATGCGGTTCAGCCTGATTGGCGTTCTGGCGGAACCTTTGAGGGGTTTACTGTTGGGTGGTTAACGTATGAGGGGTATAGCGAATCGCCCTTAAATCGGAGCCAAAAAATCATTATGCCAGATGGCTACAAATTGATTGCTCTGCGCGTTGATGAGTGTGGAATCCCGACGTCGTGGGACAGTCTGCCAGTACATTTCTCCGGCGGTTACATCAGTAAGGGGCTCGCTGATTTATCTCCATTTGCCATGAATGACGGACAGGTATTTATCAAGGATGCTTTTATTGATAAGTCCATAGCATCTGCGGACTACAGCATGAAGGTGGGCGTGAAGCGTAATGGCGAGAAGTATGTTGCTGGTATGCCTTTAAGCGTTGAAAAACATTCAACTGAGCGCGAAAAGGTTCAAGCGGTCGTTTCCAAATATCTCAAGGGTGAAGCTACTGAATACACTGATGAGCTGGTGGATGAATTAATGAGCCTATGTCGTTCAGCTATCAGCATAGAGCATGAAGTTAAGCCATCCTCTGTAGAGTTCAATGCAGACGTAATCGCAAAAACGATCAAGGACGAGATAGCTCGACAGTTGCGTCCTGGCGGGCTTATCTGGCGTCAGATTGGCAACCAATACGGTATCTGAAAATGACCTTCATTCTTATTTTCTCATTGTATGCGTCAGCATGGGCTGATAACGATTTTGCAAGTATTCGCTCTCAGGAGTTTTCGTCGTTTGAAACGTGCGAAGCTGCAAAAGCTGAATTTCTCAAGAATTTTGAAACTGCTCGATCCACAAACACCCAGGCTATCTGTGTGAAAAAATAAAAGGCGGCCACAATGGCAAAACCGGACTGGGGCGAGCTTCAGAAGCGGTTCCTGTCCGAGCATGCCAAATCAGGCGTATCACCGAAAGACTGGTGTGAAGCGCAGGGACTGAACTACGCCACCGCCCGCCGATATATCAAAAAACCAACTGCGCAAAGTGCGCAAAAATCTGCGCAGAAGAAAGTGCGCACTGCGCAAGTTGAAAAGAGCGCCGAAGAGCTGGTGGACAGTAAGCTGAGTCCAAAGATAAAGCTCTTCATCGCTGAATATCTGAAAGACCAGAATGCGACTGCCGCCGCAGAGCGTGCAGGATATAGCGATTCGAATTATGGTCGTCAGCTCATAGCGAATCCTAACGTTGCGCAGGCTATTGCGCAGCAGCAGAAAGCCTCCATTGCACGCACGCTGGCAGATGCCGATGAAGTGCTGGCGCAGATGTGGCAGCTCGCCACCTTCGATGCAAACCAACTCTCACAATACCGCCGGGGCGCTTGTCGTTACTGCTGGGGCTTCGGTCATCATTACCAGTGGCGCGATGCGGTCGAGTTCGATGAGGAAACGGCAAAGGTTGAGGGGCGAGAAGGGGCCAAACAACCCGAAGACACTGGCGGCTATGGCTACGATCACAACAGGGAGCCAAATCCAGAATGCCCTCGCTGCAATGGCGATGGGATAGGTCGTCCTCACTTTCCTGATTCACGATTCCTTCCTCCGACTGCCGCGCTGGCATATTCCGGCGTGAAGGTGGGTAAGAACGGCGTGGAAATCACTTCAATCAGCAGAGAGAAGATGTTCGAGGCGGTAATGAAGCGGCTTGGCCTGGCTGATAGTGAGTTCGCGCAGCGTCTGCAGCAGATTGAAATTGACCGCCGCCGGCTGGAGGTTGAGAAACTCCGTAAAGAGCTGGCCGGTGATGGCGAGGATGACGAACCAACGCCAGTTGCAATCAATATCAACGTAGTAGACGCGAGGGCGGACGATGGGGATCAGCCCGACACTTAACATCCCGCAGGCGCGCTTCCTCGCGATGCAGCACAAGTTCAAAGCCTATGTTGCCGGGTTCGGTTCCGGTAAGACGTGGGTAGGTTGTGGCGGTATCTGTAAAGGGATGTGGGAGCACCCGAAAATAAATCAGGGGTACTTTGCGCCGACGTATCCGCAGATTCGCGACATCTTCTATCCGACGATTGAAGAGGTGGCCTTCGACTGGGGCCTGAGCGTCAAAATCAACGAGGGGAACAAAGAGGTTCACTTCTACGAGGGGCGACGTTACCGCGGGACAACCATCTGCCGCTCGATGGAGAAGCCCGGCTCTATAGTCGGGTTCAAAATTGGCAATGCAATGGTCGATGAGCTTGATGTGATGGCGGCAGCCAAAGCGCAGCAGGCATGGCGAAAAATCATCGCCCGTATGCGTTACAAGGTTGACGGGCTGCGTAACGGTATCGATGTCACCACGACGCCGGAAGGCTTCAAGTTCGTTTATCAGCAGTTTGTGAAGGCTGTGCGTGAAAAGCCTGAACTGGCGACGCTGTACGGTTTAATTCAGGCCAGTACGTTTGACAACGCGAAGAACCTGCCTGCCGATTACATTCCCTCGCTTCTGAGTTCTTACCCTGATGAACTGATTCAGGCATATCTGCGCGGGAAGTTCACCAACCTTAACAGCGGCACGATTTATCACACCTTCAACCGCAAGCTGAATAACTGTACTGACGAGATTCAGGACAATGACGCCCTGTTTATAGGCATGGACTTTAACGTGGGGAAAATGGCCGCGATTGTTCACGTAAAACGTAATGGCTTGCCGCGTGCTGTTCGCGAACTGGTCAAGGTTTACGACACTCCGGCGATGATTAAGCGAATTCAGGAGGAGTTCTGGCGCTATGAAGATGGTCGCTATGTGAAAAACCGTGAGATTTACATCTATCCAGATGCTTCCGGCGATTCACGTAAATCCCAGAACGCCAGCAAGACCGATATCGCGCAACTGAGCGATGCCGGATTCAGCGTTATTGTTGATGACGCTAACCCGCCAGTTAAAGACCGTATCAACTCGATGAACGCTATGTTCTGCAACGCCAACGGCGAGCGCCGCTATCTGGTGAACGTGCAGAACTGCCCGGTTTATACAGAAAGCCTCGAACAACAAATCTGGGCGGCCAACGGCGAACCGGATAAATCAGCGGACAACGATCACCCCAATGATGCTGGTGGGTACTTCATCGTGAAGGATTACCCCATCGTGAAGCCGGCATACTCAATCACCATGGATACCACTTTCTGATATGGCAAACGACGACATCACCTGGGTTCGACCAGAACACCGGGCGGCTTCTGCTGCCTGGAAGAAATACCGGGATTTCTGCAAAGGAGTGGAGGCCGTGAAGGCTGCGGGTAATAAATACCTGCCTTTACTCGACCCTACCGATAAATCCACACGCAACCGCAAACGCAATGAGGACTATCTAAGCCGCGCAATTTTCTACGCCATTGCCGGTAATACGAAGATTGGCATGCTTGGCATGGCGTATCGAAAAGACCCCACGTTCAATGGACCGGAGAAGCTGAAATACCTGTTAGATAATGCAGACGGAGCCGGTACCAGTATCTATCAGCAGTCGCAGCTTGTGGCAGAGAACGTGTTGGAGGTTGCGCGAGAAGGCATTTATGTCGATTACGCTGAAGTGACCAGCGAAGCGATCATCCTCCGCTATCCGGCAGAGAATGTCATCAACTGGCGAACAAAGCGCATTAACGGACGCGATCAACTGGTGCTGGTGGTGCTGCGCGAATGTGTGGAAGAGCCGGACGGTTATGCTTACAAGGACGAGATTCAGTATCGTGAGCTGGCGCTGGAGGACGGTAAATTTGTTTGCCGTGTATGGCGCCGTTCAGGAGGAACGGAAAGCGGAACCTATACCGTCGATAGCGAATACCATCCTAAGCCAAAAGGAATGGATTACTGGGACGAAATCCCGTTCACGTTTGTAGGCGCCCAAAACAACGATCCGACAATTGATGATTCACCACTGGCTGCGCTGGTGGAAATTAACCATGGGCATTACCGCAACAGCGCAGATTATGAAGATAGCGTCTGGTTCTGCGGACAGGTCCAGCCCTACATAACCGGTCTTGATACCAACTGGCGCGATCACCTCGAAAAGAAAGGCGTCAAAATCGGTTCCCGCTCACCACTTCTATTGCCTAAAGAGGGCTCTTTTGGCTATGCCCAGGCGCAGCCGAACATGCTGGCTAAAGAGGCAATGGACAGTAAGCGCGACTACATGGTGCAGCTTGGCGCGCGGCTGATTGAGCAGAACGCCACGGCGAAAACGGCGACGCAGGCCAGCGGTGAGCAGAGCGCATCAACGTCAGTACTGGGTATCTGCGTTTCCAACGTTTCCGAGGCTTACACGCTGGCACTGGGCTGGTGCGCAAAGTACCTGGGGATTAAAGGCGATGAACCTGCCTACACCATCAACCAGGAATTCATCGCTAAAGTTGCCGAATCTGGCATGGTAACCGCTATTGTGAACGCCTGGCAGTCCGGCGCGCTGCGCGATAGTGACTTGATTCGGGCGCTGCAGAAGCTCGACCTCATCGACCCGGCAGACAGACCGGATGATGTGATTGATGAGCTTCGCAATCAGGCTCCCACGCTGACCGGGGGCTGATATGGCAACCGTAAACGAAAGCCTGCGGGACGAGGCCATTGCGCATTCCGTCTGGATTAGCCGTTATGCGACGGGCGTGGCTAACCGGATGGTTAAGCTGCTGAACGAAACAGACGCTGACCTGTCGGCGCGTCTGCTGGATGCGCTGGACAAGTTGCCGCCTGAAAGCTTCACCGTTACGCGTCTTGAAAGTCTGCTGGGCAGCGTGCGCGAGCTTAACCAGCAGGCCGTTGCATCGATGCACACTGGTTTACAGGATGAGCTGCTGACGCTGGCAAAGAACGAGGCCAGTTATCAGATGAGCCTGTTCGACTCCCTTCTGCCATCACAGGTTCTTTCCCGCTATCCGATGCAGGGAATTACCGCCGATATGGTTTACGCCGCCGCGATGTCTCAGCCCTTTCAGGGGCGACTGCTGAGTGAGTGGGCGAGTAATCTGGAGTCGGACAGGCTGGCGCGCATCACGAACGCCATACGCCGCGGATATCTGGCCGGCGATACGGTGGAAGCCATCGCGCGCAATGTGCGAGGGCACGCCAACAAAGATTACCGTGACGGCGCGCTGCAAATGAGCAGGGCCAACGCGGCGAGCATTGCAAAGACGGCTGTGAATCATCTGGCCGCTACCGCGCGGAACAGCTTCACTGCCTCCAACAGCGATATTGTGAAGGGTAAACAGTGGCTGTCTACGCTGGACAACAAAACCAGCCACGACTGCATTATCCGCGACCTGCTGCGCTACACGCTGGAGAACAAGCCGATAGGGCACAAGGTGCCGTATTTGCAGGGCCCCGGAAAAATTCATTTCTGCTGTCGCTCAACCGAAACGCTGATTTTGAAGTCGTGGCGGGAACTGGGCATCGATATTGATGAGATGGACGAAGGCACGCGCGCCAGCATGGACGGACAGGTTCCGGCGAAGACAACGTATCTCGAATGGCTGAGGCGCCAGTCGCCGCAGCGTCAGGATCAGGTTCTGGGCTCTGAGCGTGGCCGGATGTTCCGCGCAGGGGAAATCGACCTGGGGGAAATGTTCACGGATAAAGGCGAGTGGCTCTCACTCGAGGAACTCAGACAGCTATCAGCGACTGACAGCTAATATTCATCACCTGATTCACGCCCTGGCAACCGCCGGGGCTTTTTTATGGGCGAGGCCCGACAAAATCCCGAGGGGAAATTATGTTAATTCGACAAATGCTTCTGAAATATTACGCGCCTGAAGGCAATGGCGAAGGTGCTGGTGGCGGTGGTGATATTGAAATCACCCCTGAAATCCAGAAGCTGATTGATGAGCGCGTGAACAGCGAAGTCACGGGCCTGAAAACGAAAAATAGCGAACTGCTGGGCACCATTAAACAGCAGAAAGAAAACCTTTCCCGCTATGACGGTATCGACCCGGACGCTGTTCGCGGCATTCTCCAGCGTTTTTCTGACGACGAAGAGGTAAAGCTTATCGCAGCCGGAAAAATTGACGAGGTGCTGGATAAGCGCACCGAGCGCATGCGTGCTGATGTCGATAAGCAAATCAAAGCAGCAAATGAACGCGCGGATAAAGCCGAAGCGTTCTCCAATAAATTCCGGGATCGCGTCCTGGGTGATGCAATCCGAGCAGCCGCCGCGAAGACGGGCGCGCTGCCGGAAGCATCTGACGATCTGATTTTACGTGCCAAAGGCACATTCCAGCTCAACGACGAAGGCGAGGCCGTAGCAGTTGATGCAAATGGCGATGTTCTGTTCGGCAAAGATGGCAAAACCCCACTTAGCCCCCTCGAATGGGCGGAGTCTCTTAAGGAGACGGCTCCGCACCTGTTCCCGCGCGCCGAAGGTACTGGCGCTGGTGGACATAAGCCGGGTGGCGGTGGCGGCAACCTGAAACGTTCCGAAATGAGCGCCAGCGATAAAGCGGATTACCTCCGCAAACACGGCCAGAAGGCCTTCCTCAAACTTCCGAAATAAGGGATTTAAACCATGGCTACGACTGTTAATACCGACCTGGTTATTTATGACGACCTGGCGCAGACCTCGTTCCTCGAGCGTCGTCAGGACAATCTGGATGTGTTCAACGCTTCCTCCAATGGTGCGATTCTGCTGGATAACGAACTGATTGAGGGCGACTTCCGTAAGCGCGCCTTCTACAAAGTCGGCGGCTCCATCGAATCGCGTGATGTGAACTCTGTCGATAAAGTTACAGGGAAAAAAATCGGTGCCGGTGAAGCGGTATCCGTTAAAGCGCCGTGGAAATACGGTCCGTATGAAACCACGGAAGAGGCCTTCAAACGTCGTGGTCGCTCCGTTGATGAATTCTCCGAAGTGATCGGCGTTGATGTGGCAGATGCCACCCTGGAAGGCTACGTGAAATATGGCCTGAAAGCGCTGACTGCGGCGATTGGTGCTAATGCCGACATGGTGGTAACCGCCGACATTGAGACCGACGGTAAAAAGACGCTGACGCGTGGCCTGCGCAAATACGGCGACAAGTTTAACCGCGTGGTTCTGTTCGTGATGCACTCCGCGACCTACTTCGACATTGTGGATGAGGCGATTGCCAACAAAATCTACGAAGAAGCGGGCGTGGTGGTTTACGGCGGGCAGCCGGGCACGCTGGGTAAACCAGTGCTGGTGACCGATACCATGGATGCTGATGCCATCCTTGGGCTGGTGGCCGGTGCTGTAACCGTCACTGAGTCTCAGGCTCCGGGCTTCCGTTCCTACGATATCAACGACCAGGAAAACCTTGCGGTTGGCTATCGCGCTGAAGGCGTGGTGAACGTTGATTTGCTGGGTTATAGCTGGGATACCGCCAAAGGTGATAACCCTGACCTGACCGCGATCGGCACTGCGGGCAACTGGAAGAAGCACTTCACCAGTAACAAATCCACGGCTGGCGTGCTGATCAAACTGGAATCTGCGGTGGGGGAGTAACGCTGTCAGCGGATAAAACGTCCGCAACTGCTGACAGCACTGACGCGGTAACGGTGTCCCTGAAGTACACGCTGAACGGTTCCGGTGTATCCGGTAAAACTGTCGCGTGGACCTCCACAGGCGGCACGCTCAGCACGGCCAGTTCTCAAACCGGCTCTGCTGGTGGTGCAACGGTGAAACTCACATCAGACGCGGCTGGCACCTTCACGGTAACCGGTACGGTTGATGGTGTGGCTAAAACCACTGAAGACATCACCTTCACAGCGCCTTCCGGTGATTAACGCATGGGGCGAAAGCCCCATAACTGGATGACTCGATGATCAATACCGATATCACTTCCCCGGATGCCAACAGCTATGCCACTGAAGCCGATTTAACCGCATTCGGCGCGCTACGCGGCATAACGTTGCCGGACAGCCTTATACCGCTGCTGATTAAAGCGATGGACTACCTGGAAGGGCTGGACTGGATTGGTTCAAAAACTGACCCAAGCCAGCCGCTGGCATGGCCACGCGTAAATGTCATTCTGGACGATCATGATTTTCCGCCGGATGAAGTCCCGCGGCAGGTGATTACCGCGCAGTGCATGCTGGCAGTAGAGGCAATCGACGGCGATTTACTTTCCAGCGTGCGCGAGGCTGCGGTGAAAACTGAGCGTGTGGAAGGCGCTGTCACTATGACCTATGCGGTCGCAGATGGCGAAGTCTTCACCCCGTCTTATCCTGCTGTCATGGCGCTGCTGGGCGACCTCGCTGGTGGTCGTGGCTACGCCATCAATGCATTTGCTGAGAGGGCATGATATGCCGGACCTGAAAGTTATTAACCTGACGAGCAGAAAAGATGCCGGTCTGGAACATAACCGAGCCGAGGTTATAAGGCTTCTGGAAGAGGCACTTCATGCTGCTCGCGAAGGCAACTATCGCAGCATGGCGATTTTGCTCATTGAAGATGGTGGTGCGGTTATGGATGCCTGGCATAGCGGTGGTTTGCCGTACGTTATGGTGGGCGCTATCGAATCACTCAAATCTGACTTTATAAATCTGCAAATCGAGAGGCGCTGACAAATGCCTATTGATTACCAACGTATGCAGGCCAGAACAACCCGCATGCTCAGGCAGAACGGAGCATCATACAACGTCACCCGCAAGGGCTCAGTAACGGTTGTCGGCGGCGTTGAGCATAAAACTGATGCGGTACAGTTCTTCGCAGTGGGCGTGAAGACCGAATACGCGCCGGGCGAAATTGATGGAACGGTCATCGTTAACGGCGACGTACGGATCGTTTTTACGGCAGAGCAGGAAATTAAAATCGGCGATGTTGTCGATATTGACGGCACCGCATACCGTGTTGTCAAACCGAACCCGGCAAAACCTGCTGCTCTGGTGCTCTGCTACAAAGCGCAACTGAGGGCATAACATGGGCGAGAACGCCGCTTTCGTGGCTGAAATCACGGCTTTCGTGAATAAGGCCAAAGCCAATCAGGAAGCAGTGGTGCGTGCTGTCGGCATTAAAATACTTAACCAACTGGTGATGATGTCGCCTGTAGGCAATCCGGAGTTGTGGGAAGTTAACCAGACAGCCGTTTCCTATAATCGTGCTGTTTACGACCATAACGAGGCGCAACGCGCGAACCCTGACAACCTCACCAAAACCGGGCGACTGAAGAAAAAGGCCCGGCTGGTGGATGGTATGGATATCTCTGCGCCACCAGGTTACACCGGCGGGCGTTTTCGCGGTAACTGGCAGGTATCGTTTGATGCACCGACAACAGACGAAACCGGGCGAATTGATAAGACCGGCGACCTGACAAAAGCAGCTGGCAACTATACGCTGTCACTGTTCAAGGTCGGCATGAAATCCATCTACTTCTGCAACAACGTCCCGTATGCATACCCGCTTGAAATGGGGCACTCCACGCAGGCACCCGGTGGGATGGTGCGGATCACCGCAGCAGAATTCCAGCGTTTCTTTGAAGAAGCTGTCAGGGAGGTGCCGAAGTGATTCCTGATATTGCGTCGGCAATGGCCGCCAGGCTGGGAAACTGGGCAGATGCATCGAACATCACCGTCGCGTGGGAAAATATCGAATTCACGCCGCCAGCTACCGGAATTTATCTTGCGGTTCACGATATGCCAGCAACGCCCCGGACACTTGATCTTGGCCTGAATTGCCGGGTTTATTCCGGTGTGTACCAGATTAATGTTGTGACCCCCGCCGGAACCGGGCGAACGGATGCTGTAGCGCTGGCGCGTCAGGTTGCAGCGCTATTTCCTGAAGGGCAGGAGATAGCGGGCGATGGCTTTACCTGTTGGCTCACCAGCGCGCCCGCAATCTTTCGCGGCATCCCGACCGATGTTTCCTACTCCATCCCCGTCAGCCTGAACTACCGGGCTGACATCATTAACTGACCCCAGTCAAAACCACCGGCCATCGTGCCGGTTTTCTTATTTCACAGGAGTAACCATTATGGGCTTCGCACTGCCTAACGGCGCACACGTCTATCTGGCGTCGGGCTATGGCTCCGCCATCCCCTTCACTGGCGCAACGAATGCAGAGCACGCGGTGATCACCGTCAGCGCGGCGGACGAAATCGCAGTTGGTGATATTGTTCACGTGAGCTGCGACTGGACGGGTATAGATAACGTCATCGCGAAAATCGATGCGATTGCGCAGAACGCTGTCACCCTTCGCAACATCAATACCACGAACAAAAACAAATACGCCGCGGGCGGCGGTTCTGGCTCTATTCGCAAGATTGAGGAGTGGACCGAGCTTCCGCAAATCACAGAGGTATCGAAATCCGGTGGTGACCAGAACACCACGCAGATTCAGTTTCTCAGCGACGATCGGCAGCGCAACCTGAATACCTACAAATCTGCGGTCTCCCAGACCTACTCTATCGCGCATGATTCCACGCTTCCGGTCTATCCGCTGCTGCGCCAGCTGGACGAAGACGAAGAGACCGTGGCGGCTTATATGTACGTGCCGAAAGCGAAAGAAAATCGCTACTGGGCGGCTACGGCGTCGTTTGACGACACGCCGACCACGGCGGTGAACGAAGTCGAAACAGTAAGCGTTGTGCTGAACCTGCAATCGCCAGCTATGACCTTCTACAAGGTCACTGATGCCGCGGCGTAAGCCGGGGATAACAATAATCCAGGCCTCCCATGTGGAGGCTTATTCGCTAAGAGGCAATGATGGCGACTAAATTCACTCTCCAGCCCAAACCGATTTTCAAGGCCAACGTCACTATCCCGCGCGCCGGTGATGAAGATGGCGTGTTGACCTTTACGTTCAACCATAAGCCCCTAAAGGAACTGGCAGACCTGGAAAAACTTGAAGGTAAAACCGCGACCGATTTCCTGCTGGAAATTATCGCCGGCTGGGCTCTGCCAGATAAATTTAACGCCGATAACCTGGCTGAACTCATCGAAAACTACCCGGCGGCTATGAAGTCCATCACCGAGACCTACTATCGCGAACTGCTGGGCCAGCGTGAAAAAAACTGATAGCGGTTGCCTCGGCGTTTTATACGCCTGAACCCACGGCGGAAGACATGGCGCCCTATGGACTCACGCCGGATGACTACGACGATAAAATTGTGGATGTCTGGCCCGATGTCTGGCCTGCGTTCCGTGTCTTTCAGGCAGTCAGCACGCAGTGGCGTACAGGCATGGGGGGCGCAACCGGGATTGATTACAACGTCCTGCCCTGGGTAATGCGACTCCATACCGTCGACGACGAGGCAACCGCACTTTCCGATCTCCAGATAATGGAGCGAACCGCGCTTAAAATAATGCATAAAGAGAGGACCGGATGAGTAACGACATCGCCACTATTTCTCTGCGAGTGAATACCGGCGAACTGGAGCGCGGTAACCAGGAACTGGACCGTTTCCAGCGTACTGCTACCGGGGCGGCAGAGAAAGCGGACGATTTAAACAGTACGTTCCGAACCGGTATCGACAACCAGAAGAAAAATACCGAGAGCCTGAAGCAGCAGCGCCAGGAGCTTCAGACTCTGCTCAACAAGATCAGCCCGGTTAACAAAGCGCTGGATGAACTCGATACCATTCAGGAGAGCCTGTCTAAGTTTCGTGGTAAAGGGCTGGTGGATGATGAAGACTTTACGCGTTACAACAGCGTGCTGGAGACAACCCGCGCTAAATTAGCCCAGGTTATGGAGTCAGAAACAGCAGAAGGCCGGGCCCGTCTTGAACAGGCGCAGGCAGCACAGCGCGCTGCGGCTTCGGCGAAAACATTCATTTCTTCACTGGAGGACCAAACCGCGGCGATTGGTAAAACCCGTGCCGAACTGCTTGAATTGAAGGCTGCCCAGCTTGGTGTTTCAGACCAGGCCGCCCCGATGATTGCAAAGCTCAAAGAGCAGGAAAACGCCTGGAAGACAGGTTCTATCAGTGCCGGACAATATCGCAACGCCATGCGTTACCTGCCAATGCAAATGACGGATATTGTGACATCCCTGGCATCGGGCATGCCTGTATACATGGTTGCCATTCAGCAGGGTGGTCAGCTGCGCGACTCGTTCGGTGGTATTGGTAATGCCATGAAAGCGATGCTGTCGATGGTGACGCCTGCGCGCGTTGCGATTGGAGGCCTGGCCGGTGCAGCTCTCCTTGCCGCGAAGGCAGGATCTGATTACTTCACAGCCTATGACGAAATCAATAAAGCTATCATCCGCACCGGGAACATTGCCGGCACGTCAGCGTTACAGATTATGGCTTCGTCCCAGACAATCTCTGATTCAACCGGGGCCACGGTGGGCACTGTCCAGGGGCTTATGACAGAGCTGGTTGGTATCGGCTCAATGACTCAGCAACAGCTTGAGAAAGCCACCAAAGCGACAGTGCTGGCTGTCGAGACCGGCATAGTCTCCGCACAGGACATTACAAAGGCGTATCAGGATATTGAAAAAGATCCGGTAAAGGCGCTTCAGACCCTGAACGAACAGTATAACTTCCTGACGGTGTCGCAGCTTAAGCACATCGATGATCTGGTGAAGCAGAAGGACCAGACGGCAGCGGTCACGCAGGCCATGGATTTGTTTGGCAGCACAATGGCGGAGCGTGGAGAGCAGGCATATGACTCCCTGACGCCGTTTGGGCGTCTTTGGCTTGATATCAAAGGTTGGGCTTCAGATGCAATGCAGAGTATAGGCCAGTGGGTGGCTGAACTTGCATCGAACACCCTGAAAGAATTCAACGCTATTTACTACAGCGTTGCTATGGTCTTTCAGAAACTGAACCAGATCATCTCATCGTCGATTGCCACTGCGATTAACCTGATCCCCGACTGGGCGAAAACGGACACGCTCAAGGGATGGCAGGATTACAACGAACAGATGGCTGGCGCGTATGGCGACAGCGTGGAACAGCTTAAAAAAGACTGGGACGCAGCGGACATCAGCGCATCTAAGTATCTGGACACAACGCGCAAGGTTGGGAGTTCAACGACGCAGAAAGACAGGGCTGAAGTTGCGGCCTTCGGTAAAAAAGGCACAGGTGGAAAACAACCGAAAACTGCTGTCTCAACTGGAGACCGTACAGCCGATTCGGAGCAGGCAGAACTGCTGGCGCTTCAGTCTCAGCTTCGCGCTCTCCAGCAGCATAAAGATTTGAACGATACCATCAGCCAGCAACGGAAGGCGCTATGGACTACAGAGGCGAAGTTCCAGGTGCTGGAGGAGGCATCGAGAACCCGCTCACTGACAAAACAAGAGCAATCATTGCTGGCAAGCAAGGATCAGGTTCTGCAACTGGCTAGGCAGAAAGCACTACTGGGTGACCAGATTACCGCGCAGGAACAACTGAATAAGCGGATGGATACCGCTCAGAAGTATGTTACCCAGATGTCAGAGAAACAGGCTGCGCTTAATAGCGGTGCTGGTATGAGTGATCGACAGGCGCAGCGTGAACTGGCAAAGAGCCAGCTTGCTTCTGGATGGATTAACTCCGGCGGTACGCTTGCCGATGAGGGCTATCAGAAGCAGCTTAAAGCAGCGAATGATTATTATGATGCTGAAGACCGCCTGCGCGGTGACTGGCTTACCGGCGCGCAAAAGGGATGGGCCGAGTTTGAAGACAGTGCGACTGATGTTTATGGCCAGATGCAAAGCTTGTCGACCAATGCGTTTACGGGAATGGCTTCGACGCTCACCGATTATTTTACAACTGGCAAAGCCAGCTTCACTGAATTCCTGACAACGTTCCTGAAGGGCACCGCCCAAATGCTTACACAGTTGGCATTGGTAAACGGAATGAAATCGGCGTTCGGTGGTACGGCGGTCGGGAATTTCTTCGGCATACAGGCATGGTCTGGTGGTTATATTCCTGAATTTGATGTCGGTGGATATACCGGGGACGGCGGCAAATACCAGCCGAAAGGCGTAGTGCATGGTGGCGAATTTGTTTTCACCAAAGAAGCTACCAGCGCGCTGGGGATTGGCAACCTTTACGCTTTAATGCGAGGTGCGCAGGGTTACGCAAACGGCGGATATGTTGGTACCGCGCCAATGTATGGATTGCAATCCGCTGGCGCAGGCAATGTTACTGTTCAAACTTCTGTTATGGTGCATAACCAGAACTCTCAGCAACAATCGACGGCTGGTAGCGATGCGATGTCCAGAGCCTATAAACAAACCATCGACCAATCTGTACGCGAAGGAATTGCAAAGCAATTGAGTCCTGGAGGACTGATCTGGAACGCAACAAAATCACGATGATCTTGCCAGATTGTTTTGTCATCCCTCCATCCCTGATAGGATTGTTCTGAACAATTACAGAGGGATCAGTATGAGAAAGCTAGCCGTTGTGTGTTTTGTTTCTACATTATTTCTCGGGGGGTGCGGGCCTCAGGAACTTACTTCAGAACAAAAACAGCAAGTGGAAGATTTAAAAACAGAATTATCACAGGTAAAAGTTGATATTGATAATGCAAAAAGTGAGGACCAGAAGTACACATCAGGCCTAATTAAAAGCTTAATTAAAGCAAAGCTTGAGGTTTTGGAAACTAACAAGGCTCTTTTACAACAGAGAGTAAATGCGATTGAATCCGGCGCTAAAATTGACACAGTCGTTTCAGCAGTAAAGCCTGATTTGAATAATGCGGCCTCCTTACTAAAAGAGATTGAAAGTCTTAAATCGGAAATTTCTTCAGCAAAACAAGATGCTTCACAGTATAGTGGAGGGTTGGTTCTTTCAATGAAACTTGTTGCCATAGCCACACAAGAACAAACCCTTGCATTATTACAACAAAAATATCTCTCAGCTAAGTATGGGCTGGCAGAAGTTAAAGCTCCCCCTTTATCAGATTTAAATGTTAAGAAGGAAAATTCGGATCCAAGTGTAAAACAACCGTCTTCAAATTTACTGCTGCCACCTGCGGATGGGCCATTTGGCTTACAAGCTGGACTGACTAAGAAGAATATTGAGGATATGACTGGTGAGACACTTAAACCGGTTGAAGGGCAGGTGGACTTGTTTGTATTAAACTCTGCGCCTAAGAAAAACCCTGATTTTGAAAGTTTTGGATTGCTAATTTCACCAAAGGTTGGTTTATGCCAAATACGTGCCTTGGGTAAAGATATTAAAACTGACTCTTACGGTATATCTCTTAAAAGTAAGTTCCAAGAGATTGCTGATACTTTAAGTTCTATATATGGTGAAGGAAAGAAAACAGATTCGCTTCTATCTGGCTCAATCTGGAAAGAACCAAATGATTGGATGATGGCCTTGAATAAAGGTGAGCGTGTTCTAATTATTGAATGGAAAGATGTCAATGATGCAATGCAAAAAAACAAACTGAGTGAAGTTG
Source organism: Pseudocitrobacter vendiensis (assembly GCF_943590815.1). Classification (GTDB taxonomy): domain Bacteria; phylum Pseudomonadota; class Gammaproteobacteria; order Enterobacterales; family Enterobacteriaceae; genus Pseudocitrobacter; species Pseudocitrobacter vendiensis. The sequence continues at coordinate 38,235 of NZ_CALSBS010000021.1, read as the reverse complement.
GAATGGCTGCGAGAACAAATAATATATCATCTGGTTATGTGCTCCTCCAATATACATTTTCAAACAACTCTGTTTGCGAAGCAGAAATAAAAAGTGAAAAGAAAAGTTCATTATAAGTAGACACTTTGAATTGTAATCTTAACCCGCTTCGGCGGGTTTTTTATGCCCGGAGAAAGCATGACAATCGAAACATTCACCTGGCGAACGCAGATTCAGGCGGGAATGGAGGGAACGTTCAGCCATAAAACCCGCACCGCAACCTTTGGCGACGGCTATGAGCAAATAGCCGGGGAAGGCATCAACCCTGAAAAACAGTCATGGCCCGTCACACTGACAGGGAAGAAAGCGGACATGCTTAAGGCACTGAAATTCTTTCGTTCTCACGTCACGAAGTCATTCATCTGGACATCCCCACCTGGCGAAACCGGACTCTACAGGATTGAGGCCGAATCAATTAAGTCGCAGCCCTTATCCAGCAAAGTCATGACCATTTCCGCAACATTCAAACAGGCGTATGCACCATGATCACAGCTGACTATCAAAGCCTTGAACCCGGTAATAAAGTTCGGCTTATCGAAGTGGATGGCTCCACATTCGGCGTGGATGATGTGCTGCGATTCCACGCCTACAACCTTCCGCACACGGAAGTAGAAATCGCCGCTGCTGGTGGCGATGAATCAAAGCTGAAGGCGAAAAGCATCTGGTGGCAGGGGGAAGAATATGCCTCCTGGCCGTATCAAATTGAAGGGCTGGAAGCCTCAACTGACGGCAGCAGCGCCCAGCCAACGCTGACCGTTGCCAATATCGATAGTTCAATTACGGCTTTGTGCCTGGCCTATGACGACATGTTGCAGGCGAAAGTCACTATCCATGATACCTACTCGCATTATCTCGACGCGAAGAACTTCCCGGAAGGTAATGCAGCAGCTGATCCAACGCAGGTCAGAAAGCGCGTTTTCTACATTGATGGGAAAAATAGTGAACTTCCTGGCGAGAGTATCGAATTCGTGCTCGATAGCCCAATGTCGTTACAGGGTAAAATGATCCCCACACGCCAGCTTCATTCCCTGTGTACATGGTGCATGCGCAATAAGTACCGAACCGGTGACGGTTGCGATTATGCCGGAACCAGATACTTCGATAACAACAATAACCCTGTCGATGATCCCTCGCTCGATGTCTGTAACGGCACGCTCACGGCGTGCAAGTTGCGCTTCGGTGAGAATGAAGAACTGCCGTTCGGTGGTTTCCCTGGTACTTCACTAATCAGGAGCTGATATGCGCCAGAAAATTATCGACGCCATCATGGCGCATGCCGCCGCAGAGTCCCCGAAAGAGTGCTGCGGTGTACTGGCGCAGAAGGGCCGAGTTCAACGCTATTTCCCATGCCGTAATCAGGCAGGGGAACCGACCGAGCAGTTCCAGCTGGCGCCAGAAGATTATGCATGCGCTGAAGACTGGGGATCGATAACCGCCATTGTGCATAGCCATCCTGACGCCACCACACAGCCCAGCGAACTGGATAAAGCGCAATGCGACGCCACGCTTTTACCCTGGCATATTGTGAGCTGGCCGGAAGGTGATCTGCGCACTATCCAGCCACGGGGAGAGTTACCGCTGATAGGCCGCCCGTTTGTTCTCGGCGTTTACGATTGCTGGGGGCTGGTGATGAGCTATTACCGCCAAACGCACGGGATCGAGTTACATGATTATCGCGTTAACTATCCATGGTGGGAGAACGACCACCCGGACAACTTCTATCAGGATTGCTGGTATGAATGCGGATTCCGTGAATTCGACGGGACACCGAAACCGGGCGATATGGTGATCATGCAGGTCCAGGCTGATAAGTGGAATCATGCCGGCATCCTGCTGGAAGGCAACATGCTACTGCATCACCTTTATGGACACCTGAGCCAGCGCGTACCTTACGGCGGTTACTGGCGTGAGCGCACAATGAAAATACTTCGCTTTAAAGACTGTTTTTGATAACCGCCGTGGCGGTTTTTTTATGGGGGGAATATGGCTGCATTACTCAACATGGAGCCGGTCCGTACTGTTCGATTATACGGCGTGCTTGGAGCTACCTTCGGGCGTGAATATCGTTTATCAGTCGACTCGCCCAAAGAGGCAATTCGCGCACTGAGCGTTATTGTGCCGGGATTTGAGCGTTTCATGAATACCAGTAAACAACGTGGATTAACGTATGCGGTTTTCAGCGGAAAACGGAATCTTTGTGATGACGAACTCAGCATGGATAGAGGCGCAGAAGATATTCGCATAGCGCCGGTGATCATCGGCAGTAAACGAGCCGGCGTTTTTCAGACAATCCTCGGCGTTGCTCTTGTAGCCGTTGCTGCATTCATGACGGGCGGGGCGGCGATAGGGATCGGCGGTACAGCGTTTGCTGGTGGCTGGGGGGCGGTAGCGGGCGTCGGGGCTTCAATGGCTATCGGCGGTGTTGTTCAGATGCTTTCCCCACAGACTACCGGGCTTGCCAGCAAGCAATCTGCAGATAACCAGGCCAGTTATGCCTTCGGTGGTGTCACGAACACAACCTCTCAGGGAAACCCTGTACCCGTTCTCTATGGTAAGCGGCGAATAGGCGGTGCTGTTGCCTCTGCCGGGATTTACGTAGAAGACCAGCAATAAAAACCATTAATTAACCAGGCCACCTTCGGGTGGCTTTTTTTATGGGTGCGATATGGCGAAAACAATTACCGGACGTAAAGGCGGTAGCTCGAGTTCCCGCACACCTGTTGAGCAGCCCGACGACCTCCAGTCCGTGGCGAAAGCGAAAATCCTGATGGTTCTCGGTGAAGGGGAATTTGCGGGTGGGCTTACCGCGAAGGATATCTATCTGGACGGCACGCCATTACAAAATTCTGATGGTTCCGAGAACTTCAGCGGTGTCGTGTGGGAGTTTCGCTCGGGTACGCAGGCGCAGGACTACATTCAGGGGATACCTGGTACAGAAAATGAAATAAGCGTTGGTACCGAAGTATCCAGCGACACAGCATGGACGCATACCTTCACCAACACGCAGCTGTCGGCGGTTCGCCTGCGTCTGAAGTGGCCGTCGCTTTTCAAACAGCAGGATAACGGGGATTTGGTGGGATACTCCATCAACTATGTGGTGGAGCTTCAGACGGACGGCGGTAGCTGGCAAAAGGTCCTTGATACCAATGTGACCGGGAAAACCACATCGGGTTATGAACGCAGCCACCGCATCGATTTACCGAAAGCCGGCAGCACCTGGACAATCCGTCTGCGAAAAATCACTGCTGACGCAAACAGTGCCAAAATCGGCGACACGATGACGCTTCAAAGTTACACGGAGGTCATTGACGCCAAACTGCGCTACCCAAACACAGCGCTGTTGTACATTGAGTTTGATTCCAGCCAGTTCAATGGTTCTATACCGCAGATTGCCTGTGAACCACGTGGACGAGTCATCCGCGTGCCAGATACTTACGATCCGGAAACAAGGACTTATAGCGGTACGTGGACCGGGACATTCAAATGGGCATGGACAGATAACCCAGCGTGGATTTTCTATGATCTGGTGATTAGCGACCGCTTCGGGCTGGGCGATCGTCTCACAACAGCGAACATAGACAAATGGACGCTCTACCAGGTTGCACAGTACTGTGATCAGATGGTACCAGACGGCAAAGGGGGCAACGGTACCGAACCACGTTATACTTGCAACGTGTACATTCAGGACCGGAACGACGCCTACACAGTCCTGCGTGATTTCGCTGCCATCTTCCGTGGTATGACCTACTGGGGAGACGATCAGATTGTGGCGCTGGCGGATATGCCGCGGGATGTCGATTTCACATACACGCATGCGAACGTTATTGATGGCCGGTTTTCCTATTCGAGCAGCACCACAAAGAATCGTTATACCAATGCGCTGGTGTCATGGTCCGATCCTGATAACGCTTATTCTGACGCCATGGAGCCTGTTTTTGAGCAGGCGCTGGTGGCGCGCTATGGCTTTAACCAGCTTGAGATAACCGCGATTGGTTGTACCCGGCAGTCGGAGGCGAACCGAAAAGGGCGCTGGGGCATTCTTACCAATAACAAAGATCGCGTTGTTACTTTCGATGTAGGGGAAGACGGTAACATTCCACAGCCTGGCTATGTCATTGCGGTCGCTGACCGTAATCTCTCAGGGCGCGACCTTGGAGGTCGTATCTCTGCTGTGAATGGTCGTGTCGTGACGCTGGACAGGTCACCCGGCGCATCAGCAGGCGACAGGATGATTGTCAATCTACCTTCCGGTGTCGCGCTGTCACGTACCATTCAGGCGGTAACCGGCAACAAGGTAACCGTCACGACCGCATATAGCGAAACGCCAGCGGTTCAGGCTGTATGGGTAATCGAATCCGATGAACTTTATGCGCAGCAGTATCGTGTTATTACAGTGACGGATAACAACGACGGCACGTTCACAATCACTGGCGCAAATCACGACCCGGATAAATATGCCCGTATCGATACCGGAGCCATCATTGACCAGCGGCCAGTGAGCGTGATCCCGTCCGGCAATCAGTCGCCGCCCGCCAACATCGTTATCAGTTCTTTTTCAGTTGTTCAGCAGAACATCAGCGTCGAAACAATGCGCGTGAGCTGGGACCAGGCGCAGAACGCTATCGCCTATGAAGCGCAATGGCGCCGCAACGACGGGAACTGGATTAACGTGCCGCGCAGCTCCACCACGTCATTCGACGTTCAGGGTATTTATGCCGGACGCTACCTGGTGCGCGTACGCGCTATCAATGCCGCAGAAATATCGTCCGGATGGGGCTATTCGGAAGAGAAAACGCTGACGGGGAAGGTAGGCAATCCACCGAAGCCAGTTGGCTTCACCGCTTCTGAAAACGTGGTATTCGGTATTGAGTTGAACTGGGGATACCCGGAGAACACCGATGACACGCTGAAGACGGAAATTCAGTACAGCCTGACCGGAACAGAAGACGATGCGATGCTTCTGGCCGACGTGCCTTACCCGCAGCGCAAGTATCAGCAGATGGGCCTGAAGGCGGGGCAAATATTCTGGTACCGCGCGCAGCTGGTAGATCGAACAGGCAATGAGTCTGGCTTTACGGATTTTGTCCGCGGGCAGGCGAGCGTCGATGTTTCCGATATCACGGATTCCATCCTGGAGGATATGAAAGACTCCGAGGTGTTTAAGGACCTGATTGAGAATGCCGTCGACACCAGTGAGAAAGTCGCTGGCATGGCTGATGATATTAAACAGGCTGTCGATGACCTTGAGCAACAGGCCAAAGATATTCAGGAGAACGCTGACGGGCTGGCGCAAGCCACAGTTAAAATCGATGAAATCGCGCTAAGTATGGACGGCGTGACCGGGCAGGTGAAGAACTCCTCCATCGCGATTATTCAGAGCAATCTGGCGCAGGTCGCCACGCGGAAAACGCTCTCAGCGACGGTTGCCGGAAACAGTGCGCAACTGGACCGCATCGATCAGGTTATCGTCGATGAGAAGCAGGCTACTGCTGAATCTCTGCTGAGCCTGGAGACGGACGTCGCTGGTAACAAAGCTTCCATTAACAGCCTGAGCCAGACGGTATCGAATTACCAGCAGGCGACGGCGACACAAATCAACGCCATCACCGCAACGGTGGAAGGGCATACGTCCTCCATTACTACAAACGCTAATGCGATTGCTGATGTGAACGGCAAAATGTCTGCGATGTATTCAATCAAAGTTGGTCTGGCCAGCAACGGACAATACTACGCGGCGGGTATGGGGATAGGCGTTGAGAATACGCCCAGCGGCATGCAGTCGCAGGTTGTTTTCCTCGCGGATCGCTTTGCAGTGACCACTGCTGTAGGCGGCGTGACGACGTTACCGTTCGTTATTCAGAATGGGCAGACGATAATCCGGGATACGGTAATCGGTGATGGAACTATCAGCAATGCCAAAATCGGTAACTACATTCAGTCCAATAACTATGTCGCGAACACCACCGGCTGGCACATCAATAAAGCCGGAACATTTTATATAAATGGCAGCGCGGGAACCGGTCGGATGGTTATCAGTAATACATTGATTCAGATTTACGATAACAACAACGTGCTGCGCGTTCGTATGGGCTTATGGTAAGGAGTTGATTATGCCTCAAGGGGTACAATGCTGGGATGCATCAGGCAATCTTGTCGCTGACATTGGAGATTATAATTGTCGTTATGTGGGCTCTCTGGTTATTTCAGTCCCTGCAAGTGCGACGGTCGTTACCACAAGTTATGCAGGTGCAACAGCAGCTGGTTACTTTGCGGTGCCAGTATCGGTATCAGCGGGCCGTGAAATTGGATATTACTACTGTCGGGCATACGATGGAGGGATAAGAACATTTATTCTTTTAAAATATGCTTATGCCCATACAGTGACTGTTAATGTGTACGCATTCATATGAGCGGATTCCAGTCCTTTAATACAGCAGGTGCGAAGGTGGTCGACTCTGACTTTTACGGTACTTATTATCGTGATTCAAAAGTTTACTCGACCATTTCCGATACTGGCTATTTCGAAATTTCAACGCCACTTGGAAACGGTACGGATATGGGGTTTGCAATAAATCCATTTCCTTACAATAACGATTTGCAGTGGTTCAAGTTCAATAACAATGCGAAGGTTATCTTCGGTTATCCCTACATGACGGCTAATGCGGGAACAATGGCTCGTACTGGCTATGATGTCACAACCACAAGTGGCTATGTCGATGTGTTCAACGCACAGGGAAAGCTTGTCTGGTCAGCCGTGACAGCTGCAAAAATACCGCGCGTGACAGGCTTCTTTGAAATACCTGCAAATTATGATTTAGATAACACAGCCTATTCACAGAGCATTGGAACGAACAGCTGGTTACTGGCCAGCGATTGTCCGGGGAATCTCAATACTGACGGTACAGTTTCAGGGTATTCAGGTTTATTTTTTAAATTCTCGGGAGGAACATTGCAGGCTGTCTGGATAAATCGAAATCAGGTGTCGTGGGCAAATACCTTAAAGCCATACGGCCTAAAGATCCCATTCGCTATTCTACCGAATCTTTAACGATATAGTCAGTTCATACATTTATTAAACTTCAAACCCGCTCCGGCGGGTTTTTTTATGCCTGGAGTAAATATGATTTATAACACCGGAACCATCAGCATCAACGGGAATACCGCAATCGGCACCGGAACGAACTGGACAGCAGCGGCGAGCCAGATTCGCGTGAGTCAGACCATTATTGTGCTTTCAAACCCGGTGCAGATGTTCCAGATTACCGCTATCAACAGTGGCACATCATTAACCGTTACCCCGGCTGCGTCACCGGCACTGAGTGGACAGAAGTACGGCATCCTCGTAACAGACAGCCTCTCAGTCGATGGCCTGGCGCAGAGTATGTCTCAGCTCATTAATGAGTACGACGAGAATATCGGAGCATGGGAGACTTTCGCCAGCACCTCAGCGAACCAGCTGGTCACTGTGACAATCAACGGCACCAGCCTCAGCATTCCGGCTATTGGTGGTCTCGCCCGGAAAGGGGCAAATAGCGATATCACAGAGCTGAAAGGACTGACGACCCCGTTAAGTTTGAAGCAGGGAGGGCTCGGCGCAAACAACGCCGCAGACGCTCGCACAAACCTCGGTTTAGGAAGTAGCGACTCTGTAGCCTTCAAAACGATCACAGTATCCGGGCGAGTTGAAACCTCTGTAGGTAATCCTGGCTTCCAGATATCCACAGCAGCAAACCAGTCGGGTTTCGTTAGGCACATGGTCGATGGGGTATCTCACTGGTATGTTGGGAAAGGAGACCCAAGCAGTGATAATATCTATTTCTCATTGCAGAAAATAGGGAACTTCATCTCACTGGGATCTGATGGAGGTATTAATTTATATAGTCAGGCAGCAAGCAAGCCTGTAAATATTAGTTCTCCCACAGTTAATATCAATGCTTCTTCTGGGCCATCATTATCATTATCAAATACGGGGACAGCATCTAGTAATCTGGTAACCCGTCTTTGGGGGCAAAGTAGCCGACCAACCGTAATCGAGTATGGAACACCTAACGGTTATATTTTTTATGCACAAGAAAATACCGATGGTTCAAGGGTTGTTAATGTAAACGGAACCATAGTCGCATCAAATGTGACAGGCTCAGACAGAGATTTGAAAGATAAAATAGAACCAATTACTAATGCTCTTGAAAAGATTGGAAAAATTAACGGTTGCACTTACGTTATGAAAGATACGTTGATGCCAGATGCCGGCGTTATTGCACAAGAAATCCTAGAGGTTCTTCCAGAGGCCGTATCCTCATTCGTAAAATTGCCTGAAGGTGTCGAGTTAGGGTCACTGAGTGCAGATGAAGAAAATAAATATCGTTTCTATGCCGTGAACTATGACGCAGTGACGGGCCTTGCCATTCAGGCAATTAAAGAGCTATCTATTCAACTTAATGAATTAATTACTGATATTAATCATTTGAGGGAGCAAGTTATTTCATTTTCTAATGAGGAAGCGAAAAGTTCATGATTCATTTGTACGCGTACTGAAATATACTGATCCCCTGGAATATCAACAGGGTCACCATCCAGCAGACCGGGAATTTCATTACGAGCGAACGCTGGTGCTGTCTGGTGCGTTCGGTGATATGTTTTTACCAGAATTGATCCCTCGGCATTTACTTCATAATCAAGCCAAACCAGTGGCTGTTTGTTACGGTCTGTAGGAATATCAAAGCCACCTCCGATGCCGCCCCATGCAGCATCGGCATTTAATCCCATACAACCTTCAATGAGGTATTCTCCGACGCTCAGGCGCGTTACAGTACAGCCTTTTGATTCATCGTTTAACTGGTAATCACCGTCTTTAAATATCTGAACAATAGGTGATGCTGCTTTCAGAGTACCGTCGCTGGCTTTTGTGGTATTTCCTGTGCTGTAAAATTCGATAAGTTGCCCATTATAAGTCGCATCACTACTCAACGTTCTTAAGTACAACTTGGGCTTTGTGGCGATAATAGTTGGGATGATTAACTGATACATGGTGTTGGCATCATACGGCACTTCGATCAACGAAACGTTATTGCCTACGCCACCAAGTAACATTAATGCTCGATAGAACCCAGCCCCTACGCGGTCATCTTGACTAATCCTATTCATACCATTGCTGCCGACCCCGAAATCTCCGACTGCGAGCATTGAACCAGAAGTGCTATACGCGTCACGAGTAGCGCTACTTCCTAAACCGACCTTTCTTCACCTTCATCGGTAGCCATGGCATTCTCGCCAGCTCTCATTCTTTGGCTGTATAAAGAATCGGCAGGCATTTCGACACGAACGGATAAAAACTGGTCATCCGAAATGTCTACGGGGTCGCCTTCATTTACACCCTGAAGCTCATTTCTGGCGAAGGCCGGAGCCATTGGATGTGTGCGATGATACGTTTTTACCAGCACCGAGCCGTCAGCATTCACTTCATAATCCAACCAGATCAATGGTTGTTTATTGCGATCAGTCGGAATGTCAAAGCCACCGTCTATGCCACCCCATGCAGCATCGGCATTGAGTCCTGTACAGCCCTCAATAAGATATTCTCCAGTTCCCAGTCGTGTAACGATACAACCTTCTGATTCATCATTTAATTCATATGAGCCATCAGCAAATATTTGCACTATTGGAGATGCCGCTTTCAGCGTTCCATCGCTAGTTTTTGTTGTATTTGCAGCCGTATACAATTCAGTCCAGCCACCGCTACTGGTGCCATAACGATTCAGGATAAATGCCCTTGGTTTTCCCTCGGAATATTTAAGCGAAAGTTGTGCTCGATAATAACTGGAAGCAGCAAGAACCAAATGACACCACCCTGAATCAGAAGTCGGCTGAGATACTCCCGCATTTCCCGGTGTATAAAACATATTTGTAATCGTGTCTGAATAAGGTGCTGTTGGCAGCGTGGAACCTAGCCCAAAATCCCCCACCGATAGGATATAGCCGGAAGCGCTTAAGACATCTCTTGTAGCACTACTTCCTAAACCGACCTTTGAAAGCAACCGCCTACCTTACTGATTTAACAGCTCACGCAATTCTTTAATCTCGTTTTTGATGTTCAATATTTCCTCACTTTTTGATTCATCTCTCACCCGCAAAGCCTTGATTGCTGCCAGTGCGTCCAGTAGCAAAGGGGTTTGATCGAGGTGCAATAAATCACCAATCTTTTTCACATACTGCCGATCAATAGTCATAATTTGCTGTGACATTACACCTCGGCGTTTTGGCGCTTCCTGTGCTATAGATTCACCAGTTTCGCGGTCTATTCTGGTTTTATCCCCATTGAAAATAAAATTCCAGAATTCCATATTATTTATATTTCCGAGAGCAACTTCTAAGTCTAATTTACCTTCCTTAGTTTTTACCGTTTCATCCGATACGGCAGAAGTAGTGATTTCTTTCCATGGGCTAAAGACATTAGCAACAGTGCATCTTAAAAATGCTCTGCCATTCCCTGAGTCAGTCGTGGCAATCTGCCCCCTATAGTTCCAGCTATTGCCCGGCATCTGAATTATCCCCATGCCTGCCCCAGAACTTGCCGGATTACCAACATTGTCTGAAGTCGCCCAATAGCACCCCGTTTTAAGCTGCGTACCGTTATTGTTACCTGCGGGCATTTCGCTAACTTGATTTGCTCCCCAGCCACTATTTGCAGGGGTGGTAACTTCCTCAACATATGCAACGTTTCGGCTAACTCCAGCAGGTGGCATTAGTACAGTGACTGTGGCTTGGCCTGTGGTAACTGCTCTTTGTCTCCATATAAAAGTAAAATTTTTATTGGTTGGGTTTGTTTCGAGGTTAATCCTTGCCCCATTCTCTGTATCAGGAACCGCGGTATTAAATAGAGCCAGTCCTGGGTATCCACCCGATTCAACGTTGATAAGTTTAAATGTTGGTGTAGCACTACTTCCTAAACCGACGTTTTATAGGTTGCCGATTTGGAGCATGATCGATACCGTCGCAAGATTTTTGGAAGAAAAAAAGCGGTGAAAAAACATGCAAATTGGCTATGTCAGGGTGTCAACAAATGACCAAAACACAGACCTTCAAAGAAATGCTTTAGAACGAGCAGGATGTGAGCAGATATTTGAAGAAAAAATGAGCGGAACGGTCGCTAACCGACCTGCACTGAAAAAGCTACTACGAACCCTCAGTGAGGGTGATACCCTGGTGGTGTGGAAACTTGACCGCCTGGGGCGGAGCATGCGGAACCTGGTACTGCTGGTAGACGAACTGCGCCAGCGCGGGATTCACTTTAAGAGCCTAACAGACAGCATTGATACCTCTAGCCCGATGGGGCGGTTTATCTTCCACATAATGTCTGCGCTGGCCGAAATGGAGCGTGAACTAATTGTAGAGCGCACCCGCGCAGGATTAGCAGCGGCGAGAGCGAAAGGGCGTATCGGTGGGCGCAGACCGAAGCTATCGGCGGAGCAATGGGCTCAGGCCGGACGTTTGATTGAGAATGGCCTCGACCGCAAGCAGGTGGCGATAATCTATGATGTTGCGGTTTGCACGCTATATAAAAAATTCCCTGTAGGGGGGCCTCATAGTTTATGAGTTTTGGTTGTGCCATAAACGTGACACACCTATGACAGCAAACTACAGTAAGTTACTTTTTGTGCCATCAGCATTGGCTGTGTGAATGCGGTCAATGCTATTTAAAACAGTAAGTTATAGACGGTGCTTCTGATTCGTAATGCGAAGGTCGTAGGTTCGACTCCTATTATCGGCACCATTTCAAAGTATTCCTAAGTCTACCGAAACCAACTTAAAGCCTGTACACTGCGGTTTCTGGCGTTATTGCTGTTTGGTATCACATACCTATTGGGCTTGCATGGAAAGCGCATAAAGTCATGAAAGGCCGGTAGATGTCTCACAGCGTTTTTGTCACGTTGCCACTGATTAAAAGTATGCCCACGCTTGGCATCTTTAATTGCCTGGGTTGTCAGACTAATGGTATTAATCTTTCTCATCGTGAAACCCCAGGGTGTTTCACGATGAGCGTACTCCCACACAAGCCCACACCGGGCCGTACAGCACATCACATCACTGCTTCAGCAAACGCGGCAGCTGGTTATCCTGCTCAAGCAGGCAGTTCTTCATAAAGCTTTCGGTTTGAGTGGTCACTTTTTGGTAATTATTTGCACTCCAGTCGCTCAGTGGCGCTTCAACAGGCGTAGGGGCGCATTCCGCAACCGTGAATGCAGAGAACATATTTCCGCTTTCCGGGCGTTTATAGAATAGGACTTTATATTTCAGCTGAAAGAGAGGTGGGGTCGCGATGGCGTCTTTATAGATCAGCGCCCAGGTTGCTTTACCAATATAGAGTGGCTGTTTGTAAACGTGGCCATTGCCCTTTTCGTTCAGCCATTTGCTGATGGTTTGTTTTGCTTTAGGGACAAACCAGCTGTTCGCTGGATTTTGCAGGGTTTCAATGGATGTCCCTTTATAGTTCTCTTTATCAAAGTCACCAGAGCTAATGTTACCGGTTAACGCGCCAGGAACGGCAAGCCCCATACCTGTTGTGGCATGCGTCGGGGTCACTTCACGTAGTGTGTTATCGGCAATACGGTTGTCATTCAGTTCCGGTAGTGCAGAAACGCTTTAAATCTCAATTCCCAGAAGACGAACTTTCATTTTCTCTCCATGAGACAATTTTACTCAGGTGGCCGCGTGGATGACCCTGAGCAAAAAGGGCCGTTAATATTGCCCGGAGTTGTTGCCAGCCTGCGAAACAGGCTGACAAGTATCCTGATAAACATCGACCACATAGCCCTGTTCTTTAGTCAGCCAGCCATCTTCCTTTGACCCGCATCAATAATGTTGTCCTCTTCAGGGTTTCTGAGGCGGCTTACCGCCTTTCGCCATGCTGGCAAAAACCGCGTCCCGGTAGATCCATGCATGAACGAGTGCAGCAGAAAGATGGACCAGCACCACCGCAAAAAGTACCCAGGCCAGAAGACTATGGGCGTCATGGCACCACGCATAAACAGCAGGACTGGCTGGAACGATAGGCGGCAGGTTGAATCCCTCAAACATCACGATGGGGACTCCCGCTGCCGACAGCTGTGCCCAGCCCAGTAGCGGCATGGTCAGCATTAACGCGTACAGCACCCAGTGCGACGCTTTGGCTGCAAAGACCTGCCATACGGTCAAATCGGCCGGGAGAGGGGGCGTCCGGCTAAACACACGGTTGACCAGACGAATCACCGCCAGCAGTAAAATGGCGATACCCAGGGGCCGGTGCAGGTCAATTAACCAAATCCGATGATGTAATGACGTCATCATGGCGGCGCCGATGAACAGCATGGCCAGGATCATCGCCGCCATCAGCCAGTGCAGGCTTCGTGCCAGGGTGTTGAAATGCTGTGGCGCGTGCTCTCGCATACCTTTATTTGTGTTCATTTAACCTCCTGCTTTTGCACGGCTTCGGTTGCTTTGCCGTAGCCGATTTCCCGCTCACGGCGACTAAATGAGTGCGAATAGGCAGCGGAACGCGCGTTTAAGATGGGATCATTCGATACCGCCACACCCGCAGGAACGATCGAGGGGTCAAAGTTAACGTCGCGGCACGCACCCTGGGATTGCGCTTCAACGCGAGTCACTTCCAGCGTGCCGGCCACGAGCTGCTTACGATCGTTCGGCCAGGGCTGTGAAGGGTCATCCACCGGATCGCCCGGTTGCGCGAGCTGTAGAACGTAATCCCAGTAAAGGGGCTTCTGATCCAGCCTCTGTTGCAGGTTTTCAAACAGGAAGTTGTCATCGGCTTTCTGCCGTTGTTCATCGCTCAACGACATGAAAGGATCGTGCGGGCGCATCATCCAGCGAACCGGTTGTCGATCCCCCTGCGAGTTCACCAGGTAGAAGGCGTTGATGCTGTAAAATGTCGCACCGGCGAAGCTGCCGGGTACGGGTTTTTGTGCCGCCCATTTAAGGTATTTTTCCGCTTCCGGGTACGCTTGCAAAAAGTCTGCGATACGTTTCGGATCCGGCTTGCCGGTGGCCGCGTCAACAGCGGTTGCTTTGCGCAAGGCAAGGAATCCTTCCGGGTTGTGGGTGGCGAAGTAAGGCTCGTTGTTCATCGCCATCCGCCATTGCTGTTTATCGTCCGTCTTCAGCAGCAGTGCCATGCTCAGGGTTTTCGTCGTGCTATCCGGAGCATGGGGATCGCCAGTACCAATGGAGAATCGTCCCACCACGGGAACTTCCTGCTGCGAGAAGAGGCGAGAGGATGACAGCGAAACTGCGGAACCATTCGGAACGAACGTTCCGGCAAAACAGATACCTTTGCCATGTGCGCGGCGAAAGCCTGGCGGAAATGGCGTTGGTGTTTCACCGACCAGTGCCTGACTGACAGTACGTGATCCAAACCATCCTGCTGTCCACGCAAATGCGCCTGCCAGTGTGCCAGCGACAACGGCGATCGACGCCAACGCTCCCCAGGTTTTTTTGGACTTCAAATCCAGTTTCGACATAGACGTTTTCCATTGCAAAACAGTAATGCACGCCACGCGCATATTACGTGTGTGCGCAACAGTAATTAAATTAAGGATGAAAGATGAGACGATTATTTTTATCTCATCGCGGCAGGACTAACCCAGTATTAATACCCGTCATGGAGGGTAATGGATTTAACGCGTGCGTCAGACCAGGTTAATTTGATTATATAAGACGTGTGCGTTAACAAAAGAATATCACGAAAAGTTTATCTTTTTTGCCTGGCTTCCGATATAGCGGCCTCACGGCACACATCCTGGACGGTCCGTCCGGCTTCGACGGACTTCAGACGGCAATGATCTGGTGTTCAGTGAATCGGATCTTGCGCATAGCGATAACCTCGGAGGGCAGGGGCAGGATTCTTCGAGAGGATTTAGGGAGCAGGCCAGGATATGTGCGGCAGTAAATTGACGCTGCCGTGTAAGGAAGCCTGCATCCCAGTGAATCACACATCTTGTATAAGCTCAAAACTGCATATGGCTGATAAGTCCCCTTTTGCGAGTTTATGCTTACCTTTGTAGAAAAGATGTGTCGATTGTCTCCTCGATAATCGTTTCGTAGTTTATTTTTGCATCATGCCGTCATGTTTCATTGCGTCTTTCTGCATCATGCCGTCATGTTTCATTGCGTCTTTCTGCATCATGCCGTCGTGTTTCATTGCATCTTTCTGCATCATGCCGTCATGTTTCATTGCGTCTTTTTTCATCATGCCGTCATGTTTCATTGCGTCTTTCTTCATCATACCGTCATGTTTCATTGCGTCTTTCTGCATCATGCCGTCGTGTTTTATTGCGTCTTTCTGCATCATACTGTCGTGTTTCATAGCATCTTTCTGCATCATGCCGTCATGTGACATGGTATCAGCCGCAAATGCGGAGCCTGCCATAATGAACATAGAGCTAGCCAGTACTGCGATGATGTGTTTTTTCATTATTTTCTCCTGAATATTACGAGTAGTGTTGATAAGTCAAAGTATGTGAAGCTATTTAGCTACCACCAAACCAGTTATATCCCTGGTCCTCCCAATAACCACCAGGAAAGCGGTTTGTAACCTCTATCACTCTGATGTGTTTTGGATTTTTATAGCCTAGCTTTGTGGGGATACGTAATTTAATGGGATAGCCATATTGTGGCGGTAATGTTTTTCCGTCATAACCAAGTGCAAGTAATGTTTGTGGATGAAGGGCTGTTGCCATATCGATGCTAGTGTAATAGTCATCTGCACATTTAAAACTTATATATTTAGCTGAAAGATCGGCACCTATCGCCTTAAGGAAATCCTTGAAGGGCACCCCATCCCAGCGCCCAATAGCACTCCAGCCTTCTACACATATATGCCGTGTTATCTGGCTGACCTGTTTCAAATTATGCAACTGTGGCAACGTCCATGGGCGCTTATCCTGGATTAACCCGGACAATTCCAGTTGATAACTATCACCATTTATATCCGGAATTTCATCCTCGCCATAAAAAGCATTAAAAGGAAATGGACGGGTAATCTGGCTCTCGTTATAAACGGGAGCTAATCGGGTTTGACTAAACAGCATCCCCTGAAGACGATCATTCATTCGCGACATGCGATTAAGTACTTCCTCCGCCTGACTGTTGTCGCTGAGATCGCAACCGGTCAACAGCGCGATTCCTCCCAACGTCAGCCCCATTTTAATAAAATGTCGACGACTTTCACCTGTCAGGCGATGCTCAAGAATATTTGTTGCTTCGTTTAACAAGTCACTTTTTTCGACTTGAGTGATGCTTTTTTTAATTCTGGACATGATCATCCCTCAGCGACCGCGAATCATAGCAATTAACGTTTTGGGTACCAGCACCACCATCAACAAGTGGATGGCAATAAAGAACAGAACTAATGACATACAGCTAAAATGAATAAGGCGCGCCTGTTCATACCCGCCCATTAATTCGCGTAACAGAGGGAATTGTACCGACTTCCATATTACCAGCCCTGACAAGACCGTCAAAATACAGAGCAATATGACACCAGAATAAGCGAATTTTTGTATCATGTTGTATTGACTTAATTCCTGGTGACTCAATTTGCCCCGCAGCGTTAGAGTTATATCCTGTAATAATGATTTCAGGGAAAGTGGCCAATACATCCGGTATAGACGGCCCGTAAAAATATTACAGGTTAAATAGAAGATGCCATTCAATACAAACAGCCACATCGCCGCGAAATGCCATTGCAATGCTCCGCCAAGCCATCCACCCAGGGTTAAATCATCAGGAAAAACAAAATGAAACAGTGGCGATGCATTGTAAATTCGCCACCCACTGGTGATCATAATCAGCATAGCTAATGCGTTGATCCAATGAGAGATTCTCAGCCATAGCGGATGAATGATTTTCAACGGATTCTCTTTAGAATTTGTCATCTCATTCTTGCCTTAATTTTCCGGTCTCTGATCTGCCCAATGGCACAATTAACACTTGCTAACCTACCATCTGGTAGGTAGGATGTTTGAATCCTAGTCTGCCTGTCACAGGGTGTCAAGAAAGAAAATGGATAGCGCAGAGATATTCACCGTTAAAATCGGGTGCCTCTATCAGAGATTGATTGATGGAATGTGGTTCGAAGGAAGATGCTGGTAAAGTACAAGCGCACGTTTAACAAGGGCTAACTGCGAGTTGATATATGACGACATACGATAAACTTATCCAACTGGCTGATACCTGTATTCAGCGAGATGGGTTTCATGGCTTCAGCTTTTCTGACCTTGCAGAGGGTGTCGGTATCAGAAAGGCCAGTATTCATCATCACTTCCCGACCAAAATAGACCTTGGGATAGCGTATTGTGAGTATAAAAACGCGCTCTTTATGCAGTTGAATGAACACTTGCAGACGATCCCAGCGGGTAAGCAAAGGCTCACGGGTTATCTTGAGGCCTTTTCAAACTGTGCGAAGCAGGGAGAAATGTGCGGTATCTATGCCATGCTTTCAGACAGCCACACTTTTCCTCCTGAACTACAGCAGGCGGTTGGTCGACTGGTACAAACTGAACTGGATATCCTTGAAGCTTTGCTTCTCTCCGGCGTGAAATGCGGCGACTTAACGTTAAACCGTCTTTCGGCCCAGGAGCAAGCCATCATTGTCAGCACAACGCTCAAAGGTGCATTAATGCTTAATCGCTTACCTCCTCATGATGCATACAGGAAAACGTCAGCCGCCTTGCTAAAAACATTAAGCGCAGGTTCTGAGTAACACGTTGTTCGTTCAGAAGAATATTTTATTGTCAGCCATAGTAAGGGGATTTAGCGTGAACACCGATAACTTTTATGCGGATCTTTATCGCGATTTTAAGGCCCTGATGTCAGGTGAAACCGATTTTCTCGTCATGATGGCGAATACCAGCGCATTGCTCAATGAGCGCCTCAATGACATTAACTGGATTGGATTTTACCTCGTTAAAGGAGACAGGCTTACTCTGGGTCCTTTCCAGGGGAAAATCGCCTGTACGCAAATTCCCTGGGGCGTTGGTGTTTGCGGTAGCGCCATAGCGCAAAACAAAATTCAGCGTATAGATGATGTTCATACCTTCGATGGGCATATTGCCTGCGACACAGCAAGTAATTCGGAACTGGTTCTGCCTATCATTGTTAAGAATCAAAAAGTGGGCGTTTTGGATATCGACAGCCCATCGTTTTCACGTTTTAAAGAAGAAGATGAACAGGGGATGTCTCTGTTAGTGAAGGCGTTTTCAGCATTAGCTGAAGAAACAGATTACATTAAATATTTTAGCACTCACGTAAGCTAAATCACGAAGAGCATTATATTTTATCCTGAAAGTGTAATTATAAGGCTATAACATTCGAGGAACCTAAGATGAAAAATGTAAAAGTCGTTCTTATTACCGGCGCATTATCAGGTATCGGTAAAGCAACTGCGGAACTCTTTGCAAATAAAGGGTATAAGCTGGTTATTTCTGGCAGGCGTCAATCAGCTGGAGAAGAGCTTGAAAAGCAACTGCAAAAAATTAATCCACTTACGCGATATAAAAACGCGGATATGAGCAATGAAGAAGATATCAAAGCGCTTATCGACTTTACTGTTGCTGAGTTCGGCTCATTGGATATCGCCATAAATGCTGCAGGTTTAGAAGGTATTCAGCAGAGTATTGTTGACGTGACTATGGATAATATTAAGTCAGTTTTCGATACCAATGTCTATGGTGTGGCAATTGCTATGAAGTATGAAGTTGCCGCAATGCTATCTGCCAGGAGTGGCAGCATTGTTAACGTTTCCTCTGTCGCTGGACACAAAGGCATGCCGAATTCCAGTGTTTATGCTGCGAGTAAACATGCTGTTGAAGGATTCACAAAATCTGTTGCACTTGAGGTTGCTGCGCAAGGTATTCGAATCAACGCTGTTGCACCAGGGCCGGTTGAAACGCCGATGCTGGATCGTTTTGTCGGGAATGACAAAGAAGCGAAAAATGCATTTATCCAAAGTTTACCCTTTAAAAAGGCTTCTACGACTGAAGAGATCGCGAAGACGATTTTATTTATCGCAGATAGCGAAGTGGATACTCTGGTTGGCCAAATCGTCACTGTCGATAGTGGGTTCACAGCTTAATATTAGAAATATCGTTAAAGCTAAGACGTTGCTTCTTAAGCATTTGATATCATGAAGGCAGAGTAAAGCCTTTAGACCCGATTTCCCGGTGTAGGGCGTGCGTATGACACCGGGAAATAATCGTTACGCGCCTTCTTTGTCGCGTCAGAAATGCGTCCCTCAGCCCTGTATAGTCATCTTCGCCTGAAGATATCACCTACCCGGCAGACGCCGGGCAGGCAAAAATTGACTTAAAATAGTAGCGAATAACTCACACCAAACGTCCGCCCACGACCTTTATAATCGTAGAGTGACGCCGGGCCATATCCCGGGCTGTAGTAGAGTGGCGCGCGCTGACCCCAAACGGTGGTGTAATCACGATCGAAAAGATTCTCTACGCTGAAACTGAGTTTACCCAACGGGAGTTCATAACTACCGAGCAGATCAACGGTGGTGTAACCCTCAATTTTTTCTCCCTGATCGTCGCTCACGTCAAAGGAGGTGGTGCTTTGAACTCGCACGCTCCAGGGTTCGGGGGCCCAACCAATGTAGGCTGTCGCTTTTGATGGACTTGCGACTTTAACATCGTACTTTTCCCAACTCCCGTTTACTTTGGACTCCGTTTTCAGCACGTTGAAGTTCGCGCCAGTACTCCAGTCGGAATTCGGGATAAAGTAGTCGATCGCGCCTTCTACACCGTAAATACGGCGTTTGTCATCGACCACGCTTATGGTCAGATCCTTATTCGCCTGCACGCTCTTATCAGAAATCGAGTAGTAAGCCGCAATTTGCGTGCGCAGGTTATCGCCCGTAAAGCGCCAGCCCAGTTCATAGGAGTCGACCTTCACGCCTTCCAGTTCACTGTCGTCCACATTCACGCTATTGATAAGCGGAAGATGCCCGTCTACTGCGGTTCCATAAGTACCGCGCCCGTAATATTTACCGGGATCAGGCAGTTCCACGCCCTGAGAGAAGTTAAACCACGCCTGCTGCCGTTCGGTCAGGTGAACCAGCAGACCCGCATTAAACAGGAAGTTGTCATAATCCACCGAGCCGCCGGGGATCGCATCGGCAGACTGTGCCTTCCCGGCAGCAATCTGCTGCTGCTGTGCATAGCCGATGAAATCATCAATCTTATTCTCCGTATACTGATAGCGAACGCCGCCGCTGAGTGTGAAGATATCGTTGATGTCGTAGCTCGATTGCAGGAAGGCTGCCAGGTTGGTGATGTCATACCCAGGATAGCGTCCGGTTGTATAAATACGGTTATTATTCATCCCGCCAGACGCATTTGCCTGTGCCAGATCGAAAAACATCTGGTTAGAAGTAAAGCGTTCGTGATCCGCATCCAGCCCGTAGGTGAGCTGCAATCCGTCCAGCGGTTGGCTGTTCAGCGTAAGCTTTGCACCGTACTGGTCCGTGTCCTGCTGCGATGAAGAGAACGCGGTCGCCTGTTTATTGGCATTTACGGTCGGGAAAGGATAGAACTTCAGCGACTCATCGCGATAATAGACCTGGCCGACTAACTCCTGACCGAGGAAGTCGCTGTTGGAATATTGCAGACTAATAAGGTGACGTTCTGTTCCAGGAATACGATCTGAACTCAGGCCGCTGCTGACGTAAGGTTTACTGGTGCCGCTAATTGCTGAAAAATCTTTGCCGAGATTCAACCCATAATCGTCGTCACCCTGGCTTTTATAATATTGAGTGATCAACTGAAGTTGTTGGGTATCGTCTATGCTCAGCGTACCGGTGCCCATCACATCCAGTCGGTCAGAATATTGCAGCCCTGTTTGGGTGTTATCGAGTAATGTCGCGTCGCCATTGCCATCAAACCAGCCGCCAAATTTTTGCCAGGCCACCGAGGCGCGCCCCGAGATGCGATCGTTCCCGCCCGAAATAGCGCTGGCAATACGTTCATCGTGATCTTTACTGCTGTTAAAGCCGCTCTTTATCCCGGTCTCAAACTCCATTTGTGTTTCCGGTTGGCCTTTCTTCGTTACGATATTAATAAGGCCGCCAGTACTGCCGCCCCCATAGAGCGCGGTGGCGCCGGAGATGACTTCAACGTGGTCGATATTGAAAGGATCAATTGAATCCAGCTGGCGGCTGTCAGTGCGCGATGAGTTTAAACGTACGCCATCAACCAGCACGACCAGTGGGCGGCCACGCACATTCATACCGTAATTGGTACGACTCTGGCTGCTCACGTCCAGCCCGGGGATCAACTGCGCCAGCGCATCTTTCAGTTCTTTACCGCCCTGAATCTGTTGCTCGAGTTCGGCGTTTTCAATCACCCAGGTCGTTTGGGCCATTTCCGCGACTGTTCGGTTCGCGCGGTTGGCGGAAACGACTAACGTGTCGTCGGTAGTCTGTTGTGCTACAGCGGGGGCCATGATGGCGAGCAGCAGCGGGTTGAGGGTCCAGAGTATCTGTTTTTTGGCTATCATCATTATTCCTTCACGCGGGCAAAAATACCTGCCCAAAGAGACCAGTAGCGAGTGGATGGTGCAGTTGATGGCTGCGGTTTTTGCCTGTTAACGCTGCGTCATGGGAGAAGCCCAGGCAATGTATGAGAATGAGTAAATCGCGTAGGCTGGCGAGGGTTCGAGCGGAACGCCATGCCCTGATACCGGACGGAAGCAGGCCAATAACCCGGCGACGCCGTTGGGCATTTATCGTTTGTAATAATCAGTAGGGAAGGGGAGCGTTCGCTGAAGTGCGATGTTGTCGTTTCACCAACAGCCCCGTTCAGAGAGCGCTGTAAAACGTTTCTCCGTGTGAGCATGTTCATGGGCAAAGTCATCATCAGGCAGATTCCATATCATGTGATAATGCGAATTTTGCCGATAGCGTTTCTCATTATCAATACCAATTGTTAGTATTGGTAAAAATAATTTTACAAATAAACACAATATGCGAACGTTTACGCAATGTTTCGCGGCGGAGAGTATTGCCGCTCGGTTAAAGAGACTGTCAGATGATCGTCAGGGGGGGGACGTCTTAAAGGGAGGGTGTAAGCACGTCCTTGTGCTCAGGTCTCAGGCAAATGAGCGTTTCACTGGCATTCCATTCGCCACAAAATACGCCGCCAGACTCTTCGGCAACGCTTCTCGTCCGCGAATCATATCCGCCATTTTCTCACCGATCATAATGGTCGTGGCGTTCAGATTGCCGGTGATAATCTGCGGCATAATTGACGCATCGACTACGCGTAATCCTTCCAGCCCGTGCACGCGGCCTTCGCCATCCACAACGGACATCTCGTCGTACCCCATTTTGCACGTACCGCATGGGTGGAAGGCGGTTTCGGCGTGATTACGCACAAACTCATCGAGCTGCTCATCTGTCTGGCATTCCGCGCCGGGGCTGATTTCGCGGCCACGGTATTGATCCAGCGCCGGTTGATGCATGATCTCGCGGGTGATGCGAATCGCGTCGCGGAACTCCTGCCAGTCCTGTTCGTGCGACATGTAGTTAAACAAAATCGCCGGATGCTGGTGCGGGTCGCGGGATTTAATCCGCACATGCCCACGGCTTGGCGAGCGCATCGATCCGACATGGCACTGGAAGCCGTGCTCTTTCACCGCATTCGAGCCGTTATAGTTAATCGCCACTGGCAGGAAATGGTACTGAATATTCGGCCACTCAAATTCCTCACGGCTGCGAATAAATCCGCCTGCTTCAAAGTGGTTGCTGGCACCCACGCCGGTGCCGCCAAACAGCCACTCCGCACCGATTTTCGGCTGATTCCACCACTGCAGGGCAGGGTAGAGGGAAACCGGTTCTTTGCACTCATATTGCAGATACATCTCCAGGTGATCCTGAAGATTTTCGCCGACGCCTGGTAATTCATGCACCAGCGGAATATCAAATTCGGCCAGCAGTTCAGCGTTGCCGACGCCGGAGCGTTGCAGGATTTGTGGTGAGGCAATCGCGCCTGCACATAACAGCACTTCTTTATTCGCCGTTGCGCGGGTTGGGATGGTGCTGTCGCCTTCCAGCCACTCGACGCCCACCGCGCGTTTGCCGTCAAAGATAATGTGATCGGTCATGGCGTGAGTTCGAATAGTCAGGTTCGGGCGCGATTTGGCCTGATCGAGATAACCCCGCGCGGTGCTGGCGCGACGGCCCTGTGGCGTGACGGTGCGGTCCATCGGGCCGAAACCTTCCTGCTGATACCCGTTAAGGTCGTCCGTGCGCGGATAGCCCGCCTGCACGCCCGCCTCAATCATTGCTTCAAACAGCGGATTGACACCCGGTTTTGAGGTGGTCACGCTTACCGGGCCATCACCGCCGTGGTAGTCGTTCTCGCCCACATCGCGCGTCTCGGCCTTGCGGTAGTAGGGCAGGCAGTCGAGGTAGCTCCAGTTCTCCAGACCGGGTTCTTTCGCCCAGTTATCGAGATCCAGTGCGTTACCACGGATGTAACACATGCCGTTGATCAGTGATGATCCACCAAGCCCCTTACCGCGTCCGCACTCCATGCGACGGTTGTTCATAAATGGTTCGGGTTCTGTCTCATAGGCCCAGTTATAGCGTTTACCCTGTAGCGGGAACGCCAGCGCAGCGGGCATTTGGGTACGGAAGTCAAAGCGATAGTCCGGGCCGCCCGCTTCAAGCAGCAGCACGGTAGTGTTCGGATCTTCAGTCAGACGTGTCGCGAGGACGTTGCCGGCAGAGCCGGCGCCAATAATGATGTAGTCAAATTGCAAATAAACCTCCTGGTTAGAATATGGACTGGAATTTAGCCATCTCAACCTGGATGGACTTCACCTGGGTATAACTCTGGAGCGTCATCACGCCGTTCTCGCGGCCAATGCCGGAGTGTTTGTAACCGCCAACGGGCATCTCCGCCGGGGATTCACCCCAGGTGTTGATCCAGCAAATGCCGGCTTCCAGCTGATGAATGACGCGATGCGCGCGGTTCAGATCCGCCGTGACGATACCCGCCGCCAGACCGTAGTCGGTATCATTGGCGCGGCGAATCACTTCGTCTTCAGACTCATACGTGAGGAGCGACATCACCGGGCCGAAGATCTCTTCGCGCACGATAGTCATTTCGTCGTTGCAATCGGTGAATACGGTCGGAGCAACCCATGCGCCGTTATCGAAGCCATCGCCTTTCAATACATCGCCGCCGCACAGTACGCGCGCGCCTTCCTCTTTGCCTTTGGCGATGTAACGCAGCACGTTATCGCGATGCGGGAAGCTGACCAGCGGGCCGAAGTTAGTTTGCGGATCGAAAACGTCGCCCGCGCGAATGCGTTCAACGCGCGCCAGTATTTTCTGCTCAAACGCGGCTTTGCATTTCGCCGGAATAAACACACGGGTGCCGTTGGTACACACCTGACCGGAGCTGAAGAAGTTCGCCATCATGGCGATATCAGCGGCGAGATCGAGATCCGCATCGTCGAAAACGATCAGTGGTGATTTACCGCCCAGCTCCATGGTCACTTCTTTCAGGGAGGAAGCCGCCGAGTTAGCCATCACTTTTTTGCCGCTGGCGACACCGCCGGTAAATGACACTTTGGCAATGCCCGGATGCTCGGTCAGATACTGCCCGGTTTCCGCGCCGATGCCAGGCAACACGTTAAATACGCCGTCCGGCAGGCCCGCTTCGCTGTAGATTTCAGCCAGCTTTAACGCGGTAAGCGGGGTAACTTCGCTCGGTTTGAATATCATCGCGTTGCCTGCGGCCAGTGCCGGAGCGGATTTCCACAAAGCAATCTGAATCGGGTAGTTCCATGCGCCAATTCCGGCGACCACGCCCAGCGGTTCACGGCGGGTATAAACAAACGACGTCTCGCGTAGCGGGATCTGGCTGCCTTCCAGCGACGGGATCAGCCCGGAGTAGTACTCGAGTACGTCCGCACCGGTAACGATATCGACGGTTGAGGTTTCCGAATACGCCTTCCCGGTGTCGAGGGTTTCCAGTTTAGCGAGTTCGTCATTGCGCTCGCGCAGAATATCAACGGCCCGACGCAGAATGCGCGAGCGTTCCATGGCGCTCATCGCCGCCCAGATTTTTTGCCCTTGTTGGGCACTCTTCACGGCGCGATCGACATCCTCACGCCCGGCGGCCTGCACGGTCGCCAGCACGTTACCGTTGGCCGGGTTAATGGTCTCGAAGGTGCGACCGCTGGTGGCGGAGGTATAACCACCATGTATATAAAGTTGCTGTTCTGCCATTCGGGACATCACGTCTCCTCGGTTAATCGGTGGGTAAATGCTGAGTGATAAAGTGGCGGGTGAGCGAGTGTGCGAGAGTTTTATTCAGCGGTTTACCGCTCAATGCCGCGCGCAGCCATAAACCGTCAATCAGCGCGGCCAGGCCATAACCTGCCTCCTGTGCCTCTTTGCGCGGTAACTCGCGGTGAAATTCGCTCACCAGATTCGACAACAAGCGGCGGCTGCTCACCTGCTGCAAACGGTAAAGCATCGGCTGATGCATACTGCTGGCCCAAAACGCCAGCCAGGCTTTCATCGCAGCATTACTGACCTGCGTCTCATCGAAATTCCCGTCAACAATCGCCTGTAATCGCTGCTCAGGGCTGCCATCCGGTAGCGCGTGTAAGCGGTTCAAGACCGCGTCACGCAGCTGGCTGGTGATATCACGCATGGTTGCTTCCAGCAGACCATTTTTATCTTTGAAATAGTGGCTAATGATCCCGGTGGAAACGCCCGCCCGGCGGGCGATCTGCGCGATCGTCGCATCGTGCATACCGACTTCATTTATTGCTTCCAGCGTGGCGTCGATCAGTTGTCTGCGCCGGATCGACTGCATCCCCAATTTGGGCATTTTTGCCACTCCATTCATCAGCGTTGTTTATACATTAAAGCGGTTTTTGATTGGACGTTCAATATAAAATGTGTCTTAATTGTTGCGGATTTTGTTTTTAATAGTTACAAAAACAGTGGGGATACTGGATGACAGACCTTTCACACAGCAGAGAAAAGGACAAAATCAATCCGGTGGTGTTTTACACCTCCGCCGGACTGATTTTGTTGTTTTCCCTGTCGACGATCCTGTTTCGCGACTTCTCGGCCTTGTGGATTGGCCGCACGCTGGACTGGGTTTCTAAAACTTTTGGTTGGTACTATCTGTTAGCGGCAACGCTCTATATTGTCTTTGTGGTCTGCATTGCCTGTTCGCGCTTTGGTTCGGTAAAACTTGGGCCTGAGCAGTCTAAGCCAGAGTTCAGTTTACTGAGCTGGGCGGCGATGCTGTTCGCCGCCGGGATTGGTATTGATCTGATGTTCTTCTCCGTTGCTGAGCCGGTCACGCAGTATATGCAGCCGCCGGAAGGGGCAGGGCAGACGATGGAAGCGGCGCGTCAGGCGATGGTCTGGACGCTGTTCCACTACGGTTTAACCGGCTGGTCGATGTATGCGCTGATGGGCATGGCGCTCGGATACTTCAGCTATCGTTATAATTTGCCGCTCACGATCCGCTCGGCGCTGTATCCGATTTTCGGTAAACGGATCAACGGGCCGATTGGTCACTCGGTGGATATTGCAGCGGTGATCGGCACCATCTTCGGGATTGCCACCACGCTCGGCATTGGCGTGGTGCAGCTTAACTATGGCCTGAGCGTACTGTTTGATATTCCGGATTCAATGGCGGCGAAAGCGGCGCTGATCGCGCTGTCGGTGATCATCGCGACTATCTCGGTGACATCCGGTGTCGACAAAGGCATTCGCGTATTGTCTGAACTCAATGTCGCACTGGCGCTGGGGCTGATTCTGTTCGTGCTGTTTATGGGCGACACCTCGTTCCTGCTCAATGCGCTGGTGCTGAACGTCGGCGATTACGTCAACCGCTTTATGGGCATGACGCTCAACAGTTTCGCCTTTGACCGCCCGGTTGAGTGGATGAATAACTGGACGCTCTTTTTCTGGGCATGGTGGGTGGCCTGGTCGCCGTTTGTCGGCCTGTTCCTGGCGCGTATCTCACGTGGGCGCACCATTCGCCAGTTCGTGCTGGGGACGTTGATTATTCCGTTTACCTTCACGCTGTTATGGCTCTCGGTGTTCGGCAATAGCGCGCTGTATGAAATCATCCACGGCGGCGCGGCATTTGCCCAGGAAGCGATGGTCCATCCGGAGCGCGGCTTCTACAGCCTGTTGGCGCAGTATCCGGCATTTACCTTTAGCGCCTCGGTTGCCACCATTACGGGTCTGCTGTTCTATGTAACTTCGGCAGATTCCGGGGCGCTGGTGCTGGGGAATTTCACCTCGCAGCTTAAAGATATCAACAGCGATGCGCCGGGCTGGCTGCGTGTATTCTGGTCGGTTGCCATTGGTCTGCTGACGCTCGGTATGTTAATGACCAACGGGATATCCGCGCTGCAAAACACCACGGTCATCATGGGGCTGCCGTTTAGTTTTGTGATTTTCTTCGTCATGGCGGGATTGTATAAGTCACTGAAAGTTGAAGATTATCGCCGGGAAAGTGCGAGTCGTGATACTGCACCGCGGCCATTGAGCGTTCAGGATCGCCTGAGCTGGAAAAAGCGTCTCTCGCGCCTGATGAACTACCCTGGAACGCGTTACACCAAACAGATGATGGAAACAGTCTGTTATCCAGCGATGGGAGAAGTGGCGCAGGAACTGCGACTGCGCGGTGCGTACGTCGAGCTAAAAAGCCTGCCGCCGGAAGAGGGCGAACATCTGGGGCATCTGGATTTGCTGGTGCATATGGGTGAAGAGCAAAACTTTGTCTATCAGATTTGGCCACGGCAATACTCAGTGCCGGGCTTTACCTACCGCGCACGTAGCGGAAAATCGACCTACTACCGGCTGGAAACGTTCTTACTGGAAGGCAGCCAGGGTAACGATCTGATGGACTACAGTAAAGAGCAGGTGATCACCGATATTCTCGATCAGTACGAGCGGCACCTGAACTTTATCCATCTCCATCGTGAAGCGCCGGGCCATAGCGTGATGTTCCCGGACGTTTAAACAAAAAAGCAGGATCATCACGATCCTGCTTTCCGTTTTATTTCTGAATCATATCTACTCGCACAACCGGCGGATCGACTTTTTTATCCAGGCTTCCGTTAATGCTGATCATATTATCGGGTTTCACTGTCCGTCCATCAAAAACCGATTGTGGAATGATGGTGTCAATAGTCCCTGTTTTATCGCGGAACACAAATTTGTCATTACCCTGATCATCAATAAGATTCCCGCGTAGTGAAATCGTTGCGCCGTCGTGCATTGTCCTGGCATGATCGACGGTCATGATCCGTGCATTTTCAGTCCCACGATATCCCTCTTCCAGCGCATGGGGGGCGGGAGGTGCGGCATCTTTTTCCAGTCCACCTTTTTCGTCGGCGAAGGCGGTTGGAATCAATAACGTGCAAACAAGAGGAACAACACATATTTTCATACAACACTCCCAGCGTGTGATTGGCTTGACTTATTAAGCGTGGTTGCTATTCCTTAATATGACAACGCGATGAATCTTAAAAAGGGTTTTCTTTAAAAAACATCGATCTGCTAAATATAAGCGAAACGGTGAGGTGTGAAGTGTCGAAAGAAAAACTACCACTGCCAGGCATTCAGGAGAGTGAACGGGCGTTAAATTTCGAAGCGGCTTGCCGAAAAAAAGGGTTATTTATTCTATTGATTATTATTTTTCTGGCTATTGGCGGCTTGTTTTCTAACGGTTATTTAAGTCAAGCGGTAAGGAAATCACCTGACCAGAAATTGCAGGTTGAATATGAACGTTTCGGTAGATTGCAAATGGAATTCGCATTGAAAGTATCAGCGCAACCTGAACGGTCGGGGTTATTCATTTTCAGTCTGCATGGCAACTATAACCAATACTTTGAAATCGGCAATGTTTGGCCGAAGCCAGATAAAATGTATAGTCACGATGACACGCTATTTTTAGTTTATCAAGTCGTAGAGCAGACACATCCATTTAC
Organism: Pseudocitrobacter vendiensis; assembly: GCF_943590815.1. GTDB lineage: Bacteria > Pseudomonadota > Gammaproteobacteria > Enterobacterales > Enterobacteriaceae > Pseudocitrobacter > Pseudocitrobacter vendiensis. The sequence continues at coordinate 9,159 of NZ_CALSBS010000021.1, read as the reverse complement.
TGTCTGGTTATACGCCACCCCACAGAAATTCGGCTATGTCCATAACTCGCTTGGGTTAAATACCGGGTCAAAAGTAGACTTCTGGCAATTTATCTATCCTTAGGAGAAAAAACATGGAGATGATATTTCGCGCACTTGCAATCTATCTTATTTTACTTATTGTCTTTAAGATTGCCGGGCGCCGGGCCCTGTTGCAGATGACCAGTTTTGATCTTATTTTATTACTGATTATCAGCGAGGCAACTCAACAAGCGTTATTGGGAAATGATTTTTCTGTCACCGGTGCGATGTTGACAATAATTACGCTGGTCGTGGTGGATATGCTTTTTGGTATGATGAAAAAATATTTCTCTGGCGCAGAGTCAGTGCTCGATGGTTCACCTGTTATCCTGGTTGAAAACGGTATATTGTTAACGGAAAAGCTAAAGAAAGTGGATGTATCTTGTGATGATATACTTGTAGCGGCACGTCAAAATCAAGGGATTACAGAGTTAGAAAAAATAAAATATGCCATACTTGAACGCAATGGGCATATCTCGATTATCCCGTTAGAAAAATAAGGTGCATCTGATGGAAGAAACCTTTTATAAAAACTCAAAAACCACTGGTGAGCTCACCAAACTGGTCGCAACGGCTCTTCTGAATTGTGGTTGGCGTTTAACAACCGCTGAGTCATGCACGGGGGGAAACCTCGCGACTGCACTTTGTGCAGAGGAGAATACCTCGGCATTTTATGATATTGGCGTGGTGACTTTCAGCGATGCCGCAAAGAAAAAAATGTTGAATGTTCAGGGCGAGACATTAGAAAAATACAGTGCTGTCAGCGAACAATGCGTGCGGGAAATGTCTGCTGGCGCGTTGGCGCAGGCCGGGGCTGATGTGAGTATCGCTATTAGCGGCTATGCCGGTCCGGATGGGGGAGACGATGGTACCCCTGCGGGGACAGTCTGGTTTGCATGGAACCTTCAAGGGAGAATTGAAACTGAACGGACAAGATTTTCTGGCGAGTGCCAGGATGTCGTCGAAAAAGCGGTTCGCTACGCTCTGGCCATTTTGGTTGAACAACTCTCCCTTTCGACATCATCCCAGCGATGACGCAATTAAGCGCCTGTTTTCTCTGCCTGGGAATTAATGTTCCCAACGGCAAGATCGGTCAATTTGAGATCGGTTTTCTTCTCTTCTTCCAGCGTGGTCGTGAACAGTTTTAACGCATTTTTATACCCTAACTGCTGCGCCAGTGTGGCGAGAGTCCCGTAACTGGCAATTTCATAATGTTCGACTTTTTGAGCTGCCGCGATAAGCGCAGCATCCCGAACATTGTTTTTTTCGGTACTTTCAATGACTTCATTGGCTTCTTCGATAAGCCCTTCCATCGCGACACATTTTATGCGCTTAATTTTTATACCGGACTCTTGTTCTACAATCTGGTCGATACGCTCAATATGCCCATGCGTTTCCTCAAGGTGTGCGCTAAATGCGGCACTGAGTTTTTCACTGGCGGTGGAACGCGATAGTTTGGCTAATGCCGGGATTAACTGCTTTTCTGCGCTGTAGGTATCGGATAACAAGTGAATAAAAACATCGTCAAGCGTTTTAATATTCATGATTTCACTCCAGATGATAATAAGCCACGAGGCCGAAGACTCGCAGCTTATTCATGTATTCTCTTAATTCAACGGCTATTTGTCGGCCTTTCGGCCACCGCTATGACTATTCTGACCACCTTTTTTACCCGCTTCAGATGCCCGTTGTGGGTCATTTTTGAAGTTACCGCCGCTATGCTGGCCACCTTTACGACCTGCGTCAGAAGCTTTGTCTCGATCTTCGGCGAAATTACCGGAACCACCACGATGCTCTGCCATATTTATAACCTCATATTTACGCTATCAGGATGATGCAAATATATTTCACATCTCATGTCGTTCAGGAATTAACTCTAGCGGTTATTGAGGGAAATGCGAATTGCATTCTGTGGATGTAACTAAATATTCCAGTTTAATACGTAGCCCTACACGCTTCGCTTCAGAAAAATTAATTATGAGGAAATGGGAGTAAATTAAGTGCATAGCAGTAGAGCGTAAAATAATTTTTTATTATTGGTCTCTACCGTGGCTGGTGATATTTTTACGGTTCTTTACTTTTTATTTTTCTTGCACAGGCATTTGCTAAAATAATATAAGATTTTTCCAGGATGCGGCGAGTAAAAAACATACAAGTATGTTTTTTCATATGTGTTATTGATTTTCTCTCCATTAAGCGTAGGCTATCGCGCATCTGACAGGAGGACGAATGCCTTTAAACGCGCTGAAATTATTCAAAATACTTTCCGACGAAACGCGGCTGAGTATTGTTTTGTTACTCAGAGAGTCAGGCGAGCTCTGCGTCTGCGATCTATGCACAACGCTGAAACAATCACAGCCGAAAATCTCCCGTCATCTGGCTATGCTGCGTGAAAGCGGTTTGTTGCTGGACCGCAAACAGGGGAAATGGGTGCACTATCGTCTCTCGCCCCATATTCCCGCGTGGGCGGCGCAGGTGATTGAGCATGCCTGGTCAAGCCAGCGCGACGACCTACAACGCATGGCTCAAAAGCTGGATGCTAACGGCAATAAGGCAAGCTGTTGCTAAAAATTTAACTTAACATATCTGTTTTTTCATACGTATTTATTCAGGGAGGTTGTATGTTACTGGCGGGAGCGATTTTTGTCCTGACCATTATTTTGGTTATCTGGCAGCCGAAAGGGTTGGGCATTGGCTGGAGCGCAACGCTTGGTGCGGTGCTGGCGCTGGGGTTTGGCGTGGTGCATTTTGATGATATTCCGGTGGTATGGAATATCGTCTGGAACGCGACGGCGACCTTTATCGCAGTGATTATCATCAGCCTGCTGCTGGATGAGTCGGGCTTCTTTGAATGGGCCGCACTGCATGTATCGCGCTGGGGCAAGGGGCGCGGGCGTCTGTTATTCACCTATATCGTGCTGCTCGGCGCGGCGGTGGCGGCGCTATTCGCCAATGATGGCGCGGCATTAATACTCACGCCTATCGTTATTGCTATGTTGCTGGCGCTCGGGTTCAGCAAAAGTACGACACTGGCATTTGTGATGGCTGCAGGATTTATCGCTGATACCGCCAGTTTGCCGTTGATCGTCTCTAATCTGGTCAACATCGTTTCCGCCGATTTCTTCCACCTGGGCTTTAGCGACTATGCTTCGGTGATGGTACCGGTCGATATCGCCGCCATTGCCGCCACGCTTGTGATGCTACATCTGTTCTTTCGCAAAGATATTCCGGCTAACTATGATCTTGAACGCCTGAAAGAACCCGCGAAAGCGATTAAAGACGTCGCGACGTTCCGCACGGGGTGGGTCGTTCTGCTTTTGCTGCTGGCGGGTTTTTTTGTGCTGGATCCGATGGGCATTCCCGTCAGCGCCATTGCGGCCGTTGGGGCGTTAATTCTTCTCGCGGTGGCGAAAAAGGGCCATGCGATTAATACCGGTAAAGTTTTGCGCGGCGCGCCGTGGCAAATTGTTATCTTCTCGCTGGGCATGTATCTGGTGGTCTACGGCTTACGTAACGCGGGGCTGACGGAATACCTTTCTGGCGTATTGAATGTGCTGGCGAATAATGGCCTTTGGGCGGCAACGCTTGGAACAGGTTTTCTGACCGCGTTCCTCTCCTCGGTGATGAACAATATGCCGACGGTGCTGGTCGGTGCGCTTTCTATTGATGGCAGTAGCGCATCCGGTGTCATTAAAGAGGCGATGATTTACGCCAACGTCATTGGTTGCGATCTGGGGCCAAAAATTACCCCCATTGGCAGCCTGGCGACGCTGCTTTGGCTGCACGTTCTTTCGCAAAAAAATATGACGATTAGCTGGGGCTATTATTTCCGCGTCGGGATTATCATGACGTTGCCAGTGCTGTTTGTTACCTTGTCCGCATTGGCATTACGTCTCTCACTCACACTGTAACGAGATACTGAAATGAGCAATATCATCATTTATCACAACCCGGTCTGCGGCACGTCGCGTAATACGCTGGAGATGATCCGTAATAGCGGCACAGAGCCAACCGTTATTCTTTATCTCGAGAATCCCCCTTCGCGTGATGAGCTGAGCAAACTGATTGCCAATATGGGTATCTCCGCGCGGGCGCTGCTACGCCAAAATGTGGAGCCGTATGAAACGTTGGGTTTGGCAGATGAAAGCTTTACTGATGCTGAACTTATGACGTTCATGCTGCAATACCCTATTTTAATCAATCGCCCGATCGTGGTGACTCCGCTGGGAACGCGCCTGTGCCGCCCGTCCGAAACGGTTCTGGATATTTTGCCGGATGCGCAGAAACACGCATTCACTAAAGAGGATGGTGAAAAGGTAGTGGATGAACAGGGTAAGCGCCTTAACCCCTGATCGTCCGGTTGTGTCGGGTGGCGCTGCGCTTACCCGACCTACAGGTTATCTGCGGTACGTAGACCTGATAAGCGCAGCGCCATCAGGCAACGGCGCTTGTTGTCGTGTGGCGCTGCGCTTACTCGACCTACGAATTATCTGCGGTCTGTAGGCCTGATAAGCACAGCGCCATCAGGCAATTACAGTGTGCCGGTGCCGCCATCTGAACACCAAACTTGCCCGGAAGCATACGAACACTCGTCGGATGCAAACAACACATACAGCGGCGCAATTTCCACCGGCTGCCCCGGGCGGCCCAGCGGAGAGTCTGCACCGAACTGCTCGACTTTTTCCTGCGGCTGCCCGCCGCTGGTTTGCAATACAGACCAGTACGGCCCGGGTGCTACCGCATTAACCCGTATCCCACGAGGCCCTAATTGCTTAGCCAGCGATTTGGTCAGTGCCACCAGGCACGCTTTGGTTTGCGCATAATCAACCAGGATTGGGCTGGGTTTGAACGCCTGGACAGATGTGGTATTGATGATAGACGCGCCCGCCTTCAGGTGACGAAGTGCGGCTTTGGTCAGCCAGAAAGCCGCGTAAACGTTGGTCTTGAATGTGGCGTCAAACGCTTCGGTGGTGAGATCTTCCAGCGATTCACAATACTGCTGTCGCCCGGCGTTGTTCACCAGAATATCCAGTTTACCCAGTTGCTCTACCGTCTGTTCGATCAGCGAATGACAGAAATTTTCATCCCGCAAATCACCCGGGATCGCCACCGCATTAACCCCTTCGGCTTTCATGACCTCAATGACGCTTTTGGCATCAGACTCTTCTTCCGGCAGATAGTTAATCGCGACGTTCGCCCCTTCTCGGGCGTAAGCAATGGCTACCGCGCGTCCAATCCCGGAATCACCCCCGGTGATTAAGGCACATTTACCCTTCAGACGACCGCTGCCGCGATAACTCTTTTCGCCATGATCGGGCTCCGGGAGCATTTTTGAATCCAGACCAGGCGGCTGCTGAGTTTGCGTCTTAAAAGGAGGACGTGGGAATTGAGGGTTGAGTGTGTCGCGATCGGCCATAAATATCTCCTCGCATAATACTTCATGAATGATGTATGTGAGCTGCTCCTTGATAGCAGTACATAAATAACCAGAACTATTAAGCCTATATTGAAATCGTTTCAGCAGATATTTAATTGAGATTTTTCTTTGAATCGCAGGTGATATTTAAGCCCCTGCCAGAGGGGCTTAAGAAGATTAATGTGTGCTTACTGGAGCGGCATCGATTTTAATTCTTAACAGCGAATAGGGTTTCTGGCGCATATCTTTACCCTGATGGAATCCGGGTTGACGATGCAATTGGTTTACCGTGAAGTAGAGATAGCCATCATGCCCGACAGAAAGCGTATCCGGCCACAGAATTTGCGGGCCATGGGCGATGGTTTGCCAGGTACCGTCTTTATCCATTTTACGGATGGCGTTGCGTTCATAATCGCCAGCATAAACCGCCCCGTTAGCATCGCTTTCGAGACCATCTGACGCGCCTTTTTCACCCAGATCCTGCACTGCTGCGGATAATTGCGCCTCGGTAATAGTCGGGTCGCGCAGTAATTCTGTTGAAATGGCATACAGATGGCGCCCTGACAGCGGGCAGTAATAAAGTGTTTTTCCATCCGCGGAAAGGGCAATACCATCCGACGCTACGCTAAATGGCGCGGTAGTACCGTCCGGATGACGCTGAAGCAGCGTTTCACCCTCAACAACCGGCACGAAACCTTTTTCAGGGGAGGTTGAACGATCGCCCGTTAAACGGCGCATCGCTTTGCCGGAATCCAGGTCCACGATAATAATCCCCCCCGTTCCGGATAACGAAGAGTCAGTAATATAAGCGACGCCTGCCTTACCAACACGATAATCAAAACGTACATCATTGATATAGGTTGCGGGCAGAATGACATCAGAATGCAAGACGATCGTTTTAACAATTTTATTGCTCTGTAAATCAATCGCGACAAGTTTCGCACCGCCTTCAACCGGTTTTGAAAATCCGGGGGCGGCTGTATCCAGGACCCACAGTTTTCCCTGACCATCGGCCACGACGCTCTGCACACTCAAGAAATGCTCACCAGGGCGGGCATTATCCGCTTTATTTACTGCGGCATCCGGATAAGCAACCGCTTTGCCGTTTTTGATTTCGGCAACGGTGAAGGGCACATCGTCTCCCCAGCGCGGGAAATTGACAAAAATACGCCCGGTTTCGGTCACGGTGACGCCTGTGGGCATTGCGCCTGTGAATGTTGCGACGACCTCAGGGTTTCCAATAGCGCGATCGGAAGGGAGTTGCGCCAGAGACGTTGATACCGGTACAGACGCGGCGGATGTGCCGAAGGGGGCTGTAACGGAGGCAAAGGTGATTGCCAGTGCGATGAGGGTTTTACGTGATTGAAGGTTATTCATTTTTCCTGCCTGCATAGATTCAGTTGTGACATAACAAACAGGAGAGTAGAGCGTTATTGAAGGAAGAAAAATCCCTCGAAACGAACAGGACTTACATTAAAAAAGCGAAAATACCCGGAATAATCACCCGGAAAATGGATGTACCCCGGCGGTTTATCCCAGACGATGTCAATAAAATAACGATATGTCGTGACATAAAATCTTTAAAACTAGACAGTTGTCGAGTTTTTATCTTAAAGTTTTGTGTTCTCAGCCGGACAAAATTAGTATCCGGTTGCTAAATGGTTAAATAATATTTTGCCTTATGTAAATGACTGACCCGTCTGATAAAGGGCCAGCGTGCATGACGGCGCTTGCAAGCAAGACAACACACCTCTTTTGGGAGAATCTATGCGTTCCTCTGTGAATAATACTGAAAGCCGAACTTTCTTCGGTCATCCTTATCCGCTCGGCTCACTCTTCTTTACGGAGATGTGGGAGCGTTTCTCGTTTTACGGTATTCGCCCGCTGCTGATTCTGTTTATGGCGGCAACCGTTTATGACGGCGGGATGGGGCTGGCGCGTGAAAACGCTTCCGCTATTGTGGGGATCTTCGCCGGGACCATGTACCTGGCGGCACTGCCGGGCGGCTGGCTGGCGGATAACTGGCTTGGTCAGCAAAAAGCAGTCTGGTATGGCTCGATTCTGATCGCGCTGGGTCACCTCTCCATCGCGCTGTCGGCGTTTATGGGGAACAACCTGTTCTTTATCGGCCTGATGTTTATCGTACTGGGTTCCGGCCTGTTCAAAACCTGTATCTCGGTGATGGTCGGCACGCTGTATAAAAAAGGTGATGCGCGTCGTGACGGCGGCTTCTCGCTGTTTTATATGGGCATCAACATGGGCTCGTTTATCGCGCCGCTGATTTCCGGCTGGCTGATTAAGTCACACGGCTGGCACTGGGGCTTTGGTATCGGGGGCATCGGGATGCTGGTGGCGCTGATTATCTTCCGCGTCTTTGCGGTTCCGTCGATGAAGCGTTATGACAGCGAAGTGGGTCTCGACTCCACCTGGAATAGCCCGGTGGCGAAGAAAAATGGTGTAGGCGCGTGGCTGCTGGCGCTGGCTGTTGGTGTGGCAATTATCATCACCCTGATTGCGCAAGGCGTCATTGTTATAAATCCGGTCGCGGTCGCCAGCGTGCTGGTGTACGTCATTGCCGCGTCGGTCGCACTCTACTTTATCTATCTGTTTGTCTTTGCCGGCCTGAACCGTAAAGAGCGCGCGCGTCTGCTGGTGTGCTTTATTCTGCTGGTTTCCGCCGCGTTCTTCTGGTCAGCCTTCGAGCAGAAACCGACCTCGTTCAACCTGTTTGCCAACGACTACACCAACCGCATGATCGGCGATTTTGAAATCCCGGCGGTTTGGTTCCAGTCAATCAATGCCCTGTTTATCATCCTGCTGGCTCCGGTATTTAGCTGGGCATGGCCGATGCTGGCGCGCAAAAACATCCGTCCGGGCAGTATCACCAAGTTTGTGATTGGTATTCTGTGTGCGGCTGCAGGTTTTGGCCTGATGATGCTGGCGGCGCAGAACGTGCTGAGCAACGGCGGGGCGGGTGTATCGCCTTTCTGGCTGGTAGGCAGTATTCTGATGCTGACGCTGGGTGAACTGTGTCTGAGCCCGATTGGCCTTGCGACCATGACTCTGCTGGCACCGGAAAGAATGCGTGGCCAGATGATGGGCCTGTGGTTTTGTGCCAGTGCGCTGGGTAACCTCGCGGCGGGGCTGATTGGCGGTCACGTGAAGGCCGACCAGCTCGATATGCTGCCAGATCTCTTTGCGCGCTGCTCGATTGCGCTGCTGATTTGTGCGGCGGTACTGATGGTGCTGATCGTGCCGGTACGCCGTATGCTGGCGAATACTCAAACGCCAAATGAGCAGAAACCAGTTACCAACGCGTAAATATGTCTCTTTGAAAATCGGCGTGTAAGCGCCGATTTTTTTATTGCGGATGAAAGAACAGTTGCGTCCGTTTACATTGTTGCTTCTTCGCAGGGAAGAACATTCTCGCAGTAAAGCAGAAGATTGTCCTTCGACCAGTAAAAACGCCTGTTTTCATTTAAATCCACAATCCATTTAAATACCCCCGCGTTCGCTAACTCTAAACAATACTGCTCATACGATGTTTTACCCGCGAAGTGTCTTTTCGCCGCCACGCGCGTTAAAAATTTACTGGCGTTGGCGCTTATTTTTATAATCCTCCGGCCTCCTTCAACGGAAACGTAATTATCGGATGTTGTTATCACTTTAACGTTTCCTGTTGC
>NZ_CALSBS010000020.1 GCF_943590815.1 Pseudocitrobacter vendiensis | reverse complement strand
TCCCTCTCCCTGTGGGAGAGGGCCGGGGTGAGGGCCCCTACACAAACGGCGCGTACGGATCCGCCATCTCAAACGCCGCCGTTCTCTCCGCTTTCGGCGGGTAAATCAGCTCGCTGACGATAGACACCTTCAACTTCTTCGCCTCTTCGCGCGTCAGTTTCACCTGCTGATCCCATCCTTCGGTATACACAGCACCCCATGCGCCGAGATCCAGACAGGTGACGTACATCTCCTGGCGATACGGCGACGGTTCCACTCCCAGTAAACTGGCGGCAGCGTTATTCCCGGCGAATTTGCCCAGCAGAATCGCGTGCTGGCAGGTCATCAGCGCGTGGTTGCCTTTGTCATCCGTTGCCGCATACGCCACGTCGCCGGTGGCGAAAATCGCTTCATGGCCGACAACCTGAAGATTCGCATCCACATGCAGACGCCCCTGGCGATCGCGCGGCGCATCAATTTGTGCCGTCAGGTCGCTTGCCTGCACGCCCACGGTCCAGATAACGGTTGAAGAGGCAATTCGCTGCCCGTCTTTCAGCGTGACGCCAGTAGCATCCACCGATTCGACTTCTGCATTCACAATCCATTCGACCCCCAGTTCGTTGGAGGCATCGATGACCACATTGCGGAGTTCTTCACTGTAACGTGAACCCGGCTGTGGGCCGCGCTCAACTACGACTACTCTGGTCTTAGCATTTGAGCCAAGAATGTCGCGCAGACGGCCGGGTAATTCCATCGCCATTTCAATACCGGTAAACCCGCCGCCGCAGACGACGACGGTGTTACGCGCGTCACTTTCAGTTTGAGAGGCCAGAGAATGCAGATGTTTTTCTAAAACGGCGGCGCTTTCCAGCTGATCGAGATCGAAGGCATGCGCTTCAACACCTGAGACAAATGAACGGTTTACGTGACTACCGCTCGCCAGAATCAGGCGGTCGTAGGGATGCTGGTGAGTTTTACCGTCCGCATCTTTCCAGCTCACGCTACGCGAGTCGGTGTGGATATCAGATACGGTACCGCGCAGGAATGTCACGCCGGTGACGTCGAACAGCGGCATCAGCGGGGAAACCAGCGTTTCAACGTGACTTTCATAAAAACGCGGGCGCACGCGCAGCTCTGGCTGCGGAGCAATCACTGTAATATCAATAGCCTGATTATCATGCTTGTCCGCCAGGCGCGCCGCGCTCAGGGCAGCCCACATTCCGGCAAAACCGGCACCTACGATCAAAATTTGTTTACGCATCGCTCATTCACTCTGTTAACGTCGATTAATTGACTCGGATTTTATTGGTCGTAGTTTAAAAAGGCAATGTGAAAAATCAGCACGATTGGGTGCTTCCTTCTATCATTATGATTAATATCTATTTATTTTTTTAGTTTCGCCGTATTGAAATGAAGTGTCTGGATTGATAAGGGCGAACTAGCTACAATAACTCAGAGTTATATTGGCTGAGATTAAAGCATGGCATTTTACAGTTCCGGGGTTGAGTACGGCATTCATAGCCTGATGTGCATGGTAGACAGCAAGGGCGACACCCGTGATATGAGCGTGCGCGAAATTGCCGAGTTACAAAGCGTGCCCTATGACTACCTCGCCAAAATCTTCACTCGCCTGTCAAAAGCCGGGCTGGTGCGCAGCATTGAAGGGAAGGGCGGTGGTTTTCAGCTGGCAAAACCCGCGGAGCACATCACGGTGAAAGATGTGGCTGTTGCCATCGACGGTGAGAAGCGCATCTTTGAATGCCGCGAGATTCGCCAGCGGTTGGCCGTGTTTGATGAACAGCCGCCGGAGTGGGCGTGTGAAGGCATCTGCGGCGTGCGCTCGGTAATGGACATGGCACAGCAGCGAATGGAAGAGGCGCTGGCTCAGCACACGATCCTCGACCTTGCCCGCAAGATGTACCGCAAAGCGCCGGATGAATTTGTTATCGAAGTTCAGGACTGGATTGCCGCGCGCAAAGCGTAAGCGAATTGCCTGATGGCGCTACGCTTATCAGGCCTACGTGTCGATACGTGATTGTAGGCCGCACCACCTACAAAAACGCCCGCAAAAGCGGGCGTTGTCATTATGCGCGAGAGGCGATTACTCCTCTTCTTCGTCGCGCAGCGGAACAATCAACATATCGACGTGAACGGTGTTGATCAACTGACGAGCAGAAGACATCAGCTTGCTCCAGAAGTCCTGATGATGACCGCAAACCACCAGGTCCATATCGTATTTCTTGATGGCGTCGACCAGCACCTGGCCCAGATCGCCGCTGCCGCTCAGGGTTTCGGTAATCGGGTAACCCGCATTGGTAGACAGCTCAGACAGCGCATGGTGCGTCTCTTCCGAAATGCGTTTCTGCATGTCGCCCAGATTCACATCGATAAGGCCGGTGTAGAGATCGGAGTAGTTCACATCAACATGAATCAGGGAAACTTTCGCGTTGTATGGGCGTGCCATAGAAACGGCTTTCTCAACCAGTACTTTGCTTTCTGGTGAAAGGTCTACCGCGATAAGAATGTGTTTGTAAGCCATGGTGTTACTCCTTCCATAAAGTTGTCGATGACCAATGGGCGTGAAGTCGCCCGCGTCCTGCATATCGATTGCGCGGGGGGTAGCCCTGCCTTAAATCTGCTGCATCCGGGGATGCTAATCAGGCCTTGTAATAATCTTAAAGACCTCATTGTAGAAGATATTTCTACATTATAGCGACCGGGTCTGCGCGTCAATGCGACGCGATCACCAATTCTTTAAACAAATTTATCTAAAGACACCTATTGATAACGCTTAAGGTTGTGGTAAAAAATTTCACTAATCTCCTACACTATTTAATGAGCCGATCGGATAAATAAACGTGATCGGATTCTCACCTTTTCACTGAGCTGTCTAAGCTATTGGTTATCGGGGTGCGGTAGCCCGGGAGGAGTCTCCGCTGGGTGGGTCGCCGGGGAGGAGGTATGATCAGCACAATCGCGCTGTTTTGGGCCCTGTGTGTCGTCTGTGTGGTGAATATGGCACGCTATTTCTCGTCGTTGCGTGCATTGTTAGTGGTACTGCGTGGTTGCGATCCCTTGCTCTATCAGTATGTTGATGGTGGAGGTTTTTTTACCTCACATGGCCAACCCAGCAAGCAGGTGAGGCTGGTTTGGTACATTTACGGTCAGCGCTATCGCGACCATCATGACGACGAGTTTATCCGCCGCTGTGAGCGCCTGCGCCGCCAGTTTATTTTGACCAGTTCACTATGTGGTTTAGTGGTCGTGAGCCTGATCGCTTTGGCTCTCTGGCATTAGCTTCTCGCCATAAAAAAAGACGGGCCAGTTTCCTGACCCGTCTTTTTTGTCTGCCTGATAATCAGATAATCATCAACGACAGCCAATACAATCCGCCCGAAAGCAGAATCGATGCTGGCAGCGTGAACACCCATGCCATCAGAATGTTGGTCACGGTTTTCCGTTGCAGACCGCCGCCATCCACGATCATCGTACCCGCCACAGAAGAGGAGAGAACGTGAGTGGTGGAAACCGGCATCCCGGTATAACTCGCCAGGCCGATGGATACCGCAGAGGTCATCTGCGCCGCCATACCCTGTGCATAGGTCATGCCTTTCTTACCGATTTTTTCACCGATGGTGGTTGCCACACGGCGCCAGCCAATCATCGTACCGCAACCCAGAGCCAGCGCGACGGCCATGATGATCCAGACCGGTGCGTACTCAATCGTATTGAGCATGTCGCCTTTCAGTTTCTTCAGCAGACGCTGATCGTCAGCGCTCACTTCTGGCAGCTTAGCGACTTTGTCAGTGGTATCAGAGATACACAGCATGATGCGGCGCAGCTGGCTACGCTGTTCGACGCTCAGTTTGTCGTAGGTCTCGATATCCGCCAGCATGTTCTTCACGCGGGTTAACGCGTAGAGAGAGTTTGCCGGATGACAGTGCAGCTCGCCAGACGGCGTGATGGCGGTATCAGGCTCAGGAATAATCTGGTCAACACCGGTGACTTTTTTCAGCAACGCAGGATGTTGCTGATAGAAGACTTCAACGTTATTGATAGCATCACGGGTACGGGTGATTTCGTAGCCAGATGCGTTCATGTTGACCACGAACCCTGCCGGAGCCACGCCAATCAATACCAGCATGATCAGACCAATGCCTTTCTGACCGTCGTTCGCGCCGTGAGAGAATGCCACGCCGATAGCCGAAATGATCAGGGCAATACGCGTCCAGAATGGCGGCTTTTTCTTACCGTCTTTCTTTTCACGCTCTGCCGGCGTCAGGTGGATACGCGCACGTTTTTTCGTACCGCTCCAGTAGCGACGTAGCAGGAACACCAGACCACCTGCGAAGACCAGGCCGACAATTGGTGACACGATGAGGGAGCCGAAAATATTCAGTACTTTCGGAATGTTAAGCGCATCCACCACCGATGTGCCGGTCATCAGCGCATTGGTTAAACCAATACCAATGATCGCGCCAATCAGCGTGTGAGAACTGGATGCCGGCAGACCAAAATACCAGGTGCCGAGGTTCCAGATAATCGCAGCCAACAACATGGAGAAGACCATGGCGAGGCCGTGCGCTGAACTGACATTAAGCAGGAGATCTGTCGGTAACATATGCACAATGGCATAGGCTACACTCAGGCCGCCCAGCAGAACGCCGAGGAAGTTAAAGATAGCCGCCATGGCAACCGCAAGCTGCGATCGCATAGCGCGAGTATAAATCACGGTTGCCACTGCGTTTGCCGTATCATGGAAGCCGTTAATGGCTTCATAGAACAGAACAAAAATCAGAGCAAGTACCAACAAAAGCCCGGTATGTAAATCCAGACCTGCGAACAAATGTAACATAGTACGTTACGCCATTTTGAGGACATGAACGCGCGGCATTATCATGGACTTTGGCAGCGCGGGCAAAGTGAAATATAGACTTTTTTTGATATTCCCCCACAGTTCTATAGCTGTCGCAAATGATTATTTAAGATTTTTCAAATAGATATGCGGGATTGCCTTATATTTCACTGGTACGACATGCGTGAAAAATTTACAATTCCCGACAATCACTAAGTTGAGGATAGTGCGTGGAAAGGTTTGATGCCATTGTAATTGGGGCCGGTGCCGCAGGAATGTTTTGTGCCGCGCAGGCCGGGCAGGCGGGCCTGCGCGTACTGTTGCTGGATAACGGTAAGAAGCCCGGACGCAAGATTCTGATGTCCGGCGGCGGTCGCTGCAACTTTACTAATCTTTATGTCGAACCTGCGGCATATCTCAGCCAAAACCCGCATTTTTGCAAATCTGCGCTGGCGCGCTACACCCAATGGGATTTCATCGACCTGGTCGGAAAGCACGGCATTGCCTGGCACGAGAAGACGCTGGGGCAACTTTTCTGCGACGATTCCGCCGAGCAAATTGTAAAACTGCTGGTAGATGAATGTGCAAAAGGCAACGTTACGACACGCCTGCGCAGCGAAATATTGAGCGTTGAGCGTGATGAAGCGGGCTTTATCCTGCAACTCAACGGCGAAACGGTCACCGCGAAGAAACTGGTGATTGCCAGCGGTGGACTGTCGATGCCGGGCCTTGGCGCATCGCCATTTGGTTACAAAATTGCTGAACAATTCGGCCTGAAGGTTCTGCCAACCCGCGCCGGGCTTGTGCCTTTCACACTTCACAAACCGATGCTGGATGTTTCCCAAACTATCTCGGGTGTTTCTGTTCCCTCTGTTATTAGCGCAGAAGATGGCACCGTTTTCCGCGAAAGCCTGCTGTTTACGCACCGCGGTCTCTCCGGCCCGGCGGTGTTGCAGATCTCCAGCTACTGGCAGCCCGGTGAATTCGTCACCATTAACCTGCTGCCGGATATCGACCTTGCCGAATTCCTTGATGCGCAGCGTGTGGAACACCCGAATCAGAGCCTGAAAAATACCCTGGCAATGCATCTGCCGAAACGTCTGGTGGAGTGCTTGCAACAACTGGGGCAGATTCCGGATGTCACGTTAAAGCAGTTGAATGTGCGCGATCAGCAAACACTGGTGCAAACCTTAACCGAATGGCGCGTGCAGCCTAACGGCACAGAAGGGTATCGCACGGCGGAAGTGACGCTGGGCGGCGTGGATACCAACGAACTCTCTTCCCGAACCATGGAAGCGCGTAAGGTGCCGGGGCTGTATTTCATTGGTGAAGTGATGGATGTCACCGGCTGGCTGGGCGGCTATAACTTCCAGTGGGCGTGGTCAAGCGCCTGGGCCTGTGCGCAGGCGCTGAGCGAATAACGCCGGGGGCGCTGCGCTTGCCCGGCCTACAAGGGCGCAAACTCCGTAGGCCTGATAAGCGAAGCGCATCAGGCAAAAGCGCCGGGGGCGCTGCGCTTGCCCGGCCTACAAGGGCTCAATCCCGTAGGCCTGATAAGCGAAGCGCCATCAGGCAAAAGCGCCGGGGGCGCTGCGCTTGCCCGGCCTACAAGGGCTCAACTCCGTAGGCCTGATAAGCGAAGCGCATCAGGCAAAAGCGCCTCCACCGCCTGATTCCCGAAAGCCGCCAGGATGCTGCTACAAGAACACAATAGACATACAAAAATCAGGTGTTACTATCACATTGATACTATCAATGAGTACGCGTGTTTCATTTACGGCCAGGAACGCTGATGATGACAACATTACTACCCGATTTCGCAACACCTTCATCCAGCACTCTCCTTTACGGTGAGCGTCATTCCGACGCCTGTACACCGTCTGGCTCTCTCTCCTTTTTCCCTCTTATCCCGGAGGGGAATTGTCGCTGAACGCTTGTTCGGCGCGCTTTGTGACACGCGTGGTTTGGTAACAGGGATTATGGCGGGTCGAGCATGGACAAGATTAAACGTCATTTGACGTGGTGGATCATTGGCATTGTCGCGGTGGTAGCTGCCGTGGCGTGGTGGATGTTACGGCCCGCGGGTGTGCCGGAAGGGTTCGCGGTCAGCAATGGCAGAATCGAAGCCACGGAAGTGGATATCGCCACCAAAATAGCCGGGCGCATCGACACCATTCTGGTGTCGGAAGGGCAGTTTGTGCGTCAGGGCGAGGTATTAGCGAAGATGGATACCCGCGTGCTGAACGAGCAGCGCCAGGAAGCTATCGCGCAAATTAAAGAAGCCGAAAGCGCGGTAGCGGCTGCGCGAGCTTTGCTGGAGCAGCGCCAGAGCGAGATGCGTGCGGCGCAGGCGGTGGTGAAGCAGCGTGATGCCGAGCTGGCATCCGTCTCTAAACGTCATACCCGCTCGCAGACGTTATCGACGCGCGGCGCGGTCTCCGCGCAACAGTTAGATGACGATCGTGCGGCGGCAGAGAGCGCGCGTGCAGCGCTGGAGTCGGCGAGAGCGCAGGTCTCTGCATCCAATGCGGCGATTGAAGCGGCGCGCACCAATATCATCCAGACGCAAACGCGCGTCGAGGCAGCGCAGGCTACCGAGCGGCGCATTCAGGCTGATATCGACGACAGCGAGCTCAAAGCTCCGCGCGACGGGCGCGTGCAGTATCGTGTCGCCGAGCCGGGTGAAGTGCTGGCGGCAGGCGGTCGGGTGCTCAATATGGTCGATCTCAGCGATGTTTATATGACCTTCTTCCTGCCGACCGAGCAGGCGGGGTTGTTGAAAATTGGCGGTGAAGCGCGTCTGGTGCTTGATGCCGCGCCCGATCTACGCGTTCCGGCCACCATCAGCTTTGTGGCGAGCGTTGCCCAGTTCACGCCAAAAACCGTGGAAACCCGCGATGAGCGGCTGAAGCTGATGTTCCGCGTGAAAGCGCGCATTCCACAAGAGCTGCTGCAACAGCATCTGGAGTATGTAAAAACCGGGCTGCCGGGCATGGCGTGGGTGCGTCTGGATGAACAGCAACCCTGGCCGGATGACCTGGTGGTGAGGTTGCCGCAATGACAGGCCAGATACGGCCTCCCGTCGCACAGCTTGAAGGCGTCGGCCAGCGTTACGGCGCGACGGTGGCGTTAAAGAACATTACGCTGAACATTCCGTCACGGTGCATGGTGGGATTGATTGGCCCGGATGGCGTCGGGAAATCGAGCCTGCTGTCGCTGATTTCCGGTGCGCGGGTGATTGAGCAGGGCAATGTGATGGTGCTCGGTGGCGATATGCGCGATGCGGCGCACCGCCGCGATGTCTGCCCGCGTATCGCCTGGATGCCGCAGGGGCTGGGCAAAAACCTCTACCACACGCTATCGGTGTATGAAAACGTCGACTTCTTCGCGCGCCTGTTTGGCCACAATAAAGCGGAGCGCGAGGCGCGGATCACCGAACTGTTGAACAGTACCGGGCTGGCCCCGTTCCGCGATCGCCCTGCCGGGAAGCTCTCGGGTGGGATGAAGCAAAAGCTGGGGCTGTGCTGCGCGTTGATCCACGACCCGGAACTGCTGATCCTCGATGAGCCCACAACCGGCGTTGACCCGCTTTCACGCGCGCAGTTCTGGGATCTGATCGACAGCATCCGTGAACGACAAAGCAACATGAGCGTGCTGGTCGCGACCGCATACATGGAGGAAGCCGAGCGTTTCGACTGGCTGGTGGCAATGAACGCCGGGGAAGTGATGGCGACGGGCAGCGCGCAGCAACTGCGGGATAAAACCGGCAGCGAGACGCTGGAACAGGCATTTATCGCCCTGTTGCCAGAGGCGCAGCGGCAGGCGCATAAACCGGTCGTCATTCCGCCGTATCAGGCAGAAAATGCAGAAATCGCCATTGAAGCACGCGATCTCACCATGCGTTTCGGTGATTTTGTCGCGGTGGACCATGTGAATTTTCGCATTCCGCGCGGCGAGATTTTTGGTTTTCTCGGCTCCAACGGCTGCGGCAAATCGACCACCATGAAGATGCTCACGGGCCTGTTGCCTGCCAGCGGAGGTGAAGCCTGGCTGTTCGGTCAGCCCGTTGACCCGAACGATATCGAAACCCGTCGCCGTGTGGGGTATATGTCGCAGGCGTTCTCGCTTTACAGTGAACTCACCGTGCGGCAAAACCTCGAACTTCACGCCCGCCTGTTTCATATTCCCGAAGCGGAAATCCCGGCGCGAGTCGCGGAAATGAGCGATCGCTTCATGCTCGCCGACGTCGAAGACGCACTTCCCGCCGCGCTACCGCTGGGCATTCGCCAGCGATTGTCGTTGGCGGTGGCGGTGATCCATCGCCCGGAAATGCTCATTCTTGATGAACCGACTTCCGGCGTTGACCCGGTGGCGCGCGATATGTTCTGGCAACTGATGGTTGATTTGTCGCGGCAGGATAAAGTCACTATTTTCATCTCCACTCACTTTATGAACGAAGCGGAGCGCTGCGACCGCATGTCGCTGATGCACGCGGGCAAAGTGCTGGCCAGCGGCACGCCGCAGGAACTGGTTGAGCGCCGTGGCGCGGCGAATCTGGAAGAGGCGTTTATCGCCTGGCTTCAGGAAGCCTCCGGCCCTGCACCGCAGGTGCCGCCGCCAGACGACATCCCGGTGACGCATGAAGCGCCAAAACCGCCGCGTCAGGGCTTCAGCCTGCGCCGCCTGTTCAGCTATAGCCGCCGCGAAGCGCTGGAACTGCGCCGCGACCCGGTACGTTCTACGCTGGCGATGCTCGGTACGGTGATTCTGATGCTGATCATGGGTTATGGCATCAGCATGGATGTCGAAAACCTGCGCTTTGCCGTGCTCGATCGCGACCAGACCATGAGCAGCCAGGCATGGTCACTCAATCTTGCCGGTTCCCGCTACTTTATCGAACAGCCGCCGCTCACCAGTTATGACGAGCTGGATAAACGAATGCGCGCAGGCGACGTTGCGGTGGCGATCGAAATTCCGCCCAACTTTGGTCGTGATATTGCACGTGGTACGCCGGTGAAAATCGGCGTCTGGGTGGATGGTGCGATGCCGAGCCGGGCGGAAACGGTGCAGGGTTACGTGCAGGCGATGCACCAGACCTGGCTACAGGACGTCGCCAGTCGCCAGCCGACGTCAAACGCGCAGAACGGCCTGATGACCATCGAAACCCGCTATCGCTATAACCCGGATGTAAAAAGTCTTCCGGCGATTGTGCCTGCGGTTATTCCATTACTGCTGATGATGATCCCTTCAATGCTCAGCGCATTAAGCGTGGTGCGTGAGAAAGAGCTGGGGTCAATTATTAACCTCTACGTTACGCCGACGACACGGAGCGAATTTCTGCTCGGCAAACAGTTGCCCTACATCGCGCTGGGGATGCTCAACTTCTTCCTGCTTTGCGCGTTGTCGGTGTTTGTGTTTGGCGTTGAACACAAAGGCAGTTTCCTCACCCTGACGCTGGCGGCGCTGCTGTATGTCACCATCGCTACCGGGATGGGGCTGCTGATTTCCACCTTTATGAAAAGCCAGATCGCCGCCATTTTTGGTACCTCGATCATTACGCTGATCCCGGCGACGCAGTTCTCCGGGATGATCGATCCGGTGGCGTCGCTGGAAGGGCCGGGGCGGTGGATCGGCGAGATCTACCCGACCAGCCATTTCCTGACCATCGCGCGCGGGACGTTTTCGAAGGCGCTGGATCTGGGCGATCTCTGGCCGCTGTTCATTCCGCTGCTGATTGCTGTGCCGCTGGTGATTGGCCTGAGCGTGCTGCTGCTGAAAAAACAGGAGGGATGATGCGCCGATTACGCAATATTTATAACCTGGGCATCAAGGAGCTGCGCAGCCTGTTGGGCGATAAAGCGATGCTGGCGCTGATTGTGTTTGCGTTTACGCTGTCGGTTTACTCGTCGGCAACGGTCACGCCGGGGTCGCTGCATCTGGCGCCTATCGCTATCGCGGATATGGACCAGTCGCAGCTTTCTAACCGTATTGTGAATAGCTTTTACCGCCCGTGGTTTCTGCCGCCGGAGATGATCACTGCCGATGAAATGGACGCCGGGCTGGATGCCGGGCGTTATACTTTCGCGGTGAACATTCCGCCCAATTTTCAGCGTGACGTGCTGGCCGGGCGTCAGCCGGATATTCAGGTGAACGTCGATGCCACGCGCATGAGCCAGGCGTTTACCGGCAACAGCTACATCCAGAGCATTATCAACGGCGAGGTGAACAGTTTTGTCGCGCGCTACCGCGATAACAGCGAGCCGCTGGTGGCGCTGGAAACGCGGATGCGTTTTAACCCGAACCTTGAGCCTGCGTGGTTCGGTGGGGTGATGGCGATTATCAACAACATCACCATGCTGGCGATTGTGCTGACGGGCTCGGCGCTGATCCGCGAGCGCGAGCACGGCACCGTAGAGCATTTGCTGGTGATGCCCATTACGCCGTTTGAAATCATGATGGCTAAGGTGTGGTCGATGGGACTGGTGGTGCTGGTGGTGTCCGGGCTGTCGCTGGTGCTGATGGTGCAGGGCGTGCTGGGCGTGCCGATTGAAGGCTCGATCCCGCTGTTTATGCTCGGCGTGGCGTTGAGTCTGTTTGCCACCACGTCCATCGGGATTTTCATGGGCACGGTCGCGCGCTCAATGCCACAGCTGGGGCTGCTGATGATTCTGGTGCTGTTGCCGCTACAGATGCTCTCCGGCGGCTCAACGCCGCGCGAGAGCATGCCGCAAATGGTGCAGGACATTATGTTGTCGATGCCGACGACCCATTTTGTCAGTCTGGCGCAGGCGATTCTTTATCGCGGGGCCGGGTTTGATATTGTCTGGCCGCAGTTTGTCACGCTGCTGGCGATTGGCGGGGTGTTCTTTATGATTGCCCTGCTGCGGTTCAGGAAGACGATTGGCACGATGGCGTAGCTTGCGGTTGCCGGATGGTGCTTCGCTTATCCGGCCTACGAATTCATTGATGATGTTCGCCTGTAGGCCGGATAAGGCGCAGCCGCCATCCGGCATTTCCCTGCACCACGTTTCCCTACCCCTCGCTAAACAATCGCAACAGCGTCTCAACCTGTTCATCCAGCGGGGCGAAATCCTGCTTCACAATCAAATGCAGCGGCGTGGCGCGACGCGCGCCGTGGTCGAGCGGTAAAGGCTTCAACACGCCCTGTTCCAGCAGGCGCTGTATGCGCTCTTCCGGTAACCAGCCATAGCCCACCTGATACATCACCGCATCAATCGCCGCATCAATCGTTGAAAACGTCCACGCATCGTTGCCCGGCTGACGAGCGTTGTCATGGTCGGCAATACGAATGAGCGGCCAGTTACGCAGCATCTCATCGCTGAACGGCGCATCCTGGTGAAACAACGGGTGGTCGCGGTGGGCGACGGCGACAAAATCGATATTCATCAGCCATTCGCCGCGCCCGGTAATATCCTGGCGTCGCGTCAGCACCATGACATCCGCTTCTGCCAGCACGCCGTCGCTGTCGGTGCTGTTTTCCAGCACTTCCGTCAGTCGTACCTGCGTTTGCGGATAATGCTGCTGAAACTGGCGCAAAATCGCAAACAGACGTTTACGAGGAAAGATGCTGTCTACGACCAGATTAAGCCGCGTGCGCATGCCATCGCGCAACGTGGCGGCGCGTGTTTCGACCCAGGAAAAGGCTTTCAACAAGGGTTTTACCTGGCTCAGCAGCAGTTCGCCTGCGGGCGTCAGTACCGCGCGGCGGCCTTCCGGCACCAGCAGCGCAACACCTAATCGTTCCTGCAATAGTGACAAGTTATAGCTAACCGATGACTGGCTACGGTTGGTCTCTTCTGCCGCTTTGGCAAAGCTGCCGAGCGCCACCACTTTTTCCAGTAGCGCCCATTGTTCCAGGGTGGTCTTATGCATTATTGATTTAAAATTTAGATGAATTTCATTCAAACATAGCGTTATTCATTCATTTTTTAAAGCAATAAGATAACTCCATCGAAAAGAGGAGAACGAATGATGAGCAGCTTTGATAAAAATGATTTGAGCGGTTTTATCGGTAAACATCTGGTTTATACCTACGATAATGGCTGGAACTACGAGATTTACGTCAAAAACGGCAACACCCTTGATTACCGCATTCACAGCGGTCTGGTTGGGAATCGTTGGGTGAAAGATCAGCAGGCATACATCGTGCGCGTCGGGGAAAGCATCTACAAAATTTCATGGACTGAACCGACCGGAACTGACGTCAGCCTGATTGTGAATTTGGGCGACAAACTGTTCCACGGCACTATCTTCTTCCCACGCTGGATAATGAATAACCCGGAAAAAACCGTCTGCTTCCAGAACGATCACATTCCGCTGATGAATTCATATCGTGATGCAGGCCCGGCTTACCCAACCGAAGTGATTGATGAGTTCGCGACCATAACTTTTGTACGCGACTGCGGCCCGGACGATGACACGGTCATCGCCTGCGCCGCCAGTGAACTGCCGAAAGATTTCCCGGCAAACCTGCGCTAAACATTAGCCCGGCAGGCGGCTTTTGGGCCGCCCCGGGCCAAGCAGTATCGCCAGTTTGCTGCCGCCTTTTGTGGTTTCCATCCAGATTTTACAGACGCTGGTCAGCGGCACCGACAGCAACATGCCCACCGGCCCCAGCAGCCATCCCCATATCAGCAACGACAAGAACACCACCAGCGTCGACATCCCCAGACGATGCCCCATCACGCGTGGCTCCAGAATATTGCCCAGCACCATGTGCACCACCAGGAACAGCGCGCCGACCATCAAACATTCGTAATAGCCATTAAACAGCAGCGCCTGAATCATCGGGGGGATAGCGGAAATCACCGAGCCAATGTTGGGAATATAGTTCAGCAAAAACGCCAGCACGCCCCACATCAGCGCGAACTGCACGTCGAGCAGCAGCAGGCCAAGCCAGACAATCACGCCGGTCATGAGACTAATAAACGTTTTGAGCGCCAGATAATGTGAGACCCCTTTTAATGCGCGGTGAAGGCCGGCGATATGCACTTGCGGATTCACAAGGGCAAAACGCAACTTATAGGGCACGTGGCGGGCTTCGAAAAGCATAAACACCACGGTCATAATCAGCAGCACAATGCTGGTCATCGCCCCGGATAGCTGGGTCATTAAGGTGGTCGCCAGGGTCATCACTTTATCGGAATCCATTCGCTGGAGTAATCTTTCCGGCGAAACGTGCAGATGCAGAAATGGCAGCATCTCCTGCAACTCGATAAATTTGCGGGTGAGCTCTTTGTTGTAGCTCGGCATCAGGGCAATGAAGTCATTGATCGATGAAGCGAGCACGGCCATCAGCGCCGTCAGGAAGAAGAGCATCACTATCATCACAATGGTGATGGCGAGCGCGCGGGAAAATCCCCGACGCATAAACCACCTTACCAGCGGGTTAAGCACAATGGCGAAAAAGAGCGCCAGCAGCAACTGGACGATAATATCGGCGGCGGCATGAATACCGGCCAGGATCACCACCAGGGCGGCGAGTTTGAGTAAAATATGCAGGCCCGCTTTATCAGGCTGTGGGGAGGTCATATCGAATTCCTTTTGATCGTTCGCACTTAAGTGTAGTGCGAAGCGGCAAGCGCATTATCTGAAAGTGCGCGGCGCAAAAGCGCGACTTCAATTTCAGCGCATGCAATAATGAAAACATCGTTTTAAAATTCGGATGTTTGTCATGCCAGACGCCGCAGATGGGGCGCAACTCAGCGGTTTTCGCCTCAATTTACGCATCGTTTCCGTCGTTATTTTCAACTTCGCCAGCTATCTCACCATCGGCCTGCCGCTCGCGGTGCTGCCGGGCTATGTCCATGATGTCATGGGGTTTAGCGCCTTCTGGGCGGGTCTGGTTATCAGCCTGCAATACTTCGCCACGCTGTTAAGTCGCCCGCATGCCGGGCGCTATGCCGACCAGCTCGGGCCGAAGAAAATCGTGGTGTTTGGTCTGTGCGGCTGTTTTCTCAGTGGCCTGAGTTATTTACTGGCGGCGATGGGCGGCGGCTGGCCGATGGTAAGCCTGGTGCTGCTGTGTCTGGGGCGCGTGATTCTGGGGATTGGGCAAAGCTTTGCTGGAACGGGCTCTACGCTGTGGGGTGTCGGCGTGGTGGGCTCCCTGCATATCGGGCGGGTGATTTCCTGGAACGGCATCGTGACTTATGGCGCAATGGCGATGGGCGCGCCGCTCGGCGTGCTTTGTTATCAGTACGGTGGCCTGCATGGGCTGGCGTTGGTGATTATGGCGGTTGCCGCGCTGGCGGTGATTTGCGCGCTGCCGCGTGCTGAAGTGAAAGCGGCGAAGGGCAAAGTGATGTCGTTTCGCGCGGTGCTCGGTCGCGTCTGGCCCTACGGCATGGCACTGGCACTGGCCTCGGCGGGCTTCGGCGTTATCGCCACCTTCATTACGTTGTTTTACGACGCCAAAGGCTGGGACGGCGCAGCGTTCGCGCTCACGCTCTTTAGCTGCGCGTTCGTCGGCACGCGTCTGCTGTTCCCCAACGGGATCAACCGTCTGGGCGGGCTGAACGTGGCGATGATCTGTTTTTCGGTTGAGATTATCGGCCTGTTACTGGTGGGCATCGCCGACACGCCGCTGATGGCGAAAATCGGTACCTTCCTTGCGGGAGCGGGCTTCTCGCTGGTATTCCCGGCGCTGGGCGTGGTGGCGGTGAAGGCCGTGCCGCAGCAAAATCAGGGTTCCGCGCTGGCCACCTATACGGTATTTATGGATTTATCGCTTGGGATCACCGGGCCGCTCGCCGGGTTGATGATGGCGTGGATGGGCGTATCGACGATTTATCTGGCTGCTGCCGGGCTGGTGGCGATTGCCTTGCTGCTGGGATGGCGGCTAAAAAAAAGGCCTCCGGTTGAACAACCGAAGGCCGCGTCGTCATCAGACTAATTAGTTGATGACGATAGTATTGATGATGTTCTCAGCGGCAGTCTGCGCCTGCTGCTGATTATCTGCCGGCAGGGTAACCTGCATCGTCAGCAGCTTGCCATCAATTTTGCCGAGGATAACGGAAGAGTATGCAGTCTGGCCTTTAGCAGAGATGATGCTGTCCAGTTGTTGCAGCGTCTGGCCTTTCACCTCGATGGATTTATTGGTCACAACCTGCAACTGCGGGTCGCGGCTACGCTGCTGTTCTTCCAGACGTTTCGCCATTACGCCGAGGTCTTCATCGGTGTTGTCGCCCACGATAACGATCACGGCTTTCTGCCCGGTAGCATCGGAGTAGACGTGCATATTGTTGCTCTGGGTGCCCATTTTTCCGCTCTGGTCGGTCATGTCTGCGGGTAATGAGAAGCTCAGCTTGCCATCCAGCAGATTAATCGGCTGCCCGGAGGCGTTGCTCTCTGCCGCTGCACCCTGTGCCGGAGCTTTGGTATCGCTGTTGTCACAGGCTGCCAGCCCAACAACCAGCAGGCCAATACCAACGTATTTCACCAATTTGCGCATTGACTTCTTCCTTTCGATAAACGGCCATTAACGGCTCATTCACCCATCTTATCACAACTCGGAAAACGAACCTTTAACCTGGCTGCATTGCTGACAAATCAGATTTGTCTGCCAGCCGTTTCATCAGCATATTCAGCAGTACGCCGTACATCGGCAGGAAGAAGATGATACTGATCAGCACTTTAAAGCAGTAATCGACCAGGGCGATTTCCACCCAGTGCTGTGCCATAAACGGGTCGGTGCTGCGCCAGAAGGCGATGAAGAAGAAGGCCAGCGTGTCGCTGATGTTGCCAAACAGCGTCGAGGCCGTCGGCGCAAGCCACCAGTGACGGCTTTGGCGCAGGCGGTTAAAGACGTGAACGTCGAGGATCTGCCCCAGCGCGTAGGCCATAAAGCTGGCGGCGGCGATACGGGCGACAAACAGGTTGAAGCTCGCCAGTGCGCCAAAGCCCTGCCATTCACCCATATAGAAAAGTGATGAAATAGCGTAGGAGACCATCAGCGCGGGGATCATCACCGCGAAGACAATGCGACGAGCCAGCGGCGCGCCGAAAATGCGCACGGTGAGGTCAGTCGCGAGGAAAATAAACGGAAAGCTGAACGCGCCCCAGGTGGTGTGGAAGCCAAAAACAGAAACCGGCAACTGCACCAGATAGTTACTGGAAATAATAACCAGCAAATGGAATAGCGATAGCCAAACCAGCGCGTGCTTGCGCTGTACGGATGTAAAGGGAGTCATATTGTACCTTTTTAGAGATTGGGGTGAGGGAACCCAATAAAACTGTTCGTATTCTTATCGTTACCTGCGCGATAAGGGAGCGAATGATACTGCTTCCGCGCGGCATTGCAATGGTTGTTTTTCACGCAATCGTTAACCTGACTTGCGTCACAGAAATCACGGCGTAAACTAAGGCCGATTTTTCTACGGTGAGACCACAATGACCGATCTGTTTGCCAGCCCAAACCACACTTTAGATGCCCTTGGCCTTCGTTGCCCGGAGCCGGTAATGATGGTGCGCAAAACTGTACGCACGATGCCCGTAGGCGAAACGCTGCTGATTATTGCCGACGACCCGGCAACCACCCGCGATATTCCCGGTTTCTGCACGTTCATGGAACATGAACTGATTGCTAAAGAGACCGACGCTCTGCCGTATCGCTACCTGCTGCGTAAAAGCCATTAGTTTTTGTCAGGGCAGATTCTGTGATCTGCCCTGAAATATCGTTATCACATCGTTAAAATCTCGTTTCGAAATTGTTTCTTTTGTGAGTTATCTCACCGCCCACCTCGCACTTCCCGTCTAGCTTTTAAGCGGAAAACTAAAACAACGTTTTATCTCTTACCGCAAAATACCGCTGGAGCTGACCGATGAAGATGACTGTTAAGCCATTCGTGGCCGCTTTGTGCCTTTCAACCGCCACTCTCCTGTTTACCTCTTACGCCTCGGCGCAGGTGATAAAAGCTGCAGATGTTCACCCCGAAGGCTACCCGAACGTGGTGGCCGTGCAGCATATGGGGGAGAAACTCAAACAACAAACCGGTGACAAGCTGGAGATTAAAGTCTTTCCCGGCGGCGTGCTGGGCGATGAAAAGCAGATGATCGAGCAGGCGCAGATGGGGGCGATCGACATGATCCGCGTATCGATGGCCCCGGTCGCGGCGATTTTGCCCGATATCGAAGTCTTCACGCTGCCCTACGTTTTTCGCGACGAAGATCATATGCATAAAGTGATAGACGGCGACATCGGCAAGCAGATTGGCGACAAGCTCACCAACAATCCGAAATCGCGACTGGTTTTCCTCGGCTGGATGGACTCCGGCACGCGTAATCTCATCACCAAAGAACCGGTGCTCAAGGCGGACGATCTCAAGGGCATGAAGATCCGTGTGCAGGGCAGCCCGGTGGCGCTGGCGACACTCAAAGATATGGGCGCGAACTCGGTGGCGATGGGCGTGAGTGAGGTATACAGCGGCCTGCAAACGGGCGTGATTGACGGTGCGGAGAATAATCCACCAACGTTTATCGCCCATAACTACCTGCCTGTCGCTAAAAACTACACCCTGAGCGGCCACTTTATCACCCCGGAAATGCTGCTCTACTCGAAAGTGACGTGGGACAAACTGAGCCCGGAGGATCAGCAAAAAATCATCACCCTGGCCCATGAAGCTCAGATGGAGCAGCGCGCGCTGTGGAAAGCGTACAACGAGCAGGCGCTGGCGAAGATGAAAGCGGGCGGCGTGCAGTTCCACGAAATCGACAAAACCTTCTTTGTTCAGGCCACGGAACCGGTGCGTAAAGCGTATGGCGAAAAGCATCAGGACCTGATGAAAGCCATTGCTGATGTCCAGTAGCGGAGGCCCTATGTCAGAGCGTTTTTCGCGAGCGATGGATCGGCTCTATATGCTGGCGATGTGGGTTGCCGGACTGTCACTGTTGCTGATGACGGTTGTCATTCCGGTGGGGATTTTCTCTCGTTATGTGCTCAACCGGGGCGAATCCTGGCCGGAGCCGATAGCCATTATCTGCATGGTGACGTTCACCTTTATCGGCGCGGCGGTGGGTTATCGCGCCGGGTCGCATATCGCGGTCAACATGCTCACCGACCGACTGCCCGCTACGCTGCAAAAAGCGGCGGCGCGGCTGGTGGACTTATTGATGCTGGTCGTGACCGCCATCATGTTCTGGTACAGCTTTTGGCTCTGTGTCGAGTTGTGGGAGCAGCCCGTCGCGGAATTCCCGCTAATGACTTCCGGCGAGAGCTATCTGCCGCTGCCTGTAGGTTCTGCGGTGCTGATTCTGTTTGTGATTGAGCGTCTGCTGTTCGGTTCGCAGGAACACCGCCCGGTGGTGCTCATCGGTAACCACGGTTAAGAGGTGAAAGATGGATGCGTTTATTTTGCTTTTCACCCTCGCCATTTTGTTGGCCGTGGGGATGCCTGTCGCGTTTGCGGTGGGCCTGAGCGCCGTTGCCGGCGCGCTGTGGATTGACCTGCCGCTGGAGGCGTTGATGATCCAGATAACCAGCGGGGTGAACAAGTTCACCCTGCTGGCGATCCCATTCTTCATTCTGGCGGGAGCGATTATGGCTGAGGGGGGTATTGCCCGGCGGTTGGTCAATTTTGCCTATCTGTTCGTGGGCTTTATTCGCGGCGGGCTATCGCTGGTGAACATTGTCGCCTCGACCTTTTTCGGTGCGATTTCTGGTTCATCGGTGGCGGATACGGCGTCTATTGGCAGCGTGATGATCCCGGAGATGGAGAAAAAGGGCTATCCACGCGAATACGCGGCGGCGGTGACGGCAAGCGGTTCGGTGCAGGCGATTCTGATTCCACCCAGCCATAACTCGGTAATTTACTCGCTGGCGGCGGGCGGTACGGTCTCTATCGCGTCGTTGTTTATTGCGGGCGTGCTGCCGGGGCTGCTACTGGGATTGTGCCTGATGATTCTGTGCCTCGGTTTTGCCCACAAGCGTGGTTATCCGAAAGGCGAACGCATTCCGCTCAGGCAGGCGCTGAAGATTTTTGTCGATGCGCTGTGGGGGCTGATGACGGTGGTCATTATTCTCGGCGGTATTCTCTCGGGCATTTTCACCGCCACGGAGTCGGCGGCGGTAGCCTGCCTGTGGGCATTCTTCGTGACCATGTTTATCTACCGTGATTACAAATGGAACGAGCTACCGAAGCTGATGTGCCGGACGGTGAAAACGGTCAGTATCGTAATGATTTTGATTGGTTTTGCCGCCGCATTTGGTGCGGTGATGACCTATATGCAGCTTCCGGTGCGCATTACCGGGTTCTTCACGTCGTTGTCAGATAACAAATACGTCATCCTGATGTATCTCAACATCATGCTGCTGCTGATTGGTACGCTGATGGACATGGCACCGATTATCCTGATCCTGACGCCGGTGCTGTTGCCGGTGACCAATGCGTTAGGCATCGACCCGGTGCATTTTGGCATGATCATGATGGTGAATCTGGGGATTGGCCTGATTACCCCGCCGGTGGGCTCGGTGCTGTTTGTCGCAAGCGCAGTGAGTAAGCAGAAGATCGAAAGTGTGGTGAAAGCGATGCTGCCGTTTTACGGCATGCTGTTGATGGTGCTGGCGCTGGTCACCTACGTTCCGGCGATATCGCTATGGTTGCCGAGAGTATTGGGGATGTGAGTTTGATGCGCGTTGTTGCCGGATGGCGCTTCGCTTATCCGGCCTACGAATGTATTGGCGATGTTAATCCCACGCCGCAATCTTACCGTAGGCCGGATAAGGCGCAGCCGCATCCGGCAAACCCCGGCACCGCACTCATTGACGCTCGCATGTTTTCGTAGGCCGGATAAGGCGCAGCCGCATCCGGCAAACTCCGCCACCGCACTCATTGACGTTCGCATGTTCTCGTAGGCCGGATAAGGCGCAGCCGCCATCCGGCAAACCCATCACCGCAGCCTCATTCGCAACAACCGCAGCGCGTTCAGCGTGACCAGCACCGTTGCCCCGGTATCCGCCAGCACTGCCAGCCACAACCCGGTAATGCCAAGCAGGGTGGTGACGAGGAAAATGCCTTTCAACCCCAGCGCAATGGCGATGTTCTGCCGCACGTTAGCGTGCGTGGCCCGCGCCAGGCGCAGCATTTGCGCCAGTCCGGTTAAGCGGTTGTGCGTCAACGCAGCATCGGCAGTTTCCAGCGCCACGTCGCTGCCGCTACCCATCGCAATGCCAATGGTGGAGGCTTTCATGGCCGGCGCGTCGTTAATACCGTCGCCGACCATCGCCAGCGGCGCTTTCGCATTCAGCGCCGTGACTTCGGTGACTTTATCCGCCGGCAGTAGCCCGGCGCGGAAATCGAGCCCCAGTTCGCCCGCAATGGCCGCTGCCGCACGTGGGTTATCGCCGGTCAGAATAATGCCCTGAATGCCCAGCGTATGCAGGGTGTCGATAGCTTCGCGCGCGTCATCACGCAGCGTATCGCGCAGTGCCAGTACGCCCAGCAGCGTCTCTTCACGTGTCACCAGAACTACCGTGTTACCGGCTTTTTCCAGTTCTTCAATCTGCGCTTGATGGGCATCTGCCGGGAATTTACCCGCCGCGCAAATCAGAATGCGTTTCCCGTTCACGTCGGCTTCGATACCGGAACCGGCCAGCGTGCGCTGGTCGTCGGCTGCGGGTAGCGTTAGCTGGCGCTGCTGTGCCTCGCGAACAATCGCCTGCGCCAGCGGGTGCGTTGATCCTTGCTCCACGGCGGCGGCCAGCGCCAGCAAACTGTTTTCATCGAGTTCTGCGGTAGCGACAACGGATGTCACCTGCGGTTTGCCGACGGTTAGCGTGCCGGTTTTATCGAATGCCACCTGCTGCACGCGCCCCAGTTGTTCCAGCGCCGCGCCGCCTTTAATCAACGCGCCATAACGCGCGGCGGTTGCCAGGCCAGAAGTAATCGCCGCCGGAGTGGAGATAACCAGCGCGCACGGGCAGCCAATCAACAGTAGCGTCAGGCCTTTATAAATCCACTCCAGCCAGGGCGCAGAAAACGCCAGCGGCGGGACCAGCGCAACCAGCAGCGCCACGACCATAATCGCCGGGGTGTAGATGCGGCTGAAACGGTCAATAAAGCGCTCAATCGGCGCGCGGCGCTCTTCCGCTTCTTCAATTAAACGCAGAATGCGGTCGATAGCACTGTCGCCAGGCTGTGAAGTGACGGTGATCTGCACCAGGCGATCAACGCTGGTGGCCCCGGCGCTGACGCGCTCGCCCGCACTGTGTTCCACCGGGATAGATTCACCGGTTAAGGCACTTTCATCAAAGCTGGCAAAGGCAGAAAGCAGCGTGCCGTCGGCAGGTAAGCGTCCGCCCGCTGCTACTTCAATCACATCGCCAGGGCGTAAATCCTGCTGCGCGACGGTTTCACGCTGGTCGCCACGCACGCGCACAGCGGTGTCGGGTTTCAGCGCCATCAGCGCGCTCACGCCCTGACGCGCGCGGGTCGCCGCCCAGCCTTCGAGTCGTTCGCCGATCAAAAACAGCAACAACACCATCGCCGCTTCCGCCGTTGCGCCAATAAACAGCGCACCGATAGCCGCGACGCTCATCAGCGTTTCGATAGCAAACCAGCTACCGCTTTTGATCAGGCGTAACGCCTGACGTGCCACCGGATAGAGGCCGACCAGCGTCGTCGCAATAAACGCGGCGTTCCCGAGAGGATGATTGAAATGCTCGAGCCCCCAGCTGATAACCATCAGCAGGGTCAGCAAAATGAGCGGCAGGTTTTCACGCAGGCGGGAAGACGCTTCTTCCGTTTTCGGCGCGTTTTCATTACGCAGGGTGTACCCGGCGGCGGTGACCGCGCGTTCGACCTGGTCGCGAATGTCATTATCGGCATCGACCAGCAGCTTTTCGGTGGCGAACAGCACTTTGACCTGTTTAACGCCGGGGATCTGACTTACCGCCGTTTCGACTTTGCGGGCGCAGGCGGCGCAGTCCATGCCATCGACAAGCCAGCTGTAGCGGGCATCCGGCAGGTTGTCGGCGGCGGTTGACGCGCATTCGCCGTCGCAGCAGCAGTCGTCCGTTTTGGCAGGTGCAGGGGTAAACTTCAGCGAGGAAAACTGCGGCGCTTTAGCGGGCTTCGTCTCTGGAGTCGACATGGTATCCTCCGGTTAATGATCGTTGTTTCATTAAACGCAGCATACACTCTGGAGTCGACTCCAGAGTCAAGAGCCATTTTACAGATAGAGTGCGCGGACGATCAAAAAGTGTCCGGCGAAGTAGCAGGCCGACGAAATGGCGTTATCGGCGCGGAAGCGATAGCGATAGTGGCTGACCAGCCAGACGATATTCCCCAGCAACAGTAGAGCAGCGCCCACGAAGCCCGAAAGCGCCGGGCTGGTAGGACGCAGGAACCACAGTTCACCTGCCAGCCAGACCATGACCAGTGTCATGGCGATAAAGGTGGCGACCGGGATACGCAGCTCTTCCAGTTTGCTCCAGATAACCGCCAGCAGCAGTGCGCCAATCACTAACAGCACCAGCGGCAGCGGCCAGAAAATGCTGAGCGTCATTTGGCTGGCAAACCAAATGGTGTACAGCAGATGCGACAGGAAGAATGCGCCAATGGCATAAAGCAGGCGCTGGCGCGGCAGTAGCGTTAGCGCATCGCCAACCAGAGAGGCACACAGACCTGCAACCACCAGATAGCCAATCGCCTCAAACATCGGCGCTTGCCAGGCAAGGAACAGAAGAAGAATGAGCGTAACCGGTTTAAATACCCAGCGCTGCCAGACCGGGCCACGGTAGGACGCATCGACATAAAGCCATGCCGATAAGCAAACAGCAATAAACGACCAAAGCATATTAAGTCCCTGTTATCATTAATTAGGTATTACACGCGTAGTCTTGGTCTTCAGTGTAGTGTTCATGAGCGCCTAATGACAATCGCCTTCCATGCCGTATCGCCCGAATTCCGTAAATTCCTATGAGATGTGATGATGAGTAAGATGCCGTTATTTTTTGTCGTCGTGGTCGCAATTATCGTGATTGCTGCGTCGTTTCGCTATGTGCAGCAGCGGCGGGAGAA
The DNA here is from genome assembly GCF_943590815.1 of Pseudocitrobacter vendiensis. GTDB lineage: Bacteria > Pseudomonadota > Gammaproteobacteria > Enterobacterales > Enterobacteriaceae > Pseudocitrobacter > Pseudocitrobacter vendiensis. The sequence continues at coordinate 67,886 of NZ_CALSBS010000020.1, read as the reverse complement.
GCAGGAAAACGAGGCTGCGCCGCTGATGCAAAAACGCGTCACGGTCAGTAACAAGCGGGAAAAAGTGCTTAACGATCGCCGCTCGCGCCAGCAAACGGAAATCCCGGCGGGCAGTTCAATGCGCTATGACGTGAGCTTTAAGCCGGAACAGGGCGGGCTGGAGATGCATTTTCGCCTCGACGGCGCGCAGTATCATGCGCTGACGGTGGGCGATAAAGGGGTGCTGAGTTATAAAGGTTCGCGGTTTGTGACGTTTGAGGCAGAGAGTTTGGGGCAGTGATGTCGGGTGGCGCTACGCTTACCCGACCTACGGTTTGCACTCATTTGTAGGCCGGATAAGCGTCAGCGCCATCCGGCAAAAAACCGCACATTACTTCTTCTTCGGCGTGATTTTTTTCTGCCACACCAGCAGTTCAAAAACGCCAAACAGGAAGATTCGCACCTTCTCTGCTTTGGTCATCTGCGGGCCATCTTTCGGAATGGTGGACTGCAATAACGCCAGTTGCATACCGTGCATCAGCACCATAAACACCAGCGCGACGTTAACGAAAATATTCAGCGGGCGCGGGAAGGGCTGGAAAAGATTGAGCAGCAAAAACGCCCACACGCACAGCATCAGTAACCGACCGAAATTAATCAGCATCCTTTTCTCCTTGTGCTTCACGATGGTACAGGCGGTATGCGACCTGACCGGCGACTTTTTCACGGTGTAGTTCCCAGCTTACCGGCACCGCTGGCAGGCCATTTTCCACTTCGCTTTCAACGTAGATAAGCGCATCGTCCGCCAGCCAGCCGTTGTTCTCCAGCAGGGTGAGCGTTTCAGCGAGCAGCCCTTTACGGAACGGCGGATCGACAAAAACGATATCATGCGGCGTGCCTGGCTGGTTGAGGAATGAGAGCGTATTCGTATTCACGACTTTGCCCTGATTCGCCTTCAGCGTGGCGAGATTTTTCTGCAACTGCTGGGCGACCTGTTTGTCCATCTCCAGCAGTGTTGCGCCCGCCGCATAGCGCGAGAGCGCTTCCAGCCCGAGCGCGCCGCTTCCGGCGAAGCAGTCCAGACACTGGGCATCGACCATGGATGGCGCCAGCCAGTTAAACAGGGTTTCACGCACGCGATCGGTGGTAGGACGCAGGCCGGGGCTGTCCGGAACCGGTAATTTTCGGCCACGCCACTGGCCGCCGATAATCCGGATCTGGCCGCTGCCCGCAGAGGTTGGTTTCTTCATTTTATTGCTCAGGTCGCTCTTTTGGCCTGCTATTCTAACGATCTGCTTACTTCGGCGAAACCTTAATCCGCAGGCGGTGATGCGCGCCGCGTTAAGTGGTAGACTAACCGACTAATTTCATCATTATTTTAGCTTTCGCCCCTGTTATGGCGAAACAGCGCCATAAATAAACCGCGAGGAGTTAAGTCGCAAATGGCAAAAGAGAAGAAACGTGGCTTTTTTTCCTGGCTGGGCTTTGGGCAAAAAGAACAGCAGCAGGACGTTGAATCTGAACAAAAAATCGAAGAACAGGCGGCGGTAGATGCGCAGCCTGCGCAGGACGATGCAGCGATTGTTGACGCGCCTGTTGAGCACACTCAGCAGGAGAGCGAAGCGTTCGCCGCCGAGGTGGTTGAGGTTACCGAAGAGGTTGTGGAACGCGAAAAGCCGCAGCCCGTTGAGACGGTTGAGCCTGAAGTCGTGCCAGAAGCGGTGATTGAGCATGAAGAGCTGCCGCTGCCGGAAGAGATTGCGCAAGACATTGCTGAGCCGGAAGTTCAGCCGGAAGAGGTTATCGTTGAAGAGGTGATTGAGCCTGTTCAGGAGGCCGAACCGCGGGTTGAAGAGGTCGCGGTTGTTGAACCGGTGGTTGAAGAGCCCGTCGTTGAAACGCCTGTTGCTGAAGAGCCTGTCGTAGAAACAGCGGTTGCTGAAGAGCCCGCAGCCGTAGAGCCTGTCGCCGAAGAAATCCTCGTCGAAGACGAGCCGGTAATTAGCGATGAAGAGCTCGACACACAGGCGTTGGCCGCGGCAGATGCCGCAGAAAACGCTATCGACGACGAAGCCACTGAAGCGCAGCAGGAACAGCCTGAGCAACAGGAACAAGAAAAACCGACCAAAGAAGGTTTCTTCGCGCGCCTGAAGCGCAGCTTACTGAAAACAAAAGAAAACCTCGGTTCCGGATTTATCAGTCTGTTCCGTGGCAAGAAAATCGACGATGATCTTTTTGAAGAGCTGGAAGAACAGCTGTTGATTGCCGACGTCGGCGTGGAAACCACCCGTAAAATCATCAGCAGCCTGACCGAAAGCGCCAGCCGCAAACAGCTTCGTGATGCCGAAGCCCTGTACGGCCTGCTGAAAGATGAAATGGGCGATATTCTCGCAAAAGTGGATGAACCGCTTAATATTGAAGGCAAAACCCCGTTCGTCATTCTGATGGTTGGCGTCAACGGCGTGGGTAAAACCACCACCATCGGTAAGCTGGCGCGTCAGTTCGAGCAGCAGGGCAAATCGGTGATGCTGGCGGCGGGCGATACCTTCCGCGCAGCAGCGGTGGAACAGCTTCAGGTGTGGGGCCAGCGTAACAATATTCCGGTGGTCGCGCAGCACACGGGCGCGGACTCCGCATCAGTGATTTTCGATGCTATTCAGGCGGCGAAGGCGCGTAACGTCGATGTACTTATCGCCGATACCGCAGGGCGTTTGCAGAACAAATCGCACCTGATGGAAGAACTGAAGAAAATTGTCCGTGTCATGAAAAAGCTCGACGTTGAGGCTCCGCATGAAGTGATGCTGACGATTGACGCCAGCACCGGTCAGAACGCCATTAGCCAGGCCAAATTGTTCCATGAAGCCGTTGGCCTGACGGGGATTACGCTCACCAAACTGGACGGTACGGCGAAGGGTGGGGTTATCTTCTCTGTGGCTGACCAATTCGGTATTCCGATTCGTTATATCGGCGTCGGCGAACGTATCGAGGACTTGCGTCCGTTTAAAGCGGGCGATTTTATTGAGGCACTTTTTGCCCGAGAGGACTAACAATGATTCGCTTTGAACACGTCAGCAAAGCCTATCTCGGCGGGAGACAAGCGTTGCAGGGAGTGACCTTCCACATGCAACCAGGCGAGATGGCATTCCTGACCGGCCATTCCGGCGCAGGGAAAAGTACCCTGCTGAAGCTTATCTGTGGAATTGAACGGCCCAGCGCCGGGAAAATCTACTTCAGCGGGCACGATATCAGCCGTCTGAAAAACCGCGAGGTGCCGTTCCTGCGTCGCCAGATCGGCATGATTTTCCAGGATCACCATCTGCTGATGGACCGCACCGTGTTTGATAACGTGGCGATCCCGCTGATTATTGCCGGAGCAAGCTATGATGATATCCGCCGCCGCGTCTCAGCGGCACTGGATAAAGTCGGGCTGCTCGACAAAGCGAAAAACTTCCCGATTCAACTTTCTGGCGGTGAGCAGCAGCGCGTGGGTATTGCCCGTGCGGTGGTGAACAAACCTGCCGTTCTGCTGGCGGATGAACCAACGGGTAACCTCGATAACGCGTTGTCGGAAGGCATTTTGCGCCTGTTCGAAGAGTTTAACCGCGTTGGCGTAACGGTATTGATGGCGACCCACGACCTGGGCCTCATCTCCAGCCGCGCTTACCGTATGCTGACGCTGAGCGACGGCCATTTGCATGGAGGCCACACGGGTGAATAAACGCGAAGCAATGAATCACATCCGCCAGTTCGGCGGCAGGCTGGATCGTATTCGCCAATCGGTGGGTAAAGGCGGCGGTGGGCGTAACGCGCCAAAACGCCCGAAAGCCGCACCGAAACCGGCTAACCGCAAAACGAATGTGTTCAATGAGCAGGTGCGTTATGCCTGGCAGGGCGCATTACAGGACCTGAAAAGTAAACCGTTCGCCACGTTCCTGACGGTGATGGTGATCGCCATCTCCCTGACTCTGCCCAGCGTGTGCTACATGGTCTACAAGAACGTGAACACGGCGGCATCTCAGTATTATCCGTCGCCCCAAATTACGGTCTATCTGCAAAAAACGCTGGATGACGATGCGGCAGCGCGCGTGGTCGCGCAGTTGCAGGCGGAGCAGGGCGTCGAGAAGGTAAACTACCTCTCCCGTGATGAAGCGTTGGGTGAATTCCGCAACTGGTCCGGCTTCGGCGGGGCGCTGGATATGCTTGAAGAGAACCCGTTGCCTGCGGTGGCGGTGGTGATACCGAAACTTGATTTCCAGGGCACTGACTCGCTCAATACCCTGCGTGACCGTGTGGCGCAGGTAGATGGCGTGGACGAAGTGCGTATGGATGATAGCTGGTTTGCACGTCTGGCGTCGCTGACCGGGCTGGTGGGCCGCGTATCCGCTATGATCGGCGTGCTGATGGTGGCGGCGGTATTCCTCGTCATCGGAAACAGCGTGCGCCTGAGCATCTTTGCCCGTCGCGATACCATTAACGTGCAGAAATTGATTGGCGCAACGGATGGTTTCATCCTGCGTCCGTTCCTTTATGGTGGCGCGCTGCTCGGTTTTTCCGGCGCATTTCTTTCACTGATTCTGTCAGAAATTTTGGTGATGCGGCTCTCTTCCGCGGTGACAGAAGTGGCGCGTGTTTTCGGAACTCAGTTTGAACTCAGTGGCTTATCCTTCGATGAGTGCCTGTTACTGCTGCTGGTTTGCTCGATGATTGGCTGGATTGCGGCATGGCTTGCCACCGCACAACATTTACGTCGATTTACTCCCGAGTAATAAAGTTCTGTTATACTCTTCCCCTGCTACGAGTTCCCGTTAGCAGGGGATACGTTCCACTCTTACCCTTCCCCTGCCCTCGCTTATCGAGTGTCACATTTTGTGCGTAATCTATTCACAGTGTTGCATTGAACTTGTGGATAAAATCACTGTCTGATAAAAGAGTGAATGATAATCTCGTTGCTCAAAAGCTCTGGCACGGTTGTTGCTCAACGGCCAGACGATATTGATTGAGAGGATTGAATGACCAAAGAAATGCAAAATTTAGCTTTAGCCCCTGTTGGTAACCTGGAGTCTTACATCCGGGCTGCGAACGCATGGCCGATGTTGACGGCTGATGAAGAGCGGGCGCTCGCTGAAAAGCTGCATTACCAGGGCGATCTGGAAGCAGCTAAAACGCTGATCCTGTCTCACCTGCGCTTTGTTGTTCATATCGCTCGTAACTACTCGGGCTATGGCCTGCCGCAGGCGGACTTGATTCAGGAAGGTAATATCGGCCTGATGAAAGCCGTTCGTCGCTTCAACCCTGAAGTGGGCGTGCGTCTGGTCTCTTTCGCCGTACACTGGATCAAAGCGGAAATTCACGAATACGTGCTGCGTAACTGGCGTATCGTGAAAGTCGCAACGACCAAAGCACAGCGTAAGCTGTTCTTTAACCTGCGTAAAACCAAGCAGCGTCTGGGCTGGTTCAACCAGGATGAAGTCGAGATGGTCGCGCGCGAACTGGGCGTATCCAGCAAAGATGTCCGTGAAATGGAATCCCGTATGGCGGCACAAGACATGACCTTTGACATGTCTTCCGACGACGAGTCCGACAGCCAGCCAATGGCGCCGGTGCTTTATCTGCAGGATAAAACGTCTAACTTTGCCGACGGCATCGAAGACGATAACTGGGAAGAGCAGGCTGCCAACAAGCTGACTGACGCGATGATGGGTCTGGACGAACGTAGCCAGGACATTATCCGCGCGCGCTGGCTGGACGAAGACAACAAGTCGACGTTGCAGGAACTGGCCGATCGTTACGGCGTTTCCGCTGAACGTGTACGTCAGTTGGAAAAGAACGCGATGAAAAAACTGCGCGCCGCGATTGAAGCGTAACCGCGCAACGCGTTAAGCAGTACCCGATAACCCCTGGATGCGAGTCCGGGGGTTTTTGTTTTTATATCGTGCATATTCTTAGGCAGGGCGGATAAGCGAAGCGCCATCCGGCAATCGCTATCGGCACTAAGAATGTCATAAATCTGTTACACCCCTTCCAAATTTCTCGTTTCAAAATCCGAAAAATGGGGTATGTTTTTAGCAGACTATGCTGCTATGACACCGCATGCATCGGTTATTACTACTATCATATGCTTATCTTATAGATAAAAGCAGAATAACGTGTCGCACAACAACATCATAACAAATACAATCACCATAACAATGGGGAACCTCAGGATGAACATGAAGGGTAAAGCGTTACTGGCAGGATGTATTGCGCTGGCGTTCAGTAACATGGCTTTCGCAGAGAACATTAAAGTCGCGGTTGTGGGCGCGATGTCTGGCCCGGTTGCGCAGTATGGCGACCAGGAGTTTACCGGTGCTGAGCAGGCGGTTGCGGATATCAACGCCAAAGGCGGCATCAAAGGTAATAAGCTGCAAATCGTAAAATATGATGATGCCTGTGACCCGAAACAGGCGGTCGCGGTAGCGAACAAAGTGGTTAACGATGGCATCAAATATGTTATCGGCCACCTTTGCTCTTCTTCCACTCAGCCCGCTTCTGATATCTACGAAGATGAAGGCATTCTGATGATCACCCCGGCGGCGACCGCTCCGGAGCTGACCGCCCGCGGTTATCACTTGTTACTGCGTACCACCGGCCTGGACTCAGACCAGGGCCCAACCGCGGCAAAATACATTCTCGATAAAGTGAAGCCGCAGCGTATCGCTATCGTGCACGATAAACAGCAGTACGGTGAAGGTCTGGCACGCGCGGTGCAGGACAACCTGAAGAAAGGCAACGCCAACGTGGTCTTCTTTGACGGCATTACCGCAGGCGAGAAAGACTTCTCGACCCTGGTCGCGCGCCTGAAGAAAGAGAACATCGACTTCGTTTATTTTGGCGGCTATCACCCGGAGATGGGGCAGATCCTGCGTCAGTCTCGCGCGGCAGGCCTGAAAACCCAGTTTATGGGGCCGGAAGGTGTGGCGAACGTTTCGCTGTCTAACATCGCGGGCGATTCTGCGGAAGGTCTGTTAGTGACCAAGCCGAAGAACTATGACCAGGTTCCGGCAAACAAACCGATTGTGGATGCGATTAAGGCGAAGAAACAGGACCCGAGCGGCGCGTTCGTGTGGACCACCTATGCTGCGCTGCAATCACTGCAGGCGGGCCTGAATCAGTCTGAAGACCCGGCGGAAATCGCCAAATACCTGAAAGCGAACTCCGTAGAAACCGTAATGGGGCCGCTGTCATGGGATGAGAAGGGCGATCTGAAAGGCTTCGAGTTCGGTGTGTTTGACTGGCATGCTAACGGTACGGCGACTGACGCGAAATAAGGTTATTCCATTGAATAATGGGCCTCGGTTTATGACCGGGGCTTTTTTATGCCTGCTTTTAATACAACTATTGCCAACATTGTTAACTGGCGTATAGTTATTTGTACGGTGATTTTCCGTACAAATTGAAGTTGAACATTAAGAGGCTGTTATGTCAGCACTAAAAAAACAGCGAATCGATCTCCGGTTAAGTGATGATGATAAAAGCATGATTGAGGAAGCTGCGGCGATCACCAATCAGTCCGTGACTCAGTTCATGCTGAACAGCGCCTCGGAAAGGGCGGCGGCTGTCATCGAAGAGCATCGACGCATTGTCTTAAACGAAGACTCCTGGAAGAGCGTGATGGATGCACTTGATACGCCTCCGGAGCCGAATGAAAAACTGAAACGCGCGGCGAGACGTCTTTTAGACATGGAGTAGAGCGTGCAAGATCTGATTATTGAGATTCTCCAGGATGACGTGGAGTATGACTGGCGTCAGTTTGATTGCGGCGAGGCGTCGTTGAATCTCTTTCTAAAAGAGCATCTGCGCCGCCAGCATGATGGCAAAGTCTTGCGTGGTTATGTGCTCAGAAGGGGTAATGAGGTGCTAGGGTACTACACCTTATCTGGCAGCTGTTTTGAGCGCATGGCGCTGCCTTCCAAATCAGGGCAAAAGAAAATACCTTATCGAAATATCCCAAGTGTTACGTTGGGTCGACTGGCGGTAGACAAATCACTGCAGGGAGAAGGCTGGGGTTCGCTGCTGGTGACGCATGCCATGAAAGTGGTGTATCAGGCCTCACAGGCCGTGGGGATTTATGGCCTGTTTGTAGAAGCGTTGAATGATAAAGCCCATGCTTTTTATCTTTCACTGGGCTTTATCCCGCTGGTTCGGGAAAATCGTCGGGCGCTGTTTTATCCTACCCAATCAATCGAGAAACTGTTTACCGCTTCTCCCACCCATCCGCCTGTGCCGTAAAGCCCAGCGCCTGCATAAATGCCGCCATTGCGCCGCGGTCTTCCACGCCGATATCCGCCATCCACCAACTGGATGCTTGCGCGTTATCCGCCAGCGTTTCTTCCAGCAGATATTGCCCCACGCCGCGTCGGCGGGTGATTTCGCGCACGCTAAGGGAGTCGAGCGTCGCCTGAGTGCCTTCAAGCGTGACGCGCACGGCGCCGAGCAGACGCTCGTTAAAGCGCGCGGCATAAATACGATGGTTGTCATCAAGGGTGAGCGTGTCGATGTCGTACTCCGGCCATATTTTTGCCAGATCGAGACGATCCTGTTCGCTGAAGTGCTGTAAGCGGATGATGGTCAGTTTCATTCGAAAAAATCCTGCCAAAACGGGTAACTGAGTGTACCTAATTTTCCTTTCAGGGCGATTCTGTTTTTTATCCATTCATTAGCTGATTAATTTTTTTAGACAGATAAAGGCAGTTTTATTCAATATGGATTGAAAAACAGGCAGTGTTTTACCCTGAAAAGTAGTGATTTATTCCGCCTTATGTACCGTTATTTTATGCTGAATTCTGGACTTTTTTTGTTTATCTCGGCAGAAATACAGAATATTATCTCTGCTTAATAGACTGAAAAATAGAGATTTTAGTCTGGTTATGGCCAAAAAACTGCGCTAAACCATTAAAGAGACTGGTAAAAATAGCGTTGTTTAAAAAAAGAACAAAGTGCGTTTTAACCATAAAACTACAAAATAAATAAATCACGTCACGAGTGGGGATCCATAAAAATGAGACCGAATGCGAAAACAGCGATCGCAGGATTGATCGCACTGGCAATGTCGCATGTTGCGATGGCAGAGGATATTAAAGTGGCTGTTGTCGGCGCGATGTCTGGCCCGGTCGCCCAGTGGGGTGACATGGAGTTCAACGGCGCGCGTCAGGCGATTAAAGACATCAACGCCAAAGGCGGTATTAAAGGCAATAAACTGGTTGGCGTGGAGTATGACGACGCGTGCGACCCGAAACAGGCCGTTGCCGTGGCTAACAAAATCGTCAATGACGGCATTCAGTACGTTATCGGTCACCTTTGCTCCTCCTCGACGCAGCCGGCTTCCGACATCTATGAAGATGAAGGCATTCTGATGATCACGCCGGGCGCAACCAACCCGGAACTGACACAGCGTGGCTATCAGCACATCATGCGCACCGCCGGTCTTGACTCCTCTCAGGGCCCGACCGCCGCGAAATATATTCTGGAGAAGGTGAAACCGCAGCGTATCGCTATCATCCACGACAAACAGCAGTACGGTGAAGGCCTGGCGCGTTCCGTGCAGGATGGTCTGAAAGCGGGTAAAGCCAATATCGTCTTCTTCGACGGTATTACTGCGGGTGAGAAAGATTTCTCGGCGCTGATCGCACGTCTGAAAAAAGAGAATATCGATTTCGTTTACTTCGGCGGCTACTACCCGGAAATGGGGCAAATGCTGCGCCAGGCGCGTTCCGTCGGCCTGAAAACCCAGTTTATGGGGCCGGAAGGCGTGGGCAACGCATCACTCTCTAACATCGCGGGCGATGCCGGAGAAGGCATGCTGGTGACTATGCCGAAACGCTATGACCAGGAACCGGCCAACAAAGCGATTGTGGATGCACTGAAGGCGCAGAAGAAAGATCCGAGCGGCCCGTATGTGTGGATCACCTACGCGGCGGTGCAGTCTCTGGCAACTGCGATGGAGCGTACCGGCAGCGAAGAGCCGCTGGCGCTGGTAAAAGATTTGAAAGCAAACGGTGCGAACACCGTGATTGGGCCGCTGAAATGGGATGAAAAAGGCGATCTGAAGGGATTTGAATTTGGTGTCTTCCAGTGGCACGCCGACGGCTCATCAACCCCGGCGAAGTAACTGTCATCCCACCCTCCGGGCGCAACACCCGGAGGGGTTGAAAAAGGTCATTCTATGTCAGAGCAGTTTCTCTATTTCATGCAGCAGATGTTTAACGGCGTTACGCTGGGAAGCACCTATGCATTGATCGCCATCGGTTACACCATGGTTTACGGCATTATCGGCATGATTAACTTCGCCCACGGCGAGGTGTATATGATCGGCAGCTATGTCTCTTTTATGATCATCGCCGCCCTGATGATGATGGGGATTGATACCAGCTGGCTGCTGGTTGCCGCCGGGTTTATCGGTGCGATTATTATCGCCAGCGCCTACGGCTGGAGTATTGAACGTGTCGCCTATCGGCCGGTGCGTAACTCTAAGCGCCTGATCGCGCTCATCTCTGCCATCGGGATGTCCATCTTCCTGCAAAACTACGTTAGCCTGACAGAAGGCTCGCGTGACGTCGCGCTGCCAAGCCTGTTTAACGGTCAGTGGACGATTGGCAGCAGCGAAAACTTCTCGGCCAGCATCACTACCATGCAGCTGGTTATCTGGATCGTGACCTTTATTTCCATGCTGGCGCTGACGCTGTTTATCCGCTATTCCCGCATGGGCCGCGCCTGTCGTGCCTGTTCGGAAGACCTGAAAATGGCGAGCCTGCTGGGTATCAACACTGACCGCGTGATTGCACTCACCTTCGTGATTGGTGCGGCGATGGCGGCGGTGGCGGGCGTGCTGCTCGGCCAGTTCTACGGCGTGATTAACCCGTATATCGGCTTTATGGCCGGGATGAAAGCCTTCACCGCGGCAGTGCTGGGCGGGATCGGCAGTATTCCTGGCGCGATGATTGGCGGCCTGATCCTCGGTATCGCCGAGGCGCTCTCTTCTGCTTATTTGAGTACTGAATATAAAGATGTGGTGTCATTTGCCCTGCTGATTCTGGTGCTGCTGGTGATGCCGACCGGTATTCTGGGTCGTCCGGAGGTAGAGAAAGTATGAAACCGATGCATTTTGCAATGGCGCTGCTCTCTGCCGTCATGTTCTTTATTCTGGCGGGCGTCTTTATGGGCGTTCAGTTACAGTTGGATGGCACCAAACTGGTGGTGGGCTCAGCGGCGGATATTCGCTGGCAGTGGGTTTACATCGGCACGGCAGTGGTTTTCTTCTTCCAGTTGCTGCGCCCTGTCTTCCAGAGCACCCTGAAAAACGTCTCCGGGCCGAAGTTTGTTCTGCCGGCGATTGACGGCTCCACCGTTAAACAGAAGCTGTTCCTCGTGGCGCTGCTGGTGATTGCCGTGGCATGGCCGTTTATGGTCTCGCGCGGTACGGTGGATATCGCCACCCTGACCATGATTTACATTATTCTCGGCCTCGGTCTGAACGTGGTTGTTGGCCTCTCTGGCCTGCTGGTGCTGGGCTACGGCGGTTTTTACGCCATTGGTGCGTACACCTTTGCGCTGCTGAATCACTATTACGGCCTTGGTTTCTGGACCTGTTTACCGCTGGCGGGGCTGGTTTCTGCGGCGGCGGGCTTCCTGCTCGGCTTCCCGGTACTGCGCCTGCGCGGTGACTATCTGGCGATTGTCACTTTAGGTTTTGGGGAGATCGTCCGTATTCTGCTGCTCAATAATACCGAAGTGACTGGTGGCCCGAACGGTATCAGCCAGATTCCTAAACCGACTTTCTTCGGCCTGGAGTTCAGCCGTTCCGCGCGCGAAGGCGGCTGGGATACCTTCAGCAATTTCTTTGGTGTGAAGTATGATCCGTCCGATCGCGTGATCTGGCTCTATCTGGTGGCGCTGCTGCTGGTGGTGTTCTCGCTGTTCGTGATTAACCGCCTGCTGCGTATGCCGCTGGGCCGTGCGTGGGAAGCGCTGCGTGAAGATGAAATCGCCTGCCGCTCCCTGGGCCTGAGCCCGACGCGTATCAAGCTGACGGCCTTTACCATCAGCGCCGCGTTCGCCGGTTTTGCCGGTACGCTGTTTGCCGCGCGTCAGGGCTTTGTCAGCCCGGAATCGTTCACCTTCGCCGAATCTGCGTTTGTGCTGGCCATTGTGGTACTGGGTGGGATGGGCTCGCAGTTTGCCGTTATTCTTGCGGCCATCCTGCTGGTGGTCTCGCGTGAACTGATGCGTGACTTTAACGAATACAGCATGTTAATGCTGGGTGGTTTGATGGTGCTGATGATGATCTGGCGTCCGCAGGGCTTGCTGCCAATGACCCGTGTGCAGATGAAGTTGAAAAACGGGAAAGCGAAAGGAGAGCAGGCATGAGTCAGCCATTATTATCCGTTAGCGGTCTGATGATGCGTTTTGGCGGCCTGCTGGCGGTCAATAACGTCAATCTGGAGCTGCACCCGCAGGAGATCGTCTCTCTGATTGGCCCGAACGGTGCGGGGAAAACCACGGTCTTTAACTGCCTGACCGGTTTCTACAAACCGACGGGTGGCACCATCATGCTGCGCGACCAACACCTGGAAGGGTTGCCGGGGCAGCAAATCGCCCGCATGGGCGTGGTGCGTACCTTCCAGCACGTGCGCCTGTTCCGTGAAATGACGGTAATTGAAAACCTGCTGGTGGCGCAGCATCAGCAATTGAAAACCGGCGTTTTCTCTGGCCTGCTGAAAACCCCGTCATTCCGCCGCGCTCAGAGCGAAGCGCTCGATCGCGCCGCGACCTGGCTTGAGCGTATTGGCCTGCTGGAACACGCTAACCGTCAGGCCAGTAACCTGGCGTACGGTGACCAGCGTCGTCTGGAGATTGCCCGCTGCATGGTCACGCAGCCGGAAATTCTGATGCTCGATGAGCCTGCTGCGGGCCTCAACCCGAAAGAAACCAAAGAGCTGGACGAACTGATTGCCGAACTGCGTAACGCACACAACACCACCATTTTGCTGATTGAGCATGACATGAAGCTGGTGATGGGCATTTCGGACCGCATCTACGTGGTGAATCAGGGCACGCCGCTGGCGAACGGTACGCCGGAGCAAATTCGTAACAACCCGGACGTCATCCGTGCGTATTTAGGTGAGGCATAAAATGGAAAAAGTCATGTTGTCTTTTGACAAGGTCAATGCCCACTACGGCAAGATCCAGGCGCTGCATGAGGTGAGTCTGCATATCAACCAGGGCGAAATCGTCACCCTGATTGGCGCCAACGGCGCGGGGAAAACCACGCTGCTGGGAACATTATGTGGTGACCCGCGCGCCACCAGCGGGCGCATCGTCTTTGATGATAAAGACATTACCGACTGGCAGACGGCGAAAATCATGCGCGAAGCGGTGGCGATTGTCCCGGAAGGGCGTCGCGTCTTCTCGCGCATGACGGTGGAAGAGAACCTGGCGATGGGCGGCTTCTTTGCCGAACGCGATCAGTTCCAGGAGCGTATTAAGTGGGTATATGAACTCTTCCCGCGTCTGCACGAGCGCCGAATCCAGCGTGCGGGTACGATGTCCGGCGGTGAGCAACAGATGCTGGCGATTGGTCGCGCGCTGATGAGCAACCCGCGCCTGCTGCTGCTGGATGAGCCGTCGCTCGGCCTGGCGCCAATCATCATTCAGCAGATATTCGACACCATCGAACAACTGCGCGAACAGGGGATGACCATCTTCCTCGTCGAACAGAACGCCAACCAGGCGCTGAAACTCGCTGACCGCGGCTACGTGCTCGAAAACGGTCACGTGGTGCTCGAAGATACCGGCGATGCGCTGCTGGCGAACGAAGCAGTGAGAAGCGCGTATTTGGGCGGGTAACGCACATGCCCGGTGGCGCTGCGCTTACCGGGCCTACAATTTCAATACTCATCAGGCCGGGTATGGCGACGTCGCCACCCGGCTTTATTGTGCCTGAATCGTATTTATACGTGCCCCACCTCCCATTTTCCTGTCACCGCAGCGTCATCGTCTTGCCATCCCTCTGACGCCTGACTATCTTTTTTTTGTAATAAAAACGTTATTTTTCTGTAATTCGAGCATGTCATGTTACCCCCGCGAGCATAAAACGCGTGAAATCGCGCATTCGAAACAACAAGAGAGATAATCAATGAAACTGTTACGACATACAGCCTCAGGATTGGCGCTCAGCCTGGTATTTGTTGGCCAGGCACTGGCAGTGACTAACATTCCGTTCTGGCATTCGATGGAAGGGGAGTTGGGTAAAGAAGTTGATTCTCTGGCGCAGCGTTTCAATGCCGCCAACCCGGATTACAAAATTGTGCCCATCTATAAGGGTAACTACGAACAGAACCTGAGTGCGGGTATCGCCGCGTTCCGTACCGGGAATGCCCCGGCGATTTTGCAGGTGTATGAAGTGGGCACCGCCACGATGATGGCGTCGAAAGCCATCAAGCCGGTGTATGAAGTGTTTAAAGACGCCGGGATTAATTTCGATGAGTCGCAGTTTGTGCCGACGGTATCCGGTTACTACTCTGACGCGAAAACCGGGCATCTCCTTTCTCAGCCGTTTAACAGCTCAACGCCTGTCCTCTACTACAACAAAGACGCCTTCAAAAAAGCGGGTCTGGACCCGGAACAGCCGCCGAAAACCTGGCAGGACTTAGCGGCCTATACCGAAAAACTGAAAGCGGCGGGGATGAAGTGCGGCTACGCCAGCGGCTGGCAGGGATGGATCCAACTGGAAAACTTCAGCGCCTGGAACGGCCTGCCGTTTGCCAGCAAAAACAACGGTTTTGATGGTGCGGATGCGGTGCTGGAATTCAATAAACCGGAACAGGTGCAACACATTGCGCTGTTGCAGGAGATGAACAAGAAGGGCGATTTCAGCTACGTCGGCCGTAAAGACGAATCGACCGAGAAGTTCTATAACGGCGATTGCGCGATTACTACCGCCTCTTCCGGCTCGCTGGCGAATATCCGTCAGTACGCCAAATTTAACTACGGTGTGGGCATGATGCCGTACGATGCGAACGCCAAAGACGCGCCGCAGAACGCCATTATCGGCGGGGCAAGCCTGTGGGTGATGCAGGGCAAAGATAAAGAAACCTACACCGGCGTGGCGAAGTTCCTCGAATTCCTGGCGAAGCCGGAAAATGCCGCCGAGTGGCATCAGAAAACCGGTTATCTGCCAATCACCACCGCGGCGTATGACCTGACCCGCGAACAGGGCTACTACGACAAGAACCCGGGCGCGGATACCGCGACGCGTCAGATGTTGAACAAGCCGCCGCTGCCGTTCACCAAAGGGCTGCGTCTGGGCAACATGCCGCAAATTCGCGTCATTGTCGATGAAGAGCTGGAAAGCGTGTGGACCGGGAAGAAAACCCCACAGCAGGCACTGGATTCTGCCGTCGAGCGCGGGAATCAGATGCTGCGCCGCTTTGAGAAATCGACGAAGTCTTAATCCGTACTTTCCCCCTCACCCTAACCCTCTCCCCAGGGGAGAGTGGACAGATCGGCGCGTTTTTTCACCCTCTCCCTCAGGGAGAGGGCCGGGGTGAGGGGCAAATTCAACCAAGAGTCCAACTATGTCATCATCCCGTCCGGTGTTCCGCTCGCGCTGGCTGCCTTATTTGCTGGTTGCCCCGCAGTTGGTTATCACCGTTATTTTCTTTATCTGGCCTGCGGGCGAAGCGCTGTGGTACTCGCTGCAAAGCGTCGATCCGTTTGGTTTTTCCAGCCAGTTTGTCGGCCTGGATAACTTCGTCACCCTGTTCCAGGACAGCTACTATCTCGATGCTTTCTGGACGACGATCAAATTCAGCACCATGGTGACCGTCAGCGGCCTGGTGATTTCGCTTATTTTTGCCGCGCTGGTGGAATACATCGTGCGCGGCAGTCGGTTGTATCAAACGCTGATGCTGCTGCCTTACGCCGTCGCGCCCGCCGTCGCCGCCGTGTTGTGGATTTTCCTCTTCAACCCAGGACGCGGGTTGATCACCCATTTCCTCGCCGAATTTGGCTACGACTGGAACCACGCGCAAAACAGCGGTCAGGCGATGTTCCTTGTGGTGTTCGCCTCGGTGTGGAAGCAAATCAGCTACAACTTCCTGTTCTTCTACGCCGCGCTGCAATCCATTCCGCGTTCGCTGATAGAGGCGGCGGCCATTGATGGCGCCGGCCCGATTCGCCGTTTCTTTAAGCTCGCCCTGCCGCTGATTGCGCCGGTGAGTTTTTTCCTGCTGGTGGTGAACCTGGTCTACGCCTTCTTCGACACCTTCCCGGTGATTGATGCCGCGACGGCGGGCGGGCCGGTGCAGGCGACGACCACGCTGATTTATAAAATTTACCGCGAAGGTTTTACCGGGCTGGATCTCTCGGCCTCCGCCGCGCAGTCGGTGGTGCTGATGTTCCTCGTCATCGTGCTGACGGTGGTGCAGTTCCGCTATGTGGAAAGTAAGGTGCGTTACCAATGATTGAGAACCGTCCGGGGCTGACGATATTCAGCCATACGATGTTGATTATGGGAATTGCGGTCATTCTCTTCCCGCTGTACGTCGCCTTCGTGGCGGCGACGCTGGATGATCAGGCGGTATTTGCCACGCCAATGACGCTGATACCAGGGACGCATCTGCTGGAAAATGTGCACCACATCTGGGTGAACGGTGTTGGCGTGAACAGCGCACCGTTCTGGCGAATGATGCTGAACAGTTTTGTGATGGCCTTCAGTATAACGGTGGGCAAAATCACCGTCTCGATGCTCTCTGCGTTTGCGATTGTTTGGTTTCGCTTTCCGCTGCGTAACCTCTTTTTCTGGATGATTTTTATCACGCTGATGCTGCCGGTTGAAGTGCGTATCTTCCCGACGGTAGAGGTCATTGCCAACCTGAAGATGCTGGATAGCTACGCCGGGCTAACGCTGCCGTTAATGGCCTCGGCAACCGCGACGTTCCTGTTTCGTCAGTTCTTTATGACGCTCCCGGACGAACTGGTGGAAGCCGCGCGTATTGATGGCGCCTCGCCGATGCGTTTCTTCCGCGACATTGTCTTCCCGCTGTCGAAAACCAATCTGGCGGCGCTTTTCGTGATCACCTTTATCTATGGCTGGAACCAGTATCTGTGGCCGCTGCTGATCATCACTGATGTGGATCTCGGCACCACCGTTGCGGGTATCAAAGGCATGATCGCCACCGGCGAAGGCACAACCCAATGGAACCAGGTGATGGCAGCGATGTTATTAACGCTTATCCCACCCGTGGTGATTGTTTTAGTGATGCAGCGTGCCTTTGTACGCGGTTTAGTGGACAGTGAGAAATAAGATGGCAGGACTGAAATTACAGGCAATAACCAAAAGCTGGGATGGCAAAACCCAGGTCATTAAACCGCTGACGCTGGACGTGGCCGATGGCGAATTCATCGTGATGGTTGGGCCGTCCGGCTGCGGGAAGTCTACGCTGCTGCGCATGGTCGCCGGGCTTGAACGGGCGACCAGTGGCGATATCTGGATTGACGGCAAGCGTGTGACCGAAATGGAGCCGAAAGATCGCGGCATTGCGATGGTGTTCCAGAACTACGCTCTCTACCCGCATATGAGCGTAGAAGAGAACATGGCGTGGGGGTTGAAAATTCGCGGCATGGGTAAACGGCAGATTGCTGAGCGGGTGAAAGAGGCCGCGCGTATTCTGGAGCTGGACGGCCTGCTCAAGCGTCGCCCGCGCGAGCTTTCTGGCGGTCAGCGTCAGCGCGTGGCGATGGGCCGCGCAATTGTGCGCGACCCAGCGGTGTTCCTGTTCGATGAGCCACTCTCGAATCTGGATGCCAAGCTGCGTGTGCAGATGCGCCTTGAGCTGCAACAACTGCATCGCCGCCTGAAAACCACTTCGCTGTACGTGACCCACGATCAGGTTGAGGCGATGACCCTCGCCCAGCGGGTGATGGTGATGAACGGCGGCGTTGCCGAACAGATTGGTACGCCGGTTGAAGTGTACGAAAAACCCGCCAGCCTGTTTGTGGCGAGCTTTATCGGTAGCCCGGCGATGAACCTGCTGGCCGGGCGTATCAACAACGAAGGCACGCACTTTGAACTGGAAGAGGGCCTGACGATACCGTTGAAGGGTGAGGCTCGCCAGCACGCCGGGCGTAAAATGACGCTCGGTATCCGCCCGGAGCATATTGCGTTAAGCTCGCAGGCGGAAGGCGGCATACCGTTGGTGATGGACACGCTGGAGATGCTCGGTGCGGATAACCTCGCACATGGTCGCTGGGGCGCGCAAAAGCTGGTGGTGCGTCTGTCTCATCAGGAACGCCCGACGGCGGGCAGCACGCTGTGGCTGCATGTGCCGGACAATCATTTGCATCTTTTTGATGGCGAAACAGGACAAAGAATATGAGTAACTGGCCTTATCCCCACGTTGCGGCCCATCGTGGCGGCGGCAGACTGGCCCCGGAAAACACGCTGGCGGCGATTGATGTGGGGGCGCGATACGGTCACACCATGATTGAGTTCGACGTAAAATTGTCGAAAGACGGCGAAATTTTCCTGCTGCACGACGATAACCTCGAACGCACCAGCAACGGCTGGGGCGTAGCGGGGGAACTGAACTGGCACGATTTACTGCGCGTGGATGCGGGTGGCTGGTTTAGCGGTGAATTCAAAGGTGAACCGCTACCGCTGCTCTCGCAGGTGGCGGAACGTTGTCGTGAATACGGGATGATGGCGAACATCGAAATCAAACCGACCACCGGAACCGGGCCACTCACAGGGAAAATCGTGGCGCTGGCGGCGCGTGAACTGTGGGCGGATATGACGCCGCCGCTGCTCTCATCGTTTGAAATTGATGCGCTGGAAGCGGCACAGGAGGTTGCACCGGAATTGCCGCGCGGCTTACTGCTTGATGAATGGCGTGATGACTGGCGTGAACTGACCACGCGGCTGGGCTGCGTATCGATTCACCTCAACCACAAACTGCTGGATGAAGCGCGCGTGGATGCCCTGCGTGAGGCGGGTCTGAAGATTCTGGTGTACACGGTGAACAGGCCCCAGCGCGCATCACAACTGCTGCGCTGGGGCGTGAACTGCATCTGCACTGATGCCATTGATATTATCGGCCCGGATTTCCAGCCTTAGGGCAAATTCGTTTTCACCGGCAGATTCGGATTGTTATTCAGCATGTCGCCGTTTTGCCGTTGCGGCAGCATATGTTGCTGATTATTCAGCATCGAATCGCTATTGCGTGATGCCCCGCCCTGGTTCAGCATCCCGCCGTTAGTATTGGGGAGCATTTGCTGACCGGCGGGGTTTCGCTCCCCCGGCTGGGCCTGCTGGATACGCTGCCTGTCATTATTCATCTGCGTTTGTAATTGCTGCTGCTGGACGCGTGTCTGCGTCTGTAACTGCTGATTCAGCATCCCTTTCTGCTGCACCTGCTGCGATTTCATTTGGGTCTGTAACCGCTGCTGGCTCGGAATTTTGTAATCCGGCAGATTGGGGTTGTTGGTGGTATTAAGCGGCTGCGCTGAAGCGGCAAACGGAAGCAGTGCCGCCAGAATCAATAATCGTTTCATTGTCTCTCCTCCCTTCTGAGGGATCACTTAAGTTTACCTCGTTTTCGCCATAACGATGATTATTTAGGAGTTTTGAACCAGGCTTAAACGGGACCTGTTACCCCAATTTTGGAGAACAACGATGATGAAACAGACGATTGCGCGTTGGCTGGCGATTGCTGCGCTGACCGCCGGAGGGAGTTTTGCCGTGGCGGCAGCGACGACCGAGCCTGCTGCACCACCGGTATCTTATGGCGTAGAGGAAGATGTTTTTCACCCGGTGCGCGCGCATCAGGGGATGGTGGCGTCGGTGGACGCGCTCGCCACCCAGGTCGGGGTGCAAATCCTGAAAGAGGGCGGTAATGCCGTTGATGCGGCCGTGGCGGTGGGGTATGCGCTGGCGGTGACGCATCCGCAAGCCGGGAACCTGGGCGGCGGTGGATTTATGCTGCTGCGCACCAAAGACGGGAAGACAACGGCTATCGACTTCCGTGAAATGGCCCCCGCCCAGGCTACGCGCGATATGTTCCTCGATGATCACGGCAACCCGGACAGCAAAAAATCGCTGACCTCACATCTGGCCTCCGGCACGCCGGGCACGGTGGCGGGTTTCTCACTGGCGCTGGAAAAGTACGGCACGCTGCCGCTCAATAAAGTGGTTCAGCCCGCGTACAAACTGGCGCGCGATGGCTTTGTGGTGAACGACGCGCTGGCCGACGATCTCAAAACCTACGGCAGTGAAGTCATTCCCAACCATGAAAACAGTAAAGCGATTTTCTGGAAAGACGGTGAGCCGCTGAAAAAGGGCGACAAGCTGGTACAGAAAGATCTGGCGAAAAGCCTGGAGATGATTGCTGAAAACGGCCCGGATGCGTTTTATAAAGGTGTTATCGCCGATCAGATTGCCGACGAGATGCACAAACACGGTGGGCTTATCACCAAAGCGGATCTTGCGGAGTACAAAGCGGTAGAGCGCACGCCAATCAGCGGTGATTATCGCGGTTATCAGGTCTTCTCGATGCCGCCGCCGTCTTCTGGTGGGATCCACATTGTGCAAATCCTCAATATTCTCGAAAATTTCGACATGCATAAATATGGCTTTGGCAGCGCTGACGCCATGCAGGTGATGGCGGAAGCTGAGAAGCGCGCCTATGCGGATCGCTCGGAATATCTTGGCGACCCCGATTTTGTGAAGGTGCCGTGGCAGGCGCTGACCAGCAAAGCCTATGCGAAGTCGATAGCCGAACAGATTGACGTCAACAAGGCGAAACCCTCCAGCGAAATTCGTCCTGGCAAGCTCGCGCCTTACGAGAGTAATCAAACCACCCATTTCTCAGTGGTGGATAAAGACGGTAACGCGGTGGCGGTGACCTATACACTGAACACCACCTTCGGTACCGGGATTGTTGCCGGGAACAGCGGCATTCTGATGAATAACCAGATGGATGATTTCTCCGCCAAGCCAGGCGTGCCGAACGTTTATGGTCTGGTCGGCGGTGACGCGAACGCGGTTGGGCCGAAGAAGCGTCCGTTGTCGTCGATGTCGCCAACGATTGTGGTGAAAGACGGCAAAACCTGGCTGGTTACCGGTAGCCCTGGCGGCAGCCGGATTATCACCACGGTGCTGCAAATGGTGGTGAATACCATCGATTATGGGATGAATGTCGCCGAAGCCACTAACGCACCGCGATTCCACCACCAGTGGCTGCCGGATGAACTGCGCGTGGAGAAGGGCTTTAGCCCGGATACGTTGAAGTTGCTTGAGCAGAAGGGGCAGAAAGTGGCCCTGAAAGAGGCGATGGGCAGTACGCAGAGCATTATGGTAGGGCCAGATGGCACGCTGTATGGCGCGTCTGACCCGCGTTCGGTGGATGATTTGGCGGCGGGGTACTGAATTTAACCCCCCTCACCCTAACCCTCTCCCTGTGGGAGAGGGCCGGGGTGAGGGCATCAGGCCGCACGAACGCCTTTCACTCGCGCCATAAAATACGCATCCACATATTCGCCGTTGCGCAGCCCGTACTTCTTCCCGGTGCCTTCAATTTCAAATCCGTGCTTCTTATACACCGCAACCGCCGGGGCGTTATCGACAAACACGGTGAGCTCTATACGCTCTACGCGCAGCCAGTTGTCGCACATATCAATCATCTCGCGCACTAACGCACTGGCGACGCCGCGGTTTTGCCAGCCAGCATCAACGCAAATGCCGAAATCGGCCACATGGCTGCGACGTGGGCGTTGCGCTACGTCGATACACAGATGCCCGACCACCGTGTCGTCAATGCAGGCGACCAGCTGCTTGATGCCGGGCTGGTCGGCGAGACGCGCTTCCCACATTTGCTCAGAAGGATGGGGAACCTGTAGCGTGTTGTAATACACCTCCGGTTGGGCGTGGATCTGCCGAATGGCAGCGTAATCTTTAGGTTCCGCGTGGCGTATTACTATCTCACTCATTCCTTGTTTCCTCTGTGGGGGGATTATCCCTTTCAACATCATTGACTTTAAAAGCGGAGTCAACTGACATTTTTTGCAAAAAGTGTTGGACAAGTGCGAATGAGAATGATTATTATTGTCCTGCATTCAGGAAGACCCCTGAGGGAGAACCTGAAAGCACGACATTGCTCACATTGCTTCCAGTATTACTTTAGCCAGCCGCGTGCTGGCTTTTTTTTTGGGGATTGTTCCAGCCTGGCTTACTTGCCATTTTGTTCCCGGGCTGTGCTCGCCATCCTCAGTACATTAAGTACGCTCCGGTTGCTGCGCGCAGGCCGTGAACAAACTGGCTGCGACGCCGACGGCTGGTGCACGGGCATTGGTGTCATTCCTTGTCCAAACTTCCTCATTTTGTCTCTCTTCGCTTTGCGCTATGGTGTAACCAGATACCTTTAAAGGACGACATCATGGCCCTACATTGTGCATTCATTGGTTTTGGTAAAAGCACCACCCGCTATCATCTTCCCTATGTTCTGAACCGCAAAGACAGCTGGCACGTGGCGCATATCTATCGTCGCAGCGCGAAGCCGGAAGAGCAGCATCCGCAGTATTCTCACATTCACTTCACCAGCGACCTGGATGAAGTGCTCAATGACCCCGAAGTGAAGCTGGTGGTGGTGTGTACCCACGCTGATAGCCACTTCGACTACGCGAAGCGCGCGCTGGAAGCCGGGAAAAACGTGTTGGTCGAAAAGCCGTTCACCCCCACGCTTGCCGAAGCGAAAGAACTGTTTGCGCTGGCGAAAAGCAAAGGGCTGACCGTTACGCCATATCAGAACCGTCGCTTTGACTCCTGCTTCCTGACTGCGAAAAAGGCGATTGAGAGTGGCAAGCTCGGCGATATCGTGGAAATCGAAAGCCACTTTGACTATTTCCGCCCGGTTGCGGAAACCAAACCAGGGTTACCGCAGGACGGCGCGTTTTATGGCCTTGGCGTGCATACGATGGATCAGATTATTTCCCTGTTTGGCCGCCCGGATCACGTCGCTTATGACATCCGTAGCCTGCGTAATAAAGCCAACCCGGACGACACCTTTGAAGCGCAGCTTTTCTACGGCGATCTGAAGGCCATCGTCAAAACCAGCCACCTGGTGAAAATCGATTACCCGAAATTTATCGTGCACGGCACCAAAGGCTCGTACCTGAAATACGGCATCGACCAGCAGGAAACCAGCCTCAAAGCCAATATTATGCCGGGTGAACCGGGCTTTGCGGCTGATGACTCCATTGGGCAGCTTGAGTACGTTAACGATGAAGGCGTGACGGTAAAAGAAGAAGTCAAACCGGAAACCGGCGACTATGGCCGCGTCTACGATGCGCTGTATCAAACCCTTACTCAGGGCGCGCCGAATTACGTCAAGGAATCTGAAGCTCTGGCGAATCTTGAGATCCTCGAACGTGCCTTCGAACAGGCTTCACCAGCCACGATTGCCCTCGCCAGATAAGATGTTACGACTCCTCTATTCTTGTTCACATTTTTTGAACAGAGGAGTCAATTTTCACCCACTATCATCCCAGGCGGTTTAGGGCCACACTTACTCCATCAAAACATGAGGGGGTAACAAATGATTTTCTTACGCAAAGCAAATGAACGTGGTCATGCAAATCATGGTTGGCTGGATTCCTGGCATACCTTCTCGTTTGCTAACTATTACGACCCGAATTTTATGGGCTTCTCGGCACTGCGCGTCATCAACGATGACGTGATTGACGCAGGCCAGGGGTTCGGTACGCACCCGCATAAAGATATGGAAATTTTGACCTATGTACTGGAAGGCGCCGTTGAACACCAGGACAGCATGGGCAACAAAGAACAGGTTCCGGCGGGTGAGTTCCAGATTATGAGCGCGGGTACCGGTGTACGTCACTCCGAGTACAACCCAAGCAACACTGACCGTCTGCGTCTGTATCAAATCTGGATCATTCCAGAAGAAACCGGTATTACGCCGCGCTACGAACAGCGTCGCTTTGATGCCGAGCAGGGTAAACAACTGGTGCTGTCACCGGATGCGCGTGAGGGTTCGCTGAAAGTGCACCAGGATATGGAACTTTACCGCTGGGCGCTGGCGAAAGATGAACAGTCGGTGCATCAGATTGCCGCTGACCGCCGCGTGTGGATTCAGGTGGTAAAAGGTAACGTCACCATCAATGGTACCAAAGCCACCACCAGCGATGGCCTGGCGATTTGGGATGAGCAGGCGATTTCTGTTCATGCTGACAGCGAAAGCGAAATTCTGCTCTTCGATCTGCCGCCAGTATAATAACGCGTAAATAAATAAGAGAACCTCCCCAATCAACCGGGGAGGTTCTTTTGTCTCCGTGGTAAACTGAGAGGATGTTTCACTTTTATTTCTCTCAGGACGATGAAAAAGAAAAGACCCGTACTTCAGGATGTGGCCGATCGCGTTGGCGTGACCAAAATGACGGTCAGCCGTTTCTTACGCAATCCGGAGCAGGTCTCCGTCGCACTGCGAGGTAAAATTGCTCAGGCCCTGGATGAGCTGGGTTATATTCCTAATCGTGCCCCCGATATTCTCTCCAATGCGACCAGCCGTGCGGTTGGCGTTCTCCTTCCTTCCTTAACCAACCAGGTTTTCGCTGAAGTGCTTCGCGGCATTGAAAGTGTGACCGACGCCTATGGTTATCAGACGATGCTTGCGCACTACGGCTATAAACCGGAACTGGAGCAGGAGCGTCTGGAATCGATGTTGTCGTGGAATATTGACGGCCTGATCCTTACCGAGCGTTCGCATACGCCGCGTACTCTGAAGATGATCGAAGTTGCAGGCATTCCGGTTGTCGAACTGATGGACAGCAAATCGCCATGCCTGGACATCGCGGTTGGTTTCGATAACTTCGAAGCCGCGCGGCAGATGACGGCGGCGATTATTGCACGCGGCCATCGGCATATCGCCTATCTTGGCGCGCGTCTCGATGAACGTACTATCATCAAACAGAAGGGTTACGAGCAGGCGATGCTTGACGCCGGGTTAGTGCCTTACAGCGTGATGGTCGAGCAGTCATCCTCATACTCGTCTGGGATTGAGCTGATGCGCCAGGCGCGTCGCGAATATCCGCAGCTTGACGGCATCTTCTGTACCAACGATGACCTTGCGGTGGGCGCATCCTTTGAGTGCCAGCGTCTGGGCTTACGTATTCCTGATGATATCGCCATCGCCGGTTTCCACGGTCATGACATTGGGCAAGTGATGGAACCCCGCCTGGCAAGCGTCCTGACGCCGCGTGAGCGGATGGGGCGCATTGGCGCGGAACGCCTGTTAGCGCGGATCCGAGGTGAAGCAGTTACGCCTAAAATGTTAGATTTAGGTTTCACTTTGTCACCGGGCGGTTCAATTTAGCCCTGACAAATTTGAACTAGATCACACATATTCATTTCCGGCACGAATGGTGATTGCTTCTCCACTGGTCCGGCATGACAATGTTACCGATAACAGTTACCCGTAACAAATTCTTGTGTCCAGCAGGAGGACGCTTTGAGCACGACTAATCATGATCACCATGTCTACGTTCTGATGGGCGTATCTGGCAGTGGTAAATCCGCAGTCGCCAGTGAAGTGGCGCATCGACTGAATGCCGCGTTTCTTGATGGCGATTTCCTTCATCCGCGTTGCAACATCGTCAAAATGTCCTCCGGCGAACCGCTGAACGACGACGACCGTAAACCGTGGCTGCAAGCGCTGAACGACGCCGCATTCGCCATGCAACGTACTAACAAAGTTTCCCTGATTGTCTGCTCTGCGCTGAAAAAAGCGTACCGCGACATTCTGCGTGAAGGTAACCCGAATCTCTCCTTCGTGTACCTGAAAGGCGATTTCGATCTGATCGAAAGCCGTTTGAAGGCGCGCAAAGGTCACTTCTTCAAAACGCAAATGCTGGTGACGCAGTTCGAAACGCTGCAGGAACCGAATGCGGATGAACGTGATGTGCTGGTGGTTGATATCGATCAGCCGCTGGAAGGCGTTATCAACAGTACTATTGAAGTGATTAACAAAGGCAGTAACGCGTGACAACTTTAACGCTGGTTTTAACAGCAGTAGGCTCTGTTCTGCTGCTGTTGTTTTTAGTCATGAAGGCGCGTATGCACGCCTTCCTGGCTTTGATGGTGGTTTCTATTGGTGCAGGTCTTTTCTCGGGTATGCCGCTGATTAAGATCGCGCAAACCATGGAAAAAGGGATGGGCGGTACGCTGGGCTTCCTGGCTATCGTGGTCGCGCTGGGCGCGATGTTCGGCAAAATTCTGCATGAAACGGGCGCAGTCGATCAGATTGCCGTCAAAATGCTGAAATCTTTTGGCCACAACCGCGCGCACTATGCGATTGGCCTGGCGGGTCTGATTTGTGCACTGCCGCTGTTCTTCGAAGTGGCGATTGTGCTTCTGATTAGCGTCGCGTTCTCTATGGCGCGTCACACCGGGACGAACCTGGTGAAACTGGTGATTCCTCTGTTTGCCGGTGTTGCGGCAGCGGCGGCGTTCCTGCTGCCTGGGCCTGCACCGATGCTGCTGGCTTCCCAGATGCACGCCGATTTCGGCTGGATGATCCTGATTGGTCTGTGCGCGGCGATCCCGGGCATGATCATCGCCGGCCCGCTGTGGGGCAACTTTATCAGCCGCTACGTTGAGCTGAGCATTCCGGAAGACATCACCGAGCCGCACCTGGGCGAAGGCAAAATGCCATCGTTCGGTTTCAGCCTCGCGTTGATTTTGCTGCCGCTGGTTCTGGTTGGCCTGAAAACCATTGCGGCGCGTTTTGTCGCTGAAGGTTCTACCGCATACGAATGGTTTGAATTTATCGGTCACCCCTTCACCGCAATCCTGATTGCGTGTCTGGTTGCTATTTATGGCCTGGCGTATCGTCAGGGTATGGCGAAAGACAAAGTGATGGAAATCTGTGGTCACGCGCTGCAACCTGCGGGCATTATCCTGCTGGTTATCGGTGCAGGCGGCGTGTTCAAACAGGTTCTGGTTGACTCCGGCGTGGGCCCGGCACTGGGCGAAGCGCTGACCGGTATGGGTCTGCCGATTGCGCTGACCTGCTTCATCCTGGCGGCTGCGGTACGTATCATTCAGGGTTCCGCCACGGTTGCTTGTCTGACGGCGGTGGGTCTGGTGATGCCGGTAATTGAGCAGTTGAACTACAACGGCGCGCAGATGGCGGCACTCTCTATCTGTATCGCGGGCGGCTCGATTGTGGTCAGCCACGTGAACGATGCTGGTTTCTGGCTGTTCGGTAAATTCACCAACGCCACCGAAGCACAGACGCTGAAAACCTGGACCATGATGGAAACCATCCTCGGTACCGTGGGCGCGATTGTCGGTATGATTGCGTTTACCCTGCTGAGCTAGGTTTTACAGAACGTTATTGCGAAAGGGCTTCCTGATGGAAGCCCTTTTTTATTGGCGAAAATGCCCGGTGGCGCTTCGCTTGCCGGGCCTGCGGGGTGGCGAAATTGTTGTAGGCTGGGTAAGGCGTAGCCGCCACCCGGCTTCGGTCCGGGCTATCAGCCCTTCATCCACATCCGAATGCCGTCCAGGAACATCTGGGTTGCCATCATTACCAGAATCAGCCCCATCAGGCGCTCCAGTGCGTTCACGCCTTTCTCGCCCAGCAGTCGTAAGAACAGCGACGATTGCAGCAGAATCGCTACCGTGCCGCCCCAGGCAATCAGTAACGCGATAACGAGGTGGCTTATATTGTTGGGATATTGATGCGAGAGCAGCATTAACGTCGCCAGAAGGGTCGGCCCGGCGACCAGCGGAATGGCGAGCGGCACAATAAACGGCTCTTCACCCGCCGGTAAACCGGAACTATTTTCGGAACTACTCGGAAATATCATCTTAATGGCAATCAAAAACAGAATGATGCCGCCAGAGATAGAAACCGTTTCGGCACGCAGGTTCAAAAAGGCCAAAATCTTCTCGCCGGCGAACAGGAAAATCAGCATGACGAGAAGTGCGATTAAAAGCTCACGTATCATGATCGCCCTGCGGCGCCTGGGTTCCGTGTGTTTTAATACCGACATAAAAATCGGCAAGTTTCCTAATGGATCCATAATCAGGATCAACAAAACGGATGCAGAAAAGATTTCATTCATAACCTAAATTCCCTGATAATCATTGCGGATTTTCTGCTAAACACGTAGCCGATGGAAAGGTTTCCGAAGTGGCGCGTGTTGGCTCCCAAAATGGGGGTAATAAGTTGCATTTCTGATTGCTTTGCAATCATTGATTAATTTCACTTGCGACTTTGGCTGCTTTTTGTAATGTGAAGGATGTCGCACCGGATCTGGTGGCATTAACAGCACATCTCTGCAGGAAAAAACGTTATGAAAAATGTTGGTTTTATCGGCTGGCGTGGAATGGTCGGCTCTGTACTCATGCAACGCATGGTGGAAGAGCGCGATTTTGACGCCATTCGCCCGGTCTTCTTCTCCACCTCCCAGCTTGGGCAGGCGGCGCCGTCTTTTGGCACCACCACCGGTGGTACGCTGCAGGATGCTTACGATCTTGACGCGCTGAAGGCCCTGGACATTATTGTCACCTGCCAGGGCGGCGATTATACCAACGAAATCTATCCAAAGCTTCGTGAAAGCGGCTGGCAGGGCTACTGGATTGACGCGGCTTCTTCGCTGCGCATGAAAGATGATGCCATTATCATTCTTGACCCGGTCAACCAGAAAGTCATCACCGATGGCCTGAACAACGGTGTGAAAACCTTTGTGGGCGGCAACTGCACCGTCAGCCTGATGCTGATGTCCTTAGGCGGCCTGTTCGCTAACGACCTGGTGGAGTGGGCGTCCGTTGCTACTTATCAGGCGGCTTCCGGCGGCGGTGCGCGTCATATGCGTGAACTGCTGACCCA
Organism: Pseudocitrobacter vendiensis; assembly: GCF_943590815.1. Classification (GTDB taxonomy): domain Bacteria; phylum Pseudomonadota; class Gammaproteobacteria; order Enterobacterales; family Enterobacteriaceae; genus Pseudocitrobacter; species Pseudocitrobacter vendiensis. Next base: position 38,967 of record NZ_CALSBS010000020.1, on the reverse strand, counting down.
AATGGGCCAACTGCACAATCACGTCGCCGATGAACTGGCGAACCCGGCTTCCGCTATTCTCGATATCGAACGCAAAGTCACCGCGCTGACGCGCAGTGGCGATCTGGCGGTCGATAACTTCTGTGTACCGCTGGCAGGTAGCCTGATCCCGTGGATCGACAAACAGCTCGATAACGGCCAGAGCCGTGAAGAGTGGAAAGGCCAGGCCGAGACCAACAAAATCCTCGCTACGCCGTCCACCATCCCGGTTGACGGCCTGTGTGTCCGTGTCGGCGCGCTGCGTTGTCACAGCCAGGCCTTCACGCTGAAACTAAAAAAAGATATTTCTATCGCCACCGTTGAAGAGCTGCTGGCGGCTCACAACCCGTGGGCGAAAGTCATCCCGAACGATCGTGACATCACCATGCGCGAGCTGACCCCAGCGGCGGTCACCGGCACGCTGACCACGCCGGTTGGGCGTTTGCGTAAACTGAACATGGGGCCGGAGTATCTCTCCGCCTTCACTGTCGGTGACCAGTTATTGTGGGGGGCAGCAGAACCGCTGCGCCGCATGCTGCGCCAGCTGGCTTAATATTCTCAGGGGGGCTTTATGCCCCCCTGTTTACATCTGATAGGTTTTGCGTACTACAAGGAGTAAACGCGAATGTATTCATTTTTCTCTGAGGTTAAATAAAGCGTTGGCTATGCTGTAAGCAAGGTTCCATATTTGTGACCTTGGCTGAAGGTTGGGCGGTGCAGAGAGGAAGCACATTGTGCTGTGCCGTGCAGGTCAAAAATGTCGTCCACATAACTGGAACGAGACGACACTCATATAACAGGATGATGAACCATGTCCGATCGTATTGATAGAGACGTGATTAACGCGCTAATTGCTGGCCATTTTGCGGATCCTTTTTCCGTTTTGGGTATGCATAGTACCGAAGCAGGGCTGGAAGTCCGGGCGCTTTTACCTGATGCGACTGATGTCTGGGTTATCGAACCGAAAACCGGGCGTAAAGTCGGTAAGCTCGAGTGTTTAGACTCGCGCGGTTTCTTTTGCGGCGTTCTGCCGCGACGTAAAAATCCATTTCGTTATCAACTGGCGGTGGTTTGGCATGGTCAGCAGAATCTGATCGACGACCCTTATCGCTTCGGCCCGCTGCTGCAGGAGATGGACGCATGGCTGTTGTCTGAAGGCACGCACCTGCGTCCGTACGAGACGCTGGGTGCGCATGCCGACACAATGGACGGCGTTACCGGCACGCGTTTCTCGGTGTGGGCCCCGAATGCCCGTCGCGTCTCTGTGGTCGGGCAGTTCAACTACTGGGATGGTCGTCGTCATCCGATGCGTCTGCGTAAAGAAACGGGGATTTGGGAACTGTTTGTGCCCGGCGCACATAATGGTCAGCTCTATAAGTTTGAGATGATTGACGCACATGGTCAGCTTCGTATCAAAGCGGACCCCTACGCCTTCGAAGCCCAGATGCGCCCCGAAACGGCATCGCTGATTTGCGGCCTGCCGGAAAAAGTGGTGCAGACGGAAGAGCGTAAGAAAGCAAATGGCTTCGATGCGCCGATTTCCATTTATGAAGTGCATCTCGGTTCCTGGCGTCGCCATACGGATAACAACTTCTGGCTGAGCTATCGTGAGCTGGCAGACCAGTTAGTGCCTTACGCTAAATGGATGGGCTTCACCCATCTGGAGCTGCTGCCTGTTAACGAGCATCCGTTCGACGGAAGCTGGGGCTACCAGCCAACCGGATTATACGCACCGACGCGCCGTTTCGGTACGCGCGAAGATTTCCGTTACTTTATCAATGCCGCGCACGCTGCCGGTCTGAACGTGATTCTCGACTGGGTGCCTGGCCATTTCCCGTCGGATGACTTTGCGCTGGCGGAGTTCGATGGCACCAAACTCTACGAACATGATGACCCGCGTGAAGGCTACCATCAGGACTGGAATACCCTGATTTACAACTATGGCCGCCGTGAAGTCAGCAACTATCTGACGGGTAATGCGCTGTACTGGATAGAACGCTTTGGCATCGATGCACTGCGCGTGGATGCGGTAGCTTCCATGATCTACCGCGACTATAGCCGTAAAGAGGGCGAGTGGATCCCCAATGAATTTGGTGGCCGCGAAAACCTGCAAGCGATTGAATTCCTGCGCAATACCAACCGCGTGCTGGGTGAGCAGGTACCCGGTGCGGTAAGTATGGCAGAAGAGTCGACCGATTTTCCCGGCGTTTCGCGCCCGCAGGAAACCGGCGGCCTGGGTTTCTGGTACAAGTGGAATCTGGGCTGGATGCACGACACGCTCGACTACATGAAGCTTGACCCGGTCTATCGTCAGTATCATCACGACAAAATGACCTTTGGGCTGCTTTATAACTACACGGAAAACTTCGTGCTGCCTCTGTCGCATGATGAAGTCGTCCACGGCAAGAAATCGATTCTCGACCGTATGCCGGGCGATGCCTGGCAGAAGTTTGCCAACCTGCGCGCCTACTACGGCTGGCTCTTCGCCTTCCCGGGTAAAAAGCTGCTGTTTATGGGCAATGAGTTTGCTCAGGGGCGCGAGTGGAACCACGACGGCAGTCTCGACTGGCATCTGCTGGAAGGCGGCGACAACTGGCACCACGGTGTTCAGCGTTTGGTTCGCGACCTGAACCACACTTATCGCCACCATAAAGCGCTGCACGAGCTGGATTTTGACCCGTACGGCTTCGAATGGCTGGTGGTCGATGACCACGCGCGTTCGGTCTTTATCTTTGTGCGTCGTGATAAGCAAGGCAATGAGCTGATCGTCGCCAGTAACTTTACGCCGGTGCCGCGCCATGATTATCGCTTTGGTATCAATCAGCCGGGTAGCTGGCGAGAAGAGCTGAATACTGATTCGGCACACTATCACGGCAGTAATGCCGGGAATGGCGGCGTGGTGCACAGTGACCATATTGCCAGCCACGGTCGTGAGCACTCCCTGAGCCTGACGCTGCCGCCGCTGTCGACTATCTGGCTGGTCCGGGAGGGGGAATGACCGTACTCGCAGCAGGAACACCCACGCCGTTAGGCGCGCGCTATGACGGCAAGGGCGTGAATTTCACGCTCTTCTCTGCCCATGCTGAGCGGGTGGAACTCTGCGTGTTCGATGCGCAGGGCAACGAGTCGCGCTACGACTTACCTGCGCGCAGTGGTGATGTCTGGCACGGATATCTGCCAAAAGCGCGCCCGGGGCTGCGTTATGGCTATCGCGTCCACGGGCCGTGGGACCCCGCGCAGGGCCACCGCTTTAACCCGGCGAAACTGCTTATCGACCCATGCTGCTTTCGGGTCGATGGCACGCTGAACGATGATCCAACCCTGCACGGCGGGCATCAGCAGCCGGATAACAGCGACAGTGCAGCGATCGCGCCGAAATCGGTCGTGGCTGCGCTGGATTATCAGTGGGAAGACGACGCACCACCGCGTACCGCGTGGGGCAAAACCGTCATCTACGAAGCGCATGTAAAGGGGCTGACCTATCGCCATCCGGGGATTCCGCAGGAAATTCGCGGCACCTACAAAGCACTCGCTCACCCGGTGATGCTTAACTACTTCAAGACGTTGGGTATTACCGCGCTGGAGCTGATGCCAGTAGCGCATTTTGCCAGCGAACCGCGCCTGCAACGCATGGGGCTAAGCAATTACTGGGGCTACAACCCGATGGCGATGTTTGCCCTCGACCCGCGCTACGCCAGTTCGCCCGAGCGCGCGCTGGATGAATTTCGCGATGCCATAAAAGCGCTGCACCGCGCCGGAATTGAAGTGATTCTTGACGTTGTGCTGAACCACAGCGCGGAGATTGACCTTGATGGTCCGACCTTCTCGCTGCGCGGAATTGATAACTGTAGCTATTATTGGATCAGGGAAGATGGTGATTACCATAACTGGACGGGGTGTGGAAACACGCTCAACCTCAGTCATTCTGGCGGCGTGGAGTATGCCCGTCAGTGCCTGCGTTTTTGGGTAGATGTCTGCCATGTTGATGGTTTTCGCTTCGATTTAGCGACCATTATGGGGCGTACGCCGGAATTTCGTCAGGATGCGCCACTGTTTGAAGCCATTAAACACGACCCGGTTCTGTCTGCGGTGAAGCTGATTGCTGAGCCGTGGGATATCGGGATGGGCGGTTATCAGGTGGGTAATTTCCCGCCGCCGTTTGTGGAATGGAACGACCATTTTCGCGATGCAATGCGCCGTTTTTGGTTGCAGGAAAATCTCTCGTTGGGCGAGTTTGCCCAACGTTTTGCCGCCTCCAGCGACGTTTTTGCGCGAGGGGGGCGTAGCCCGTCGGCTGCGGTGAATCTGGTGACGGCGCACGATGGCTTCACGCTGCGTGACTGCGTTTGCTTCAATAATAAGCATAACGAAGCCAATGGTGAGGAAAATCGCGACGGCACTAGCAATAACCATAGCAATAATCATGGTATAGAAGGATTAGGTGGTAACCTGGACATTATTGAGCGCCGTCGGGCCAGTGTACATGCGCTGCTCACAACGCTACTGCTGTCTCAGGGGACACCGATGCTGCTGGCCGGTGACGAACATGGTCATAGCCAGCACGGTAATAACAACGCCTACTGCCAGGACAATCCGTTGACCTGGCTGGATTGGGAAAACGCCAATGCCGGGCTTACCGCATTTACCGCCGCGCTGATTCATCTGCGCCAGACCATCCCTGCCTTAACGCAGGATACCTGGTGGCAGGAGGGAGACGGCAATGTGCAGTGGCTCAATCAACATGCGCAACCGCTGCATCCTGATGAGTGGCAAAACGGCGTAAGGCGGATGCAAGTTCTGCTTTCCCATCGCTGGCTTATTACGCTCAATGCGACGCACGACGTGGCTACACTCGTTTTACCTGAGGGGGAGTGGCGTGCTGTTCCCCCCTTCGCCGGAGAGGATAATCCGGTCGTCATGGCTGTCTGGCATGGGCCCGCGCACGGAGTGTGCGTATTTCAAAGGTCATAGGCTCTGAAACATTCCGCAGATAGCGGATGAAGACGAGCAACAAAAGGAGTTAATCATGGTTAGGCTGGAAAAAAACGATCCCTTAATGCTGGCGCGCCAGTTACCGAATAAAACGGTTGCGCTGATCCTCGCGGGTGGCCGCGGCACGCGCTTAAAAGATCTCACCATCAAGCGTGCGAAACCGGCGGTGCACTTTGGCGGGAAATTCCGCATCATCGACTTTGCGCTGTCGAACTGCATCAACTCAGGGATTCGTCGTATTGGCGTGATTACGCAGTATCAGTCACACACGCTCGTACAACACATCCAGCGCGGCTGGTCCTTCTTTAGCGAAGAGATGAACGAGTTTGTCGATCTTCTGCCGGCGCAGCAGCGCGTACACGGCGAAAACTGGTATCGCGGTACCGCCGATGCGGTAACCCAGAACCTCGACATCATCAATCGCTATAAAGCGGAATATGTGGTGATCCTCGCGGGCGACCACATCTACAAACAAGATTACTCGCGCATGCTTATCGACCACGTCGAAAAAGGCGCGCGCTGCACCGTGGCGTGTATGCCAGTGCCCATTGAAGAAGCAACGGCATTTGGCGTTATGGCGGTAGACGAAAGTGAGAAGATAATCGACTTCGTCGAGAAACCGGCTAATCCACCGGCCATGCCCAACGACCCGAGCAAATCCCTCGCCAGTATGGGTATCTATGTCTTTGATGCTGAATATCTTTATGAGCTGCTTAAAGAAGACGATCTGGACGAAAACTCCAGCCACGACTTCGGCAAAGATATCATCCCGAAAATCACCAAAGCTGGCATGGCTTATGCACATCCTTTCCCACTCTCCTGCGTACAGTCTGACCCTAATGCAGAACCGTACTGGCGTGATGTAGGTACGCTGGAAGCGTACTGGAAAGCGAACCTTGACCTGGCGTCCGTCACGCCCGAACTAGACATGTATGACCAGAACTGGCCGATTCGTACCCATATGGAATCTCTGCCGCCGGCGAAGTTCGTTCAGGACCGCTCCGGTAGCCATGGGATGACCCTGAACTCGCTGGTCTCCGGCGGCTGCATTATTTCAGGTTCCGTCGTGGTGCAATCCGTCCTGTTCCCGCGTGTGCGCGTGAACTCGTTCTGTAACATTGATTCGGCAGTTTTATTACCGGATGTTTGGGTTGGCCGTTCATGCCGCTTACGCCGTTGCGTTATCGACCGCGCCTGCGTTATTCCGGAAGGAATGGTGATTGGTGAGAATGCGGAAGACGATGCACGCCGTTTTTACCGCTCGGAAGAGGGGATTGTGCTGGTAACGCGTGACATGCTGCGCAAATTGCAGGTCAAACAGGAGCGATAATGCAGGTTTTACATGTTTGTTCAGAGATGTTCCCGTTACTGAAAACTGGCGGTCTGGCTGATGTTATTGGCGCGCTGCCTGCAGCGCAAATTGCTGATGGAACGGATACGCGCGTGCTGTTACCAGGTTTTCCGGATATCCGCCGGGGCATCACGGATGCGCAGGTCGTTACGCGCCGTCAGACGTTTGCCGGGCCGATTACGCTGCTGTTCGGGCATTTTAACGGCGTGGGCATTTACCTGATCGACGCGCCGCATTTGTATGACCGCCCGGGGAGCCCGTACCACGATACTAACCTGCATGCCTATACCGATAACGTTCTGCGCTTTGCGCTGCTGGGGTGGGTAGGCTGCGAGATGGCTTGCGGGCTTGATCCGTTCTGGCGTCCGGAAGTGGTGCACGCGCACGACTGGCATGCGGGCCTGGCCCCGGCTTACCTGGCGGCGCGTGGTCGCCCGGCGAAGTCGGTGTTTACGGTGCATAACCTGGCTTACCAGGGCATGTTCTATGCGCATCACATGAATGACATTGATCTGCCGTGGTCGTTCTTCAACATGCACGGGCTGGAGTTTAACGGCCAGATTTCGTTCCTGAAAGCAGGGCTCTACTACGCCGATCACATCACGGCGGTGAGCCCAACCTATGCACGAGAGATTACCGAACCACAGTTTGCTTACGGCATGGAAGGATTGCTGCGCCAGCGCCACCAGGAAGGCCGTCTTTCCGGCATCCTGAATGGCGTGGATGACAACGTATGGAGTCCGGAAAAGGACATACTGCTGGCGTCGCGATATAACCGCGATACTCTTGAGGAGAAAGCGGAGAACAAACGCCAGCTACAAATTGCGATGGGCCTTAATGTTAACGATAAAGTGCCGCTTTTTGCCGTTGTCAGCCGATTAACCAGCCAGAAGGGGCTGGATCTTGTTCTGGAAGCTCTACCGGGTTTGCTGGAACAAGGCGGGCAACTGGCGCTACTGGGGGCCGGCGATCCTGTTCTGCAGGAAGGCTTCCTTGCGGCTGCGGCAGAGCATCCGGGGCAGGTTGGCGTCCAGATCGGCTATCACGAAGCCTTCTCGCACCGCATTATGGGCGGCGCGGACGTCATCCTCGTGCCGAGCCGTTTTGAGCCTTGCGGCTTAACGCAGCTCTATGGCCTGAAGTACGGCACGTTACCGCTTGTGCGTCGTACCGGTGGCCTGGCGGATACGGTCTCAGACAGTTCGCTGGAAAACCTGGCCGATGGCGTCGCCAGTGGTTTTGTCTTTGAGGACAGTAATGCCTGGTCGCTATTGCGAGCCATCCGGCGTGCTTTCGTGTTGTGGTCTCGCCCATCGCTCTGGCGCTATGTTCAGCGTCAGGCGATGAGCGTGGATTTTAGCTGGCAAGTCGCGGCGCGCTCTTACCGCGAGCTTTATCAACGCTTGATGTAATCACAGGAACCATTTCTATGAATGCGCCATTTAGCTATGCATCACCGACTCTTAGCGTTGAGGCTCTCAAGCACTCTATTGCCTATAAGCTGATGTTCACAATTGGGAAAGATCCGGCCATTGCCAACAAACATGAGTGGCTGAACGCCACGCTGTTTGCGGTGCGTGACCGCATGGTGGAGCGCTGGTTGCGCTCCAACCGCGCACAACTTTCTCAGGAAACGCGGCAGGTTTATTACCTGTCGATGGAGTTTTTGATTGGCCGCACCCTTTCCAACGCGCTGTTATCCCTCGGCATCTATGAAGATGTCAAAAACGCGCTGGAAGGGATGGGGTTAGACCTTGAAGAGTTGATTGACGAAGAAAACGACCCAGGGCTCGGCAACGGCGGCTTAGGCCGACTGGCGGCCTGCTTCCTGGATTCCCTCGCTACCCTTGGTCTACCAGGGCGCGGCTACGGCATCCGCTACGACTACGGCATGTTCCGCCAGAATATCGTCGATGGTCGCCAGAAAGAATCGCCGGATTACTGGCTGGAATACGGTAACCCGTGGGAGTTCGAACGTCATAACACCCGCTACAAAGTGCGCTTTGGCGGCCGTATCCAGCAGGAAGGCAAAAAGAGCCGCTGGGTCGAAACCGAAGAAATTATCGCCGAAGCCTACGACCAAATCATTCCTGGCTATGACACCGACGCGACCAACACGCTGCGTCTGTGGAGCGCTCAGGCGAGCAGTGAAATCAACCTCGGTAAATTTAACCAGGGTGATTACTTCGCGGCGGTGGAAGACAAAAACCACTCGGAAAACGTCTCCCGCGTTCTCTACCCGGATGACTCCACCTATTCGGGCCGCGAACTGCGTCTGCGTCAGGAGTATTTCCTCGTTTCCGCGACCATTCAGGATATTTTAAGCCGTCACTACCAGTTGCATAAAACCTATGCCAACCTGGCGGATAAAATCGCGATTCACCTCAACGACACCCATCCGGTGCTGTCGATTCCTGAGCTGATGCGCCTGTTAATTGATGAGCACAAATTCAGCTGGGATGACGCGTTTGAGGTGACCTGCCAGGTCTTCTCTTACACCAACCACACGCTGATGAGCGAAGCGCTGGAAACCTGGCCGGTCGACATGCTCGGTAAGATTCTGCCACGTCACTTGCAAATCATCTTTGAAATCAACGACTACTTCCTTAAAACCCTGCAAGAGCAATACCCGCAGGATATGGGGCTGCTAAGCCGTACCTCCATCATTGATGAATCTAACGGGCGCCGCGTGCGCATGGCCTGGCTTGCGGTCGTCGCCAGCCACAAGGTGAACGGTGTGTCTGAATTGCACTCCAATCTAATGGTGCAATCACTGTTTGCTGACTTCGCGACCATCTTCCCTATGCGCTTTACCAACGTCACCAACGGCGTCACGCCGCGCCGCTGGCTGGCGCTGGCGAACCCGTCGCTGTCAGAAGTGCTGGATGAGAACATTGGCCGCACCTGGCGTACCGACCTTAGCCAGCTGAGTGACCTCGAACAGCATATCGATTACCCGACGGTAAATCAGGCAGTACATCGCGCCAAGCTGGAAAACAAAAAACGGCTGGCGGCGGCGATTGCCCAACATCTCAATGTGGTGGTCAACCCGAACGCGCTGTTTGATGTGCAGATTAAGCGTATCCACGAATACAAACGTCAGTTAATGAACGTGCTGCACGTGATAACACGATACAACCGTATCAAAGCTGACCCGACGGCGGAGTGGGTACCGCGTGTGAACATCTTTGCCGGAAAGGCGGCGTCGGCGTACTACATGGCGAAGCACATCATCCACCTGATCAACGATGTTGCCAATGTGATCAACAACGATCCGCAAATTGGCGACAAGCTGAAAGTGGTATTTGTGCCGAACTACAGCGTCAGTCTCGCGCAGGTGATCATTCCGGCGGCCGATCTCTCCGAGCAGATCTCGCTGGCAGGAACGGAAGCGTCCGGTACCAGTAACATGAAGTTTGCGCTTAATGGTGCGTTGACCATTGGTACGCTGGATGGCGCAAACGTCGAGATGCAGGAGAAAGTGGGCGAAGACAATATCTTCATCTTCGGTAACACCGCTGAAGAGGTGGAGGAGTTGCGTCGTAACGGCTACAAACCGCGTGACTACTACGAACAGGATGAAGAGCTGCATCAGGTGCTGACGCAAATCGGCAGCGGGCTGTTCAGCCCGGAGGAGCCGGGACGTTACCGCGACCTGGTCGATTCTCTGATCAACTTCGGCGACCACTATCAGGTGTTGGCGGATTACCGTAGCTATATCGATACGCAGGATAAAGTCGATGAGCTTTACCGTAACCCGGAGGAGTGGACGACCAAAGCGATGCATAACATCGCCAATATGGGCTACTTCTCGTCAGACCGTACCATCCAGGAATACGCCAAAAATATCTGGCATATTGATCCGGTGAGATTGTAATTCACTAAAAATGCGAAGGGGCCTGAAGGCCCCTTTTTTACGTGCATATTTCGGAAAAGTGCGTGGGGCGTAAGTAGTTTGTCGTGAGTTACAATTGCCTTTTCGCAGGGAAATGCGGATTGCACAATGAAAAACATAAAATGGATATTTCTGTCTCTGATCATGGCTTTTATCGGTGTGCCCATTCTGGCGCACTGCCTGGCATTATTCTGTGGACTCTGTGTTGCCATTATCGCTTATGTTTTAGAGGGGCTTGGTCTGGCAAAAGAGACGGATGGGCTTCCTTCCGCATTGCTGCTGCTCGCCGTTTGCAATCTGATGTTTTTAGGTGGTCGCATTTGGTCCAGAGATAACGCGCCGGAAGAGAACCTCATCTGGCGGCACGTGATTCTGTTGCTGCCCGCGCTCCTGGCATTGTTGGGGTGGATTTACGCACTACATCAGGCCGGCCTCCGTTTTTACACGATGGGTAGTGGAACACTCGCCGTATTGTTCCCCTGGATGGGGATTCATATCGTTACACTTGTCTGCCAATGGTACTGGGGAAGTCTGCTGATACCGGTTTGTTCGCAGCTAAGCTTTACGCTCGGCTATGGCTGGTCGTTCAGGCGGTGTTTCTTCACAAACAAAGCTGGCATCTGCCGAAGCATCATTCTTTTTCTTATCGCCTTAGCCTCAACTTACGCGGCGTACCAGGCGTGGCAGCAGCAACTCAAATATCCCAACGTTATTTATGAAGAGCGTGATACCCGCAACTACCGGCCTGATAAATGGCATAACGAACTCATCCCGCTTCAGGGCGAGCCCGCGTTACAAGTCACCCACAACTGGCCGCGGATGGACGGCGCGACGGCGGGCTATCCTCTCTATGCGTCTGCGTTTTATGCGCTTAACGTCTTACCGAAACGGTTTGATGAGCAGAAATACCTGCTCAATTCGCGCACGCCGAGTGCCTGGGAAAATATTATCAAAGGCAATGTCGATATTATTTTCGTCGCACAGCCTTCTGCCGGACAGAAATCAGATGCGCAGAAAATGGGCGTTAAGTTGACCTACACACCGCTCGCACGTGAAGCGTTTGTCTTTATCGTCAACAAAAACAACCCCATTAACAGCCTCACCACTGAGCAGGTCCGCGATATTTTCAGCGGCAAAATTACCAACTGGCAACAGGTCGGCGGTCTGGATGTGGAAATTGAGCCCTGGCAGCGGCCCGAGGGGTCAGGTAGCCAGACCGTCATGCTGGCGAAGGTCATGAAGGGGATGCCAATGCTCAAACCCAGGGAGATGAAGGTTGCTAACCAAATGGGCGAACTGTTGGATGTGGTGGCGCAATATCAGGATACCCCCGGCGCGATTGGTTACACCTTCCGTTATTACGCCACGCAGATGCATGCCCGTGAGGGCGTCAAACTGCTGGCGATTAATGGCATTGCCCCCACGGCTGAGAACATCCACAACGAAGTTTATCCCTGGGTCGCACGTGTTTACATGGTTACTCAGGAAAACCCAACTACGGAAACTCAGAAAGTAGTCGAGTGGTTTTTAAGCCCACAGGGACAAAGGCTGGTGCAGGATGTGGGGTATGTGCCGATGTATGAAGCACTCGCTAACTCAGGGTAGTAACATGGAATCAGTTGATAGATTATTTGCCGACCTCGTTGGCACCGATCCCTACACTGGCGTTGAAATCACCATTGCCAATTGCGAATCAGGATATTGGGATGAGGATATGGTTCCACGCCTGATTAATCAGGCACTGGACGAAGGGGAAAAGTTTGTTGGTGTAGCAGGACTTGATGGCTTGCACCGTTATGATGTCACTCTGAATGTCGGTTTGTCCTCGAGTCATATCTGGCCTGGGTTTTCCCTCGACCCTGCGACTATCAGTCGGCTTTGTGCCAGCGGCGCTGAGTTTGGTTTTGATCCTTATATTAGCGATGTGCCTGATATCGCGTGTGAACTCAACACAACAGATGACTTTACCGTTTATTTCTCGGCAATGAAAAATCCTGATGAGCGAACAATCATTGCCTGCCGCCCACTTAGGGAATGCACCTCCTGGATTGAGGATATATACACTCATTGGGTCTTCAGAGATGCGCTAAAATTTCATGGGGATAACAGCCTGCGCGGATTCCGCAAGAAGCTGGCGACGCTGACGTACTACTGCCGTAATTACTCTTCAACAAACTGTATGGATGAAGGATGCCGCACCTGTGAGGATAACTGTGTTCGCCCCAGTTTTTCTTTGTCGCGCAGTACCCTCATTAGGCTGAATGCCGCTAATGCGAGCTTTGTGTATATACCCTTTACGCGCTCACAAAAGCGGAGGACGTAATATGCAACCCAGTCCCGCTATGCTTAATCTGATTGAACAGATTTATCACACCTTTCGTCGGTACGGTACCTAAACAATTTGTGGTGTGCTTGAAGACTGCCTCAATAAACAACAGCAAAAGGCGCTACAGCTAACCTCGCTACGCGCCATCCCTTATGCATTATTAAATGACTGGATGATTGATGAGTGTTTATGCGCGATGTCAGATTTGTAGCAGAGACAACGCCGGGTACGGCAACGCCTTACCCGGCATTCTGTTAAGACGCCAGCGACAGTTCACGCTTTCCCGCGTTTTGCAGCAGCCATTGTGCTACGCGTGACTGCTGTTCCGCGTTCAGCCACATTCCCTGCTTAGTCCTGCGCCACAGCGCGTCATCGGCGCGTCGAACCCATTCATGTTCAACCAGATAACGCAGTTCGGCTTCATAAAACTCATGACCGAAATCTTCGCCTAAATCAGCCACGCTTTTCGCCTGGCCCAGTAACAACTCGCTGTTACTGCCGTAGGTGCGGGCGAAGTGGCGTGCCAGCGATTCACTGATAAACGGATAGCGGCGGCGAAGCGTTGCCGCGTAGTCGTCGCGATCGCCGTTAATGTCACCACCGGGCAGCGTCGCGCTTTTGGTCCATGCCGGGCCGATATTTTTGTAATACGGCGCCAGTTTCTCCAGCGCGTGCTCTGCCAGCTTGCGATAGGTAGTGAGCTTTCCGCCGAACACCGACAGAAGCGGGGCCTGGTTATCGACGTCGTGTACGTCCAGCGTGTAGTCGCGGGTAATGGCCTGCGGTGAATCTGATTCATCATCGCACAGCGGACGAACACCAGAGTAAGTCCAGACGATATCGTCGCGCCCCAGCTGTTTTTTAAAGTGCGCGTTATAGACCTTCAGCAAATAGCTGATTTCCCCTTCGTCGATTTCGACATTCTTCGGATCGCCGTGATACTCCTGGTCAGTGGTACCGATAATCGAAAACTCATCCATCCACGGGATAACGAACACAATACGCTTATCTTCGTTTTGCAGGATGTAGGCCTGTTTCTGCGTATGCACGCGCGGCACCACAATGTGGCTGCCTTTGATCAGGCGAATACCGTAAGGCGACGGAAGATGCATGCCGTCATCGAAGAACTGTTTCACCCACGGACCGGTGGCGTTGACCAGGCCACGCGCCTGCCAGGTGTATTTTTTACCGGTATCGATGTCTTCCGCTTCCACAATCCACAGGCCATTTTCACGGCGAGCAGAGGTGGCGCGGGTGCGAGTCAGTACCTCGCCACCTTTACGCGCTACCATTTGCGCGTTGGCGAGTACCAGGCGCGCATCGTCGACCCAGCAGTCGGAATATTCGAATCCGCGCACGATTTCCGGTTTGAGGACCGACTCTGCGCCAAAACGCAAACCAGTCGAGCTCGGCAGGCTGGTGCGTTTGCCCAGGTGATCGTACATAAACAAACCAATGCGGATCATCCACGCCGGACGCAGATGCGGGCGATGCGGCAGACGAAAGCGCATCGGGAAGGCGATATGGGGTGCCATTTTTAACAGCACTTCCCGTTCGGCGAGCGCTTCGCTCACCAGGCGGAATTCATAGTGTTCAAGGTAGCGCAGGCCGCCGTGGATGAGCTTAGAACTGGCGCTGGAGGTGGCGCACGCCAGATCCTGCGCTTCCAGCATCAAAACGGACAATCCGCGCCCGGCGGCATCCGCTGCGATCCCTGCGCCGTTGATCCCGCCACCTATCACAATCAGATCTTTGGTTTCCATGCTCGCTACCTCGTTCACTTTCGTTATAGCTCAATAATGCTCGATAACGAAAATAATAGCAAACAAACGCGCGTTCGGTAACATCAAAAAAACAATTTACAGTGATGTGTGTAACATATTGGCGTTTCACTGCCGTCAGGACGTACACTTGGCGGTAAAATGGCGTGAGTTCGCCCACCTGCAATAAAGAGAAGAGAAACCATGGAACAGTTTGTGTGTATCAATGTAGAAGAAGCGCACCAGAAGTTACGCCAGCAGACCGCCGTGCTGGTCGATATTCGTGACCCGCAGAACTATGCGCTGGGCCACACGCCGGGTGCGTTTCATCTGACCAACGATACGCTGGGCGCGTTTATGCGCGACAATGATTTTGACACGCCGGTGATGGTGATGTGCTATCACGGCAACAGCAGCAAGGGCGCGGCGCAATATCTTCTACAGCAGGGCTACGATGAAGTGTATAGCGTGGACGGCGGCTTCGATGCCTGGCATCGCCACTTCCCGGCAGAGGTTGAGCACATCGCGCTTTAGGCATTTGAATGCGATGTTATACTGTCCCCCTTTGTGTGGAATAAGCGACCCTCTGCATGTTGATGATTACCTCTTTTACGAATCCGCGCGTCGCCCAGGCCTTTGTGGACTACATGGCGACGCAGGGTGTTATCCTGACAATACAACAACATACTCAGAGTGATGTGTGGCTCGCCGATGAAAGCCAGGCCGAGCGCGTGCGCGCCGAGTTGAACCGTTTTCTGGAAAACCCGGCAGACCCGCGTTATCTGGCGGCGAGCTGGCAATCGGGCCACACCAACAGTGGGCTGCACTATCGTCGTTTCCCGTTCCTCGAAACGCTGAAGGCCAATGCCGGTCCGGTGACCATGGCGGTGATGATCGCCTGTATTCTGGTTTTTGTCCTGATGAACGTGGTGGGCGATCAGGCCGTGATGATGTGGCTGGCCTGGCCCTATGACAGCTCGGTGCAGTTTGAAGCCTGGCGTTACTTCAGCCACGCACTCATGCACTTCTCGGTGCTGCATATTCTGTTTAACCTGCTGTGGTGGTGGTATCTCGGCGGGGCGGTGGAGAAACGCATCGGCAGCGGTAAACTGGTGGTGATCACCGCGATCAGCGCGCTGTTGAGCGGTTTTATCCAGCACCAGTTTAGTGGCCCCTGGTTTGGTGGGCTGTCTGGCGTGGTGTATGCGCTGATGGGGTACGTCTGGCTGCGCGGTGAGCGCGACCCGGACAGCGGTATTTACCTGCAGCGCGGGTTGATTATCTTTTCGTTGGTCTGGCTGGTTGCCGGTTGGTTTGATCTTTTTGGCATGTCGATTGCCAATGGCGCACATGTTACCGGCCTGGTGGTCGGTCTGGCGATGGCGTTTGTCGATACGCTAAATGCGCGAAAGCGCGCGTAATTTTTTCAGGGACTCACCATGAAACAAACACAACGTCATGACGCGATAATTGAGCTGGTCAAATTGCAGGGCTACGTCAGCACTGAAGAGCTGGTGGAGCACTTTTCCGTAAGCCCACAAACCATCCGCCGCGACCTGAACGACCTGGCGGAGCAGAAAATGATCCTGCGCCACCACGGCGGCGCGGCGCTACCTTCAAGTTCGGTAAACGCCTCGTGGCACGACCGAAAATCGACGCAGACGGCGGAGAAAGAGCGCATTGCCCGCAAGGTGGCCAGCGAAATCCCTAACGGCTCTACGCTGTTTATCGATATCGGTACCACGCCGGAAGCGGTCGCCCACGCTCTGCTCAATCATAGCGACCTGCGTATCGTCACCAATAACCTCAATGTGGCGAACACCCTGATGGTGAAAGAGGATTTCCGTATTATCCTCGCGGGCGGCGAATTGCGTAGCCGTGACGGTGGAATTATCGGTGAAGCTACGCTCGATTTTATCTCCCAGTTCCGCCTTGATTTCGGCATTCTGGGGATCAGCGGTATCGACAGCGACGGTTCGCTGCTTGAGTTTGATTACCATGAAGTGCGCACCAAGCGTGCAATCATTGAGAACTCGCGTCATGTGATGCTGGTGGTTGACCATTCTAAGTTTGGCCGCAACGCGATGGTGAATATGGGCAGTATCAGCATGGTGGATGCAGTCTACACAGATGTGTTGCCGCCGGATGGGGTAATGAAGGTGATTGCCGAACATAACATCCAGCTGGAGTTGTGCCGGGCGTAACGGTGAGAAGTGCCGGATGGCGCTTCGCTTATCCGGCCTACAAACAATCGGTAGGCCGGATAAGGCGTAGCCGCCATTCGGCATCGGTTACATCTGGAACTGCCCTTTGCTCAGGTCAGTCACGATGGTATTCATTTTGTCTTCCGTCAGTTGATAGTAGCGAATGGAAATCGCGGTAATCAGATAGAAGATAGCCGGTAACACGGTAAACAGAATCAGTACGCCGCGAATCGCTTCGGCGGATTGTTGCTCCACGCCTGCCTGGTAGCCGTAGAAAGCCAGGCCCCAGCCTGTTAACGCGCCACCAATTGCCACACCCAGTTTGATGATGAAAATATTCGCTGCGACGTTCATACCAGTAATACGACGCTGAGTTTTCCATTCGCCATAGTTGTTGGCATCGGTGATCATTGACCACTGCAGCGGAGCGTTAATACCCTGCAACACGTTCAGAATAATGTGCACGATAAATGCCGGCACCCAATATTCGCTCGGCAGCACGAGGAACAGCAAACCAATTAACGCACTCAGCGTGTTTACCCACACGGAGGCGCGAATTTTGCACACCTTTGAACCCAATGGTTTTGCGGCCAGGCTTCCGACCACCGCAGCAACCGTCGTCGCCAGCATAAATAGCGAAATAACGCTGCTACCCTGATTCAGAATATATTGCACGAAATAGACCAGCAAACTGCCACGCACCACCACACCGCACAGCATTGCCAGGTTATAAACCGACAGTATCCACCACTGATCGTTTTTTACCAGGATTTTCACATCGCGCAGAATATTGAGGTTCTCCTCTTTTACTGGCTCGATACGCTCTTTCGTGGTTATGAAGCAGATTAAGAACATGATGCAACCAATTACGCCGAATATCCCCATCGCCCATTGCATACCGCTTGCGCGATCGCCCGGTGCGAGGAAATCTGCCAGTGGCAGAATCAGCGCTGTCCCCATTGCACCACCGATTGGCGCAATAGCGAAACGCCAGGATTGCAGAGAGAGGTTTTCTGACGGGTCTGCGGTAATGGCCGCACCTAATGAGCAGTAAGGAATATTTATCGCGGTATACATCAGCGTCATAAATATATAGGCGATGACGGCGTAGATAATTTTTCCTGTCTGGTCAAAGTCTGGTGTGGAATAAACCAGAATACAGCTTACGGCAAACGGTACGCAGATAATTAATAACCAGGGGCGGAAGCGCCCCCAGCGACTTTTTGTCTGATCCGCAATTGCCCCCATAATGGGGTCGGTAATCGCATCCAGCACCCTCACGGCTAAAAATAGTGTCCCCATGACTGCCGGAGGTAAGCCATAAATATTAGTGTAGAAGTACGCCAGAATAGCAACTGAGGAATCAAAAACAATATGGCTTGCGGCATCGCCCAAACCAAATCCAAACTTCTCTTTAGCACCGACTTTTTCGGTTAATGCCGACATATAATCACCCTTTTATGACGTGCCAACTTGCAGTTGTAGTTATAAAAGGTGAGGCGAAGAAGAAATATTCTAATTTTTCACTTCTGATTTATGTTTCTTCTCTAATGTGACGTAGCTATCTCTTTTAAATAGTAAGTATCAACATACAATATATTTTGGTGATAATAATTTACCACCAAAATATATACTAAACGCCATATCCCATCATTTTCAGCAACTGTTGCGCGTGCTGTACTGCATCCTGACGATGCGCTACGCCCAGTTTCTGGTACAGATTACGGATATGCGTCTTGATGGTCGTGGCGGCGACGTCCAGTTCACCGGCAATCTGCTCATTGCTGTAACCCGAGTAGATAAGCCCCAGCACCTGCCATTCACGCTGAGTGAGCGGGCTGGTGCGGATAAGCTCCGGCACTTCCGGGTGATTCAGCAGACGTTCGACGAAGTTTTCATCAAAATGCGCAAACTTATGTCGATGGTGCTGATTGATTTCGCGCAGAATGCGCTGAGCGCGATGCTGATCGAGTTCCGGCAGCGTGTTGAGCTGAATAAGCTGACGCAACTGCTGCGCCATCGCCTCGCCCTCAATCACAAAGTGGCTGATAAATCCGGTGCGGTTGGCCAGCGTCAGCGCTTCCAGCAGGACGCGCTGGGCTTCATTTTTACGCCCGGCCTGCCAGAAAAGTTGATTCAATAACAGCAGGTTTCGGTTGAGATCGCTCATCAGACGCAGTGAACGTGCATTTTCGTTCAGCTCTTCCAGCACCATTTCAGCGGCATCAAATTCGCCGAGCAGGATCTGCACGCGGGCGATGTTGCGCCACTGGCTTTGCAGGAAGTGGTTATTGGCGAATGCCGGTTTTGGTGTATGGCGCAGCCAGTTGGCAGCAGATTTTTTGTCGCCGACCATTTGCCAGTAAATCACCCGCACTTTATCGGCGTTAGAGACCCAGTCGCTGTGATAGGGGCCATTTCCGAGTAAATTTTCCAGACGATTCAGGTGGCTGCGGGCATTGTCGAGATCGCCACGCGCCAGAGAGCATTGTACCAGCAGCGCCAGGCACTGAAGCTGCTGCTGTGGCTGATAGTTTACCAGCACGTCCATGCCGGTACGCGCAGTGGCTTCGGCTTCATCCAGACGCGCCCACGCCCACAGTAATTGCGCGCGAATACGCAACAGGAACTCGTGCATGGGCAGTTGTTCGAGGTGTTGATCGCGAATCAGCTGGAACGCTTTTTCCTGGCACTCCCAGGCGGCCTGTAAAAAGCCCTGGGCAAACAGAATTTCACTTTGCTGGATAAGGCTCCACAGCGCGTAATGCCAGACGTCATGACGGCGCGCCATCTGCTCCGTTTGCTGCATTACAGACAGCGACTGACCCAGTTGCCCTTTGCAGTGCAGCACTTCGCCGTGCACCGAGGTGGCGACGATGCGGCTGTAGAAACTAGCCAGCGGCAGCTCATCAAGGGCCACCATCGCCAGACGTTCGGCTTCTTCCGGGTCGCCATCGTTTATTGCTACCTGCGCGCGCAAAGCGTTGAAATCACCATGCAGGGCTTTGTCCATCTCGAAGTCCATCTCCTGCTCGGCACGTGCCAGCAGGGTATTAACTTCGCTATAGCGATGCTGGCTCTGCATTAGCCATGCCTGTAACAGCACCAGGCGCGGGTTTTCCAGCAGGCTTTTCCACGGCAGGGCCGAGAGCGACTCTTCCAGCAGCGCGAGTTCGCTGTGATGGAACAGACCCCAGGCGTGGTTCAGCAGAATATCGCGCAGCATTTTGGGGTCGCCCGCCGCAAGCGCGTGATGAATCGCCTCGCTCGGGAAGCCTTGCGCCATCCAGCTTTCGGCGGCGGCGCGATGTATATCGGGTAACTCTGTCGCCAGTTCCCACTGACAGCGCTGGCGCAGGAAGCTACAGAACAGCGGGTGATAGTTAAACCATTCACCGGAGTCATCCATACGTTGCAGGAACAGCCCCTGACGCTCAATTTCTTCCAGACGCATCTGGCCGTTTTCTTCGCCGGTGACACGAACAATGAGCGCGTCGTTCATCGAGCGCAGCAGCGAGCTTTTTAGCAGAAAATTCCGCGTCGCAGGCTCCACGTTATCCAGCACTTCATCGACCAGATAATCGGACAGATGGCTGGCATTAATGCCGGAGAGGCGGCGGGCGGAGTGCTGGGTGGCATTATTACGCTGACGCGCCGACAGGGCGATCAGCTGTAACGCCGTCGCCCAACCGGCAACGTCGTCACACAGACGGCTGCTCTCAGCAAGCTCGATAGGCGAGGTGAGGCGGCAGTCGAAGAATTGTTTAGTTTCACAGTGGTTAAAGGCCAGCTGTTGGCTACCGATTTCCAGTAGTTGGTCGCGCACGCGAAGGTTGGCGATACCCAACTGCGGTAAATTACGCGACAGAACAACTAACGTCAGGTTTTCCGGCTGATGGCGCAGGAAAAAACGCATGGCGTCATGGATCACCGGATTGGTGATCAGATGATAATCGTCAATCACCAGATACAACGGTTTCTGCCATTCGCTCAGCTCAACAAAAAGCTGAGAAAACAGTGAGGACAGGCTCGCATACTGGCGTTTTTGCACCATGTTTTCACTGGCGCTGCAATGGCCGCCCGTCGCCTGCTGAATCGCGGCGATAAGGTAGCTGGCGAACCGTTCCTGCTGGTTATCCCCTTCATCAAGGGAGTACCAGCCCAGTTCGTTTTTTCCCGCCGCCCACTGTGAAATGAGCGTCGTCTTGCCATAACCTGCAGGGCTGGTGATCAGCGCCAGACGATAATTGTTCGCGCCTGAAAGCTTCGCCAGCAGCCGTTCCCGAATCACTGTGTGTTCAAGACGGACGGGTCGACTTAATTTTGACGGAATCAACATAGCAATCACTTCACTGTGAGGAGAGAAAAATATTTTTTTAGGGCTCGTAATTAATCAATACAAAGGTCGGCCAAATGACAATTTATTGCAAGTTATGTCCGTTATTGATGTTTGCGAATTTGCACTCTGTCACAATTCTACTTATTGCCCATTTAAAAGACAGAGACCGGTTGCAGGGCGCGTGGTGTCTGGGTTTGTCAAAAAGGGTAAAACTCTGAAAAAGCGACAAAGTGCATGGGGTTAATTAAACAACTATTAAATTTTCCGCCGGATGCGCTATTAGGCTTACGAATCATCTTGTTTTCATTTCAGGTTATTTCATCAGCGTAACTATTTCCTTGCGGCCATAAATTAGGAAAAACACCATTTCATTTTTATGACACACCGCGCGGATATCTTCGTTCTGATAACTGAAACTGCCGCCTGGCAGAATGGATGGCCGCCTGGTGCTGGGTGAAATTTGCACAAATCAGGAATTAGTGAATGCTGTAATAGTGTCTGCGATCACACTTTTCGCTCATCCCTGCGACTCCTCCCCGCCTAATCCGGGACGGGATGAGGAAGACACACAGTCAGCCAGGCAAACTATCACTAACGTTTATGTAAAAAGGACTCGAATTCTCTATGTCACAGCCCTCCTTCAATAAAGAACTGTTTCAGGCGGCCCTGACGCGTCAGTGGCAACGATTTGGTTTACAGGCTGCTTCTGAGATGACCTCTCACCAGTGGTGGCAGGCTGTGAGCGGCGCGCTGGCAGAAATGCTCTCCGCTCAACCCGTGGCGAAACCGGCGAAGGATCAACGCCATGTGAACTACATTTCGATGGAGTTCCTGATTGGTCGTCTGACCGGCAACAACCTGCTTAACCTCGGCTGGTATGAAGGCGTAAGCGAAGCCCTGAACGCCTTTGATATCAACCTGACCGACCTGCTGGAAGAAGAAACCGATCCTGCACTGGGTAACGGCGGTCTGGGGCGTCTGGCGGCCTGCTTCCTCGACTCCATGGCGACCGTCGGTCAGTCGGCAACGGGTTACGGCCTGAACTATCAATATGGCCTGTTCCGTCAGTCCTTCGAAGGCGGTCAGCAGATGGAAGCGCCGGATGACTGGCAGCGCGGTAGCTACCCGTGGTTCCGCCATAACGCGGCGCTGGATGTGCTGGTCGGTATCGGCGGGAAAGTCAGCAAAGAGGGCCACTGGACCCCGGCATTCGAAATCACGGGTGAAGCCTGGGACCTGCCGGTACTCGGCTACCGTAATGGCGTCGCACAGCCGCTGCGCCTGTGGCAGGCGAAGCACGCGCATCCGTTTAACCTGACCAAATTCAACGACGGCGACTTCCTGCGTGCAGAACAGCAGGGCATTGATGCCGAAAAACTGACGAAAGTACTCTATCCGAACGACAACCATACGGCGGGTAAAAAACTGCGCCTGATGCAGCAATACTTCCAGTGCGCCTGTTCAGTGGCGGATATTCTGCGTCGTCATCATCTGGCGGGCCGCAAACTGCATGAACTGGCGAATTTCGAAGTCATTCAGCTTAACGATACACACCCGACTATCGCCATTCCGGAACTGTTGCGCGTGCTGATTGATGAGCACCAGTTGAGCTGGGACGATGCCTGGGCTATCACCAGCAAAACCTTTGCCTACACCAACCACACCCTGATGCCGGAAGCACTTGAGTGCTGGGATGAAAAACTGATTAAAGCGCTGCTGCCGCGCCATATGCAGATCATCAACGAAATCAACGCGCGCTTTAAAAAGCTGGTTGATAACACCTGGCCGGGCGACAAAGCGGTTTGGGCGAAACTGGCGGTCGTGCATGACAAACAGGTTCGCATGGCGAATATGTGTGTGGTCAGCGGTTTTGCGGTGAACGGCGTGGCCGCGCTGCACTCCGACCTGGTGGTGAAAGATCTGTTCCCGGAATATCACCAGCTGTGGCCGAACAAATTCCACAACGTCACCAACGGCATTACGCCGCGTCGCTGGATCAAACAGTGCAACCCGGCACTGGCTGCATTGCTCGATAAGTCGCTTAAGAAAGAGTGGGCGAACGATCTCGATCAGTTGAGCAATCTGGAGAAATTCGCCGATGACGCGAACTTCCGCCAGACCTATCGTGAAATCAAACAGGCCAACAAAGAGCGTCTGGCGGAGTTCGTGAAAGCGCGTACAGGCATTGAAATCAATACTCAGGCGATTTTTGATATCCAGATCAAGCGTCTGCATGAGTACAAACGCCAGCACCTGAACCTGCTGCACATTCTGGCGTTGTATAAAGAGATCCGCGAGAACCCGCAGGCAGACCGTGTACCGCGCGTATTCCTGTTCGGCGCGAAAGCAGCACCGGGCTACTACCTGGCGAAGAACATCATCTTCGCGATTAACAAGGTGGCAGAAGCGGTCAATAACGATCCGAAAGTGGGCGACAAACTGAAAGTGGTCTTCCTGCCGGATTACTGTGTTTCGGCGGCGGAAAAACTGATCCCGGCGGCGGATGTTTCCGAGCAGATCTCTACCGCAGGCAAAGAAGCGTCTGGTACCGGCAACATGAAGCTGGCGCTGAACGGTGCGTTAACCGTCGGTACGCTGGATGGCGCGAACGTGGAAATCGCGGAAGTGGTTGGCGATGAAAACATCTTCATTTTCGGTAACACCGTAGAACAGGTGAAGGCGCTGAAAGCCAAAGGCTACGATCCGCTGAAATGGCGTAAGAAAGATAAACTGCTGGACGCGGTGCTCAAAGAGCTGGAGAGCGGCAAATACAGCGACGGCGACAAACACGCGTTCGACCAGATGTTGCACAGCCTGCTGAAAGGCGGCGACCCGTACCTGGTGCTGGCTGATTTCGAAGCCTACGTGGCAGCGCAGAAACAGGTCGATGTGCTGTATCGCGATCAGGAAGCGTGGACTCGCGCTACTATCCTGAACACCGCGCGCTGCGGCATGTTTAGCTCCGATCGCTCCATTCGCGATTATCAGAAACGTATCTGGCAGGCAAAACGCTAAGGACAGGCCTATGGAAAGCAAACGCCTCGACAATGCCGCGCTGGCGGCGGGGATCAGCCCCAACTATATCAATGCGCACGGTAAACCGCAGTCTATCGGTGCTGACACCAAACGGCGTTTGCTGGACGCAATGCATGCTACCGCCACGAAAGTGGCGGTGACGCCCGTCCCGAACGTCATGGTCTGGACGCATGGCAAAAAAATGGCGCTTACGGTTGAAGGCAGCGGTGAGTTTCATTGGCTGCTGACCACCGAAGAGGGCAAGCAGTATCAGGGCGAAGCGACAGGAGGCAAAAACCTGGCGCTGCCTGCGCGTCTGCCTGAGGGTTATCACTCCCTCACGCTGACCCAGTCTGATGAACGCTGGCACTGCCGGGTGATTGTCGCCCCGGAACGTTGCTATGAACCGCTGGCGTTGAAAGAGAAAGAAAAACTGTGGGGGGCGTGCGTACAGCTCTACACACTGCGTTCTGAAAAGAACTGGGGGATTGGCGACTTTGGCGATCTGAAAGCGATGCTGCCGGAAATCGCCAAACGTGGCGGGGCGTTTATCGGCCTCAACCCGATTCACGCGCTCTACCCGGCGAACCCGGAAAGTGCCAGCCCGTATAGCCCGTCTTCACGCCGCTGGCTGAATGTGATTTATATCGACGTCAATGCAGTGGAGGATTTCCAGCACAGCGAAGAAGCGCAGGCCTGGTGGAAAAAACCGGCCACGCAGAAGGCGCTGAAAGCCGCCTGTGATGCGGTGTGGGTTGACTACACGGCGGTTACAGAACTGAAAATGACCGCCCTGCGTATGGCGTGGACGCGTTTTGCCAAACGTGACGACGCGCAGATGACCCAGTTCCGCAACTTTGTGGAACGTGAAGGTGACAGCCTTTACTGGCAGGCGGCGTATGACGCGCTGCATGCCAACCAGGTGAAAATCGACAAACTGCGCTGGGGCTGGCCGGCCTGGCCGGAAGCGTATCAGGATGTCGACAGCCCGGAAGTGCGTGCCTTCTGCGCGCAGCATGCCGATGAAGTCGATTTCTACCTTTGGCTGCAATGGCTGGCGTACACCCAGTTCGCGGCCTGCTGGCAGGAAAGCCAGCAATATGACATGCCGATTGGCCTTTATCGCGACCTCGCCGTGGGCGTGGCGGAAGGTGGCGCGGAAACCTGGTGTGACCGCGAGCTTTACTGCCTGAAAGCGTCAGTGGGCGCACCACCAGATATCCTTGGGCCGCTGGGGCAAAACTGGGGCCTGCCGCCGATGGATCCGCATATCATTACTGCGCGTGCTTATGAGCCGTTTATCGACCTGCTGCGCGCAAACATGAAAAACTGCGGCGCGCTGCGTATCGACCATGTGATGTCTGTGCTGCGTCTGTGGTGGATCCCTTACGGTGAGACGGCGGACCACGGTGCGTACGTGCATTATCCGGTAGACGATCTGCTGTCGATTCTGGCGCTGGAGAGTAAACGTCATCGCTGCATGGTGATTGGCGAAGATCTCGGTACCGTACCGGTGGAGATTGTCGGCAAACTGCGCAAGAGCGGAGTTTACTCATACAAAGTGCTCTACTTCGAAAATGACAGCGACAAAACCTTCCGCGCGCCAAAAGCGTACCCGGAGCAATCCATGGCGGTCGCCACCACCCATGACCTGCCGACGCTGCGCGGTTACTGGGAAAGCGGTGACCTGACGCTGGGTCGGGCGCTGGGGCTCTATCCGGACGAAGTGGTGCTGCGTGGTTTGTACCAGGATCGTGAACTGGCGAAGCAGGGCCTGCTTGATGCGCTGCACAAATATGGTGTGCTGCCAAAACGTGCCGGGCATAAAGCCAGCCTGATGAGCATGACCGACACCCTTAACCGTGGCATGCAGCGTTATATCGCTGACAGCAACAGCGCACTGCTGGGGCTGCAACCGGAAGACTGGCTGAATATGGAAGAGCCGGTCAATATCCCCGGTACCAGCGATCAGTACAAAAACTGGCGTCGTAAGCTGACTACCAGTCTTGAGCAGATGTTTGCCGATGAACGGGTAAATAAGCTGATTAAGGATTTGGATAAGCGGCGCAAAGCGGCAGGTAAGAAGAAGTAAAAGCGAATCAAAATATTTCCCTCACCCCGGCCCTCTCCCTAAGGGAGAGGGTGAAAACCGTATATACCCGACCACTGGCACAATCGGTTCCCTCTCCCTAAGGGAGAGGGTTAGGGTGAGGGTGAAAATCTCACATCAAACAACCATTCCCAGCAGCAGACAACCTACCAGACCACACACGGAGATGATGGTTTCCAGCATCGACCAGGACTTGATGGTCTCGCCGATAGTCAGGTTGAAGTACTCTTTGAACAGCCAGAAGCCCGGATCGTTCACGTGAGAGAAGATAACGCTACCGGAACCGACCGCGATAACCATCAGCTCCGGGCTCACGCCCGTGGTGGCGATCAGCGGAGCCGCGATACCACCGGCAGTGATAGCCGCAACGGTTGCAGAACCCAGCGCGATACGCAGCACAGCGGCGATAGACCAGGCCATCAGCAGCGGAGAAACGTTGGAGCCATGCATCATTGAAGCGATGTATTTGTCCACGCCGCTATCAACCAGAACCTGTTTAAACGCACCGCCACCGCCGATGATCAACAGCATCATGGCAATGATTTTGATGGAAGAGGTCAGCGTATCGTTCACCTGGTCCATGTTACGACCACGGTTCAGACCGAACGTGAACACGGCAATCAGGACGGCAATCAGCGTAGCCATTACCGGGTCGCCGAAGAATTCAGCGTACGGCAGCACCGCGTGGCCTTTCGGCAGCACCATTTCTGCAATGGCGCGCAGGGCCATCAGGATGACTGGAACCAGGGCTGTCCAAACGCTCACGCCGAAAGAAGGCATTTCTTCTTCGGTGAAGGTTTTCGGGTTGTGCAGACCTTCCGGAATGGGTTTGTCGATGCTTTTCAGGCAGCGTGCATATACCGGACCCGCCAGAATTACGGTCGGGATTGCCAGCAGCGTACCGTACAGCAGGGTTTTACCCATGTCTGCGTGGAAGATGGTTGCAATCGCGGTCGGGCCCGGGTGCGGCGGCAGGAAGCCGTGCGTAACGGACAGCGCGGCAGCCATCGGTACACCGATATACAGCAGCGGAATACGTGCGGAAGCGGCAATGGTGAACACCAGCGGCAGCAGCAGAACGAAGCCCACTTCATAGAACAGGGCAAAACCGACGGTGAAACCGGTCAGAACCACAGCCCACTGAATGTTTTTGCGGCCGAACTTTTCGATAAGCGTGGTGGCGATACGCTGAGCACCGCCGCAGTCTGCCAGCAGTTTCCCGAGCATTGCGCCGAAGCCCATAATCAGCGCAAGGCTGCCCAGGGTTCCACCCACACCGTTTTTGATGGAGACGATGACTTTGTCGAGCGGCATACCCTGCATCAACCCGACGGCGAGCGCCACCAGGATAAGGGCAATAAAGCCGTTCATTTTAAAACGGATCATCAGCAGTAATAACAGGATAACCCCGATAGCTACTATGACTAATGGCATGATGCACCTGGCCTTTAATTTATATGGGTAACGTCATTGTTTCAGTGACAACGTCCAATTGTCCCCTGGAGAGGGTGGACACACTTCATTGCGTCGGAATCTCACTTTTGCCAGCTAAAGGATAGCTGGCTATTGATTTACGTGACGACGCTATGGGGCGGATGATACGGGTAACATGCGGGGGTGAGAATTACCTGTGCAGCATAAATGTAAAAATTGCGACAGATGTCATACTATTTGCCGGGGTTTTGCAAAGATGTGTATAGGGAATTGCGAGCCATGTTGCGCGGTAACATTACCGACATGGATTTATGTGGAGTGAAGCATTTGCCGGATGCGGCTTCGCCTTATCCGGCCTACAAAATCTGCACAACACGTAGGCCCGGTAAGCGCAGCGCCACCGGGCAATCAGGGAAGGGGGAAAACTTAGTAGTAAGAGTGTTCGCCGCGCTGGTGTTCAGTCAGGTCGCGCACGCCTTTCAGTTCCGGGAATTCAGCCAGCAGCTGCTTTTCAATCCCTTCTTTCAGCGTCACGTCTACCATCGAGCAGCCGTTACAGCCGCCGCCGAATTGCAGAATCGCGTAACCTTCGTCGGTGATTTCCATCAGCGTCACACGGCCGCCGTGGCCTGCCAGTTGCGGGTTAACCTGCGCCTGAATCATGTACTCAACGCGTTCCATCAGCGGTGCATCGTCAGACACTTTACGCATTTTGGCATTTGGCGCTTTCAGGGTTAGCTGAGAACCCAACTGATCGGTAACAAAATCAATTTCCGCATCTTCGAGATACGGTGCGCTCAACTCATCGACATAGGCGGTGAGTTGTTCAAATTTCAGGGCAGTATCACTTGCTTCCACCGCATCCGGCGGGCAATAAGAAACGCCACATTCTGCGTTTGGCGTGCCAGGATTGATAACAAATACGCGGATTTGTGTACCTTCTTCCTGATTTACCAGCAGTTTGGCAAAGTGCGCTTGTGCAGCATCGGAAATACGGATCATAGCTTTGGCCTAATAGTTGACTACTTTAGTTGGTTATAATACGCCCATCAGAGGGGGTCTACAAGGTGCGACACAGGCACCATACCTGAACGCTCGCCGCGCCGTTTCGCAAAAGCAGGCGGGAAATTTCGGCGACAGTGCTGCCTGTGGTGACGACATCATCCACAATCACCATATGGAGCCCCTTCACCGGTAATTCAAGCCGGAAGGCATTTTTCAGGTTACGGGCGCGTAACCGCGCGCTGAGCTGGTGCTGGGTGGCGGTTTTTCGCACCCGTTTAAGAGCAAAAGGATGCCAGGCGCAGCCAAGCCATTTTGCCAGCGCCTGACACAACAGGTCGCTCTGATTAAATCCCCGTCGCCAGTGGCGTCGCTGCCAGAGCGGCACGCTGATGAGCCGGTCGGGCCGGGGTAATCCCGACCTTTGCCGCACGTTCAAGAGCATGAGCCGTGCCAGAATTGGGGCGAGCTCCGGCTTATCGCAGAATTTAAATTCATGAATCAAATGACTGAGCGGCGAAACATAATCATTCACCGCTATTAACCGGCTCCAGGGCGGCGCCTTGCGCAGGCAGCGCCCACATACGACGTGCCCGACCGCCGCCGGAAGGCCGCATAGTGGGCAACGCGTTTGTGTGTTGAATAAGGTTCGCGCGCAGCGGGAACAGACGCCCCAGCGTGAAATCGCCAGCGGCATTTGGCATAGCCAGCACAAGCTGTGGACTGTTAGCATATTGCACCTCGAAATCTGGATGTGGGAACAATAACTGATGAACAACGTTTGGTGGCAAACCAAAGGTGAAGGAGATTGTCATCTTGTGCTGCTGCACGGATGGGGGCTGAACGCGCAGGTGTGGGATTGCATAACGCCGGAACTGAGCGCGCATTTCACGCTGCATCTTGTCGACCTGCCAGGTTTTGGCCGCAGCCGTGATTTCGGTGCAATGTCGCTGGATGCGATGGTGGAGCATGTTCTTGCTCAGGCGCCTGAGCAGGCAGTTTGGTTGGGCTGGAGCCTCGGCGGGCTGGTGGCGAGCCAGATAGCCCTGACGCATCCACAACGCGTCCAGGCGCTGGTTACTGTCGCGTCCTCACCTTGTTTCTGTGCGCAGGACGACTGGGCCGGCATCAAGCCCGAGATTCTGGCGGGCTTCCAGCAGCAACTGAGTGAAGATTTTCAGCGTACCGTTGAGCGCTTCCTCGCACTGCAAACGCTGGGCACGGAAAGCGCCAGGCAGGATGCGCGTGCGCTTAAAAGCACGGTACTGTCACTGCCGATGCCGACCGTCGATGCCCTTAATGGCGGTCTGGAGATCCTGAAAACCGCTGATTTGCGTCAGGCGCTGACCTCGCTGGACAAACCTTTTCTGCGTCTTTATGGCCGACTGGATGGTCTGGTGCCGCGTAAGGTTGTGCCTGTGCTTGATGCCCTGTGGCCGCAGAGTGAATCGTACCTTTTTGCCAAAGCCGCGCATGCGCCGTTTATCTCGCATTCGGATGAATTTTGTCAGGTTATTCGCGAGTTTGCCGACGCTAAAATTTAATTTTTTGTGTCCACATGGCAAAAGTTTCAAAGCGGAACAATACTTATCCTGCCGGTACGCTTAATGCGTTGATAGCCGTTGCGTACCGTATATAAAACAAAAACTTATATAGGGATAACGTTATGAAACTTGTTACAGGTATTGTCGCGACTCTGGTTATGGGCTCGCTCTCTTTTGGTGCGCTGGCGGCACAAGAGATTCAGAAAGAAGATGTCGCGAAGATGAACCTCACTAAGGTTGGCGAAATCACCACTTCGCGCACCACATCTCCGATGGATGCGAAGCGTGATTTGTCGAAAAAGGCGGATGAGCTGGGTGGGAAGTATTACGTGATTATCGCCGGTTCAAAGAATGAGAAAACCGTGCACGGTAACGCGGACGTTTATAAGTAATTAAAAAAAGCGGGTCTTCGGACCCGCTTTTGCCATGAGCGCCTGCATTTTTGCCATGAGCGCCTGCATTTTTGCCGGATGGCGCTGCGCTTATCCGGCCTACGGGTAAGCGGATGTTGGCCCATTTTGTAGGCCCGGTAAGCAACGCGCCACCGGGCAGATCAGCACAGCACCCACCATTCGCTCAGGCAGGCGCGCCCTTCCGGGCACTGCTTACAGCTTCCCGACAGACAACCATCCGCGTCTTCCTGCACGCGACGTGCTTTCCCCATCGCTTCCAGGCGTTCGAGCATGGCATCGATCATCGGCTGCGGCGTGTGTAACTGCGCGCTGAGTTGTGATGCCTCCATGCGTCCTTGCAGTGCCAGCATATCGCGAACCTCAATTAACGATGCCATTACCTCTCCTTAGTGGCAACTGCCAGAAGTTTCGTGAGCATGAACGTTTTTGCGCGTCGCGAGTAGATTCACATCCACGCGGCTGCGCGCCCGGCGCAGCGCGCCAATCACTATCACGTTAAACAGAATCACCGCCAGAATGCACACCAGGCTGTACTGAGGGTGTTGTTTGAAGCTGGTAGCCTGATAGAAAAGTGTCGCTAGCGAGTAAGCGATGTTCAGCCCCCACAGCACCGAGAAGCCCATCCAGCCGCGGCTGGATTCACGGGCAATGGCGCCCATCACCGAAATGCACGGAATGTAGAGCAGAACGAAAATCAGGTAGCTGTAGGCCGCCGCTGCACTGCCGAATTTGCTGCTCATCACGCCCATTGCGCCGGTGGCCATTTCGCCGTCGCCCTTGCTGGCTTCGATTGGGTTCGCCAGCACGCTCAGGCTGAAGGTGTCTTTCAGGCTCTGCCAGGTTTCATCGGCTGCGCCCAGCAGTTCGTCGGTCAGGCTAAAGGTGGCAGGATCGAAATCTTCTTCCTGAATATTTTCAGCGGTGTAGAGGGTGTTCAGCGTACCGACCACCACTTCTTTCGCCATCGCCCCGGTAAACAGGCCGACCGCAGCCTGCCAGTTGTCTTCGTGAACGCCAATCGGTTTCAATAGCGGCGTTAACTGACGGCTGACAGAGGCAAGGGCAGAGTCGTTGATATTATCGACCGCCTGGCCGCTCAGTGAGAAGCTGTTCAGGGCACTCAGGAAAATACTGACGATGACAATCACTTTACCCGCGCGAACGACAAAGCCTTTCAGGCGCTGCCAGGTCTGGATAAACAAACTCTTCAGATGCGGAATGTGATAAACCGGCAGCTCCATCACGAACGGTGACGCTTCACCACGCATGATGGTGTATTTGAGCATCAGGCCGGTGAGGATCGCCATCACGATGCCCAGTACGTAAAGCGAGAAGACCGCCAGCGCGCCCTGTTGACCAAAGAAGGCTGCCGCGAAGACGGCGAAAATAGCCAGACGTGCGCCGCAGGACATAAACGGCGCCATCATGATCGTCATCAGACGTTCACGCGGGGCGTCCAGCGTACGTGCGCCCATTACCGACGGCACGTTACAGCCGAAACCCACAATCAGCGGCACGAAGGATTTGCCCGGCAGACCAAGCGACTGCATCAGGCGGTCCATAACAAATGCCGCACGCGCCATGTAACCGGAATCCTCAAGGAAGGAGAGGAACAGGTACATCATGCCGATTTGCGGTACCAACGGCAGCACGGTGTTGATGCCGCCGCCAATCCCCTGGGCGAGGAAAATCGTCAGCCATTCCGGGAAGTGCAGCGTTGCACCCACCCATTGAATGCCGTGAATAAAGATAGCGACCGAGCCGCCGTCGAAAATAGGCTGCAATGCGCCGCCGATGTTAATCGCCAGCAGGAACATCAGGTACATCACGAACAGGAAAATCGGCAGCCCCAGTACGCGGTTGAGCACGATTTTATCCACGGCAGCGGTGAAACGGCTTGGCTCGGCGGTCAGGGTATTACTGACGCTGTCGCAAATGGCGGAGATGCTCTGATAACGCGCATCGGCGATATGCAACGCCGGGTCATCCAGCTCGTCGCTCAGGTTAGCCAGCGCGATATCGAGTTTATCCGCCGCACCGCCTGCGTAAGCGCGGCTGTAGATATCACCTTCCAGCATTTGCATACCGAGCCAGCGGCGCTGTTTTGCCGGAATGGACTCCGGCATCGCGCGTGCCAGATTCTCTGCTTCACGCAGTAGCGGCGCGGCGTAGTGCACCAGCTCAATTTCATCGTTACTTTGGTAGCGGTCAACCGCCAGTTTCAGGGCGTCTATCCCGCGGCCACGCGTGGAAACCAGCGGAACAACCGGGCAACCCAGACGAGCGGAGAGGGCGTCGATATCAATGCGGATTTGCTGTTTCTCCGCGATATCCAGCATGTTGAGCGCCACGATGCAGGGAATACCCAGCTCAAGCAGTTGCAGTGTCAGATAGAGGTTGCGCTCCAGGTTAGAGGCATCGACGACGTTAATCAGAAGGTCGGCGTCGCCGCTCAAAATATAGTGGCAGGCGATTTGCTCATCGAGTGAGGTTTGCGAGGAGATGGTGGTCAGGGAGTAGGTCCCTGGCAGGTCGACCAGCGTGACACTGTGATCGGTCGTAGAAAACGTCCCTTCTTTACGCTCGACCGTTACACCGGACCAGTTCCCCACGCGCTGACGCGCGCCGGTTAATTGATTGAATAATGTTGTCTTGCCGGAATTAGGATTACCAATTAAGCCAATGGTTAGTTTTTTCATTTTTTGTGAACTCTATAACAGCTAAATCGGATTAACGAGAAATGGATTCAAGATCCAGAAATTCCAAATCTTTTTTGCGTAGGACTAAACTGACTCGACGCGTTTCAATATGAATGGGGTCGCCTAATGGCGCGACACGCACAACCTGGAAAGAGGAACCGGGCAGCATACCGAGCGACAGCAGTTTCTGACGCCAGGCCGGACTGATGTCACGGGAGAAGCCAGTAATTTTCCACGCACTATCAGGAGTAAATTGCATAGGGCCTACTTATTTCATCGCGAGTCACTGTCGCGCGGGTTCAACAGAAACGAACGGAAAGGCGCGCGGACATGAGAGAGGTTAATTAATCTACAATACGATGATAATGAGAATGGTTTGTATCTTCAATAGATAAAATGTGACCGGATGTTCTTTCTGAGAATAAAGTGGGGCAAAGTTGATTTGGCGCAAAACAATTAGGGTAAACCGTATGTTTGTTTATTTCATCGAATGTTAATGCAGTGATAATAATGCTAAATATAAAAACAATTAATATATTTCCGAAATAAAAAGCCCGATAACGTTTATCGGGCCCACAGACGTTTCTGGTTTGTAGGCCGGGTAAGCGCAGCGCCACCCGGCAAACCAAACCGCACGATTTAGCGTTTTTTGCCCATCGCCGCCGCCAGCGCATCCATCATCGCGCTGTTACCCGCAGGCTGTGCATCGCGACCGCGTGGTTTTGCAGCTTTGGCCGCCGGGCGATTACCCGGGTTGCGCTCATTGCTGCTACCGCCGCGACGGGCGTTGGTTTCACCTGGCTGCTCGTCCAGACGCATGGTCAACGCAATACGTTTACGCGGCAGGTCCACTTCCAGCACTTTCACTTTCACGATATCGCCAGCTTTCACCACCGTGTGCGGATCTTCCACAAACTTATCCGCCAGCGATGAGATGTGAACCAGACCATCCTGATGCACGCCGATATCGACAAAAGCGCCGAAGTTGGTGACGTTAGTGACCGCGCCTTCCAGAATCATCCCCGGCAGCAGGTCGTTCATGGTCTCAACGCCATCGGCGAACTTCGCCGTTTTAAACTCAGGGCGCGGGTCACGGCCTGGTTTTTCCAGCTCTTTGATGATATCGGTGACGGTTGGCACGCCGAAACGCTCGTCGGTGAATTCAGAGGCTTTCAGGTTACGCAACTCGCTGCTATTACCCATCAGATCTTTCAGCGCCTGTTGTGTCCGCGCCAGAATACGCTCGACCACCGGATATGCTTCAGGGTGCACCGTTGAGGCATCCAGCGGGTTATCACCGTGGTTGATACGCAGGAAGCCCGCGCACTGCTCAAAGGCTTTCGGCCCCAGACGGCTGACTTTCAGCAGTTGCTGGCGGTTCTGGAACTGACCGTTCTCATCGCGCCAGCTCACAATATTCTGCGCCATCATGCGCGTCAGGCCCGCTACGCGAGTTAATAGCGGAACGGAAGCGGTATTCAGGTCTACGCCAACGGCGTTTACGCAGTCTTCCACCACCGCATCCAGCTTACGCGCCAGCGAGGTCTGGCTGACGTCGTGTTGATACTGGCCGACGCCGATGGATTTCGGGTCGATTTTTACCAGCTCGGCGAGCGGGTCCTGCAAACGACGGGCGATAGAGACCGCGCCACGCAGAGAAACGTCGAGGTCCGGGAATTCCAGCGCCGCCAGTTCAGACGCGGAGTAAACCGATGCCCCTGCTTCGCTGACGATCACTTTCTGCGCCGTCACTTTCGGGAACTG
The DNA here is from genome assembly GCF_943590815.1 of Pseudocitrobacter vendiensis. Taxonomy (GTDB): domain Bacteria; phylum Pseudomonadota; class Gammaproteobacteria; order Enterobacterales; family Enterobacteriaceae; genus Pseudocitrobacter; species Pseudocitrobacter vendiensis. The sequence continues at coordinate 4,101 of NZ_CALSBS010000020.1, read as the reverse complement.
TTTCTGCACGTCGAGGAAGAAACGCTCCGTTTCGCGTGAAGCCGTACCGTTACCGATAGCGACCAGCTCAACGTTATGTTTCTCGCACAGCGCTGCCACCGCGACAGCCGCTTTCGCCGCCTGCCCTGTGTGCGGGTAGATAGTGTCGGTAGCAACCAGTTTGCCGGTGCCATCCACAACGGCCACTTTCACGCCGGTACGCAGGCCCGGATCGAGGCCCATCGTCGCGCGCAGGCCCGCAGGTGCGGCCATCAGCAGGTCGTGCAGGTTACGGGCGAAGACGTTAATCGCTTCGTCTTCCGCACGTTCACGCACGGTACCCATCAGTTCGGTTTCCAGGTGCATCAGCACCTTGATGCGCCACGTCCAGCTCACCACGCCTTTGCGCCAGCTATCCGCTGGGGCGTTGTTCAGGCGCAGGCCAAGGTGGTCGATAATAATCTGTTCGCCGTGGCTCTCTTTCGGCGGCTCGTCGAACTGCGGGTCGGCATTCAGCGAGAGTTGCAGGATGCCTTCGTTGCGGCCTCGGAACATCGCCAGCGCGCGGTGAGACGGTACGGTAGAAATCGGTTCGTGATGGTCGAAGTAGTCGCGGAATTTCGCGCCTTCTTCCTCTTTACCTGCCACCACGGTCGCCACGATATGGGCGTTTTTCCACAGATAATCACGCACTTTCGCCAACAGGCCCGCGTCTTCAGCAAAACGCTCCATCAGGATATAGCGCGCGCCATCCAGCGCGGCTTTGGTGTCCGCTACGCCTTTGTCGGCATCGATAAATTTGGCGGCTTCCGTCTCCGGGTCATGGGACGGTTCGTTCCACAGCAGCTCAGCCAGCGGCTCCAGCCCGGCTTCAATGGCGATTTGCCCGCGCGTGCGACGTTTTTGTTTATACGGAAGGTAAAGGTCTTCAAGCTCGGTTTTGCTGAGGGTGCCGTTAATGGCTTTTTCCAGCGACTCGGTCAGTTTACCTTGCTCGCTGATGGACTTAAGAATGGTCTGGCGACGCTCTTCCAGTTCACGCAAATAGCCCAGTCGGGACTCCAGATTACGCAACTGCGTGTCATCCAGACCGCCGGTGACTTCCTTACGATAACGTGCAATAAACGGCACGGTATTCCCATCATCAAGCAGGCGAACGGCGGCTTCCACCTGTTCTGCGCGTGCCTGAAGTTCACCCGCAATAATGCGGCAGAGCGAATCATTCATCATGGTGTTGTCATCTGTTGGGTCGAAAAAATCAGGGGATAGTTATACGGATTGACCGGCAAAAATGCCAGTCGCCACCGTATTCTCTCGGATTGTTCCGGGCGCGCTACTTCACATATTCGATCTCATTGATGTACCAGCTCGCTTCACCGGCAGGGGTCTGCACCACGGCCAGGTCGCCCACCTCTTTTTTCAGCAGGCCGCGCGCCATCGGCGAATCAATTGAGATGTAGTCGTTACGGCCAAAAATTTCATCGTAGCCGACAATGCGAAAGCGCTTCACATCGCCGTCGTCGTTTTCAATCTCCACCCACGCGCCAAAGAAGACTTTGCCTTCCTGCTGCGGGGAATAATCGACAATCTTCAGGTTTTCCAGACATTTGGTGAGATAACGCACGCGGCGGTCGATTTCACGCAGGCGCTTTTTGTTGTACTGGTAATCGGCGTTTTCACTGCGATCGCCCAGACTTGCAGCCCAGGTCACTTTTTTGGTGACTTCCGGGCGTTCCTCGCGCCAGAGGTAATCCATCTCTTTTTTCAGTTTTTCATACCCTTCACGGGTAATTAAAGGCGTTTTCATCCGCGTTTCCTGCCTTCTGCTGGCCTGTTGGAAAGCACAAAAGAGTCCAACAGGATGAATAATGTGTCTTATGATTAAATGTATACTTAAGCCGCTGTAAAATATGCTTTGTAACAATTTAGCCTGGAATTTATACCAGATTTAACTGGTGACCGGCTTACGCTTTTTTAAGAATACGCACTGATAATTGTTGCGAACCTTTGGGAGTAAAAACAATGCAAGAGAATTATAAGATTCTGGTGGTCGATGACGACATGCGCCTGCGTGCGCTGCTTGAACGTTATCTGACCGAGCAGGGTTTCCAGGTTCGAAGTGTAGCCAACGCCGAACAGATGGATCGTCTGTTAACCCGCGAATCCTTCCATCTTATGGTACTGGATTTAATGCTGCCAGGCGAAGACGGTTTGTCCATCTGCCGCCGTCTGCGTAGCCAAAGCAACCCAATGCCGATCATCATGGTGACGGCGAAGGGCGAAGAAGTTGACCGTATCGTCGGCCTGGAAATCGGCGCTGACGACTACATTCCAAAACCGTTCAACCCGCGTGAACTACTGGCCCGTATTCGTGCGGTGCTACGTCGTCAGGCGAACGAACTGCCGGGCGCGCCTTCTCAGGAAGAGGCGGTGATTGCCTTCGGTAAGTTCAAGCTGAACCTCGGTACGCGTGAAATGTTCCGTGAAGATGAGCCGATGCCGCTGACCAGTGGGGAATTTGCGGTACTCAAAGCGCTGGTGAGCCACCCGCGTGAACCGCTCTCTCGAGACAAACTGATGAACCTGGCGCGCGGTCGCGAATATTCCGCGATGGAACGTTCCATCGACGTACAGATCTCCCGTCTGCGCCGCATGGTGGAAGAAGATCCGGCCCATCCACGCTATATCCAGACCGTTTGGGGCCTGGGGTACGTCTTTGTCCCGGACGGTTCTAAGGCATGAGGCGATTGCGCTTCTCACCGCGAAGTTCGTTTGCCCGCACGTTATTACTTATTGTCACCTTGCTGTTTGTCAGCCTGGTGACAACCTATCTTGTGGTGCTGAACTTCGCGATTTTGCCAAGCCTCCAGCAGTTTAATAAGGTCCTCGCCTACGAAGTCCGTATGCTGATGACCGATAAACTTGAGCTGGAGGACGGTACGCAGCTGGTAGTGCCGCCTGCGTTCCGCCGCGAAATTTACCGCGAACTTGGCATCTCGCTCTATTCCGATGAAGCGGCGGAAGAGGCGGGGCTGCGCTGGGCGCAGCATTACGAATTTTTAAGCCAGCAGATGGCGACGCAGCTAGGTGGCCCGACGGAAGTGCGCGTCGAGGTGAACAAAAGCTCGCCTGTCGTCTGGCTGAAAACCTGGTTGTCTCCCAACATCTGGGTGCGCGTTCCCCTCACTGAAATTCATCAGGGCGATTTCTCGCCACTGTTCCGTTACACACTCGCGATCATGCTGCTGGCTATAGGCGGTGCGTGGCTGTTTATCCGCATCCAAAACCGCCCCTTAGTTGACCTCGAACATGCCGCGCTACAGGTCGGTAAAGGCATGATCCCGCCGCCGCTGCGCGAATATGGCGCGTCGGAAGTGCGTTCGGTGACCCGTGCGTTTAACCATATGGCCGCAGGCGTGAAGCAACTGGCCGATGACCGCACCTTGCTGATGGCGGGCGTCAGCCACGACCTGCGCACGCCGCTCACCCGTATTCGTCTGGCGACGGAGATGATGGGCGAGCAGGACGGCTATCTGGCGGAATCGATTAACAAAGATATCGAAGAGTGCAACGCGATCATCGAACAGTTCATCGACTACCTGCGCACCGGGCAGGAGATGCCGATGGAAATGGCGGATCTTAATGCTGTACTGGGCGAAGTGATCGCCGCCGAAAGTGGTTATGAGCGCGAGATAGAAACCGATCTCCAGGCAGGAGAAATTCTGTTGCGAATGCACCCGCTCTCTATCAAACGCGCGCTGGCCAATATGGTGGTGAACGCCGCGCGTTACGGTAATGGCTGGATCAAAGTCAGCAGCGGCAGCGAGCTCAACCGCGCGTGGTTCCAGGTGGAAGATAACGGCCCGGGAATTAAACCCGAACAGCGCAAGCATCTGTTCCAGCCGTTTGTGCGCGGTGACAGCGCCCGCAGCACCAGCGGCACGGGGCTCGGCCTGGCAATTGTGCAACGTATTATCGACAACCATAACGGCTTGCTGGAAATTGACACCAGTGAACGTGGCGGACTGTTGATTCGCGCCTGGCTCCCGGTTCCGGTGGCGCATGTGCAGGGGCCGGTGAAAGAGAGTTAAAAGCTCCCCCTCACCCTAACCCTCTCCCGCA
>NZ_CALSBS010000019.1 GCF_943590815.1 Pseudocitrobacter vendiensis | reverse complement strand
CCTTAGCGTACTCGTCCAGCCTCCAACCCACGGCAGCAAGCTCGGCCAGCGCCTTGGGGCGGAGCGAACGCCTTTCATGAGGGAGGGGAGCTGCCGCGAAGCGGTGGGAACCCCGCAAGGGGCCACGCTTTTGGATCGTGGCGCGATTTCGCACGAATAGGAGTTCCGAACTAACGGATGGGGGCCATCGACTTATGCACAGGCAAAAGGGTTTTAAACAGTTTTATATATAGTTTTAAAAGATTTAGCGTAAAAAGAAGGAAATTTAATCTTTTAATTCAATTGATTACGCGCGCGCCCGGTTCCTAATAGACGGATACCGGTTCCTAATAGACGGCGAAACGGTTCCTAATAGACGGTTTCAGGTTCCTAATAGACACTCTATCCACAGCGTGGCGGGTTGTTCCCACTTTGTCCGCCAACTGTCCGTCAATCAAAATGAAAAAAGCCCGCAACGGGGCTCTTTTGCGATCTCACTCACCGTCTATTAGGAACCGCCCAGCGGTTCCGACGAGGAATTGCGGTGCCTCATGACCAGTAGAGGGCCATCCTTCCCCGCTTCTTCGCACAAGGCATATTCAGGCAGGTCATCGGCTTTGATGATCCCGCGAAGGAAGAAACAGAATTTTTTGAACGAGCCACCGCTTCCACTGCGTTCGTAAAGGGTCTTGAAAGCCCATTTAGCGCTATCCCTGCCTGCGGCACGGCGAGCCAGTCGGTAGATAAAGCGTCCTATGCCCGGCTCGATCAGAAAGTAGTCCCGGTGTACTGTAAGTACCTCCGGCCGCTTGCCCTCGGTGACTTCTCGATAAATCCACTCCGGGGCTTCAATCTCGACAGAACTTATCTTCTTGGTGTCCGTGCGTGACAGAACACGATAGCGCGCGATCAGCCCCTCGGCTTCGGTTGTCCGGAACTTGCCGCTTTCGCGCACTGTCTTGATGGTAGTACCTCGCAACCGATCTAGCGCGGCTTCCACTCCCTTAACCTGGCTACTACCGTTACCACGTCGGGCAAATCTGAGGATGTCGCTAACATGCAGCCGAAACACTCTCCCCGGCTTGCCACCCTTTCCTTCTCGATAGCGGTTCATAGCTTCGGTCAAGTGAGACACCATCATCAGCACAATGTCGTAGTCCCAAATGGAGGCCATTCCGTGCGCTCCTGCGGACACTTCCACGTATCCATCCGGCAGGTCGTAGCGGATCAGTTCTCCGGCTCGCTTGTCCTTCTTGGATAAACGGAACACGGCCACATCCATGACGCTGCGATTGTCGCGGCCGCCCACGTCATAAAGGCTGGGCGCAAAAAAATCTGGCTGAGCGTCGCCTTGTGGAGGCTTGCGGACAAGTGACAACGCTTTGTCCCGCTCTTTTGCCCTTTCCATCTGTTCATGCACGGTCGAGACGTTAGACGGTCTACCGCGTTCAGCAGCCGGAGTTCGGTCACTGTTCCGCTTCCTGATATTTTCAAGGCGTTCCAGTAGCCCGCCAGAGTCGCCTATTACCGCGCCTATGGGCTTAAGACCGCTGTTTCGGCTACTCATGCACGGCCCAACCGGAGCTGTATTAAGCCCAGTACAAGCGGTCTACTCGTAAATGTCGCCTGCAAGTTGGCCGCCACAATTCAGGCCCCCATTCCGGGACGAGGGGCCGGGCTGGAATGTTTGCACGCATCAATCCATGCCTCGACCTCCGCCAAATCCCACACGACCTTGCGGCTACTGAGCGCAATGCGCTGAGGAAATTTCCCCTGCTTTTCAAAGTTGTAGATCGTGCGCTCGCACAGCGGAATCATCTCCAGCAGCTGCTTTTTGCTAATGAGAACTTTACTTGCTCTCCTTAATTCTTTTTCCACACCGAATACCTCGTTTTGTCATCATCCGAGGTTTAATTATTGCTACACAATTCCGGAAAATTCCAGCATCTACGATCATATTTTTCAATTAAATCAATAGCTTAGTTTCCGTAAATTCAACGTTTGACGGACAATCTTGATAACGCAAACCGCTGTTTTAATTAGGTTTGCAATAGGCACTTAAACCCAATTTATCGCGTCCGGAAATTCATCGTTTTTCGGACAAAAAAAAGCCCACCGAAGTGGGCATTTCGCTACAGAATGCAGGTCTCTAGGCTCCGAATCAGTCCTTGAGGCGGGTCTTCCTGATTGTCCACTCGTCGATCATGTCGGCCCAATCTTGGAGCATCGCCCGGCGCTGATCGCGGTACTCGGCCTTGTTGTAGATGGCACGAACGCCCTTCTGTTCGTGCGCAAGGCACTTCTCGATCCAGTCGGTGTTATAGCCCGCCTCATGCAACAGCGTGCTGGCTGTGCGCCGCAAGTCGTGCGGTCCAAACTTGCCAAGTGACTGCCCTTCCTTCTGGGCCAGCCGATAGGTAAGGGTAAGCACCTGATTGAGCGTTGCGCTGCTCATCGGCAAGTCTGAGTCATAACGTGATGGCAGAATGTATTCCGAACCGCCGGCGAAGGTCTTCAGCGCGATGAAAATATCCAGCGCCTGCCTCGACAGGAACACCAAATGGGGATTGCGGCGCTTCATCCGCTCCTTGGGGATTGTCCAGAGCGCGTCGGTGAAATTGATTTCGTTCCACGTTGCGTTGGTCAGTTCGCTTTTGCGAACCATCGTTAGCAACAGCAGCTTGGCAGCCGCTCGAATTGAAGGTGTGGTGCCGATACGCTCCATGTACTGGTACATCAAGCCAATTTCCTCGGGCGTCAGTGCTCGATCTCGCGGCTCAAACTTGGCGATAGTTGACGGGCGCACCAAATCGGCCGGGTTCTCAACCTTCTGTCCGCGTTCGATAGCCCAGCGGAAGACCTGCATCATAATTTCGCGGCAAAGCACGGCCGTTGATGGCCTGCCTTGTTCCACGATGGCATCAGTCAGCGCCCGCAAGTCCTCGTGGGTAATTTCTATCAGTTTCCTGTTGCTGAATTTCGGCTTTAGCTCTCGCTCGTATGTTCCACGGCGCATGTCGCGGGTGGAATCTGCCATTTGATAGCCGCGCAACCACTTCTCGGCCCACGCGCCGAATGTCTCAGCATCCTTGATGCGGGCTTTGTCCCGCGCTTTCTCCTTGGCTGGAGATTTCCCTGCGGCGATCATCTTCTTGGCTTCGCCCAGCCGTTCGCGAGCTTCCGCTAGCGTGATCCCTCCGACACCATAGCGGCCGAAGGTGATGGTCTCTTGCCTGCCGTGGATCGAGTAGTTGTAGCGGAACGAAATCGAACCCGCAGGGGTGATGGCCACGTAGAGGCCGTCACGGTCATTCACTTTGTAGAGCTTGTCCTTTGGCTTGAGGTTGCGCAGCTTGGTATCAGTCAGCATGGTCGGGTTGGGTTTCCTCTCAAAAATACCATGCTCAAAAAGCCCCACAAATCCTCAAAAAACTTCTTTAAGGACAATGCGTTACCTAAATTCGATACCATGAACACCCCATCAGAGGCGGCATGGTATCGAGTGCCGAACATGGCATCAGGTTCAAATCGTACCATCTACCATGCCATAGAAACGGTGTGCTTGGCGATGCGAAAATTTGCCAGACAGTGCTACGCCAAGAACGAAAAAAGCCCGCAATTACGCGGGCTTAGGGGTGTTTTAATGCTTCTTGGTGCCAGTCTGTGCCGGACGCGGGATCACTCCCACTCAATCGTTGCTGGTGGTTTACCGCTGATGTCATACACCACGCGGGAAATACCGTTCACTTCATTGATAATGCGGTTAGAGACACGGCCCAGGAAATCGTACGGCAGGTGTGCCCAGTGTGCGGTCATAAAGTCGATAGTTTCGACGGCTCGGAGGGAAACAACCCAATCGTACTTACGGCCATCGCCCATTACGCCAACGGAACGCACCGGCAGGAACACGGTGAACGCCTGGCTCACTTTGTTGTACAGGTCAGCTTTGTGCAGCTCTTCGATGAAGATGGCATCAGCGCGACGCAGCAGGTCGCAGTACTCTTTCTTCACTTCGCCCAGCACGCGAACGCCGAGGCCTGGCCCCGGGAACGGGTGACGGTAGAGCATGTCGTACGGCAGGCCAAGTTCCAGACCAATTTTACGCACTTCATCTTTGAACAGCTCACGCAGCGGTTCAACCAGGCCCATCTTCATCTCTTTCGGCAGGCCGCCCACGTTGTGGTGAGATTTGATGACGTGCGCTTTACCGGTAGCGGAAGCCGCAGATTCAATAACGTCCGGATAGATAGTGCCCTGTGCCAGCCATTTCACATCTTCCAGCTTCAGCGCTTCTTCGTCGAATACTTCAACAAAAACACGACCAATGATTTTACGTTTCGCTTCCGGGTCGTTTTCACCCGCCAGCGCATCGAGGAAGCGTTTTTCACCTTCTACGTGAACAATGTTCAGACCGAAGTGATCGCCAAACATGTCCATGACTTGCTGAGCTTCATTCAGACGCAGCAGGCCGTTGTCGACGAATACGCAGGTCAGGTTTTTGCCGATTGCGCGGTGCAGCAGCATTGCAGTCACGGAGGAATCCACGCCACCAGAGAGGCCGAGGATCACTTTATCGTCGCCAACCTGTTCACGAATACGAGCTACAGCGTCGTCGATAATTTTCGCCGGCGTCCACAGCGCTTCACACTGGCAGATATCCAGTACAAAACGTTCCAGCATGCGCATGCCCTGACGGGTATGGGTCACTTCCGGGTGGAACTGCACGCCATAGAAGCGTTTTTCTTCGTTCGCCATAATCGCGAACGGGCAGGTTTCGGTGCTGGCAACGGTAACGAAATCGGACGGGATTGCAGTGACTTTGTCGCCGTGGCTCATCCAGACGTCCAGCAGCGGTTTGCCTTCCGGCGTCAGGGAATCTTCGATACCGCGAACCAGCGCGCTGTCGGTCAGGACTTCAACCTGTGCGTAGCCGAATTCACGCTCAGAAGAGCCTTCCACGTGGCCGCCAAGCTGCATGGCCATGGTTTGCATGCCATAGCACACGCCAAATACCGGTACGCCTGCTTCAAAGACATACTGCGGCGCGCGCGGGCTGTTTTCTTCAGTGGTGCTTTCCGGGCCACCGGAAAGGATGATGCCGCTTGGATTAAACTCACGGATTTGTGCTTCAGTAACATCCCACGCCCACAGTTCGCAGTAAACGCCCAGCTCACGTACGCGACGTGCAACCAGTTGGGTGTACTGAGAACCGAAATCGAGAATAAGAATGCGATGCTTATGAATATTGTCTGTCATTTGACGATTGTTCCGAGGCAAGTGAAACAGGGTAAATAAATCGCCCGACGCGGAGTCGGGCGAAGAAAATCAGGAACCCAGACGGTAGTTCGGGGATTCTTTGGTGATGGTCACGTCGTGAACGTGGCTTTCCTGAATGCCCGCACCGCTGATGCGTACGAATTCAGCTTTAGTACGCAGGAGGTCAATCGTACCACAACCGGTCAGACCCATACAGGAGCGCAGGCCGCCCATCTGCTGGTGAATGATCTCTTTCAGGCGACCTTTGTAAGCGACGCGGCCTTCGATACCTTCCGGCACCAGTTTGTCGGCGGCGTTATCACTCTGGAAGTAACGGTCAGAGGAACCTTTGGACATCGCGCCCAGGGAACCCATGCCACGGTAAGACTTGTAAGAACGGCCTTGGTAGAGTTCAATTTCACCCGGAGATTCTTCAGTACCGGCCAGCATGGAACCCACCATTACCGCGCTTGCACCAGCAGCGATGGCTTTCGCGATATCACCGGAGAAACGGATACCGCCGTCGGCGATAACCGGAATGCCCATCCCTTCCAGCGCTTCAACCGCGTCGGAAACAGCAGTGATCTGCGGAACACCGACACCGGTTACGATACGGGTAGTACAGATAGAGCCCGGACCAATACCCACTTTAACCGCGCTGCAACCGGCTTCTGCCAGCGCACGAGCGCCTGCGCCCGTTGCGACGTTACCGCCAATAATTTGCAGATCAGGATATTTCGCACGGGTTTCACGAATACGTTGCAGAACGCCTTCGGAGTGACCATGTGAGGAGTCAATCAGCAGGACGTCAACGCCCGCGGCAACCAGCGCATCAACACGCTCTTCGTTGCCCGCACCCGCGCCTACCGCAGCACCTACGCGCAGACGGCCATGCTCATCTTTACAGGCGTTCGGTTTACGTTCTGCTTTCTGGAAATCTTTAACGGTGATCATGCCGCGCAGATGGAAGCTGTCGTCAACAACCAGCGCTTTTTCAACGCGTTTTTCGTGCATTTTGGCCAGAACCACTTCGCGGGTTTCGCCTTCACGCACGGTAACCAGACGCTCTTTCGGCGTCATATATACGCTAACCGGCTGGCTGAGGTCAGTGACGAAACGCACGTCACGACCGGTAATGATACCCACCAGCTCATAATCTTCGGTGACAACCGGGTAGCCTGCGAAACCGTTACGCTCGGTCAGTTCTTTCACTTCGCGAAGCGTCGTGGTTGGCAGAACAGTCTGCGGGTCGGTGACGATACCGGATTCATGTTTCTTCACGCGCTTCACTTCTTCAGCCTGGCGCTCGATAGACATGTTTTTATGGATAAAGCCGATGCCGCCTTCCTGCGCCAGCGCGATAGCCAGGCGTGCTTCAGTCACGGTATCCATTGCCGCAGAGAGCATAGGAATGTTCAGGCGAATGGTTTTCGTCAGTTGGGTGCTGAGGTCAGCAGTATTCGGCAGAACGGTGGAATGAGCGGGAACAAGGAGGACGTCGTCAAACGTCAGAGCTTCTTTAGCGATACGTAGCATGGGCAATATCTCGACCAGAGTGGTTAATAAATATTGCCGTGGCATTATACAGAGCGTAATCGGTTGCATCCACCTTTTTTTGCAAATAATGCTTGCGCTCCCCGGTCAACACGTTACTATCGATTGAATAACCTGCTGATTTAAAATTTGATCTTGCTCACATGTTATCATCTCAATCCCCCGCAATTTTTACGGTTAGTCGCCTGAATCAGACCGTCCGTTTGCTGCTTGAGCAGGAGATGGGGCAAGTGTGGATCAGCGGCGAAATTTCTAACTTTAGCCAGCCCTCTTCCGGGCACTGGTACTTCACCCTCAAAGACGATACCGCCCAGGTGCGCTGTGCGATGTTCCGTAACAGCAATCGCCGGGTGACTTTTCGCCCACAGCATGGGCAGCAGGTTTTAGTTCGCGCCAACATTACGCTGTATGAACCGCGCGGCGATTATCAAATTATTGTCGAAAGTATGCAGCCCGCCGGTGAAGGTTTGCTGCAACAGAAGTACGAACAGCTTAAAGCGAAGTTGCAGGCTGAGGGGTTATTCGACCAGCAATTCAAGAATCCGCTACCGTCACCTGCGCACTGCGTGGGCGTTATCACCTCAAAGACCGGTGCTGCACTGCACGATATATTGCATGTGTTGAAACGCCGCGATCCGTTTCTGCCGGTGATCATCTACCCCACCGCCGTTCAGGGAGATGACGCACCAGGGCATATCGTTCGTGCCATTGAGCTGGCGAATCTTCGCAACGAATGTGACGTGTTGATTGTTGGGCGTGGCGGCGGTTCGCTGGAAGATTTATGGAGTTTTAATGACGAGCGCGTGGCGCGGGCGATTTTTGCCAGCCGCATTCCGGTGGTTAGCGCCGTTGGGCATGAAACCGATGTGACGATTGCCGACTTTGTTGCTGATCTACGTGCACCAACGCCGTCAGCTGCCGCCGAAGTGGTGAGCCGCAATCAACAAGAGTTACTGCGCCAGGTGCATTCAGCCCAGCAACGGCTGGAAATGGCGATGGATTACTACCTCGCCAACCGCACGCGACGTTTTACGCAGATCCATCACCGCTTGCAGCAACAGCATCCACAGCTCCGGCTGGCGCGTCAGCAAACCACCCTTGAGCGTCTGCAAAAGCGGATGAGCTTTGCGCTGGAGAATCAGCTTAAACGCGCCGGTCAGCAACAGCAGCGATTAACACAGCGGCTGAATCAGCAAAACCCGCAACCGAAGATTCATCGCGCACAAACACGGGTTCAGCAACTGGAATATCGTTTAGCGGAAAACTTGCGCGCGCAGCTTAGCGCCATGCGCGAACGCTTTGGTAACACAGTGACGCACCTCGAAGCGGTGAGTCCACTGTCCACACTCGCGCGTGGTTATAGCGTTACCAGCGCCACTGATGGCGCGGTGCTGAAACAGGTTAAGCAGGTGAAAGTGGGTGAGACACTGACCACTCGCCTGGGCGATGGCGTAGTGCTCAGTGAAGTGAGTGCTGTGACGAAAATCCGCAAGCCTCGCAAGAAAACCTGATGACGCATTGCGTACCAGACTTTCCCCCATTTACAGACCCGATAAGACTACTGGAAACAAGTCGCAAACCCCGCAGTACTGGATGCCTGAATACCGCAGTTTTGTGTCCCCGCCCCTTCATCCATGCCACAATAGAACGAACCGGCCCGATCGGTAGAGAAATAGGGGAAGCTTATCGATGATGGCCATCCCAGCGCGCTAAAGCTGCTATGTAATGACTGTAAATCGGTATAGCTCGGTGCTTTACTAAAGTCACCGCACTGCTTTGCAACATCCCATTTTTGAGCATCGATCACATGTGCCAGCGCCCAGATTTCATTATTCACCGTTGGCGCCACTGCCGCTGTAGCCCCTGACGGCAGCTCTGATTTCAATAGCGGGCGATGTAACGTCTTGCCACTTACTGTGGCGGTATCCGCCATATGCCCCCAGAAATACGCCGTGGCGACATTCGGGCTGGTCGGCACGGTGAAAATTGTGTCCAGCGTCGCCGTTATTGTGGCGTTATCCGTCAGCGTCACCGTCAACGGTGTTTTATATCCTGGCGTATTATCCTGACGAACAGTAAAACTTGCCGTACCGTCCGCCCCTGTCACACCGTCAATCGTATTCCCACTGTCAACCAGCGTTACCACCGTCCCGCTGGCAGGTTGTACCGTCATATCATCCATCGCCGCAACATTACCATACAACGTCGCCCCGCTGTTACGCGGCACGGCATCACCACGTTTTAAGGTGAACGCGACATTCGGTACCGGCTTCCCGGTGCTGTCTTTTACGGTAACGACAATGGGCATGGCTTCACCTTTTTTTACCTTCGCCGCCTGAGTAATGGCATCCATCGCGGTCGATGTCAGCGTGACGCTGGAGACGGTCGCGCGAGGATTGACCAGACATCCCTGATACGCCGTACTCGCCGTCGACGACTCCAAACCATTACTCAGACTGACAACCAGGGCATTCCCCTGCCTGTTATCCAGTGCCCACCATGCATACTTCGTAGACCAACCGATTTGAGTCGTCAGCGTGTTCCCCGGATAACGCGCATAGAGAGATGATAAATCATCGCTCAATGGGCGACGCGCCGATTCACATGGGCTGAGGTTGCCGTCTACCCTTTGCGTTGCGTTAAACAACGGCCACACTTCATTGTTATCCGTCACCTGACTGACTCCAGCGCTCGACGGCAGCTCTTTCAACAATTTAGGCCGTTCAAAGACCACGCCGTTTTCCGCCGTTACCGTATCTGGCATATGGCCCCAGTAGGTCGCCATTGCGGAATCCGGGCTGGTGACGACGGTAAAGATCGCATCAAGAACGCTGGTAGTTGCGACATCTCGCGCCAGTATAGCGGTGAATGGAATGGCCAGGCCGATGGTCTCAGGCTGTTCAACATTGAAAGTGGCCGTACCATCACTGCCGGTGAAACCTTGCCATTGCGTATCGTGTGCGGCCAGAGAAAACTCCGCCGACACAGGTGTCAATTCTGTCAACGTCATTGCATTTGCCGTCGTGTTCACTCCTGCTCCTGAACGACTCATCGCTGAACCACGCCTGAGCGTCACGGCCTCTCCCGCCAGCGGGTTACCATCACGATCTTTGACCGTCACCACAATTGGCAGTGGGTTACCTTTTTTCACTGACGCGCTGGGTCGCCCGCCATTACTGAGGGTTCTGGCGTTATCCATTGCGGATGACGTCAACATTACGCTGACGCCTGCCGGATGCGGCTTCGTCAGGCAAAGCATCAGCGCGTTGGTTGACGAGCTCTTCGCGATATCTCCTGCGCTCAGGCTGACAGTTTGATACTGCCACGTATATAAATCCGGCATGACCATATCATAAGCCCACCACTTGCCTGCATATATCGGCAGCCCCAGGTCAGTCTTTATCGCACCGTTGGGATGATCATTATACAAATCCAACAATTCATTACTGCGCGGTTGATTCTCCAGCGGACAATCTGTCGATGTTAAATTTTGAAAGTTGCTCATATACGACCACACTTCACCATTGCCGTTAGTGCTAATCGATGACCCTGAAGTCGCTTCGGCTTTCAGCAGCGGTCGTCTGAAGGTGACGCCTGCCGAACTGGTAAAGGTGTCCGGCATGTGCCCCCAGAATTTCGCGCTCGGTGAGTCCGGGCTGGTTATCACCGTGTAGATAACATCCAGCGTGGCGGTTTTGGTTGTATCGCGCGCCAGCGTGACGGTTATCGGTGTCGCCAGACCGGTCGTGGCATTCTGACTCACTTCAAAGGTGGCTGTGCCATCACTGCCCGTTGTTCTGAGCACTTTTGACCCATTTGCCGTCAGCCCAGCGTCGCTGTTCACAGGTATCAATGACTTCACGGTAAGATCGTCCGCATTTGAGTTAACGGTTGCTTTCGAGCGATCCAGCGTCGTTTCACGCGTGAGGGTAAAGTCGGCGTAGGGCACCGGGTTCCCGGCGCTATCACGTACGGTCACCGTCAGCGGAATCGTCTCACCTTTCTTCGCCACGGCGCTCGGTCGACCACCATTGCTGGCCGTTTTTGCCACATCCTGCGCTGTTGAAGTGATCGCTATCGTCGCCGGAACGGTATGCGGTTCCACCAGGCACATCACTACCGCCGTATAACTGGACGATGCCTGAACTATCTGACCATTAACGAGCGAATATGCCTGGTTGCTCCAGCTGCTGCCAGAAACCGTCATCATGTCGTAGGCCCACATATACCCGGCGGAAGTCGGCAAGCCGAGCACCGTGCCCAACTGGTTGTTAGGGTAATCCGCATACAACCCCTGCATGTCAGTCATCAGCGGTTGATAACTCTCATCACATCCAGCCTTGCTGGCATCCATTTTCTCCGTTGCTGTCAGACGCGACCAGACTTCATTATTAGTCGTAACCGCCGTACCACCAGAAAGTTCAGCTTTGAGGAAAGGCCGTTTGAAGGTGACGCCTTCGCTGCTGGTAAAGGTTTCCGCCATATGCCCCCAGTTGGCCGCCAGCGGTGTATCCGGGCTGGTGACGACGGTGAAGATCACTGGCAAGGTGTTCGACGACACCCCGGTATCATTCAACAGGGCATAAAAGTCGGTTTTAAGTCCGGTGGACGCATCCTGTCGGAGTGTTATCGTGGTGGTTCCGTCTGGCCCGGTCACGCCATACACGGTGGCCGATGCATTGGTATCAACTGTACTGGCCGCTGCGGGTGTCACCGAAACCGTCTGCATCGTCACTAATACATTCTGGCGATTGAAAGAACTGCTGCGCTTCAGTGTAAACGGCGTATTACCCACCGGGTTTCCTTGCGCATCTTTGGTCGTGACGCGAATAACAACCTCATCGCCTTTTTTCACTTTAATGGCGCTCAGATTATCGTCAACCTTAACGAATTGCGTGGCGTCCGCAGGCTCCAGAGACACCTGGCTGGCAACAGCCGCAGGTGTTGTGCGACAGGTTTGTAATACCAGCACGGTGGTCACGATTTGAGAAACCGCGCCAGAATTCAGCTGCACCACATTGTAATAACGGTTACTTAATTGCGTATCACTCGGTGTATTGGTGAGATAACTGGTTGCTACCGGCCATCCCTGCACTGTACCCATCGCATTACCACTATTGGCACTGTACAAAGACTGCAGGCCATCCAGTGTCGGCATATACTCTGCACCGCATCCATCCATATCGGTGTTATTTGACTGAACCACACTGAATCTTGCCCAATCTTCACCATTCTCAAAAGTGCTATAGCGTGCATAGTTATTGGTAAGTTCTTTAAACAGTAATGGTCGCTTATACGTCATGCCATCAGAGGCCGTTACCGTTTCAGGCATGTGCCCCCAAAAATTCGCTTTAGGAGAATCTGGGCTGGTTACCACGGTAAAGACCACCGGGAGGGTCGCCTGAACGCCGCTGACGCCATCCAGTGATGCCGTGAGATCGGTTCTTAACCCGGTACTGTTATCCTGTTTCAGCGTAAAGGTTGTCGCCCCGTCAGCCCCCGTCACGCCATAGATCATTTCAGTTGTTGCCTGAAAATTACTCCGCGTATTTCCCCAGGCATCGGCTACGGTCAGCGCACCTGCACTCGCTGTCGCTGATGTATACCTCCGGTTTATGCTGGTGGCACGTTTCAGAATAAACGCCGCATTGCCAACCGGGTTACCTTGCGCATCTTTCGTGGTGACGCGCACTACCGACTCTTCGCCTTTTTTGGCTTTAACTACACTCAGTGTATCGTCAACATAAACCAGAGCCGCAGGATCTGCCGCTTCCAGTAGAATCTGGGTCACCGTGGTGACCGGCGTGGTTTGACAGGTCAGTAGATCCAGTGTCGACGTTGACACCATGGCACTGGTGCCATTACCGAGATCCACCGCTTTGTAGTTACGCTGTTCCATGCCAGTGTTGTCGGGCGTGCTGGATAAATAACGCGTTACAACCGGCCAGCCCTGGACGGTTTTTATGGTATTGCCGGCGTGATTATCAAACAACGACAACAACCCAGCCTGAGTGGGAACATAGCTAGCGCCGCAGCCGCTACTGGTTGAGTTCGCCTGGGTTTGGGTAAACAGCGCCCAGTTTTCATTGTCTTCGAATATTGATGTTCGCCCGGTCTGACTTGACAGTTCCTTTAACAGCAATGGGCGTTTAAAAACGGTACCATCTGCCGCCGTTAAGGTTTCCGGCATATGGCCCCACATTTTCGCTTTGCTACTATCCGGGCTGGTGACCACAGTAAAGATCGTATCCAGGCTGTCTTTTTTCGTCGCATCAGAGTAAAGCGTCGCCGTCAGCGCCGTTTTGGTGCCGTGAGTATCCGGGCGTGTAATATTGAGGATTTTGCTGCCGTCGCTACTGGTCATGGCAGTATAAAATCCCGCGGTGTCGTTCAACGTCGTTTCATCCGCCAGCCCACTGTTAATCACCACCGGGGCCACCAGCGCATCGCCACTACCGGCAATATGTTTTTCGCCCGTGCGGGTATAACCGTCTCCGCGACTGAGTGTAAATGGCATATCCGTGAGCGGATTACCCTGCGCATCTTTTACCGTTACCTTAACCCGTAGCGTTTCGCCTTTTTTCAGCTTCGCCGCGTTATTTCCGGCAGCCCACTGTGCGTTATCAACCACATCCAACGTAATGCTGCTGGCCGGTTTGTTCGCCGTCGTCAGGCAACTGACGTAAACCGGCGTATCGCCGCCGATAGCCTGTGCGCCGTTATCCAGGGCAATGGTGTAATAGTGCGGCGTTACATCCGCGGGGGAACTGCTCCAGTAGGGCTGACGCTGCGTCGGCCAGCCGTGTGTGGTTTGCACCGCATTGCCGTTATTAGCGTCATAGAGCGCACTGAGCTGTGAGCGGCGCGGCAGCATATTGGCTCCGCAACCGCCTTTACTGGTAATGGCCGTACTGGCCTGGCTAACACGCGCCCAGACTTCGTTTTTTTCCGTTAGTGTGCCATCCGGACTGGTGATTTCTGCTGCCAGCTTAGGCCGGGTAAAGGTTAATGAATCAACGGTAATCGTTTCATCCATATGGCCCCACATCTGCGCCCCACTAACATCCGGGCTGGTTGGGGTGGTAAAAATAACATTGTAATTAATGGCATTTGGTAAATGGGAATTTACGGGCGTAATGCTCAGCACGGTTCTTAACCCCACCCCTTGGGGTTGCTCTATTTCGACCGTTGCTACACCTTGTGCATCTGTCGTACCCGTGTAGACCATAGAGGGCTGCGATGTGCCGTATTGCGTGCCATTCATCGTGATTGCGCCGCTGCTCGGGTCATCAAACCCGCTCACCTGCCCCGCTCGGTTATACCCCATGCCTTTAGTGATGGTGAAGGCTGTAAAGGGAACAGGAGTATGATTGAGCGCGTTAATCGTACGCACGGTCATCACGATGGTGTCTCCCACTTTGGCCTGTGCTTTGCTGCCGAGAGTAATATCGTGATCGGTGCTGACTTCAACGTTCGCTACCATCTCATTGCCCGAACAGGAGAGATAATTTCGCTTAAAGCCGGAGTAGCTGTCGACGCTCCCGTTCCCCAAATTCACCGATGAATGCGTGGTTTGCTCCGCCGCGCTTAAGTAGCTCTGTTGTGCGGTGGGCCAGCCATATTCCGTGCCGATGGCGTTGCCTGGATGGGCAGTAAATAAGCCTTCCAGCGAACTCTGCCGGGGTATATGGCCCACACCGCATTCTGCCTGCATACTGGTGTCTTGATCGAACAGCGCCCAGTCTTCGTTATTTTCCCGCACCGATCCCAGTTCATGCTCAGTTTCATCCGCCAGCACTGGGCGTTTGAACAGACTGCCAGATTCAACAATGCCGCGCATGTGGCCCCACATCCGCGCTTTGTCGCTGTCCGGACTGGTGATCACAGTAAAAATCACGTCTTTGGCATCCGTGGCCGTAAAATTGCTGCGCATTTTCGCCGTGATATGGGTTTTCACGCCTGCGCCGTCGGGCTGGCTCAGGGTTAGCGAAGCCTGACCGTTGACATCGGTCATGCCTTCATAGGTGTGAGCATCAACCTGTTGCAAATTCGAACCACCAGTAATCTGCACCGGATGGGCTTCCCAGGCAGGATCGGTTTGATTTTTGCGGTTAACACCGTCATCCAGATGCAGCGAGAAGTAGTAATACGCCAGCGGTTGATCGTTATTTTTATTGTCGGTGATTGTCAGACGCATCGAGGCGTCTTCACCCACCTTCGCTTTCATCGCCTGTGCCGTATCATCATAGTTTTCGGGCGTAAGGACGATTTTCGGTTCGACGTCAGGCGCGGGTTTATCCACGCAGCTCACAAGAAACGGGGTGCTATCCGGCTTTTGCGTTTCACCACGGTTAGAGACATCCGCCGCATGGTGCTGCCCGGTGGTGCCCGCCAGCGATGACCAGTAATAATCCCCCTGCATCGGCCAGCCAAGGACTGTCTGCACCGACGTGGGGATAACGGTCGCCAGCGCGCCGAAGTGGCGCATGCCGGGCAGCACGGTGCAGTGGCTATCTGCGCCGCTCCAGGTGAAGGTGGACCAGGTTTCGTTATGATCGACGACCGTGGCGCTTTCATTGCTGACTTCTGCCGCCAGCTTTGGTCGACTGAAGGTGTAACCGTGGGCTTCTACCGTCTCCGCCATATGGCCCCACATCGTAGCCTGCGCCACGTCCGGGCTGGTGAGTACCGTAAAAATCACCGCGGTTTCGCTGGTTTGCGCAAAACCGGAGATGCTGACCACCAATGGCGTTTTGACGCCAGGGCCATTCGGTTGGCTCACCGTGATGGTGGCCGTGCCGTTGGCATCAGAAGTGCCATGGTATTCGGTATCCGTCGTCGTTAACTCGGTGCTATCCAGTACCACTGGCGCACTATTATTCACCGCCCCCTGGCGATTTTCAGCATCTTTACGTTTGATAATAAACGGAATATTACCCGCGACGTTGCCCTGACAATCTTTAGTGGTGACGGTGAGCGTGATGGTGTCGCCAACGGTGGTTTTTGCCGCCGCGATCGTTTCGTTATAACCGCTGGCGCTCACCGAGATTAAATCGCCCTGCGCGGGCGCGATGTTCAGGGTCACTTTCTGATCCACCAACGCCACCGTCCCCGCATAGGGATACCCGGTCGAGGTCAGCAGGTAGAGCATTGGGAGGGTTTGCTGCGCATCAATCTGTGGCCAGGCCACCAGCGAGCGTCCGGCCAGCCCCTGAGCGCAAAAGCTACGGTTAGCAATAGGTTGTGGGTTAAGGGGCACATCGGGCGTGGCGGCATCGGCCCACACCAGGCTGACGGTAGGGGGTGTTTGATTTTCCCAGCGCAGCGCAGGTGGTGTGGAAAACTGGTCGCCTTCATTGTCCTGAGGATTAGCGACAATCAGGTTAGCAGCGTCATCGTCAACGCTAAATTCATTCGGTTTAGCAGAAAACCCGACATCATGAGATTCAGCAGGATTAAGCTGAACACTGCCCTGATAGACGGGTACGCTGGCGCTGTCGGCAAAAGGAACGGTTCCGTTAAACTCGCCTGTAGAATCAGGATATGTCTGCCATTCCGCCCCTGCCCGTGCAAAGTCAGACAGCATAAAAGCTGCCAACATGCCCAGAAGCATAATGATTTTCCCTGGTTTCAAACATACCGACATGTAGAAAACTCCAGCATGATAAACAAAACATCAACCTGTTTTGCTTAACGCGTCGCTAAGCAAAACAGGCGGAAAACAGCATCCCCGTATGGGAATGCTGTTGTGCGCATTAGTGGTGTTTGTAAATAATTGACAGCGTATAGCCCTGAACGCCGTCGCCGTTTGCCGGGATCGCAAGACCACTCTTACCATTACGGTCACTACCGTTAAGGCTGGTTCTTGCTTCTTCGTTAGTTTGCGGGATAACAATGTCATTGTTATCGAAGCTGGCATTAGCAATACCGCCCGCCGCACCGAGTTGTTTACTGTTACCGTTAAAGACCCATGCAAAGTCATAGTTAGCGGTAACGTCCATATCCGTACCTGCGTCGTATTTACCGTTCTGGTTTTCATCCGAGTACAGTTTGGCCACATACGTTTTGTTAAGCGCAATGGCCGTATTACCACCGATAAGGTTGGTAGTGGTGCCTTTCTCGAAGATGGCAACTTTCAGATTCTGGTTCACAACCGGGCCGGGATCGACATTGTCCGTATCGCTGCCGCCACCGCTGGCCGTTGAAATATCCAGCAGAGTCAGCGACGTTCCCTGGAAAGGATTACCGGTCTGGGTGATGGGCTGGATTTCAACACCGATATAACGCCCACGTTCGTCATCAGTGAGTTTATAACTCGTCTTACCCGCCGCTGCGGTCAGCTCCGTTTTACCGCCACCCGCATTATCGCTGTAGCTGTACCATTTGATAGTGGCTGTCGTTTTCGCATCAATGCCTGCGGGACCATCATCAATATCCCCTTCGGTATCGCCGATATCCCAACCCAGCGTGATGGTATCCCCTGAGTAAAGGCGTTTATCCGTCTCGCTACCTTCAGGACGGGTCCCTTTACCATCAGACGTCACTTTAATGTGATCCGCATCTTCCGAGTTAATCGTGGCATTCCCCCCTTCGCGATAGAGCCAGGGTATAGTCCCCTCGAATTCAGCGGTCGTTCCACTGGCGACCCAGGCGGCATCTTCCGCCATAGCGGCTGGTACGGCACAGTATCCAGCCAGCATCAACGCGAGCGCGACTTTTGTCAGGCCACGTTTCATATCAGGTTTCATAAACACTCTCCTTGATTAATATTCAGCGGTGGCCCGATCAGCCATGGCGCCGACCCTATTTCTTGCTGTAATTGACCTGCAAACCGTATCCCTGCACGCCATCGGTTACCTGGGCACTAAACTTTGCTGCCGCGTCCTTGTTGGTTGCCGGAATCTCTATATCGACGTTCGTGGTATTGGTTTGCGCACCGGTATTGCCATTTACGCTATTCCCCGTGAATTCCCACTGATAGTCATACTGTTTCATCTCGTCGTCAGTGAGCTTCTCAGAAAGCTGGAACACGCCGTCTTTGTTAGCGTCGCGCCACAGCACAAAGCGATAGCGGCTATTGAGAGGCAACGGTTCTTTGTTGCCGATAAGATTGACGGGCTTAGCTGCACCAACGCGGTAGATAAAAGCATTCAGCCCGCCGATGTCAGAACCCAGGAACGTTACGTCAACATAGTTACTGTCATCATAAGGGGCGGCTTTCGCCTTCCAGCGGAAAGTACCGGGCAACGTACTGGAGAGCGTAACGGTCCCCTTTTCTTTATCTTGTTTGGCGATAAAAACGCACGGCACTTCAGTGGTGCAGGGTTTATTCGTCAGCGTCACTTTTTTATCGTTGGCATCAAACAGCTGCGGGCTGAGATTATCCTGCGGCAAGACATTACCGTTACGGTCAGTGTTGTCGCCAAAGCTATCGGTAATGTCGAGATCCATGACGACACCATCTACACCATCCGCTTGCGCGCTGGCTTCGTGGCTGTGATTGTTCTCATCCGGTACATTGGCGATGTTGTTAACGATGAGCTCAATTTTACGATCCTGCTGAACGGTGATTTCCACCACTCCGGAGTTCTGCCGATTGCCTTTTTCATCTTCCAGCGCCAGGCGTACCCGCCAGGTATTGAGTTTTTCCTGGTCGGCTTTATCAGAGCTGTACTGCCAGGCAGGCAGCACCAGATTCCAGTGATTGTTGTTCCCTTCGGTAAGCGTATTTTCTTTGATAACCGGCATCACCAGCGTACGTGCAGCATTGTTTTTCGCCTGCCAGGAGGCAGCAACGATTTTGTAATGATGATTAATGAGCGCGTTAATGGTCCACTTACATTTTTCCAGCCCGATGGCTGCTTCTGGCGTATCTTTAATCACGCACTCGGGATGTTCATTCGTCGCATCAGCTTTCAGCCACAAAGTGACATCGAGGGGATCTTTCTCTTTGTATTCCAGAACAATAAAGTTGTTACGTTCAACAAAGTCGTGACGGCTGCCCATGAGCGAGTGAGCCGCGCTTACTTTGTTAGGATCAAGCTGGTCTTTGAGCGGGACGCCAAACTGGTAGTTCAGCGTTGCGTTAACAGAAAGATCGGTATTATCGCCAGTGCCGGCTTTGAAATCCGTTCCTACGGCAATGAGCGGTACGGGCTGGTATTTCACACCCAGCGTGACGGCGAAGGGATCTTTCTCCAGATTATCGGTGCCAAAAAGCGCGACTTCATCACCGTAATACTGTTCGAAAACGATTTTACCGCCAAGCTGCGGGTAAGCGGGTAGCCAGGCTTCGGCGCGAATATCCCAACCGCGCGCAGGACGCTCCTCATAAAAATCGAAATCTTCGGAGTCTTTCCAGTCAGAAAGCGGATGATAATAGTTGCCAGAGAATTTTAAATAATCAGTCCACGCTTCGGCACCTAAACCTAAACGGCGATGCCCACGGGTAAAATCATAATCATAAAATATATTTCCACCCAACAACCATTTCTCAGTATTATGCCTTACGCCTATTCCCAGATTACCTATTGTTCTTTCCTCTTTTCGTTGCGTCGATAATTGACTAAAAAATAAGGTCGTTTGGTTATCATATAAGGGAACAAAATAATCTAGCGAACTGCCATCAAGATCGCCCCCCTCTCCAAGCGAGAGATGGGTTCTCACTTTGCCAAAAGGCGATAGCGCATCTTCGACAAGTGACTGCGCCCCGGACGTCACCTGCCCCTGAACATAGCTCCTGGCCTGCGACTGCAATGCCTCTGGCGTCAGGTTATCAAACCCTTGTGTCGCCGAGTTGATAAAATAATCCGCCCCTTGCTCCTTGAGGGATTTGCTCTTGTTGTCTGTTTCTTCCTGCTGCGCAGCCTGACTGCCAAGATCGGGGAGCGTAGATTCGAGAGAGGGCTTTTTAGCAGATGCAGAAAACTCAGGCTCGGCAAAAACCGAGCCTGATAAAATCATGAGCATCAATAAAAGCATCCTTTGCACGATATATCTTCCAGGAAGAAATTATCCTGCCAGTTTAACCATCCGCCGGAATAAAAAAAATAAAATAACGGCTAAATAAAATCCTAAAATATACAATTTGTGACAACCACAAAATACACGCCACTCAAATAATATTAATGTTAAATAAAATTTGGTTAAACATTCATTATAATTATGCTCTGGCATATCACCCACTACCAGAGCTATTAATTTAAGCGGGAATAACAAACTCTACGCGCTTACGCGAAATCAACCCGTGCCCGTTCTGGCAGAAATAATCAACCGCACCGCACGCTTTTAGCACCTGTAAAGGCTGATGGCACTCCGGGCAGCAAGCCAGCAGTTCTACATCATTACCGCAGGATGGGCAGTGTGCATGTGCGCCATCCTGTTCCAGAGGGTGCTGACATTGAGGACAAAGCAGTTCCATAGTGGCTCCTTAATGACAATGGCCTCTTAACGAGGCCATTGATTAGTGATTACTTACTTTTCTTAATATGCTTAATCAGACGTTTACGCTTACGCATCTGGGTCGGGGTCAGCGTATTGCGCTTGTTCGCATACGGGTTTTCCCCTTCCTTGAACTGAATGCGAATCGGTGTCCCCATTACATCCAGCGACTTGCGGAAGTAGTTCATCAGATAACGTTTGTAGGAATCCGGCAGGTCTTTCACCTGGTTACCGTGAATCACCACAATTGGCGGGTTATAACCCCCGGCGTGTGCATATTTCAGCTTCACGCGACGGCCACGTACCAGTGGCGGCTGATGATCTTCCGCCGCCATCGTCATGATACGGGTCAGCATGGCGGTACCCACGCGGCGGGTCGAGCTGTCATAGGCTTCGCGTACGGATTCAAACAGGTTGCCGACGCCGCTGCCGTGCAGCGCAGAGATAAAGTGCACGCGCGCGAAGTCAATAAAGCCCAGACGATAGTCCAGCGTCTCTTTCACCTGCTCTCTGACTTCATTACTCAGGCCATCCCATTTGTTGACCACAATAACAAGTGAGCGCCCACTGTTCAGGATGAAGCCCAGCAGAGACAGATCCTGATCGGAGATGCCTTCACGGGCATCAATCACCAGCAGGACTACGTTAGCGTCTTCAATCGCCTGTAACGTCTTGATGACAGAGAATTTCTCGACCACATCGGTAATTTTACCGCGCTTACGCACACCGGCGGTATCGATGAGCACGTATTCACGTTCATCACGTTGCATCGGAATGTAGATACTGTCACGCGTCGTCCCCGGCATGTCGTAGACCACAACGCGGTCTTCGCCGAGAATACGGTTAGTAAGTGTAGACTTACCTACGTTCGGACGACCGACGATGGCCAGCTTGATAGGCAGCGTGGTCGGGTCGAAATCATCTTCCGGCTCTTCAAGCTCTTCGCCGTTCTGCTCAGCTTCAAATTTCGCCCAATACTCCGCGTCTTCGTCTACTTCTTCCGGCGGATTAACGTCATCAACAAACGGCAGCAGCACGTGTTCCAGCAGGCTGGTCACGCCGCGACCGTGAGAGGCGGCGATTGGGTAGATATCACCCAGGCCAAGCGACCAGAAATCAGCGATGGCCTGATCGGCATCAACACCGTCGGTTTTGTTCGCTACCAGGAAGGTCGGTTTTTCACGAGAGCGCAAATGTTTGGCGATCGCTTTATCCGCAGGCATCAGCCCGGCACGCGCATCAACCATAAACAGCACCACATCGGCCTCTTCAATCGCCAGCAACGATTGTTCCGCCATGCGGGTTTCCACACCCTCTTCTGTACCGTCGATACCGCCAGTATCGATACAGATGAACTCACGGCCTTCCACTTCAGCACGACCGTATTTACGGTCACGAGTCAGACCCGGGAAATCCGCGACCAGCGCATCACGAGTGCGCGTCAGGCGGTTAAATAGCGTGGATTTTCCAACGTTAGGGCGCCCGACAAGCGCGACCACAGGAATCATGTTAAAGCCTCATTAACTCAATATTTGGTTTGCCGGGTGGCGCATCGCCATCAGGCACAAAAACAATAATAATAAAAATAGCAAACGGCCCCTGATTTAACAGGAGCCGTTATTCACTGAATCACCGCACTATTTTAACGCGTAATCGCGTACAGCGTACCGTCTTTTGCCTGAATCAGCAGTTTGCCATCGGCAACAACGGGTTCAGTCAGGAAGCCAGAGCTGTCCACTTTTTGCTGTGCAACAAAGCGGCCATCTTCAGTGTTAATCCAGTGCATGTAACCTTCGCTATCGCCAACCACCAGGTTGCCGTTATACAGCGCAGGTGCCGTCAGCAGACGGTGCAGCAGATCGCTTTGCGTCCACAACGTCACGCCGCCATCAGTGGTGAGCGCCAGCAGGCGGTCATTTTGATCGACCATGTAAATACGGTTGCCATCGACGATGAAATCATTCACCGAACCCAGCTCACGTTTCCACAGGATCTGGCCACTGCGCAGGTCTAGCGCGGTCAGGTTACCGTTGTATGCCAGCGCGTAAACGACGCCATTGGCGATAACCGGCGTGGTATCGACATCGCTCAGACGGTCAATTTCGGTGTTACCCGTTGCCTGAGAAATACGTTGCTGCCAAATCAGCTGGCCCTGCTGCATCAGCACGGCGCTGACGCGTCCGTTATCACCACCCACAATCGCTGCGCCGTAAGCAACAGCCGGAGCGGATTCACCGCGCAGGGACAACGCTGGCATATCCAGGTTGACGGTCCACTTGATCGCGCCATCAGCTTCGTTCAGCGCCTGCAACTGACCATTGCTGGTATGAACCAGCACCAGGCCGTCGCTGACCACTGGACGAGACAGTACCTCACCTGCCATTGCGGTCTGCCAGGTGATGGAACCATCGCCTGCATCCAGGGAGTACACTTTCGCTTTTTCACTGCCGACATACACGTGGCCGCCAGAAACGGTCAGGCCGCCGGAAAGCAGCGCCGGTTTACGTGACAGCCAGCCATCTTTTTCCGCCAGGTCGACAGACCAGACTTCTTTACCGTCATCCGCGTTCACGGCTTTAACGGTGCCACGACGATCTGCCGCATAAACCACGCTGTCCGCATAGGCCGGATGCAGGTTGGAATAGAAGTTGCCAATTCCGTTACCGACCGACACATCCCATGCGGTAGAAGGCGTGAACTGGTTTTCAACCGTCGGTAGCGGGGACATTTTTACGATATCTTCTTCGCCGCTAAACCAGGAACAACCACTCAACAGAGTGACAGAAAGCAGTCCTGGCAAAAGTAATTTACGCAATTGCATCGGGTCCCTCTCAGATGGACAAATTATTAATTTTCATGCGCATCATTTCGCTGAGCGCAGGAGAAGCATCGCTTTTCGCCCCTGCTTCCCAGGCCGCGCGAGCGCCTTGTTTGTCACCTTTGCTGAGCAGAATTTCCCCGCGCAAATCGGCGACGATAGCCGTCCAGCCTTCGCCTTTAATGCTTTCAATGGTCTTCAACGCCGCATCCGGCTGCTTCATTTGCAGTTGAACGCGCGCCAGACGCATGCTGATAACCGATTTCAGATTCTCATCAGAAGCCGCAGCTAAGCCCTGGTTAAGCTGTTTTTCCGCTTTATCCAGTTCATTTTTGTCTACGTATTGCTGAGCCAGTTCCAGCGACGCGAAAGCACCGTAGGTGTTTTTCGATTCGGCGGCGAATTTCTCCGCCCCGGCCAACGCTTCCGGTTTCCCTGAACTAAGAGAAGAAACGGCATTTTCATAGGCCTGTGAAGATTCACGTGCCGTATTCAACTGATGGGACGTCCAGTAACGCCAGCCAACCAGCGCACCAATCCCTAAAATGACCCCAACGGCCAGCGCTTTGCCGTTTTCGGCAAAGAAACGCTTAAGCGCGTCAACCTGGTCGTTATCGTTATTGTACATTTCCACGCAGTCCTTCTCCTGATAAAAATGTCCGGGAGATTAACCCAGAATAGTGCGCAAATGCGCAGCAACGCCGTCCTGCGTTACGGTTGTCTGCTCGCCAGAACGTAAATCCTTCACAACCACATTCGCTTGTGCGACTTCAGACTCACCCAACACCAGAGCAACGCGCGCACCCCATTTGTCCGCACGGGCAAACTGTTTCTTGAAGTTGCCGCCGCCGTGGTTAGTCATCAGTTTCACACCTGGAATTGCATCACGAACCGCTTCAGCCAGACGCATTGCGGCGGACTGAGTATCGGCACCTGAGGCTACCAGGTATATATCGACAACAGGATCGGCTTTAAATTCCGGATTAACTGCCTGAACTAACAAAACAAGTCGTTCGAGCCCCATCGCGAAGCCCACCGCTGGTGTTGCGCGACCGCCCAATTGCTCAACCAGACCGTCATAACGCCCACCGGCGCAAACGGTACCCTGCGAGCCCAGGCTGTTGGTCACCCACTCAAACACGGTACGGTTGTAATAGTCCAGACCGCGCACCAGACGCTGGTTGACGGTGTAGGCAATGCCAGCCGCATCCAACTGAGCGCACAGCCCGGCAAAGTGTTCGCGAGACTCATCGTCGAGATAGTCCCCCAGCGCAGGCGCGTCGTTCAGCAGCGCCTGAACGTCCGGATTTTTTGAATCCAGCACGCGCAGCGGGTTGCTGTACATACGACGTTTGCAATCTTCGTCCAGCTTCTCTTTATGCTGTTCGAGGAAGGCAATCAGCGCATCACGATAGTTCGCACGCGCTTCCAGGGAACCGATAGAGTTCAGCTCCAGCGCAACGTGCTCGGAAATACCCAGCGCACGCCACCAGCGAGCGGTAAGCATAATCAGCTCGGCATCGATATCCGGCCCTTGCAGACCAAACACTTCACAACCCAGTTGATGGAACTGGCGGTAGCGGCCTTTCTGCGGACGTTCGTGACGGAACATCGGCCCGATATACCACAGACGCTGCTCCTGATTGTACAGAAGACCATGCTCGATGCCGGCGCGTACGCAGCCCGCAGTACCTTCCGGACGCAGGGTCAGGCTATCGCCATTGCGGTCCTCAAAGGTATACATCTCTTTTTCAACCACGTCGGTCACTTCACCAATCGCGCGCTTGAATAACGGGGTCTGCTCTACAATCGGCAAACGGATTTCACTGTAACCGTAGCTGCCGAGCACGTTTTTGAGTGTGCCTTCAATGCGCTGCCAGATGGCGGTCTCGCCAGGCAGATAATCGTTCATGCCGCGGATGGCTTGAATGTTTTTTGCCACGTTTATTCTCTTTATAAATATAAAAATGAACCCTCAGCGGATTTCCCGCAGGGGTTCAATCATACACGGGAAGTTCGGGTCGTCATATACACTTCATCCTTCAAGTTGCCTCTGCGTTGGCTGCGCTCGTTCACCCGAATCACTTACCCTGGTAAGCTCATCGGGATTCACTCGCTTGCCGCCTTGACGCAACCTGAATGATTTTGTGTATACCTCGAGAACGCGAACTTCCCATCTTGTTATTTTTCGACCTGCTGAACATCGATACGATTGGCTTCATCCAGAATGGTTGCTTTCGCACGAATGCGAGCTTCCAGCTGGTCAATCATATCGTTGTTATCCAGACGGTCTTTACGCACGCCATCTTCGTACAGGCCGCTTTTCTTGTTACCGCCCGTCACGCCCAGCGTTGACACTAGCGCTTCACCAGGACCATTCACCACGCAACCGATGATGGAAACGTCCATTGGCGTGATGATATCTTCCAGGCGCTGTTCCAGTGCATTGACCGTACCGATAACGTCGAATTCCTGACGTGAACAGGTCGGGCAGGCAATGAAGTTGATGCCGCGTGCGCGAATACGCAGAGATTTCAGAATGTCGAAACCGACTTTGATCTCTTCGACCGGATCTGCCGCCAGCGAAACACGCAGGGTGTCGCCGATCCCTTCCGAGAGCAACAACCCTAATCCGATCGCCGATTTCACCGCGCCACTGCGCGCGCCGCCCGCTTCGGTGATCCCAAGATGCAGCGGCTGATCGATCTGCTTCGCCAGCAGACGATACGACTCAACGGCGAGGAAAACATCAGAAGCTTTCACGCTGACTTTGAACTGATCAAAGTTCAGACGATCGAGGTGATCGACATGGCGCATCGCGGATTCCAGCAGCGCCTGAGGCGTCGGTTCGCCATATTTCTCCTGGAGATCTTTCTCCAGAGAACCGGCGTTAACGCCAATGCGGATAGGGATATTTTTGTCACGCGCACAATCCACTACCATTCGGATACGTTCTTCGTTTCCGATGTTGCCGGGGTTGATACGCAAACAATCGACGCCGTATTCCGCTACTTTTAGCGCAATACGGTAGTCGAAGTGAATATCAGCCACCAGCGGCACGCTGACCTGCTGCTTGATGAGTTTGAACGCTTCTGCCGCGTCCATCGTCGGCACGGAAACACGAACGATATCCGCCCCGACGCGTTCTAACGCTTTAATCTGATTGACCGTTGCTTCCACATCGGTGGTGCGCGTGTTGGTCATCGACTGTACGGCGATGGGAGCCCCATCGCCAATCGGCACGTTCCCAACGTAAATGCGTTTCGATTTTCTACGTTGAATTGGAGCCTGGTTGTGCATGAAAAATCTCCCGCGTTGCCCGTCTGTTACTGTGCCGGTGATTGTTCGGCATTCACGGTCAGACGCGCAACCTGGTTAGTTCTGATAAAACGGCTCAGATCGACAGGTTTACCCTGATACTGGATCTGTACTGCAGCCGGTGCGCCAATTTTCAGTTTGTACGGCGCCTGGCCTACGAGATTCAAGTTACCATCTTTACGCTGCAAACCGCTGAACAGTTTTTTACCAGTCGCATCGGTGACTTCCAGCCAGCAATCGGCGGTAAAGTTCATCACCAGCGCATTCGGATCAGCAGCAGGCGTAGCAGGCTGAGCTGGATCGGTTGGCAGGGCAGTGGCTACCGGCGCCGTGGTCTGCGCGGTGGCTGCCGGATCAACATTCGCCTGGGACGGCGCAACAACAGTGTTATTCTGCGCGTCGGTTGCAGGCGCTGGCGTCGCTGTCGCCGCTGGCGTTTGCGTCGCTGCAGTCTCTGCTGGCGTCGTTGCTGGCGCGGTGTTATCCGTTGTAGCAGGTGCGCTGGTTGCACCGGTATCTAATGGCACATCCTGAGAACCGGTATTGCTGCTGTTATTGAGTTCCACGGAGGATTGATCCGCCATGGTGGTGATCTCTTCCTGCTGCGCTTTGTGGTTTTGCCACCACCACGCCACCGTCAGACCGACGACCACAAACAGCACCAGCCAGGTGAAGCTCATCAGCCAGCCGTCGCGTTTTTTACGACGTTTACCCAGCGAGAAGCTCTGCATCGGCGCGACTTTCGCAGCACGAACCGGCGCCTGCTTTTCCATCATCGGAAGCAGTTCTTCTTCAGGAATATGAACGAGGCGAGCGTAAGAGCGGATATAACCACGCAGGAATGTTGAAGCGAGTTCAGCGGGCGCTTTATCTTCTTCAATATCGCGAACGGTGGAAACCTTCAGGCATAACCGTTCAGCAACCGCCTGCTGGCTGAGTCCGAGTTGTTCACGGGCATTGCGTAAACGGGAGCCCGTGGTGCGTGCTTCTTGTTGATCTGGGTTGGTTTCAGTATTCATTCGCTACAACTGCTGGTTCGTGAAATTAAGACTCTGATGCAGACTACGCCTACACCGCGAAACATCCGATCGTTGACTTCGAACAGACAGTATAAGCTGCCCGATTAGCGACCTCAAAACAGCACCAGAGACGGTAGCGGCACTGTCATTCCTGCGCTACATACTGCCTCAATACTGGCGGAAACGCACCGTAATTATTAACCAGATCAGTACGTTTCGCCTAATCCTTGCCCATTTAACGTCGCGCACGCCATTTCTGCCGTGCGCGAAGGCATGATTACACGGTTTTTACGTCGATAGCTTCGCCCTGCATACGCTTACGCAGGGTACGTTTGGTACGGTCGATAACGTCACCGGCCAGTTGGCCGCATGCGGCATCGATATCATCACCGCGCGTTTTACGCACAATAGTGGTGAAACCGTATTCCATCAGTACTTTCGAGAAACGGTCGATACGGCTATTTGAGCTACGGCCATACGGCGCGCCCGGGAACGGGTTCCACGGAATCAGGTTGATTTTGCACGGCGTATCTTTCAGCAATTTGGCCAGCTGATGCGCGTGTTCAGTACCGTCGTTGACATGGTCAAGCATCACGTACTCAATGGTCACACGGCCCTGATTGGCGTTAGACTTTTCCAGATAACGGCGCACCGCCCCAAGGAAGGTTTCGATATTGTACTTTTTGTTAATCGGTACAATTTCGTCACGGATTTCATCGTTTGGCGCATGCAGGGAGATAGCCAGCGCAACGTCAATCATATCGCCCAGTTTATCCAGTGCCGGAACGACGCCAGAGGTAGACAAGGTGACACGACGTTTGGACAGGCCAAAACCGAAATCATCAAGCATGATTTCCATTGCCGGAACCACGTTAGTCAGGTTCAGCAACGGTTCGCCCATGCCCATCATCACCACGTTGGTGATAGGACGTTGACCGGTGATTTTTGCCGCGCCAACGATTTTCGCCGCACGCCAGACCTGGCCAATAATTTCCGAAACGCGCAGGTTACGGTTAAAGCCCTGCTGCGCCGTAGAACAGAATTTACACTCTAACGCACAGCCAACCTGTGAGGAAACACACAGGGTCGCCCGATCGTCTTCCGGGATATAAACCGTTTCGACGCGCTGATCGCCAACCGCAATCGCCCATTTGATGGTGCCATCGGAAGAACGTTGCTCTTCAACCACTTCCGGCGCACGAATTTCAGCGACCTCTTTAAGCTTATTACGCAGAACCTTGTTGATATCGGTCATATCATCAAAGTTATCGCTGCAGTAGTGATACATCCACTTCATGACCTGATCGGCACGGAAGGGTTTCTCGCCTAAGTCTTTAAAAAACTCGCGCATCTGCTGACGGTTGAGATCCAGCAGGTTAATTTTTCCATCTTTATTGGGAACCGCCGGGATGGCGCTCTCAGGCGTGACAATTTGTTCAGACATAATCTTTACCGGCCTCGTTGTTACACGTTATGGCCCCTGGAGGGTTAATAAAAAGAAACGCCCCGGGAGAGCGGTCTGCTCGTCCGGGGGCGTTGCATTGTACAAATTCTGGCGCACGGACGCCACGTCTGCACGTGACATTCGTAAAAATAATCATACCTGTCTCAACCGTAAGCCTGATAAGCGAAGCGTCATCAGGCAACATGCGATGAAACTGCCGGAGGGAGAGTACGCTTCATCCGGCCCACAGGCACAATAATTAGCGAGTGCGCGGGCAGACTTCGCCTTCACCGAAGAAGTATGCGATTTCGCGCTGTGCAGATTCAACAGAATCGGAACCGTGAGTGCCGTTTTCGGTGAAGCTGTCAGCATAGTCTGCGCGCAGGGTACCCGCCAGGGCGTTAGCCGGGTTGGTCGCACCCAGCAGATCGCGGTGACGCTGTACCGCGTTCTCGCTTTCCAGAACGGAAACCACGATCGGGCCAGAGGTCATGAATTCAACCAGACCGTCGAAGAACGGCTTACCATCATGCTCAGCGTAGAATCCACGCGCCTGCTCAACGGTCAGATGCAGCATTTTGGTGCCGACGATTTTGAACCCTGCCGCTTCAAAACGTGCAAAGATGCTTCCAATAACGTTTTTTGCCACCGCGTTTGGCTTGATGATGGAAAAAGTACGTTCAATAGCCAT
Organism: Pseudocitrobacter vendiensis; assembly: GCF_943590815.1. Classification (GTDB taxonomy): domain Bacteria; phylum Pseudomonadota; class Gammaproteobacteria; order Enterobacterales; family Enterobacteriaceae; genus Pseudocitrobacter; species Pseudocitrobacter vendiensis. The sequence continues at coordinate 68,554 of NZ_CALSBS010000019.1, read as the reverse complement.
GATTACCTCTGAAATGTGTTCTGTTGTTATGCATACATCGTATGACCTGGCGCGGATTATAATGAGACAAGCTCGCCTTGCCTATGGACGAAGATAACATTTTTTTAAAATAAAATTAGCTTTAGCAACATTCTTACGCTACCTGGCGCAAAAATCTTAGCGAAAGGTAAAATTCACCGTCGCTATCTGCCCACCTTCATCCATTACCACCAGTTGATATTCTGCCGCTTTTTGTAACGTAAGCGTCAGATTTTTTCCCGCACTTTCCTGCGTCTCACCATTCAGAAACCACCAGCGTCGCCCTTCTCCGCCGCTGGTTTGTAGCGCAATCGTCACCTGCGACTCGCCGGGAGCACGCTGGATCACCGCGCCTTCTCGCACGCCAGAAAGCACTAATGGCGGCGCGTCCTGCAATATTTGTGGCGGGCATACGGTTGAGGCGGCAGGAAGCCTGGCAGCGCGTCGCTCGCTGGCGGGAAGCCAGGGCTCAAGCGGTAGCGGCCAGACATCCAGGGTGGTTTGCCTCGCCTCCGGGCAATCAGCTGCAACGCGTTTTCCCTGTGCATCCAGCCAAACCGGGAACCGAATACCGCGAATACCTTCCTGACCCGGCAGCAGTAGCGTGGGTGGCTGGCTGTTATCCAAAAGCCATGTCGCCAGACGGCGGCGGCAGTTCGCATCGCCCTCCGACAGCGACTGCCCACCAGGCCAGCATATCGTGCCGCCGCTTACCGAAGCAGGACGTGGATCGGAGGGTAATCCGTTTTTTCCCGCACTGGCGTGGGAAAGCAACAGATTGCTGACCTGATTCAGTAGCGGCACCGCGCTGGCAAAACCAAACTGCCCGGCGACGGGCGTGCCGTCTGGCCTGCCGGTCCAGATGCCAATGCTGTATCGCGCATTCAGCCCAATTGCCCACGCATCACGATAGCCATAGCTGGTGCCGGTTTTCCATGCCAGCGGTACGACTTGTGGCTGCATATCATCTGCCATCGGCTGATCTTCCCCGGCCAGAATACGGCGAATGATCCACGCCGATCCCGGCGACAAGAGCGGGCGCTCCACCAGCGGATCGTCAGCAAGTAAACGTAAGCGCCCTGCTTTACCATGACGTGCAAACGCGCTATAGGCGGCAGTGATATCAGCCAGCCTCGCGCCCGCCCCACCGAGGATCAACGATAAATTAGGCTCCGCGCCTGTGGGCAATATCAACGGTAAACCGGCGTTACGCAGGCGCGCGGCAAATTGTTTCGAGCCGTAAGCCTCCAGAACCTGTACAGCGGGAAGATTCAGCGATCGCACCAGCGCCTCGCTCATGCTCACCGGGCCGTGGAAGCCGCTATCAAAGTTTCCAGGTCGGTAATCCCCCACCCGGCGCGGCACGTCCTGGAGCAGCGAGGCGGGATGGATCAATCCTTCATCCATCGCCATGCCATACACAAACGGTTTCAATACCGATCCCGGCGATCGGATCGCCGACACCATGTCGATATGCCCAAATCGACTGTCATCACCAATGTCCGCCGATCCCACCCAGCCGCGTACCTGCATCGTACTGTTATCCACGACGATCATCGCCAGCGAACTGCGCGGCGGCAAGCGCGATTTCCAGTTGAGTGCCATCTCTTCAAGCTGGCGTTGCAATCCGGCATCCAGCGTGGTGGTGATTTTTTCCGCTTTGCTCATCGCCAGCACTTTGCGCGAAAAGAGCGGCGCCAGCTGCGGCATCTGCCGTGGGAACAACCAGACAGGCTCTTCGCTGGCCTCTTTCACCACCTTCGCCGGCCACACCTGTTGGGTTTGCATGCGGGCCAGCACTTTGTTGCGTGCCGCCTGCGCGCGTTCTGGCCAGCGATCCGGGCGTAAACGACTCGGCGCCTGCGGCAGCACGGCCAGCAAGGCTGCATCGGCATAGCTCAATTGTGCGGGCGGTTTACCCAGATAGGCCCAGCTTGCCGCGCCCACGCCCTGTAACGTGCCGCCGAAAGGTGCGCGATTGAGATAAAGGGTGAGAATATCGCGTTTTGAAAGGTGCCACTCCAGCTGTAACGCGCGCCAGAGCTGACGGAATTTACCGCCAAAAGTGCGAGGATGAGGATCAAGCAGACGGGCCACTTGCATAGTAAGCGTACTGCCGCCGGAGATCACGCGCCCGGAAGTAAGATCCTGCCAGGCCGCACGCAGGATCGACAGCGGGTTAACGCCGGGATGATCCCAGAACCAGCGATCTTCATACTGGATCAGCGCATCAAGATAGCGCGGTGACACCTCTTCGATGGTGACCGGATAACGCCAGATCCCTTCGGCGTCAGCAAAGCGCCACAGCGGTGTGCCATCCTGAGCGACCACCACGCGAGCGGGCGTCACTTCACGTAACGGCAGCGGCCAGAGGCGATCGGCCCCCAGTACCGCCAGCCACACCACAACCGCGCTCGCCGCCAGCCAAAGCCAGCGGCGTTTAAACGCAGACAACAACCGCATCTTACGGCGTGACGATCAGCGGGCCATCCGCCTGGCCGGTCGCGCGCCACTGCGGTACATACATCGATTCCACCTGCGGCTGCGGCAACTGGTAAGTTCCCGGCATCACCGCCCGCGCCAGATAAACCAGCGTGACTGGCTGATTCTCATTGACGGCAACGGCCGCCACAAAGCGATCGTCGCGGAATTCCATATGCTGAATATCCGCCTGTTGCATCTGGTTGATCAGGTTCTGCGCTTCGCCTGCGTTATCCGCAAGGCTGGCACTGCTGTTTGCCAGGTTCTGATTTTCCAGTTCGAGCCCGGCGGGCAACATATCAACGACCAGCGCGTCCGGTACGTTCTGGCTGGCGTTGACCTCAAGGCGCACCAGTACCAGGTCGCCGCTGCGCAGTGAAGAGATGGCTTTCGGTTTCCCATCAGTGCCAAGGATCTGGCGCTCAATCTGCAACACGTTGCTGACCGGCTCCGGGGAATACTCCGGATACCCGGTAGCATCGAGGCGTAACCACAGCGGCTGGGTGCCGTTGTTCGTGACCTGCAATGCGGCCAGTTGATCCGCATCCAGATTACGGGTTTGTGCTTTATCACTCTGCAGCGGTGCGGCTTCCAGCGACGTTTGTGCCTGCCAGTTGCCCGGCAAATCAGCAAGGCCGCGACCAGCGAGGAAGAGCGAATTGCTCTCCTGCGTGGATAACCAACGCTCGCCAAACGCCTGTTCTGAGAGCGTTTGCAACAACGTATTTTGCGCATCCGGCAGTAATTTATTCTCTTCCATCAACGCCAGCATCAGCGCGTTATCACGCAGCGCACTGCCGTAATCGCCAATCCAGCGCGGCGTCTCTGCGCGCGGCGTTTTCAGCGCCAGTTGAATAGCTTCTTCGCTACGCGGCGCGTCGCCCATCGCTTTCAATGCCACGCCCAGTTGCATCAGCGACAGGCCCGATTTCGCCTGCGCGTGACGCTCCCAAATTTCACGCAGCGCGCCGAGCGGCGCTTTCTGCTGACGCGCCAGCACCAGCGCGGCATAAGCCTGCACAGCAAAGCGGCTGGCGGCGGTATCATCGCTGTAGCGAATCGTCATCAGCCCCGGCTCCTGCAAGTAACGCAACAGGCGGTTATTGCCTTTGTTGATGGCGTCTGCCGGTACGCTGTAACCCTGCTCGCCTGCGCGCACCAGGAAGTCCATCGCGTAGGCGGTCAGCCAGTACTCTTCCGGGCCTTCTTTATCCCACAGGGCGAAACCGCCATCCTGACGCTGCATTTGCAGCATCCGTGAAATTCCTACATCCACCGCCGCGCGACGTTTCTCATCGCTGTCGCCGGTAATGCCGAGCGTTTTCAGTTGTGCAGCATTGGTATAGAGCGATGGGAAAAGCCCGCTGGCAGTCTGTTCAAGGCAACCATACGGATACGCTTTCAACTCGCGGATATAGCGCGCCAGGTTCAGCGGCGGCTTACCGCTCAGCAGCAGTTGCCCCTGCACCGTTGCCGGGGAGAAATTCGCCAGATAGCCCTGCGGCACACTCCAGCTTTCACCCGGCTGCAACGCCACACCACTGTTCACCGTCTGCGCCGGGAAGGCCGGGCGCACGCCCAGTTTCCAGGATTTACTCATCGGTGGCAGCGTTTCACCCGGTAATGTCAGGCCACTGACCGTGATATCCACCTGACCGTCACCAAACCCCTCTTTGGCGCTTACCGGCACAAACTGAATATTGCGCACACCCGGCTGTAACGTAATCGGCGCAGGCTGCGCGCCTTGCAGCTGAATCAACCCGCTCGCCGCCAGCTGTACGTTCAACGTTTGCGGTTTATCCGTCAGGTTAGTGAGATCCAGCGTCAGACGCGCGGTATCGCCACCCGCCAGGAAGCGCGGCATGTTCAGTTCAGCAATGACCGGCGCGGCAACCACCACTTTATCTTCGCTACTGCCAAAATCTTCATCGGTCCACGCCTGCGCCATCACGCGCAGCTCGCCGTTGAAATCGCCAATCGGCAGCGTGACGGTGCCTTCACCGTTTTCATCGAGCGTTACCGGCTGGGCCTGTTGCGCGATAATGGTGACGTGGTTTACCGGCGGTTTACCGCCGCGTTTCAGTTCGTCGCCATCACCACCAAAACGCAGGCTCGCCAGTCGCCCCTGCCCTTCAATCACCTGGCCGTAGATATCATAAATATCCGCACCATAGCGTTTCTGACCAAAGAAGCCCTGCCACGGATCGGGCGTGGTGTAATCAGTAATGTTCAGGACGCCGCTATCCACCGCCGAAAGCAGCACATTCACCTGTTTCGGCGCCGCGCCCTCTTTGCGGTCAACTTTCACTTTTACCGTCAACGGCTGATTCGGGCGCATTTTCGCAGGCGCATCAAGAGCGATATTCAGACGACGGTTCTCATCGCCGAGCGGCAGATGCAGTACACCGACCGCGCGTTTTGGCGTGGCGGAACGGGATTTGTCACCCGGACGCACCACCAGCGAACTCAAATAGAGGTCATGACGATTCCAGCTTTTATCCACCGGAATGGAGAGATCCAGCCCTTCCGCCGGAACGGTGATTTCCTGCCACCACAACGGGCCTTCGCTCGATTCCACCATTGCATAGCCTTTGCCCGCCGCCGGGGCAGCTACGTGCAGCTTGATGGTATCGCCCGGTTTATAAGACGGTTTATCCAGCTTCATGGTCACGCGATCCGGACGCGCCGCGCCGCTGCCGTCGCTGTTATCCTGCCAACTGTAACCGGCCCAGAAACGAACACTACTGATGGTGTCGTTCGGCCCTTTGACTTCCAGACGATAAGCGCCCCACTCGACCGGGAAACTGACCTTACCAGTTTCATCTGCTTTCAGGTTAAGGCTCTCTTCGCCTTCCACCAGGTCTTTCTGGTCAAACTGGGATTTCCAGCCCTCGTCTTCTGACCAGTTCCAGTAGTAGTCGCGGCGTTCACGAATAAGACGCACCTGCAAGCCTTCTACCGCTTTGCGCTCGCCCTGAGCATTGGCATAAACGATATCAAATGCCGCCTGGCTGTCTTCGTCGACAATCGGCTGATTCACCGTGGTGTCGGTGCGATAGTCATACACCGCTTTGCTGGCGAACTGCGGTCGAATACCCGGCAGTTCCGGCGCAGGCCAGATAGCCTGTTCGGCACGACGCGTCACCGGGCGGCCACCGGATTCCAGCAAGCTGGCCTGTAAAATGACCTGCAACGGAGAATGTGCTTCCTGCCACTGGCTGGAGGTAGTCACTTCCCCGCGCCCTTTTTCATCCAGCGTCAGGCTGGCTTCATCCAGACTGCGCGAGAGATTCTCTTCAGCTATATCGCCGAACTGGAAACCCGGCAGGGCAGCCACCGCATCACGAAGCGGACGCAGGAACAGCTTGCCCTGTAAGGTGTTGCCATTGGCCGGTGCGCCATAGAGGTAGTAACCGACAACGCCAAACTTCACATCATCTTCTGGTGCCAGCGGGGTTTTCTGGGCGCTCAGGTTAAGCGCCAGGCGTTCTGGCATGAAATCTTCAACGTGGAAATCCCACTCCTGACGCTGGTTATCACCGGTGTTGGCGCGAATATGCCACATTCCGGTCGCGGCCCCGCTGTCGAGCGGATAGGTGAACTGATACAGACCGTTCACCGGTTTGCTGACCACGCTGCGAACCACCTGGCCGTCGGGTTTCACCACGTCGATTTTGACCGGTTGTTCCGCCAGTGGTTTGCCATCGCCATCGCGCAGCAGTCCGTTCAGGATGACGGTTTCACCAGGACGATAGAGATCGCGCGGGCCAAACATGAAGAACTGTTTGCTGTAGCCAGGCGCGCCGGCAATGGCGAATTCAGCGAGATCGAGCGCCGGGAGTTTGAGATCGAGCAGCGTGGTTTGTCCATCTTTACGCGCCAGCACCAGCGCCGCTTCTTTATCGGTTTGCAGCGTGGCGTGGCCCTGCGCATCACTGTTCGCTTGCGCCAGAGTTTGCCCTTTTTCGTTCAGCAGTTGGACATCGACCGCCGCCTGCGCCGCGCCGTTTTCCAGACTTTGGGTAAAGACGTCCAGTCGATTGTGATAGCGGTGCGCAGAAAGGCCGATATCGCTCAGGGTAAAGAGCGTGGCGGCATTGCTGTAGTTATAGTGTCCTGCCTGATTCATCACCGCGATATAAACACCGGACTGTTGCAGGGGTTTGATATCTTTCAGCGGCAGCAGCAGTTTCTCGCGGGTGTTACGTTCCGGGTTGAGATCGAAGCGCCCGGTGTAGACTAAATCAGCCATCTTCAGCAGTTCGTCAGATTCCCAGTTACTTAGCGAATTACGGTATTCCCACGAACTGACAAACGACGCCAGCGACTCCGGCTTCACGCGGTAGAAGTTAACATCGACGTTGTTGACGTTGAGCGCCATCACCGGCAGCCCTTCCACCACTTTACCCGGCAGCAGCGAGCCACGGCTGGCAAAGCCGACCGTTGGCGCAATATCACGGGTTGATATTGTTTTTTCGACGCCTTTGCCCAGCGTCTCTTTATTCACCGCGACCAGTTCAGGATCAATGGTCACAATCAGTTCGCGTTTTGGCTCCAGATGCCGCAGACGTAACTCTTTCAAATTCGGTGCAAGCTCCCAGGCACCGTCAATCTTGCCGCTCTTTTTATCGACGGCATGCACGGTTTTGGCGAAATCCTGATTGGGATCGAGCGGCACTGAGAACGTGAGCACCAGCGCAGAGGCGCCTTCAAGCTGCACTTCCGAGGCATCCAGCAGGGTTAAGGCCTTTCCTTCGCTCTGTTGAGCCAGTTTGGCTAACGTCGCGCTATCAGGTTTTGCAGGAGCAGGCATCGCCGGGGTAGCCGTTGTGGCTGCGGGAGCAGGCGCACCGGTTTTCTCTTTATCGTTATTATCACAGCCGGCAAGCGTCGATGCGGCAAGCAGCGCAAGTGCCGCCAAACGGAAGGGTTTCATCCTTAGAACCTCTGGCTCTGGAGCCTGTTTGTCATGAATGCTCAATAGTATTACGCGTGAACAGCGTTTTACCACCTCTCGGGACGTTTAAATTGTGGTCTTTTTTCGAATTATTTATTCAGTAACTTATTCGGTGTTATCACATACCAGGAGTCATTAACTTGTCACTGCCGGGCAAAACGCCGACAATTCGTTTACAACTGATAAATGGAGGCCCATATGAGCACCTCTTTCTTTGTCGCCGCCGACTGGCTGGCAGAACACATTAATGACCCGGAAGTGCAGATTATCGATGCCCGCATGGCGCCGCCGGGGCAGGAACATCGTGATATGGCCGCAGAGTACCGCGACGGTCATCTCCCTGATGCCCTTTTCTTTGATATTGAAGCGCTTTCAGACCATACCACCCCGCTCCCGCACATGATGCCGCGCCCGGAAGCCTTCGCAGTTGCTATGCGTGAACTGGGCGTCAGCAGCGATAAACATCTGGTGGTGTACGATGAGGGTAATCTCTTCTCCGCGCCGCGCGCCTGGTGGATGCTGCGTACATTTGGCGCTGAAAAAGTCTCAATTCTGGCTGGCGGATTAGCGGGCTGGCAACGCGATGATTACCTGCTTGAGCAGGGTAATGTCGATATGGTCGAAGGCGACTTCGAGGTGAAATTCGATGCTCAGAAGATCAAGCGCCTGACCGACGTGCTGCTAATTAGCCACGAAGGCACTGCGCAAATCGTCGACGCCCGCCCGGCACCACGCTTTAACGCCGAAGTTGACGAGCCACGCCCGGGCTTACGTCGTGGGCACATTCCTGGGGCGCGTAACGTGCCGTGGGGCGACTTAGTCTTCAACGGTGAGCTGAAAACCGTTGATGAATTAACCGCGATTTTTGATCGCGCAGGCGTTGACCTCAACCGTCCAATCGTTGCCAGTTGCGGTTCTGGCGTAACGGCAGCAGTGGTTGTGCTGGCGCTGGCGACGCTAGAAGCCGATGATGTGACGTTGTATGACGGTGCCTGGAGCGAATGGGGCGCACGCGATGACTTGCCGGTTGAGCCGGTGAAGTAACGCGCATTGCAGCAATAAAAAAACCGCCCATAAAAAGGCGGTTTTTTTATTGCTGGTCTGGTTCGCGGCCTTTCCAGCGGGTTGTGTTGCGAAAGCAACGCAGGTACTACCCGGTAACGAAATAATCCGTTTTCAGAGCGCTGAAGTCAAGTCCACTTATGGATTAACCTTGCAAAAAGAGGGTATTATTTAAACGGCCCTTTCCGCCGTCTCGCAAACGGGCACTGGCTTCTGGAGAGGATGTTCCGTGGCCGTAAGCGCAGGTACTATCCGGTACTTGCTATCGCGTCATTATCGCCAGTGGTGCTGCCGTGATGCGGTCTTTGCATGGACCGCGCAATGAAACGATACGTTTGTATCGTGCTTATTGTAACCAGCACGCTGTTTGCTCACGTTAACGAAGACTGGGATCTTTCAGGCTACGCTTTTCGCAACGCAATCAATGTAATGGGCAGGTAAGCCAGGATGCCGCCCTGCGGGGCGGCCTTCCTCGAACTTAGATAATCCGATTCTGTTTAAAATCACGCAGGAAGCCGCCCCAGCGGCGTTCGTAGAACGGCGTGATATGTTCGGTAATAAAGTGGCTGATTCCCTTTTCCCCTTTTACCACCTGGCAGATATCAATCGGTTCATCGCCCGGTAGCGTATCGGTCGCCACGCTGCCTGCGGCGTGAATAATCTCTTCAATATCACCGTCTGCTTCGATACCAATCAGCAGGTTCGCCTCGCCTTCTGCACTCTCTTTGATTGAACAGATAAACGCGCGTTTCACCGGTTTGATGGTTTTAAACAGCGTGGTGAGCGAATCCACCATTTGGGCAGGCGGCTCCGCCACTTCGGAGAGGATCAGCGATTCGCCGCCTTCCAGCACTTCCTGGGTACTGAGCGGGTTTCCCTCTTCACCAATCAGATGGCTGATTTCGCGCGGGGTGAACTCTTTTCCGGTCGGCAGTTTGGCATTGAGGAACAGCGTTTCGCCGAGGGTCATTTCAAACAATGTGCGAACGGGCATGACCACGAACGCCTGTTCCTCTTCAACGGCTTGCTGCAAGGCTTCCAGCGAGGTGAAAAAGGGAATAACGGAAGTGCCGTCATCCTTTTCCCAGTGCTGTAAATCGAGTGCGCTGTCTTCCACAATTTGTTCGCCTTTAGCCGCTGTACCAGGCACCCACACGGTGGATTCCAGCAGCGTGCGGAAAAACGCCGGGCGATGTGCCGGTTCGGTCGCCGCCTGCTCAAGCAGGGTTTCTAATTCGTTTTTGGTTTCGGACATAGTGGGTTCCAGAATGTCGGTTTCCCCCTCACCCCGGCCCTCTCCCTCAGGGAGAGGGAGAAAACCGCACAGAGCACTCCCCTCTCCCTGAGGGAGAGGGTTAGGGTGAGGAGCCACAAAGATTATTCAGCGGTCAGCAGATTCGCAATCGTACGCACGCCCAGCCCGGTCGCGCCGGCGGCCCACTGCTCTACCGCGCCTTTGCGATAAGTAGCGGAGCAGTCAATATGCAGCCAGCCCTGGTGATAGTTTTCAACGAAGTGAGACAGGAAGCCCGCCGCCGTGCTAGCACCCGCCGGATAAGTGGCGTTCGCGGTGTTGTTCAGTTCAGCAAAGTTGGACGGCAACTGGTTGCGGTGGAACTCCGCCAGCGGCAGGCGCCAGAACGGTTCGTTTTCCGCAGCCGCACTCGCCATCATGCGATTGACCAGGCCATCATCGAAGCTGAACAGCGCGTGATAATCGTTACCCAGCGCGGTTTTCGCCGCACCGGTGAGGGTCGCCGCATCAATAATCAGCTCTGGTTTCTGCGCAGACGCGTCAATCAGGCCATCGGCCAGCACCAGACGCCCTTCTGCATCAGTGTTCATCACTTCAACGTTTTTACCGTTACGATAGTGAATGATATCGCCCAGTTTGAAAGCGTTGCCGCTCACCATGTTATCGGCGCAGCACAGGTATAGTTTCACACGTTTGTTCAGGCCACGAGTGATAGCAAACGCCAGCGCACCGGTAACCATCGCCGCACCGCCCATGTCAGACTTCATCGAGTCCATGAACGCGCTTTGCTTCAGGCTATAACCGCCGGAATCGAAGGTGATGCCTTTGCCGACCAGGCAGGCATAGACCGGTGCGTCTTTATCGCCGGTTGGGTTGTAGTCCAGCGCCAGCAGTACCGGCGCGCGCTCGGAGCCACGGCCTACGGTGTGAATCCCCATGTAGTTCTGCTCGCGCAGATCTTCACCTTTGGTGATACGATAAGAGACCTGATCGCAAGCCACGCTGCACAGCAGATCGACCGCACGCTGCGCCAACTGTGACGGGCCGACGTCTTCCGCCGGGGCGTTGATGGTATCACGCACCCAGTCGATGATGGTCAGGCGGTTATCCAGCTCCTGACGCTGCGCGTCATCCAGTTCTGGCCATTCCACTTTACGCGTGCCTTTCGGCCCTTTATAACCGGCCCAGAAAGCCCACGCGCTATCGGCGCTCCAGCCTTCGCCGGTCAGCGCCACGTGTTTAATGCCCAGACCATCAATTTTACGCGCCGCGCGCTGAATCAGGCCAAGGTCGTCCTTACCGGTCAGGTGCAGAGAGATTCCATTATCATTAATGCTATAAGTCGCTTTTTCGCCCCAGCGCGCATCGGCTGGCTGCGTGGTAAGCGTAATATTCATCGCTTCGGTCATTTTAGTTATCCTTATTAGTAAACGGGCCACCCGAAGGCAGCCCGATATGTGACTTATTCAGCTTCGTCTAACCAGACTAGCAGAATTGCCTCAAGGATTTTTTCATTTGATGCCTGAGGGTCATCATCAAAATCCTCAAGGTCGCAAATCCATTGGTGCAGGTCAGTAAAGCGCACGGTCTTCGGATCGGTATCCGGGAAGGTGTCGTAAAGCGCTTCGCCGATTTCACGGCTGTCAGTCCACTTCAGTCCCATACTATCCTCTGTTAGTGCTCGCGTGCGTGGTTAATTGTGTAACGCGGAATTTCGACTACCAGATCTTCGTCGGTGACGCGCGCCTGACAGCTCAGACGGCTATCCGGCTCCAGCCCCCAGGCTTTATCCAGCATATCGTCTTCATCTTCAGTGCTTTCTGGCAGAGAATCGAAACCCTCACGCACGATGCAGTGGCAGGTGGTGCAGGCACAGGATTTTTCGCAGGCGTGTTCAATCTCGATACCGCTGCGCAGCGCCGCATTCAGAATGGTTTCACCGGTCTCAGCTTCCACAACTACACCATCCGGACACAGGTCCTGGTGGGGCAGAAAAACAATCTTTGGCATATTAAACCTCGTCCACGGATTGGCCTTTCAGCGCAGCACGGACTGATTTGTCCATACGGCGAGCGGCGAATTCCTGGGTTTGTTTATCAACGTTTTTAATGGCTTGTTCTATGGCGTCAGTGTCATTGCCTTCCGCAACCGCGCTCAGATGCGCAGCGGCTTCGTTAATGACCTGACGTTCTGCGGCGCTTAACAGCGCGGCATCGGCGGCCAGAGCACCGGTCAAACTCTCCAGTACGCGTGCTGCTTCTACTTTTTGCTCCGCGAGCATACGGGCTTTAACATCGTGCTCGGCGTAGCTCATGGAATCCTGAATCATGGTGGCGATTTCACCATCGGTCAGACCGTAGGACGGTTTAACCTGAATCGAAGATTCCACCCCGGTGGATTTCTCCATCGCGGTCACGCTTAACAGCCCGTCGGCATCCACCTGGAAGGTAACGCGAATATGCGCCCCACCCGCCGGCAGCGCCGGAATACCCCGTAACGCAAAGCGCGCCAGCGAGCGGCAATCCTGCACCAGTTCGCGTTCGCCCTGCATCACGTGAATAGACATCGCCGTCTGACCATCTTTGAAGGTGGTAAACTCCTGCGCGCGCGCCACCGGAATGGTGGTGTTACGCGGAATGACTTTCTCCACCAGGCCGCCCATGGTCTCCAGACCGAGCGACAGCGGGATAACATCCAGCAACAGCATTTCACTGTCTGGCTTGTTACCCACCAGAATATCGGCCTGAATCGCCGCGCCAATAGCAACAACTTTATCCGGGTCGATAGAGGTGAGCGGCGTGCGGCCAAAGAATTCACCCACGCGTTCACGCACCAGCGGAACACGCGTTGAACCACCAACCATCACCACTTCCAGCACGTCCTCCGCTTCCACGCCCGCATCTTTCAGCGCGCGGCGGCAGGCCATCAGGGTGCGTTTAACCAGTGAGGAAATAAGGTCGTTAAACTGTTCGCGGGTGATATCGCCTTTCCAGCCTGCAACGTCAACCGTCACGCTCTGAGCATCACTCAGGGCGATTTTAGCGGCGATAGCGGCATCCAGCAGTTCACGCTGAACGCGGTTGTCGCTGCGATCGGGAATACCTGCCTGTTCGCGAATATAGTCCGCCAGCAAATGGTCGAAGTCATCGCCGCCGAGCGCAGAATCGCCGCCGGTGGCTAGCACTTCAAACACACCGCGGCTTAAGCGCAGAATAGAGATATCAAACGTCCCGCCGCCCAGGTCATAGACGGCAATTACGCCTTCCTGGCCGGAATCCAGCCCGTAGGCAATTGCCGCAGCGGTCGGTTCGTTAAGCAGACGCAGCACATGCAGGCCCGCCAGACGCGCGGCGTCTTTGGTGCCCTGACGCTGTGCATCGTCAAAGTAAGCCGGAACGGTGATCACTACGCCGTCGAGTTCACCGGCGAGCGATTCAGTCGCCCGCGCCGCCAGCGCTTTGAGGATATCGGCCGAGACGCGAATCGGGTTCAGCACACCGGCCTCAGTAACCAGCATCGGCAGGCCATTTTCGCTCGCCTCAAACTGGTACGGCAGATGCGGGTAACGCGCCTGAATGTCGGCCAGCGAGCGGCCCATCAGGCGTTTGACGGAACTGATGGTGTTAGCAGGATCCTGCGCGGCATTGGCGCGCGCGTCATGACCCACGACGTGGCCCTGCGCCTGGTAATGGACAACAGAGGGCAGCAGGTGACGACCCTGGCTGTCAGCCAGTGTTTCCGCCTGACCGCTACGGACCGTCGCAACCAGAGAATTGGTGGTGCCTAAATCGATGCCAACCGCCAGACGACGCTGATGCGGCGCGGCACTCAGACCAGGCTCACTAATTTGTAATAAGGCCATATTGAGCTTCCGAAATTAATAGTCGAGCAGTTTTTCTTCGAGTTGTTCAGCACTGCTGCGCAGTTTATCGAGAAAACGCAGTTTACGCACGGTATCCGCCGCCGTCTCCCACGCTTCATCGTCTAATTCTTTCACCATCTGTTGATGGCGGGTGTCGAACACTGCTTTGACGCGTTTAATGAACCCTTCCAGACGTGCTTCATCCTTCGCCTGTTCAATCTCGTCCAGCTCTTCGCGCAGTTCCAGTTGTTCCATCAGAAAAGCGGTATCGCGCACCGTGTGCTGCTCGCTGGCTAAATCAAAACCGTGCAGCGACAACAGATATTCTGCGCGCGGCAGCGGATGGCGTAGCGTTTGCCAGGCCTGATTAATGGTTGCGGAACGTTGCACCGCGGCCAATTGCTCGGCTGCGCTGGCGCTGGCGAATTTGTCGGGATGGTTCTGACGTTGCAGATCCTGAAAACGGGTCGCAAGGGCCTGAGTATCGACGTGATAGTGGGCGGGTAACCCGAAGAGGCTGAAGTAATCCATAACAATCTCAGGGTAAATAAAACAAAACCCCACCCACAGAAGGCCTGCGGTGGGGTTGGTGACGTTCAGTTACACGTTAAAGCTTTCGCCGCAACCGCACTCATCTTTGACGTTCGGGTTGGTAAATTTAAACCCTTCGTTCAGGCCTTCTTTGACGAAGTCCAGTTGAGTGCCGTCGAGGAATTGCAGGCTTTTACCGTCGATCACCACCTTCACGCCTTTGTCTTCGAACACGGTATCTTCTGCCGCAGGTTCATCAACAAATTCCAGTACATACGCCATACCCGAGCAGCCGGAAGTTCTCACGCCCAGACGCAGACCAAACCCTTTACCGCGGTTGGCCAGGAAGGTATTGACTCGCGCTGCTGCACTGTCGCTCAATGTAATCGACATAACAAAACCTCAATTCTTATTTTGCTTCACGTTTGCTTTTGTAATCCGCAATGGCGGCTTTGATCGCGTCTTCTGCCAGGATAGAGCAGTGAATTTTCACTGGCGGCAGTTCAAGCTCGTCTGCGATGTCGGTGTTTTTAATTGCCTGAGCTTCGTCCAGAGACTTGCCTTTTACCCATTCGGTAACCAGCGAGCTGGACGCAATGGCAGAACCGCAGCCGTAGGTCTTGAAACGCGCGTCTTCAATGATACCTTCATTGTTGACTTTGATCTGCAACTTCATCACGTCGCCACACGCTGGCGCGCCAACCATGCCGCTACCTACGCTCTCATCGCTGTTGTCGAAGGAGCCAACGTTGCGTGGGTTCTCGTAATGATCAATAACTTTTTCGCTGTATGCCATGATTGAATTCCTCTTATCTACCGATTAGTGATGTGACCATTCGATGCTGTTCAGATCCACGCCCTGTTTGAACATTTCCCACAGCGGAGAAAGGTCGCGCAGACGGCCAATGGAGTTACGAACCAGTTGAATGGTGTAGTCAATCTCTTCTTCGGTAGTAAAACGACCTAAAGAGAAACGGATAGAGCTGTGTGCCAGCTCGTCGGTCATGCCCAGCGCACGCAGCACGTAGGATGGCTCGAGGCTTGCAGACGTACAGGCAGAACCGGAAGAAACGGCCAGGTCTTTCAGGGCCATAATCAGCGATTCACCTTCAACAAAGTTGAAGCTGACGTTAAGAATGTTTGGCGCGCCCTGCTCAAGGTCACCGTTCAGGTAAACTTCTTCCATATCCTTCACGCCGTTCCACAGACGGTTACGCAGACCGCGCAGACGGGCCATTTCGGTTTCCATCTCTTCTTTCGCGATACGGTAAGCTTCGCCCATGCCGACGATCTGGTGAACAGGCAGAGTACCGGAACGCATGCCGCGCTCGTGACCGCCGCCGTGCATCTGTGCTTCGATGCGGATACGCGGTTTACGACGCACGTACAGCGCGCCAATGCCTTTCGGGCCATAGATTTTGTGGCCGGAGAAGGACATCAGGTCAACTTTCAGCTGGCTCAGGTCGATAGGCAGTTTGCCCACGCTCTGGGTCGCATCAACGTGGTAAACAATACCGCGCGCACGGCACATTTCGCCGATGGTCGCGATATCCTGTACCACACCGATCTCGTTGTTCACGTGCATGATGGAAACGAGGATGGTGTCATCACGCATCGCCGCTTCGAGTTCTTTCAGGTCAATGATACCGTTGCGCTGAGGGGCAAGGTAGGTGACTTCAAAACCTTCACGCTCAAGCTGACGGCAGGTGTCCAGCACAGCTTTGTGTTCGGTTTTGCTGGTAATAATGTGCTTGCCTTTTTTCTGATAAAAGTTGGCTGCACCTTTAATTGCCAGGTTGTCAGATTCCGTTGCACCGGAGGTGAAGACAATTTCGCGCGGATCCGCACCAACCAGATCGGCAATCTGATTACGGGCGATATCTACCGCTTCTTCAGCCTGCCAGCCAAAACGGTGAGAACGGGAGGCCGGGTTACCAAAGGTTCCGTCCAGGGTTAAAAACTGCATCATTTTCTCGGCAACACGCGGGTCCACCGGCGTGGTTGCGGAGTAATCGAGATAAATCGGTAATTTCATTGCTCTTAAACTCCGTACATCGCTTCAATGCAAGGAATCAGGCTATCGGCTGGATGTACGACCGAGGAGACGGAGCGCGGTACGCTCCGGCCTGATTCTGAAATCTCTTTATTATCCGTCGCGCGGATATTTATATTACGCGCGCAGTTTGACGTCGATGGCGTCTTGCGCACGGGTGTTGCGCGTTGTTTCATGGGTGTGCTGACGACCAGACACATCCAGCACTTCCTGATTATTCACCAGTTCGCCCAGCGTAATATTATTCAGGAAGCCGGTCAGGCGATCGCTCAGGTCACGCCACAGCGCGTGAGTCAGGCATTTATCACCGCCCTGACAACCACCTTTACCCTGGCAACGGGTCGCGTCGACGGATTCGTCAACCGCGCTGATGACTTCGCCAACCGCGATATGGTTAGCTTCTTTACCCAGCAGATAACCGCCGCCAGGACCGCGAACGCTGGATACCAGACCATTTTTACGCAGACGGGAGAACAGTTGCTCCAGGTAGGAAAGTGAAATTCCCTGTCGTTCTGAAATATCGGCCAACGGCACCGGGCCCGCTTCGGAGTTGAGTGCAACGTCCAGCATCGCGGTCACGGCGTAACGCCCTTTAGATGTCAGTCTCATGTCTTACTTAACCTCAAACTCGCCCCTGCCCGGGGTTTTTAATAATATATGTGTGGGTATTGCATAGCAGGACCAAGTCTGACATTCCCGAGTAAAATGGTCAACTATTTACTTGAGTAATTTAGTCAGGTATTTAACATTCAGTGCGGTCTGATGCCCTCACCCCGGCCCTCTCCCACAGGGAGAGGGAGAACACGATGCACAGTCTGTCCCCTCTCCCTCAGGGAGAGGGTTAGGGTGAGGGTGGCCCTTATGACTTCTTATTCTGCTGCTCAATCGACGCCAGAATCCCGCGCAGGATGTTCAACTCCTGGCTTTCCGGGCGCGCGCGCGTGAACAGACGACGCAGTTTGTTCATTACCTGCCCCGGATGGTTCTCGCGGATAAAACCGGTACTCAGCAGCGTTTGTTCCAGGTGACCATAGAAACGCTCCAGGTCATCAACCAGCGGATATGGCGTTTCGTCGTGCTCAACTTTTGCTTCGCCGCTTTCCTGGGCCGCCAGCCATGCCATGCGGACCTCATAAGAGATAACCTGCACCGCCATCGCCAGGTTCAGCGAACTGTATTCCGGGTTAGCGGCGATTGCGACGTGATAATGGCACTTTTGCAATTCTTCGTTAGTCAGGCCCACGCGCTCACGACCAAACACCAGCGCCACCGGGGCGTGTTCTGCTTCAGCAACGCTTTTCAGCCCGCACTCGCGCGGGTCGAGCATCGGCCATGGCAGCGTGCGCGAACGCGCGCTGGTGCCCACCACCAGGCTGCAACCCGCCAGTGCTTCATCGAGCGTATCGACGATATTGGCGCTACCGATAACATCGCTGGCTCCGGCGGCCAGGGCGATGGCCTGGGAGTCAGGTTTTACCAATGGATTCACTAGCCAAAGGTTGGTTAAGCCCATGGTTTTCATCGCACGGGCCACTGAGCCCATGTTGCCGGTGTGAGAGGTTTCAACCAGCACAATTCGAATATTTTGCAGCATTGTCTTTCTTCGTCTAAAGATTATTCGGCCATATTACCATAAACCGAAGACAGAGTCCGAATTCGCTGTTATGATATGCGCCGTTTTTCCCCGTTCTTTAACATCCAGTGAGAGTAACCTGATGCATCCGATGCTGAACATCGCCGTGCGCGCAGCGCGCAAGGCGGGTAACCTGATTGCCAAACATTACGAAACGCCAGATTCTGTTGAAACCAGCCAGAAAGGCAGCAACGATTTCGTGACCAACGTTGATAAAGCGGCTGAAGCCATTATCATCGAAACCATTCGCAAATCTTACCCGCAGCACACCATCATCACCGAGGAAACCGGTGAACATGTTGGCGAAGATCTGGATGTACAATGGGTTATCGATCCACTGGATGGCACCACCAACTTCGTTAAACGTCTGCCGCACTTCGCGGTCTCCATCGCTGTACGCATCAAAGGCCGTACTGAAGTTGCGGTGGTTTATGATCCAATGCGTAACGAACTCTTTACCGCTACCCGTGGTCAGGGCGCACAGCTGAACGGCTACCGCCTGCGCTGCAGCACTGCGCGTGACCTCGATGGCACCATCCTGGCGACCGGTTTCCCGTTCAAAGCCAAACAACACGCCCCGGCGTACATGAACATTCTCGGTAACCTGTTCACCGAATGTGCCGATTTCCGCCGCACCGGTTCCGCTGCACTGGATCTGGCTTACGTTGCCGCAGGCCGCGTAGACGGTTTCTTCGAAATCGGTCTGAAGCCGTGGGACTTCGCCGCAGGTGAACTGCTGGCGCGTGAAGCGGGTGCTCTGGTGTGCGACTTCACCGGTGGTCACAACTACATGATGACCGGCAACGTGGTTGCGGGTAACGCGCGCGTCGTGAAAGCGATGCTGGCGAACATGCGTGACCAGTTGAGCGAAGCGCTGAAGCGCTAAGCGATTGTTGTGCCCGGTGGCGCTCACGCTTACCGGGCCTACAAAAAATACCGCATCATTGCCTGACTATCCGTCATCCGACTTTTAAAACGGACGCATTCCCCGCCCCACCGGCACCGCGCTCACCCACATCACCACCGCAGCAATAATCAATAGCGCGCCACCAGCCAATGCCAGCGTGGTCCAGCCTACCTGCCGCCACAATACCGGCGCACGATTTCCACTTAGCCGCACCGCCAGTTGACGGAAACTGTGCACCAACAGCGCAAGCGAAGAGATAGTCAGTGACGTGCCCGCCGCCATCGCCAGCGCCGACGCCATTCCCCAGACAAATACGCCAATCACTTTGCTGAACAGCAAAACCATAATCGCACCGGAGCAGGGGCGTAACCCCATCGAGAGCACCACCATCAGGCGCGCGCGCCAGTCATCACCGCTGCGAATTTGCTCCGGATCGGGCAGATGCTTGTGCCCACAGCCGCAGTGTTCATCATGGACATGAACAGGCTTAAAGGCCGTAAACGCAGGCTTGCGCATCAGAAGGCGCAATTTTTTTAGCGCCCGCCAGCAAAGCATGAGGCCCAGAATCCCCACCAGCGCGTAGCTCGCTTTCTCCATCCAGAATCCGCTAACGTGCAATTGTCTTGCGGGGAGTTGCAACAACAGAAGCACGACCACCACCAGGCCAATCGCCACCAGTCCCTGTAACAGTGACGAGGCCAGCGTCAGCCCGATACTTGATTTGAGCTTTGAAGGATGCGTAGCCAGCCAGGTAGCTATCACGACTTTACCGTGCCCTGGGCCCAGCGCATGCAGCACGCCGTAAAGAAAGCTAAACAGTAGCAACGAACCGCCTGCATGCGTCGGATTTTCGGCCACCGATTTGAGCAGGCCGCTCATCTGCTGATTCACATCGCGCTGCCAGATGATGCTTTTTATCATCACTTGCGGCCATGCCTGCCACAGCCACAGACCCGCCAGCACGCTCAGTAGCAGAAAAATGGCCAGCGGCCAGAGCGCCAGCCAACGGCGTGACGGGCGTTTTACCAGAGCGTTCACTGACATGTTAACGTCACCTTCTGGGCAAATTGTTTACCGAGATCCATGTCTTCATCCGGTGCGTCTTCTTTATCAAGCGACAACGCATAAGACATCATTTCGTCACTGGGCTGCGGCGTATGCACCGCCAGTTTGCAGGTGGATTTCAAACTCGCGGGTAACGAGACATCACCGTCATTCTCATAGTGCATATCGACATAATAGGTCGGGTCAAACGTCGAGAAGGTGTAGGTCTGCCCCGCTAACTTCTGCGGATTCGCCAGCGGCAGTGTGAACGTCAGTACCGCCTGATGCCCCTCCCGCGCAAGGCCATAATCAGCGGGCAGATTATCAAATTTCACCTTTTTACCGTTGTGCCAGAACTCAGTGAAGTAATGCTGCCCCAGCACGTTGGCCATCACCTCCGCCGCCAGCTTTTTCCACACTTCGTCACCCGGTTTAGCCTTTCCGGCGTCATATAACAGGTCTGCTGATGTTAATTCATCCATTACCCAGCGCATTTTCAGCCCGCTTATCTGCCCATCCTGCGCCACAACGTCCGTCGTCAGGGTGATAAAACTGTGCGGGTGCGCCTGGACGCTAAGCGATAAAACCGCGAAAAATACCAGACTTACGCTTTGTTTCACTCTCTTCATCCGTTCCTCAGTGAAAAATTCTGTGACCGACGCCGATATTCCTTACGTAAACAGGCTGAGCACGCCGACGAAAGACTATCCTTTAGCTATTCTTATCAAAAACGCAAACTGGAATCTTTCAGATGATGACGCTCATGGAACCTCCATCTGTGCTTTCCAGTCCACAGCGCCGCTGCCAGGTGCTGCTGATGTTCTACCTCCCCGGCCACACCATTACGCCCGAATTCATTGGCAAGGTGAATGGTGTTGATGCAACAACTGCCCGGCAAGATATAGCCGAGACGGAGGAGGAGATCCAGCGTTACCATCGTCTGGCGATTGCCAGCGGAGCGGACGGCAGCTATCGGATTGAAGGCACCACGCTCGATTTACGTCTGTGCTTGCTGCACTGGCTGCGGCGTGCCTTCCGTTTATGCCCACATTTTGTTAGCCAGCATTTTACTCCGGCGCTTAAAACGTACCTTAAACAGCAGGGCATTGCCCGCACGCTGTATGACGACACCAATTTGCAAGCGCTGGTAAACCGCTGCGGGCGCAGCCTGCAACGCCAGTTCGAGTGCCGCGACACGCAGTTTTTGCGCCTCTATCTGCAATACTGCCTGCTTCAGCATCATCAGGGAGAGAGCCCCTCCTTCAACTCGCTGCAAAGTACCTGGACCCGTACCACCCAGGAGTTTCAGGTAGCCGCCGAGATTGTTCGCCACTGGCAGCGTCGCATTCACCAGCAGCCTCACTGCAGCGAACAACAATTTCTGGCGCTGCTGTTTATGCTGATGCGCACGCCAAACCCCGTTTACGATGGTCATGCGCAGGACCGTCAGTTACACCTGGCCATTGATCAACTAATCGACCGCTTCCAGCAACTGGCAGGCCGACAACTGGGTAATGAGCAAAGCCTGCGCGATCAGCTCTATATTCACCTGGCGCAGGCGCTGAATCGCTGTATTTTCGGCATCGGTATTGATAGCCAACTTACTGAAGAGATTTATCGACTCTATCCGCGCTTAATGCGCACCACACGCGAAGCGCTGGTCGATTTTGAGACGCGTTATACCCTGCAATTCAGCCATGAAGAAGCGGCGTTGATTGCCATTATTTTTGGCGCGGGGCTCATGCAGGAGAGCGAGTTACATGAGAAAGAAGTGGTGTTGCTGACGGGCGATAATCCGGCGCTGGAGCAGGAAATTGAGCAGCAGCTTCGGGAGCTCACGTTGCTGCCGCTCAATGTAAAATATCTGGCGGCGCGAACCTTCCAGAAAGAGGGCGCGCCGAAAAGCGTCAGCCTGGTGGTGTCGCCTTATGCTGTCGCCCTGCCGCTCTTTTCACCGCCGCTGATCCATGCCGATCGGCCATTAAGCGATCATCAGCGGCAGCACATCAGCAAGGTCCTCGACGCTTAAGCGGCTACCGCTTTCGGACGCAGGATCAACGCCGGCAACGCGACCAGCGCCATCACCCAGAATACGCCCTGGTGCAAATGCTGGTACAGGAAACCGGCAAACACGGTCATCACCGCGATACTGCCGCCCATCGCTACCGCAGAGTACACCGCCTGCAATCGAATCACCTCGCTCCCCTGACGCGCGGCGATATAGCGCATGGCCGCCAGATGGCAAACGGTGAAGGTGCCACAGTGCAGAATTTGCGCAACAATCAGCCACGGCAGTTCCGTGGTCCAGCCCATGATCCCCCAGCGGATCACGCCGCATACCGCTGACAACAACAGGAGGTCGCGCGCACTAAAGCGACGGAAGACTTTCTTGCTCAGAGCAAAAATCACCACTTCCGCCACCACGCCGAGCGACCAGAGATATCCCACAGCCGATGCCGAATAGCCCGCGCCCTGCCAGTAGATGGCGCTGAAACCATAGTAGGCCGCATGCGCGCCCTGCAACAGGCACACGCAGGCGAGGAAGCGCCAGCTCTGCAGCACCAGCGCTCGCCATGCTGGCCACCCCGCCGCTTCCTGATGACGTGATTCACCCTGCGGCATTACCGATGGTCGCAGCAGCATACCGAGCAGCATTGAAGCTATCCCTAAGCTCAGCAGTACAAGGATGGCATGATAATCAAACAAGCTCACCAGTTTGCCCGTCAGCGCCGAGCCAATCACAAAGGCAATCGAGCCCCACAGGCGCACCCGGCCATAATCCATGGTGATTTGCTTTTGCCAGGTATTGGCGAGCGCATCAGTCAGCGGTACCAGCGGTGAGAAAAAGAGGTTAAAGCCAATCATTACCGCCATCAGCCAGGCAACGTGGCTACCGGCCCAGAAGGCCATCGCAAACAGAAGGGTTAACAGCGCCAGAATGCGCAACACGCTAATTAATCGGGAGGGATCGCTGACGCGCGGCGCAATCAGCAGGCTGCCAAGAAAACGCGCCACCAGCCCCGCGCCAAGCAGAACGCCGATAGTTTCAGGCGTTAGCCCCGCGCCCTTGAGCCAGACGCTCCAGAAGGGCAGAAAAATACCGTAGCTGAAAAAGTAGGTGAAGTAACTGAGCGCCAGCCAACGCGTTGAGTGCAAGACCATGATTTCCTCCAGAATGGAGGCGACAGTCTGGCGGTAAAACGTTTGCCTGGCGCGAATACGGGTTAAAAATCGTGATCTCCATCACCTATTTTCGATGATCGCACACCGGATTCACAAAAATGTGAGAGCTACAGCAACTCACACCGCGTCTTCACAATATCGATAAAATCGCGCAGCGCGGGTTTCAGCTCGCCTTTTTTCCACGCCATCAGTAGGGCAATGGTCGGCGCATCATCAGCCAGCGGGCGAAACACCACCTGCCCGGTGTTGAAGCTCTGCATGTAACCGGGGATCAGCGACACCCCGAGCCCCATGCCCACCAGATTCATGGTGACCAGAATATTGGTCGCCATCTGCACAATCTTCGGCTGACACTGCTGATCGGTAAGCCATTTATCGACGATCGACGCCAGCGCGCCGGAATAGGCGGGATCGGTACTGATAAAATCGACACCGTTCAGCTGTGCCGCGCTAATTTTGCGCTCACGCGCCAGCGGATGCGTGGCGGGCATCACCACTGCCAGCGGTTCATGGAACAGCTCCAGATAATCAATTTCCGGGTTGTAGATGGGATGGCGCATCAGGCCGACATCCAGCTCGCCGCTGCGCAATTTTTCTTCCTGCTGAGTGGTTATCAGGCTCACCAGTTCAATTTGCGTTTCGGGTTGACGCAAGCGCAGCAGCGGCATCACCTTCGGCAACAAATTCACTTCCGCCGAGGGCACAAAACCAATCACCAGATGATTCCCCAGAAGCGCGGCGTTACGCGCGCGGGCTTTCGCCTGCTCCGCCTGGTCAAGGATCGCCAGCGCATCGGTAAGAAAGCATTCACCGGCCGTGGTCAGCGTCACTTTGCGTTTATCTCTTTCCAGCAGCGAGACGCCCACGCACTGCTCCAGGTCGCGAATCTGACTACTGAGCGACGGCTGCGAGGTATGCAGTTTTTCCGCCGCACGCGTGAAGTTCAGCTCCTGCGCAACCGCTACAAAGTAGCGAAGGTGTCTCAGTTCCATGCCCTTTTCCCTGTCATAGATAAAACGTCTCAGTCAGTAGAAATTAAGTATTTCACATAACAACAACCAATTAGCAACATAGTAAAGACACAAAAACCAGAAGGTCAATACCTCTTACCCACGAGATAACGATATGACCACGAAAACACCTGTAGACATCTACTCTCTGATCGACACCCACAACGGGAGCGTCACCCCGCGCATTTACACCGATCCTGACATCTATCAACTGGAGCTTGAACGCATTTTTGGCCGCTGCTGGCTGTTTCTGGCGCACGAAAGCCAGATCCCGAAAGCGGGCGACTTTTTTAATACCTATATGGGCGAAGACGCGGTCGTTGTCGTGCGCCAGAAAGACGGCAGCATCAAAGCCTTTTTGAACCAGTGCCGTCACCGCGCCATGCGCGTGAGCTATGCCGATTGCGGCAATACCAAAGCGTTCACCTGCCCCTACCACGGCTGGTCTTACGGCATTAACGGCGAGCTGATTGATGTACCGCTGGAGCCACGCGCCTATCCGCAGGGTTTGTGTAAATCCCATTGGGGGTTAAACGAAGTGCCCTGTGTAGAAAGCTACAAGGGGCTCATTTTTGCCAACTGGGATTCCTCCGCTCCGCCGCTGCTGGATTATCTGGGCGACATGAAGTGGTATCTCGACGGCATGCTGGATCGTCGGGAAGGCGGCACCGAAATTGTCGGCGGCGTGCAGAAATGGGTGATCAACTGTAACTGGAAATTCCCGGCCGAACAGTTCGCCAGCGACCAGTATCACGCCCTCTTCAGCCACGCCTCCGCCGTACAGGTGCTGGGGGCGAAAGATGACGGCAGTGATAAACATCTTGGCGACGGCCAGACCGCCCGCCCGGTGTGGGAAACGGCGAAAGATGCCTTACAGTTCGGCCAGGACGGGCACGGCAGCGGCTTTTTCTTCACCGAAAAACCAGACGCCAACGTCTGGGTGGATGGCGCAGTCTCCAGCTATTACCGCGAAACCTACGACGAAGCCGAACAACGGCTGGGCAAAGTGCGCGCCCTGCGCCTGGCTGGTCATAACAATATTTTCCCGACGCTCTCCTGGCTGAACGGCACCGCCACATTGCGCGTCTGGCACCCTCGCGGCCCGGATCAGGTGGAAGTATGGGCCTTCTGTATCACCGACAAAGCCGCCTCTGATGAGGTGAAAGCGGCCTTTGAAAACAGCGCCACCCGCGCCTTCGGTCCCGCAGGCTTCCTGGAACAGGATGACTCGGAAAACTGGTGTGAAATCCAGAAGCTGCTTAAGGGTAACAAAGCGCGTAATAGCCAGCTTTGTCTGCAAATGGGGCTGGGCCAGGAAAAACGTCGCGAAGACGGTATTCCGGGCATTACCAACTACATCTTCTCAGAAACCGCCGCGCGCGGGATGTATCAGCGCTGGGCCGATCTCCTCGCCAGCGAAAGCTGGCAGGAAGTGAATGAGAAAACCGCTGCCTACCAGCAGGAGGTGATGAAATGAGCAATCCCGTCTCTTTAGAACTGCATCATCGCATCGCCCAGTTTCTCTATCTGGAAGCCTCACTTCTCGACGACTGGCGTTTCCGCGACTGGCTGGAACAGCTTGATGAAGAGATCGTCTACACCATGCGTACCACGGTCAACGCGCAAACTCGCGATCGCCGTAAAGGTAAACAGCCGCCAACCACCTGGATCTTCAACGATAACAAAGATCAGCTTGAGCGCCGGATCGCCCGTCTGGAAACCGGCATGGCCTGGGCCGAGGAGCCGCCGTCACGCACGCGCCATATGGTTAGCAATATCCAGGTGAGCGAAACAGAGCAGCCGGATGTGTTTGCTGTACGCGTGAATTATTTGCTTTATCGCGCGCAAAAAGAGCGCGATGAAACCTTTTACATCGGAACGCGCTTTGACAAAGTGCGCCGCCTGGATGGCGAACAGTGGCGTCTGCTGGCACGCGAAATCGTGCTTGACCAGGCGGTGATCACCTCCCACAACCTGAGTGTATTGTTCTGATGAGCCGTGTATTTGCCTGCTCCACTGCGGAGCTGCCGGAGGGCGAAGCGCTCCGGCTGGAAACATCCCCCGTTATCGCCCTGTTTCACGTCGGCGGGGAGTTTTATGCCATTAACGACCGTTGCAGCCACGGTAACGCGTCAATGTCTGAAGGGTATCTGGAAGACGATGCCACCGTAGAATGCCCGCTTCATGCCGCAAGTTTCTGCCTGAAAACCGGAAAAGCGCTGTGTCTGCCCGCAACCGATGCCATCGCCACCTATCCGGTGTATGTGGAAGGCGACGACGTGTTTGTTGATATTCCGCAGGAGGCATCATGAGTGATTTAAAAGATGAGGTGGTTTTCATCACCGGTGGCGGCTCCGGCCTGGGGCTGGCGCTGGTCGAGCGCTTTATTGAAGAGGGCGCGAAGGTTGCCACACTCGAACTGTCAGGCGCCAAAGTGGCCAGCCTGCGCCAGCGTTTTGGCGAGCATGTGCTGGCGGTTGAGGGTAACGTCACCTGTTACGCGGATTATCAGCGTGCGGTTGACCAGACGCTGACGCAGTTTGGCAAGCTGGACTGTTTTATTGGCAACGCAGGCATCTGGGATCATAACGCCTCGCTGGTGAATACGTCTGCCGACGCGCTGGAGAGCGGCTTCCACGAGCTGTTTAACGTAAACGTGCTCGGTTATCTGCTGGGTGCGAAAGCCTGCGCTTCGGCGCTGATCGCCAGCGAAGGCAGCATCATTTTCACGCTCTCCAACGCTGCCTGGTATCCGGGCGGCGGTGGCCCGCTGTATACCGCCAGCAAACACGCGGCGACGGGCTTAATTCGTCAGTTGGCCTATGAACTGGCACCAAAGGTACGTGTCAACGGCGTCGGCCCTTGCGGGATGGCGAGCGACCTGCGCGGCCCGCAGGCGCTGGGGCAAAGCGATACCTCGATTATGCAGTCGCTGACGCCGGAAAAAATCGCCGCTATTCTGCCGCTGCAATTCTTCCCCGACCCGGCGGACTTCACCGGGCCCTACGTGATGCTGGCGTCACGGCGTAATAATCGGGCACTGAGTGGCGTGATGATTAACGCCGACGCGGGCCTGGGCATTCGCGGCATTCGCCACGTTGCCGCCGGACTCGATCTCTAAGGAGCCGCCATGAATAACGAAATTATTGCCATTATCGGTGGTGGTCAGGCAGCGGCAATGGCGGCTGCCTCGCTGCGCCAGCTGGGTTTTGGCGGCGAAATACACCTTTTCTCCGATGAACCACAACTGCCCTATGAACGCCCACCGCTGTCGAAAGCGATGCTGCTTGACGATAACCCGCAGTTGCAGCCGGTCCTCGCCGCCGACTGGTGGCTGGCAAATAATGTGCAGTTGCATCTGGGCGTGACAATCCGCCAGCTCGATCGTCAGGCTAAAACGGTGGTACTGGCGGACGGTCAACGCTACCGCTGGACGAAATTGCTGATAGCCACCGGGGCGGCGGCGCGTCCTCTGCCGATGCTGGATGCGCTGGGCGAGCGCTGCTTTACGCTGCGTCATGCCGGGGATGCTGAACGTCTGCGCCCGGTATTGGACGCCGAAAAATCACTGGTGATTGTCGGCGCGGGAACCATTGGCCTTGAGCTGGCGGCTAGCGCCACCCAGCGCGGTTGTCAGGTTACAGTCGTCGAGCTTGCGGCTACCGTGATGGGCCGAAACGCCCCGCCGCCGGTACGCGATTATCTGATTCATCGCCATCAGCAGGCGGGTGTACGTTTGCTGCTCAACAGCGCGATTGAACACGTAGATGCAGGCGATACGCTGACCCTGACATTACAGAGCGGCGAACAGCTTCAGGCCGATGCGGTGATTTACGGCGTCGGTATTGTGGCGAACGACGCTCTTGCCCGCGATGCCGGGCTGGAAACGGCCAACGGTATCGTGGTGGATACTCGCGGTATGACGTCCGATCCCGCTATTTTCGCCGCGGGTGACGTAGCGATAACGCGTCAACCGGACGGTTCCCTGCATCGCATTGAAAGCTGGGAAAATGCCAACTTTCAGGCGCAAACTGCTGCGGCAGCGATGCTGGATCAGCCGCTTCCCGTCGCCACGCCGGGCTGGTTCTGGACCGATCAATTCAGCGATAACCTGCAATTTGTGGGCGAGATGCAGAGCGAAAACTGGATCTGTCGCGGTAACCCGGATGAGCGAAAAGCTATCTGGTTCCAACTGCGCGATGGGGCGCTGGTTGGGGCTGTGGCGCTTAATCAGGGGCGCGAAGTACGCGTACTGCGCAAATTGATTCAGTCAGGGAAATCGCTTTCGATTGATGCCTTAATCAATGAGAGCATTGCACTTAAGTCGCTGTAAGTCAGTAAACATAACGGCGCGTCGCGTGGCAGAGTGTCGCATTGTGTATTACGTTTTAAGAACACGTCTTAACACAATGGAAGACTATGAACACGCTACGTTATTTCGACTTTGGCTCATCGCGTTCGCTGATGCTGCTTATCGCGCGCATCGCTCTCGTACTGCTGTTTATCCTTTTCGGTTATCCGAAAATGCTGGGTTTCGACGGCACGGTTCAATATATGGCGTCCTCGGGCGCGCCAGTGCCAACCCTGTCAGCAATTATCGCCATCATTATGGAAGTGCCGGTCGCCATTCTGATTGTATTGGGCTTCTTCACGCGCCCGCTGGCGGTTATTTTTATTTTCTATACGCTGGGTACGGCGGTGATTGGCCACCATTACTGGGATATGACGGGTGATGCGGTGGTACCGAATATGATTAACTTCTGGAAAAACGTCAGTATTGCGGGCGGTTTCCTGCTGCTGGCGATGACCGGGCCGGGCGCGATTTCGCTGGATCGCCGGTAGATAAATGCCTGATGGCGCTGCGCTTATCAGGCCTACGCGCTCATTTGTAGGCCGGATAAGGCGTTTACGCCACCATCCGGCAAAATGACGGGCACAAAAAAGGCCGCTTGCGCGGCCTTTTCTTATTCGGCAAAACAGAATTATGCGTAAACCGGGAAGCGTGCGCAGATATCCAGAACTTTACCTTTGATGCGCTCGATAACCGCTTCATCATTGATGTTGTCCAGAACGTCACACATCCAGCCAGCCAGTTCCTTCGCTTCCGCTTCTTTGAAGCCACGGCGGGTGATTGCCGGAGAACCGATACGGATACCGGAGGTCACGAACGGGCTCTTCGGATCGTTCGGCACGCTGTTTTTGTTGACGGTGATGTTGGCGCGGCCCAGGGCGGCGTCAGCTTCTTTGCCGGTCAGGTTTTTGTCCACCAGATCAAGCAGGAACAGGTGGTTTTCAGTACCGCCGGAAACCACTTTGTAGCCACGGTTCAGGAACACTTCAACCATCGCTTTGGCGTTTTTCGCAACCTGCTGCTGGTAAACTTTGAACTCAGGCTCCATCGCTTCTTTCAATGCTACCGCTTTACCGGCAATCACATGCATCAGCGGGCCGCCCTGCGCATTTGGGAAGACAGCGGAGTTCAGTTTTTTGTACAGCTCTTCGTCACCGCCTTTCGCCAGGATAAGGCCGCCACGCGGACCCGCCAGGGTTTTATGGGTGGTGGTGGTCACGACGTGCGCATGAGGAACCGGGTTCGGATAAACGCCCGCGGCAATCAGACCCGCAACGTGCGCCATATCGACAAACAGGTATGCGCCGATGCTGTCAGCGATTTCACGCATTTTTGCCCAATCAACGATACCGGAGTAAGCCGAGAAGCCACCGATGATTATCTTCGGTTTATGCTCTTTGGCCTGCTTCGCCATGTCTTCGTAGTCAATTTTACCGGACTCATCAATACCGTAAGGGATGATGTTGTACAATTTGCCGGAGAAGTTTACCGGGGAGCCGTGAGTCAGGTGACCGCCCTGCGCCAGGTTCATACCCAGAACGGTATCGCCCGGCTGCAGCAGAGCGGTGTAGACCGCAAAGTTAGCCTGAGAGCCAGAGTGCGGCTGAACGTTAGCGTAATCGGCGCCAAACAACTCTTTCGCGCGGTCGATAGCCAGTTGCTCAACGATATCCACATACTCGCAACCGCCGTAGTAGCGTTTGCCCGGATAACCTTCAGCGTATTTGTTGGTCAGCTGAGAACCCTGTGCCTGCATAACACGCGGGCTGGTGTAGTTTTCGGAGGCGATCAGTTCGATGTGCTCTTCCTGACGTACTTTTTCCTGCTCCATAGCCTGCCACAGTTCGGCATCATAATCGGCAATGTTCATTTCACGCTTTAACATCCGCATCTCCTGACTCAGCTAACAGTAAATTTTTTAAGCCCTGATGGACAACGGCCAACAGTATAACTGATTAGTTCTGCGATAACAGGTCTTGACAAACGTTTTTACGCAAACGTTTTCCTCCACGCCACACAAGGGCTTGAGGAATAAAGGTTCGCCAAATTTCAACGGATATCTTTTCAGGTTTGTGATGCAAATTCTTCACGTTGTAACTATCGTGATGCATTGTTACAAAGAACCATTTACATTGCAGGGGTATTTTTATAAGATGCATTTAACATGCAACAATAGATAATCCTAAAAGGAAGCCTGCCATGCTAGATGCTCAAACCATTGCTACCGTCAAAGCTACCATTCCCCTACTGGTTGAAACCGGCCCCAAACTCACCGCCCACTTTTATGACCGGATGTTTACCCACAACCCGGAACTGAAAGAGATTTTCAATATGAGCAACCAGCGCAACGGCGACCAGCGCGAGGCGCTGTTCAATGCCATTGCCGCGTATGCCAGCAATATTGAAAACCTGCCGGCCCTGCTGCCTGCGGTTGAGAAAATCGCGCAGAAACACACCAGCTTCCAGATTAAGCCTGAGCAGTACGACATCGTGGGGGCGCACCTGCTGGCGACGCTTGACGAAATGTTCAGCCCGGGTCAGGACGTGCTTGACGCATGGGGTAAAGCCTACGGCGTGCTGGCGGGGGTATTTATCAACCGTGAAGCGGAAATCTACCAGCAGAATGCGAACAAAACCGGCGGCTGGGAAGGCACGCGCCCGTTCCATATTGAGGCGAAAACGCCGCGTAGCGCCCTCATCACCAGCTTTGAATTTGAACCGGTGGACGGCGGCGCAGTCGCGGATTATCAGCCAGGCCAGTATCTGGCCGTGTGGCTGAAACCGGAAGGCTTCCCGCATCAGGAGATTCGTCAGTACTCTCTTACCCGTAAAGCCGATGGCAAAGGTTACCGTATTGCGGTGAAACGCGAAGACGGCGGTCAGGTTTCAAACTGGCTGCACAACGCTGCGAATGTCGGCGATGTGGTGCATCTGGCGGCGCCTGCGGGCGATTTCTTTATGTCCGTGGAAAACAACACCCCGGTGACGCTCATCTCCGCCGGTGTCGGTCAGACTCCGATGCTGGCGATGCTCGACACGCTGGCGAAATCCAGCCATACCGCCCAGGTAAACTGGTTCCACGCGGCGGAAAATGGCGATGTGCATGCCTTTGCCGACGAAGTGAAAACCCTGGGTTCCAGCCTGCCGCGCTTTACCGCGCACACCTGGTATCGCCAACCGACCCAGGCAGATCGTCAGGCGTCCGCGTTTGACAGCGAAGGATTGATGGATTTAAGCGCGATGGAAGGGGCGTTCAGCGACCCGGCGATGCAGTTTTATCTCTGTGGCCCGGTCGGCTTTATGCAATTCGCCGCGAAGCAGTTGGTTGAGCTGGGCGTGAAGCCGGAAAGCATTCATTACGAGTGCTTCGGGCCGCATAAGGTGCTGTAATTTTGCCTTCACCCCGCCCTCTCCCACAGGGAGAGGGAGAAAACCAGCGCAAGAATTGACGCCTGCACAAACCATTCCCTCTCCCTGCGGGAGAGGGTTAGGGTGAGGGAGATGCGGCGTTAAATCGCCGCGTCGTCCTCTTCACCCGTACGAATACGGATCACGCGCGCCACGTCAAAGACGAAGATTTTGCCGTCGCCGATTTTACCCGTTTGCGCCGTGCGGATAATAGTATCCACGCAGGTATCAACGATATCGTCGCTGACCACGATTTCAATTTTGACCTTCGGCAGGAAGTCCACCATGTATTCCGCACCGCGATAGAGCTCGGTGTGGCCTTTCTGACGCCCAAAGCCTTTCACTTCCGTTACCGTCATCCCGGTAATACCGACTTCCGCCAGCGCTTCACGTACATCATCCAGTTTGAAGGGTTTAATAATCGCATCAATTTTTTTCATGGTGTTCCTGTTTTTCAGTCGCGTAACCGGTTGCTCACCGTATCATAAATCACGCAAAAGTACGGTGCTACTCTTTAAAATCATTTGCATCCAGTTCGTGGCGTGAAAGTAGCTTGTAAAACTCCGTGCGGTTACGCCCCGCCATTCTCGCCGCATGCGTCACATTCCCTTTGGTAATTTGCAGCAGCTTGCGCAGGTAGTTAAGTTCAAACTGATTACGCGCTTCCACAAAGGTTGGCAGCGCGGTGTTCTCACCTTCCAGCGCCTGTTCGACCAGCGCGTCGCTGATCACCGGCGACGAGGTCAGCGCCACGCACTGTTCAATCACGTTCACCAGTTGTCGCACGTTTCCCGGCCAGTTGGCCGCCATTAATCGCTTCATCGCATCGGTAGAAAACGCGCGTACGAACGGTTTGTGTCGGTCGGCGGACTGACGCAGCAGATGGTTTGCCAGCAGCGGAATGTCTTCCGTGCGCTCGGCAAGCGTTGGAATTTTGAGGTTTACCACGTTAAGGCGATAGAAGAGATCTTCACGAAACTCACCGCGCGCCATCGCTTTCGGTAAATCGCGGTGGGTCGCGGAGATAATCCGCACATTAATGTCGAGATCGCGGTTGCTGCCCAGCGGGCGCACCTTGCGCTCCTGTAAAACACGCAGAAGTTTGACCTGCAGCGGGGCAGGCATATCACCGATTTCATCCAGGAACAGCGTGCCACCTTCCGCCGCCTGAAACAGCCCTTCCCGGTTGCTTACCGCGCCGGTAAAGGCCCCGCGCGCGTGGCCGAAGAGTTCTGATTCCAGCAACTGTTCCGGCAGCGCGCCACAGTTTATCGCCACAAATGGCTTACTGTTGCGCGGGCTGGCGTTGTGAATCGCCTGCGCCAGAATCTCTTTCCCGGTGCCGCTCTGGCCATTAATCAGCACACTCACGTCTGATTGCGCCACCATCTGCGCCTGCTCCAGCAGCCGTAACATAATGGGGCTACGGGTCACAATCGATTCCCGCCAGCGCTCATCTACCGCCGGAGCTGTTCGCGCCAGCGCTTCATCGATGGCTTTATAGAGCGCGTCTTTGTCGACCGGTTTGGTCAGGAAACTAAACACGCCCTGTTGTGTCGCGGCGACCGCGTCAGGAATCGAACCATGGGCGGTGAGGATAATCACCGGCATCCCCGGCTGCACTTTCTGGATCTCACTGAACAGCTGCAAACCGTCCATTTCATCCATCCGCAGGTCGCTGATAACCAGGTCGATACGCTCTTTTGCCAGTACACGCAGCCCCTGCTGCCCGCTCTCTGCGGTATCCACCTGATAGCCTTCGCTGGTCAGGCGCATACCCAATAGTTTCAGTAGCCCCGGGTCGTCATCCACCAGCAACAGGCGGGCCGTTTTCCGTGGTGTCATTGTTTATCCTCCGTGTCAGCAGGCGCATCCGTGCCGTGTGTACTGTCCGGGTTAAAGCCGGACGAGGGTTTACGGCTGGAGAGCTGCCGCTCAATATCGGTCAGGTTTTGCAGCTTGCGGGTTGTCAGATCAAGTTCGCCCTTTAGCGCCTGCTGCTGCTGACGCAGTTCATCCATCGCGGCATCGCTCGACTCCTGTAGCTTGCTGTAGCGCGTGCGCTCATCAGAGAGTTTTAGCTGGAGCATCTGGTTATCGCGCCACACCTGATACAGCGGGCGAATACGTGACGGAATTTGCGCACTATGCGCATCAAGACGCGAAACAATCAGTTGACGTTCGGGGGGCGTGATTTTCGCATTCGCCAGCAGCACACCGCGCTTGAAGGCATCAGACCAGCTCGCATCGCCCAACTGGTTAGCCTGCGCCCGCGCCTGTGCAGGCGTTAGACGGTCGGCACAATCCATGCCGCGCAGCCAGTACAACGGATTGTTCTCCGCAATGGAGCCGTCAAGCGTCCAGAGTTCGTCACAGGTGGTGGAAAGGTAATCCGCCACCTGTTCGTGGGGAATTTTCTCTTCGCTGACGCCAATATGAGGCGTGAGGCCAGCGCTACAGCCAACGAGCGCCAAACAGGATAAGCCCGACAGCCAGAAACGGCGGGCGCCCTGTACGACGCGCGTACTTAAAAAGTGGGACATATGCACCCGATATGTAGTCATGAGTTTGTTTTATCCGGCCCGGGGACAGGGAGTTCAATGCGAAAACAGATATCGCCCGCACTATCGTCAATAAGATGAAGCTCGCCGTGCATCTTGCGCACACAATCGCGGGCAATACTCAACCCCAGACCACTGCCCTTTACGGCCCCTTTTCGCTGGCGACTGCCCTGGAAAAAGGGCTCAAAAATCATTGCCTTTTCGGCATCCGGGATCGGCGTCCCTGTGTTGGCCACATCAATAGCGATTCGCCCGCTGAAGACGTGGCTACGGATATAAATGTTACCGGATTCAGTACCATAGTGCACCGCATTGGAGTAGAGATTATCCAGCGCGCTCATCAATAGCGTCGATTCGGCCAGGCATGCCGGGGCTTCCAGAGAAACCCGGGTATGCATCATTTTAGCTCGCGCCGGCAAACTGTGCGCAGAAACAACGGTTTCCACCATCGGGGCCAGCTCGACGCGGCTCATGGGTACCGCGCCATCGCTCAGTTTACGGTTGTAATCCAGCAGTTGCTCAATCAGCTTTTGCAAATTGCGGCTGCTATCATCAAGGATATCCACCACCTCTTTTTGCTCCGGCGTGAGTGGGCCGACAACCTGGTCCGCCAGCAATTCAGTCCCTTCACGCATACTGGCGAGCGGCGTTTTGAGTTCGTGGGAGAGATGGCGCAAAAACTGGTGGCGCTGCGATTCCAGCCAGGAGAGCCGCTCGCTCAACCAGACGATACGCTGGCCGACGGATCGCAGTTCACGCGGGCCACGGAACGTGACGCCCTCTTTGAGGGTTTCCCCCTCGCCCAGGCGATTAATCATACTCTCAATGCCTTTGACCGGGCCGATAATCATGCGCGTAAACAGCAGCACCATCGCCAGGCTGACAAGAAACAACACCAGCGCCTGCCAGCCGAAGAACTGGCCGCGTTCGGCGATTTCCTGCTGTAGCTGTTGACCGCGCGAGAAGACCACCGTACGCGTCGCCTGGACCATTTCGGTATTGGCACTGGCAAAAGCTTCCAGCCTGGCTGCCGCCAGCTTTTCCGGGCCACTATTGAGACACTGTAACTGGGCCAGATCGTTAAGATCTTGTCTTAATGCCTGATACAGTTTTTCATCAGGCAGCACGCCCGCATGCGCGTCGAGCATATCGCTGTAGCGCTTACGTTGACTCTGGTAAACCCGCGCCAGGGTCGGGTCATCAAGCACACAGTACTGGCGATAACTCCGCTCCATTTCCAGCGCAATGTTGGTCATTGCTTCACTGCGGCGCGCGTCAATCAGGGTGGTACGGTTGGTTTTTTCGGCCTGAGCACTAAGCGCATTCAGGCTCTGCCATGCCTGCCAGGCCAGCACCAACAGCGGCAACAGGATCAGCAGAAAGGCCAGCATAACCAATTGTCGCAGCGAACGGGGAGAAAGAGAGACGCGTTTCACAAGGAGTTCCCAAAAAATCAACCTGTAGGGATGCTAACTGAGGAAGTGACGCGGGGAAAGGCAGAAATAACAAAGCCGGGTCGAAACCCGGCTTTGTTCTGGAATAAGGCGGTGCCTAACTCAACGTTTCGCCCGATGGTTGATATGCAAAGATATCAGAAGCTGGACGGCAGGCACCTTGTTGTGCGTCATTCGAAGTTTATGTAGCACGTCCCGAAGGGGCTGACATAAGAAGGTGAATGAGCCACTGAGCATATTAATGCAGGTTGCGTGCCAACATGGAAGATAAAATGTTAACTTAATGATAATTAAAGATAATATTGATTTTATCAATCTTTGAGCAAATGATTACTTTTTGTTCTTTGCGTCGCTGATTAGCAACACTTTATGCATCGTTAAATAAAATAGATTTTAATCAATGAGTTAGATGTCGCCATTTAGAGACACCTACAATAAGGATTGTCTGTCATTCACGACACTTGAAAACGCCGGATGGCGGCTGCGCCTTATCCGGCCTACACGTCGATGCGAATGATTGCGGTCATCCAACAAAAAGGGCCGCTTTCGCGGCCCTGTCTCTTAACCTAACTGCTTACGCGCATTGCGGAAGATACGCATCCACGGACCATCCTCGCCCCAGTTTTCCGGGTGCCAGGAGTTCGCCACGGTACGGAAGACGCGTTCCGGGTGCGGCATCATGATGGTGACGCGACCACTTTCGTTGGTCACCGCGGTGATGCCGTTCGGAGAACCGTTCGGGTTCGCCGGATAGGTTTCCGTCACCTTGCCGAAGTTATCAACGTAGCGCAGTGCCACCAGCCCTTTGCTTTCCAGCGCCGCCAGATGCGCAGCATCACGCACTTCCACACGCCCCTCACCGTGAGAAACGGCAATCGGCATCTGTGAACCCACCATCCCCTGCAGCAGCAGCGACGGGCTTTGCGTCACTTCGACCAGGCTGAAACGCGCTTCAAAACGGTCCGAGTTGTTACGCACAAAACGCGGCCACAGGTCGCTGCCCGGGATCAGCTCGCGCAGATTAGACATCATCTGGCAACCGTTACACACGCCCAGCGCCAGCGTTTGCGGACGATGGAAGAAAGTTTCGAATTCATCACGCACGCGATTGTTGAACAGGATGGACTTCGCCCAGCCCTCACCCGCGCCCAGCACATCACCGTAAGAGAAACCGCCACAGGCAACCAGCGCATCAAAACGCGCCAGCCCGGTGCGACCGGCCAGCAGGTCGCTCATGTGCACGTCGATGGCATCGAAGCCCGCACGCTGGAACGCCGCCGCCATTTCAACGTGGGAGTTAACGCCCTGCTCACGCAGTACCGCCACCTGAGGACGTGCACCCTTCGCAATGTACGGCGCAGCGATATCTTCGCTGATGTCATAAGTCAGTTTAACGTTCAGACCCGGATCGTTATCGTTGGCTTTCGCGTTATGCTCCTGATCGGCGCTTTCCGGGTTATCACGCAGACGCTGCATCTGCCAGGTCGTTTCCGCCCACCACATACGAAGCGTGGTGCGGCTTTCGCTAAAGACCGGCTGGCCGTTGGCGGTCAGCGTAAAGCGGTCGCCCGTTACGGCGTTACCCAGATAATGTACACAATCGCCCAGGCCGTGTTTAGCCAGTAGCGCTTCAACCGCCTCACGGTCAGCCGCGCGAACCTGAATCACCGCCCCCAGCTCTTCGTTGAACAGTGCAGCCAGACGGTCGTCGCCAAGTGAAGCAATATCCGCCTCAACACCGCAGTGACCGGCAAAGGCCATTTCCGCCAACGTCACCAGCAGGCCGCCGTCGGAACGGTCGTGATAAGCCAGCAGTTTACGCTCTGCAACCAGCGCCTGAATGGCGTCGTAGAAGCCTTTCAACTGCGCGACATCACGTACATCGGCCGGTTTGTCGCCCAGTTGACGGTAAACCTGCGCCAGCGCGGTGGCGCCCAGCGCGTTATGGCCTTTCCCAAGGTCAATCAGCAGCAGCGCGTTATCTTCCGTAGAAAGCTGTGGCGTAATGGTATGACGCACATCTTCCACGCGAGCAAACGCGGAAATCACCAGCGACAACGGCGAGGTCATTTCACGCTGTTCGTTACCTTCCTGCCAGCGGGTTTTCATCGACATGGAGTCTTTACCCACCGGAATCGTCAGGCCCAGCGCCGGGCAAAGCTCTTCACCCACAGCTTTCACTGCTTCATACAGACCGGCGTCTTCGCCAGGGTGACCGGCGGCAGACATCCAGTTAGCCGACAGTTTAATGTGTTTGATATTGCCAATTTGCGTCGCCGCAATGTTGGTCAGCGCCTCACCGACTGCCAGACGGGCAGACGCGGCGAAGTCGAGGAGCGCAACCGGAGAACGTTCACCGATCGCCATCGCTTCACCGTAATAGCTATCGAGGCTGGCGGTAGTCACCGCACAGTTAGCCACCGGGATCTGCCACGGGCCGACCATCTGATCGCGCGCGACCATGCCGGTGACGGTACGGTCGCCGATGGTGACGAGGAAGGTTTTTTCCGCCACGGACGGCAGGTGCAGAACGCGGTTAACCGCATCGGCAAGGGTAATGCCTTCGCGAACCAGCGCGTCGCCCTTCGCTTTCAGGGTGGTGACGTCGCGGGTCATCTTCGGCGTTTTGCCCAGCAGCACGTCCAGTGGCAGGTCGATAGGCTGATTGTCGAAGTGCTTGTCATTCAGACTGAGGTGCAGTTCTTCAGTCGCTTCGCCAATCACCGCATACGGTGCGCGTTCACGCTGACAGAGTTCATCAAACAGCGGCATCTGCTCAGGCGCAACCGCCAGCACGTAACGTTCCTGCGATTCGTTACACCAGATTTCCAGCGGGCTCATACCCGGCTCGTCGCTCAGGATGTCGCGAAGTTCGAATTTACCGCCGCGTCCACCGTCGCTGACCAGTTCCGGCATGGCGTTAGAAAGACCGCCTGCGCCGACGTCGTGGATAAACAGAATCGGGTTCGCGTCACCAAGCTGCCAGCAGCGGTCGATCACTTCCTGGCAACGACGTTCCATTTCCGGGTTATCGCGCTGAACGGACGCGAAATCGAGATCCGCGTCAGACTGGCCGGAGGCCATGGAAGAGGCTGCACCGCCGCCAAGGCCGATATTCATCGCCGGGCCGCCGAGGACGACCAGTTTCGCACCCACGGTGATCTCGCCCTTCTGCACGTGATCGGCGCGGATATTGCCGATCCCGCCTGCCAGCATGATCGGTTTGTGATAGCCGCGCAATTCCTCGCCGTTGTGGCTGTTCACTTTCTCTTCATAGGTACGGAAGTAGCCGTTCAGCGCCGGACGACCAAATTCGTTGTTAAAGGCCGCGCCGCCCAGCGGGCCATCGGTCATGATGTCCAGCGCGGTAACAATGCGCTCCGGCTTACCGAAGTCTTCTTCCCACGGCTGTTCAAAGCCCGGAATACGCAAGTTAGAAACGGAGAAACCGACCAGACCGGCCTTCGGTTTTGCGCCGCGCCCGGTGGCACCTTCATCACGAATTTCACCGCCGGAACCGGTCGCCGCGCCCGGCCACGGAGAAATTGCCGTTGGGTGGTTGTGGGTTTCAACTTTCATCAGGATATGCGCCGGTTCCTGATGGAAGTCGTAGCGACCCGTTTCGTGGTCGGCAAAGTAGCGGCCGACTTCAGACCCTTCCATCACCGCGGCGTTATCTTTATAGGCAGACAGTACGTGATCCGGCGTGGTCTCAAAGGTGTTTTTGATCATCTTGAACAGCGATTTCGGCTGCTGTTCACCGTCAATAATCCAGTCGGCATTGAAAATTTTGTGTCGGCAGTGCTCAGAGTTAGCCTGCGCAAACATATAGAGTTCGATATCGTTCGGGTTGCGCCCAAGCTTAGTAAAGGCATCCTGCAGATAGTCGATTTCATCATCCGCCAGCGCCAGCCCCAGACGCAGGTTGGCGTCGATGAGCGCCTGACGCCCCTCGCCCAGCAGATCGACGCTGGATACGGGGGCGGGTTGATGATGAGCAAACAGTTTTTCCGCATCCTGCAGCGAGTCGAAGACGCTTTCCATCATGCGATCGTGCAGCATCGCCGGCACGTCACGCCACTGCTCCGCCGTAAGCGTAGAGGCTTCCACATACCAGGCCACACCGCGTTCCAGGCGCAGAACCTGAGTCAGGCCGCAGTTGTGGGCGATGTCGGTTGCTTTTGAAGACCAGGGGGAGATGGTGCCAGGGCGGGGAGTCACGAGCAGTAATTTACCGGATGGCGTATGGCTGCTGAGGCTCGGGCCATACTTTAACAGACGTTCAAGTCTGGCGTGCTCTTCGTCGTGAAGCGGAGCATCCAGATCGGCAAAATGGACATACTCAGCGTAAATATTGCTTACCGGGAGGTTGGCTGCCTGAAAACGCGTCAGCAGTTTGTTAATACGAAATGCAGACAGTGCAGGCGAACCACGCAGAATTTCCATCATAAGTCTCTCGTCTTCTAAGCTTTCAGTGTGCGCAAGGGGGGAAAACGGGCGCTATTATAGTTAATCCTGCGCCCTGACGAAACCGTTTGCGTAGAAATAAAATCACTTCCTGCTTTTACCAATAGATGTGACGTATCTCTCGAATTAGTTGCCAACTGGCGTAATCTTAAGCAAAATGCCGCTCATTCTGTTCCAGACCATAGTCTTCTTATGGTCACTGCACACAGTGATTTTGTTAGCGCAGAGAATTAACTATTTGAAAAAATTAAAGATTAATTATCTGCTGATCGGCATCGTTGCACTGCTGTTAGCAGCAGCCCTTTGGCCCTCCATTACATGGATCAACCAACCGGCCAATCGCATTGCCGCCATTCAGGCGCGGGGGGAACTTCGCGTCAGTACCATTGTGTCACCTTTAACCTACTCTCGCGTTGACGATAAAGAGTACGGACTCGACTACGCCCTTGCTGAACAGTTTGCCGATTACCTCGGTGTTAAGCTGAAAGTGACCGTGCGACAGAATATCAGCGAACTGTTTGACGATCTCGACAATGGCAAAGCAGACCTGCTGGCTGCAGGCCTGGTTTATAACAGCGAGCGCGTCAAAAACTACCACGCTGGCCCGGCCTACTATTCCGTTTCTCAGCAGGTGGTGTATCGCGTCGGCAGCTATCGCCCGCGCTCGTTGGGAGAACTGAACGCCGATAATCTTTCCATTGCGCCAGGACATGCGGTGATCAACGACCTTCAGGCACTGAAAGAGACGAAGTATCCCGATATCAGCTGGCAAGTGGATGAAAAGCGCAGCAGCGAAGCCTTAATGGAAGATGTACTGGCGGGCCGCCTGAATTACACCATCGCAGATTCGGTGGCCATCAGTCTGTTCCAGCGCGTTCACCCGGAACTGGCCGTGGCGCTCGATATCACCGACGAGCAGCCGGTGACCTGGTTTAGCGTTAACGACGAAGACGACACGCTTTCCGCCGCGATGCTCGACTATTTCAACAGCATAAATGAAGACGGCACCCTCGCCCGCCTGGAAGAGAAATATCTGGGGCATGGCGGCGATTTCGATTATGTCGATACGCGGTCGTTCCTGCGCGCCGTCGATAACGTATTGCCTGACCTTCAGCCGCTGTTTGAAAAATACGCCAAAGAGATAGACTGGCGACTGCTGGCGGCTATCTCGTATCAGGAGTCGCACTGGGATGCGCTGGCAACCTCCCCCACCGGCGTGCGCGGCCTGATGATGCTCACCAAAAATACCGCCCAAAGCCTGGGTCTGACGGATCGTACCGATGCGGAACAAAGCATTGGCGGCGGCATGCGATATCTGCTGGATATGATGGAGAAAGTACCGGATACGGTGCCGCAGGATGAGAAAATCTGGTTTGCCCTCGCCGCTTATAATATGGGGTACGCGCATATGCTTGATGCCCGCGCGTTAACGGTCAAGCAGAAAGGCAACCCGGACAGCTGGACGGATGTAAAACAGCGCCTGCCGCTGCTCAGCCAAAAACCTTATTACAGCAAGCTTACTTACGGGTATGCGCGCGGGCATGAGGCCTATGCCTATGTCGAAAATATCCGTAAGTATCAAATTAGCCTGGTGGGGTATCTGGCGGAGAAAGAGAAGAAAGTGGCTCAGGAGATAGCGATTGCCGCCGATTACCCGGCGGTAACGATGGATGAACTGAACCGCAACAATGCTGACTTCTTACCGTTCATTTCCCTGTCGCCACGCGATTATCTGCACAGCGTGCAGGGATCGACGTCAAGCGAACTGGTCGATGCCGCACATCCCCGTCATTGATTTTCAGCTTTCTGCGCTTTGCGCAGTGCCTTGATTTGTTCCCGGCGTTCGCGGAAAAAATCACTTAGCATTCCAGCGCATTGATCGCGCAATACGCCTGCCGTAACCTCGACACGGTGATTCATTCCCGGATGATGCAGGACATCCATTAACGACCCGGCAGCACCGGTTTTGGCATCGTGCGCACCAAACACGACGTGTCCAATGCGGCTATGCACCATTGCGCCTGCGCACATCACACACGGCTCCAGCGTAACGTACAGCGTGGCGTTAATCAGGCGGTAGTTTTGCAGCACCATGCCGCCCTGACGCAGCGCCATAATTTCGGCGTGGGCCGTCGGATCGTGCCGACCAATCGGGCGGTTCCAGCCTTCACCAATCACCTGATTATCGAGCACCAGCACCGCGCCAACCGGCACTTCTCCTTCATCCCAGGCGCGCTGCGCAAGCGTAAGCGCATGGCGCATCCAGTATTCATGGTTGAATTCATTGTCGGACAAAGTGGGCACTCCAGATGATAAATCGGGGCGCATTATACATAGAGAGAATAAGATTACCCACTATTCCAGCCGCTGAAGTTCACCGCGCGGCGTTACCCGCCAGCGATGCTGGCAAAAATAGAGCAGCGGGTTATCCTGCTTGCTGTCGCTATAACCGCTAAACAGACGCAGCGGCGTACCGATTTTGCGCTCCAGTTGCACGACTTTTTCATGCCCCAGACAGCGCAGCGAAAGCACCCAGCCGCCATGAGCCCGGGTTATCTGACTGGCGATAAGATTCACGCGCGGCAGCCAGGGCGTATCAAAATAGACTTTCTCCACCAGCGACTGCGGCGAGCCGGTAATCAGCCATACATCGGCATCGGTGCTGATGAGGTATTCGGTCAGGCGCTTATGCACCACCGGGAAAGCCACCACATTCGCCCGAAACCACGTGGAAAAATCCGCTTCCAGCGCGCGCAGTCTGGCTTCGCTGTGTCCAAAGGTACACCCCCACAACAGCAAACTCATTGGCCAGCGCGCAGCGCGCCCTTTTACCAGCAGCGCGATACCGATAATCGGCAGCAGCGGCAGCACCAGCAATGCGTTGAGGGGCCGTCGCCGCAGCAAATAGCGCAGAAACGTGCCGAACATATCCTGTTGATGCAGGGTGCCATCCAGGTCGAAAAAAATAACTCGACGGGGGTCGTTTGCCAAACCAGACTCCTTTAAGCAATGAATTTCCGTTAACTCATTACAAGCGTAACAGATAGCGCGGGTGATTTCTGGAAACATCACCTCAACGGCGGGATGCAAAAAGTGTTCAATATTTTGCGCCAGATGGAATATTTAATTCAGGTTAATCCGTTATAATCGAATAATAATTCTTTCAGGCGAGCAGAATTGTTGTCGGGAGAGGTAGCGTAATTTTGCCCTTGAGGAGCGTATGAATTGTTTAATCCGTATTCGCCAGCGATATCCACAACTGGCGCAAAGTGATAAAAAACTGGCCGATTTTATCCTGGCGCAGCCTGACCTGGCGCGTCATCTCAGCTCACAGCAGCTGGCGAGCCAGTCGGGTGTCAGCCAATCCAGCGTGGTGAAGTTCGCGCAAAAACTGGGCTTTAAAGGTTTTCCGGCCCTGAAACTGGCGCTGAGCGAAGCCCTGGCCAGCAATCCGAATCCGCACTCTATTCCGGTACATAACCAGATTCGCGGTGACGATCCACTGCGTCTGGTGGGCGAAAAACTCATTAAAGATAACGTTGCCGCAATGCATGCCTCACTCGACGTCAACGACGAAGAGAAACTGTTGGAGGCCGTGAACATGCTGCGCGGCGCACGGCGCATCGTACTGACCGGGATTGGCGCCTCGGGCCTGGTGGCGCGCAACTTTAGCTGGAAACTGATGAAAATTGGCCTTAACGCCGTCGCCGAGCTGGATATGCACGCCCTGCTCGCCAGCGTTCAGGCGCTGAGCGAAGGCGACCTGCTGTTAGCAATTTCCTACTCCGGCGAGCGCCGCGAAATAAATCTGGCAGCGGATGAAACCCTGCGCGCGGGTGGCAAAATTCTCGCCATCACCGGATTTTCACCCAATGCGCTCCAGCAGCGCGCCACGCACTGCCTTTATACCATTGCGGAAGAACAGGCCACGCGCAGCGCAGCGATTTCCTCAACCAGCGCGCAGATGATGCTGGCGGATGTGCTGTTTATGGGGCTGGTGCAGCAGGATCTGGAAAATGCGCCGGATCGCATTCGCCATAGTGAAGCGCTGGTGAAGAAGTTGGTTTAGCGGATTACCCCGGAAAAAGTATGGTCTGCACAGAAAATGCGCGTATAATGCGCGGCCCGAATAGGTTGTTTCTGAGAGTTTCCTGATGGCGTTGTTAATCACCAAAAAATGCATCAACTGCGATATGTGCGAACCGGAGTGTCCGAACGAAGCCATTTCGATGGGTGATAG
This sequence comes from Pseudocitrobacter vendiensis, assembly GCF_943590815.1. Taxonomy (GTDB): domain Bacteria; phylum Pseudomonadota; class Gammaproteobacteria; order Enterobacterales; family Enterobacteriaceae; genus Pseudocitrobacter; species Pseudocitrobacter vendiensis. Next base: position 24,077 of record NZ_CALSBS010000019.1, on the reverse strand, counting down.
CATCTATGAGATCAATAGCGATCGCTGCACCGAGTGCATCGGCCATTACGAGACGCCTACCTGTCAGAAAGTGTGCCCGATCCCGAATACGATTTTAAAAGATCCGGCACACATCGAGAGCGAAGAACAGTTGTGGGATAAATTTGTGACGTTGCATCACGCCGACAAAATCTAGCTTTCCAGAATGACCGTCGCGCAGGCATAGCGACGTTCATCCGCCAGGGTGACGTGTATGTGCACCACGCCCATTTTTTCCGCCAGAATCTGCGCTTCGCCCCACAGGCGCAGTTTCGGTTTCCCCATTTCGTCGTTGTAGACTTCAAACTGGTTAAACGCCAGGCCATTACGAATGCCCGTTCCAAAGGCTTTCGCTGCCGCTTCCTTCACCGCGAAACGCTTGGCCAGGAAACGCACCGGTTGTTGATGCGTTTCCCAGATAGCCCACTCATTGTCGGTTAATACCCGACGCGCGAGGCGATCGCCGCTGCGGGCAATCACCTCGTCGATACGCGTAATCTCGACAATGTCGGTTCCGAGCCCAAGAATCGCCATTATTTACGCGCTTCCAGCATCAGGCGTTTCATTTCGGCAACGGCCTCTTTCAGACCGGTCATCACCGCGCGGCCAATGATGGCGTGGCCGATATTCAGTTCGTGCATTTCTGGCAGCGCCGCGATAGCTTTCACGTTGTGATAAGTCAGGCCATGCCCGGCATTGACTTTCAGCCCCAGGCTTGCGGCATAGGTTGCCGCGTGAGCGATACGCGCCAGTTCTTTCGCCTGCTCGGCGTCGGTTTCCGCATCGGCATAGCAACCCGTGTGAATTTCGATATAAGGCGCACCGACTTCTGCCGCAGCTTTGATTTGCTCGTTATCGGCATCGATAAACAGGGATACCAGAATACCTGCGTCGGCGAGGCGTTTGCAGGCATCGCGCATTTTGTCACGCTGACCAGCAACGTCGAGACCGCCTTCAGTGGTCACTTCCTGACGCTTTTCCGGCACCAGGCAACAGAAATGCGGTTTGGTCTCGACGGCAATGTTCAGCATCTCTTCGGTGACCGCCATTTCCAGATTCATGCGCGTATCGAGCGTCTGACGCAGGATACGCACGTCGCGGTCGGTGATGTGACGACGGTCTTCCCGCAGGTGAACGGTGATGCCGTCCGCACCAGCCTGTTCGGCGATAAACGCCGCCTGAACCGGGTCCGGATACGCTGTGCCGCGCGCGTTACGCAGGGTGGCAATGTGGTCAATATTGACGCCTAACAGTAAATCAGCCATGACAATCCTCGGTTTTTTAGTTCGGTATTCGTTTTCCCCTCACCCTGGCCCTCTCCCGGAGGGAGAGGGGACCGTTTATGCACTATATTCAGTACTGTGCTGGTTCAGGGGGGTTATTTCTTTGGCAAAAACTGCCTGAATAATTCCCGGCTTTTTAGCGGTTTGCCACCAAGATACGGCTTCAGCGCCATACGGGTAAAGCGTTTTGCGGCTCGCAGCGAATCCACATCCGGAAACTCGCGGCTGGCCAGCGCTTTCAACTGATGGCCGGTAAAGGTGTAGTTATCAATTACGACGCTGGCGATAAAGCCCTTTTCTTCACGATAGCGATAGGTCATGGTGTCATCCACTTCATCGCCGCTTCCTGCGCAGTGCAGGAAATCGACGCCGTATCCCAGATGCCCCAGCAGCGCCAGCTCAAAGCGACGCAGCGCGGGTTCAGGCGAACCCGAGGTTCCCGCCAGCGCCTGAATGCAGTGCAGGTAATCGAAGAAAAGTTCAGAGAAACGGGTTTCGTGCTCCAGCACGCGGGAAATGAGTTCGTTAACGTAAAGGCCGCTGTAAAGCGTAATGCCGCTCAGGGGGAGCGCCAGCGAAACGGCTTCCGCGCTGCGCAGGGTTTTGACTTCACCGCGCCCGCCAAAGCGAACTAACAGGGGGGTAAAAGGCTGAAGCGCGCCTTTTAGATTGGAACGTTTGGAACGGGCGCCTTTGGCAACAAGGCGCACGCGGCCCGACTCTTCCGTGAAGACGTCCAGCATCAGGCTGGTTTCGCTCCAGGGGCGACTATGCAGGACAAATGCGCGCTGCCAGCCTTCCATCATACCCGTCGTCTTTCAAGCCGCAGGTGCGTTGGCTGCGACTGTTCACCCCAGTCACTTACTAATGTAAGCACCTGGAGATTCACACTCTTGCCGCCTTCCTGCACCATGAAAGCCATAGGGTATGAGAAACTTAAAGATCATCGCCATAGCCAAGACTACGCAGTGCGCGCTCGTCATCGGCCCAGCCGGATTTCACTTTCACCCACAGTTCCAGGTGAACCGGGGCTTCGAACATTTCCTGCATGTCTTTACGGGCTTCGATACCGATAGTTTTGATTTTGGAACCTTTGTTACCAATCACCATCTTTTTCTGCCCGTCACGCTCAACGAGGATCAGGCCGTTGATGTCGTAACCGCCGCGCTCGTTAGCCACGAAACGTTCGATTTCCACGGTAACGGAGTACGGCAGTTCTTCGCCCAGGAAGCGCATCAGCTTTTCACGAATGATTTCAGACGCCATAAAACGCTGAGAACGATCGGTGATGTAATCTTCCGGGAAGTGATGAATCGCTTCCGGCAGATGTTTGCGTACGATCCCGGCGATGGTGTCGACATTCAGCCCGGTTTCCGCAGACATCGGCACGATGTCGAGGAAGTTCATCTGGCTGCCGAGGAACTGCAGATGCGGCAGAAGATCTGCTTTTTCCTGCACGTTATCGACTTTGTTAACGGCCAGAATCACCGGCGCTTTGCCTTCGCGCAGTTTGTTCAGCACCATTTCGTCGTCCGGCGTCCAGCGCGTGCCTTCCACGACAAAAATCACCAGTTCAACATCACCGATAGAGCTGCTTGCCGCTTTGTTCATCAGGCGGTTGATGGCGCGTTTTTCTTCCATATGCAGGCCAGGGGTATCGACATAGATTGCCTGATACGCACCTTCCGTATGAATACCGACAATGCGGTGACGGGTGGTCTGCGCTTTACGCGAAGTAATGGAAATTTTCTGCCCCAGCAGATTGTTCAGCAGGGTAGATTTGCCGACGTTCGGGCGACCGACGATGGCGATAAATCCGCAGTAAGTTTTGTCGTTGCTCATTCCAGCTCCAGTTTTTTCAACGCCTGTTCGGCGGCAGCCTGCTCCGCCTTGCGACGGCTGGAACCTGTGCCAACCACCGGTTCACTCAGGCCGCTAACCTGGCAGTGGATAGTAAATTCCTGATCGTGTGCTTCCCCACGCACCTGCACCACCAGATAAGATGGCAGCGGCAGATGGCGGCCTTGCAGATACTCCTGCAAGCGTGTTTTTGGATCTTTCTGTTTATCGCCCGGGCTGATTTCGTCCAGACGCGTTTGATACCAGGAGAGGATTAACTTCTCGACATTCTGAATATCGCTGTCGAGGAACACCCCGCCAATCAATGCTTCAACCGTATCCGCGAGGATAGATTCGCGGCGGAAGCCGCCACTTTTCAGCTCGCCCGGCCCTAAACGCAGACATTCGCCCAGTTCGAATTCACGGGCGATTTCCGCCAGCGTATTACCGCGAACCAGCGTCGCGCGCATACGGCTCATATCGCCTTCATCCACACGCGGGAAGCGGTGATAAAGGGCGTTCGCGATCACGTAGCTTAAAATGGAATCGCCCAGAAATTCTAAGCGCTCGTTATGTTTGCTGCTGGCACTGCGATGGGTTAATGCCTGTTGCAACAACTCCTGATGAACAAAAGTGTAGCCCAGCTTCCGTTGAAGCCGATTAATTACGATGGGGTTCATGCGATACCAATAAATGAATGCGTCAAAAATTCAGCACACGAAACAGATCTGAAAGCACCAATACGGTTTCGTGTGCCGTGTCTATTAAGAAAGACATGTGTAACTTCGGGGGGATATTCTATACGCAACGACAAGGGATGTCGTTAGTTTGGAGAGATTTAACTGCTAAATAATTTATGCGGAGGCACTCATGCCCCCGCATCGGTCTGACAAGAATTAGTGGATACCGCCAATACGGCTTAAACGTACGCCGGTCGGCCATTCACCTTCCTGTTTTTCGAAGCTCATCCAGATGGCCGTCGCCTTCCCGACCAGGTTCGCTTCCGGCACGAAGCCCCAGTAACGGCTATCGGCGCTGTTATCGCGGTTATCACCCATCATGAAGTAATGACCCGGCGGCACAATCCACGTAGCCGGCTGTAACCCCGACTGGCGATAGTACATGCCGACCTGATCCTGCGCGATTGGCACGGTCAGAATGCGGTGATTCACCTCGCCCAGCGTCTCCTGACGTTCGGTCAGGCGAATACCATTTTCTTTGGTTTCACCTTTCGGCAACTCAAAGAAACCGCTGGTCGCTTCGCCGCCGTTACGACGGGCAAAGGTCTGCACGAAATCACTCGGTTCAACGTTCGAGTAGGTGACCGGCAGTGCGTTACCGCAAGCCTGGCCGGAACTGCAGTTCGGTTGAATCGTGACTTCTTTGCTGATCGGATCGTAAGTGACTTTATCACCCGGCAGACCTACCGCACGTTTGATGTAATCAAGGCGCGGGTCTTCCGGATATTTAAAGACCACAATATCGCCACGTTTCGGGTGACCCGTTTCGATAATCGTTTTCTGGTAAATAGGATCTTTAATGCCGTAGGCGAATTTTTCCACGAGGATAAAATCACCAATTAACAGCGTCGGCATCATTGAACCGGATGGGATCTGGAACGGCTCATAAATAAAAGAACGCACGATGAGCACAATCGCCAGCACCGGAAATACGGACGCGCCCGTTTCCAGCCAGCCCGGTTTCGGGCCTACTTTTTTCAGCGTTTTTTTGTCCAGCGCATCTCCGGTTGCGACCTGCGCCGCAGCCTGACGTTCCCGACGTTTGGGCGCGAAGATAAATTTATCAACGCACCACAAAAGGCCCGTGACCAGTGTGGCAATCACCAGAATCAGGGCAAACATATTCGCCATGCCAACTCCTTAAGGATTATTTACCGTCTTTTCCGACGTGCAGAATGGCGAGGAAAGCTTCCTGCGGCAGTTCGACGTTACCGACCTGCTTCATACGCTTTTTACCCTCTTTCTGTTTTTGCAGCAGCTTTTTCTTACGGCTGACGTCACCGCCATAGCATTTCGCCAGAACGTTTTTACGCAACTGTTTCACCGTAGAACGCGCGATGATGTGGTTGCCAATGGCCGCCTGAATCGCGATATCAAACTGCTGACGAGGGATCAGCTCTTTCATCTTCTCAACCAGCTCACGACCACGGTACGGGGCATTGTCGTTATGCGTGATCAGCGCCAACGCATCCACACGTTCGCTGTTAATAAGAACGTCAACACGCACCATGTTAGACGCCTGGAAGCGTTTGAAGTTGTAATCCAGCGACGCATAACCGCGGGACGTTGACTTCAGACGATCGAAGAAGTCGAGTACCACTTCCGCCATCGGGATTTCATAGGTCAGCGCAACCTGTTTGCCGTGGTAAACCATGTTGGTTTGTACACCGCGTTTTTCCACGCACAGAGTGATAACGTTACCGAGATACTCCTGCGGCAACAGCATATGACACTCGGCAATCGGCTCACGCAGCTCCGCGATGTTATTCAGCGGCGGCAGCTTGGACGGGCTGTCGACGTAGATGACCTCTTTGTTGGTGGTCTCTACTTCGTACACTACGGTCGGCGCGGTGGTGATGAGGTCCAGATCGTATTCACGTTCCAGACGTTCCTGGATGATCTCCATGTGCAGCAGACCGAGGAAGCCACAGCGGAAGCCGAAGCCCAGCGCGGTAGAGCTTTCCGGCTCATAGAACAGGGAGGCGTCGTTCAGGCTCAGTTTGCCCAGCGCATCGCGGAAGTTTTCGTAATCGTCAGAGCTTACCGGGAACAGGCCCGCATAAACCTGCGGTTTAACCTTTTTAAAGCCTGGCAGCGCTTTGTCAGCCGGGTTACGCGCCTGAGTCAGCGTATCGCCAACCGGTGCGCCCAGAATGTCTTTAATGGCGCACACCAGCCAACCCACCTCTCCGCATTTCAGCTCGGTACGGTCAACCTGTTTCGGTGTGAAGATGCCCAGACGGTCAGCGTTATAGACCTGACCGGTGCTCATTACTTTGATTTTGTCGCCTTTACGCATGGTGCCGTTTTTGATACGCACCAGCGACACTACGCCCAGATAGTTATCGAACCAGGAGTCGATGATCAGTGCCTGCAGCGGGCCTTCCGGATCGCCTTCCGGCGGCGGAATATCGCGCACCAGACGTTCCAGAACGTCGGTGACACCGACGCCGGTTTTGGCAGAGCAGCGCACAGCGTCCGCCGCGTCGATGCCGACGATATCTTCAATTTCTTCCGCCACACGCTCAGGATCGGCTGCCGGGAGGTCGATTTTGTTCAGAACCGGAACCACTTCCAGATCCATTTCCATGGCGGTATAGCAGTTCGCCAGGGTTTGCGCCTCTACGCCCTGCCCGGCGTCAACCACCAGCAGTGCGCCTTCACAGGCAGCCAGAGAACGGGAAACTTCGTAGGAGAAGTCGACGTGACCAGGGGTGTCGATAAAGTTCAGTTGATAGGTTTCGCCATCAGCTGATTTAAAGTCCAGGGTGACGCTCTGCGCTTTAATGGTAATGCCGCGTTCGCGTTCCAGATCCATCGAGTCGAGAACCTGGGCTTCCATTTCACGATCAGAAAGGCCACCGCAAATCTGGATGATACGGTCAGACAGCGTCGACTTACCGTGGTCGATATGTGCAATGATCGAAAAGTTACGTATATTCTTCATATATTAAGATAATTATGCCTTACGAATACTTTGAGGCCGCTGTTCTGTGCCTGACGTTTGTGTCGTTCGAAAACGCCGCATTCTACACTACAACTGCGCAACCAGGAAATGCTCTTCCAGCAAGCATAGCGGTTCCGCTCACGGCTTTCTCATACCAGATGTAAATAAAAATAAAGCCAGTGCGATCACTGGCTCAATTCAGAAGAAGTTGAGGTGCGCAGGAGATCTGGCGGCAGGCCAACGCTAATAATGACCGGTTGCCACGTTTCGCGTTTCGCAAGCGTCGGCGAAAAACCGCGCGCCAACAAAAAGCCGCCCACACCGCCTAACAGCGCCCCGCACATGGCGGCGATATCTGTGCCAAACAACACCTGGAACAGAGAGGCCATGATAAACAGCCCTACAAGCGGTGACAGGTAAACCAGCATAGCCGAGCCCAGTAGGCTGCTTTCGCTGATTCCCAGTTCCACTTTTTGCCCTGCCACCAACGGTTCGGCGCTGGGGACGATAATGGTGTGGCTGGTTTGTGGCCCCAGCTTATTCAGCACGCGACTGCCGCAGCCCGCGCGTGACGCGCAGCTGCTGCATGAGGCTTTCACGTCACAGTGAACTTTCGCTACGCCGTTCTCCCAGGAGACAACGGTCGCCCACTCTTTAATCATTGTGCGCCCTTGAAGCTAATACCGTCGGCAATACGTTTCGCCGTTGGCGGCGGCAGTTCACCGACGATAGTGATTTCAGCCTGGTTGCGCACGGTGGTGCTCACCGTGCGGCGACCGGTACGCAGCATTTGTTCGCTGCTGTTGGCCGTGGCCCGGCTGATGTTGATGGAGAAACTAAACAGGCCGTCCGAGAAGAGACGAGACTCCACGGCGGTATCAATAGTAGGTAACGTGCGGCGGCTGCTGGAGACTTCGCTGAAGCCCTGAGGCACCCAGGTCGGCGACCAGTTGAAGTTCACTTTACTGCCCGCCGGAACGGAGAGCAGCGGTGGCAGGCTGGCTTTCGCCAGTTTATCCATGCTGCTACCCACTTGATCGCCCACGTTAAACGCAATGACGCGGAACTGCTCCAGCGTTTCGCCGTCGCGATCGAGCAGGTCAACGCGCATCGGCAGTTTGCTTTCAGAGTCCATCCAGACGATGTAGCTATAACGGGTTCCATCGCGTGCGACAACGCGGATCACCTCGCATAAGCGATCGGCAATACGGGTGCGGCCAACGGAGATAAAATCGTAGTACGGCGCCAGGCGTTTAAAGTCGGTATAGACCAGCGACGGCAGGGAATCGACGATGTAATCGCCATTGAGCGTAAACGGGTCGAGGCCCGGCTCAAAATAGCTGATTTCATTGCCGCGTTGCACCACTTCGCGACGCGGACCATCGAGCTGCAAAAGCTGCGCCAGCGCCTGATTATTCAAACGCGCGTGACGATAGCGTAGCGATTCGACACCGGCTTTATTGATGCTGACGAATGACAGCTCATAGTTGAGGGACTGACTGGCCAGATTCATCTGCTGCAACAACGCCCCGGACGAGACATCAGCCGAGGCGTTGACAGAGAAGAACAGGCTGCCAGCCACAAGGGACATGGCACACCAAAGTTGCTTCATTACTGCGATTGCGTTCCTAAAGTTTGATAGCCCGGCACCTGAACAGCAGCCTGCTGGGTTTGTGCCTGTTCAAACTGAAGTTGCTCAGAATGCAGGCGGCGCTGCAATTCATAATCCTGCAACATTGCGTTGATGCGACGGCGTTGTTCCTGAACCTGCTGTTGCTGACCAGTACCCGCAGTGGCATCAGACGGCACGCCCAGGCTAACCGGACTTGCTTTACCCATCATCGGTAAGGTATTAAAAACCGGTGTTTCGGGCTGCTGAGTAGAATCTGATTGCCCATTATAGTGCTGGACACCGACAATAACTGCAAGCGATACGCAAGCCGCAACGCCCATTTGGGTAAGTGAGCTCGCCCACGGACGGACTTTTTTCCAGAATGGCATATTCTGCCATTGATGCGGTGCTGGCTGGGCTTCAGGAATGAGCGGCGTCGCCTGGGCAGCAGCGGACTCATTTTCGATGGCAGCCATGACGCGAGAAGAGATATCAAAATGAAGGACATCCGACGTATCGCCGCGAAGCGAATCACGGATGAGATGATAGCTCTCCCAGGTTTTTTGCATTTCCGGCGAACGAGTTAATTCGACAAGCAACTCGTTATCCAGCGTTTCACCATCCATTAAGGCGGAAAGTTTTTCTTTCTGCATGCCTAATACCTTTTCCAGTATCCCGCTACCGTCAACGCCTGATAAGCGGTTGAACTTTATTATCAATAGCTTCTCGCGCACGGAAGATACGGGAACGAACAGTACCAACCGGGCAATCCATAATTGCAGCTATCTCTTCATAGCTTAGGCCATCCAGCTCTCGCAGGGTAATTGCCATGCGTAAATCTTCTGGAAGGCTTTCAATGGTGCGAAAAACAATTTGTCTCAGTTCTTCTGACAACATTAAGTTCTCAGGGTTCGAAATTTCTTTCAGTGCGCCGCCACTTTCGAAGTTTTCTGCTTCCATTGCGTCCACATCGCTGGACGGTGGGCGTCGCCCCTGAGCAACCAGGTAATTTTTTGCCGTATTGACAGCAATACGGTACAGCCACGTATAGAAAGCGCTATCCCCCCGGAATGAATCCAGCGCACGATAGGCCTTTATAAAAGACTCTTGCACCACATCAGGAACGTCACCTGACGGCACATATCGGGAAACCAGGCTCGCCACCTTATGCTGGTAGCGCACCACCAGTAGGTTAAAAGCTTTCTGGTCTCCTTTCTGGACCCGTTCAACCAGGACCTGGTCCGTTAACTGCTCGCTCATCCGAGGTAATGTCTCCCCAAACCCTATTCCAATGCGTAATCAAAACGCCACTCCGTTACTGCACTATGAGCAAGCACAGGGTTAGAGTGTCTGATGATTGTAAAGTTCCGTTACGCCTTTGTTTTTTGTTTGTCAGTTGTAGACCGTTCATTGTCTCTCATTATAAGTCTACGCATGCACTACGTTGTCTAAGTTGCGAAAGAAAAACGCAATTCTCGCAAGAGTAACGTAACGCGCCTTTTATTTCACCATAAATACGGGTTTCCGGAGTCAGAGATTCGAATATTTTCCTTCGTTTACAAAGTCCCTTCCGAGGTTGTTATGTTTAGCCGTTACAACTTCCGCTAAAAAAATGTGTGCGCCAACGCGTTTTATGATGCTATGCTGACCAAACCGTGTTTAGTAAATTAAACAAACCATCATGAACACTCTTCCAGATCTCTCCTGTGATGTCCTGATCATCGGTAGCGGTGCTGCCGGTTTATCTCTCGCGCTGCGCGTTGCCGAGCAGCATTCTGTCATTGTGCTCAGTAAAGGCCCGATTAGCGAAGGTTCAACCTTCTACGCACAGGGTGGTATTGCAGCCGTTTTTGATGAAACCGACAGTATCGAATCTCATATTGAGGACACGCTCATCGCAGGCGCCGGGATCTGCGATCGCGACGCCGTGTCGTTCGTGGCCAGCAATGCCAAAAACTGCGTCCAGTGGTTGATTGACCAGGGCGTGCTGTTTGATACGCAATTACAAAGCAACGGCGAAGCGAGCTATCACCTGACGCGCGAAGGCGGCCACAGCCATCGCCGCATTCTGCATGCGGCCGATGCCACCGGCAAAGAAGTGGAAAACACGCTGGTCAGCAAGGCGCTGAATCATCCCAATATTCGGGTGATTGAGCGCTGCAATGCCGTAGACCTGATCATGTCCGATAAGATTGGCCTGCCCGGTACGCGCCGCGTTGTGGGCGCGTGGATCTGGAACCGTAATAAAGAGAGCGTGGAAACGTGCGCAGCAAAATCGGTGGTGCTGGCGACGGGCGGCGCATCCAAGGTCTATCAGTATACCACTAACCCGGATATCTCATCGGGCGACGGCATCGCCATGGCCTGGCGTGCGGGCTGCCGCGTGGCGAATCTGGAGTTTAATCAGTTCCACCCCACCGCCCTGTTCCACCCGCAGGCGCGCAACTTCCTGCTTACCGAAGCGCTGCGTGGAGAAGGCGCTATGCTTAAGCGCCCGGACGGGACGCGCTTTATGCCTGATTTCGATGAACGAGGCGAGCTTGCGCCGCGCGATGTAGTGGCGCGCGCTATCGATCATGAAATGAAACGGCTCGGCGCGGATTGTATGTATCTGGACATCAGCCATAAGCCCGAAGAATTTGTCCGCCACCATTTCCCGATGATTTATGAAAAACTGCTTGGGCTGGGTATCGACCTGACAAAAGAGCCTGTGCCTGTTGTTCCGGCTGCGCACTATACCTGCGGCGGCGTGATGGTGGATGATAACGGACGCAGCGACGTTGACGGCCTGTATGCGATCGGCGAAGTGAGTTATACCGGCCTGCATGGTGCAAACCGTATGGCCTCTAACTCCCTGCTGGAGTGTCTGGTCTATGGCTGGTCAGCGGCGGAAGATATCAACAAACGGATTGCCAGCACACGTCAGGTGGAAAATCTGCCTGCGTGGGATGAAAGCCGGGTGGATGATTCCGACGAGCGAGTGGTGATTCAGCACAACTGGCATGAGTTACGTTTGCTGATGTGGGATTACGTCGGCATTGTGCGCACCACGAAACGGCTCGAGCGCGCCCTGCGTCGCATTACCATGCTTCAGCAGGAGCTCGACGAGTACTATTCACGCTTTCGCGTGTCTAATAATTTGCTGGAACTGCGCAATCTGGTACAGGTGGCGGAACTGATTGTCCGCTGTGCGATGATGCGTAAAGAGAGTCGCGGCCTGCACTACACGCTGGATTACCCGGATCTCATGCAGGATTCCGGCCCATCCGTGCTCTCGCCGCTCACTCACATAAAGAGATAAAATGCCTGGGTCAGCGCGGTATACGCTTCGGAGTATTGCTGCTCTGGCCCACGAATCACCATTCGGTCGCTAAAGGCCTCACCGTTTTGTGGCGAGAATGCCAGCAGGACCCGATGCGGCGGGCGGGTATCATATTCGGCGATATCCGTGCGCAGACGTAAATGCCAGCCCATCGACATAGCCAGTTCGGTAAAACTCTGGCCGATGTTTTCCGGTAATACGACGCAGAAAAATCCCTCTTCCGTAATGGCATCCGCCGCGCAGGTCAGCAACGTTTGATGATCGAGGGATGTGGTGTAGCGCGCCTGCTCACGCTGCGGCGTGGCGCACTCGACGCCCTGCTCATAGTAAGGCGGATTGCTGACGATCAGATCATAGCGACTCCTAACGCTCGCGACCCAGCTCTGAATATCCGCCGTGTGGACGGCAATTTTTTGCGGCCACGGAGATTGCGCGACGTTCTCACGCGCCTGTTCTGCGGCATTTTCATCCAGCTCAACGGCGTCGATGAGCGTATTCGCCTCGGTGCGCTGTGCCAGCATTAACGCCAGCAATCCGCTTCCCGTGCCAATATCCAGCACGCGCGTTACATGGGCAATCGGCGCCCATGCGCCCAGCAAAATGCCGTCCGTGCCCACTTTCATGGCACAACGGTCATGCGCGACAAAAAATTTTTTGAAGGTAAATCCATTACGAGGCAGCGTGGGTTTCGAGTCAGACATAGTTATTTTACGTATTCGGTTTTGGCTCAGCACAATACCTGAGAACAGATAGCCATACAAACAGATGAAGATTAGAGCCGTAACGTCTATAATCACCGCCTCACACTGAGGTAGACAATGACTGTAACGACTTTTTCCGAACTTGAACTTGATGAAAGCCTGCTGGACGCCCTCCAGAGCAAAGGCTTTACACGCCCGACTGCCATCCAGGCTGCCGCCATTCCGCCTGCGCTCGATGGACGTGATGTTTTGGGTTCTGCGCCCACCGGCACCGGTAAAACAGCGGCGTATCTGCTGCCTGCGTTGCAGCATCTGCTCGACTTCCCGCGCAAAAAATCCGGCCCGCCGCGCATCTTGATCCTGACGCCAACGCGTGAACTGGCGATGCAGGTTGCCGACCACGCGCGCGAGCTGGCCAAAAATACCCATCTCGATATTGCCACCATTACCGGCGGTGTCGCGTACATGAATCACGCTGAAGTCTTCAGCGAAAACCAGGATATCGTGGTTGCCACCACCGGTCGCCTGTTGCAGTACATCAAAGAAGAGAACTTTGACTGCCGCGCCGTCGAGACCTTAATTCTTGACGAAGCCGACCGTATGCTGGATCTCGGCTTTGCGCAGGATATCGAACATATCGCCGGGGAAACCCGCTGGCGTAAGCAGACGCTGCTCTTCTCCGCCACGCTTGAAGGCGATGCGATTAAAGATTTTGCCGAGCGACTGCTGGAAGACCCGGTAGAAGTTTCTGCTAACCCGTCCACGCGTGAACGTAAAAAAATTCATCAGTGGTACTACCGGGCAGATAACCTGGAGCACAAAGTTGAGCTGCTTAAGCACCTTCTGAAACAAGAAGATATGACGCGCGCTATCGTGTTTGTGCGTAAACGTGAGCGTGTGCATGAACTTGCCGAAATGCTGCGTGCTGCCGGGATAAACAACTGTTATCTCGAAGGCGAAATGGCGCAGATCAAGCGTACCGAAGGAATCAAGCGTCTGACGGAAGGCCGCGTAAACGTGCTGGTTGCGACCGACGTTGCCGCTCGCGGTATTGATATTCCGGATGTCAGCCACGTGATTAACTTCGATATGCCGCGCACCGGCGATACCTATCTTCACCGCATTGGCCGTACTGGCCGCGCGGGTCGTAAAGGTACGGCGGTTTCTCTGGTTGAAGCGCATGACCACCTGCTGCTGCAGAAAATTGGTCGTTACATTGAAGAGCCGCTGAAAGCGCGCGTCATCGATGAACTGCGCCCAACGACGCGTGCACCTAGCGAAAAAATGACCGGTAAGCCGTCCAAGAAAGTACTGGCAAAACGTGCAGAGAAGAAAAAAGAGAAAGATAAAGACAAACCGCGTGTGAAAGTACGCCATCGCGACGCGAAGAATGTTGGTAAGCGTCGTAAGCCAAGCGGTACGCCACCTCAGTCTACAGAAGAGTAAAAAAAACGCCGGGTCTCCCCGGCGTTTTGATTTTCTGCCTCTGAAAACTTACAGGCTTTCCGTGAAAGTACGGGCGATAACGTCGCGCTGCTGTTCAGGCGTCAGAGAGTTAAAGCGTACTGCGTAACCTGAAACACGAATGGTCAGCTGCGGATATTTTTCCGGATGTTCAACCGCGTCGAGCAGGGTTTCGCGACGCAGAACGTTTACGTTCAGGTGCTGGCCCCCTTCTACGCGAACTTCTGGTTTCGCTTCAACCGGAATTTCACGATATTCGATGTCGCCCAGTGCTTTCACAGCAACCACTTCATCTTCTGCATAACCACCTTTGGCAACCAGGCAGCGAGCTTCACCTTTTTCGCTATCCAGCAGCCAGAAAGAATTCAGCAGGTCGTCGTTAGCGGCTTTAGTAATCTGAATACCAGTAATCATTTGATGCCTCCCTTAGGCTATTCATATTCGTTTTAACCGGCCAGTTCCCGGCCAATTGGTAAAACCATTGTTGCTTGAGTGTATATATACCCCTCAAACACCCCGTATTCTTTGATTTAAATCAATAAAAACCACACCACAAAAGTGGTCATGCGCTAATTTACTTGTTTTATATCAAGTTACACCACCTTGCCATACCAAATTTTATCAGTAAATTTTCAACTTTTTTTAGGGAGAGCATGCTTTTCCCACTGACCGATTTTGTGATGGAGAAAGAAGCAGTTAAGCTATCCCCATGACAATTTCCAGGAGAGCGAGATGAGCGCCCCTTTAACCTGGCACGATGTGCTGGCCGATGAGAAGCAACAACCCTATTTTTTGAACACACTGGCAACGGTGGCGAATGAGCGCCAGGCAGGCACAACGATTTATCCGCCGCAGAAAGATGTATTTAACGCCTTTCGCTTCACTGAACTGAGCGATGTAAAAGTAGTGATTTTAGGTCAGGACCCGTACCACGGGCCGGGTCAGGCGCACGGGCTGGCCTTTTCTGTTCGCCCAGGTATTGCCACGCCGCCGTCGCTGCTGAACATGTATAAAGAGCTGGAAGGTTCAATTCCGGGCTTTACCCGCCCTCAGCATGGCTATCTGGAAAGCTGGGCGCGCCAGGGCGTGCTGTTGCTTAACACGGTGCTGACGGTGCGTGCAGGTCAGGCGCATTCTCACGCCAGCCTCGGCTGGGAAACCTTTACCGATAAAGTGATCAGCCTGATTAACGAACATCGGGAAGGCGTGGTCTTTTTACTGTGGGGATCGCATGCCCAGAAGAAAGGTGCGATTATCGATACACAGCGTCATCGGGTGCTGAAAGCCCCGCATCCGTCACCGCTTTCTGCCCATCGCGGCTTTTTTGGCTGCAACCACTTTGTGCAGGCTAACGAGTGGCTGGTACAACGCGGTGAAGCGCCCATCGACTGGATGCCGGTGCTGCCGGCGGAAAGCGAGTAAAAAAAATGCCAGCGCGATGCTGGCATTTTATTATGGCTTACGCTCAGGCTTTATTCTGACGCCACCATTCACTCAGCAGTACGCCGGTTGCCACGGAGACGTTCAGGCTTTCAACCGCGCCGGTACCGTCGATCGATATGCTCAGATCGGCGCTCGACAGGGCTGCATCAGACAGACCATCGCGCTCCTGGCCTAACACCAGCACCATTTTCTTCGGCAGCTCAGCTTTAAACAGCGGCGTACCCGCGTGGCTGGAGGTGGTCACGATGGCGTAACCTGCTTTGCGGAAATCATCCAACGCATCAATGAAGCTATCGCCGGTGATCGGCTGAACGTGCTCAGCGCCGCCTTCTGCGGTACGGATTGCCGCGCCGGATTCCAGCACACCAGCATCCTGCAGCAGCAGGCCTTTAATACCGAAATGCGCACAGCTACGCATCATCGCGCCCAGGTTGTGCGGGTTGCCGACATCTTCCAGGGCCAGCACACAATCGGTATCGCCGCTTTTAGCGACCCAATCCTGTACGGACGTGCCGCTGCGTTTTTTGATCAGGAAGCATACGCCGCCGTGGTGTTCGGTTCCGGACGCTTTCGCCAGCTCTTCTTCATCGACCACGTGGTAAGCTTTGCGGTTTGCCGCCATCCAGCGCAGCGCTTCTTTAAAGCGCGGCGTTACGCTCTGGATAAACCAGGCGCGTACAATGGCGTCCGGACGGCTCTGGAACAGCGCCTGGCAGGCGTTTTCACCGTACACGCGCGTCTCTTCCGCACGCTGACGACGCAGGACTTCCGGATCGATAAAGCTTTTACCGCTAATGCCACCGTGATCGGCTTTTACCGGGGTCTCATCACCCGGGGCGCGGGAAACCGTGCGCCACGGTGAGCTATCGCGTTCTCCGCGATCGTCACGTTCGCGACTGCGTTCGCGGTTCGGGCCTTTTCTGTCGTCACGGGCAGGACGGCGACCACCTTCGGCACGTGTACCAGGACGGCCACCGCCTTTTCCTGTACGCGGATTATGGGTGCGTTTATCCGAGTCATCGTCACTGCGGACATACATCACTTTGACTTTGCCGTTTTTGTTCTTCAGTTCGTCGCTCATATTTTTCTCCACCTGCGCTGCGCGAAGCGCGCAGATTACCTGATGTAGTAGCGCATAGCCATTACTTCATATCAAAGACGGTGACTATTGTACCCATTGAGTAAACCGCATTGTCGAATAAAACAGTCTCATCGATAATATGTAACATTACAGAAACATCCGGCGACCTCGCCGATCGGCAACCCTACTACCCAGAGGTTAGTTATGAATACCGTTTGTGCCCACTGTCAGGCTCTTAACCGCATACCTGAAGATCGTGTAAACGATGCGGCGAAATGTGGACGCTGTGGTCATGATCTGTTTGATGGCGATGTGATCAACGCCACCGACGCCACGCTGGATAAGCTGCTGAAGGACGATTTGCCTGTCGTTATTGATTTCTGGGCGCCATGGTGTGGCCCGTGCCGCAATTTCGCGCCAATATTTGAAGATGTGGCGGAAGAGCGCAGCGGCAAAATGCGCTTTGTGAAAGTGAACACTGAGGCCGAACGCGAGCTCAGCGCCCGTTTTCGCATTCGCAGCATCCCGACCATTATGATCTTCAAAAATGGCGAAATGATCGACATGCTCAATGGCGCAGTACCGAAAGCGCCTTTCGAGAGCTGGCTTAACGAGGCCCTCGAAGCATAACATCTACGGGGCGCATCTTGTGCCCCGTTTTCACCTCTGCGACAATAGCCTTTTTCTACGCTATTGCCATGACTCCAAACGCTGTACTGCAACTCCGGGCTGAACGCCTGGCCCGCGCCACGCGCCCTTTCCTCGCCCGCGGCAATCGTGTTCGCCGCTGCCAACGTTGCCTGCTGCCGCTTAAACAGTGTTTATGCGAAACCCTGCACCCCAGCTCCGCCACCAGCCGTTTTTGTCTGGTGATGTTCGATACTGAGCCCATGAAACCCAGTAACACGGGACGTCTGATAGCAGACATTCTTCCGAATACTGCCGCATTTCAGTGGTCACGCACCGAGCCGCCTTCCGCGCTGCTGGAGTTGGTACGCGATCCCGCCTATCAGCCGATGGTCGTTTTCCCGGCATCCTACGCCGGAACAGATCGCGAAGTGATCGCCGCGCCGAAAACAGGCAAACCGCCGCTGTTTATTATGCTCGACGGCACCTGGACCGAAGCGCGCAAAATGTTTCGCAAGAGCCCCTGGCTGGATAACTTCCCGGTGATTTCGGTCGATTTGTCGCGCGTTTCCGCCTATGGCCTGCGGGAAGCGCACGCGGATGGTCAGTACTGCACCGCCGAAGTGGCGATGGCGCTGCTCGACCTGGCGGGTGATACCGACGCCGCTCACGCGTTAGGCGAACATTTTACGCGTTTTCGTACCCGTTATCTGGCGGGAAAAACCCAGCATAAGGGAAGCATCACAGCACAACGCGAGGAAAGCGTTTAGACTCATACGGATGCTTATACCTGAGGGAAGCCGGAATGAGTCAACGTGGGCTGGAAGCACTTCTTCGACCAAAATCGATTGCCGTAATTGGCGCATCCATGAAGCCGCAGCGCGCCGGCTTTTTGATGATGCGAAATCTATTAGCGGGTGGGTTTAACGGCCCTGTTATGCCCGTTACGCCCTCCTGGAAAGCGGTGCTCGGCGTGCTGGCCTGGCCGACCATCGCCAGCCTGCCCTTTTCCCCCGATCTCGCGGTACTCTGCACACATGCCAAACGCAATCTGGAACTGCTGGAAGCGTTGGGCGAGAAAGGATGCAAAACCTGCATTATTCTCTCTTCACCGCCCGAACAGTTTGCCGAATTATCAGCTTGCGCGGCACGCTACCAAATGCGCATTTTAGGGCCAAACAGTCTGGGGCTTTTAGCGCCCTGGCAGGGGCTAAACGCCAGTTTTTCACCGGTGCCGATTCGCAAAGGCAAACTGGCATTTATTTCGCAGTCCGCGGCCGTTTCCAATACCATTCTTGACTGGGCGCAGCAGCGCGAGATGGGCTTCTCCTACTTTATTGCGCTCGGTGATAGCCTGGATATCGATGTGGACGACCTGCTCGATTTCCTCGCGCGCGACAGCAAAACCAGCGCCATTCTGCTCTATCTGGAGCATTTGAGTGACGCCCGACGCTTTGTTTCCGCCGCCCGTAGCGCCTCACGTAACAAACCCATTCTTGTGATTAAGAGCGGACGTAGCCCGGCGGCGCAGCGGTTGCTTCACGCCAACGCGGGTCTGGATCCCGCCTGGGACGCCGCGATCCAGCGCGCCGGTCTGCTGCGCGTGCGCGATACTCACGAACTTTTCTCCGCCGTTGAAACCTTAAGCCATATGCGCCCTTTGCGCGGCGAGCGTTTAATGATTATCAGCAACGGTGCTGCCCCGGCCGCGCTGGCGCTCGATCAACTGTGGGCGCGCAACGGCAAACTGGCGACCCTCAGCGATGAAACGCGAGCCAGATTGACTGAACGACTGCCGGATTCCGTGCAGGCCGGAAACCCGCTGGATCTGCGTGATGATGCCAGCATCGAGAGCTACATCGCTGCAGTCAACACATTACTCGACAGCCCGGATCTGGATGCGCTGCTGGTGATTCACTCACCCAGCGCCACCGCAACCGGCACTGAAAGCGCCGTAGCGTTAATTGACGCGATTAAACACCATCCACGTGGGCACTACATCAGCGTGCTGACCAACTGGTGTGGTGAGTACTCTTCTATCGAGGCGCGACGCCTCTTCAGCGACGCGGGCATCCCCACCTATCGTACGCCGGAAGGCACGATTACGGCATTTATGCATATGGTGGAATATCGCCGGAACCAGAAACAGCTGCGGGAAACGCCCGCACTGCCACAGAATTTAACGGCCAACACGGCGCAGGTTCACGAACTGCTCGCGCAGGCTATCGATAGCGGTATCCGCGCGCTGGATACACATGAAGTGCGTCCTGTGTTGCAGGCGTACGGCATGCACACGCTTCCCACCTGGATCGCCGCTGACAGCGCGGAAGCGGTACATATCGCCGAACAAATTGGTTATCCGGTGGCGCTGAAACTGCGCTCACCGGACATCCCACATAAATCGGAAGTTCAGGGGGTGATGCTGTATCTGCGTACCCCGGCGGAAGTGCAACAGGCGGCGGATGCGATTCTCGATCGCGTTAAAATGACCTGGCCACAGGCGCGCATTGACGGCCTGCTGGTACAAAGTATGGCTAACCGCGCAGGCGCACAGGAACTGCGCGTGGTGGTGGAACATGATCCGGTCTTTGGCCCGCTGATTATGTTGGGTGAAGGTGGCGTGGAGTGGCGACCTGAAGAACAGGCTGTAGTCGCTCTGCCGCCGCTGAATATGACGCTGGCGCGCTATCTGGTGATTCAGGCGATTAAGAGCAAAAAGATTCGTGGGCGCAGCGCGCTGCGACCGCTGGATATTCCCGGCTTGAGCCGTTTGCTGGTTCAGGTCTCAAACCTGATTGTTGATTGCCCGGAAATTCAGCGGCTGGATATTCACCCATTGCTGGCCACAGGTAATGAATTTACCGCGCTGGACGTGACGCTGGATATCGCGCCGTATGAAGGCGACAGCGAAAGCCGCCTGGCGGTAAGGCCGTATCCGCAGCAGCTTGAAGAATGGGTCACCATGAAAAATGGCGAACGTTGTCTGTTTCGCCCGATTCTTCCTGAAGATGAGCCGCTTTTGCAGCAGTTCATCGCCCGGGTAACGAAGGAAGATCTTTATTACCGCTACTTTAGCGAGATCAACGAATTTACCCACGATGATTTAGCGAATATGACCCAGATCGACTACGATCGTGAAATGGCTTTCGTTGCGGTACACACTACCGCTGAACAGACGGAGATCCTCGGCGTAACGCGCGCTATTTCCGATCCTGACAATATCGATGCTGAATTTGCGGTGCTGGTGCGCTCTGACCTGAAAGGATTAGGGCTGGGTGGACGGTTGCTGGAAAAGTTAATCAACTATACGCGCGATCACGGTCTGCAACGCTTAAACGGCATTACTATGCCCAACAACCGTGGGATGATAGCCCTGGCGCGGAAGCTGGGCTTTGACGTGGATATTCAACTTGAAGATGGCATAGTTAGCCTTTCTCTGAAGCTATGTCATGACTAAGTTGCTGGAAATACTACCCTTGACCGACAGAGATGGTATTATTGACCGCTTACGTCGTCTGCCTGGTACAGAGGACCCTTCACTAAAACAGAGAAGAAACGCACTGTGATGTTGTCAAAATTTAAGCGTAATAAACATCAACAACACCTTGCCCAGCTACCCAAGCTTTCTCAGTCAGTTGATGATATTGAGTTTTTCTACGCGCCTGCCGATTTTCGGGAAGCGCTGCTGGCAAAGATAGCCGGCGCTACGCGACGCATTTGCATCGTCGCGCTGTATCTGGAACAGGACGATGCCGGGAAGGCGATTTTACAGGCGCTGTACGATGCAAAACGTCAACGGCCTGAGCTGGAAGTGAAAGTACTGGTTGACTGGCATCGCGCTCAGCGTGGCCGTATTGGCGCAGCGGCGTCGAATACTAACGCCGACTGGTACTGCCGCATGGCGCATGAAAACCCGGGTGTGGACGTGCCGGTGTATGGTGTGCCAATCAATACCCGCGAAGCGTTGGGCGTTCTCCATTTCAAAGGCTTTATTATTGATGACAGCGTGCTGTACAGCGGCGCGAGCATCAATGATGTCTATCTCCATCAGCATGATAAATATCGTTACGACCGCTATCAGTGCATTCGTAACCCGCAGATGGCGGACATCATGTATGACTGGGTGGGGCAAAATTTAGTGGAAGGTCGTGGCGTTAACCGTCTCGATGATAGCTGCCGCCCGAAAAGCCCGGAAATTAAAAACGATATTCGCCTCTATCGCCAGGAACTGCGCGATACGGGATACCATTATCTGGGCAACGCCGACGACGAACAACTCTCCGTTACGCCGCTGGTTGGTCTGGGTAAAACCAGCCTGCTGAATAAAACCATTTTCCATCTGATGCCGTGCGCAGAGCACAAGCTGACGATCTGCACACCTTATTTCAACCTGCCTGCGCTACTGGTGCGCAATATCATTCGCCTGCTGCGTGAAGGCAAAAAGGTTGAAATTATCGTTGGCGATAAAACGGCGAACGATTTCTTCATCCCGGAAAATGAACCGTTTAAAATTATCGGCGCGCTCCCGTATCTGTATGAAATCAACCTGCGTCGATTCCTGAGCCGTTTACAGTACTACGTCAACACAGACCAGCTCGTTGTGCGTCTGTGGAAAGATGGCGATAACAGCTATCACCTGAAAGGGATGTGGGTGGATGACGAGTGGATGCTGCTGACCGGTAACAACCTTAATCCACGCGCCTGGCGTCTGGATCTCGAAAACGCCGTGCTTATCCATGACCCGCAACATAAACTGC
The DNA here is from genome assembly GCF_943590815.1 of Pseudocitrobacter vendiensis. GTDB lineage: Bacteria > Pseudomonadota > Gammaproteobacteria > Enterobacterales > Enterobacteriaceae > Pseudocitrobacter > Pseudocitrobacter vendiensis. The sequence goes on along the minus strand of NZ_CALSBS010000019.1, from coordinate 2,243 downwards.
GGGAAAAACGCGAGAAAGAGCTGAAGCTGATTCGCGCCCATACTACCGTGGTCAATCACTACCGCGACCTGCAAAGTATCGCTGATTATCCGGTAAAAGTGCGCAAGCTGATCCGCCGTCTGCGCCGCATCCGTATCGATCGCCTTATCAGCCGTATCCTCTAAATATCAGCCCCGTCCAGTGCGGGGCTTTTTTTCAGGAGAGATTTATGCGAACCCTCCTTTCTCTGATTGCCCTTTTCACTCTGTGCGGTTGCAGCCATATGGCCAACGACAGTTGGAGCGGGCAGGATAAAGCTCAACACTTTATTGGCTCAGCGATGCTTTCCGCTGCCGGCAATGAGTACTTCCAGCACCAGGGCGTTAACCGCGATCGCAGCGCCGCATTAGGGGTGATGTTTTCATTGAGTCTGGGGGCATCAAAAGAACTGTGGGATAGCCGCCCCGCAGGGAGCGGCTGGAGCTGGAAAGATTTTGCGTGGGATGTTGCCGGCGCCACAACCGGCTATACGGTGTGGCAGCTGGCACAACATTAAGCCTACAGGCGTAATCCTTTTCCTTTGCGATGCAGCATCAGTGACACCAGGAAAGCCAGCGCGGTCATCGCGGTGACGTACCAGAAGAAGGCCGACTCCACGCCAAATGATTTCAGTGAGAGTGCAACATACTCCGCTGAACCGCCAAACAAGGCATTGGCTACGGCATATGATAGCCCCACCCCTAACGCGCGAACCTGCGCCGGGAACATCTCAGCCTTCAGGATCCCGCTAATTGAGGTATAGAAGCTGGTTATCAACAGTGCGCACATCACCAGTGCGAAAGCGGCAAACGGGGAGGTGACGTTTTGCAGTGCGGAGAGAATCGGTACAGTAAACAGCGTCGCCAGTGAACCAAAACAGAGCATGGATGCGCGGCGACCAATTTTGTCAGAGAGCAGGCCGAAAAGCGGCTGGGCAAGCATGTAGACAAACAGTGCAGCAGTCATAATGATGCTGGCAACTTTCGGGTCCATCCCGGCGGTGTTAACCAGATACTTCTGCATGTAGGTGGTGAAGGTGTAGAAAATTAACGAGCCACCTGCAGTAAAACCGAGCACCATGACGAAGGCTTTACGATTACGCCACAGGCCCTTGAAGGAACCGGCTTCTTTCAGCGTACGCGTTTCTTTATGTGATGTTTCATCCAGCTGACGACGCAGCCACAGCGCCACAACCGCTAACACCGCCCCCATTGCGAATGGAATACGCCAGCCCCAACTGTGCAGGTCTTCGCTGCTCAGGACATTCTGCAAAAGCACGACAACCAGCAGCGCCAGCAGTTGGCCACCAATCAGCGTGACATACTGGAATGAGGCATAGAATCCTTTACGTCCTTCTACCGCGACTTCACTCATATACGTTGCGCTGGTGCCGTACTCCCCGCCTACAGAGAGCCCCTGGAACAACCGTGCCAGCAGAAGTAACGCAGGAGCCCAGGTCCCGATCGTGTCGTATCCCGGTAGGCAGGCAATGACCAGAGAGCCGAAGCACATCATGCAGACTGAGATCAGCATCGACTTTTTACGCCCATGACGATCCGCAATGCGGCCAAACATCCAGCCGCCAATGGGACGCATTAAAAAGCCTGCGGCAAAAACACCCGCCGTTTGTAACAACTGAGTCGTGGTATTTCCGGTTGGGAAAAAGATGTGGGCAAAATAGAGAGAACAGAAGGAATAGACGTAAAAATCAAACCATTCGACAAGGTTCCCTGATGAAGCCCCGACGATGGCCATAACCCGGCGACGGGTATCATGATCGGTGAGCGACTGCTCGGTGGCTACGCTGGTTTCGGTCATTATAATTATGCTCCTGCTACAGGTGTTTTATCTGTCTTACCGGGCGTAACTCGTCACGCAGATAAATTTTTCAGTGAACGAAATGTTATATAATTGTTATTAATTATTTTGCGATATCTATCACGTTTTTTGTTAGCAAGGTAACAAATTAGGATTAGCTGTAGCGGGAGTATTTTGGGATGGGGGTTGTGCGCGCGGTGTTGCCCGGTGGCGCTGCGCTTACCGGGCCTACGGGTTCGTGTCATTCGGTGGGGGATTGTTCTTTTGTAGGCCGGATAAGGCGCAGCCGCCATCCGGCGTTGCTTTTTCGCACCAACGCAAAAAGGCCATCCTTCCGGATGGCCTTCTGCTTATTTGATGCCTGGCAGTTCCCTACTCTCGCATGGGGAGACCCCACACTACCATCG
>NZ_CALSBS010000018.1 GCF_943590815.1 Pseudocitrobacter vendiensis | reverse complement strand
CAAAAAATATTAACGGCTATTCATTTATTTAATTTTATTTCCAGTGTTACCTTGCTCACGATATGAAGAATGTCTGCGTTTACTTGCGGAACTATTTGGCTAATATTTATTAGCTTCTGAGGCGTGAGAAACCAAATCAATGGGATTGATGCTGTAATGTGATTTTGCGCCCGGCTGCTCTACTAAAACTATATTCATCAAGTTTATATAAAAAAGATGAATAAGATCGCGCAGAGTTTTGCTAATTATTAGTTATCTCAAGGAAAGCGAATAATGAAGAAAACAACATTATCTATCGCCATTGGTTTGTTGTTAGTGGCAAACACCGGTGTTGCAAAACCTAGAACAATGACGTTAGAACAGCGTCTGGAAATGCTTGAAAATCGTCTGGAAGCTGCGGAAAACCGCGCGACTCAGGCAGAGCGTAAAGTTCAGCAGCTTCAGGTTGAACAGGCCGCGGAAATTAAAGAAATTAAGGCCGCGCAAGGTAATACAGCGGTGAACGGGCAACAATCTACGGATGAAACCCGTAAAAATGTCACTATGCCGACGTTAAATCTTTCTGGCTATGGCGATATCAAATTCTACGGCGACGTGGAATTCAATATGGATGCGGAAAGTAAGCACGGTATGCTGGCCGCCACCAATGCAAGCTTAAGCAGTGACCCTACAAACGAACAGTGGAATATCAATGGTCGTGTAGCACTGGGCTTTGACGGCATTCGTAAAATGAATAACGGCTACTATGCCGGTTTCTCTGTCCAGCCGCTGGGTGATTTGAACGGTACGGTCAACCTTGATGATGCGATGTTCTACTTTGGCCAGGAAAATGACTGGAAAATCAAAGTGGGTCGCTTCGAAGCATACGATATGTTCCCGCTTAATCAGGATACCTTCGTAGAGCATTCCGGTAACACCGCGAATGACCTCTATGATGACGGTAGCGGCTATATCTATATGATGAAAGAAGGTCGCGGTCGTTCCGATGCGGGCGGTAACTTCTTGTTAAGTAAACAAGTTGATAACTGGTATTTCGAAGTGAACAGCCTTCTGGAAGATGGTACTTCCTTGTATCAGGATGGCGAATTCCACGGCCGTGATATGGAGCAGCAGAAAAACGTAATTTATCTGCGTCCCGTTATTGCTTACTCCCAGGATGAGTTCTCTATTTCTGCGGCAATGGAATCGAACGTCATTAATAATGCGTACGGTTACACCAACAGCAACGGTAAATTTATTGATCAGTCCGACCGTACCGGTTACGGCTTAACCATGACCTGGAACGGCCAGAAAACCGATCCGGAAAACGGAATTGTGGTTAACCTGAACACCGCGTATCTGGATGCCAATAACGAAAAAGACTTTACCGCGGCAGCAAACGCCTTGTGGAAAAACTTCGAACTCGGCTATATCTACGCGCATAACACTATCGATGATTATGCTGGCCTGATTAAGCATGACGACGACGACTGGATTTATAACGAAGGTACTTACGATATTCATACCATCCATGCTTCTTATTTGATTCCGGATGTAATGAATATGAAGAACTTCAATATTTACCTGGGCGCGTACTACTCTATGATTAACAGCGATAACGATAACGCGAAGAATCATACGGATAACGATGACCGCTACGGTGCTCGCGTTCGCTTCAAATATTACTTCTAAGGTTTATTCAAACCGACATCATAAAAAAGCCTGCATCGCAGGCTTTTTTATGTGAGAGAAATACTTAATCAAGATAAAAAACGTTTTTCAATTCTGCGCTTATCGGGCTGTTATCCGGATTAGCCGGCATAACCTCGGTCATGTACTTCCACCAACGCTGGCACACATCGGTGTTTGCCACTGCGTTCCAGCGCTCTTCTGATTCAATTTCTACTGTAGCGAACAGCAGGTTACGCTCTTTATCAAGATAAATGGCGTAATGGTGCGCACCGTGGGACTTTAGCGTGGCTTCCAGTTCCGGCCAGATAGGATTATGACGGCGCTGATACTCTTCATGCGCGTCGGCATGCACCTGCATCACAAAGGCTTTGCGGATCATAACGCCTCCAGATACAGCTCGCGAACTTCATCACGGCTGGCGGTACGCGGGTTGCACGGCGCGCAAGGGTCAGCCAACGCTTTGTCCAGCCAGCCTTCGATATCTACTTTCGTTACGCCCAGCTTGCTGAAACCTTCCGGAATACCTACGCGGGCGCTCAGTTTACGAATCGCGTTGATAGCTTCCATGCTGGCCGCTTCGTCGCTCATACCCTGGGTATTGACGCCCATGGCCTGCGCGACGCGTGCAAAACGCGCGACGGCGTTCGGGCGGTTAAAGTTTTCGATGATCGGCAGCAGGATGGCATTGCACACGCCGTGCGGCAGATTGTGCGTTGCGCCCGGTTGGTGCGCCAGTGCGTGTACCAGGCCAAGACCGGCGCTGTTGAACGCCATTCCTGCCAGATACTGACCAAACGCCATCTGCTCGCGGGCTTCCAGATTATGGCCCTCATCAACCGCTTTAGGCAGCCACAGGGTGATCAGACGAATGGCTTCCAGCGCGTTGGCGTCAGTTAGCGGATGTGCGCCAACGAAAACGTAAGCTTCAATCGCGTGGGTCAGCGCATCCATACCGGTGGCCGCGGTGACGGACGCCGGAATGTCCAGCATCACGCTGGCGTCATCTACGGCGATATCCGGAATAATGTTGGAATCGATAATGACTTCTTTCACCTGGCGCGCGGTATCGATGATCACTGCGTTGCTGGTCATCTCGGCGGCGGTGCCTGCGGTGGTGTTAATGGCAACCAGCGGCACGCCGGCATTGTTGACTTTGCCCACGCCGGAGTAAGCGGTAGATGGGCCAGGGTTGGCGGTCAGAATTTTGATCGCTTTAGCGGTGTCGATCGGGCTGCCGCCGCCAAAGGCGATGATGAAATCGCAGTTTGCGTCCTGATACGCCGCAAAGCCTTTTTGCACCAGTTCTTCGGTGGGGTTAGGAAACACCTCATCAAAAAGATGGTAAGACATATTCTGCGCATCGAGTGCGGTAAACAGGCTATCCAGCAGACCCAGCTTCACCAGTTGCCCGTCGGTGACCACCAGCGCTTTGCCCCACTGTTTGTTCGCAACAAGGTTGACCATATCGGCAATCGCGCCCGCGCCGTGCAGGCTGATTTTGGGAAGCGCCAACATAAAGCTCATGATATTTCTCCTTAAATTAAAAGCCCTATGTCCGGCGGCAACCGTTGTCGCCGGGCGTGAGCGGATAGGTTAGAGCGCGAGGGCGCTGGCGAGCGGGGTAACACCAAAGCGTTTGCCAAGCGCAATCAGCTCTTCACGCGTGATGGTCTGTTTCATGCCGCCCATGGAGTAGACTTTCACCAGCACTTCTGCGGATTTCTCGGCGGTATCGATCAAACCAAACGCCTCGTCCAGCGTCGGCCCGCTGCCGAATACTCCGTGGAACGGCCACAGCACCAGCGAGTGTTTCTGCATTTCCACAGCGGTCGCCTGGCCGATTTCGTCCGTGCCCGGCACCATCCACGGCAGAATGCCGACGCCGTCCGGGAACACCACCAGACATTCGGTGCTGCCTTCCCATAACTGGCGGGTGATCACGTCGGTGCGATTTTCCAGCACGTAGGTCAGGGCAATCAGGTTGGTGGCGTGGCAGTGCATGATCACGCGATCTTTACCGTTGGTTGCCTTGATGCGTTCGCAGTGCGACAGGAAGTGGGCTGGTAATTCAGACGTCGGCACCGCCTCATGGGATAAGCCCCACAGGATGTGATAGCCTGCGCCGTCGCTGTCCACTTTAACGACGCCGATGTTTGCGGCGGTATCGAGCTGAACGTTGCGGAAGAATTTCCCGGAGCCGGTGACGATGAACGGGGTGTTCGCCAGCAGCGGCATCGGCTGGCTGAGTGCGATATAGCGTGGTTCTTTGTGGAAATCAGCCTCGTAAGGAGCGATGTCGGCTTCGTCCAGACGTAGCGTCAGGTTACCGCCGTTACGTTCATCCCAGCCTTTCAGCCAGGCGTCAGAGGTGGCTTTGATCATGCCCTGGACGAACCAGGATTGAGTGATGGATTGCATAGTATTCGAGTTCCTGTTTGGGCGGTGCGGGGGTTACCCCTCACCCTAACCCTCTCCCACAGGGAGAGGGGATTGTCTGGTTTTGATTTCACCCTCTCCCTCAGGGAGAGGGCTGGGGTGAGGGTTGTTTACCCGCGTTTACTCAAAATATCTTTTTCATACGCGCGTACGTTCTCCAGCCACTGGCTGCCCGCAGGCGTGTCGTGGCGCTGGCAATACATTTCCCACACCGCCTGCCATGGCAGAGATTTCTGCTCTTCCAGCAGCGCCAGGCGTGCGGTGTAATCGCCATCCGCTTCCAGCTTACGCAGCTCATCGACGGGTTCGAGCAGGGCGCGCAGCAGGGCTTTCTTCATGTTGCGGGTACCGATAACCCACGCCGCGATGCGGTTGATGGAAGCATCGAAGAAGTCGAGGCCAATGTGTACGCGGTCGAACAGATCGTTGCGCACAATTTCGCTCGCGATGGCCTGAGTTTCGTCATCCAGCAGCACCACGTGGTCACTGTCCCAGCGCACCGGGCGGCTGACGTGCAGCAGCAGACGCGGAACGTACAACATGGCGGAGGAGATTTTGTCGGAGATCACTTCCGTCGGGTGGAAGTGGCCCGCATCCAGGCACAGCGCGGTCTGGCGGCTGGCGGCGTAGCCCATATAGAATTCGTTAGAGCCCACGGTGTAACTTTCTGCGCCAATACCGAACAGCTTGCTCTCCACCGCATCAATGTGGTGCGCCGGGTTCAGTTTTTCGCTAATGACTTCATCCAGTGCATTGAGCAGACGCTGGCGCGGCGCCAGGCGGTCGACGGTGATATCTTTCATGCCGTCCGGGATCCAGATATTCATCACCGACGGCGTGCCCAGTTGCTCACCGAAGTAAGCGGAGATGCGGCGGCTGGCCTTGCAGTGATCAATCCAGAACTGACGAATTTTTGCGTCCGGGTGGGAGAGGGTAAAACCATCGGCGCTCAGCGGATGCGAGAAGCAGGACGGGTTGAAATCGAGACCCAGTTGATTCGCTTTCGCCCATTCCACCCAGTTTTTAAAGTGCTCAGGTTTAATCTGATCGCGGGAAACCGGCGTCTCAGATTCGAGGTAAATGGCGTGCAGATTCAGACGTTTGGGCCCGGGTATCAGGCTCAGAGCCTGTTCCAGATCGGCACGTAGTTCAGTCGCGTTGCGCGCTTTTCCTGGGTAATTCCCTGTCGCCTGAATGCCGCCAGTCAGGTTGCCTTCCGGGTTTTCAAAACCGGCGACGTCATCGCCCTGCCAGCAGTGCATGGATACCGGTAGGCGATCGAGCTGACGCAGGGTCTCTTCGACGTCGATGCCAATGGCGGAATAACGCTGTTTCGCCAGTTCCCAGGCTTGTTCAAGTTGAGTGGTCATGCGCAAAGCTCCTTTGTCAGTCGTTTTTGCTGAAACTGCGCAACGTAGCGGGCAATTTCATTTTCAGGATGAGGGGTGAAGGTGGTCAGGCCGTAGTTGTCGGTCACCACCTGACGGAAATCATCAACGGTGCCCAGTTCTTCCAGCGTCATCAGCTGAACACCGATATTGCCGAGCGTGGAGGCCTCAATCGGGCCCGCCACCACCGTCACGCCGCAGGCGTCGGCACAAAGCTGGTTGAGTAAGTGGTTCTGGCAACCGCCACCGACAACATGCAGCTGGCTGAACGGTTTTCCGCGCAGGTGTGCCAGTTCGTGCAGAATGTCGGCGTAAAGCAGGGCAAGGCTGTCGAAAATACAGCGCGCCAGTTCGGCAGGGCGCTGCGGCACCGGCTGCGAGGTCTCGCGGCAGGCGGCCTGAATTTCAGCGCTCATGTTGTCCGGGTTAATAAAACGGTCTTCATTGGGGTTGATCAGGAAACGGCAGGCGCTGAGTTGTTCCGTTTCGGCAATCAATGCAGGCAGGTCAGTGATGTTCTGCTCTTTAATCACACGCTGAAGTAGCCACAGCCCCATGATGTTTTTCAGCACCCGATAACGCCCCTCTGCACCGCCTTCATTGGTGATATTGGCTGCCAGGGCATATTCGCTGGTGTATGGCGTAGTGCTTTCAAAGCCCATCAATGACCAGGTACCGGATGAGAGATAAGCGGCGTCTTTGTTCGCCAGCGGCGAAGCAATGACTGCGCTTGCCGTATCATGGCTCGCGACGGCCACCACCGGGATTTTGTTGCCCAGCGGGCAAATCCAGTGGCCAATCACGTTGCCAGGATGCGTTGGCGTTCCGAACCATTTCGGCGATGCGCCGGTCCAGTTCAGCAGGTCTTCATCCCAGTTATCAGTCTGAATATTGACCAACTGCGTGGTGGTGGCGTTGGTATATTCCCAGTTCATTTTGCCGGTCAGGCGATAGCTGAAGTAATCGGGGATCAGCAGGGCATGGGCCGCCTCGGCGGCGATTTCCGGCTGCTGTTCAACCAGCGCGCGTAGCTGATAGAGCGTATTAAACGGCAGGAACTGAATACCGCTGCGGCGATAGATTTGCGCTTTCCCGAGCTGTTCAATCGCCCGAGCCATCACACCGTCGGTGCGGCTATCACGGTAGGAGACCGGCAGGCCTAAGCGCTGACCGTCGCGATTAAGCAGAACGTAATCCACGCCCCAGGTGTCGATACCGATGCTGTCGATCAGGATGCCCTGTTCGCACACCTTGTTCAGGCCGATGCGGATCTCCGCCTCAAGCCCGTCGATATCCCAGGTATCAAATCCATCCTGTTTTTGCAGGCAGTTCACGAAACGGTGGATTTCGTGCAGAGAGAGTGTGTGTTGCCCGGTATCGTAGCGGGCAAGCATCACGCGTCCGCTGGATGCCCCTAAATCGACGGCCACACAATGGCGAAGAGTCATGGCTGGAGTCCTTCTTAATGTCATTGGACCCAGTCTAAGAAGCGCGTTCGAGCGTGACCTTCTCATCACTGACAGCAAAATGGACGGCTGGCAAGAAAGCAAAGGTAGACGTGAGAGAGCTCACAATTTCCGCCAATCGCCCCGTATTGCGCGGGTGTGACGCTCTCCGCAATTCCCGATCTTTCCCGGCCTTTCTTGAAAAAACGACCAGGTTTGCGCCCTTTGGTGTCGAAACTTTAAGGTGAGGTTAGCCACCCCCGATTACTATCCTGATAACTTTTCTCATTGAGTGGGGGCGTTATGACCGTATTGCACAGTGTGGATTTTTTCCGTTCAGGGCGATTACCTGTAGCGATTGAACCGCGACTTCCGCAGCCCGCTTTTCCTGAGCATCATCATGATTTTCATGAGATTGTGATTGTTGAGCAGGGGACCGGTATTCATGTTTTCAATGGTCAGCCGCATACTATTTGCGGGGGTACGGTCTGTTTTGTTCGCGATACGGATCGCCATCTTTATGAGCACACCGATAACCTTTGTCTGACCAATGTCCTTTATCGCTCGCCGGAAGCGTTCCAGTTTCTTTCCGGGCTCGATCAACTGCTGCCGCAAGAGAAAGAGGGTAATTATCCTTCCCACTGGCGCGTAAGCCAGAGCACCCTGCAACAGGTGCGCTTTATCCTCGAGCAAATGGCGCAGGTGGAGGACAACATGGATGCAGCAACGCTCGCCAACCGCGAAATTCTCTTTATGCAACTGCTGGTGTTGCTGCGTCGTGGAACCCAGGTTGCGGGCAGTGTTGATAACGACGCACGCCTGAACCAGTTGATGGCCTGGCTGGAAGATCATTTTGCGGAAGATGTCTGCTGGGAAGCGCTGGCCGAGCAGTTTTCGCTGTCGCTGCGCACGCTCCATCGCCAGCTTAAACACTCGACGGGCCTGACGCCGCAGCGTTATCTCAATCGCCTGCGTTTGATTAAGGCCCGCCATCTGCTGCGCCACAGCGACGAAAGCGTAACGGATATTGCCTACCACTGTGGCTTTGGCGACAGCAACCACTTTTCCACCCTGTTCCGCCGGGAATTCGACTGGTCACCGCGCGATATTCGCCAGGGCCGTGATGCCACCTTGCAGTAACGCGGCGGCTATCAACGTTTTTTCAGCGTAGAACTGCGACAATAGTGCGTTATAAGTCGTGAGGTATGGCTGTGTCGGGTCACTTAGTTCTGCGAAAAGAGGAATTCTTTGCTCGCCCCGGGCAAGCGGTGGCGGTCGCCGATCGTTATCCGCAAAACGTCTTTGCGGAGCATACTCATGAATTTTGCGAGCTGGTGCTGGTCTGGCGCGGAAACGGCCTGCATATGCTCAACGATCGCCCATATCGCATTACGCGGGGCGATCTCTTCTACATTCGCGCGGAAGATAAACACTCCTACGCCTCGGTTAACGATCTGGTTTTACAGAATATTATCTACTGCCCCGAGCGGCTGAAGCTTAATCTGGACTGGCAAAACTACCTGCCTGGACTGAACGGCAGCGCCTGGACGCCGCACTGGCGCATTGGCAGCAACGGAATGACCCAGACGCGGCAAATTATCACTCAACTGGAGCATGAAAGCCGTAAAGATGAACCGCTGGCGAATGAAATGGCCGAGTTGCTTTTTGCCCAACTGGCGGTCTCTTTCAAACGTTATCGCTACGCTACCGATAATCTGGAAGCGACGCAAAGCGAAGCATTGCTCGACCGATTGCTGAGTGCGCTTGCCGGAAGCCTGAATCGTCCTTTTTCTCTCGATCTGTTTTGTTCGCAGGAAGGTTGTAGCGAACGTGCGCTGCGTCAGCAGTTTCGCCAACAGACGGGCATGACGGTGAATCACTATCTGCGCCAGCTGCGTATCTGCCACGCGCAGTATTTGTTGCAGCATACCGATTTAATGATCGGAGAGGTGGCGATGCAGTGCGGTTTTGAGGACAGTAACTACTTTTCGGTGGTGTTTAATCGTGAAGTGGGGATGACGCCTGGTCAGTGGCGTCATCGCACCGGAGTGGTTGCCTGATTAACTCGCCATACCCAGCCCAACAATATTCGCCGCGATGATAATCACCACGCAGCCGACGCTCAGCACGCCGACCGGACGGCGACCGGCATTGGCCCACTCTTTCAGCACCAGACCAACCAGACCACCGCACAGCACGTAGAAGCTCATGTGCAGCATCCAACTGATGTATTCATACTGCGCCGGAATTTTGGCGTGGCCCCAGGCGTAGAAGAAGAACTGCAAATACCACATCAGGCCGCCCAACGCGGAGAGCAGTACGTTGGTGATGATCAGCGGTTTTGCCAGCGAGAAGTCCGCTTTTACTGACAATGTTTTCACTTTTGCCAGACGAATAAAGCAGAAACCGAGGTTAATCAGCGCGCCACCGCCCATGATAACGACATAGCTAGGCAGTGCGACGTAGAGGGGGTCAACGCCCAGCGCAGCCGCCGCTTCGTGCATCGGTTTTGCAGCACTCATCGCGAATGACATTCCCGCTGAGAAGATGCCGCACATCACCGCCAGCAACAGCCCTTTCTTGAGGTTAAAGTCTTCCGCTTTAATGCCCATGTTGCGCTCTTTCAACTGGCCCGCGCGGGTGACGATGCCCACGCCGATCAGCGCAACCAGCACGCCCAGCAGCGTCATGCGGCCGCCTTTGGTGTTGATCAGCACATCAAAGTTACCGTTCAGAATCGGCGTCATTAGCGTGCCGACAATCAGCGTAATGCCAATCGCAATCCCAATGCCCATCGACATGCCGAGATAGCGCATCGTCAGGCCATAGTTGATATTGCCGATGCCCCACATCGCGCCGAAGAGAAAGACCGGCATCAGGGTTGAGGCGCTAAATGAGCCGTAGTAGGCCCAGAAATTGGGTAACAGCAGGGCACTGATTGTCCAGGGGAGAATAAGCCACGATACGGTGCCGCCAACGGACCACATCGTCTCCCAGGACCAGTGTTTGACCTTCTTGAAGGGGGCATAGAAACAGGCTGCACTGGCTGCGCCTATCAAATGCCAGAAAATGCCCATCATAATCGCATTATTCATTATTGTTTCCTCAACGGGTTGTTGTTGGTTCAGGCTTCCTGCCAACTCGTTGAGCTTAAAAAGTATGCGATTTATTAACCTTCCATTAATTGCCACCGTGAATCAAATAATGACCATCAGAGCAATGTCGTGGTGAGTGGCTTCACACTTTTACATTCTGCGTAAAAAGCCAGGCGGTTGTGCCTTTCACATTGATAGGCAAGGTATTTCTGGCTTGTAAGCCTCGTAAAATCAGGCACATAACAGAAAGTTATAACCTTATAAAAACTACGGCATTGATAATCATTTTCAATATCATTTAATTAACTATAATGAACCAACTGCTTACGCGGCGTTAACACTTTGCCGCCCGACAATAATGGAGAAGATTATGAGCTATACCCTGCCATCACTGCCTTATGCATACGATGCCCTGGAACCGCACTTCGATAAGCAGACGATGGAAATCCATCACACTAAACACCACCAGACCTACGTGAATAATGCGAATACCGCGCTGGAAAGCCTGCCGGAGTTCGCTTCCCTGTCTGCTGAAGAACTGATCACCAAACTGGACCAGATCCCGGCTGAGAAAAGAACCTTCCTGCGTAACAACGCCGGCGGCCACGCTAACCACAGCCTGTTCTGGAAAGGCCTGAAAAAAGGCACCACCCTGCAGGGTGACCTGAAAGCAGCTATCGAGCGCGATTTCGGTTCCGTTGACAAATTCAAAGAAGAATTCGAAAAAGCGGCTGCGACCCGTTTCGGTTCCGGTTGGGCATGGCTGGTGCTGAAAGGCGACAAACTGGCTGTTGTTTCTACCGCTAACCAGGATTCCCCGCTGATGGGTGAAGCTATCTCTGGCGCATCCGGCTTCCCAATTGTGGGCCTGGACGTTTGGGAACACGCTTACTACCTGAAATTCCAGAACCGCCGCCCGGACTACATCAAAGAGTTCTGGAACGTTGTGAACTGGGACGAAGCTGCTGCACGTTTCGCAGCTAAAAAATAAGTTTGTATCCATAGCCTTGCCGTAAGGTGAGGTATGAAAGCCCCCGCAGGGTTAGGCTGCGGGGGCTTTTTTTATTTAACGTCTGACTGTTAGGGCGGTGCTTTTAAAAATATGCCTGTGTTAGTTTTATGGATTCAGATTGCGCTAACATATTTTTAGCATGTTTGCCTTTGTCAGAATGCCATAGATTATTAGTACATGGCACTCCAGCCAGGATAATCGCTAATTGCATCGCTAATAGCTAAATAGCGAGATTATATTTGTGTTGGTAATGGCTAATATTTATTAACTCACTAACTGAATAATTGTAAGAAAACCTTTTTATTCATTTGCTTACATTCTTTTTTGCCGGATAATACATTCATTCAAAAGTCTATTTTTATTATTTTCTTTATTTTATGAATATATTTTTCATAAATTTATTGCGTATTTTTGAATTTGCGCTCAAATTTAATTAAAAAATCACAATGATATTGAATCATTTTTATATGGATATTAACGTTAGCGACAGTGCCTATGGCATATGTTGATATTAATTAATATGGATATTATTTTATGAAAAAAGCGCTTCTTCTTTTGTTGCCTCTGGTTACCACCAGCGCCCATGCGGTCTATGTTGATGTTCGTCATGAGTTTCTTGATGATAGTAAAGCAAATTATGACCGTGCTTATATATCTCATCGATTTGGTAACGGTTTCGGTTTTGCCATTGAAGCTATTTCAAAATCAGGCGGCGACGATACCGATCGTCCATTCAATGATATGGAAGTACAGGGTAATGAATATACGGTAAGTTATCAGTTCAAAACTGGAGACGTTGCATGGCAACCGGGTTTTGTACTCGAAGCGGGTAATGGCTACTCAACATACAAGCCCTATTTGCGAGCAACCTGGACATTAAATGAAAGCTGGTGGGTAGGTGCGCGTTACCGTTTTGAATATGTACGTCGCTCTTCTGATGATCGCGATGATGATAAAATAAATCGTATGGATGTCTGGGCTGGATATAAATGGAATAATTTTGACTGGACTCTGGAAGGGATTTACAAGAAAGCTAATAAGTATGATCAGTTTGATAATGGTAAGGATAACTACGAATTCAATTTCAGAACGGCTTACCTGATAGGCCAATGGTCTCCGTTTGTTGAAGTTGGTAACGTTTCTGTAAGAAGCACTAGTGATGAGCGCCAAACACGTTTCCGTGTTGGTGTCGGTTATACGTTTTAATCATTAATTCCTCTGCCTTTGCTTTTCTTTTGTCGGTTATCCTTACGGATAACCGATTTTTTTTTACATCCCCCTCTTTCATACGAGAAAGAGGGGGAATGTTTTACATAACACCGAGCAGACGCGGCAGGAATAACGTTAACTCAGGCAGATAGGTAATCAGTAAAAGTACACTGATGATCGCCATATAAAAAGGCATCAACGGTTTTAAAACTTCTTCTACTTTAACCTTGCCGACACTTGCGCCAACGTATAACCCACTGCCGACAGGAGGAGTGATTGTACCAATTGCCAGGTTATAGATCATGATGATGCCAAAATGCACGGGATCAACACCCAGTTTAACCATTATTGGCAGTAAAATAGGGGTGAATATCAGAATTGCAGGGCCAATGTCCATAAATGCGCCGATAATTAACAAAAATACCGTAATCACCAGCAAAATGAGCGCCTTGCTGTCAGAAATGCTCAGAATCATTTCGCTCAGCGCGGTGGGAATATTGGTTATCGACATCGAGAATGACATTGCGGAGGACGTGGCCAAAAGAAACATAATGATACCCGTCATCACGGTTGTCTGAATAAATACAGACGGCATATCCTTTATTTTCAGTGTCTTATAGCATATCAATGTCAGGAAAAGGGTATAGACGACGGCAATAGCAGAGGCCTCAATGGCCGTAAATATACCTTTTACGATGCCACCCACGATAATCACGATCAATAGCAGGCTCGGGACTGCTTCGAGGGTTACCTTAAGCGCCATTCCTTTTTGCAGCGCAAAAAAGACGCGATAATTATGTCGCTTTGCCACAAACCAGGTGACGAGCATGCAGCCTACCCCCCACAGTACGCCAGCGACCATTCCTCCTGCAAATAGTGCTGCAATGGATGTACCGCCACTGGCCAGTGCATACAGAATAAAGGCTGTGGTCGGGGGAATGAGCATGCCGGTAGGAGCAGAAGCAATGTTAACGGCGGCAGCAAAGCTGCGGCTGTATCCTTCTTTTGCACTCATCGGTACCAGCACGCCGCCAATCGATGTTGATGCTGCAATTGCTGAGCCGGAAATAGCACCGAACATCATATTACCGACGATGTTAGTGTAAGACAGTGCGCCGGGCAGGCGGCCGGTAAACAGTTTGGCAAAATTGACCAGTCGGGTAGCTATCCCCCCACTGTTCATTATCACACCAGATAAAACAAAGAAGGGGACAGCCAGAAGAGCAAAGCTATCGAGGCTGGAGAACATTTTTTGCGCGGTCGCAAACATTGAAATATCGAACGGCAGCGCCAGCATCATCGTGCAGGTAGAGGCGATTACGATACAAATACCAATTGGCGCTCCCATTGCCAGGAGCACAACAAATACGCCAATCAGAGTCAGTGAGGCTGAAATAGGATCAATCATGTCATTTCTCCGCATGCTGTGAGTAAGGAGAGGAGAGGGCTTTTAGCGCATCGATAATGTTCATTACGCTGTAAATGATGATGAGCACTCCCGCAATCGGTAGTGCGTAATAGACTTGCCCCATCGGAATCCCTAATGCGGGCGAAACCTGTAGCATTGATATGGATGAAATTTTCAGACCGCCGATAATTAAAATCCAAACGGAGAATGCAACGAACGTTAGCTGTAGAATGATCAGCCAAATACTACGCAACCGTGGCGATACTTTGTCGACGAGGATGGTCAAGCTGATATGTTGTTGTTTACCCGCGACATAGGCCATCCCCAGCATGGAAATCCAGACCAGTGAGAAGCGCAGAAGTTCTTCGGTAATGGTACTGGGCTGGCCAACAATGTAACGACTGATAACCTGCCAGCACGAGACCGCGACCATCATTGCCAGCACCAGACAGCAAACCACCTCCAGTACACGGTCAAGCCACTTCCTTATTAATTCCATTTTTTTCCCTTACGTGTCAGTGTTTAGCCGCTTGTATTTTTTGATAGAGTGCATCCAGTTCAGGGCGGTTTTTCAAACTGGCATAAATAGGTTGCACTGCCTGCTGGAACGGCTTGATATCAATATCAAAAAATTCAACATTGAAGTCTTTAATGGCCTGCTGTCTTGTCTTTTCGATTTCGGCATCCCACGCTGATTTCTCAAATGCAATCGATGCCTTAACTGCGTCTTTAACAATTTGCTGCTGCTCTGGCGTCAGTTTTTCTAGTGTCAGCGAGCTCATCACCAAAATATCGGGAATGCGAGTATGCATGTCATAGGTATAGAACCTGGCGACTTCGCCATGTCTGGCAATGGTCAACGCAAACTCGTTATTTTCAGCACCATCGAGAATGCCTTGTTGAAGCGAGGTATAGACTTCCGCCTGGCTCATGGCGATTGGCGATGCGCCTAGCAGCTTTAACGTCCGTATTGCCGTTTCGCTTTGCATTACGCGGATCTTTTTACCTTTAAGGTCTGCGATGCTGCGCACGGGCGCTTTGCTCATATAAAAATTACGTGCGCCGGAATCGTACCAACCGATGCCGATAAACCCTTGCGCCTCAGTCGATTGATAAACTGATGTCATGACCTCAGGGTTATCCATCACTTTGTAATATTCATCACGGTCTGCAAAAAGATAGGGAAGGGAGAAAACGCCGTACATCGGGGAAAAGCTTTCCATCAGTCCTGATGACACTTTGGTGATGTCCACCACGCCAACCTGTGTCAGCTCAACCAGTTCGCGTTCACCTCCCAGCTGCCCGTCGGGGAAATACATCACTTTGATTTCACCGTGCGTTTTTTCTTCTATCTGGTCACCAAGATAGCGAAGTGCGTCTTTCACGGGCTGACTATTTTCTGCATAAGCAAGACGTAGCACCGTTCCTGCATGGGATATCGCGGGGAGTGAAAGGCAGCACATCAATAGTATTTTGACTGTCCGTAGTAATTTCATAGGGCCCTCAACGTTATGTAGTTTCGCCGCGAAATTACCTGCAAATACCGTTAATAACCTTGTGACTACTGCCATACCAAATCGAAATGTGGCAAAAAAAGCGTAATGACACGACAGAGCGCTAATAAGGGTGATTTTAGGAATCCATTTAGTTACATACTTATAAATAAGTAAAAAATATCAATTGGATAAATAGTTTCCTGAAGATCCCGAATCCCCAACAAACGCCCACTCCACATGCAAAGCGCGTTTGGACTCATGAACCTATATGGCAAAAAAAGATTGTATTTCCCCCTGCGACCAGCGAGCCTTTAGGCAGTGATTTCCGTGAAACAGGGTGACGAGATGCATTATCCGGTTGAGGTTTTTATTGGCACAATCCGCGACTACGAGGGTAGCCGCCCAAGTGCGATTGCTAAGGTGCAGGTAGACGGCGAGCTGACGCTGACCGAACTGGGGCTGGCGGGTGATGAGCAGGCAGAGAAAAAAATCCACGGTGGCCCGGAACGCGCACTGTGCCACTATCCTCGCGAGCATTACGCAGAGTGGATGCGCGAATTTCCAGACCAGGCCGATCTCTTCTATGCGCCCGCATTTGGCGAAAATCTTTCAACGCACGGTTTAAACGAAAAAGAGGCCTTTATCGGCGATATCTTCCGTTGGGGCGAGGCGTTGATTCAAATTAGCCAGCCGCGTTCACCCTGCTTCAAGCTGAACGACCATTTTGGCATTGCCGATATGTCTTCACAGATGCAAAGCCGTGGCAAAGTGGGCTGGTTGTATCGCGTGGTCGCGCCGGGGCAGGTGTCGAGCGACGCGCCGCTGGAGCTGGTTTCGCGGCTGAGCGAGGTGTCCGTGCAGGAGGCTGCTGCGATTGCCTGGCATATGCCGTTCGATGAAGAGCAGTATCATCGGTTGATGTCGGCGGCAGGGCTATCTACAAGCTGGACGAGAACGATGCAGAAGCGGGTACTTAGCGGCAAGATTGAAGATAATTCGCGAAGATTGTGGGGTAAGTCGAGGGGCGTTAGTGCGGTTTGATGCCCTTACCCCGGCCCTCTCCCACAGGGAGAGGGGGAGAATCACACAAGCTTGAGCATTGGCTCGATCGGTTCCCTCTCCCTGCGGGAGAGGGTTAGGGTGAGGGGGCCCTCATCCCTACGTCCGCTTATACAACGGCAACCAAATCGTTAACCGCAACCCGCCAAGCGGGCTGTCATCGGCCTTGACCCAGCCGCGATGCTGCTGAATAGCGGCTTCAACAATCGCTAAGCCAAGCCCGGTGCCGCCGGATTCACGGTCACGGGCTTCATCGGTGCGATAGAACGGACGGAAGATTTGCTCTCTGTCCTCCGGGCTGACACCCGGACCATCATCGTCAACGTTTACGGTGATGCCGTCTTTATCGACCGAAAACGCCACCGCGATTTTGGTGTGTGAGTAACGCAGAGCATTGCGCACGATGTTTTCCAGCGCGCTTTCCAGCGCATTCGGGTTACCGTACAACGGCCACGGACCTGGCGGGTAATCGATGCTAAAGGATTTGCCCATCTGCTCGGCTTCGAAGGCGGCGTTATCCAGCACTTCGCCCCACAGTTGGTTGGCCTTCATCGTCTCGCTGACCAGCGCGTTATTTGCCTGATTACGCGACATCACCAGCAGATCGTTAATCATGCTGTCCAGACGCTGCGCTTCGGTTTCAATGCGCTCCAGTTCTTTGCTCTCGCCGCTGCGGCGACGCAACAGTGCGGTGCCTAGCTGCAAACGCGTTAACGGCGTGCGCAACTCGTGAGAGATATCAGAAAGCAGACGTTGCTGCGCCGTCATCATGCGCTCCAGCGCCGTCACCATCTGGTTAAAGCTGGTGCCTGCGGCTAAAAACTCCTGCGGGCCGGCTTCCAGTTCAGGATGCTGACGCAGGTTCCCCTGGGCGACTTCATCGGCGGCGTTTTTCAACTTACGCGCCGGCTTTGCCAGACTCCACGCCAGCCATAACAACAGCGGCGAACTGACTAACATTGTCACGATGAGCAGCAATAACGGGCGGTCAAACAGCAGGTTGATAAAATCTGATTGTGAACTGCTGGCAGGTCGAATCAGGTATAACTGGTAGTTATCTTCCCCATCGCGGATGGAGAAAGGGCCTACCAGCTCAACGCGGCCATACTTCTTCTTCTGGGGGTGATCTGAGTTATCTGATTGCCCAATAAAGTTACGAATGATCTGCATTTCGCTGCGTTCTGCGCCGATCACGCGGCCTTCGCTGGTCACCAGCAGAAGACGTTGACCGGGCGGCGCCCACTTATCAATGGCACGGAACAGACGACGCCACCACATCAAATCGTTCGGTGGATCTGCCGCCAGTTCTTCTTCAACGTGCTGTTCGATCATCATGCCCTGGCGCTGTTCGCTGTCCAGCAGCTCGGTCATCTGACGAGAGTCGAGCTTCGGTAGCATCAGAACCAGCATCAGCACCAGTGCCAGCGTTAACCAGAAAATGGCGAAGATGCGAGCGGTCAAACTTCCTATCATGAAGCCGATACCATCAGATAACCGCGACCACGCAGGGTTTTAAACCACGGATGCCCATCTTTACGCTCCGGCAGTTTGCGGCGCAGGTTCGAGATGTGCATGTCGATAGCGCGATCAAACGGGGTCAGGCGCTTGCCCAGCACTTCCTGGCTAAGATGTTCACGAGAAACAACCTGGCCGAGATGCTGCGCCAACAAATAAAGCAGGGTGAATTCAGTGCCGGTCAGCTCAAGAACCTGCCCATCAAAGCTGGCTTCCTGACGGCCCGGGTTCAGGCTCAGGGAATCGACTTCAACGGTCGGGGAACCGACGTCGCTGCTTTGCTGCTGTTCGCTCCAGTGGGAACGACGCAGAATCGCGCGTATACGCGCAACCAGTTCACGATCGTTGAACGGCTTAGGCAAGTAGTCATCTGCGCCCAGTTCAAGGCCCAGAACGCGATCCAGCTCGCTTCCGCGCGCGGTAAGCATAATAACGGGGGTCTGGTGTGTCTGACGAAGCTCTTTAAGCGTGTCGATACCGTTTTTCTTCGGCATCATCACATCGAGCAAAAGCAGGTCGATGCTGTCGTCCAGAAGTGCCAGTGCCTGTTCACCGTCATGGGCTACCAGGACGTTGAACCCTTCCATGTCGAGCAACTCCTTTAACAAGGAAGTGAGCTCGCGGTCATCATCAACTAATAAAATTTTATTCATATTTTAAATACCTCCGAGGCAGAAATTACGTCATCAAGGCCCGCTAATCCATGACTTTACGTTGTTTTACACCCCCTGACGCATGTTTGCAGCCTGAATCGTAAACTGTCTCTCGTTGAATCGCGACACAAAAGTTTTTGGGAGCAAGTGATGCGCAATGTTATCGCTGCCGTCATGGCCTCAACACTGGCGCTAAGTGCTACTAGCCAGGCAGCTGAAGTCGTCACCAGCGTTAACTGGCACCCCGCTGAGGGTAGCACGCAGCGTAGCAGTCAGGGTCATATGTTTGACGGCATAAGTTTAACCGAACATCAACGTCAGCAGATGCGAGATCTGATGCAACGAGCCCGGCATGACCAGCCGCCCGTTAATGTTAGCGAAGTAGAGACGATGCATCGTCTCATCACAGCAGAAAAATTTGATGAAGCCGCTGTACGCGCTCAGGCCGAAAAAATGGCCAAAGAGCAAGTTGCCCGCCAGGTAGAAATGGCGAAAGTGCGCAACCAGATGTATCGCCTGCTCACGCCAGAGCAGCAAGCGGCTCTAAATGAGAAACACCAGCAACGTATGGACCAGTTGCGTGAGGTTGCCGGGATGCAAAAAAACCCAACGACAATGTTATTTAGTAGTACCCGTAGCAACCAGTAACAAACCCTGTTTTTCCTTGCCATAGACACCATCCCTGTCTTCCCCCACATGATGTGGGGGTCTTTTTTTTCAACGACTTACAAACTTTTCAGGCCAATTTTACCGTCCACACTGTCCACACTTCCGTTTCAGGGGGTTTCAGGCAGTCCCGAAACGGAAAAATGCGTCCACATGTGGACGGAATCATCAGACCCCCAGCCCCCCTTTCAGCGGATTCAGCGCGATCGCGTTCTGGAGATAATCCGGTGCCAGATGTGCGTACGCCATCGTCTGCTGAATGCTGGCGTGGCCAAGTATCTGCTGAAGCGCAATGATATTCCCGCCGTTCATCATAAAGTGGCTTGCGAACGTGTGGCGCAGAATGTGGGTGGCCTGGCCGCGTGGCAGGTCGTGTTTGACCCTCCGCAGCTTCCGGCAGAAGTTTTCATAGTCCACCCGGAACAGCCCCGCGCTGGCGTTGGCCATGACTTCTTCCTCCAGTTCGGCAGAGATGGGAACCACGCGCTTTTTGCCGTTCTTCGTTTCCAGGAAGACGACACGGCCGTGCATAATCTGCGATTCCGTCAGCGTGCTGACCTCTCCCCAGCGTCCGCCTGTGCTGAGGCACAGCAGGGCAACCAGCCGGTAATCGCCCGTCAGCGTGTCCAGCAGGCAGCTAATTTCGGGTTTTGTGAGGAAGGTCATGCCGGGATTTTTCTCTTTCAGGGGAGGCAGGCCGCGCAGCGGGTTTTCCCCCTCAAACTCATCCAGCTTAATCAGGGCGCTGAACATGCCGGACAACCGGTAAATATCACGGTTGATGGTGGATGCGCTTATTCCCTGCGCCAGCCTGCGGCTGCGGTGGACTATCAGCATTCGTTTGTTTACTTCTCCTACCTGCGGATTATCCAGCGCGGTGATGGTTTTGATGAGATGCCTGTTTTCAATCTCGCCATTCTTCTGCGTCTGGCCGTGGTAGAGCCACCACAGTTCCCTGATATCGTCCAGCGTGCGCCTGTCAATCTGTGCGGCCGGATCCCATTCCTTACGCTGAAACTTACCCAGCATGTACCGTTCATACGCAACAGCATCAGCCCGCCTGTTGAATATTTTGCGGACTCGCTTACTGGTGCGTCCGCCCGTTCTTGTGTCCAGTTCATAACGTCCATCATCGAGCTTCTTAATCGCCATAGCGAAGCCCTCCGATGTAGCTTCCGGCCTGCGACCACAGGCAGTCAGCAAATTCAAAATACAGGTCTAACCAATTTTCAGCTTTTAACGGTGTGATTTTGCTGCTTTGTGGGTTAAATCCGGAACATCCTCCGGTTGTTCTGACCCATTAAGAGAGAGAGCCGGGGATATCTGGCCAATCTCCGGGGCGGTTTCGTCGGTGGTTAACCACAGGGCATATTTTTTAAAACGCGGATTCGTGGTTATCTGCAAAAGCGCTTTAACACTAGGCTCTGATTTTCCCCCTTCATATCTTTTCAGTGTCCCCATTGCTAACTGCGTGATTTCGCAGAATTTAATTTGTGTTAGATCCTCAGAAATTCTAATCAAGCGTATTTTTTCAGAAAGCTGCATTTGACAAGGTCTCACTTGTGATCCTATTATCTCGTCATTGGTCTCACATGTGAGACCAAACCAAAGAAAACCAGTCCTGAACGGTCTGGGATTTACTTCAAAGCGAGGATAACACATGAACCTTGATGATTTGCTTATCAAGTACCCGCTCGAAGGGGTGACAACTGAGAAGTTTGCGGAGCTGTTGGGTAAGTCTAAAAATGCCGTGGATATGATGGTTAAAGCGGACAAAATTCCCTTTATTGAAATTCAGGATCCGGAGAAGCCTGGGGCACGTACGGAGAAACTTATTTGTATTGAGGAATTTAATAAAGGCATCCGGCTTGCATTTGCAAAAAAACCAAAAGCACAACGCGATGCGTGGCTAATGTGGTTAGGGCTTTAATTATGAAAACTAAATACGCGACCCTGATTCGTAGCCTTTTGCAAAATTACCATGCACAGGCAAACGCTATTGAAAAAGAAACATTCTCTGTCCATAGCGACGGATTACAATTAATGGAATTGAATATCCAATTGGCTAAATGTCTTGAGGGAATAACTTCCACTGCTCGCTTTAATAATGACGGTGAAGATTTTGAGGAACTTCATAAAATTACACTTATGGTGTTCGGTGGAAACATACCAACTGAAAATAATATTTCAGGTCTTATGTCTCTGGCTACTACCGCATTAAAAAGTAATAACTCACATCTTAAATCTGTTGCATCTTCCCAGCGCTAAGGAACCAACATGAAACATTTAATGATTGACCTCGAAACTATGGATAACAAACCGACTTCTGCGATTGCTTCTATCGGTGCTGTATTCTTTGACCCTGAAACTGGCGAAATGGGTGAGCAGTTTTATCAGCGCGTTAGCCTGGGTAGTTGTGTCGGCCATGGCCTAACTATGGGTTCAGAAACCGTATTATGGTGGATGCGCCAGGATGCCGAAGCGCGTAGCGAGCTGCTTAATGACGATTGCCTGGACTTGCCTCTGGCGTTAGCGAATCTGGAAGCCTTCATTACTGAGCATTCTGACCCGTCTAAAGTGCAGGCATGGGGGAATGGTGCGGCGTTCGACAATGTGATTTTACGTAATGCATTGGATAAATGCGGGTTTGCCGATCCACTATGGCACTACTGGAATGACCGTGATGTAAGAACGGTTGTTGAACTGTCAAAAACGCTTGGGCTGAATGTTCGTAATATTATTAAATTTGAAGGTGTTAAACATCACGCCTTATATGATGCCATTCATCAGGCTAAAGTCGTTTCTTACGTCTGGATGTATCTCGTAAAAATAGCCAGTGTGAAATAAATATGCTGACAGTGACCTCTCATGCAAGTGAAAGTGTCATATGTAAGGCATTTTCTGTGCTGACGGAATATTACAACGGCAAAAAGGTATATCAGGTTATAAAACCACATCATTATTTTTCTGTTCATGTTTCTTATCGTTGGCGGTTACTGAGTAAAGATAAAGGCAGGCATTGGGAATTAATGACGCATGAGCGATATAACAAACAATACCGAATATAGTTTTTTTGCCTTTCACACCTTTCTACATCTGGATTAATTATGAATGCCACAATACAGCAGGACGTTGTGCGCCGGCTCGTTCAGGATTTTGAATTTAAGGAACGGGATAAATATTTGCAGCAGGGTGTTTGCCCTAAATGCCATAAACGCGAACTGTTCACCAGCATAGATAAGCCCTGGATCCTGAAGTGTGGCCGCGAAAACAACTGCGGCCATCAGGTTGTTGTCAAAGAGCAGTACCCTGAAATCTTTGAGGACTGGTCTAAGCGGTACCAGGATACCCCCGAAACCCCGCACGCCGCTGCTGAGGCGTATCTGCGCGAGGCTCGGGGGCTGGATACTGAACCGCTGAAAGGTTGCTTTACTCAGGGCGCATTTGCTAAAGAGGGGATGGGGTCGGCAACCGTCAGATTTAAGCTGGCCTGTGGTGCGACGTGGGAGCGCATCATTGACCAGCCGCAGCGTTTCGGTAAGCAGAAAGCGAACATCAGAGGAAGCTACGTTGGCCACTGGTGGGTTCCGCCGTCTGTAAACCTGCTGGAAGTGAATGAAATCTGGATCACCGAGGGCATATTTAACGCGCTGAGTTTGTGCCAGGCGGGTCTACCTGCCGTGGCCACACTGAGCAGCAACAATTACCCACTGGCGGCGCTGGATACCCTGGCGAAAGAGCTGGGCGAGAAACCCCGCCCACGTCTGATATGGGCGTTTGATGGCGACAAAGCCGGCACTAAGCACACGCTGGCCTTTGCTGCACGTAGCGAGGAAGCCGGCTGGAAGGTTCGCGCGGCGCAGCCGGTGAAATCATCCTCCAGTCTGGACTGGAATGACCTGCTTTTACGTGGTCGGTTCAGCAAATCGGACATCAAAAATTATCGCTACTATGGCGATATCCTGCTGGCGAAAAGCCCGACTGAAAAAGCGCTGCTCATGCATCAGCATAACGAATGGCATTCGTTCTACTTTGAACATAATTCCCGCATGTACTGGTTTGAACTGGATCTGGACAGGTATATGCGAGCCTATGAACGCATCACCAATACCGGTACCGAAGTGGTGATGGAGTGGGAGGCCAAAGAACGGGCGGTTAAAGAGTCAGGTGGCGTGACCGAAATCGCCAACTGCTGGCTGACGCCGCTTTACTTTCAACGGTCTGAACCTACGGACGAGTCCTGGTATTACGTGAAGGTCAATATGCCAAACCGACCAGCCGTGAAAGACACCTTCACGGCCAATCAGCTCACCAGCTCCGCCGAGTTCAAAAAGCGTCTGCTGCACATTGCCAAAGGGGCGGTTTACACCGGCAGTACCAAACAGCTGGATAAGTTCATCCAGATGCGCCTCCCGGAAATCAAAGAGGTCAAGACGCAGAATTTTATTGGTTACAACAAAGATTATGCCGCCTGGCTGTTTAATCGTGTGGCCGTGTGTGATGGCCGGTTGTATGAGATGAACGACGAGGATTATTTCGAAATCAACAGCGCCAGCGTCAAGAGCCTGAGCCTCACACCTTCGCTGGATCTGAATCCGAAGCTCAACGAATTCACCACGGGCTGGGTTGACGATATCTGGACGGCATTTGGTGAAAAAGGGTATGTGGCGCTGGCGTTCTGGCTGGGGTCGCTGTTTGCTGAACAAATCCGGGAGCGTGATAAGTCTTTCCCGTTCCTTGAAATCGTGGGTGAACCCGGAACAGGTAAATCAACGCTGATTGAATTTCTGTGGAAGCTCGCCGGCCGTGAAGAGTATGAAGGGTTTGACCCGTCAAAATCGACCGCTGCCGCGCGCGGCCGTAACTTTGCACAGGTCGGCAACTTGCCGGTGGTCTTAATCGAAGGCGACCGTACCACGGATAACGCCAAACAACGCGCTTTTGACTGGGACGAACTTAAATCACTGTACAACGGTCGTGCTTCCCGCGCCGTGGGTATCAAATCGAACAATAACGAGACCTACGAGCCGCCATTCAGAGGCAGCATAGTGATAGCGCAGAACGCAGACACAGACGGTAGCAAGGCGTTTCTGGAGCGTATCATCCATATCTATACCGACAAGCGCGGCCAGTCCATCCAGACCCGCTACGCTGCCGAACGGCTTGAACAGATACCCGTTAGTCAGGTATCCGGGTTCACACTGCTGGCCACCATGCGTGAAAAAGAAATCATGAAGGTGTTCGGCCAGGGTTACGAACGCGCTCGTAGTGAGCTGGAGTCCAATACCAATATTCGGCATATTCGTATCGCCAAAAATCACGCGCAGCTGGTTGGTTTGCTGGAAGCGCTGGCGCTGGTTGTGCCGGTACCAGTGGAACGTATTGAGAAGACCCGCGAGGCCATCACCGCGCTGGCTGTGGAACGTTGCCAGGCACTTAAAAAGGATCACCCTCTGGTACAGGAGTTCTGGGAGCTGTTTGATTACCTTGACGAGCTGGCACCGCACGGTATTAACCATTCATCGGATGAAGGGGAAATTGCGGTCAACTTTAACCATCTTGAGGAAGTCGCCGCCGCCCACCGGCAGCGTATTCCGTTTACTTTAACCGAGATTAAAAAGCTGCTTAAAAACGGCAATGAGCGCCGTTTTATCGACACCAAAACCACGCGCAGCGCAGTGAGTGAACGCCATAACCGTGGCAAAGGTGAAATGCAACGCATGCCGGATACATTCCGTTGCTGGATATTCCGTAGGGAAAAATAAGGGGAAAAGAATGACAAATATCAAAAGATATACCGTGGATTATGACTGGAAAGCGGAGATTGATATTGAAATTGACCACAATGTAATGACAGAAGAAAAATTACATGAAATTAATAATTTCTGGTCGGAAGCTAAATACCGTCTCATGAAGCATGAATCTGTACTTAATGCCGTCTTAATTATGCTGGCACAACATGCGATGCTCATTGCACTTGAGAATAACTTTAATACATATGGTGTTGTATGTGAATTTGACTGGAAAGAAGGTAACGGGCAGGAGGGATGGCCTCCAATGGACGGTTCTGAGGGAATCAAAATTACAGGGGTTGATGTGTCCGGCGTTTTTGATTCGGATGATATGACCATTAAGATTATTGATTAGCGAATAATTATAGGGTGAATAAATGAAGCAAAATTATTTTTCGTATGAGGAATTGCTGATGGGAATTTTTAATATCAGCGATGAACTATATGAAACGACTGATTTTGATGAGCTGACAATGGAGCACTTCGATATCAGTTTTGAGCAATTTGCTAACGTTGTTGATGTTTTGTTGCCGCTTACTGCTGTGGTTCACTCCCCTTTGAGTGGGAGAAACTATCACGCATTCCTTAAAGATGGCATTGCCTTTATCAAGACTGAGGCAAGTGCGTAAAAGTAAGGCACCTGTCGGTGCCTTTTTCTATGCAGCCATTCCGGCTTTCAATAAATCCAGCGTCATTTGCTTCTGTTCTGGTGAGAAGGAATTGAGGATCGTCTGCACCATCAAGTCCCCGGTCTTGGCACTGGGGCTTAACGTGTGGGAGAACGTCAGGTTAAGCACGAAGGTATGGCCACACTCCACGTCTGAACAGGCGCAGTAGATATCTGAAATATGCGGGTGCTTGGGATTTGTCTTTTTGATGATCGCCTTTGCTCCGCACTCCGGACATTTTACTTTTAGTACCCGCATATTCCGCGCTCCATGACCCTGAAAACGCCTATATTTTAGCCTTTTTGAGGGTATTAATCACCTTCCAGCTCGCTGTCTTTCATGTAATTCAGGTATAAATGTTGTGGAATATCGGGCTGATTCGCTACTGCTGCGGCAAACATGCGCTGGATTGGCAGAATTTCAGCTTTACGGTAGGTTTTAGCCGCTTTCTCAATATCTCCCATTACTGCGCCGTTCGTCGGGATAATCCCCGCCAGCCCTGCCGGGAAGCGATGCGCGGTCAGCACGTCCTGGGCGCTGATGCTCTTGATGTTCTGAAACTCATCTTTGGCGCTGATATCGCCAATCGGGATAAATTTAATGCCATCCGGATCGCCTTTGGGGATGTTCACAAACATGGTGCTGAAGTTCCCGATCCCCTTCGACTGTTCCAGCTTGCTGATAATCTCTTCTTCCACTTCGTCGGTCATGTTCGGGTCATTGGAATAGATAATGCCCCCCGTGTGAGCGCCGTTGTGGTAGTAACGGCGGCGGAAGATAGTCGCCTCACCGTTCAGCAGTGCGGAATGAATGCCGCTGATGTAGTCCGGGAGGCCATAAACCGCCTGCTGCGGGTCGTACTGCTTCAGGAAGATGATATCTTCAGGGGGGTAAATCATTGGTTCAGCCTGTTGCAGCACGACGAATTCTCCAGTTTTGCGCTGC
Source organism: Pseudocitrobacter vendiensis (assembly GCF_943590815.1). GTDB lineage: Bacteria > Pseudomonadota > Gammaproteobacteria > Enterobacterales > Enterobacteriaceae > Pseudocitrobacter > Pseudocitrobacter vendiensis. The sequence goes on along the minus strand of NZ_CALSBS010000018.1, from coordinate 71,640 downwards.
CGGGTGTACAGCGCCGGCAGCGGATACAGCGCCACCACATCCCCCCATCCATTGCGCACCTTCAGAATGGCCACATCACCGAACGTCAGCCAGTCGAATACTGCCGCCCCCAGCTGTTCATGCGTAAGCCCGCCATTTTCATAGTTTGCCGTCACCATATTGCGACGGGCATACAGCACGCCGCCGTGCTGTGCATTGAGGTTCACCAGTTGCGCGAGTGCCAGCCGGTCAATCGGTAGCGTCCAGTGCTCTGCCTCGTTGTCGTACCAGACATCGGTATAGTTTGTGCCGGTGGTCAGAATGGGTTCAGGTTTACCCAGGCTGATAAGGCTCATATGGCGCGGTTTTGGGGCGCTGCGACGCTCCCGGAATTTGCGTTTCTTCATGCTGCTTTCCCTAAGTTTCCCCAGCGTGATTTACGCTGGTTTCCGTAATTGAGTGGTTCATTGTCGATAGCGTGGGCGATAGCCCAGAAACTGTCTGCGTGGCCTGTTTCTGCGGTGCGATCGGCAACGAACGTCATCGCGTTGCCGCTGGCCGTGGACGTGCGCCGGATGGTCATAAAGCTGGCGGCGATTTCGGTCTTCTCCTTATCCCATTCCACGCGGCCGTCTTCGATTACGTCAATCATCTTCATCACCAGACGATTTTTGGTCTCGACGCCGTAGCGGATCGCGACTGCCTGGCGCATGGCAAAGTGCTGAACGTCTTCAAAGACACCGCTTCCCAGCCCGGTGATATCAATACCGATGTAGGTCATGTTGTACTGGCCAAACAGCTTCTTAATCTGTGCCGCCTGCCATTTCCAGTTCATCCCCTGCCAGTGGAAAACGCGCAGTACGCGAAACTTTTCGACGGCCAGTATCGGCGGCGCGATAATCACAAAGGTGGACGTATCGCCGCTGCGGGCGGGGTCATAGCCTGCCCATACCTCTCTGTTACCGAACGGACGGGGAAGGTCTTCGTCATGGTCTTCCCACGTATCCGGATCGACACAGCATTTTTCGACGCGGGAGAACGAAAATACGCTGTCTTTACTGTCCACGAATACGCACATATAGAGCATGTTGAACGTGTCGCGGTTGTAGCGGTTGCGTAGCTTCTCGATGCTGGCCAGGTTAAAGCCACCGGCGATCGCATCTTCCAGCGTGATGATGTAGCGCCACTGGCCATCGGGGCAGAGTCGCCCACCGTTGCGCAGCTCCTTTTCTGTTGGAAACTGCACCCGCGCGCGTTTTTTGTCGCCGCGCTTCCATTCTTCCCCCGTCCAGAACGGGTATGCCTGGTGGGTTTTGCTGCTGGGCGTGGAAAAGTAGGTGGTACGCCATTTGTCGTGCGTGGCCATCGCACTGGCCACTTCATTCAGTTTTGCGAAGTTCGGTACCCAGAAATATTCATCGCAGTACAGATGGCCGCTGTAGGACTGGGCGGTATTCTTGTTGGTGGACAGGAAGCGCAGCTCCGCGCCGTTGGACAGGCGGATGGGGTTGCCCGTGAGTTCCACGCCGAAATACTGCTCTGCGATGTTCACGATGTAGCTTCGGAAGACTTCCGCCTGGGCTTTGGATGCCGAGAGGAATATTTGCGGATCGCCCGTCATCACCGCATTTTCAAAGGCTTCTATCGAAAAATACCAGGTCGCGCCAATCTGACGGCTCTTGAGGATATTCCTGATCTGTTGGTGAAGATTGGCTCGCAGGTGTTTCTGGTACCCGAAAAGATGCTCCAGCGCGAACCGGTCAAAATCCTCCTGGGTGAGATGGCTGATATCGTTCTTTTTGTATTTTCCGCGTTTACGCGATTTCTCCCCGTCGCCAGGCTGGCGCGGTGCAGCTGCATCGCCGTCGCCACGGTGTTTAATTTCAGCCAGCTTTTCCTGATGCTTGTTATTCTGCGCACGGAGTTTCACCAGGTGGGCGACAAGACTGTCCAGCTCGCGCAGCTCCAGCTCTGATTTGCCCTCACGTAGCGTCAGTGACTGCACGCGGCGATTCAGCGCGTCTTCTGTAGATTCATGGCTGAGCAGTTCCGCCCAGCAATATTTCTCCGCCCAGTAATAAACGATTCGCCGGTTGGGTAAATTAAGTTCGCTGGCAATTTCCTGCGGTGTATAGCGCTTCAGGTATAGCGCCCTTGCCACTCCTTTTAGTTCTTCACTGTATTTTGCCATCGGCTTCCTTGCCATAATTCATCTTTTTATTAATAAGCGAATTATTCAGCAAATTACCCTCAATTTTTGAAAATTAATTCTGCTTTGTTCGGTTATTGCTTATATCCGAATTTCTCCGAAATAATTGGAGTGCGTGAGAGTCTTTTATTGTTAATACTGAAACTCGCAGAATGAACGGAGGCAATATGTCAGGTTCACAACTGGCAACAAACTGGATTTGTATCGCCACTGCGGGTGAAACAGTCGATAAAAGAACCATTGAAGAACAATGGTTACTCGATGCCGCTGAATTATATGACCCCAATTTATATACCGCGCTGTTATGGCCGGAGCATACCCGTAATTTCGGGAATATGGGGGAAGTGCTGGAAGTAAAAGCCGAGCGGGATGATGAAGGTATTCTTCGTTTATATGCCCGACTCTGTCCGGCTATTGCATTGCTTCAGGCTAATGCGAAAGGACAACTTTTATTTTTATCACCGGAGTTTACACCGGACGGGAATTTCAGAAATACCGGCAAAACCTATCTCGAAGGTCTGGCCATTACTGACAGTCCGGCCGGGGTAAGCACCACACGGCTACGTTTCAGCCGCACGAAAGGAAAACGTATCGGGCCATATAAGCCGCTGGCGTTTGATGAAGTCAGGGAATTTAAAAAGGAAAAGGGAATGTCTAAAGCGAAAAAAGGCTGGCGTCATTTTTTCAGTATTGAAGAACCGGAACAAACTACTGAACCGGATCCGGTGCCGTCTGATGCCATGCAGGCGATGGCTGATGCGCTGGCCGCACTGGAAGACCGTGTGACGGCGATTGAAACGCGTCTTGATACTGCTGAAGAAGCCGTATCCGATGTGCAGGACGATGTAGAAACCGTGAAAGAGGTGGTGGATACCGAAGATTTTGCGCGTCTGGTTGGCAATCTGCCGGAGCTGGTGAAGGGCTTCAGCAAGCTGAATGAGAAAGTTACCAAATTGCCGAACAAGCAGTTCAGCAAGGGCAAAAAAGGCTTCAACTTCCTGTAAGGGATGATGCTGATTTTCTTTAAGGAAAATGAATATGCAATTGAATGCAAAAGCCCGTCAGTTTCTGCGTCAGTACCATACGGGGCTGCGTGAATCCTACGGTGCTACTGAAGAAGACCGCTGGTTTGCGCTGACCGACCCGAAAGAAACCCAGATGCGTAATGCATTGCTGGAAGAGTCTTCCTTCCTGAATTTCCTGACGGTCGCTGATGTTGACCAGTTACAGGGGCAGGTTGTGCCGGTCGGCAGTTCGGGGCTGTATACCGGTCGTGTGCTGGATGGTCGCTTCCGTAAAAAAGTGGGTGTAAGCGGTAATGACTACAAGCTGGTCGAAACCGATTCCTGTGCCGCGCTGACCTGGCAACTGCTTTCTGTCTGGGCGAATGCCGGCGATGAAAACGAGTTCTTCCAGCGTGTCCAGGAGTTCACCAATCAGGCGTTTGCGCTGGATATGCTGCGTATCGGCTTTAACGGTAAGTCTGTTGCGGAAACTACAGACGCCGAGAAGAATCCGAACGACGAAGATGTGAACAAGGGCTGGCACCAGATCGTCAAAGAGTGGAAGGATGGCCAGCAGATCATCACCGATGCGGTTGTGCTCGATGGCGACGGTAAAGGCGATTATGTGTCACTCGATGCGATGGCTTCCGACCTTATTAACGCCAAAATTCCGGCACAGTTCCGCAATGACCCGCGTCTGGTGGTGCTGGTTGGCGCTGACCTTGTGGCGGCTGAATCTTTCCGCCTGTACCAGAAAGCGGATAAGCCGACCGAGAAGATTGCCGCACAGCTGCTGTCTGACAGTATCGCCGGTCGCACGGCTTACGTTCCGCCGTTTATGCCGGGCAAACGTATGATCGTCACCACGCTGCCGAACCTGCACATCTACACCCAGCGCGGCACGCGCCAGCGTAAGGCGGAGTTTGTGGAAGACCGTAAACAGTACGAAAACAAATACCTGCGTAACGAAGGTTATGCGGTTGAGTATCCGGAACTGTACGCCGCGTTTGATGAAAGTGCGGTAACTATCGGGGCACCTGTCGCGCCTCCGGCAGGCGAGTAAGGGGAATTTGATGCAACTGTCACCGGCACAGCGCCACAGCGCACGAATTGAAGCAGAGCGGTTACTGCGACAACAGCAGTCTCTGGACACGGAAACCAGCCTGCACATTCAGATTGTCGCGCTGGAGAAAGATGTTGCCGCGGCCGCAGCGATTGAAAGCCGCGCTGAGCGCATGGAGTTTAAGCGTGATGTGCTGCTACCGCGCTGGATGCCTACCGCGCAATCCTGGCTGGAGGGTGACAGTGTGCAGCAGAATCCTGTTTTTGCCTGGTGTGTCGTCTGGCTGTTTGATACAGGCCAGTTTGACCAGGCGCTGGACTGGGCGGATGTGGCCATCCAACGGGGGCAGGAAACCCCGGCCGCGTTCGGCAGTGCGTTCCCGGTGTTTGTGGCGGATACGGTGTTGTCCTGGGCGGAAGCGGAAGCCGTTGAGGGACATGATGTAGAGCCGTATTTCGGCCGCACGCTGGGGAACGTGATGCAGCACTGGAATGTGTATGAGGTCATAAAGGCCAAATACGTGAAGTTTGCCGGTCTGCACCTGCTACGCGATGAAAACGGAGAGCCACGCGCAGCGGCAACGGAAGACAGGGAAGTATTGCTCCGGGCTAAGGAACTGCTGGAGCAGGCGAAGGGATTCGACCCTAAATGTGGTGTCGGCACGATGTTGCAGCGTATAGCTGCACGTCTGCGGGTACTTAACAAGTAAAAGGCTACCGACCCGAAAGCGGGCGCGGTGGAGGGGATCGCATAAGCGTATCGCCCGTGGAAACCGGCCAGCCCGCTTTTTTCCGGAGAAACAGGATGTTCAGCGGAACCTCTATTGATTTTGATGACGCCATTCTGACGAATGACGGCTTCTGGCCAGACCTCAGCGTGAGGGATTTTCAGTCCCAGCGCACCATTCCGGCCGATATCGACGCAGCCACCATTCGCCAGGCGCTGCTGACCGCAGCCGGCGAAATCAATGACGATCTCGTTAAGGTCGCCGCGAAATATCAGGACGATGGCCACACGAGCGCGGAGAACGTGCCAGGAGTGGAAATCGACGGCGAAAATCTGCTGTGCGCCCGCTACCGCAAGGCGGTGTATGCCCGCGCCAAAGCTGACCTGATGGGGGAATTTGCTTCTGTTGGGCGGCGTGAGAGCCATCCGGGGCAGGAGAGTGACGAAACCCGCTCCAGCCTGATTGCCGAATCCACACTGACAGTACGGCGTATCAAGGGGCTGAAACGTATTACGGTGGCCATGATATGAGCCAGCTGAAGCAACTGACCGATTTTCTCATTGCAAACATGCCGAAGCGTGCCATGCAGGGTTTTGACAGCCAGATGGACGAAATCACGTTCATTCCGGCACAGCGGGATAACGGGCTGGGGCAGTATCGCCTTGCCATCATCCGCTATAACGCCGTCCTGACGTGGGAGCGTTATCCCTACCGTGAGTACGATCCCAAAATCCTGATGGCGCTGTTTATGTCATGGCTGACGCAGGATGAGCGGGGACTGCTGGAGGAAACCGGCATTGACAGCGAGCTGCCGGAGTTCGATATCGAAACCATCGACCAGGAGACGGCCATCATGGTGGTGACGCTCCCGATGGCGGAAGAACTGAATATGATCCCCGACCCCAAAGGTGAAATCCCCTTCGATGGTCAGCGCTGGCGACTGGCTGAGCCGGACATCTGGACGGCAGAGGAAGTGACGATTATCCCGCTGACTGAGGGGCAGCAATGATTCAGGGAGAGCTGAATCAGGAGCAGTTCCGGCAGCTTCAGGCAGCGCTGGCCAGCCTGGAGCTACCGCCGCCGAAGCGCCGTCGCCTGTTGTGGCGAATGGCTAAATATGGCGTAGAGGCTGCGTCTAAGCGCAATGTGCGTAATCAGCAGTCACCGGAAGGGGGGAAGTGGCCGGCAAGGCAGACGCGGCGTAAGGGCAAGATGCTGCGCAACATGCCAAAACTTATCCGCATCCGGGAGATGCCGGAAACCGAGTCCGTCAGGCTCTACCTTGCCGGCGGTCATTACCGCAACGCAAAAGGGAAACTCTCTGCCGGCGTCGTGGGATATGTGCAGCAAAACGGGATGAGCGTCACCGTCAACCGTAAGCAGGTGGCAGGCCGTGAGCAGGGGGATAAGCCTGCCTCACTGCGACAGGCGAAGCGCCTGCGCAAAGCCGGGTACAAAGTCAGGCGCGGTAAGCGCTGGCGTAAACCCGGTTATAAGGAAATACAGGAAAAAATGACCGCCCGTCAGGCTGGTCTGCTTATCCGGACACTGGAGGATAAGCCGGTCAAAACCTCCTGGCAGATTGATTTACCTGCCAGGGCGTTTCTGGGGATTGGTCAGGACGATTTTAACAAAGCGCTGGCGCGACAGCTTCAGGCTGTCGGGTTCGGTCTGGATGTTAACGCGCAGGATATCAGGGGGAGAGCATGACCTGGCCAAACGTAACCGTTAATCAGGTAAACCAGCTGCTTGGCGAAACCAACGAGGTGGAGCGCACGCTGCTGTTTATCGGTACCGGTAAAACAAATGTAGGGAAGACGCTGGCCGTCAACGCGCAGAGCGATTTTGACTCGCTCCTGGGCGAAGACGACAGCCCGTTAAAGAACGATGTACTGGCCGCGCTGGCTAATGCCGGCCAGAACTGGTGGGGATTTGTCCACGTGCTGGCCGCAGACAGCGAGCCGGATGCCTGGGTGGCGGCGGTAAAAGCGGCGCAGGTGTCCTGTTCGGTGGAAGGTGTTGTGCTGTCGGATGATGTTTCCGCTAAAGCCACCATTAACCAGGCGGCAACGCTGCGATCGGAACTGACGGCGAAATATGGCCGCTGGGTCTGGTTCATTCTGGCAGTACAGGGGATGCAGGATGAGGAGGCGCAGGCCGACTATCTGACCCGCCTGTCCACGCTTCAGGAAGGTATTGCCGAGAAATCTGTACAGCTGGTTCCCCGTCTCTGGGGTAACGAACCGGGCGTTCTTGCCGGCCGTCTGTGTAACCGTGCTGTCACTATTGCCGACAGCCCGGCTAGGGTGAAGACCGGGGCGCTGCTGAGCATGGGGAGCGATGAGCTGCCGAAGGATGGTACTGGCGCGGTACTGGAACTGGCCACGCTTCAGGCACTGGAAGCACAGCGCTACAGCGTGCCGATGTGGTATCCGGACTATGACGGTTACTACTGGTCTGACGGCCGTACGCTGGACGTTGAGGGTGGAGATTATCAGTCCATTGAAACGCTGCGTATTGTGGATAAAGCCGCGCGTCGTGTGCGTTTGCTGGCCATCGGCAAGATTGCCGACCGTTCGCTAAACAGTACACCGGGCAGCATTGCCGCACACCAGACGCTGTTTGCGCGTCCGCTGCGCGAAATGTCCACAGCGGCGAACATTAACGGCGTGTCCTTCCCCGGCGAAGTGAAGCCGCCACAGGACGGCGATATCACGATCGTCTGGAAGACCAAAAAGGCGGTGGATATTTACATGGTGGTGCGTACGTATGAAGTACCGCTGCAAATCACGATCAGCCTGTTGCTGGATGCCAGCCTGGAGACAAATTCATGACCAGACGTATTTCGGGCATGTCCTTCGACTTCTATATGGATGGCGAACTGGTACATGCGGAGAAAATTTCGCTCGATATCACCGACAACACCGCAGCAGCGCAGACGCGCGGCGTGCCGGATGGCTGGGTGGATGGTGATGTGTCCGCCGAAGGTGAGCTGGAACTGGCCACTAAGGCGCTGGCCTCCATCAAAGCCCGCGCACAATCTGCCGGGTCATGGCGCGGCATTCCTGAGCTGGATTTTCTCTTCTATGCCAAAGCCGGCAACGAAGAAACCAAAGTTGAGGCGTTCGGCTGCAAGCTGCTGCTGAACAACCTTCTGGATCTCGATCCCAAAGGCGGAGCGCTGTCCACGCGAAAAATTAAGTTTCTCGTGACCAGCCCTAAATTTATCAACATTGACGGCATTCCGTATCTGGAAGCGGAAGCCACGGAAAACCTGATTGGATAAGAGGCAGGGATGCAGGATTACGAAAAGGGATTTATTGCGCTGGCCATCATGGGCGCGTTGATTGCGCTGGGAAAGATGCTGAACAGCGATGAGCCGATTACCGTTCGCTTACTGGCTGGCCGTCTGATTGTCGGCAGTGCATTGTCACTGCTGGCCGGCGTGGCGCTGTATGTGGTACCGGATATTCATCCGCTGGCGCTGGTCGGCATTGGGTCGGGGCTGGGTATTCTGGGGTTGAATGGGGTGGAAGCCTGGCTGCGTAAAAAAGGAATTGGCGGTTTTTTGAACAAAGGGACAGGGAAATGACACTGAGCGAAAAACAGCAGCTTTTCACCGTGATGGTGGCAAATCTGATCCAGTGGTCTGAATCACACGGCTACCGCCTGACGTTCGGTGAAGCGTACCGCACGCCGGAGCAGGCTGCGCTGAACGCGAAAAAAGGCAGTGGTATCACCAACAGCCTGCATACACAGCGTCTGGCCGTGGACTTCAATTTGTTCATTAACGGCCAGTACCAGACCGACAGCACGGCATATCTGCCGCTGGGCGAGTACTGGGAGTCACTGGGCGGAACGTGGGGCGGTCGCTTCAAATCCCGTCCGGACGGTAATCACTTCAGCCTGGAACACAACGGGGTTCGCTGATGAGCCGTATCACGGTGATTATCGTTCCGCTGGCGCTGTCTTTTCTGTTGGGCTGGAAAGTGGCGCTCTGGCAGCGGGACAGTATCGACCTGACTATCCGGAATACCGCCGCCGCCACGGGCAAAGAGCTGGCAGGTATCGCCAGCTCATCCAGTCGCCAGCTGGAAGGTAAGCTGGAGGCGTTGAAGGAGGCACAACCGCGTGAAATTCGTACCGAAGTGGTTAAGCCGGTGTTTACCAATGTGTGCATGTCTGCTGATTTTGTCCGCATGTACAACGAGGCCGCAGCCGGCACCGAACGTGCGTTATCAGGAAAATCTGCTGACTAAATGCACCACGCAGCTGCCGCGCCTGAAAGGTACCCAGGGTAAAGACGCGGCGGAAATTTTAACAATTTACCCTGAACTGTATGGCCAGTGTGCCGCACGGCATAACCAGCTTGTTGATGAAATTAATTTAAGAGAGAGCGTTATTTATGGAAAAGATTAATCTTACTGTTTGTGGTCAGGATATTACCTTTGAGCCTAATCAGACGGCTTATAACAAGTTCATTAATGAAATGGCGATGGATAATAAAGTCGTGCCGGCGCACAATTATCTGACGCGTATTGTGGCGACAGAAAGCAAAGAAGCACTGGCCGATATTTTGAAACGTCCGGGCGCTGCACTTCAGCTCGCAGGTAAGGTTAACGAACTTTACGCGCCAGAACTGGAAATTGAAGTAAAAAACTAACCCGACGAGTCCAGGCTATTGAAGAGAATGGGCTCGAACAATATCTGATATTGCGTCGTTATTATCTCCCGAACGGGGAAGATACCGTGGATGATATTTCCGCTGCTGTCTGGCTGGATAATCGCCACTGGGAATATATGCGCGTTGCAGTGGCTAACGGAATTAGCACGGCATTTAAAGGCACGGAATGAAACAATTAGATTTTACATTAAGCCTGATTGATAAACTGACCCGCCCGTTAAAACAGGCGCAGGGCAGCGTGTCCGGCTTTGCGGAAAAATCAAAAAATGCCTTTAAGCAGATTGGTGCCGGTTCTCTGGCCATGTGGGGTGTTGCTCAGGCCATTCAGGGGGCATTGTCGCCGGCCATCGAGATGTATGACGCGCTGAACGATGCCGCCGCGAAAGGGATTGATGATACCTCGATGAAGACCGTGCAGCGTGATGCGCTGCGCTTCAGCATGACCTACGGTGCCAGTGCCGTGGAGTTCGTGAAGTCAACGGAAGACATTAACGCCTCTATTGCCGGCCTGAGCAATACCGAGCTGCCAAAGGTGACGAAAGTCGCGAATACGCTGGCGTTTGCCATGAAATCCACCGCTGCCGAAACCACGGAATTTATGGGGCAGATGTTCGGCAACTTTTCCTCTGAGGCGGCGAGGCTGGGGAAAGTCCCGTTTGCCGAGCAGCTGGCGGGCAAGATGGTGTACATGCGCAAAACCTTCGGTACTGAGATGGGAACTATCAAAGACCTGATGGAAGGTGCGCGAGGCGTCGGGACTAACTACGGCGTCGGGATGGACGAACAGCTTGCGGTGCTGGGGCAGCTGCAACGCACGCTGGGAACGGAGGCCAGCAGCGCCTACGAGGGCTTTATGACCGGCGCGATTGATGGCGCTAAAAAGCTCGGACTTTCGTTTACCGACGTGAACGGCAAAATGCTGTCCATGCCGGATATGTTAACTAAGCTCCAGAACAAATACGGCAAAAGTCTGGATGGCAACCTGAAAGCTCAGGCCGAGCTGGATGCCGCCTTTGGCGACAGTTCCGCCGTGGTCAAGCAGCTGTATGGCAATGTTGCCTTACTGCAACGCAATATCACCGAGCTGGGCGGTGCTGACGGACTGAAGCGCACGCAGGAAATGGCGGCAAAAATGGTGAAGCCGTGGGATCGCTTTGTGCAAATCCTGAAAGCCATTCAGACGGTGATTGGCCTGACGTTAATCCCCGTGCTGTATCCGGTGCTGAACCGGCTGGCCGACATGGGGCAGACCTTTGCCCGCTGGATGCAGATGTTTCCCAATATCGCGCGCGTTATCGGGTATGCCACGCTGGCATTGCTGGGCTTTGCTGCCGTGGGCGCAAGCGCCAATATCGTGATGGGGGTCTCTAAATTCATTATTATGGGGCTGACCGGCGTATGGCGCTTGCTGGTCGCTGTCGTGAAGTCATACACCCTTGTTATCTGGCTGGCACAGAAAGCCGTTCTGGCCTGGAACATTGTGCTGAAGACTCTGCGTGGCGTCCTGCTGGCGGTGCGCATGGCCGCGATGCTGGCCGGTATCAGTATCAACCTAATGAGCTGGCCGGTGCTGCTGGTCATAGCGGCCATTGCGGCGCTGGTCGTGGGCTGTTACCTGCTGGTTAAGCACTGGGGCGCTATTAAATCTGCCGTCATGGACAGCACTGCCTTTAAGGCTGCTGCGGAGGTCGTGAAATGGCTGGCGGGCGTGTTCAGTTCAGCCTGGGATTCGATTGTCGCCGGCTGGAACAGCTTTATCGCGCTGCTCACCGGTTTTTCTCCGTCAAAAGCGTTAAGCGGTATGGCCAGCGGTATTGTGACGATGTTTGACAATATCTGGCAGACCATAAAAGGCGGGTTCCTGAAGTCCTGGAACTGGATAGTCGGGAAGCTCAATAAAATACCCGGTGTGGATATTAAGCTATCACCTGTCGTTACCCCCGAAAACAATAAAACAGCGGGCGGGGTAATGCCGCCAGTGATGCAGAATAATTTTGCAAATAATACTCAGCAGTCACTGACAACTAACACCCTCTCAACCGGGGGGCAACTAAAAGGTGTTGACCGGGGCGGTATCAGCAGCACTATCAGTAAGAATTCAAAAGCTGTAACGGATAACAGTAAGACGATTGGTGAAGTGCATTTCCATACTAAAGAGGCACTTTCACCGGCTCAGCTAATGGAATGGCAGGAGCTTAATTAATGAGTGATGTGCTTTATATCGACCTGCTTATTGAGGGGCGTAATTTTGTGCTTAATACAGGTAGCGAACCTGAATTATGCAATAACCGCAAAAGTATCGGGCAGGATGTTGTGCATTCAATCATCGAAAGCGGGCTGGCCACGCAGCTTATTGCCGAACGCAGCCCGACCTTACGCGCAGATATTTTTACCCGGCTGGAACTGCTTGTTGAAAGCGACGATCGCATTGTGCCGGGTACGGTGGAAATCAGCGAGGAAAACGCAAAACGGCTGTGGGTGACAGCCGGTACGTATGACTTTGGCAGCATTACATATCAGGTGAATCTATGACGGAAAAGCCGCAGGTTGATTTTGAAGATGTGGTAAAAGCCAGCGGGATGCCGACCACGGAAGACGAGGTACGCAGCCGGTTTAATATCGTTGTGGCCGATGAAGGGATGATTACCAATACGTCCCGAATGTCACCATTCTGGCGTCTGATTTCGGCGATTGTGACCGCGCCGGTGATGTGGCTGAAAGATGCGCTGATAGCTGTGGTGCTGCCTGGTATGTTTGTGGCCACGGCTACCGGTCAGATGTTGCGCCTGCTGGCATGGGCGGTAAATGTTACGCCGAAGCCGGCCAGCGCTGCCGAGGGTGTAATCCGATTCTTCAAAGAGGATGTTAAGCAGGCTGTGACGGTGAAAACCGGCACGGTAGTACAGACGGAGCGTATCAACGGGAAAGTCTATGCCTTATCGACTGTTGCGGATGTGACGATCCCTTCCGGTACGGCCAGCGCTCTGCTGGCGGTAAAAGCGACGGGTACGGGCGGTGCATACAACCTTGCGCCGGGATATTACCGTATTCTGCCTGTGGCGGCGGACGGTATCAGCCACGTCGCCAGTGAAGAAAACTGGCTGACGGTGCCGGGTGCCGACGAGGAGAGCGACGACGAGCTGCGCGAACGCTGCCGCAATCAGTTCAACCTGGTGGGGAATTACCATACCGACGCGGTTTATCGTTCGATGATTGCCGGCGTGGCCGGCCTGAGTATCGACAGGATTTTTTTTGAGCATGACGCACCGCGCGGCCCCGGTACCGCCAATGCGTATTTACTGCTGGATAGCGGGGTCGCGTCAGACCCGTTTATTGATGCCGTCAATGACTATATCAATACCCAGGGTCATCACGGACACGGTGATGATATGCAGTGCTTTGCCATGCCAGAAACCCGTCACGATCTGGTTGTCACGGTCTGGGTTAAAAATCTGAGCAACCTGGAACAGGAGCAGCGCGACAGCCTGCAAGCGGGGGTTGAAAACCTTATCCGCTGCGCTTTTCGTGAAAATACGGACTATGACGTGAAGAAGACGTGGCCATACTCGCGTTTTTCCTTCTCACAGCTGGGGCGGGAGATCCATAAGACGTTCCCGGACACGGATTCGCTGGAATTTTCACTGAAAGATATCACCAGTGAGCTCAGCGTACCGCGACTTAACGCGCTGACGGTGGAACTGAAAGATGAATGATTTTCTGAAAAAACTGGCCAGCATGGTGCTGCCGTCCTGGATGGATAAAGGCGAGCCGCAAAAACTCCTTAAAGCGGCGCAGACCTTCTGGGCGGAGGTTTACAACTGGATTACGTGGCCATTGCGCCAGTTTGACCCGCTGACCTGCAACGAATCTATACTGGGTCTCATCGCATGGGACAGGGATATCAGCCGTTTTAACGGCGAACCGCTAAGCCTTTTTCGCCGGCGTGTTGCTTTCGCTTTTGTGAATGCGGCTGATGCCGGATCCGTTGAGGGATTTATCAATATCTTTGACCGGCTGGGGATTGGGTATGTTGAGTTAATGGAGCGCCAGCCGGGTATTGACTGGGACGTGATACTGGTTCGCGTCACCGACAGCCAGATATCGGATAACACCGAGATGATGATCCAGATTATCCGGCAGTATGGCCGCACATGCCGACGCTACCAGTTTGAGGTTATCACCTCTGAAAATTTATCCATCCGTGCAGGATGGGATCAGGGTGAATATGTGGTTTATCCGGCGAAGATTGCCGGCGCGGAAACCAGCAGCGCGACATTCAGCGCGAGCTTACAGGGAGAGTAGTTATTATGTCACAGACCGCTATCACGCTGGCGTTTGAGCAGTGGAAAGCGCAGCAGGCTGCAACGGGTGAATCTGTTCTGCTTGATGAGTTCGTTTTTGCACTGGTGCCGGGGCTTGACCCGGATTTGCCTGTCGATCGTAGTGAAACGCTGCCACCTGCTGCGCAAATTGTTCACCGCGAATCAGTCACCCGTAAAGGGGTGGTAAATGAAAATGCTGTGGTGCATTCCGCTGTACTGGGCGCGGATGTGGGCGATTTCTCCTTCAACTGGATCGGGCTGACGAATAAGGCCAGCGGTACGCTGGCAATGATTGTTCATGCGCCGGAGCAGCAGAAATTAAAGACGAAAGAAGGGCAGCAGGGTAACGTTCTGACCCGTTCTTTCCTGATGGAGTTTGCTGGCGCACAGGCCGAAACGGCTATTAACACCCCGGCTGAGACCTGGCAGATTGATTTCACGGCACGTATGGCGGGGATGGATGAACGTCAGCGTCTTGAGAATATTGATATCTATGGTGCGGGAGCATTTTTTGATAATGGTTATCTGGTGGCTAAAAGTGGCGATCAGTACTTTGTTACTAAGGGGACGGGGTATGTTGCAGGGCTGCGTTCCGTGCTGGCAGCTAACCAAAATATCACTGTAACCACGAAACCGGTCAAAGTCTGGCTGGATGTGTGTTGGTCAGGCGCACTGACTAGCGTCTGGGCGGTGCAGAGCAAAGTGACTGTGGCCGCTAACCTGGTGGACTACGAGCAGAGCGGCGTGAAACATTATGTTTTTGCACTGGCCAGCATTGATGCCAACGGGAATATCACGGATTTGAGACCAAAAGGTACTCTTGATAACCAGCAGGCAAATAGTAGCTACCTGGTAAAGAGTAAAAACCTGTCAGACCTGGCTGATTCTGCAAAATCCAGAGATAATCTTGGTTTAGGCTCCGGGGCAACCGCTAATATTGTCACGTCCTTAACAGATGCTACGCCTAAACGCATTCCTGTTGTTGGCTGGATGGGACTGGGTGCGACCGCAGATACAGCAGCAGGGACGATGGGGTCGATAACCGTTACTCAGTTTGATTATTTTGACCCTGCTGATAACGTCGGAGCATTTCCCGGTGAATGGTCAGGCGGATTGTCTTTTGCCAACTCAGGCGCGACAGGCTGGCAAATGGTTGGATTATCACGTGGGGCCGTACCACGATTTAGATTTCGAACAAAAGCTAACGCCTCGGCATTTAGCGGATGGGTCGAAATGTATCATACCGGGAATAAACCATCCGCCAGTGATACTGGTGCACTTGCAATCGCGAATAATCTCTCGGATGTTGCTAGTACATCGGCATCGCGCAATAACCTGGGGCTAAAAAGCGCAGCGGTGCTGGATGTAGGAACGACAGCTGGCACTGTGGCTGCTGGTAATGATTCACGTATCGTCAATGCTTTGCAAAAAAGCAATAATTTGTCGGATTTAACCAACACTGCTACGGCCAGGAATAATCTTGGATTGGGGAGCGCTGCTACTTATGCTGCGGGTAAATCATCTGGTCAGATACCCGCGATGGAAACTGCGGGATTAGGTGGCTGGGGGCTTGGTGTTAACTCTGATAACGGTGTTACAGGGACACCAAATGCTGTTGGTGTAAACCGATTTGCGTGGTTTTTACCTTCTGAAAACTCAGGGCCATATGCGGGGGCATGGACAGTAGGGGCATGCTTTGGTTCGTCTGGTGTATTTGGCTGGCAATTAATGGGGAAATCCAACACGGATACTCCAGCCGTAGCTGTGCGTTCGCGAACAGCATCCGGAGGTGGGTTTACACCGTGGTATCCGGTCGTGCTGGGCATGCGGTGCGGTGCTGTTTCTCAGATGGCAACCAGCAATGTATCGACTGGTCAGATAAAAACGTATGACGTACCGGAAGGGCATTTTTTATCTGGTATCGTCCAGTCCAGTAATAACCAGTATATAACCGTTAACGCGATTCGCTATCGACCAGTTCAGCAGTTGGTTAATGGTTCATGGATTACACTGGCGTCATAACAGGAATATAAATAATGAGATTAAATAATTTTCAACGCTATTACCCTGAGAATAACAGCGGTGTGCCAATTGCCTATCTGCAATCTGACAGCGGTGCAGACTGGTATGATTCACAAAAATTATTTTCTGATGATACATGGAAAATAGTGTTTGATTCTGATGGCGTGATTGTCTCGTTTAGTAACGATATTTCCATGTTATTTCCTGTTGGAATGTCAGTTGCTGAGGTTGATGATATTCCTGATGGAGTCGATATTAATGGTGGATGGATGTTTGATGGGGAGTTTATAACACCAGTACCAGAGGGGGCTGATACTGCGGCTCAAAGAAAAACTGCACTAATGTCTGTCGCAACGGCTGTTATTGCGCCGTTACAGGATGCTGACGATATGGATATAGCCACAGATGAGGAAAGGGAAGCACTGCTGCTCTGGAAAAAATACCGTGTTCTTTTAAGCAGAGTTGATGTAAGCAAAGCCCCGAATATTAAATGGCCGGAAGTACCCGAAAATGTGGCGTGAAGCAAACCTGGTGTTTAATGACAGCGTAACGGCTATCAATTGTACGGTTGTGCCGGCGCATCCGTGGATATACGGACTGGGGCAGCAGACAGAGAATGGTGCATATCTCAGCCCGGTTAACGCCATTTCTTACCTGGCTGAAAAGCTGGCCGGGACGGGTGGAAACGCGGATGTGGTCATTATGATGGTTGCTGGTCAGACGCATGACAGTTTCATAAACAGTCTTAATCAGTTGGTTGATGTTTTTCCAGCGCCGGCGTTCACTCAGGTAAAGCGCCTGGCGCTTTCTGCGGCAGAACTGGTGATGGAAAAGATGCAAATTCCGGCAAAGTACAGCGCCGGGCTGGCTGATGTGCTTCCACTGTCAGTACCAACCAGTCGAACAGTTCTTGCCGCAGCGGCAGTCAGGAAAGCACAGGAAGAAGCGGCCGCAATGGTTGATGTCGGGGCGCTTAAGAAGCAACTCGACGACTTTACCCGTCTGCGCGATGGTCTGCTGAGCGATATTGCCGGTGGACTGGCTGATTTACAGGGGAAAAGCGCCAGAGCCTGGGTATTCACTGCCAGCGGTGATTTGGGTACCACATTGCTGGATCTGGTAAAAGGCATCCCGTTGCAATCGGCGGTTTACTCTGCGGCCATGATGCTGACTGGCGATAATCTCGATGGCATAAAAGGAATGATACATGACCTCGAATCCGACGCTGGCGCTTAACGGAGAAGCGATCCAGCTGAAAAACATGCGTGTAACGATAACGCAGCAGTTTCAGGACAAAGACCAGTCCGGACAGACCAGCTCTACCACGAAGTCCGAGCAGGGCATGAAAGGTAAAGAGCTGCGCGTATCAGGCGAAGTCCCTTTCAAGAATAAAGAGATATTGCGCCGCATCTTTGAGCTGGCCAGCGCTACAGATGCCAGCGGCCAGCGTCAGAAATACCGCGTCGCCCATGAGCAGGCGCGTGCTGTCAATTTTCGTGAAGCCACCTTCACCGGCACGCTGGATGCCCCGCAGCAGGACGGGAAAATGTCATGGCTGGTGACATTTACGCTGACCGAACATATCAGTGTTCAGGAAAAGCGTGAGGCGAGGGCAAGCAGTAAAGTGTCAGCGAAAAAGCAGGGAAACTCTTCCAGTGGCGCCCCCGGTGGGGCAGGTCAGTCCGCTGATGAAGATGATGAGAAAATGACGTGGTTTGAACGCAAAGTCCTGAAACCCGTTAACGATGCACTGGGGTAAGGATGAAACCGATAAAACGCCTGTACCTGTCAACGGACGAAGTGCATCTTGCTGATGCCAGTCTGGTGCTGGAGCTGAACACCTGCGGCCGGGGATTCATTACGGCCGAAACTGACCAGGACTATACCGGCAAGCTGGTACGACTTAATGTCGGGTATACCGACCTTCTTTTGCGGTGGTTTACAGGATATGTGGAACGGTCGCAGCCAGCTGATAACGGCTTCCAGCGGCTTTTTGTTCGTGAGCTGGTTGGTGTGTTTGAACGCCTGTGGCCATGCTCACTTCAGCACCCGACACTGCGCAGCGTGGCCAGCTGGCTGGAAGAGAACAGCGGCATTACGGTGATGGTACCCGATGCCGGTTACGCTGATAAACCGATCCCCCACTTTACCCACAGTGGCAGCGGGTACCAGCTGCTGAATAATCTGGGTAAAGCCTTTGGCATCACGGATTACATCTGGTACCAGTTACCGGATGGCGGGCTGTATGTGGGAGGTGCAGAAAAGTCCCTCTTTGCCGGTAAACCGGTGGATATCCCGGCCGGGTTCAGTCAGGGGGCTGCTGGCGGCAATACCATGACGTTGCCGGTTGTCCAGAGCCTGCGGCCCGGGGCTGAAATGAACGGCGAGCGCGTCACAAAGGTTCATCTGACCAATGACACGATGGCCGTTACCTGGACACCCCGCAACCGCGCCACCGGTCAGCCATTGCAGAAATCACCGGTACAGCGGCAGATTGAAAGTCATTTTCCGGAGCTTGCGTCCGGGTTACACCTGCCGAAGTTTGCCAGGGTCATTGCGCCGACAGAAGCCGTTAAGAGCGGCAACTTTGCGGATCCATTTCGTCCACGCTATGCCGTGGATGTGCAGCTGCTTGACGCAGACGGAAAGCCTGACGCACAGACGCCGACCTATTCCGCCGTACCGCTACCGGTGCCGATGGCCGGTAATGATTCCGGAATGTACCAGTTTCCACCTGAAGGAACGCTGGTAGAAGTTGCGTTTACTGACGGCCGGCCGGATAAGCCATTTATCCGTCAGACCGTGCCGGATGGTACCAGCCTGCCGGATATCAAACCCGGTGAGCAGCTCCAGCAGCAGCGAGCGGAAGTCTCTCAGCGCGTGACGCAGGCCGGGGACTGGGTGCGACAGACTGACCAGACAATCAGCGAAACATCGATGGCCAGAACCGTTAAGGCCGATACGGAAAACCGCGAGGTGGTAAGCCGCGAAACGACCGTTAAGGCTACGGATAAAACCAGCGTTATCGGTACGTCCACGCTGATGGCTGGAGCCATTCAGCAGGTCAGCGCCGGCAAATTTAGCCAGGCGATTCAGGGTAGTCGCCTGGCCACTATCGGCGGCAGTGATGAAATGGTCGTGACCGAAAACGCCACTGTTACGATCGGGAAGAACCTGACGGAGCAGATAGGCCAGATTCGAAAAAGCGTTGCGGCCGTACAGCAGCAGATTATCGCGCCGGTGGTGTGGATAGGTTCCGGCAGTATTAATGTGGCTCAGCTGATGCTGGATACGCTTGATGTGGTCAAGCAGCTGGCAGAACTGACTGCCAGCCATACGCACAGTAATACTGGCGCCCCGACGAACGCCGGCGAAATTCGCAGCACCGGCACGCAAGCCGATACGCTGAACGGTAAATACTCCCCCGTAATCGGTAAGTAAAACATCCTTCCTGCCCGCTCACTGTAGCGGGTTTTTTGTACCCTTCTCAAACGTCGCAGAACGCTCTCATAGCGTCGCGTTATCACGCCTGAGTAAATCCATCCCCTCATTCAGCACAGCGGCGCACGCTTGCGCCTGCGAATCCTGACGGTGACGAAATAACGGCGGAAGTGACGAAAACGGCGCTACACCGCACCCGCCTGCGGTTTTCGTGTTGAGAATGATTTCAGTTTTTCCGGTGGTACAAAATACATCGGCCGACCGCGCCAGCGCTGGGGCTTTGACGTCAGATCCTAAACTGAAATGTGTGAAACAGATTTCAACGATTTCAGTTTTTGTGCGATGGCCAGCTGGGCGTCACAGAAGGTAAAGCCTTGAGCCATGCGGGATGAGTTGTGATTACGTGATTTTTTACGTAATGGCCAGCGCGAGATCTCGTAAGCGTTTAAAAACAGAAAGCCGCTGCTGGCGCGGGTTTGCGGGGAGCCGTACGAACCGGCACAACTGAAATACTTTGCACAGATCCGTCTGCGCCCATCCCTGTGCACACATGCTGCCACCAGTGACCAAATCAGTAACAGAGAGAGATACAAACTCACCAACAAATCAGGGCGATTTCTGACCATCCTATGCTTTTTCAAAAATTGAAGGGGGGCATCGGAAAACCGTCACAAACGTCACAAGATTTAAAATTATTATCTATCTATATGATATTTAATAATAAATAAGCATATTACAAACCATCACAAAAGCATCACAAGAGCATCACAGTGTGACGGTCTATAATCATCACAATTCTGTTTTATAACTTACTGAATTTATTAGGTGTGACGGTTTGTGTTGCGTTTTGTGATGGTTTTACCGTCACAAGATTTATTTAGCTAAATCATATGGATAAGAGGTGTTTTTGCGGGGTGTGATGGTTGTGACGGTTTTCCGATGGCCGACTTAAATATGAGGTGAGGATAACTGCATAACTTTTAACATATTGTGGGAATTAAAAAGCCCCAGAAGTAACGCTGGGGCTTATGGTCGATGTGGACGTTTTGTGGACGTAAAATACAGTGAAAATATAATAAATTCAGATGGTTAGTTGTTGAGGAACAACACCATCCCTGTCTTCCCCCACATGATGTGGGGGTTTTTTTTGCCCAAATTTTACCATCGCCTCCGCTATACTAGCCGCAGAATGAATGGCAGGAGCGTTTATGAATCAATCATATGGCCAGCTCATTAGCCGCGCAGCACTTGCTGCGACGGTGATGGCCTCTGTGTTACTTTTGATTAAAATTTTTGCGTGGTGGTATACCGGTTCCGTCAGTATTCTGGCGGCGCTGGTGGATTCCCTGGTGGATATCGCGGCATCGTTGACTAACCTGTGGGTGGTGCGTTATTCGCTGCAACCCGCCGATGACGAGCACACCTTCGGCCACGGCAAAGCAGAATCGCTGGCAGCGCTGGCGCAGAGCATGTTTATTTCCGGTTCGGCACTGTTTCTTTTCTTAACCGGCATCCAGCATTTGGCTCAGCCGCAGGTAATGAATAAACCAGGCATCGGCATCATTGTGACGATCGTTGCGTTGGTGAGTACGTTAGTGCTGGTTTCTTTCCAGCGTTGGGTGGTGCGAAGAACGCAAAGTCAGGCGGTAAGGGCGGATATGCTTCATTATCAGTCTGATGTTATGATGAACGGTGCAATTTTGGTCGCACTGGGGCTCTCCTGGTACGGCTGGCATCGCGCAGATGCGCTGTTTGCTTTAGGAATTGGCATCTATATTTTATATAGCGCATTACGTATGGGTTATGAGGCGGTTCAGTCTTTGTTGGATCGCGCATTACCTGACGGAGAACGCCAGGAAATTATCGACATCGTGACCGCCTGGCCTGGGGTATGCGGTGCACACGATCTCAGAACGCGGCAGTCAGGGCCGACCCGCTTTATTCAGATCCATCTGGAAATGGAAGATAACCTGCCCCTGGTTGAGGCACATGTAATTGCCGAACAGGTGGAGCAGGCAATTTTGCGTCGCTTCCCCGGATCCGATGTGATTATTCACCAGGATCCGTGCTCGGTTGTTCCGGATGGTGGCAGGAGCGTTTGAACTTTCGTAAGTCGTTGTAAAAGTGTGGGGTCGATCGGCATTTTTTGTTCAAATAACCGCCATTCGGCCTGACCTGAATCAATTCAGCACGAAGCACTTGATATACTATCTGTAATAAGGTCGTTCTCTCCCTACAGGGAGCGCTTCGGGCAGAAGAATTAATTATTAGCATTCCTAAGTTCAGAGGTAGTCATGATTAAGAAAATCGGTGTGTTGACAAGCGGCGGTGATGCGCCGGGTATGAACGCTGCCATTCGTGGTGTTGTGCGCGCTGCGTTAACGGAAGGTCTGGAAGTTTTTGGTATCTATGACGGTTACCTTGGTCTGTACGAAGACCGTATGGTTCAGCTCGACCGTTACAGCGTCTCCGATATGATCAACCGTGGTGGTACCTTCCTCGGTTCAGCGCGTTTCCCGGAATTCCGTGATGAGAACATCCGCGCTGTGGCTATCGAAAACATGAAAAAACGTGGTCTGGACGCGCTGGTCGTTATCGGCGGTGACGGCTCCTACATGGGTGCCATGCGTCTGACCGAAATGGGTTTCCCGTGCATCGGCCTGCCTGGCACCATCGACAACGATATCAAAGGCACTGACTACACCATCGGTTTCTTCACTGCTCTGAGCACCGTGGTTGAAGCGATTGACCGTCTGCGTGACACCTCTTCTTCTCACCAGCGTATTTCCGTGGTGGAAGTCATGGGCCGTTACTGCGGCGACCTGACCCTGGCGGCAGCAATTGCCGGTGGTTGTGAATTCATCGTCGTACCTGAAGTTGAATTCAAACGCGATGATCTGGTTGCTGAAATCAAAGCGGGTATCGCGAAAGGTAAAAAACACGCTATCGTTGCCATCACTGAACACATGTGTGATATCGATGAGCTGGCGCATTTCATTGAGAAAGAAACAGGCCGTGAAACGCGTGCAACTGTTCTGGGCCATATCCAGCGCGGCGGTTCCCCGGTGCCTTACGATCGTATTCTGGCTTCCCGTATGGGTGCATACGCTATTGAACTGCTGCAGCAGGGCTTTGGTGGTCGTTGCGTCGGTATTCAGAACGAAAAACTGGTTCACCACGACATCATTGACGCTATCGAAAATATGAAGCGTCCGTTCAAAGGTGACTGGTTAGACTGCGCGAAAATGCTGTACTGATTCGCGTGTGTTGGCTACAGCCTGCATTGAGTAAAGCCTTCCCTGTCGGGAAGGCTTTTTAGATCAAGGGTTAGCGTTTACCGCAGAATCCAGAATAGTTTTGAAGGCCGCATAATCTTTTTCGAAGTTATCTTTATTGATAACTACCGTTAGCTGGATAACGCTTTCTTTATCCAGTAGATAGACATAGATAATCTCTTTTTTGTGTTGTTCTGACGACACGGCCTGGAAAGCGCAGCGAAAATTTTTCGCTGTACACTTATAGACCTGGTACAAATCCTCATCATATGCGTCGCCCAATAATTTCTTCGAGAATGCTTTGATATCGTTGAGGTTGTATATATTTAATTCAGCCTGCGAGTGCCGCTCAGCATAGATCGCGATACGATAGTTACCTGAAAAAAGCATCTTGACCTGACGACCATTACTTTTAGCTTCTTCAAGTTTCCAGCCGCGATCTGGAACGGTGAATGTGACCTGCGCCTCAGGGAGGGTTTTGTAATGAGGTGTGTTAAAGGTAAGTGCATACGAAATATTTGATAGCAACATAACGCCAAGCACCCAGTTGCTACAGCGTAGATAATTGGTTTCTTTATGGCGGCGAAAAATTTTCACGATGAAAAAGATAATCGTGGGAAGTATCAGTGGTGAAAGAAATACTGCACCAATATATTCACCAAACTGTCCAGGTTCGCTTTCCATTTCATGGAGTGAAATGCCACTTTTAAAATGCCCTACGACAAACGAAACTATCAGCAGAATAAAATAAATAACATAACGCATATATCGTCCTTGTATACTTGAGTGGTTTACTCTGCGATAGGTTTAGCAGAATTAAAAATCGTCATAACTTCTTCGTAATACTCATCAGCATATTTCTGATCGATAACCGCCGCCACCTGGATAAAATGGGTATTATCCAGCAGCGTCATCAAAATAGACCGTTTTTCATCGCCATCATCGGTTGTGGCGATATAGTCCTGATAGGCGCAGCGGAAGCCGTCAACCTGACAGGGAAAAAGCGTAAACGCATCCGCCTGATAGCTACTCTTGAAGCGAATCTGCTGTGATGTGAGTAATTCATCAAAGTTATGAACGTTACTGGCATCCTGCATGCTGGACATCACGGAGATCGCGACATGGGCATTTTTCATCACCACTGTCATACGGTAGCCACGAGGTGTGGTCACCGCCGTTTTCCACTCGTTACTCGGGAACGTCAGCGTGATGGGCGCATTCGGCGCGGTGTACTCCCAACTAAAGAATTGCCAGAAGTGTGTGGCGCAACTGAACAGAAGTATTATCCCCATCACCCAGCTTGTACCGTTAATAATTTGCTGCTGCGCCGTTTTACGAAATATCACACAAAACGCGGCGGCTACAAGACAAGCAGTCCCTAACGGATAAAAAAAGACGAGATTCACATAGGCGATAATATTACCTGTGTCGTCCGTAATCAGGTTTTTCCATTGCAGATGCTTGATAATAATAACTGCAATATATAAAACACCTAAAACTATAAACCGCATATATACATCCGTGTATAAAAAAAGGGGAAATAAATTTCCCCTTTATCATATGCGAATTATTTACTCGATATCCAGCGGATCTTCAGAAAGGATAATGCCGGTGTTATCAGCATAGAGATGGTCGCCGGAGAAGAAAGTTACGCCGCCGAAATTGACGCGTACGTCGCTTTCGCCAATGCCTTCACCTGCTGCGCCAACCGGAATGGCGGCAATGGCCTGGATGCCGATATCCAGCTCTTCAAGGTCATCAACCTGACGCACGGCGCCGTAAACCACAATGCCTTCCCATTCGTTCTGGGTGGCGATACGCGCCAGTTCCGCATCAATCAGCGCGCGGCGTACAGAACCGCCGCCGTCAACCAGCAGAATGCGGCCACGGCCATTCTGTTCGAGCAGATCATACAGCAACCCGTTATCCTCGAAACATTTCACGGTGGTGATTTGCCCACCAAACGACAACCGCCCGCCAAAGTTGGAGAACAGGGGTTCCACGACGTTGACATCTTCCTGGTAGATGTCGCAAAGCTCGGAAGTATCGTATTTCATAGGATTAACACTCAGTTGCTGCGAGTGATTTCAGTATATCGCGCTCTGTGCACTGTTGGCAAAATCATCAATTGTTAATTGATATTTGTCAGTTAACCCAGCGCCTTGCTCAGGATAATCCCAACGATAAACAGGACGTTAGTGAGCAGCGCGCCTTTGACCGTGCGTTCAAGCATTGGTCGCATCGCGACCGGTTCACGCTGCGTCATGACGTAGCGCGCCTGTTTGAACAGCAACGGTGCGGCGAGAATAAACAGCCAGCCCCAGAGACTTTGCAGTGAAATCAGGTTAAACAGCGCCAGACACACCAGCGTGCCGCCAAGCAGGCAAGCGTGATAGCGACGTGCACCGACCGGGCCTAAACGTACCGCAAGTGTGTTTTTGCCGTTTTCGCGATCGCTGTCGATATCGCGCAGGTTATTGATATTTAATACTGCCGTTGCCAGCAATCCGCACGCTGTGGCGGGAAGAATCAGCGTGGCGCTCAGCATATGCGCCTGTAAATACCAGCTGCCAATAACGCTCAGCCAGCCGAAGAAAATAAGCACAGAAATATCACCCAGACCGATATATCCGTAAGGACGAGTGCCCACGGTATAGGTAATTGCGGCGACAATTGAGAGCAACCCCAGCACCAGGAAACCGATAAAGTCACCGATGTTTTGATATGCCGCAAACAGCAGCCCAAGGCCGGAAAGACAGATGAGCGCGACGGTAATCATCAGCGCGCGTTTCATCTGCGGCTGGGTGATGGCGCCTTTTTGCATGCCGCGCAGCGGCCCGATGCGATCGGGTTTATCGCTGCCCTTCACCGCATCGCCATAATCGTTCGCGAGGTTGGAGAGGATTTGCAGCAGGCCCGCAGTCACCAGCGACAGCACCGCCACAGTTGCATCGAAGTGCCCTTGCCACCAGGCGAGCGTAATACCCACCAGGATAGAGGCGAAGGCCAGAGGTAACGTTTTAGGGCGCAGGCTCTCAAGCCATGCCTGGGTGCGGCTGATTTCAGTCATAGTGATTTTTTGCCAATAAAAATGGGGCTTTTCAGCCCCATCAACAGTGATGAATATGCATTGAACGCGATTATAGGATAAAACGGCTCAGATCTTCATCTGCAACAAGTGCATCCAGGTGTTTGCTCACGTATTCCGCATCAATTGTGATGCTTTGACCATTTAAATCACTGGCGTCATAGGAGATATCTTCCATTAAACGTTCCAGAACCGTGTGCAGACGACGCGCACCGATATTCTCGGTGGTTTCGTTAACCTGCCATGCGGCTTCGGCAATACGCTTAATACCGGATTCGGTGAACTCAATGTTCACGCCTTCGGTCGCCATCAGCGCTTTGTACTGAACGGTAACGGACGCATTCGGTTCGGTCAGGATGCGTTCGAAGTCGCTGGTGGTCAGCGCCTGCAGCTCAACGCGAATCGGCAGACGTCCCTGCAGTTCCGGGATCAGGTCAGACGGTTTTGCCACCTGGAATGCACCGGAAGCGATAAACAGAATGTGATCTGTTTTTACCATACCGTGTTTGGTGGACACGGTGCAGCCTTCAACCAGCGGCAGCAGGTCACGCTGTACGCCTTCGCGGGACACGTCCGGGCCGGAGGATTCGCCGCGCTTACAGATTTTGTCGATTTCGTCGATGAACACGATACCGTGCTGCTCAACCGCATCAATGGCATCCTGTTTCAGCTCTTCCGGGTTCACCAGTTTTGCCGCTTCCTCTTCAATCAACAGCTTCATCGCATCTTTGATTTTCAGCTTACGCGGTTTCTGTTTCTGCCCGCCGAGGTTCTGGAACATCGACTGCAACTGGCTGGTCATCTCTTCCATTCCCGGAGGCGCCATGATTTCAACGCCCATCGGCGCAGCGGCGAGGTCGATCTCAATCTCTTTATCGTCCAGTTGGCCTTCACGCAGTTTCTTGCGGAATGCCTGACGCGCGGCAGACGGTTCAGCCTGCTGCTCCGCCTGACCCCAGTTGTTCTTAGCCGGTGGGATCAGCACGTCGAGGATGCGCTCTTCGGCCATCTCTTCCGCGCGGAAGCGGTTTTTCTCGATGGACTGCACGCGCACCATTTTGATCGCGGAATCGGTCAGATCGCGGATGATGGAATCCACTTCTTTACCCACATAGCCCACTTCGGTGAATTTGGTCGCTTCAACTTTGATGAAAGGCGCATTAGCCAGCTTCGCCAGACGGCGAGCGATTTCGGTTTTACCGACACCGGTCGGGCCGATCATCAGAATGTTTTTCGGGGTTACTTCGTGACGCAGCTCTTCATCAAGCTGCATACGACGCCAGCGGTTACGTAAGGCGATCGCAACGGAGCGTTTGGCCGCGTCCTGACCAATAATGTGTTTGTTCAGTTCGCTGACAATTTCGCGTGGGGTCATTTCAGACATGGTCAATCCTTACGCTTTAGACGGTAATTCTTCAATGGTGTGGAAGTGGTTGGTGTAAATGCAGATATCGCCTGCAATATCCAACGCTTTCTCAGCAATGTCGCGCGCGCCCAGTTCGGTGTTTTCCAGCAGGGCACGGGCTGCGGCCTGGGCGTATGGGCCACCCGAACCGATAGCAATCAGGTCATTTTCCGGCTGAACGACGTCGCCGTTCCCGGTAATGATGAGGGATGCGGTTTCATCCGCGACGGCAAGCAGGGCTTCCAGCTTGCGCAGCATACGGTCGGTACGCCAGTCTTTCGCCAGCTCAACGGCGGCTTTCACCAGATGACCCTGGTGCATTTCAAGCTTACGTTCGAACAGCTCGAACAGGGTGAAGGCATCAGCGGTGCCGCCAGCGAAACCGGCAATCACTTTGTCGTTGTACAGGCGACGGACTTTCTTCACGTTGCCTTTCATCACGGTATTGCCAAGCGTAGCCTGTCCATCACCGGCGATTACGACGTGGCCGTTACGGCGAACACTTACTATTGTTGTCACGAGCAGACCCCTTGTTGCAAATACGGAATAGGGGCCCCGCAAGCTTTGCGGGGCAGAATGACATTATAGATGGGGGGTATTTCGGGGGTTTCAACCCCCGGAAGCGAGTCTTATGCAGTTTCCGTGACCGGCCATTTTCAGGCGGTTGAGGGTGCCATCGGCATTCTCTTTGCCTTTGATAGGCCCGATGACGACGCGGTTCCAGCCATTGTTGGTGGTAATGCGTGAATCAAACCCTTCGAACGCCAGCTGTGCACGCACGGTTTCGGCCTGCTCTGCACCTTTAAACGAACCACACTGTACCATCCAGCGGCGCTCGTCTTTTTTCTCGGTTGCCTTAGGTGGCGTGGTCTCACGCGTCACCGGCGCGGCGGCCTGCTGTTTAGGTGCAGACGTTGTGGTGTGCGCAGGCGTTTGCAGCAGATCCTGATACGGCTGCTGATTAGTGGCAGCCGCTTTTGGCTGCTGCGTCTGACGCGGCTGCTGCTGTGTGGTTTGCGCCTGGCGTACCGGTTGCTGTGTCTGCTGTTGCGCGCGCGGCTGCTGCACAGGTTGCGTTTGCGCCCATTGCTGCTGCTGTTGCGCTTGCTGAGCCTGCTGCGCTAAACGCTGACGTTGCAGCGTTTGTTGGCGTTGCTCTGGCGTTTGCTCGTTCCACGGCACTTCCGTCAGCTGCGTCGGCTGCTGGCGCATATCCGCCTGCATTTGCGCAAGCAGTTGGCGCTGTTCGTCGGTCAACTGGTTCGGATTCATCACTTCCCCGCCTGCAGACGGTTCCGTTGGCGCACGCACGCCTGGCTGGCGGCTTTCCAGCTCTTTAATGTAGCGCCAGCGCTCTTCCGGTTTCGGCGGTAGACCATTCCCTGTCATCTGACGGCTTTGCAGCGTTTCAGACTCTTCTTTTTTATGATGGGTAATAAAGTACAAACCACCGATAAAGGCGACGACCACCGCGGCGGCAATGGCCACCATCGCCGGTGATACCGCCGGGAAGCTACTTTGATTTTTCCGCGAACTCCGTGAGGTGCTCTTTTTGCGCCGCGAAGGAGCCTGTTGGCTGCGGCGTACATAATCTCGTTGTGCCACTATCGTTTCGCTGTATTTATTCGTTCGTGAACCCGACATGTTACTTAAGCGACGAGGCTTTGACCAGACAAGCAAGTCCTAAAGCCCCACACTTTTATGTCATATTTTTTGTGTGCTGCCGCGAATGACCAGTTCACAGTCCAGCAGACGCGAACCGCTGTCGACATATTGCCCACTTAGCTGATTCAGTAACAACAGCATCGCTTCCCGGCCAATGTCGAAACGCGGCTGAGAAATGGTCGTGAGCGGTGGGTCGCAGAACTCCGCAAGCGAAATGTTATCAAAGCCGATAATCGACAGGTCGTCCGGAATTTTCAGACCGTGACGTTTGGCGCAGGAGAACGCGCCGAGCGCCATGATATCGCTATGGCAGAACACGGCGGTCGGCGGTTGCGGCAGTGCCAGAAGCTGCTCAAGCGCTTTAGCGCCCGCTTCGTAAGTGAAGTTGCCGCGCGTGATGTAGGCCGGATCGACCGTGATACCGCTGCGGCGCATTGCCTGCACGTACCCCTGTAAGCGGTAGTGGCACAGCGGCATCTCTTCCGGCCCGGCGATGCACGCAATGCGTTTATGACCCAGCTCGTGCAGATAGTTTACGGCATTGAACGCGGCGGTAAGGTTATCGATGTGTACCGTCGGCAACCCTAGCTCTGGGGCGAATTCGTTGGCCATCACCATCGGTGGCAGATTGCGCTGCTCTTCAATACTGGCATCAAACGGCAACTGCGAACCGAGCAGTAACATACCGTCGATCTGCTTGGTAATGATTAAATCGATGAAGGTTTTTTCCTGCTGATTCTGATGCGCGCAGTCGCCAATCAGCACCAGATAACCCTGCGAAGCGGCGGTGACTTCGATTCCACGAATCACTTCGCTGAAGAAGGGGTCGCAGATATCCGGCACGATAACCAGAATGGTGCGAGATTCATTGCGTTTCATGTTACGCCCCTGCACCTGCGGGAGGTAACCGACTTCCAGTGCGGCCTGCTCAACGCGAGTTCTCGTTGCCTGTGAGACCTTCTCGGGGTTCATTAATGCGCGTGATACGGTTGCCGTAGAGACTTTCGCCTGCATAGCAACGTCTTTCATGGTTGCGGCCACAACCGGTTTTTTAGCCTTCACCTGATTTCTCCTCGCTGACTGGCGCAGACACCTCCCCTGTGTCTGACATCAGACACACTTTTATCAGATAGTTAATCCGATCTGTTACAGAATTTTCATAAAAAGTGTGACGATTGTTAGATTCCTCGATCTTGCTCGCAACCTGGGCATTAACCTTCAATCGGGTCAACGTCGAGGACCCACTTTACTTTGCGCGCTTCCGGCAGCGTATTGATGAGGACTAGCGCGCCGTTGACGATATGCTGCAGGCGCACGCGGGAAGGGTGTTGCAGCAAGATTTGCCAGCGATAACGTCCGCCGCGTTTCGGCGCGAGGGCGGGAACCGGGCCGAGAACCCACAGTTTGTCATCTGCCAGCGGGCTGGCTTGCAGCAGATTACGCAGTTGTTGCAGGAACACTGGCGCCTGCTGGTTGTTGTGATCTTCCGCGCGAATTAGCACGTGGCTGGTCCACGGCGGAAGCTGCATGGTCTGGCGCTCGGCCAGCGCCTGTTCAGCAAAAGCGTCGTAGCCTTTATAGAGCAGCGTTTGCAACAGAGGGTGATCCGGATGGTGCGTTTGTAAAACCACTTCGCCCTGCTTGCCCGCACGCCCGGCGCGCCCGGAAACCTGGGTATAGAGCTGGGCAAAACGTTCTGCCGAGCGGAAATCCGCCGAGAAAAGCGCGCCATCGACATCAAGCAGGGCAACCAGCGTGACGTCCGGGAAGTGGTGGCCTTTTGCCAGCATCTGGGTGCCGATCAGAATACGTGCGCCGCCGCGATGCACTTCCGCCAGATATTGCTCCAGCGCGCCTTTGCGGCTGGTGGTATCACGGTCGATACGGGAAAGCGGCACGCCGGGGAAAAGCGGGGCCAGTACCTGCTCCAGTTGTTCGGTTCCCAGGCCAACCGGCACCAGGTGTGTTGAACCGCAAGAAGGACACTGACGTGGAATCGGGCGCTGACTATCGCAATGGTGGCAGCGTAAATGGTGTTGCGATTGGTGTAGCGTGTAGTAGCTGTCGCAGCGCGGGCATTCGGCTATCCATCCGCAGTCGTGGCAAAGCAATGTGGGCGCGAAACCGCGGCGATTGAGGAAAAGGATCACCTGATTATCCGCCTGCAAATGCTGGCGCATACGGTTGATGAGTGCCGGAGACAGCCCCGCCTGCAACTGCTGACCTTTTAAATCGAGCACGTGCTGTGTTGCTGGCCGCGCATTACCGGCGCGGCGCGTCAGGCGCAGCATATGATATTTATGCTGGCGCACGTTGAGCAGGGTTTCCAGCGCAGGCGTCGCCGACCCAAGAATAATCGGGATTTGCTCGCTGTGCGCGCGCCAGACCGCTAAGTCACGGGCATGATAGCGCCAGCCTTCCTGCTGCTTATAAGAGCTGTCGTGCTCTTCGTCGATAACAATCACGCCGAGATTTTTAAACGGCGTAAACAGTGATGAGCGTGTGCCGATAACGATCGCCGCTTCGCCGCTTTTGGCTTTTAGCCAGGCGTTCAGGCGCTCGCTGTCGTTAAGCCCGGAGTGCAGCACTTCCACGGGCGCGTTAAAACGTTCACGAAAGCGAGCGATGGTCTGCGGCGTCAGGCCGATTTCCGGCACCATCACCAGCGCCTGTTTCCCTTGCGCCAGCACGTTTTCCAGCACGCTGAGATACACTTCGGTTTTACCCGACCCGGTTACGCCCGCTAACAGCCACGCAGAGAACCGGTCAGACGCGCTATGGATCGCGCCCACGGCGGTAGCTTGCTCGGTGTTAAGCCGTAGCCGCTCGCCGATGGCGGAGTAGCCTTCGCGCCAGTCGCTCAGCGCGGGGGCTTCGCTCGCCAGCTCGCTTAACCCTTTGCTGCGCAGAGACTGCAACGCCGCTTCGGTAAATTCCAGTTCAGCCACCTGATGACGCCAGATTTTCCCCTGACGCAGCGCAGCCAGCGCCTGTTGCTGCTTTGGCGAACGTTTAAGGCTGTTGATATCCACCGCCTGGCCCTGCTTGGTGGCAAACCAGTACCACAGCGGCGCGTGGTTGGCGGGTTTCCCCTGGCGTAACAAAATTGGAAGCGCATGGAACAGCACATCGCCAATCGGATGATGGTAGTAATCTGCCGCCCAGAGCAGCAATCGCCATACCGAGGAGGTAAATACCGGTTCGCTGTCGAGCACGTCGATAACCGGTTTCAGCTCATCCAGCGGTAGTTCGCTTTTTTCGCTGACTGACACCACCATGCCAACGCGTTCCTGTTTGCCGAACGGCACGCGTACGCGACATCCCGCTTTGGCGCTAAGGCCTTCAGGCAGCAGGTAGTCAAACGTTCGCGGTAGCGGAACGGGCAGGGCGACGTGGGCAACAGGCATTTTTTCTTCCTGGACTTGAAAAGGAGCGGGTTAGTATACACATTGTACTCAGGTGAAGAACGGATCAGTTTGCATACCCTGTTCAGATTCTGTATGATCCGCCGCCTTTGATGCAGAAAAAATGCGTCGAAAGCCGAGAAGTTTACTATCAACATCGCGTGGTGTCTGGCGTTAGGGCTGGAAGAGCGACGCGGCCTTAACTGAGGTTTCCCATGAAAAAAGGTATTCACCCGAATTACGTAGAAATTACTGCAACTTGTTCTTGCGGTAATGTTATCAAGACTCACTCCACTGCGGGTCATGATCTGAACCTGGACGTTTGTGGCGCATGCCACCCGTTCTACACTGGTAAGCAGCGTGACGTTGCTACCGGTGGCCGTGTTGACCGCTTCAACAAGCGTTTCAGCATCCCGGGCAGCAAATAAGTTTTGCTTCTCAGAAAAAGGCGCCGAAAGGCGCCTTTTTTGTATCTGTAAGAAATGAAAGTTACAACGTCGACTAAGGTGCACTTCGTCGGGTGGCGCTGCGCTTACCCGACCTACGGATTGCAGAATTTGTAGGCCTGATAAGCGCAGCGCCATCAGGCAATTTCTTCAGCGTGCACTACCACGAAAATAACGGCCACTTTTTATCAACCGTTTCCAGCCCCGGCGCATCAAACACGGCCTGCGGGGAGATAACGGTTTCATTGAGCGGCACATTCTTGCCGTAGCGTTCTTTCAGTTTGGCCTGCACCGCCGGATTACTGAGATCGAAATCCTTCAGTTTTTGCAGCTTACCCAATTTCATTCCCAATGCTTTGTCATACACCTTCCACACCACTTCAGAGCAGTACTGGCGGTCATCGCTCCAGGAAAAGGCCAGATCGTAAGGTTTACCGAGATAGCGCTTCGCGGTTTGTGCCAGCTTCTTTTTTTGCTGAGCTGATAACCCGCCGTCCACACGACGCACGATATATTTCCCGTCTTTTCCGTGCTTTATCCATTTTTGCAGCGGCGTATAGATAACCGGACCAACGGCCTCGAAGACATACGGTTTTTTCTCGCGGATAACAATCATGCCGGTGTGGCTATAGTCAGAATGGGTGGCCAACTGAATGGCTTTACTTTGTGAAGATTGAGAAATTTGAAAGATGATGTCGCCGGTTTGCGGCTCCCAGGCATAAGCCGGATAAGCCAAAACCAGGCCGAATGCCAGTAAACAGGGTTTCATGGCACAACCTCCGTGTCATCACATTAAAAAGCGCGGCTCGTACTCCGTGAGCCGCGCTCCCTGAATCAGTATTCCCACGTCTCCGGGTCAATCCCCAGCTCACGCATGATCTCTTTTGCCGCTTCCGGGATTTCATCGCTGCGCTCTTTCCGCAGGTCTTCGTCGTTTGGCAACGGTTGACCGGTAAAAGCATGCAGGAACGCTTCACACAGCAGTTCGCTGTTGGTGGCGTGACGCAGGTTGTTCACCTGACGACGCGTGCGTTCATCGGTGAGGATTTTTAACACCTTCAGAGGAATGGAAACCGTAATTTTTTTTACTTGCTCACTCTTCTTACCGTGCTCAGCGTATGGGCTGATATATTCGCCGCTCCATTCAGCCATGAGATACCTTAATCCTCTTTATCATTAATAAAAGGTCGAGCTTCGGCTCTGACCATAATCGCACATAGTTTACCGTAGTGATGCGGCCCTGACACGATATGAGCCGCCGCAGTTGTGCGCTAATGCATATAATTTTAACGGCTATTCGTCTTTTGCTCAATCTATACGCAAAGAAGTTTAGATGTCCAGATGTATTGACGTCTATTGTGACAATGTTTACTCTGATGCCTGACATTTCACCGATTAAGTCAGGAACGAATCACCATGACCCGTAAACAAGCCACCATCGCAGTGCGCAGCGGTTTAAATGACGACGAGCAGTATGGCTGTGTTGTCCCGCCGATTCATCTTTCCAGTACCTATAATTTCACCGGTTTTAATGAGCCGCGCGCTCATGACTATTCTCGTCGCGGCAACCCAACGCGTGATGTGGTGCAGCGGGCGCTGGCCGAGCTGGAAGGTGGCGCGGGTGCAGTGATGACCAATACGGGCATGTCGGCGATTCACCTGGTGACGACCGTGTTCCTGAAGCCGGGCGACCTGCTGGTGGCGCCGCATGACTGCTATGGCGGCAGCTATCGTCTGTTCGACAGCCTGGCAAAACGCGGCTGTTATCGCGTGAAGTTTGTCGATCAGGGCAACGAGCAGGCGCTGCGTGCGGCGCTGGAAGAAAAACCGAAACTGGTGCTGGTTGAAAGTCCGAGTAATCCGCTGTTACGCGTGGTGGATATCGCGAAAATATGTCGCCTGGCGCGTGAAGTCGGCGCGGTCAGCGTGGTGGATAACACCTTCTTAAGCCCGGCGCTGCAAAATCCGCTGGCATTGGGCGCGGATCTGGTGTTGCATTCATGTACTAAATATCTAAACGGCCACTCTGATGTGGTTGCCGGGGTAGTTATTGCAAAAGATCCAGAGACGGTGACGGAGCTGGCATGGTGGGCGAACAATATCGGCGTGACCGGTAGCGCCTTCGACAGCTATTTACTGCTGCGCGGTTTGCGCACGCTGTCGCCGCGCATGGAAGTGGCGCAACGCAATGCGTATGCGATTGTCGACTTCCTGAAAAACCAGCCGCTGGTGAAAAAACTGTATCATCCTTCTTTGCCGGAAAATCAGGGTCACGAGATTGCCGCCCGCCAGCAGAAAGGGTTTGGCGCGATGCTCAGCTTTGAACTGAACGGCGACGAACAGACGCTGCGCCGCTTCCTGAGCGGGCTGTCGCTGTTTACGCTGGCAGAATCGCTGGGTGGGGTTGAGAGCTTAATCTCCCACGCCGCTACGATGACCCACGCGGGCATGGCGCCGGAAGCGCGCGCCGCCGCCGGGATTTCTGAGACGCTGTTGCGTATCTCAACCGGTATTGAAGATAGTGAAGACTTAATTGCCGATCTGGAAAATGGCTTCCGGGTTGCAGCCGAGGGATAAAAATGAGTGTGATTGCGCAGGCAGGGACGAAAGAACGTCAACTGCATAAATTTGGTGGGAGTAGTCTGGCGGATGTGAAGTGTTACCTGCGTGTTGCCGGGATTATGGCGGAGTATTCTCAGCCAGGCGATATGATGGTTGTTTCCGCAGCCGGTAGCACCACTAACCAGTTGATTAGCTGGCTGAAACTCAGCCAGAGCGATCGTCTTTCTGCGCATCAGGTTCAACAGACGCTGCGTCGCTATCAGTCAGAGCTGATTAGCGGCCTGTTACCCGCTGAGATTGCCGACGGCCTGATTAGCGCATTTATTCACGACCTCGAACGTTTAGCCGTGTTGCTGGATGGTGGTGTCACCGACGCCGTGTATGCGGAAGTGGTGGGCCACGGTGAAGTGTGGTCCGCACGTCTGATGGCGGCCGTGCTGCAACAACAGGGGCTGGATGCGGCGTGGCTCGACGCGCGTGAATTCCTGCGGGCCGAGCGTTCTGCTCAGCCACAGGTTGATGAAGGCCTTTCTTATCCGTTACTGCAACAGCTTATGGCGCAGCATCCGGGCAAACGTCTGGTGGTGACCGGCTTTATCAGCCGCAGTAATGCGGGTGAAACCGTGCTGCTGGGGCGTAACGGTTCCGACTATTCAGCAACGCAAATCGGCGCGCTGGCGGGTGTTTCTCGCGTAACCATCTGGAGCGACGTCGCCGGGGTATATAGCGCCGACCCGCGTAAAGTGAAAGATGCCTGCCTGCTGCCGCTGCTGCGTCTCGATGAAGCCAGCGAACTGGCGCGTCTTGCCGCACCGGTGCTGCACGCGCGTACCTTACAGCCGGTTTCCGGCAGCGATATCGATCTGCAACTGCGCTGTAGTTATACGCCGGATCAGGGCTCTACGCGTATTGAACGCGTGCTGGCTTCTGGTACAGGCGCGCGTATCGTTACCAGTCATGATGACGTCTGCCTGATTGAATTCCGCGTCCCGGCAAGCCAGGACTTTAAGCTGGCGCATAAAGATATTGACCAGTTACTGAAGCGTGCGGGTATTCGTCCGCTGGCGGTGGGCGTTCATACCGATCGTCAGTTGCTGCAATTCTGCTACACCTCGGAAGTGGCGGATAGCGCGTTAAAAATTCTTGATGAAGCCGGGTTACCGGGCGAGCTGCGTTTACGTCAGGGCCTGGCATTGGTGGCGATTGTCGGGGCGGGCGTCACCCGTAACCCGCTGCACTGCCACCGCTTCTGGCAACAACTGAAAGGCCAGCCGGTCGAGTTTACCTGGCAATCGGAAGAGGGCATCAGCCTGGTGGCCGTGCTGCGTACCGGCCCAACCGAGAGCCTGATTCAGGGTCTGCATCAGTCCGTTTTCCGCGCAGAAAAACGCATCGGCCTGGTGCTTTTCGGCAAGGGCAACATCGGTTCTCGCTGGCTGGAGCTTTTCGCGCGCGAACAGAGTACGCTCTCGGCGCGTACCGGGTTTGAGTTCACGCTGGCCGGCGTGGTAGACAGCCGCCGCAGCCTGCTGAGCTACGAAGGGCTGGATGCCAGCCGCGCGCTGGCATTCTTCGAAGATGAAGCGGTCGAACAGGATGAAGAGTCACTGTTCCTGTGGATGCGCGCGCACCCGTATGATGATTTGGTGGTGCTGGATGTCACTGCCAGCCCACAGCTGGCGGATCAGTATCTCGATTTCGCCAGTCACGGCTTCCACGTTATCAGCGCCAACAAACTGGCCGGCGCAAGCAGCAGCCATAACTATCGCCAGATCCACGACGCGTTTGAAAAAACCGGGCGTCACTGGCTATATAACGCCACTGTGGGCGCGGGCCTGCCGGTAAACCATACCGTGCGCGACCTGATCGACAGCGGCGACAGCATTCTGTCCATCAGCGGGATTTTCTCCGGTACGCTTTCGTGGCTGTTTCTGCAGTTCGACGGCACCGTGCCGTTCACCGAACTGGTGGATCAAGCCTGGCAGCAGGGCTTAACCGAGCCCGACCCGCGCGACGACCTTTCCGGCAAAGACGTGATGCGTAAGCTGGTGATTCTGGCGCGCGAAGCGGGCTACGATATCGAGCCGGATCAGGTTCGTGTGGAGTCGCTGGTGCCATCGCACTGTGAGGATGGCTCGATCGATCACTTCTTTGAAAATGGTGATGAGCTCAACGATCAGATGCTGCAACGCTTCGAAGCGGCGCAGGAAATGGGCCTGGTGCTGCGCTATGTCGCGCGTTTCGACGCCAACGGCAAAGCGCGCGTCGGCGTGGAAGCCGTGCGCCCGGAACACCCGCTGGCGGCACTGCTGCCGTGTGATAACGTCTTTGCCATCGAAAGCCGCTGGTATCGCGACAACCCGCTGGTGATCCGCGGACCAGGTGCCGGGCGCGATGTCACCGCCGGGGCGATTCAGTCGGATATTAACCGGCTGGCGCAGTTGTTGTAATCCTGAGCCAGAGAAAGCAGTATTTTCGTTACGCGCCCTGCTGAAAGCGGGGTGCTGTGAGTAAATACGGCTTGTTTATGTAGCCAGTGGATAAAATGTCTGCTGGTTGCTAAAGAGAGCATTTCTGCTTTGCGACTCTTTCCGCCCGTTAATGCACATACCATTTTACGATTTTTTACCTGAACCCAGAGTTGCCACTGATTTTTCCACCAGCCGTGATAAGTTGTTCCCTGAAAACTCCAGGGCATATTATCGGTATCGTCAGCTATTTCCTCTTCAATAAACCAGATTTCACCTTGCTGTTGGCGAAACAGATCAGCCCAGGCCGTAATAATCGCACCTCTTAAAAAACACTCGTGTGAAATTACATGCGTTTTTACCGTAGGGAAGAGAATATTCAGTACCCTGAAATGCCCGTGTGCCGTGATAACCGGACGTAGAATAGCGCCTTTGGCATTGCGCTTGAGCGCTGCGCTGCCATACTGAATTTCATCGAACTGACTCCGACGTAGAAATTGTGCTTCGCGCATATCAACGCGTTGAACGATATGGCTCTCGTGTAATTCTGGTTCGGCATCTCCTCTGTATCGATAATGCAGACTTTCTCCAGCTTGATGCTGAGTGTAATTAGTAGAGAGATGAAGGATATTACCGCGAATAGCGTCGAAACTAATCAGAACATACAGTTTTTGCCCACTGCTGGTTCCCTGGAAGGGGACGAGAAAAGCAATGGTTTCGATTATTTCGGGAGCCGTTATTTCTTTTTGCAATTGTTTTGGCGTCCAGACTTTTTTGCATTTACGGCATTGAATACGTTGTGAACCCTGCGGATTGTGACCATAACAAATCGTCTCTGTGCCATAACATACCGGGCAAAAATGGCCTTTCTCAGTTGCAAAAGTAGATAAGTGAACTGACAGCCAGTCACGAAATTGTTGCTCGTCAAACAACGGCGGGTAACTGCCACATGCCCGACAGTGCAATGCCGGATAACCCAGTCGATAGTCGGGCCAGCTGTAATCTTTAGATGTTGGCTGCCCTAAATTACGGCAACCAAACGACTTGCAGGCATTAATCGTAAACAGAGTCGACATATATCACCAACGATTTCACAAGGTCGTTGATTTTGTCCGGCGACGCTCCCCTGTGGATGTGATTTCTCTCACATAAATAACTCTTTCAGAACGTAATGTAGCAATCCTTTATCTCACTGGAAGGGATTGTTTATGAAAATTAAAATGCTTGCTGCGGGTATCGCATTAACACTGCCGTTTTGGGCCTGCGCCAAAGATGTCACCATTATTTATACCAACGACCTCCATGCACATGTAGAGCCTTATAAAGTGCCGTGGATTGCTGACGGTAAACGGGATATTGGCGGCTGGGCAAATATCACTACGCTTGTTAAACAAGAAAAAGCTAAAAACAAAGCGACCTGGTTTTTTGATGCGGGTGACTATTTTACCGGGCCGTATATCAGCAGCCTGACTAAAGGCAAGGCGATTATCGATATTATGAATACCATGCCGTTCGATGCGGTCACTATAGGTAATCATGAATTTGATCACGGCTGGGACAATACGTTATTACAGTTGAGTCAGGCAAAATTCCCGATTGTGCAGGGTAATGTTT
Source organism: Pseudocitrobacter vendiensis (assembly GCF_943590815.1). Taxonomy (GTDB): domain Bacteria; phylum Pseudomonadota; class Gammaproteobacteria; order Enterobacterales; family Enterobacteriaceae; genus Pseudocitrobacter; species Pseudocitrobacter vendiensis. Next base: position 32,262 of record NZ_CALSBS010000018.1, on the reverse strand, counting down.
TTTATCAGAACAGCAGTAAATCATTCTGGGATAAGCCCTATACCATCATTGAAAAAGATGGCGTGAAAATTGGTGTTATAGGTTTGCACGGAGTATTTGCCTTCAACGATACGGTATCTGCTGCCACGCGAGTGGGTATCGAGGCGCGTGATGAAATTAAATGGCTACAACGTTATATCGATGAACTCAAAGGCAAGGTTGATTTAACCGTTGCCCTGATCCACGAGGGTGTACCGGCCCGCCAGTCCAGTATGGGAGGCACAGATGTGCGTCGCGCGCTGGATAAAGATATTCAGACGGCAAGTCAGGTGAAAGGGCTGGATATTTTGATCACCGGGCATGCACATGTGGGTACGCCGGAACCGATTAAAGTCGGCAATACGTTAATCCTCTCCACTGACAGCGGCGGGATTGATGTGGGTAAACTGGTTCTCGACTACAAAGAGAAGCCGCACACTTTTACGGTGAAAAACTTCGAGCTTAAAACCCTTTACGCCGACGAGTGGAAGCCTGATCCGCAAACAAAACAGGTGATTGATAGTTGGAATAAAAAGCTGGATGAAGTCGTGCAGCAAACGGTGGCGCAATCGCCAGTTGAATTAAAACGTGCCTATGGTGAATCAGCTTCTCTCGGGAACCTGGCGGCAGATGCTTTGCTGGCAGCTGCGGGTAAAAATACCCAGTTGGCGTTAACCAACTCTGGCGGGATTCGCAATGAGATCCCGGCGGGTGCAATTACGATGGGTGGCGTCATCAGTACCTTCCCGTTCCCCAACGAACTGGTGACGATGGATCTCACGGGTAAACAATTACGCAGTCTGATGGAACACGGCGCAAGTTTGAGTAATGGCGTTTTACAGGTATCGAAAGGCCTGGAAATGCAGTACGACAGCAACAAGCCGGTTGGTCAGCGGGTTATCTCACTGACGCTGAATGGCAAACCGATTGAAGATGCGACGGTTTACTCGATTGCCACCCAGAGTTTCCTGGCTGATGGCGGTGATGGTTTTACCGCCTTTATCGAAGGGAAAGCGCGCAACACAAACGGCGGTTATTACGTTTATCACGCGGTGGTCGATTACTTCAAAGCGGGCAACACCCATCACGGATGAACAGCTCAACGGTATGCGCGTGAAAGATATTAAATAAATTACGCCCTGGGGCTAACTTATCCGGCCTATGCACAAACGTAGGCCGAATAAGATATGTGTGCATCGCCATCCGGCGTTATCGCTGTTTAGCAAAGACCTCTTTTGCCGCGAACAAGCCATTCAGCGCGGCCGGAAAACCAGCGTAAACTGCCATCTGCATGATTACTTCAGTAATTTCTTCCTGCGTTAACCCAACATGAAGCGCCGCCGCAATATGCACTTTCAACTGTGGTGATGCGTTTCCTAATGCGGTCAATGCTGCGACGGTGGCGATTTCGCGGCTGCGTAAATCCAGACCCGGGCGGGAATAGATATCACCGAAGGGGAATTCAATCAGGTAACGGGCAAAGTCCGGAGCGATATCTTGCAGACTTTCGACAACGGCATTGCCGCCTTTACCATCCACTTTTTGCAGCATCTCCTGACCGGTAATAAAACGTTCTGAATGCATGGGGAAATCCTCGTTTATCTTAGGTGTGACGCGAGAATAAGCTGCCGGACATTATTTGGATAATACCGTTTCCGTGATACCTTTTCGGTATGACAAGCGCACAGATTTATTCACTCGATATTCGCCTGCTACGCTACTTTGCCGTGGTGGCGGAAGAGAACAACATGAGCCGGGCGGCCCAACGACTCTTTATGTCGCAACCGCCGCTCAGCCGTCATATTCGCCAGCTTGAGGAGCGTCTGGGGGTAACGCTGTTTGTCCGTCATACCCGTGGGCTAACCTTGACGGAGGAAGGGGCGCGGGTGCTGGAGATTGTGCGTCCGCTGCTGGCGTTGCAGGAGAAAACCTATGCTGCGCTTGATAAACTTGATCTGGAAAAAGGCCCGCTGCTGCGTATTGGGCTAACTACAGCATTTGAACAGGGTGCATTTACATCTTTAGAAGATAAGTTACGTGCGCAGGTCGATTCGCTGCGTATTGTGCGTCGTGATTCTCTGGAACTGGTACGTCAGGTGCAACGAGGGAAACTTGATGCGGCGCTGGTGGCGCTACCGCTTGAGGCTGGTGGATTGACCGTTGCCCCGCTTGACTGGCAAGAACCATTGATTGCTGCCTTACCTGCCATCTGGCCCGAGGCAGAATCTGTTTCTCTCTCTTTACTCTCGTTAAATTCGCGCCCTTTATTCTGGTTTAAGCGAGAACGCAATCCGGCTTTTTTTGATTTCACCCGACAGCGTTTCCAGCATGCCGGTTATATACCATCCTGCATTGAAGAGCCTCTTGAACATGATGTTCTGCTCGCCAGAATCGCAAATGGAGAGGGGCTGAGTCTGCTTCCGGCATCTTTCGCCGCGATTCAGCGCCAGGGCGTCGTTTTCCGACCATTATCAAACACTGGCCTGTGCGTTGGTGCAGGCGTTGTGGTATTGCCAGAAAAGCAGCCGAAATTTGAGTGGTTGATAACGCTTGTAAGGCGTCAGTTCACTGCGCCGCAGTAAGATGAATATTTTTCATCTTGCCTGAATATTCCTCACCGTTTACGCGGATCTTTCTATTGACCTTCCCCAACTTTTCCTTCATCTTTACTTCCAGACGTCTAAACGGATGGATGTTCACAACACAACAAACAATGACACGCGATTGATGAGGTAAGGTATGAGCTTTTTTCACGCCAACCAGCGGGAAGCCCTGAATCAAAGTCTGGCCGAAGTCCAGGGGCATATTAACGTTTCGTTCGAATTTTTCCCGCCGCGCACCAGTGAAATGGAGCAAACCCTGTGGAACTCTATCGATCGCTTGAGCAGCCTGAAACCGAAATTCGTTTCCGTCACCTATGGTGCCAACTCGGGCGAGCGTGACCGCACACACAGCATCATTAAAGGCATTAAGGATCGCACCGGCCTTGAAGCCGCGCCGCACCTGACCTGCATTGATGCCAGCCGCGATGAACTGCGTGCCATTGCTCAGGACTACTGGAACAACGGTATTCGCCATATCGTCGCCCTGCGCGGCGACCTGCCGCCTGGCAGCGGCAAGCCGGAGATGTATGCGGCTGATCTGGTTGGCTTGCTGAAGGACGTGGGCGATTTTGATATCTCCGTTGCCGCATATCCGGAAGTGCATCCGGAAGCGAAAAGCGCGCAGGCGGATCTGCTCAACCTGAAACGTAAAGTTGATGCCGGGGCGAATCGTGCAATTACCCAATTTTTCTTCGACGTGGAAAGCTATCTGCGTTTTCGTGACCGCTGCGTTTCTGCGGGTATTGATGTTGAAATTATTCCGGGCATCCTGCCGGTCTCTAACTTTAAACAGGCGAAGAAATTTGCCGATATGACCAATGTGCGTATCCCGCACTGGATGTCTACCATGTTTGAAGGGCTGGATGAAGACGCGGAAACGCGCAAGCTGGTGGGTGCATCTATCGCGATGGATATGGTGAAAATTTTAAGCCGGGAAGGGGTAAAAGATTTTCATTTTTATACACTTAACCGTGCTGAGATGAGCTACGCCATTTGCCATACGTTGGGTGTCAGACCCACCTTATAGTCAAAAAGCCCTCGCATGAGGGCTTTTTTGCGTCTACTTTGATCTACATCCCCGTAACCAAAAATATAAAAGTTTCCAACTATCGAATCTGTGGATTATTTCAATTATAACTTTACTCTGATGCTGTATATCGTAACGGTAACATTGTAGAGGGAGCATATTGATGAGTACGTCAGACGATATCGAGAATAAAACGTCCGCAGGTAAGTGCCCTTTCCATCAGGGCGGTCACGATCAGAGTGCGGGTGCAGGGACGACCAGCCAGGATTGGTGGCCAAAACAGCTTCGCGTGGACCTTCTCAACCAACATTCCAACCGTTCTAACCCGCTTGGGGAAGACTTCGATTACCGTAAAGAATTCAGCAAACTGGATTATGCTGCCCTGAAAGGCGACTTGCGCGCGCTGCTGAGCGAATCGCAGCCGTGGTGGCCTGCCGACTGGGGTAGCTATGCCGGTTTGTTTATCCGTATGGCATGGCATGGCGCAGGTACCTATCGTTCCATTGATGGACGTGGTGGTGCGGGCCGTGGTCAGCAACGTTTTGCGCCGCTGAACTCCTGGCCAGATAACGTCAGCCTGGATAAAGCACGTCGCCTGCTGTGGCCAATCAAACAGAAATATGGCCAGAAAATTTCCTGGGCTGACCTGTTCATCCTGGCGGGTAACGTGGCGCTGGAAAACTCCGGCTTCCGTACCTTCGGCTTTGGTGCCGGTCGTGAAGATGTCTGGGAACCGGATCTCGACGTAAACTGGGGTGATGAGAAAACCTGGCTTGCTCACCGTGACCCGGAAGAGCTGGCGAAACGTCCGCTAGCGGCCACTGAAATGGGCCTGATCTACGTCAACCCGGAAGGTCCGAACGCCAGCGGTGAACCGCTTTCTGCGGCAGACGCGATTCGAGCCACCTTCGGCAACATGGGCATGAACGACGAAGAGACCGTGGCGCTGATCGCCGGTGGTCACACCCTTGGTAAAACCCACGGCGCAGGCCCGGCAACCCACGTTGGCCCGGACCCGGAAGCCGCACCGATTGAAAACCAGGGGCTCGGCTGGAAGAGCGATTTTGGCACTGGCGTCGGTAAAGATGCGATTACCTCCGGTCTTGAAGTGGTGTGGACGCAGACACCAACTCAGTGGAGCAACTACTTCTTCGAGAACCTGTTCAAATACGAGTGGGTTCAGACTCGCAGCCCGGCTGGCGCAATTCAGTTCGAAGCCGTTGATGCGCCGGAAATCATTCCTGACCCGTTCGACCCGTCGAAAAAACGCAAGCCGACCATGCTGGTCACTGACCTGACGCTGCGTTTTGATCCGGACTTCGAAAAAATCTGCCGTCGTTTCCTGAACGATCCGCAGGCGTTTAACGAAGCATTCGCGCGTGCATGGTACAAACTGACCCACCGTGATATGGGGCCGAAAGCGCGCTATATCGGGCCGGAAGTACCGAAAGAAGATCTGATTTGGCAGGACCCGCTGCCGCAGCCGACTTACCATCCGACGGAAGAAGATATTCTGAACCTGAAAGCGGAAATCGCTGCTTCAGGTCTCTCGGTGAGTGAACTGGTTTCTGTCGCGTGGGCCTCCGCGTCTACCTTCCGCGGTGGCGATAAACGCGGCGGCGCCAACGGTGCTCGTCTGGCGCTGAATCCGCAACGTGGCTGGGCGGTGAACGCTACAGCAGCACGCGTGTTGCCTGTACTGGAAAAAATCCAGCAAGCCTCTGGCAAAGCCTCACTGGCGGATATCATCGTCCTGGCAGGCGTTGTGGGCGTTGAGAAAGCAGCGAGCGCGGCAGGTGTCAGCATTCATGTTCCGTTCACGCCGGGCCGCGTAGATGCGCGCCAGGATCAGACAGATATCGAGATGTTTGAACTGCTCAAACCGATCGCTGATGGTTTCCGTAACTATCGCGGCGAACCGGGGGCGGCAACCACCGAATCCCTGCTGATCGACAAAGCTCAGCAATTGACTCTGACCGCGCCGGAACTGACGGTGCTGGTGGGCGGTATGCGCGTTCTGGGCGCGAACTTCGACGGTAGCAAGCATGGCGTCTTTACTGACCGCCCGGGCGTGCTCAGCAATGATTTCTTCGCAAATCTGCTGGATATGCGCACCGAATGGAAAGCCACCGATGACACCAGCGAGCTGTTCGAAGGCCGCGACCGTCTGAACGGCGAAGTGAAATATACCGCCACCCGCGCGGATCTGGTATTTGGCTCTCACGCGGTACTGCGCGCGCTGGCCGAAGTGTACGCCAGCAGCGATGCTCACGTGAAGTTTGTGAAAGACTTCGTGGCGGCATGGGTGAAAGTGATGGAACTGGACCGTTTCGACCTGCAGTAATCTAAGCCCTTAATCCGTCAGCGATTGCTTTGCAGCAGTCGCTGACGTTTTTTTGGCTCAACGCTTGTAATATCGATAGTGCCCCACAATCCGCCAGCTAAATAACACATCCTCTTCCTGCGCGCCTGCGCCGATGTTGTGTACCATCAGCGGCGTGCCGTCGTACGCGCGGTTCAGAGAAACCACACCAATATGCGCCAGGCCATTGTTTAATCGCCAGGAGACAACATCACCCGGCTGATAGTCGCTGTATTTATCAGTAATAGATAAGGCTTTGTCGTGGCGTTGAAACCAGGTTTCCAGATTGGGTACGCGGCGATGGTCGATGTTGCTGTCCGGGCGTTTTAGCTTCCAGTTTTGCGGGTAGGCCGCAAAATCCGCCAGCATGTCTTCATGCAATAATTTCTGCAAATCAACCTGTTGAGTTCGTAACGCGCGTATCACCACATCGGCACACACGCCGCGTTCCAGCGGGATGTCGCCGTTGGGATAGGCCAGTCGAACATAGGCCGCGTCGTAATACAGCGTTTTGCCGATTTGTTGTACTGCGCCCTGAGCGATAGCGGCATTAGTTTGCGGTTGTACAGTGATGGGTTTGGTATCAAGAGGTGGCGAGTGATGAATAAAAGTAGCGGCAAAAAGAGTGATAAGTGCCAACAAGAGTTTCATTCGCGTCGTCCATGAAGAGTGTCTGGCGATTTGACCTTCAGCAGAGAAAATGGTGCGTGACAGAAAAGGTTCGTTTCCGGACAGGCGCAAAGAATCGCCCGGTGGCGCTGCGCTTACCGGGCCTACAGTCGGATGTTTGTAGGTCGGGTAAGCGTAGCGCCACCCGACATACCACGGTCAATCAGGCTTTCTCAGCCGTTATTCCCACTCATGCAGAAAACGCTGACCGTACTGGTCGGCAACCAGCAGCGCCGCGTAAACGCGGTCCGGATCTGCGCCGCCAGGCATATTGTGGATAGTTTCGCCTTCCGCACAGGACGCTTCAGCTACTTTGCGCATTTTCGCCGGGATATCCTCTTTGATATCCAGTTGCGCGAGGGTAATCGGCAGGCCGACGGAGTGGCACAGGGCGGCGACGGTTTCAATCTCTTCTACCGGCGCGTTCTCGAAGACCAGTTGCGTCAGCGTACCGAACGCCACTTTCTCACCGTGATAGTAATGGTGCGCATCCGGAATCGCGGTCAGACCATTATGGATGGCGTGTGCAGCCGCCAGGCCACCGCTTTCAAAACCGACGCCGCTCAGGTAGGTGTTAGCTTCGATCACGCGCTCCAGCGCCGGGGTGACGACGTGTTGCTCTGCCGCCAGCATCGCTTTCTCGCCTTCTTCAATCAGCACGTTATAGCACAGTTCAGCCAGCGCCAGTGCGGCCTGAGTGCATTTTCCACCCGCCATGGTGGTGGCGCCGCTGCGTGAACAGGCGCGCGCTTCAAACCAGGTCGCCAGCGCGTCGCCGATACCGGCGGCCAGCAGACGAGCCGGGGCACCCGCGACAATTTTGGTGTCTACAATGACCATGTTCGGGTTGTGCGGCAGCATCAGGTAACGGTCGAATTCACCGTCATCGGTGTAGATGACAGACAGCGCGCTGCATGGCGCATCGGTAGACGCTATGGTCGGCGCGATAGCAACGGGAACGTCCATGAAATGTGCCAGGGCTTTGGCGGTGTCGAGCGTTTTGCCGCCGCCGATGCCCAGTACAGCGCCGCATTGTGCTTTTTCAGCCACGCCGCGCAGACGGTTGATTTCGTTTTGTGAACATTCGCCGCCGAACGGGGCGATTTCCAGCGCCAGACCTGCATCGCGGAAGCTTTTTTCCAGCGCGGCCTGGGCGAAGCCTAAGACAAATTTGTCACCGACAACCAGCCAGCGCTCTGCCATCGGTTTCAGGTAGTCGCCCAGACGGGTGATGACATCAGCACCCTGGATGTATTTACCAGGTGATTGAATAATGCGATCCATACTTTATTTCCCTCAAAGGTTGATATGACCAAATGCGTTATGCCAGTCCTGCTCAAACTTCTCTATGGCTGACTCTACCGCAGGGGTAGTGATTATTTGTTGCGCTACGTCTAAAGGAAGTGTGATTGCCTCGCACCCGGCCAGTAAGCAATCCAGCGCCTGGCGCGGTGTTTTAAAACTGGCGGCCAGTACTTTGCTTCCCGGGGCATGCAACTCAAGCAGTGTCTGAAGTTCCTGTACCATACGGATGCCGTCGCCGCCCTGGGCATCAACGCGGTTAACATATGGCGCGACATATTTGGCGCCAGCCAGCGCCGCCAGTAACCCCTGCGAGGCGCTGTAGACAGCGGTGCCGAGTGTTGGAATATCCTCTTTTTTCAGCAATTTGATCGCCGCGAGACCTTCCGCGGTGACGGGGATTTTTACCACAATGCCGGGAACGGCGTTGCTCAGGCGTTTCGCTTCCGCCACCATGCCCGCAGCATCACGACTCATGGTCTGGGCAAACAGAATGCCTTCCGGCCCAATCGCTTTTTGCAAACGCGGCAGCACGTCCCAGATGGATTCCTTGCTGGCGGCGACGATACTCGGGTTAGTGGTGACACCCGCCAGCGGGAAAATACGCGCCAGACGTTCAACTTCTGCCACGTTGGCAGTATCCAGATACAGTTCCATGATTCGTCCTCTTACAGTTCCAGTTCGTGTTGCAGCAGGCTGGCGATGGCGTCGGCAGATGCCGCGTTCACCAGCGCGTTACGGAATTCTTCATGCATAATGCGGCGCGCCAGGCGGGAGAAAATCCGCATGTGCTGGTCGCCCGCGGCGTGTTTGTTGAGCGTCAGCATAATGATGAACTGCGCTTCGTCGTCGCCCCAGCGTACCGGCGCGTTCAGGCGCGCGACGCTAATGGTCGATTGCTCAATATGTTCTGATTTGCTGTGTGGAATGGCGAAGCTGAAACCCAGCCCGGTCGAGAACACCGCTTCGCGCGCCCAGAGGTCGGCTTCCAGCTTGCGCGGGTAACGGCAGCGTCCGGCCAGCAGCAGGTTGTCGGTCATGCCTTTGATCACTTCTTCTTTGCTCTGCCAGTCGTTATCGAGCGAGATACAGGAAGTGGCGATCAGCGGCGCGTCCTGCTGGCTCATGCGGAATTGCGCCAGCAGATGCTCCACTTCCAGCGAGGTGCGGCAGGCCATTGCCTGATTGAGCAACTGACGGCAGGCGCGGCTGTCAAGTTGTGCCAGACGTGCTTTGGTTGCCGGAATAGACGGCGCGCTCATGCTCAGTTCATCCAGCCCCAGGCCAACCAACAGCGGTAGAACAGACCCTTTCGCACCCAGTTCACCACACAGGCCAATCCATTTACCCTGGCGATGTACCGCCTGCACCGCGTAATCGAGTGCGCGCAGGAACGCTGGGTTCAGGCTATTGTAGTGGCGGGTGACTTTGGCGTTATCGCGGTCGACTGCCAGCAGATACTGGGTTAAATCGTTGCTGCCGATGCTGAAGAAGTCGATCTCTTCGCAGCACTGATCGATGATGAACATCACCGACGGCACTTCCAGCATAATGCCGAGCGGAATACGCTCATCGAATGGAATGTGTTCATTGCGCAGTTGTTGTTTGGCTTCGGCGAGCTTCTCTTTGACCCACAAGATCTCTTCCATTGAGGAGATCATCGGGATCATGATCTTCAGCTTTCCGTGCGCCGAGGCGCGCAGGATCGACCGCAACTGGGTGGTAAACAGCGCGGCATATTCTTCATAAATTCGCACCGCGCGATAGCCGAGGAACGGGTTGTTTTCTGCCGGAATATTGAGGTAATCCACCGGCTTATCGCCGCCAATATCCATGGTGCGCACGATAATGCTACGGCCATTGGCGGAACCCAGCGCCTGGCAGAAAATGTTATACAGCTCGTCTTCGCCCGGCGCGCAGGCGCGGTCCATGTAGAGCATTTCAGTGCGGAACAGGCCGACGCCTTCCGCACCGTTGCCGAAAGCGGCCTGCGCTTCGACGGAGTGCGCGATGTTAGCGGCGACTTCAATGCGTAAGCCATCGGCGGTACGCGCTTCCTGGTTCAGCCAGACGCTCTGTTGCTGGCGCAGTTGTTCCTGTACCCACTCTTCCTGGCGATAGTAGCGGGAGACCGCTTCATTCGGCGCAACGATAATCGCCCCGGCATTGCCATCCAGATAGATTTGCTGCCCCTGCCAGGTGTTGAGGGCGTCAATATCTACGCCGACCAGCGTTGGGATATTAAAAGAACGCGCCAGAATCACCGTGTGTGAGGTAGTGCCGCCGCTTTGCAGCAGCAGACCTTTAAGCAGCGTTTTATCCAGCTCGAGAAACTGGCTTGGGGTGAGTTCTTCCGCCATACAGATGGTCGGCTGCGTGAGCTTGCCCGGTGCCGGGAAACGCTGTTCACCATAAATTTGCTGTAACAGTTGATAGCCGACGTCGCGCACGTCCAGCGCGCGTTCCTGTAAATAGCTGCTGCTGGAGCGGGCAAACTCATCGCAGAAATGGTTGGCGCTGCGAACAATCGCGTCGGCACAGCTCAGGCCATCGTTTACGCCAGCCAGAAGATGCTGGCGCAGGGAGGTGTCGCTTGCGAGCGAACGATGAGCTTCCAGAATCGCGCTGGCGGTGGTGTCGCTGTCCAGCAGATGCAGTTCCAGCATTTTTGTCAGCCGCGCCAGGCCGCTATCCAGCGCCTGCTGCTCCTCTTCCACGCTGCGCGAGGCAGGCAAATCGCCCAGACGATTTAAATCAAGCGAGGCAAGACGCGTTAAAACGCCGCCTGCGCTACCGCTACACACGGGCTGTGCGCGAAACAGCGTTGGATTGAGATGGGTGAGCGATTCCGGCAGTGGTGCTTGTTCAACCGTAGCAGCTTGCGCCAGCGGCGCATCGCACAGGGGAAATTCTTCACGGATCCAGCGGGAGAGATGCTGCCAGGCGGCCTGTTCATCCTCGCCGGAAATCAGCAACTGGCAGGCATCGTTCACCAGGGTATCGGTGCCGATCAGCGCCAGCGCGCTTTTGGCGTTGCCTTTGCGGTCGGTGCGCAGGTTATGCCATTCAATGGTGCTGGTGAATGTATTGCACTGCGTTTCAACGTGGCTGGCGGGGCGTGCATGGACGCCATTAGGTAATTCACAGACAAACTCTACAACCTGAGCCATCACTTTATCTCCCAAATCATTCGATATGGGGAACAGGATGGAGGGTTGAGCGCAGGCCCGCTATCTGACAAATCTGTCAAAAACTGGATAAATGTAATATCCGCCTAAAAGTGAGAGATTCCTCACATGTTCCCGGCTGGTGGGCGATAGCAACGAGTCGCGAACTTTTGAGACCGATCGCATTTTTCTGATGCGATCACAAATATCCAGTAAATGCCCCTTTTATCCACTGTCTGTCACTTCGTCAATTGCCTATCGTTTCCACAACCTCGTTATGGATATGGGCACGAAATGCCCGGGAGCAACTGATGAAAGAGTTGGTGCAGATTTTAAAAAACACCCGTCAGCATTTAATGACCGGTGTGTCGCACATGATCCCGTTTGTTGTGGCGGGTGGGATCCTGCTGGCGGTTTCCGTCATGTTATACGGCAAGGGCGCAGTGCCGGATGCCGCCACCGATCCAAATCTTAAAAAGCTGTTTGATATTGGCGTGGCCGGCCTGACGTTGATGGTGCCTTTTCTGGCGGCGTACATCGGTTACTCCATCGCCGAACGTTCAGCGCTGGCACCCTGTGCAATTGGCGCGTGGGTGGGGAACAGCTTTGGCGCAGGCTTCTTCGGCGCGTTAATCGCCGGGATTATCGGCGGGATTGTGGTCTATTACCTGAAAAAGATCCCGGTGCATAAAGTGCTGCGCTCGGTGATGCCGATCTTTGTGATCCCGATTATTGGCACCCTGATCACCGCAGGCGTAATGATGTGGGGGCTGGGTGAGCCGGTCGGCGCGCTGACGGTAGGCCTGACGCAGTGGTTACAAGGCATGCAGCAGGGCAGCATTGTGGTGCTGGCGGTGATCATGGGCCTGATGCTGGCGTTTGATATGGGCGGCCCGGTGAACAAGGTGGCCTATGCGTTCATGCTGATCTGCGTCTCGCAGGGTGTGTATACGGTGGTGGCGATTGCTGCCGTCGGGATATGCGTACCGCCTCTGGGGCTGGGCCTCGCAACGCTGGTTAATCGTAAAAACTTCAGTAGCGAAGAGCGCGAAGCCGGTAAAGCGGCGCTGGTGATGGGTTGCGTGGGCGTGACGGAAGGGGCGATTCCCTTTGCGGCGGCTGACCCGCTGCGTGTGATCCCGTCCATTATGATCGGCTCCGTTTGTGGCGCGGTAACGGCAGCGCTGATGGGCGCACAGTGCTACGCCGGATGGGGCGGGCTGATTGTGCTGCCAGTAGTGGAAGGCAAGCTCGGCTACATCGTGGCGATTGCCGTTGGCGCGGTGGTAACGGCGGTGTGCGTGAACCTTCTGAAAAGCCTGGCGCGTAAAAATGCAAAACCGGTCGCGGAAAAAGAAGACGACCTGGATCTGGATTTCGAAATTAACTGATTGAAGAGGTAACGATTATGACCATGATTATCGCGGTAACTGCTTGTCCGTCTGGCGTCGCACATACTTATATGGCGGCGGAAGCGCTGGAAAGCGCGGCGAAAGCCAAAGGCTGGGATGTGAAGGTGGAAACGCAGGGGTCCATTGGCCTCGAAAATGAACTGACGGCAAGCGACGTTGCTGCTGCGGATATCGTGATTCTGACCAAAGATATCGGCATCAAGTTTGAAGAGCGTTTTGCGGGTAAAACCATCGTGCGGGTTAACATTAGTGATGCGGTAAAACGCGCCGACGCGATTATGGCTAAAATTGAAGCGCATCTCGCACAAACGGCGTAAGCGCGAATACCAGGCTGGCGGGGAGACTCGCCAGCATCCATGAAACCAGAAGCAGGAGAAGACGATGACGGTATCCCCCGGTAGACGATTAGTCGCAGTCACCGCCTGCGTGAGCGGCGTGGCGCATACCTATATGGCCGCTGAGCGTCTGGAAAAACTGTGCCAGCAGGAAAAATGGAGCATCAAGATTGAAACCCAGGGCGCGCTGGGGATTGAAAATGCGCTTACCCTTGAGGATGTTCATCGTGCTGACGCGGTGCTGTTGATCACCGATATCGAACTGAGCGGCGCAGAACGTTTTATCAACTGTCGTTATGTGCAGTCGGGTATTTCCGCGTTTCTGCGTGAGCCGCAGAAAGTGATGAGCGCAGTGCGTAAACTGCTCTGTGCACCGCAGGATACGCATATTATTCTGGGGTAGTGTGCTTTTCCGTAAGCTGGCTGTGGTACTGGCGACGGTATTCTGACGGCGAGCGTTCAGTATTTTTGCGAAACAACCGGCAGAAGTAGTTACTGTCGACAAAGCCGCAGGCGTGCGCAATCTCTTTTACCTTCAGGTCGTAACCCTTCAGCAGCATTCTGGCGTGTTCCAGCCGAGTATGATTCAGATATTCGTTAAATCCCACCGCACCGGTTTTCTGAAACAGGTGTGAGAGATAGTTGGGCGAGATATAAAACGCCTGCGCGACGGATTCACGGGTGAGCGGCGAGGCGTAATGTTCGTCGATATAGTCGCGAATGGCGTCGAAAAGCGCCTGACTGCGCGAAGCCGTTTGAATCTGACTGCCCAGCAGGTCACAGCAGTGGCTTAACAGGCTGGCGACAATCAACCGTGCGGTGTGTTGTTCCTGAGGCTGCATCTGCATTTCATGCAGTGTTTGCAGCAGAAAAGAACCGATACGCGGCCCCCGCCGGGCAACGTGCTGGCGATTGAGACTGTGTGAATGGCTGCCGTCCCAGTGCACCAGGCTAAAGCCGAGCTGCTGCTTGCCAAACAGAATGCTGAGGGTGGTCACCGGCGATTGCCATTGCGGGAAGTTCCATCCGCCTGCGGGTACAAACAGGACATCATGACGCTGCATGCGCGCGACTGCGCCGGCATCGGTAAACTCACCTTCCAGCACGATTTCCAGACGCGGGAAATCCACCTGATACGCCAGTTCAGGTGCCGGGCTGGTGGCGCTGGCAAAGTGAATGTTTTGCAGTTCAGACGGCGTATTGATTAGCCGGGTGAGCAGTTGCGTGATGTCGTGATGCATAGCGATCCCTTCTCTGTTGCATTGCTCGCCACATTAACGGGATGCGTAAAAAAAGGCCACTCCTGAATGAAGTGGCCTCAAAGATTGCAGACAACGTGCGCTTTGTTTTGCCGGATGCGGCGTAAACGCCTTATCCGGCCTACATTCAATAAATTGCAGAAAACCTGTAGGCCTGATAAGCGGAGCGCATCAGGCAATTCTCACTGATTACCCTGGAGTTCTCCGTAAGGCAGTGAATCGTAATCTTTTAAGCCGTTTTTCTTGTACGGGTTGCCAATCCAGCGCGTCATAGGCGTGAACTGCGGGCTGGTGATGGAACGCGTCGCATCATAACCGTCATAACTCAGCCCCGCTAAATCGGACCAGGTATGGATCAGCTCCGAACTGCTGTACTTACGGTTTACGTCCTGCGAGAAATCGCGCGGATGTGCAGCCTGCCATTTATCTGACGTCCACAGCATAAACGGTACGGTATACATGTGGCGCGTTGGCGCCAGTTCGTTGCGCCCCTGAATGTTATGCGGCGGCGTGTCGTAAACCTCTTCACCGTGATCGGAGAAGTAGAGCAGGAATCCGTTCGGGTCCGTGGCTTTGTACTCTTTGATCAGGCTGGCGACAACGTGGTCGTTGTACAGGTTCGCGTTATCGTAGGCGTTGTATTCGTCCTGCTGTTCCTGCGATAACCCGGCAGGCAGATTGTCGGTTTTGCCGTCAAACTTGCCCCATTTCTCCGGGTAGCGATACTCATACTTGATATGCGTACCCAGCAGGTGAACGATGATCAATTTCTTCGGCGCCGGGTCAGCCATCACTTCTTTGAAGGGGTCCAGCACGTTGGTGTCGTATTCGCGCGCGCTCTGCGTACGCTGCTGGTTCATGTAGAACTGTTTGTCCGTTTGCTTCGAGAACACCGTCAGCATGGTGTTACGTTCGGTCATCGTCTGCTGATTAGTTATCCAGAACGTTTTGTACCCGGCCTGTTTCATCATGTTCATCAATGATGGTTTGGTCAGATAGAGGTCCGGATTTTTTTCGTTCGCAAAGGTCAGCGCCTGTTGCAGGATTTCGATGGTATAAGGGCGAGACGTGACGACGTCGTTGAAGACGGTCAGGTTCTTATCGTTCTTATGCAGGGCATCCAGTTCCGGCGTGGTTTCACGCGGGTAGCCATACAGACTCATACGGCCACGTTGGGTCGATTCCCCAATCACCAGCACCAGCGTACGCGGTGCATTACCGGAGCTGTCTTTTAAATTCGCCAGTGGCGGTAATGCATTGTTAGCGTTTAACAGTTTGTTCAGGCTGGTTAATTGCTGGCGATATTGGTAGTAGCCAGTAATAAACTGCCAGGGCGCGGCGGGCTCCATACGGGAGGCCATACCGTTCAGCGTTTTTTCCAGCGGTTTATCACCAACAACGCTTCCCGCCACAATAGGATTAAGAATTAATCCATACAGCAGCGCAAAAGAAACCAGCCAGCGGCCCAGGTGCGGGATATAGACAGGCTTCAGTCTGGACCACAGGAAAATCGCCACCGCGGTATACGCCACCGTCGTTAGAACAATCTTCAGGCTGAAATACTGACTCAGGTATTCGCTGGCTTCATTGGCGTTCGATTCGAACATAATGAACAGCACGCTTTGTGAGAATTCCTGCCCGTAGATCACGAAATAGCACAGCGTCGCCAGCGAGGCGGCCCACAGCACTATCCCAATAATGGCAGCGATGATGCGCGTTTTACTCGGGAACAGAAAAATGGGAATCAGCCACAACGAGCTGAATAAGAGAGAGTCACGAAATCCGTTCGTACCGCTATAGCCCGTTAAAAGAATAATGGCCTGCAGCAGGGTAGAGAAAAACCAAAAGTAGAGCAGCGCCCAACCAAGGGCCTTCCAGCTAAACTTA
Source organism: Pseudocitrobacter vendiensis (assembly GCF_943590815.1). Classification (GTDB taxonomy): domain Bacteria; phylum Pseudomonadota; class Gammaproteobacteria; order Enterobacterales; family Enterobacteriaceae; genus Pseudocitrobacter; species Pseudocitrobacter vendiensis. Next base: position 16,221 of record NZ_CALSBS010000018.1, on the reverse strand, counting down.
GTTTCAGCCGGGGTTGTAGTGGAGAGCATAAATTAAGCCTGTCAGAATTCGTGGTGCCAACCGTAACAATTTTTTATTAAGTGAACCTTAAGGTCACTCCAGCAGTTATTGTTGCGGCAGTAAAAAGTCACGTCGAGCACATTGATAGACAGAGCGAATATGAAAAGGTTTTGCGGCGAAATCAAAAAAAATAAGTGCGCTTATTTCGGCGTGAGCCAGCGCACTTATTTCATTGAGACTTAACTTAGATTGATTAGCCGGTGTTACGCATGCCTGCCGCAACGCCTGCGATGGTGACCATCAGCGCCTGCTCCACGTTAGGATCCGGCTCTTTGCCTTCTTCTTCCGACAGACGAGAGCGATGCAGCAGTTCAGCCTGAAGCACGTTCAGCGGGTCGGTATAGATGTTACGCAACTGAATAGACTCGGCAATCCATGGCAGGTCGGCCATCAGATGCGCGTCGTTGGCAATTGCCAGCACCACTTTGATGTCCGCTTCCAGCAGATTGCGTAGCTCTTCACCCAGGCCCCACAGCTCTTTTTTCACCAGACGCTGATCGTAATATTCCGCGAGCCACAGGTCCGCTTTTGCGAACACCATTTCCAGCATTCCCAGACGCGTGGAGAAGAACGGCCAGTCGCGACACATGGCTTCAAGCTGGCTCTGTTTGCCATCTTCCACCACTTTTTGCAGCGCCGCGCCCGCGCCCAGCCAGGCGGGAAGCATCAGGCGGTTCTGCGTCCAGGCGAAGATCCACGGAATGGCGCGCAGGGATTCCACGCCGCCGGTTGGGCGACGTTTTGCCGGACGCGAACCGAGCGGCAGTTTGCCCAGCTCCTGTTCCGGCGTCGCGGAACGGAAGTAAGGCACGAAATCTTTGTTTTCACGCACATAGCCACGATACATCTCGCAGGAGATATCGGACAGCTCGTCCATGATGCCGCGCCACTCGTCTTTCGGTTCCGGCGGCGGTAACAGGTTCGCTTCCAGAATCGCGCTGGTATACAGCGATAGGCTGCTGACGGTGACTTCCGGCAGGCCGTATTTGAAGCGGATCATCTCGCCCTGTTCGGTCACACGCAGGCCGCCTTTCAGGCTTCCCGGCGGTTGTGAGAGCAGTGCCGCATGGGCTGGCGCGCCGCCACGGCCAATGGAGCCGCCGCGACCGTGGAACAGAGTCAGTTCGATACCGGCTTTTTCGCAGGTTTTGATCAGCGCGTCCTGTGCCTGGTACTGCGCCCAGGAGGCGGCCATCACGCCCGCATCTTTCGCGGAGTCGGAATAGCCAATCATCACCATCTGTTTGCCCTGAATAAAGCCGCGATACCAGTCGATATTCAGTAACTGCGTCATGACATCGTTCGAGTTGTTCAGGTCATCAAGCGTTTCGAACAGCGGCGCAACCGGCAGGGCAAACGTAATGCCGGCTTCTTTCAGCAGAAGGTGTACAGCCAGCACGTCAGAAGGTGTCTTCGCCATCGAAATGACATAGGCGGCAACGGAGCCAACGGGCGCATCGACAATCGCTTTACAGGTATTGAGGACTTCGCGCGTTTCGTTGCTTGGCTCCCAGCTACGCGGCAGCAGCGGGCGCTTGGAATTCAGTTCACGGATCAGGAACGCCTGTTTGTCGGCTTCGGACCAACTTTCGTAGTCGCCGATGCCCAGGTAGCGGGTCAGTTCGCCGAGCGCTTCAGTGTGGCGAGTGCTCTCCTGGCGAACATCAATACGCACCAGCGGCACGCCAAAGCACTTCACGCGGCGCAGGGTGTCGAGCAGTTCGCCGTTGGCGATAATGCCCATTCCGCAGGCCTGCAATGATTTATAGCAGGCGTAAAGCGGGTCCCACAGCTGTTCGTTCTGGCTGATTAAACCCGCCGGCTTCGGCAGACGTTGGCCTTTCAGGCGCGCTTCCAGCCAGGACTGGGTCGCCATTAACTGGCTGCGAATGTTTTTCAGCAGATAACGGTACGGTTCCTGTGCGCCTTCTTCGCCCACCAGGGCGCGCAGTTCGTCGGTGCATTCCACCATCGACAGTTCGGAGATCAGCAACTGAATATCTTTCAGGAACAGATCGGTCGCTTTCCAGCGGCTTAGTAGCAGGACGTGACGCGTGATTTCAGCGGTAACGTTCGGGTTGCCGTCACGGTCGCCGCCCATCCAGGAGGTAAAGCGAACGGGGACGAAATCGACCGGCAGGCGGTAGTTCAGGTTCTCTTCAAGCTGTTCGTTAAGCTCGCGGAGATAATTGGGCACGCCTTCCCACAGGCTATTTTCCACCACGGCGAAGCCCCATTTGGCTTCATCCACCGGGCTTGGACGGTGCTTACGAATTTCATCCGTATGCCACGACTGCGCAATCAACTGGCGCAGGCGGCGCATCAGCTGGTGGCGTTCATAATCGGCGATGTCTTTGTTATCCAACTGCTTCAGGCAGCCGTTAATTTCGCCCATTTTGTGGATGAGCGTGCGGCGCGTGATTTCGGTCGGGTGCGCGGTCAGAACCAGCTCCAGCGACAGCGATTCGACGGCTTGTTTAATAGTGGCTTCGGTGAGATTGGGTTGGTCTTTGAGTTTACGCAGCGTACGCGCAATCACTTCCGGGTTGCTCGCGGCTTCGCCTTTTGGCGAGATGCTGTGATACTGCTCGGCGGTATTCGCCAGGTTCAGAAACTGGCTGAAGGCACGCGCCACCGGCAGCAGTTCATCATTGGAGAGGTTTTGCAGCGTTGTCAGCAGTTCCTGACGGTTGGCTTCATTGCCAGCGCGGGAGGATTTCGACAACTTACGGATAGTTTCTACACGGTCAAGAATGTTCTCACCAAGCGCATCCTTGATGGTATCGCCTAGCACTTTACCGAGCATACTGACATTACTACGCAACGCGGAATATTGTTCGTTCATGTTAACCCAGACACCCCATCTCATTTTATTTTGTTATACCCCAGGCTTCGGAACGCAAAGCCAGGATAAGCAACCTCCTTTATAAAGCCACGTAAAAACCCCCACGTCAATTGCTGCGAAATCGCTTCAGCAATCGAGTAAATAGCGGCAATTTACGAAATTTAATTCGCATCGTGTCAGATAAGTAATGCTTATGGAAATGTGCGCGCGGATGCCCTCACCCCGGCCCTCTCCCACAGGGAGAGGGAGAAAAGCAGACCGCACGGACAGTCCCCTCTCCCTTGAGGGAGAGGGTTAGGGTGAGGGGGACATATCAATGCCAGCAGAAGTGATGCACAACCTGGGTAATCAATTCACGCGTCGGCTTAATAAACCGCGTTTCCAGATATTCATCCGGTTGGTGAGCCTGGTTGATAGAGCCCGGTCCGAGTACCAGCGTTGGGCACAGGGTCTGAATGAACGGCGCTTCGGTGCAGTAGTTCACCACCTCGGTTTGCGCACCGAGCAGTTTTTCCACCACCTGAACCAACTGGTGGTCCGGCGGGCATTCGTAACCCGGAATCGGTGGGTGCAGTTCAGAGACGGTCAACCGGCCAGGCCACTGGGCACTCACCGGTTCCAGCGCGTCATCCAGTAAACCGTTTAGATCGTTGAGTGTCATCCCCGGCAGTGGGCGAATATCCATATGCAGCTCGCAGCAGGCGCAAATGCGGTTTGAGGCATCGCCACCGTGAATGGCGCCGAGGTTGAGGGTCGGGTAAGGTACGGTGAACGCCTCATAGTGATAGCGCGCTTTCAGTTCGTCGCGCAGTTGCATCACGCGACCAATCGCGTCGTGCATAATTTCAATCGCGTTGACGCCGCGCGCCGGGTCGCTGGAGTGGCCCGATTGCCCCATCACGCGAATGGCGCTGGAGATGTGGCCTTTGTGCGCGCGTACAGGCTGCAATGACGTTGGCTCTCCGATGATGGCGCAGTCCGGACGCAGGGCGGTGGTTTCCGCGAAGTAGCGTGCGCCTGCCATGCTGGTCTCTTCATCGGCAGTCGCCAGAATGTAGAGCGGCTTTTTCAGCGTCGTGACGTCCACGTCGCGCAGGGCATCGAGAATAAAGGCGAAGAAGCCTTTCATGTCGGCGGTACCCAGACCGTAAAGCTTGTTTTCATGCTCTGTCAGGGTAAAGGGATCGCGCGTCCAGCGGCCATCGTCAAACGGGACGGTATCGGTGTGACCAGCAAGCAACAGGCCACCTGCACCGTTTCCTGTGCTGGCCAGCATATTGAATTTATTGCGCGTGCCGGGAACCGGCTGGATCTCAACGTTAAAGCCTAACGAAGCAAACCAATCGCCGAGCAGAGTGATTAAAGACGCATTACTTTGATCAAGCGCTTCTTCGGTTGCGCTGATGGAAGGTGTGGCGATCAATGCTCGGTAAATCTCGATAAATGGCGGTAAATTGTTTTTCATTGTTGACACACCTCAGGTCGTGATAGTATCAATATTCATGCAATATTTGTGAATAAAAATACAATATCGTTGAGCGTAAGAAAACCCTTAAACCGTAGGGTGAAAGGCAAAAGTCGCTCAACAGGGTGAGGAAGATAAGCATTCTTCCCAGGCATATGACGTAAGAAGGTGAACAGCCCCGATGTTGAATACGCTGATTGTAGGTGCCAGTGGCTATGCTGGCGCAGAGCTTGTGACCTATGTAAATCGCCATCCGCATATGAACATAACCGCTTTGACGGTCTCAGCGCAAAGCAATGATGCAGGAAAGTTAATCTCTGACCTGCATCCGCAGCTGAAGGGCATTGTGGATTTGCCGTTGCAGCCGATGTCGGATATCAGTGAATTCAGCGCCGGTGTGGATGTGGTTTTCCTCGCCACTGCGCACGAAGTCAGCCACGACCTGGCGCCGCAGTTTCTGGCCGCCGGTTGCGTGGTATTTGACCTTTCCGGGGCGTTTCGCGTCAATAACGCGCCCTTCTACGAAAAATATTACGGCTTCACCCATCAGCATCCTGAATTACTTGAGCAGGCGGTATATGGCCTCGCCGAGTGGTGCGGCGACGCGCTGAAAGAGACCAACCTGATTGCCGTGCCGGGTTGCTACCCGACGGCGGCGCAGCTCTCGCTTAAACCGCTGATTGATGCCGATCTGCTGGATCTCACCCAGTGGCCGGTGATCGACGCTACCAGCGGCGTGAGCGGTGCCGGGCGCAAAGCGGCGCTCTCTAACAGCTTCTGCGAAGTGAGCCTGCAACCGTATGGCGTGTTTAACCATCGCCATCACCCGGAAATTTCAACCCACCTGGGGGCGCAGGTGATTTTTACCCCACACCTGGGTAACTTTAAACGCGGCATTCTCGAAACCATCACCTGCCGCCTGAAACCGGGCGTGAATGCAGACCAGGTGGCGGCGGCTTTCCAGCAGGCGTATGCCCATAAACCGCTGGTGCGTCTCTATGACAAAGGTGTTCCGGCACTGAAAAACGTGGTCGGTTTACCGTTTTGCGATATCGGTTTTGCCGTGCAGGACCAGCACCTGATTGTGGTGGCCGCGGAAGATAACCTGTTAAAAGGCGCAGCGGCGCAAGCCATTCAGTGTGCCAATATCCGTTTCGGCTTCGCCGAAACGCAGTCTCTTCTTTAAGGTGTGATGACGATGAATCCATTAATTATCAAATTAGGTGGCGTGTTGCTGGATAGCGAAGAGGCGCTGGAGCGTCTGTTTACCGCACTGGTGAATTATCGTGAGTCACATCAGCGCCCGTTGGTGATTGTGCACGGCGGCGGCTGCGTGGTGGATGAGCTGATGAAACAGCTTAATTTGCCGGTGAAAAAGAAAAATGGCCTGCGTGTGACGCCTGCTGACCAGATAGACATCATCACCGGCGTGCTGGCGGGTACGGCCAACAAAACGCTGCTGTCATGGGCAAAGAAACATGATATCGCCTCTGTGGGCCTGTTCCTGGGCGACGGCGATAGCGTCAAGGTAACGAAACTCGATGAAGAACTGGGTCATGTCGGCCTGGCGATGCCGGGTTCGCCAAAACTCATTAACCTGCTGCTGGACGGCGGCTTCCTGCCGGTTGTCAGCTCAATTGGCGTGACGGCCGAAGGCGAACTGATGAACGTCAATGCGGATCAGGCGGCGACGGTGCTGGCGGCGACGCTGGGCGCGGATCTTATTCTGCTTTCTGACGTTAGCGGCATTCTCGACGGTAAAGGCCAGCGTATCGCCGAGATGACGGCGGAAAAAGCAGAGCAACTGATCGAGCAGGGTATTATTACCGATGGCATGATTGTGAAAGTGAATGCGGCGCTGGATGCCGCGCGTACGCTGGGTCGCCCGGTGGATATCGCTTCATGGCGTCATGCGGAGCAATTGCCGGCGCTGTTTAACGGCACGCCGATTGGCACGCGGATTCTGGCTTAATATTTTCCCTCACCCTAACCCTCTCCTACAGGGAGAGGGGATCGATAGGTGCATGAGGGTAGCTTTCAGGCAACATTAAACGAATTTTAAGGAAACGAGTTATGGCACTTTGGGGCGGGCGTTTTACTCAGGCAGCGGATCAACGGTTCAAACAGTTCAACGACTCGTTGCGCTTCGACTATCGCCTGGCGGAACAGGATATCACTGGCTCTGTCGCCTGGTCTAAAGCGCTGGTCACGGTCGGCGTGCTGACGGCTGAAGAGCAGTTGCAGCTGGAAGAGGCACTGAATGTGCTGCTGGAAGAGGTTCGTGCAAACCCGCAGCAAATTCTGCAAAGCGATGCCGAAGACATTCATAGCTGGGTGGAAGGCAAGCTGATCGACAAAGTTGGCCAGTTGGGCAAAAAACTGCATACCGGGCGCAGCCGTAACGACCAGGTGGCGACGGACCTTAAACTGTGGTGCAAAGATACCGTTGCGGAACTGCTGTCGGCGAATCGTCAGTTGCAGAGCGCGCTGGTGGAAACGGCGCAGCAGAATCAGGATGCGGTGATGCCGGGTTACACTCACCTGCAGCGTGCGCAGCCGGTGACCTTCGCGCACTGGTGTCTGGCCTATGTTGAGATGCTGGCGCGTGATGAAAGCCGCCTGCAGGATGCGGTAAAACGCCTTGACGTTAGCCCGCTGGGTAGCGGTGCGCTGGCGGGGACGGCCTACGAAATTGACCGTGAACAACTGGCTGGCTGGCTGGGTTTTGCTTCTGCCACCCGCAACAGCCTGGACAGCGTTTCTGACCGCGACCACGTGCTGGAACTGTTGTCCAATGCGTCTATCGGCATGGTGCACTTGTCGCGCTTTGCTGAAGATTTGATCTTCTTTAACTCCGGTGAAGCGAATTTCGTCGAGTTGTCTGACCGCGTGACCTCAGGTTCTTCCCTGATGCCGCAGAAGAAAAACCCGGATGCGCTGGAGCTGATTCGCGGTAAATGTGGCCGTGTGCAGGGCGCGCTGACCGGCATGATGATGACGCTGAAAGGTCTGCCGCTGGCATATAACAAAGATATGCAGGAAGACAAAGAGGGTCTGTTCGACGCGCTCGACACCTGGCTGGATTGTCTGCATATGGCGGTGCTGGTGCTGGACGGTATTCAGGTGAAACGTCCGCGTTGCCAGGAAGCAGCGCAGCAGGGTTACGCCAACGCCACCGAGCTGGCGGATTATCTGGTCGCCAAAGGCGTTCCGTTCCGCGAAGCACACCACATTGTGGGCGAAGCGGTGGTTGAAGCTATCAAACAAGGCAAACCGCTGGAAGCGCTGGCGCTGGCCGATCTGCAAAAATTCAGCAGTGTTATTGGTGATGACGTGTATCCGATTCTGTCGCTGCAATCGTGCCTGGATAAACGTGCGGCGAAAGGCGGTGTGTCACCGAGGCAGGTGGCGCAGGCGATTAGCGATGCGAAACAGCGTTTGATTTAACGATTTTCCCCCTCATCCCTCACCCCAACCCCTCTCCCACCGGGAGAGGGGCTAGTCCGTGTAACGTTTCGCTCGATCGGTTCCCTCTCCCTCCGGGAGAGGGCTAGGGTGAGGGGTATTCGTACAAAAAAAAAGCGGACCTGAGGGTCCGCAAAAGTTCACGTTGGCTTTAGTTATTTCGAGTTTGAGAGAAACTCTGCGAAACATCACGGTGACTTCAAGGGTTAAGGAGGTACCGTTCCGTTTCTGTGTTGCATTATTGAACAGAAAGCTTGATAGGGATAATCGTTCATTGCTATTCTATCTATCGCCGCGAACTATCGTGGCAATGGAGGATGAATAATGAATATTCGTGATCTTGAATACCTGGTCGCGTTAGCCGAACACCGGCATTTCCGTCGGGCGGCAGACTCGTGCCACGTCAGTCAGCCAACGCTGAGTGGGCAAATCCGCAAGCTGGAAGATGAGCTGGGCGTGATGTTGCTGGAGCGCACCAGCCGTAAAGTGCTTTTTACCCAGGCAGGTTTGCTGCTGGTGGATCAGGCGCGCACGGTGCTGCGTGAGGTCAAAGTGCTCAAGGAAATGGCAAGCCAGCAGGGAGAGACCATGTCTGGTCCGCTGCATATCGGTTTGATTCCGACGGTCGGCCCGTACCTGCTACCGCACATTATCCCAATGCTTCACCAGACTTTCCCAAAACTCGAAATGTACCTGCATGAAGCGCAAACGCATCAACTGCTGGCACAGCTCGATAGCGGTAAGCTGGATTGCGCCATTCTGGCGCTGGTGAAAGAGAGCGAGGCGTTTATCGAAGTGCCTCTGTTTGATGAGCCCATGATGCTGGCGATCTATGAAGATCACCCATGGGCCGAGCGCGATCGTGTGCCGATGTCCGATCTGGCGGGTGAGAAGCTGCTGATGCTGGAAGATGGTCACTGTCTGCGTGACCAGGCGCTGGGCTTCTGTTTTGAAGCGGGCGCTGATGAAGATACGCATTTCCGGGCAACCAGCCTCGAAACGCTGCGTAATATGGTGGCGGCAGGCAGCGGCATTACGCTGTTACCGGCGCTGGCTGTGCCGAAGGAGCGTCGCCGCGATGGCGTGATCTACCTGCCATGCATTAAGCCAGAACCTCGCCGCACCGTGGGCCTTGTTTATCGTCCGGGATCACCCCTGCGCAGTCGCTATGAGCAACTGGCAGAGGCTATCCGTGGAGCGATGGAAGGTCACTTCGACGAGAAAGCGTTACCAAAGGCGGTTTAAGCCATTAAGCGCTGCTACCCGATAGGCTTCGGCCATGGTCGGGTAGTTAAAGGTGGTGTTAACAAAGTACTCGATAGTGTTACCGCCGCCTTTTTGCTCCATGATTGCCTGGCCGATGTGAATAATCTCCGCCGCGCGTTCGCCAAAGCAGTGAATCCCCAGAATCTCTTTTGTCTCCCGGTGGAACAGAATTTTCAGCGTTCCCACATTCATGCCGACAATCTGCGCGCGCGCCAGGTGTTTAAACTGCGCCCGACCGACTTCATACGGCACTTTCATCGCCGTCAGCTGCTGTTCGGTTTTACCCACAGAACTGATTTCCGGAATGGTGTAGATCCCGGTTGGAATGTCTTCCACCAGGTGCGCCGTCGCTTCGCCTTTTACCATCGCGTGCGCGGCAATGCGGCCCTGATCGTAAGCGGCTGAGGCCAGGCTTGGATAGCCAATGACGTCGCCCACTGCGTAAATGTGCGGCAGCGCGGTCTGGTACATGCTGTTCACTTTTAACTGACCACGGCTGTCACATTGCAGGCCGATGTTCTCCAGCGCCAGTGAATCGGTATTCCCGGTGCGCCCGTTGGCGAACAGCAGACAGTCGGCTTTCAGTTTCTTGCCGGATTTCAGGTGCATGATGACGCCGTCGTCCAGGCCTTCAATTTTCTCGTACTCTTCGTTGTGGCGAATCACCACACCGCTGTTCCAGAAATGATAGGAGAGCGAGTCCGACATCTCCTGGTCGAGGAACGCCAGCAGACGGTCGCGGGTGTTGATTAAGTCAACTTTGACGTCCATTCCACGGAAAATGGAGGCGTACTCACAGCCAATCACCCCAGCGCCGTAGATAATGACGTGACGCGGTTCGTGATGCAGGCTGAGGATGGAGTCGCTGTCGTAAATGCGCGGGTGGCTGAAATCGACATCGGCAGGGCGGTAGGGGCGCGAGCCGCAGGCGATGACGAATTTTTCCGCCGTCAGCGTTTCGACCGAGCCGTCCGGGCACTCCAGCGCCAGCGTGTGTTCGTCAACGAAATGCGCGTTGCCCTGCAAAATTTCGCAGTGATTACGCTCATAAAAGCCCTGACGCATGCGAGTCTGCTGATTAATCACGCTGTCAGCATGGTTCAGAATATCGGCGAAAGAGGAACGGAGAAGTCGGGTGTGGTCGCTGTAAAGGGGGTTCTGGTTGAATTCAATAATACGACTAACGGCATGACGAAGTGCTTTTGAGGGGATGGTGCCCCAGTGGGTACATCCGCCGCCGACATTATGATAACGCTCAATAACGGCGACACGCGCTCCCTGTTTCACCAGACCCATCGCAGCGCCTTCGCCGCCGGGGCCGGAACCAATTACTATTGCATCATAATCGTAGGAATTTGGCATGGTAAGGCTTACCTGTTCTTATACATAAAAGCAACAGAATCATAACATCTTCACCGGGATAACCCAATTATCATTGTGCTTTTTTCATGCAAAAGAGCATAAATCGCCCGTAAACAAGCATTCACAAAGCTATGTATACTCAAAATCATTCGCGTTTCATCAAGGCGGCAAGGGAGAGAATCCCCGGAAGCTTACTGAAGTAAGCGACTGGGGTGAACGCGCGCAGCCAACGCAGGAGAAACGTGAAGGATGAAGAGTATAAGTCGATTAGTTTTAATCTCTGGTATAGTGCCAACAAGGCATTTGGAAGGATTCAATCATCGTGATGGGCGTTAGAGCGCAACAAAAAGAAAAAACCAGGCGTTCGCTGGTGGAAGCAGCATTTAGTCAACTGAGTGCTGAGCGAAGCTTTGCCAGCCTGAGTCTGCGTGAAGTGGCTCGCGAAGCGGGCATTGCGCCAACCTCCTTTTACCGACATTTTCGTGATGTCGATGAGTTAGGGTTGACGATGGTGGACGAAAGCGGCCTGATGCTGCGTCAGTTGATGCGTCAGGCGCGTCAGCGTATCGCTAAAGGCGGCAGCGTGATCCGCACCTCCGTGTCGACATTTATGGAGTTCATTGGCAATAACCCTAACGCTTTTCGCCTGCTTTTGCGCGAACGCTCCGGCACGTCTGCGGCGTTTCGTGCTGCGGTCGCGCGCGAAATTCAGCACTTCATTGCGGAACTTGCCGACTATCTGGAAATCGAAAACCATATGCCGCGCGCGTTTACCGAAGCGCAGGCGGAAGCGATGGTGACGATTGTCTTTAGTGCAGGCGCGGAAGCGTTAGACGTCACGCCGGAACAGCGACGCCAGCTGGAAGAGCGGCTGGTGCTGCAATTACGCATGATCTCGAAAGGGGCGTATTACTGGTATCGTCGCGAACAGGAAAAAACGACACATCATTCCGAATAAGGTGAAAGACGAGCAATGAAACAGTCAGGACAAGATAAAGGAACGCTGTTGCTGGCGCTGATCGCTGGCTTATCAATTAACGGAACTTTTGCGGCGCTGTTTAGCTCCATTGTGCCGTTCTCTGTATTCCCGATTATTGCGCTGGTGCTGACGGTGTACTGTCTGCATCAGCGGTATCAGAATCGCACGATGCCGGTGGGGTTGCCTGGCCTGGCGGCGGCCTGCTTTATTTTGGGCGTGCTGTTATACAGCACTGTGGTGCGCGCGGAGTATCCGGATATCGGCTCTAACTTCCTGCCAGCGGTGCTGTCGGTGATTCTGGTGTTCTGGATCGGCGTGAAAATGCGTAATCGCAAGCACGAGATTTCTGAATAGCGCAATGCTGTATGCCGGATAAGACGGTGACGCCGTATCCGGCAAGACAAAGAGTCTATTTCTTTGTCAGCAGTACCCCACACTCCATATGGTGCGTATACGGGAACTGATCAAACAGCGCCAGGCGCTCCACATTATGCGTCTGGCTTAATGTTTCCAGATTCTGACACAGCGTTTCCGGGTTGCAGGAGATGTACAGAATACGTGGATACGCCTGCACCATTTTCTCGGTTTCGCTATCCAGCCCGCTGCGCGGCGGATCGACAAAAATCGTTTCACACTGATAGCTTTTTAAATCAATTCCCTGCAAGCGGTTGAATTCCCGCACGCCGTTCATCGCCTGGGTAAACTCTTCCGCCGACATGCGAATAATCTGCACATTATCAATGTGGTTAGCCGCAATGTTGTATTGCGCGGCGGCGACGGACGGCTTGGCGATTTCGGTGGCCAGCACGCGGTCAAAGTTGCGCGCCAGCGCCAGCGAGAAGTTGCCGTTCCCGCAGTATAGTTCCAGCAAATCACCGGTTGAGTTTTCCGTGGCGTTGAGCGCCCACTCCAGCATCTGCACGTTCATTGCCGCGTTCGGCTGGGTGAAGCTGTTTTCCACCTGGCGGTAGATCATCTCTTTCCCGGCGACCGGCAGTCGCTCGTCGATATAGTCCTGATCCAGCGCGATTTTCGTTTTCGTCGCGCGGCCGATGATATGCACATTGAGGTTCTGCGCGCGTAGTGCATCCCGCAGCGCCTCCGCTTCCGCACGCCACGCATCGTCGAGCTTCTTATGGTACAGCAGAGAGACAATCGCCTGATTGCTTTGCGTAGAGAGATAATCAATCTGGAACAGCTTGTGACGCAGCGTGTGGTTATTACGCACACCGTCCAGCATGGCGGTCATCAGCGTATTGATGAGCTCGCTGGCTGCCGGGAAGGAATCGACGCGGATGCGGCTTTTGGTCTGCTGATCGAAAATGATGTGATACAGGTCGTCCCCATCATGCCAGATACGAAATTCCGCACGCATGCGGTAATGACTGACTGGCGAGCGAAACACCTCCGGAACCGGCGCGTTGAAAGGGGCCATCATCGTTTGCAGACGGACCACTTTCTCGGCCAGCTGCGCTTCGTATTGCTCGGTAGGAAGGTGTTCGGGGGTCATGATGCATCCTGAATAATAAAAGTACGCGGGGATTGTAGGGCCTGTTCAGGGGATGTCCAGCGATTGATGTTTTCCTAAATCGTGATGGCAGTCTGGACATCTATATGTAACTAAATGTAGCATCCGGGTTCCGGTCCTGTGAGTTAAAAGGGAATCCAGTGAAAATCTGGGGCTGACGCGCAGCGGTAAGGAGTGGTGGGATGAACGCATTTTGCAGACACTGCCTGAAAAGGTGGGAAGTCTTCATCCGCTAAACGCCCCCGAGCCCGAAGACCTGCCGGGTGACGTCGCACTGGGTTTTCATCATCGCGGGCTATCGATGAAACCGGCGGCATCCTTTTTCTATTGTGGATGCTTTAACAATGATTAAAAAAACTTCGCTGATGACGGCGCTATCCGTCTCGGCTTTTTCCGTTTGGGCGCAGGACAGCACTTCAGATACCCTCGTCGTAACCGCCAGTCGTTTCCAGCAGCCGGTCAATACCGTCCTCGCGCCGATGGATGTCGTTACCCGAGATGACATCGACCGCTGGCAGGCCAAAAATCTTAATGACGTCATGCGTCGCCTGCCGGGCGTGGATATCGCGCAATATGGCGGGATGGGGCAGAGTTCTTCACTCTTTATTCGCGGTACTGAAACGAAACAGGTTTTGGTGCTGGTCGATGGCATTCCGATGACCCGCCCCGGTATCTCTAATAACCCGGACCTGAATCAGATCCCTCTCTCATTAGTTCAGCGCGTGGAGTATATCCGTGGGCCGCGCTCGGCGATTTATGGTTCCGGCGCGATGGGCGGGGTTATCAACATCATTACCCACTCTGACGAGGAACAATCGAAAATTTCCGCCAGCATGGGCTCTAAAGGCTATCAACAATACGATGGCACGTTGCGTCAGCGTTTTGGCGACACGGTAGCGACGGTGGCGGGTTCTTATGAAACCACTAAAGGGTTTGATGTGCAGCCGGGCTCGACCTGGAGCCACGACAACGACCGCGACGGCTTCCGCAATAAAACTTTCTGGGGTAGCCTGGAGCATAAGTTCAACGATAACGTCGATGGCTTCTTCCGTGGCCGCAGCTATACCAATAATGTTGATTACGATCTGGGTAGCCCGCCGTACTCCCCGGCGTATAGCGCCGATGAAGAGCAACTTTATAATCAGACATGGGATACCGGATTGCGATTCCATTCCGGAATCTACTCTTCTGAGCTTATCGCCAGCTATCAGAAGGTGAAGGACTATAACTACAGCAGCATTTATGGTCGATATAAAGATGGCACGACGCTTGACCGCATGACCCAGCGTAACCTCCAGTGGGGGAACAACCTGATCGTCGGGCATGGCTCGGTAAGCGCCGGGGTAGACTGGCAGCAGCAGCGTTTGACTTCGTCGGATACGGCGATATCCGATACCTATAAGCGCGATAACACCGGGCTCTATCTTACCGGGCAGCAGCAGTTTGGCGACGTGACGCTGGAAGCCTCTGGCCGTGAAGATCACGATGAGCAGTTCGGCTGGCACGGGACATGGCAAACGGCGGCAGGATGGCAGTTCGTTGAGAACTATAAAGTGACGTTATCGTACGGTACCGGCTTCCTGGCGCCATCGTTAGGTCAGCAGTTTGGTTCTACACGCTTTGGTATCAGTTCGAATCCTGATCTGAAACCGGAAGAATCGAAACAGTGGGAAGCTGGCCTGGAAGGTCTGACGGGCCCGCTGGACTGGCGTTTGTCGGCGTATCACTACAAGATCTCTAACCTGATTACCTACTATTCCGACCCGGTTACCTATGACGGCGAATACGCCAATATCAACTCGGCGACCATTAAAGGCGTGGAGTGGACCGGCAGTTTTGATACGGGGATCTTTAATCACCGCGTGACGCTGCAATATATGGACCCGCGTAACGACGAGAATGATGAGGTGCTGGCACGCCGCTCTAAGCGTCAGGCGAAATACCAGCTCGACTGGACAATGTTTGATGTGGACATGGATGTGTCGTGGCAGTACTACGGTCGTCGCTACGATAACAACACGTCACAATACAACCCGAAACAGCAGGTTTTACCGAGCTACAGCACGGTTGATATCTCTGCGTCATATCCAGTCACCTCACAGCTCACAGTTCGTGGTAAAATAGCCAACCTGTTCGATAAAGATTACGAGACAGTTTATGGCTACCAAACTGCAGGACGGGAATACACCTTGTCTGGCAGCTACACCTTCTGAACCACGGCCTACCGTACTGGTGTTTGACTCCGGTGTCGGTGGGCTGTCGGTCTATGATGAGGTCCGTCAACTTCTGCCGGACCTTCACTACATCTACACCTTCGATAACGTTGCCTTTCCTTATGGGGAAAAAAGCGAAGAGTTTATTGTTGAGCGCGTGGTTGAGATTGTGACCGCTGTCCAGCAACGTTATCCACTCTCCCTGGCGATTATTGCCTGCAACACCGCAAGCACCGTTTCATTACCGGCCCTGCGCGAGAAGTTTGGCTTCCCGGTGGTCGGTGTGGTGCCGGCCATT
Organism: Pseudocitrobacter vendiensis; assembly: GCF_943590815.1. Taxonomy (GTDB): domain Bacteria; phylum Pseudomonadota; class Gammaproteobacteria; order Enterobacterales; family Enterobacteriaceae; genus Pseudocitrobacter; species Pseudocitrobacter vendiensis. The sequence goes on along the minus strand of NZ_CALSBS010000018.1, from coordinate 740 downwards.
AAGCCGGCGGCGCGTTTATCGGCGAACCGTATTGTCGGCTTGCTGGCAACGCGTGGCACGGTGAAGCGTCCTTACACGCATGAGCTCATCGCCCGTTTTGCTAATGAATGCAAAATCGAAATGCTGGGCTCGGCAGAACTGGTGGAGCTGGCAGAAGCGAAACTGCATGGCGATCCTGTTTCGCTGGATGAGCTGCGTCGTATTTTGCGCCCGTGGTTGAGGATGCAGGAGCCGCCAGATACCGTAGTGCTTGGTTGCACACATTTCCCGCTGCTACGCGATGAACTGCTGCAGGTGCTACCGGAAGGTACACGGATGATCGATTCCGGCGCGGCGATCGCCCGTCGAACGGCCTGGCTGCTTGAACATGAAGCACCCGATGCGAAATCGACAGAAGAAAATAAAGCATTTTGCATGGCGTTGACGGCGGAGACTGTACGACTTTTACCCGTTTTACAGCGCTATGGCTTCGAAACGCTTGAAAAACTGCCAGTTTAAGGCGGTTTTGCTCAAAAAAGAGACGATTGAAAAGTTTTTTTTAAACAGGGGTTGTCAACGTCTCAGAACTCCCTATAATGCGCCTCCACTGACACGGAACAACGGCACGCAAGCCGCCGGGTCAGCGAGGTTCTTAAGAGAACTTCAGCAGAGAAAAGTGAAATAAAAACTTGACTCTGTAGCGGGATGGCTTAATATGCACACCCCGCGCCGCTAAGAAAAAGCGAAGCGGCACTGCTCTT
>NZ_CALSBS010000017.1 GCF_943590815.1 Pseudocitrobacter vendiensis | reverse complement strand
CCCTCAACCCACGGAATTATTATTATTTTTTAAATAGTCCACTGACTATTTATCTTCAATAGCTGAGCATAGACCAGCCTTTTACTTCTGCGATGGCCTGGCAGGATATATTCTTCCCTAATGGTACAGAAATGCCCTCATCAAAAAATGGATGTGACTTACTCACTCCAGGAATGATAGTAGATTCTTATAAAAATTTTCCTTCAGGCAGTGTTTATACTCAGCCATACGCATTACGTATAAAATAAGATAATCTCATCAATTAATCGTTTCAGCATCAATACACAAAATCTTCTTATTAGTTTGTGTTAGTGAATAATCGATTTTCCCTTTCTTTTTCCATGTTTTTCAACAACTTTCTTCTGGTCAGGCAATGAACCATGGCTAACTCATTATTTATTATTAAACTTTTTTTCTTTAGATATTGTTATCAAATTGAACTAGTCTTTTTTCCTGAAGAATTTCCTAAAATTGTTCGCCTTGGAAAGCCGGAATTTTGGTTGCCCGTCGTAAACATTCGAACAGAACCTATTAATTTCATTCAGAAAGGATGAAATATTTTTGCCCTGGCTATACTCAATTTGCCATCCTAAAAACTGGAGTTTCCCCCATGCAAAAAAGTGTCCCCTTTAGAAGGACGATGATTGCCAGTGTGCTGACATTAGCAGCTGGCGCTGTGTCCACTGTTCATGCTGCACCTGCAACATCAAACGCAGCGGAAAATGCGCCAAAACAAGATTCATCAAAACCAAACATCGTCGTTATTTTTGGTGATGACATCGGCTACTGGAACCTGAGTACCTATAATCAGGGCACCATGGGCTATAAAACCCCGAATATCGACAGCATTGCTGCTGAAGGTGCTAAGTTCACTTCCTATTATGCTGAGCAAAGCTCAACGGCAGGCCGTTCTTCTTTCATTACCGGGCAGATGCCGTTCCGTACCGGGATGAGTAAAGTCGGGATGCCGGGTGCGCCGCAGGGTCTACAAAAAGAAGACCCGACCATTGCGAACATCCTGAAACAACTCGGTTATGCCACCGGCCAGTTTGGTAAGAACCACCTCGGCGATCGCGATGAATTCCTGCCAACTGCGCACGGTTTCGATGAGTTCATGGGTAACCTTTACCATCTGAACGCGGAAGAAGAACCGGAGAACCCGGACTACCCGAAAGATCCTGCTTTCCGCAAAGAGTTTGGCCCGCGCGGCGTGATTAAGAGCACCGCCGACGGCAAAATTGAAGATACCGGCCCGCTTACCGTAGAACGTATGAAAACCGTGGACGAAGAAACGCTTGCGGCTAACAACGACTTCATGGAACGTCAGGTTAAAGCCGGTAAGCCATTCTTTACCTGGTTCAACACCACCCGTATGCACAATAAAACCCACCTGAAAGACGGGAGCATTGGCGCTACGGGTCTCGGTACCTACGCTGACGGTATGGTGGAACATGACAAGATGATTGGCGAAGTGCTGCAGAAAATTAAAGATCTCGGCATCGAAGACAATACCATTCTCGTCTATACCACAGACAACGGCCCGATGACGGCCACCTGGCCAGATGCTGGCGAAACGCCGTTCCGCGGCGAGAAGAACACCGGCTGGGAAGGCGGTTTCCGCGTACCGGCGATGATTCGTTGGCCGGGCCACGTTAAACCGGGCACCATCATTGACGGCATTTTCGGCAGTAACGACTGGTTCCCGACTCTGGTCGCCGCTGCGGGTGATGCCAACATTAAAAATGAGCTGTTAAAAGGCTACAAAACGCCGTCCATTACCTACAAGGTTCACCTGGATGGCTACAACCAGCTCGACTACCTCCAGGGCAAAGGCCCTAACCAGCGTAAAGAGTTCTTCTACTGGAGCGATGACGGCGACCTGCTGGCAATGCGCTACGACCGTTGGAAAGTTCACTTTATGATTCAGGAGCATACCGGTCTTGATTTGTGGAAATATCCGTTCACTAAACTGCGTACACCGTTGATCTTCGACCTCGAAGCCGATCCGCTGGAAAAAGGCAGTGACGGTATGGGCTACAACTCCTGGTTCTACGACCGTCTGTTCCTGATGGGCGGCGCGCAGAAATACGCGAAAGAGATGCTGGCGACATTTAAAGAGTTCCCGCCGCGTCAGAAACCGGGTTCGTTCACCATTTCCGACGCTTCGGCAATGCTGGAACAGGGCTCTAATATCAATAAATAACCCAAGCCTCCTGGCAGGCTGTGCAAACAGTCTGCCCGTTTTTTGAAGAGTAGTGACGTTTTCTTGTTAGGGGTCTGCTATATGAAGTACAGCACCACACTACCGGTTAAAGCGCTTCCGTCGGCGGAAAAATATGACGGCAATGGACCAGAATACAAGCGCCGCTTTCATGTGATGGCCAAGCCTACCGGTTCGACCTGTAATCTTGACTGTTCCTACTGTTTTTATCTGCATAAAGAAGAACTACTGCATCAGGACCGACATACCGGCATGAGCGACGAGGTGCTGGAGAATTTTATTCGCCAGTATATCGACGGTCAGGACGGCGACCAGGTGGTTTTTTCCTGGCAAGGCGGCGAGCCCACGTTGATGGGGCTGGAGTTTTTCCAGAAGGTCGTCAAATTTCAGAAGCAGTATCAAAAGCCCGGCCAGCGCGTCGAAAACGACTTACAAACTAATGGCGTGTTGCTGAACGACAAATGGGCTGAATTTCTCAAACAACATCAATTTCTGGTGGGTCTATCCATTGATGGCCCACGCGAACTGCATGACCGCTATCGCGTTACCCGTAGCGGCAAACCGACATTCGACAAAGTGATGGCGGGCGTTGAGGCCCTGAAGCGTCACAGCGTCCCGTTTAACGCGCTGGTGACGGTAAACCGCACCAATGCCCGCTTTCCGTTAGAAGTGTACCGCTTCGTCACTCGCGAACTGGGTGCGACCTACGTGCAGTTTAACCCCTGCGTCGAACCGGTCGATTTTAAGCAAACCGCACCGCAGTTCTGGCAGGACGACGCCATTCCGGTCACCGGTAGCCGTCGCGCGCGCCCCGGCGATCTCGACTCTATTGTCACCGACTGGTCGGTTGATCCTGAAGACTGGGGCAAATTTCTGATTGCCGTGTTTGAAGAGTGGGTCAATAACGATCTGGGCCGCGTACAGGTCAATCTGTTTGAAACGGCAGTCGCCCAGACCATGGGGATGCCGGCGCAGATTTGTACCCATTCCGAATTCTGCGGCAAAGGGCTGGCGATTGAGAAAAATGGCGACATTTTTTCCTGCGATCACTACGTCTATCCGGAATACCAGATTGGCAATATTGAACACGCCCAGCTATCGCACCTGGCTTTTTCCGAACGGCAGAAAGCCTTCGGCATGGGCAAGCGCGACACGCTGCCCAGCTACTGCAAAACCTGCCCCTATCTGAAGCTGTGCTGGGGCGAATGCCCGAAAAACCGCATTGTGCGCGCACCGGATGGCGAGCTGGGGCTGAACTATCTTTGCCCAGGCATCAAAGCCTTTTTCAACTATGCCGAGCCGATTCTGGTGGGCATCACAACCCTAATCAAACGTGATTTTGCAGGGCTACGCCGATGATAAATAGAGAAAAGTTATTGCAGCTTGAACAACGGATGAACGAACAGGTTCTTGGTCAGGAAGAGCTGGTACGCATGTTGATAATCGCCCTGCTCTGCGACGGACACGTGCTGCTGGAAGGGTTACCGGGGCTGGCGAAAACCCGTGCCGTGCGCGAACTTGCACGCCACGTTGAAGGGGATTATCGTCGTATTCAGTTCACGCCAGATCTTCTGCCTTCAGACATCACCGGCAGCGAAATTTATCAGCAAAACGCCGCCCGCGAAGAAGATCAATTTCGCTTTCGCCCCGGCCCGGTGTTCGGCAATATCATCCTTGCCGATGAAATCAACCGCGCCTCGGCCCGCGTGCAGTCCGCACTGCTGGAAGCGATGGAAGAGCGTCACGTCACCGTGGCGGGCAACAGCTGGCCTCTGCCCGGCGTTTTTATGGTCCTCGCCACGCAAAACCCGGTGGATCAGGAAGGCACCTGGCCGCTGCCGGAAGCCCAACTGGACCGTTTCTTGATGAAGGTGCTGGTGCACTACCCGTCAAAAGAAAACGAACAGAAAGTCATGCAGCTGGTGCGTGCCGAGCAGCAGAAAAAATATCAACAGCTAACCAACGCCGCATCATCTGCACCGGAACAACCCGATCCGCTGATGCTGAGTCAGCAGGAAATTGCCGAATGCTGGCAGGCCATCTCTGCCATACACGTCTCCTCTACGGTCGAAAACTATATCGTCAACCTTGTGGATTTAAGCCGCCATCCGCAGTCGGTGAGCGATACGCTGGCCGGTTATCTGTCGTTTGGCATCAGTCCCCGCGGTACGCTGGCGCTGGAGCGCTGCGGCCGGGCGCAGGCCTGGCTGGAAGGCCGTGACGCGGTACTGCCAGAAGACATTAAAAAGATAGCCCCGGCCGTGTTGCGCCACCGCCTGATGCTCAGCTACCAGGCCAGCGCCGACAACTGCACGCCGGACGATGCCGTGCGGATGCTGCTTGACGCCGTGGTGGCATAATGAGCAGCGCCGTTCGCGTTGACCGCGATACGCTGCTGAAGCTTGCCGCTGATGCGCGAGCCATCGCCAATCCGCCCGGGCAAATCCCGCCGGGCGCGCTCGGCGGAGAACGCACCTCTCGCCAGCAGGGGCGCGGACTAAACTTTGACAGCCTGCGTCGCTATCAGCCCGGCGATGACGTCCGGCTGATCGACTGGCAGGCCACTGCCCGCATGCGCACCCCGTGGATCCGCCTGTATAACGAAGAAAAAGAGCGTCCTGTGTTTTTGCTGGTCGATCAGCGACGGGATATGTTCTTTTCGACGCGGGTCCAGACAAAATCCGTGGCAGCGGCAAAAACCGCCGGGCTGCTGGCCTGGCGCAGCTGGCACGATGGCGATCGTTTAGGCGGCATCGTATTTGGCGACCGGGACTTTTCCCTGCGCAAATGCCGTGCGCCAAACGCTACGCTGCCCGCGTTTCTCGACGATGTCGTGCAGTACAACCACTCTGTGGCGGACAACTATCCGCATGAAGCCCCCCATTCACTTTCGCTGGCGGACATCCTGCGCCACAGCCTACCGGTGATTCCCACCGGCTGCTGGGTGGCGTTAATCAGCGATTTTCACGATCTGGATAACGAGTGCGATGCACTGCTGGCGGCGCTGCGCCGTCGGGGGGAAGTGAGCGCGTTCGTGATGCTCGACGATCTGCATTTACGCCTGCCTGCGCACGGGCGACTGGCCGCACGCTATGAAGGGCAAGAGGCGGCATTTTCGCTCTCACCCGCGCTACAGGACAGCATCAAACAGAGCATCACCGCACGACTTTCGGCACAGGCGTCGCGCCTCTCGCGGCTTGGCGTCCAGGTGAAGCAGATTGTCGTCGCCGGAGATCTGCTCCGACAGCTACAAAAAGGGGTCTAGATGCTGGAGAAAGGATTTACGGTACCCGAACTGGCGGAACCGGCTCTCCCCGATTCGCCGTCATGGTTTCCCCTGCCGCCGGGATGGTTTGCCCTGGGCTGCATCATCCTGGTCGTGCTGCTGATTTTCTTCATCATTCGCCTCGCCAGATGGCGGCGTAACCTATGGCGTCGTCAGGCCCTGACAGCGCTTACTCAGCCGCAAACGGTAGACAGCTGGCTGCTGCTGATGAAACGCGTTTTGCTGGTGCATCAGCCGCGGGAACAGGTGAGCGGCGCGCTGGATCCAGCCCAATGGTTGCAGCACGTCCCGCTGGATGATGTGCTGCGCCAGCATCTTTGCGAACGCTACTGTCAGCCAGAAAACCAGCTGAGCGATGCCGATACCGCGCGGCTGCGTATGCAGCTTCGCACCTGGTTTGAGGGATTACCCCATGTCTGAATACCTCTCACGACTGGCCTTTGCCTGGCCGTGGGCCTGGCTACTGCTCTTACTGCCGCTGGCAGGCCGCTTTGTGATGGCCAAAGAGCGCTCGCTGAAAGAGTATGTCCGGGTGCCTTTTTTACCTGGGTTGATTAATGAACTCCAGCTCAACAGTCAGCCTGCCCGTGGCGGAAAGCTATCCACCGGACTGTTCTGGTTGGTCTGGGCGCTGCTGGTCTGTGCGCTTGCTCGCCCGGAATTACTCACCCCACCGCAGCATATTGAAAAACCGATGCGCAACATCATGCTGATTCTGGACGTTTCCGGCTCCATGGAGAAAAACGACGTTGCGGGCGGTATTACCCGGCTACAGGCGGTGCAGGAGTCGGTTAAAAAATTCGTGGCGGCCCGCAAATCTGACCGCATTGGTTTAGTTATCTTTGCCAACAGTGCCTGGCCTTTCGCACCGGTCAGCGAAGACAAACAGGCGCTGGAAACCCGTATCAACCAGCTTGCGCCGGGCATGGCAGGGCAACAGACGGCGATTGGCGACGCGCTGGGCGTGACGGTGAAGCTGCTGGATTCCAGCGGCAACAATGACGCCAGCAAACTCGCTATTCTTCTGACCGACGGTAACGATACCGCCTCACAGCTGACCCCACGCCTCGCCGCACAGCTGGCAGCCAGTCACCACGTACAGGTCCACACCATCGCATTTGGCGACGTGAACACTGGCGGCGATGACAACGTGGATTTAGATCTTTTACAGGACATCGCCCATACCACCGGTGGACGCGCGTGGACGGCGCAGAACAGCGGGGCATCGCTGGATGCAGTCTGGCAAGAGATTGACGCCATCACGCCGGTGCAGGTGAAAAGCATCGGCTGGTCATGGCGTATACCACTGTTTGCCTGGCCGCTGGCCGCCGCGCTGATTTTACTGCTGACCTTCAATCTGTATCGCGCGTTCAGGGAGAGAATGGCATGAGTGATTTCCACTTTTTATACCCCTGGCGTTTACTGCTGCTAATCCCCGCCATCGTACTGTGGTGGTTACCCTCCGCCGGGCGTAGCGCCTGGTCGCGGATTATGGATAAGCCGCTGGCGAAAGCGCTGATTGTCGGACGGCAGCACAAACTCAGCCGGGCGTTGCCGTGGCTGGCGATGCTTGGCGTTATCGCGCTGGCCGGTCCTAGCTGGCAGCGTCAGCTTCCCGCCGCCCTGACGCCGGAAAGCAACGTGATGGTCATTTTGCAACAGGATACCGCGATGTTTGCCAGCGACCTGCCTCCCAGCCGACATCAGCGGATGCAGACCAAAATCATGTCGCTGATGGAGCGTATGCCGGGTACCCGTTTTGGCCTGGTGGTCTATAACGCCGGGGCCTGGCTGACGACCCCGCTGACCGTCGACACGGCATTTTACTCGCTGTTCCTGCATGCACAAACGCCAGCATTATTACCCTCTGGCGAGGGTTCGGGATTACAGCATGCGGTCTCGCTGGCGCTGCATAATATGCCCGCCGCGCCGCGTAGCATTATCCTGGTTGCCGATAATCTCAGCCCGGAAGACGCAAAGTGGCTGGGTGAACAGAAAACGCCAATCCAAATCTGGGTGCCGGGAACCGCTCAGGGGGGCGCGTTACCCGAGAAATATGCCGCCAGCGGTACCGATACGCGACTGAACGTTTCGCGCTTTGAACAGGTGCGTGACGACGGTATCCCGGTCACGCTGGTGACCGCCGATGACGACGACCTGCCCGTGATACAGAGTCACATCCAGCAAAGCGTCACCGCGCAGAACAATGCCCGCAGCGATTTACACTGGCGTAACGATGGCTGGCTGCTGGCGATCCCGATGCTTGCCTTGCTGTTTTTCTTACGACGTCAGCTTTTTTGCTGGATCTTAGTTGCGCCACTGCTGTTCTGGCAGCCTTCAGGGCACGCCACCTGGCTGGACTCCTGGATAAGCCCGGATGTACAAGGGCAGCACGCGTTTGCCGACGGGGATTACACCCGTGCGGCCCAGCATTATAGCGACCCGCTACGGCGGGGTATTGCATGGTATCGGGCGGGCAATTATCCCGCCGCCACCGCCGCGTTCCGCCAGGCCCAACAAACCCCGGAAACCCTGCTCTGGACCGGCAATAGTTACGCCCAACAAAAACAGTGGCAACAGGCGCTGAACAGCTACGACCGGGCGTTAAGTCTACGTCCGGACTGGAAGATGGCACAGGGTAACCGTGCGAAAATCGCCGCTATCATCATGCAACTGCGACAAAAAGAGCGCGAGAACAAATCTGCGCAGAGTGAAGAAGAAGATTACAAACCTGATGAAATTAAGCATGACCTGAAGCCCCACCAGGGGGCAGAGCAAAAGGATATTCAGCCCATTGCCGGCGGGAACCCGCAGGTGAATCAGTGGTATGAAAACCTGGCCGTTTCACCTTCAGGGCTACTGGAAAGCCTTTACCGCACCCAGTCAGGAGAAAACCAATGAAGCTTATCTGGTTATTATTGCTGACGGCGCTTCCCTGCCAGGCGGCAATGACGGTCACCCGAGAACTGATCGCCCCCGAACACGTTGTTCCGGGCCAGCCGGTGCGCGTAGCGGTGACGTTCTGGACCGATTCCTGGTTTAACCCACCGCCGCAGTGGCCCAGCTTCCCGGTAGAAAATGGCGACATGTTGACCGGAGCTTCTCCGAATCAGCTCCTGACCCGTCACGAAGGCGGCAGCAGTTGGAGCGGCATACGTATGGAACGCCAGCTCACTGCCTGGGATCAGGGCAAGCTGGGTTTACCGGCCTTCGAAATGACATTAACCGCCTCCGGGCAAGCGCCTGTGACGGTTAAACTGCCGGCGCTGGAAACGCAGGTCAACTGGCCACAGGGTGTTGAACAGCCGGACCGTTTCCTACCCGCCGCCAGCCTGTCGCTCAGCCAGAAAGTGAATATTTACCGCAGCGGTGAAGATCAAACACTGCGCGCCGGTGACGTTATCGAACGCGTGGTCACCGCCCGTGCCACCGATGTGATGCCCGCGCAGATCCCTCCGCTGCTTTATGCCATCAACGGCACGCATACCCAGCGCCTGACGCCAAAAAACCGTCTCGTCACCTCGGGGCGCGGCGATATTGAAGGCGCAGAACGGGTGGAAACCCTTCGTTATCTGCCGGTTGTGGCAGGTGAAGTCACGCTGCCGCCGATTAAATTGCGCTGGTGGGATACCGCCCATCAGCAGTGGAAAACTGCGGAGCTGCCCGGCAGCAAGTATACCGTTGCCGCATCGCGTACCGCCGGTGCGGAATCGGCGTTAAAGGGCAGCCGCGACGCCTTCACCTGGCTAAGCGCGCTACTGCTGGCGAGTGGACTCGGGTTACTCGTGCTGATGTTCATTTTCCGCCGCACTTTGCTGCGCAGCGCGCGTTATTTATCTCACCGCTGGCGCCGATTCTGGCAGCCTATTTCGCTTCCGGGGCAAACCCCGGATAACAGGAGTTCACGATGAAGCGTACGTTAATCACACTGACATTATGCGCCTTCTGCGGCACCGCCGCGGCAGAGCCGCTCTCTGCATGGAACGATACGGCGGCCAAACGCGCCATCGAGGAATGGGTACAAAACACCACTACCCCAGACAGCCCAACGTTTATTCCCACCGAAAAGCGCTACGTCGTATTTGATAATGACGGCACCCTGTGGCCGGAAGCGCCGCTGACGTTTCAGATTAAGTTCGCGCTGGATGAAGTCAAACGTCTGGCCCCGCAAAATCCAGGGTGGTCAAGCGACCCACTGGTGCAGGCCGTATTAAAAGACGACATCAAAACCGTCGCAGCTTCCGGTGAAAAAGGGCTTATGCATCTGTTGTCGCTCACGCACAGCGGCATGACGACGGATGACTTTAATCAGCGTGTCGCCAACTGGGTTTCATCGCACAAAGATGCACGTTTTGGCTGCCAGTACGACCAGATGGGCTACCAGCCGATGCGCCAGCTGCTGGATTATCTGCGGGCAAACGGCTTTAAAACATGGATTGTTTCCGGCGGTGGTATCGATTTTATGCGCGTGCTGTCGCAGAAGATGTACGGTATTCCGCCTGAACAGGTGATCGGCTCGTTCTCGCTCGGCGAATTCGCGTTATCCGGCGACGGGACAAAAATTACCAAGACGATGTCAGGGGCCTTCAATGACGATGCGACTAATAAGCCCGTGGCTATCCATCTTTTCATGGGCCAGCGCCCCGTGGGCGCATTTGGCAATAGCGATGGCGATCTCGCCATGTTGCAGTACACAGCCGCCAATCCGGACGTGAAAACCTTCGGTCTGCTGGTGCATCATACGGATGCCGCGCGTGAATACGCCTATGATAGTCATCCACCCGCCAGTGGAAAACTGGTTGCAGGATTAACGCAGGCAAAAGCGCATGGCTGGACCGTGGTTGATATGAAGCAGGACTGGAAGACTATATTTGACCCAGCAATGTGCGCGACAAAACCGGGATCTTAGGATTTTTTAAGCTTACACCTAAGCAAAAAAATCAGGGCTAAAGATTGTTGAATTAGTGATTGATAGCTTTCAAGAAACCTGGTGAAAAATAGTATTATCAGGCTTATTTACCGGATGGGGTATTAATCAGATCTGTGTAATTAAAATTCAAAATTTCTACAATATCCGCTTCTGGCACACAGCGGACGGCTAGCAGGAGCACGAAGGCCGTTATAAGCAAGAAGCGAACATAGTTTTCATCTCTACTGTTTATAGTGACGCTGACTGGATGCGGGGTGTCGCAAGAGGGACGCTTCGGGGCGTATTGGACGTCGCACCAACTCCCCTCCGCAGTTCGGGCAATGGCCATTAAGCCGTTGGGTCACGCAATCAACACAAAATGTGCATTCAAATGAACAGATGAATGCCTCCTTTGATTCAGGTGGCAGATCTTTATCACAGCATTCGCAATTAGGACGGAGTTCAAGCATGGTGCTCTCTTATTGTTAAAGGGACATCATTGGCTATACCAAAGGCGATCTACCCGTATCTCCTTATGCGATAGATGACGCTATTGTTTTTCACGTGTATTAGATGAGCATGGTCTCTAGTCTGGGAAAATTCAAGAGAGTGAATTATCCGACAGAAACGCTCACGTGAGAAAACGAACGACAAGCCTACAACTTCCACCAAAGCCTCAACCAACACGCAAAACCCAGCCTTCAACAATCAACTTAAAAATCAGTCAGATACAAAACCCCTTCCATATCAACATCATCACCACTCTTTTTGCGCCTTCCCCTTCGCGCAAAAATCAAAATCCCCAATAAACTCAACCCCCCCAATTACAAGGACGCCAGCCCAAAATCTTTAGCGGCGATTCCAGAGTTGACCGCAGAAGTCGAAAGCCCGCGAGGCGTAAGTCTTGCGGGCTTTTTGTTGGGTTTTGTTTATGGATATCTTTATAAATCAGCAACCTAAAAGATAACCCTCATCGCTACCCGGCGTGCTGGATCGAAACCCTTTGCGATCTCATCCTCACTTATCGCCGCCAGATGCGGCGGTCGCGCCTCCCCTTCTACAATTTCAAAACCTAACGTGGCGTAAAACCGGGCATTAAATGCCGCCATTTTGTCGGTAGTTAGCGTGGCGCCTGTCAGGCTGCGTTGTTTCCCGTTAAGGAGAATCGCCTGCATGAGTTGTTTACCGTTCCCTCGGCGTTGCCAATTCGGATACACATCCATTTCTGCGATATGTAGCCATTCGCCAGCGATTTGTCCCGCGATGAATCCAACGGGAACGGAGTCTGATGTACAGGCCGCAAGCAGTAACCCGTTACGGCTGAAATCCCTGAGTTCTTCAATGCTGCTGGCGCTGGCGGGACCGGCCATAGCCCCGGCGTGGCGCAGCGTCTCAAAGGCGGCCAGCTCGATAGCGCGAAGAGCGGCAAAGTGCTCTGAGTGTGCGGTGGTGATGATGACGTTTATGTGCGGGCTCTCCGTGAGGGTTGTTGGTACGATTATTCTTTTGGCTGAAGATTGGGGAGAACGGTTCGGCTACAAGGTAGCATATGTTTGCGAAGTCTGTTGTTAATTGGGGGCGAACTGTTGGGAAGATAATAGGGCTGCTTTGAGCGAAAAGCAGACCAACTCATTTAAGCCAGCTCGTTTTATCTCACCATCATCTCCCCCCTAAAGCATCGACTGTGGATCTTGCAGGACCACTCACTTTGCCGCCTGCATAATTGAATACCGAATCTGGCTTGATACTGATCAAAAAAGACAGATTTAACTTGATGAAAAGAATGATAATTCTTGTGTAATGACAAAATACGGGGATAGTAGCGTTGATTATTAGACGATCGGTCAATATTATTTGTTGACGACTTTGTAGCTAAACGACATACGACCAGAAAGATGAGGTAATAGTGTTTAAATCTTTATTAATCAACAAAACAGATGATCGCTACAGTACACAAATTGCAGAAATCGCTGAAAGTGAGCTGCCGCAGGGGGATGTGGAGGTCTGTGTCGACTATTCATCCATCAACTACAAAGACGCACTGGCCATTACAGGCCGCGGGCCTATCGTCCGGCACTTTCCAATGGTCCCGGGCATTGATTTTGCCGGTACGGTGTCCGCCAGCTCACATCCTGAGTATCAGATCGGAGATAAGGTCCTCCTGACCGGATGGGGTGTAGGAGAAAAACACTGGGGTGGGCTTTCCGAAAAAGCGCGGGTAAAAGGAGACTGGCTGACGCCGCTCCCGGCTGGCGCAAACAGCAAACATGTAATGGCAATCGGAACAGCTGGTTTTACCGCGATGCTATGTGTCGACGCATTATTGACTCATGGTATTAAGCCTGAAGATGGCCCGGTACTTGTTACTGGTGCCAGCGGAGGTGTCGGGAGTATTGCGGCCATGATCCTTGCGTCGATGGGTTACCGCGTGACCGCATCTACTGGTCGTCCGGAAGAAGCCGCCTGGCTCTATAAGGCGGTCGGTGTAGAGGAGATTATTAATCGTTCCGAGCTTTCATCCCCTGGAAAACCGTTACAAAAAGAACGCTGGGCTGCCGCCATTGATACAGTTGGCAGCCACACGCTTTGCAATGCCTGCGCCGGGGTGCGGTATGGCAGTATCGTGGCGGCCTGCGGCATGGCACAGGGTATGGATCTGATGGGCAATGTGGCTCCGTTTATTCTGCGTGGTATCACGCTTAAAGGAATTGACAGTGTCATGTTCGCGAAAGAGAAAAGAGCAGCAATCTGGCAGCAGGCGGTACAGTATTTGCCAGAATCCAGGCTGGATAGCCTCACGACAGTATACCCGCTGAGTGAAGCCATCAATGTGGCCGAAAAACTACTGAGTGGCGGAATTCGCGGCCGGGCAGTCATTCAATGTAGCTAATTAGATGGATGCCGAGCTCAGTCTTGGTGTAATAAGTTTTAGGGGCTGCGGCCCCTTTTACTGGTCAGTTGTTGCTTCTTGAGAAGACTGATAGCGTACCGAGGTTTTGAAATAGCTCCAGAAGTCGTACACTGGCTGAGTAGAACAATAGAGTTTGGAACGCATTACCGCACCTTCCCAGCCACTCCAGAAAATAGCCGCCAGTTGTGTATTATTCATATTTGAACTTATTTCGCCTGAAGATAACGCGTCGGACAGGCAGGCCGCAACAAGTGCCTGCCAGCTCTCAAGAATATTCTGTAGCAATTTAATAAAGGATTGTGGAAGCCCCGGACTCTCCTGCATCATATTTCCAACCAGGCAGCCGCGGGTGAAATTGTATTTTTTAATCCCCTCGCAGGCATCATTGATGAAATTGTCCAGACGTACCATTGGTGTGTGGGCAGATTCCTGTAGATGTTTTTTGAGTTTATGCTCGAAGAAACTGTCATAGGCATTCAGAACGGTCTGAGCATATTCCTCTTTACTCTTGAAGTAGTAATAAAATGAGCCTTTGGGAACATTGGCATTTTTAACAATGGCATCAACTCCCGTCGCGAGAAAACCATTCTGCGTCAGCAGTTCGAGTCCACTGCGGATCAGGTCATTACGAGTATCTGCATAGGTACTTTCTGTCTTTCGTGGCCTTCCCCGTCCACGATTCTCGCCTGCCATGACTCATCTCCTACATTATATTAACGCAAAAGAATAAGTGATTTTGCGCGAGGGCTTCAATCAGTTTATCCCCAACAGTGGCAAAGTGGTCGCTTTTGCCGACTGGACAGTGCCTGTCGCTATAGCGCCATCGCTGAACAGTGCAGAATTATCAATGTCTGCTTCTGGCACTCAGCAGAAATTTGAATTTTCCCCTTATCCTGACATCCGAACCTAACTTTAACACGGTTACAGTTACCAAACCGAGTTGTCCATTCCTTGATTTGAGTATTGGCGGCCTCTTCCATGATGCTTTTACTCCGACCGTGTAAACGACCGGAGTATCAATTTAACCCCTGCCAGAATACGCTTTCAACATGGCAAGAACCGCCAAACGAGCCGCATCATCTGCGATATTTTCAGGCAAAGCATCAGCCCGCAGATTGATATAAGCGTCAACAGCCCTACTGATGGCAATACTGACGGAGTCACAATCGTGCGTTGCCAACGTGGAAGTCAGCAGACCATCAGGATCAATGCCGTAGAATTCAATGCGGCGAACCCCACGTTGCGGCAGATTTGCGCGACGGTACAGCATTGGTCCCAGCACCTGCTCCCGGAAGAATGCCAGCATACCAATCGCCTCAAAGAGTTCGCCCCTTCCCAGTTTAACCACTGCGTAATGAAGCCAGATCCAGGCTCGGGACTCAAACCACTCCGGCGTCATGTTGGGCCAGTGAGCGCTAAATTTTGCCAGTTGTCGTTCCAGAGCAGTGCTATCACGGGTAAATAACACCGCTGGCTCCTCAACGCGTTGAGTAAGCATGTCCAGGGTGACAAATTTCAGATCGACGTGAAGGAGTTCAGGGCCATACAGGCATATTAGCAGGCGAGGCTCACCGACATGTTCCCCGGTGAAAGCATGCAGAAGATGGCCTAATGTTCCGGCAAGCTCCCTACGCTGCGTCATGATTTCGTCATAGTGGAGAGGGTCGACGACAACGATGAAATCGAGATCGGAGTATTTATCAAATCCGCCATGAACAATCGAGCCACCAGCGAGAAGGGAATTAATCCGCGAATCCGACTGAAATTTAAGCTTGAGTTGCTCTGCAAAACGTCTGTGTAAATCGGGTAACGTACTCAGCATACTTTTTCCTGTTCACAAAAAACACAAAGCGTTTCAGAATATCGAGTTGTTTATATTCAGACCAGATATTTTGTGCAGGAACAGTAATGCCCTGAGAAAATTTATTCACTTAACCGCATGTCCACTATTGGTGGTTTAGAACACTTCCGCTTCTGGCACCACCGCGCCCTACCCCCACCAATACCCCATCCCATAAACCACACCCACCAGCACCGCGACATTCACCACCACGCTCCCCACAAACCACCGTTTAAACGGCTGTTTCTGCGTTTTATGCCTGAACAATTGCTGAGCGGCTAACCCGCCGGGCCATCCACCCACAAGGCCAAATGCCAGCAATGTCTTTTCCGGTACGCGCTGCCAGCTTCTCCGTGCGGCAAATTTATCCGCACCATAGATGAAAAAGGTCAAAACATTGACCAGCAAAAACCACGCCCAAACGGGATGTAAAAACCAGAAGCTGGCGATCAATGATGCGGCCAGTAAGCCATAACAAATTTTATTGATCATCACGAATTAATCACTCAGATCCATAATTTTTTTGATCACACTAGCCGGATCAATCGAAAGCAATTTTGCCAAATGAATAAACTCGACCACATCCAGCCTGCGCTCTCCATTTTCAACCTTCGCAATAAACGACTGAGGCTTGCCTAAAGCTTTTGCGAGGGTCGTCTGTGTTAATCCTTGCTCAAGGCGCGCATTCCGCAACGCGCTTATAACAAACTGATATTCTTGAGAATAAATGGATGACATTTTTCTTTCTCGATTTTTATCCCAAAATCGAATATCAGCGATTCACTCTTTTATCCCAAAACGGGATAATTCATGTTTTCAAAGTATCAAGGATGAATAAAGGCCCCAAAAAAACTGGCACCCCGCCGACATCATCGCAGCACTGCGCAAGCGCAGTACCAATCTTGCGCGCGTATCCCGCGAAGCCGGGCTGGCCTCCTCTACGCTAGCTAATACACAGAATCGACCATGGCCTAAGGGGGAGTGGCTCATTGCTAATGCGCTTAACCTACATCCTTCGGTGATCTGACCTGCACGCTATCAAAACTGTCACGATACACGCCTGCCCAGGGAAATGATCAGCCCTGAAGAATAGCGTCTGACGCAGGGGCCAGGAATTTTATTGCGCCAGGCCTCCCTACCAATTCAACCGGGAGTCTGCAAGAGAGATTATTTTATTGATTTGTTGAATACATAATTCAGCAAATCCTGAATCTGAGGCGGTGCGTAAAAAAATGCCGCGATCACACGTATTTTCATGTATTAACGCAGCCAGATGAAAGGTGTCTGTACAATGATTTAGTAGCGATCTTTCACTACCAAAATCACTCAATGCAGAACATCCTGATCCAAATACAGTTTTTTCCTAATGCATCTGCCGCTTCGCTCTGCCATGCTGAATATATCGCATACAGCCATAACGATAGATGAGGATATTATGAAAAAAACAATGATCGCATTATCTGCCCTGCTGCTGGCTTCTCCTGTTTTTGCTGCCACCACCCACGCAACGGACGATACCGTTGCCGCGGCGCATGAGAATGCGAATACCGCTAAAGAAAAGCTGCATCAGGCGCAGCATGAAGGCGAAGAGCTGAAGCTGAAATCCAAACATGCTGCTGAAGGTAAAGCAGACAGCACCGGGAGCAAAGTGAGCGAAGGCTCGCAGAAAGCCTGGAATAAAACCAAAGAAGGTGCTGAGTCGCTGAAAAATAAAGTGACTGAGTAATTTCTCAGAGTGATAAAAAGGCCGCTTAGCGGCCTTTTTGCTTTGGTGCTTATGCCGGATGCGCTGCGCTTATCCGGCCTACAGGTTATCTACAATGTGTTGGACTTGCGGTATTTTGCTGGCTAACAACTCAATTATACACCAGCGCAAACGTCACAATACTGTTCGCTTCCCCTGCCGTTACGCTGCCTTCCGTCTGAACATACTGCGCCGAAAAATTCACGTTCTCCGCGTTACCCGCATTTGCCGCCGTCACATGCTTCAGAATAGGCAGGTTAGACGCTTCATTAATTTTTACCGACGTGCCTGCTGAAGGTGCAGAGGCATCATTGTTGCCATAAGTCAGCTTAACGCCCACGCCCGTTGCCGCATCGCCGCTTTTCGTCAGTGCCAGCGTATCCGGGGAATCGCTGGCGGCAAGAACGCCGAAGAAGCCCACTCTGACATCGCTTGGCGCCGAACAATAAACCGGAATATCAAAGGAACGGGCGGAGCCTGCCGTCAGCCCTTTGCCCTTAAATTCGGCGCGATTCACAGATCCCAGGTTTACCTGAATGCTGGAGGCGCTGACCTGACAACTGCCGCTGGCGCCAATATCAACATTAAGCGCCGCCAGGTCAATCGACACCGGATTGCTTTTCACACTGGTCGCGCTGTCGGTACGATCCTCAATATAGAGTTCACCTAAATGCGGCTGAGATTCCACGTTGGTGTGGTTGCCGCCGCTCATCGTCACCTCACCGGTTTTATAGAAAGTGATATACATTTTGACGATGGGCTCGCGCTCACTAAGAAGGTCCGGCAGTTCATCACTGTCACATACCGTCACCGACTCACCGCCCGCCGGAGCCGTGCTGTCGCCGATATAGCGAATCGGCCCACCATTGCACTGAAATCCTGCCGAGTAGCTCACGCCATCCAGTTTTGAGGCAAACACATGATGCCCATTGATCACTGTCCCGGAACCGGTGGTGTCCTTTTGTTGGTAAACAATGCGTTTCCAGTTCGCCAGTGGTGTTTGCAAATCACAGGAAAAGTGAATCCCGTTGCCGTTATCCGCCATCTGATTGGCCATTTGCGTGTTCACGGGCAGCGTGGGTAAGTAGGTCAAATTATGCGTATTCAGCGTCATCTGCCCGACGCTCGCCATGCAGGTTTCCGCATGCGAAGCGTGGCTATAAAAACCCGCAATCAGCAGGAAAAAGAAAAACAGCGCGCCGTCACGATGTCGCATATCGCTCTCTCTTATAAGCAAAGACCAGTGACTGTTTTCACCGGATTTTGCTGTGGGTTACTGGAAATATGGAAGTGCAGCGTGCAGTGGTGCGAGATGTTATCGGTTTCCCATTGCGCCACCAGCGTGCCTTCTTCGGGCACGCCGCTCAGATACACTTGTCCCTGTTCAGCGACAATACCGCTGGCAGGCGTCGCGTCGTCATCGCTGTTTTTACGTATCTGCGCGCTGGCACCGAAGGGCAATGGCCCGTGGCTATCATGGAGAGTAAACAGAACGCGATTACCAATGTGCGTTTGATAATTCGCCATCACTACCGCACCGCCGCCGGGGATCACCGTCTGCCCCTGAAGATCGACGTCGGTGTCATCTTTGAGCGACTCGGTGTCGAGGGTAATGTAGTTTTTGCGATACGGCGTTAAGGTCGGCACCACTGCGTAGCCGCGCCAGTCCGTATGCACGTTCGTCCCATTCTGGATGGCCACGTCCGATGCGCCTGGGGCGCGAACAATCGCAAAGCTGTCGCCCGTACTCTGCCCAAACGTAACGCCGTGGGGATGCGCGACAATCGAGCCCGATGCGCCCCAGGTAAGTTGGTTACTCTGCTTATCGTGGCGATAACCCAGTTGAGTGCTGCCGTACCCCCCACGGTAATCAAGCGCAACGCTGCTGTTGGCGCCCTGGCCGTTATTGCCGTAACCCTGCTGGACGGTGTAATAAAGATTTTGATTATCCGGCACCGAGCCGTACAACGAAACCTGCTGCGAGGTATAACCGTTGTTATCTGATGTGGTGTTGTAGCTCACCGAGCTGTTGGATAACCACTGGCCGAGCGGGATCGTGATGTTAAATGACAGTGAACGGTCAGATTTATTCTGCTCGGAAGATTTGGTGTAGTAGTAGCCTACGCCCCACGAAACGCCCTGCCAGGTGTTGTAAAACCCGAAATGCACCGTCTGATCGTGACGCCCGGTACGCCAGTATCGTTGGGAATAAGCAGATGCCGTCAGGCTGCTGCTACCACCAAGGGGCTGTGAAATCGATATCTCTTCACGACTACGCTTGTTGTCCACCAGACCGTTTTCACTCTCCAGCGCATTGGCTTCGCTGAAGTCATAAAATCCGTTGGATGAGTAGCGGTAGCTGGCAAGGTTAAAGGTCGTACCGGTTAGACTCACATCTTTTTGGTACTGCACACGGACAGAGTGACCTGAATAACGCTTACCGGAAGGCGCGCGCGTATTGGCCCAGGTGACATCCGCCCCCAGCGAGCCGAAATCGCCAAACCCGTGCCCCGCACCAGCCGCCCAGGATTGATAATCCTGTGCCAGTTGACTGCCGCCGTAGAGCGTAAAGCTCGCCGGTAACCCGTAAAACAGCGTCGACTGAATAAACTGCGGGGAACGATTACCATCAATGCCTGAATGATAGTGGCCTGCGCTGACGCTGTATTTTAGCCGCCCCTCGCGCAGCATAAAGGGGATCGCGGAATAGGGCTGGGTAAACTTGCGCTCGGAACCGCCGCTCTCTTTTACCGTGACCTCAAGATCGCCGCTTTGCGCGGTCGGATAAAGATCTTTCAGGGCAAATGCCCCTGGTGCGACATAGGTTTCATAAATGACATAACCGTGCTGCGAGACGGTGACTTTGGCGTTGCTGTGTGCCATCCCGCGGATCACTGGCGCAAAGCCGCGCATGCTGTCCGGCAGCATTTCGCCATCCGAGGAGAGCTGCGCGCCACGAAACTGCACGCTATCGAAAACGTCGCCGGAGGTATAAGTATCCCCCACGCGCAGCAGGCTTTTTAAAGACTTCACGTCGCGCTGCAAATAGGTGCTTTGTGAGCGCCAGTGGCTGGTTTTGTCGTATTGCATCGACGAGACGTTGCGCAGCCGCCAGGCGCCAATGTTCATGCCGCTGCGTAAGCTTAAATAGTTCGAGTTATGCTCGCCGTCGCGATACCGCGATTGTGCGCCAGTAAGATTGTAATTTACAAAGGCAGCCGGTACGCCATCATCCCAGCGCGCCGGGTCAACGTAGCCACGGCTTTGCAGGTTCATTGCCGCCTGCGGAATACTGAGATTCAGCCGCTGTTCGCTAAAATCGAAAGTACTGCTGGCATCAGGAATATAGCGGCTGATCTGAGCAAATGTTTCGCCATCATGTAGCTGATTAAAAGCAGAAAAAGCGCTGACGTTGACGCCAAATTCCGCCAATTGCGCCGCCGTCAGCAGAGGTTGCAGAGTGCCATTGTCCTCGACAAAGGTCACATTCCCCTGCCCGACCTGCTGATTATTCACCCAGATAGCCACCGGGTAAGTACCGGGCTGCTGGCCGCCATTCTTTTCAAAATAGTGAAGATCGGCGGTTTTCTGCTGCGGATCGGTCACCTCCAGCGCAGCCGGATCGAAATAGTCGTCGGCCAGCGCCAGACGGTGGTGGCACAACAGAAACAGTGCGGTTGGCACCGTTGCCAGCAGCAGTGCCTTGTCCATCGTCGTATACGAATGGCTGCGTGGGAACGGGCACATTACTGCTGCGCAACGTCAGTGATGCCGCCGAAATCATTAATTGCACGCCATTTCACCGTCCCCGAGCCACTCATCGGCCACGTTAACGATGACATGGGCGCAACCATTCCTGGTTCATCGACCTCTTTTCCGGCAACGGAAACAGAAAATAAAGACACAAAATAGGGCGTAGGGTTATTTACCACTAACTGATTACCCGTCGTGTGAAATTGCAGCTGCTGCCATGCTTTAGCCGGATCACCCGCCAAATTGTCTGGGCGATAAAAAATCTTAAATTTAGATTTAATGTTTACCTGTAATTTATTCACATCCCCTTTCTGGGAAGGCGAAATAGTCTTCACATTCAACCAGAATACGGACTCCCGATCATGCGGCAATTCCATACCGGTATAGCTGATGCGCAGCATATTTCTTTTTTCAGGATCAAGACGGAACAGCGGCGGCGTAACAATAAAGGGCACCGGGCGTTTGTCATTTTCGTTAAAATTCTCCGCCCAGGATTGCACCAGATACGGCGTGTGGGTATCAGCATTCGTCACCGAAATAGAGGCTTCACGCTTCCCTTCCTCATATATTACGCGGGTTCCCCCCACGACCACGCCCGCCTTAGCAGCAGTAACCAATAAGAATGAAAGAGCAACGCCTGCGATAATACGTTTCATAAATAGCAATCATTTGTGAGGGGAAACGAGAAAAAGATTAATGAGCAGGAGAAATCCCCTGCTCAGATTCGACTTAGTTGTAAATCATTTCGAAATTGGTCACGCCATCAGCGTTACCTGCTGTGACGGTATCGGCAGTAGCACGATAGTCAGCGTAGAACAACAGATCGGCGCTACCCGCCTCACCTTTGCTGCCTGCATCAATCGGGTAATCTTTAGAAATCGTACCCAGTTTAACCTGCGTGGTTTCGTCCGCTTCAATCAGTTTAATACCAACGCCTGTCGCATCACCTTTAATCGCCAGCAGATCGCTTTCAATAGCATCATGCGTGCCATCGAACAGTACAGAAACTTTACTCACAGAAGACGGGCAATCTTTAACTTTGATGTGGAAAGGCGTTTTAGTCGTTTCTGTCCCGGTTGCTTTAAAGTAGCTACTTGCCCATTTTCCCAGATCGACCACCTGATTGGTGCTGTTGGCATCGATATCGCACGCTGCGTCAGTGATTTCCCCGGTAAATTTCACCTGACCGCCAGCACCCTGAGCACCATCAGCGGCGGGCACGGTAGTGGTCATGTCGTTAGCAATAGCGGAAAGCGTGGTACCTGATGCCAGAGCCGCGATAACCACGGCCATAATACGGAACTGCGATTTCATTGTTATTTCTCTCTTCTTTGACGGCTATCCAGTGCGGTATACGCAAAGCAATAAAATGCCAGGCGTTATCGCCAGTTCTTCCGTGTTGAAGTTAATCGTCGTTCCATCGGTAGGATATTATGCACAGTCTTTATCTCAGTGTTCTCAACCGAAAAATATCGACTTTAATGAGTGTCAGACCCGATAAACATATTAGGCCTACGAATAAATAATATCGGCAATAGCACGAATTGCAACAACAAATTATGTGACTTATGCGTTGCGGAATTTAAACACTTCCAGGTTAATCGTTAAATAAGAATGATATGTTGGACTGAGGATATAAATGAATGCATTATAAATTACAATATATGTCATTATGATTAACACAGTAGTTAATAAACGCTGATAGTTAACATAAATTTGATATTTAAAGTGAATAATGTTCATCCATAAGCTTTAAATATTTACATTAAGTAAGAATATTCCTACCAAGAATATTAACCATAGTCATCATGCGGCTAAACCATGATCTTGCTAAGTGTTAAAATTCGAACCATGATTATTTTACTTTTTATATTAATCATTAATGACGAATAGTGGACAGTTCTCACTCTCGTTATTCACCTGCATATACATTAAGATAGGAACACCCCTGCACAAGGTATCAGGATAATGACAACAGAGATGATTTCCCCCCAGCAGGCGCTAACGCAACTTCAAGAAGGCGCAAAGCTGGTTGATATCCGCGACGCAGATGAATTTGCTCGCGAACATATTGCCCAGGCTCAACCGTTACCATTAAGCGTCATTGAGCGGGGTTCGACGCTGCCTGTTAACGCCGATGACGTGGTTATTTTCCATTGCCAGTCCGGAAACCGCACCCGCAACAATCTCACCCGGCTGGTTGCCGCCGCCGCGCCTGCTAAGGTAATGGTGCTGGAAGGTGGCATTCAGGCATGGAAAGCCGCCGGGCTGGAAACAATCGAAGATAAAAAGCAGCCATTACCGCTTATGCGGCAGGTGCAAATTGCGGCCGGTGGATTAATTCTTCTGGGCTGCGTTTTGGGTTACACGGTTTCAGAGGCATTCTTCCTGCTGAGCGCCTTTGTCGGTGCCGGTCTCACCTTCGCGGGTATCAGCGGATTTTGTGGCATGGCCAGGCTGTTAGCCGTCATGCCGTGGAATCGTCGTTAAGGATGCTGCATTTACTATTTCGTTACACCAGCTTAATCTTAGATAACGTTAACAAATAGAGCAGGAGTATTGCGATGTATTCACCAGGTGATTTTGTACAACCGAAAATGGGTGGGCCAAAACTCAAAGTTGTGGAAACGCACAACGATCATATTGTTGCTGTACAGGCAAGTAATGAGCAGGGAGAGAAATACACCCTGAAGCTGGAAGAGGTTACGCCATATACCGAAGAAGGTGATTTCGGCGTTTGCTGATAAATTGTGCGGTGAGACACTTCTCACCGCTTTATTTGGGCACTTAGATCAGAAAATCATCCAGTGATTTACCGTTAGCCAGCGCCTGCGCGATAGGTTTTGGCGTACGGCCCTGGCCAGTCCAGGTTTTTACTTCACCGTTGAAATCGGTAAAGCGATATTTTGCCGGACGCGATGCGCGTTTTTTCGGCGCACCGGCGATAGCGGCTTTCATATCCGCCAGCTCTTCCGGTGAAATACCATCAGCCTGCATTAACTCGAGCCAGGTATTAATTTTTTCTTGCTGCTCTGCACGTTGCTGCATCGCTAACTGCTCTTTATTTCTCTTTTCTTCAGTGACGATCCTGACTTTTTCCAGCATTTCTTCAAGAACGTCAATGGAGAAATCTCGCGCCATTGCACGCAAAGAACGGATGTTATTCAATTTTTGTAACATAACAGACATAGGGCTATAAAATTCCTTATTCAAAACAAAATACATTACTACAGCGGCTAATTATATTGTATTTACAAATATATTACCACCGCCGAAATATTAATGAATATATCCTCACGGTGTTTCGATATTATATTTAAATACAGCCCGCAGATACTAAATTAATATTCCCGCAACCGATGCGCATTTGCCGGATGTTGCAACGTCTTGTTAACAAAACAACAGGGTGAATAATAACCCACGCTAAGTGCATAACTACAGAATAATGACATCAGAACTAACTGCTGCAAAACACCGTTAACTGGCATAAAAAACACCAAAAATGACAAATATCACACTTATAAACCGTATCCCAAGCTTACTGGCCTCAACAGCACATCTCAGTTATCTGCAACACAGTGCACATAAACACATAAATTATTGATTTTAAAACAATAAAAACAACACATAACTAAAAATAATGCTAACAGTTAAAATCATCCATCGACAGAGTATTTTATTGACAAAAAGCGTTTAAATAAAAATATTTCACTAGTTGTTAGTTTTAACCCAGCCAGATAATCTATACATAGCAACAAAGGCAACCCAAAACGCCTTTAGAACCCCCTTTATTGACGGTTTTCGTTACTTTTCGAGGAGCATACCGATGTTCTCTGCGCAGTCACGCCTGCGTCACGCAGCAGCAGACACTTTCGCCATGGTGGTCTACTGTTCCGTCGTGAACATGATGATTGAAATTTTTCTCTCCGGAATGACCTTTGAGCAGTCGCTTTCTTCTCGTCTGTTAGCGGTACCGGTAAACATTATTATTGCATGGCCGTACGGTATTTATCGTGATGCGATTATGCGCCTGGCACGTCGCATTAGCCCGGCAGGCTGGGTGAAAAATCTCGCGGATACGCTGGCGTATGTTACGTTTCAGTCGCCGGTGTATGTGGTTATCCTGCTGACTATCGGCGCAGACTGGCATCAGATTGCCGCCGCCGTAAGCTCGAATATTGTGGTTTCAATGGTGATGGGCGCGGTATACGGTTATTTTCTCGATTTCTGTCGCCGACTTTTCCGTGTCAGCCAGTACAGTCAGGCAAAGGCATAATGCACTGCGACTGGCCAATGCCAGTCGCTCGCTTAATGAAACTCGCCAAATAAACCGTTCAAATAACGCTCCAGCGCAATACGCGAACTGAAGCCATGCGGAATACCGTAATGTTGCTGTTCATCCCCACCTAAATAGAGCGGGAATTGCTGATAGTGATCGCAGGTTTTGATTTCAGAAGCCGGTTCTGCTAACGAATTACTACGCTCTTTTAACGCCGGATGGATAATCAACGCCGTGCGTCCCATCCGCGCTTCACGATTCACGTAAACATAATTCTCGCCACGGCGATAGCCGTAAGCTTTTTGGGTTACCACATCCACAGTGAAGCCCACTTTTTCAAGAACGCGCGCCACCTCATCAGGTCGTAAATACATTATTTTTTCCTCGTCATCTCTTACTGCATCGCCACCTTACAGTAATCAGCATTAACCCCGCTTTCAGAAAAATCCACAAACGCGTCGATTCGCTGTGATTCGCTCCAAAGGATAAAAATTTTGCCTACACTTAATTCCGTCCCCACATAAAAAGGAGAAACACATGCCTAATCGATTTGGCCGCAATGAGGTTGTTGATGAGACTCAGGATATCCAGGATCAAGTTAATCAGTTAGCTGATAGCCTTGAGGATGTACTAAAAAGCTGGGGTAGCGATGCAAAAGGTGAGGCTGACGCCGCACGTCGTAAAGCACAGGCGCTGTTGAAAGAGTCCCGCGCCAGACTGCATGGCCGCAGCCGTTCCCAGCAGGCCGCCTGCGATTACCTGAACTGCGCCAGTACCTACGTCCGTGAGAAGCCCTGGCAGAGCTTAGGCGCGGTTGCCGCCGTTGGGATATTTGTTGGCGCATTATTAAGTTTGCGTCGATAATTGAAGTGAAACAGTCAAGATAATAAATGCGCCGTATCGGGAAAATTTAAGATCAGTTTCTGAACGGCTACGCGTCTGCACCCCGGCGTTTACGCCGGGGTTTTTATTTTAAAGCCCGCTTCAACGCCAAAACCTGCTCGTTTGCCATCGCCTGCGACGTAATATTGGTAAAGCTCATGATGAGCCCTGGCACTCCGCTTCCGTTAATCCGCCAGTCATTCACCGCCTGCACAGCCAGCCCGGCATCGCGCGCGCGCCGCGCCCATGACCTATCGTCGCCGGAAATCTTCACCACCAGTTGAATACCCCCTTGCTGCGCCACCACGTCAAAACCGTGTGCCTGTAACGCCTCCTCCAGCCAGCGCCGCCGCTCGGCGTAATGCACGCGCATCTTCTTCAGATGTCGCCAGAAGTGACCTTCATGGATAAAATCCGCCAACGTTTGCTGCCACAACAGCGGTACCGGGCAGGCGATTTTTTGTACCTGGCGACGAAACTGCGCCACCAGCGGCACAGGAATCACCAACCAGGCGGTGCGCAGCGCCGGAAACATCGCCTTGCTGAAGGTACCGGCGTAAATGACGCGCTGCGGCGCATCCAGGCTTTTCAACGGGGGGAGCGGCTTACCCTGATAGCGAAACTCACTGTCGTAATCGTCTTCAATAATCCACGCCTGCTGGCGCATTGCCCAGTCCAGCAGTTGGCGGCGACGCGGCAGAGAGAGCGCCACACCCAGCGGGCTTTGATGTGCAGGGGTGAGCAACGCAAAGCGGGCTTCAGGTGCATTAGTGAGTGCCCACTCCACTTCCATCCCTTCACTATCCACCGGAATCGGGTGCATGTTCACCCCTTCTTGCGTAATCACCGGACGAATTAACGGGAAACCGGGATCTTCCACCCACATTCCCTGCCCGCGCCCATCAAGCGCACGTAATATCAGACTCATCGACGCCGCATAACCAGAAGTGATGAACACCTGTTCTGGCTGACACTCAATACTGCGCGACAGTCGCAGATACTCGACAATCGCCTGACGTAGCGCCATCTCGCCACATACATCACCCAGCGCAAGGTCAAAACGCGTCTGAGTTCGCAACCTCCGCCCCATCACTTTCGCCCATAATGCCCGGGGGAAGAGATCCAACGCAGGCAGCCCAAGCTGAAAAGGTTGCGGATGCGGCTCCTCGCCGCCAAACCAGGTTGGCTCTGCCACCGCCGGTTTGAGCGTGAGATGTTCACTGACAAACGTCCCGGCCTGGCCGCGCCGTTCAAGCCATCCCTGCGCCACCAGCTCGCCGTAGGCATTTTCTACCGTCACGCGTGACACGCCCAGCTCCTGCGCATAAACCCGGCTGGACGGTAGCCGTCTGCCTGCCGTTAACTTGCCTTCCTCTATTGCGGTTTTCAGCTGCCTGGCAATCTGCCGATAACGTGGGCCATCGCTTTGCATCATGGTCTGCTTTTTTACTCATAATATGGCTATCTGATGCAGACCATTATAGTGCTACTTTTATGCATATCGATAATGAGGAGAGACAATATGACCCTGCTGCGCCAACCCTATAACGAATTAAGCCCTGACGTGTACAAAGGTATGGTTCAGGCAAGCCTTGCCCTGGAAAAGAGTTCTCTGGACCGCACCCTGCTGGAGCTCGTCTACCTGCGCGTTTCACAAATTAACGGTTGCGCCTTCTGCCTGGAGATGCACAGTAAAGCGCTGCGCAAAGCGGGTGTGGATCAGACCAAACTGGACGCCCTGGCTGGCTGGAGAGTGAGTAATCACTTCAGTGAAGCAGAAGCCGCTGCACTGACCTGGGCCGAAGACGTAACGCATATCGCCGAGCATCACGCGGAAGATAGCGTGTACCAACCGCTGCTGACGCATTTTAGCGCAGAGCAAATCAGCGACCTGACCTTCGCTATCAGCCTGATGAATGCCTTCAACCGTCTGGCTATCGCAATGCGCATGTAATTTTTTTCGCAAACATCCCCGGCCCCCGCCGCATTTCGCGCTGGGGGCTTTTTTGTTCAAACATCTATATATTGTATGGTTGAAGTTTTCAAAAACTACATCTAGTATTCCTTTCAGGTAACCACTCCCGGACCGACGCTCTTAACTGCGCCCTATTGTCATTTTAAATGGAAATACGAATCATGCGCATTACTATTTACACTCGTAATAACTGCATCCAGTGCCACGCCACCAAACGGGCAATGGAAAGCCACGGTTTTGATTTCGAGATGGTCAATCTCGACCAGCATCCTGAGATGGCCGATACCCTTCGTGAACAGGGCTTTCGCCAGCTTCCGGTGGTGATCGCGGGGGAAACCCGCTGGTCCGGCTTCCGCCCGGATATGATTAATCGCCTGCGCCCCGATGCCATTGCCGCTCACGCATGAGCCGTCTCGTCTACTTCTCCAGCAGCTCTGAGAACACACACCGCTTTATGGTGCGCCTCGGGCTGCCTGCGATACGTATTCCGCTAAATGAGCGTGAACGAATCCAGGTCGAGGAACCGTACATTCTGGTCGTCCCCAGCTATGGCGGCGGCGGTACGGCAGGTGCGGTTCCGCGTCAGGTGATCCGCTTCCTGAACGACCCGCAAAACCGGGCGTTAATCCGTGGCGTGATTGCAGCGGGAAACCGAAACTTTGGCGACGCCTATGGCCGCGCGGGCGCGGTGATCGCAGAAAAATGCCACGTTCCCTGGCTCTACCGCTTTGAGCTGATGGGCACGCAACACGATATTGATACAGTGCGAAAAGGAGTGAGCGAATTTTGGCAACGACAACCGCAGAACGTGTAACCCAGGCCATGCCCGACTATCATGCGCTTAACGCGATGCTGAATCTGTATGACCGGAACGGGCAGATTCAGTTTGAAAAAGACAGTGAGGCCGTAAATGCCTTTATGACCGCTCATGTTCAGCCGAACAGCGTCACGTTTAATGATGCAGAAGCGCGCCTGCGCTGGTTGGTCGCGGAAGGCTACTACGATGACGCTGTGCTTAAACGTTATCCCCCCGCGTTCGTCACTGCGCTGATTAAACACGCGCATGCCAGCGGTTTTCGTTTCCAGACCTTCCTCGGCGCATGGAAGTTTTACACCAGCTACGCGCTGAAGACCTTCGACGGCAAACGCTATCTGGAACACTTCGCCGACCGCGTTTGTATGGTGTCGCTAACCCTCGCCCAGGGCGACGAAGCGCTGGCCTGCCAGCTTACCGATGAGATGCTTTCCGGTCGTTTCCAGCCCGCGACGCCGACCTTCCTCAATTGCGGAAAACAACAACGCGGCGAGCTGGTCTCCTGCTTCCTGCTACGTATAGAAGACAATATGGAGTCTATCGGTCGTGCGGTGAACTCAGCGCTTCAACTCTCAAAACGCGGCGGCGGCGTGGCCTTTTTATTGTCGAATCTGCGTGAATCCGGTGCGCCGATTAAGCGCATTGAAAATCAGTCATCCGGTGTCATTCCGGTGATGAAAATGCTGGAGGATGCCTTTTCCTACGCCAACCAGCTCGGCGCGCGTCAGGGCGCGGGGGCCGTGTATTTACACGCGCATCACCCGGACATTTTGCGTTTCCTTGATACCAGGCGGGAAAATGCCGACGAGAAAATTCGCATCAAAACGCTTTCGCTTGGCGTAGTGATCCCCGATATCACGTTCCAGTTAGCGAAAGAGAATGCCGACATGGCGCTCTTCTCGCCCTATGATGTCGAACGTCTGTACGGCAAACCGTTTGGCGATATCGCCATCAGCGAAAGGTATGCCGAGCTGGAAGCGGACACCCGCGTGCGCAAAAAATATATTAATGCGCGTGATTTCTTCCAGACGCTGGCCGAGATCCAGTTTGAATCTGGTTACCCGTACATCATGTACGAAGATACGGTGAACCGCGCGAACCCGATTGCCGGTCGCATCAACATGAGCAACCTGTGCTCGGAGATTTTGCAGGTTAACAGCGCTTCAACCTACGATGAGAATCTCGATTATGCCGCCACCGGGCATGATATCTCCTGCAATCTCGGTTCGCTGAACATCGCGCACACCATGGATTCGCCCAACTTTGGCCTGACCATCGCCACCGCAATACGCGGGCTGACGGCGGTATCCGATATGAGTCATATCCGTTCGGTGCCATCGATTGAAGCAGGTAACGCCGCCTCACACGCCATCGGCCTTGGGCAGATGAATCTGCACGGTTATCTGGCGCGGGAAGGCATCGCATACGGTAGCCCGGAAGCGCTGGAATTTACCAACCTCTACTTCTACACCGTCACCTGGCATGCCCTGCATACATCAATGCTGCTGGCGCGCGAGCGTGGGCAACGCTTCGCTGGGTTTGAGCAATCCCGCTATGCCAGCGGCGAGTACTTTACGCAATATCTGGAAGGTGACTGGCAACCAAAATACGACCGTGTTCGCGCCCTCTTCCAGCGCTCAGGCATTACCTTACCGAGCCACGAAAACTGGCGGCAACTGCGCGAAGCGGTGATGTGCTATGGCATCTATAACCAGAATTTGCAGGCGGTACCGCCGACAGGGTCGATTTCCTATATCAACCACGCCACGTCAAGCATTCACCCGATCGTGTCAAAGGTAGAGATTCGCAAAGAGGGGAAAACCGGGCGCGTGTACTACCCCGCACCGTTTATGAATAACGATAATCTGGCGCTTTATCAGGATGCCTATGAGATTGGCCCACAAGCGATTATCGACACCTACGCAGAAGCGACGCGTCATGTCGATCAGGGGTTGTCATTAACGCTGTTCTTCCCCGATACCGCCACCACGCGCGATATCAATAAAGCGCAAATATACGCCTGGAAGAAAGGCATCAAAACCCTCTACTACATTCGCCTGCGCCAGCTTGCGCTGGAAGGCACCGAAATTGAAGGCTGCGTGTCCTGCGCGCTGTAAGGAGAAAAGGATGAACCGTTTATCGCACGTCAGCGCCGTCAACTGGAATAAAATTCAGGACGATAAAGATCTGGAGGTGTGGAATCGCCTGACCAGCAACTTCTGGCTGCCGGAAAAAGTCCCACTATCCAATGATATCCCTGCCTGGCAGGGCCTTACGCCCGCCCAGCAGCAGCTTACTATTCGCGTGTTCACCGGTCTGACACTGCTGGATACGATTCAGAATACGGTAGGCGCGCCATCGCTGATGCCTGATTCGCTCACGCCACACGAAGAAGCGGTAATGTCGAATATCAGCTTTATGGAGGCGGTGCACGCCCGCTCCTACAGTTCGATTTTCTCCACGCTGTGTCAGACAAAAGATGTCGATGCCGCCTATGCGTGGAGCGAAGAAAACGCGCCGTTGCAGAAAAAAGCGCACCTGATGCTGGAACGTTATCAGGCCGATGAACCGCTGAAGAAGAAAATTGCCAGCGTATTTCTGGAGTCGTTCCTCTTCTATTCTGGCTTCTGGTTGCCGATGTACTGGTCGAGCCGGGGCAAGCTCACCAATACCGCCGATCTTATCCGCCTGATTATTCGTGATGAAGCCGTCCACGGTTACTATATTGGCTATAAGTATCAGAAAGGGCTGGAGAAAGTAAGCGAAGCAGAGCGTGAAGCGCTGAAAGATTTTGCCTTCGATTTGCTGATGGATCTCTATGACAATGAACTGGCCTACACCGAAGCGCTTTATGCTGACAGTGGTTGGATCGACGAGGTAAAAGCGTTTCTCTGCTACAACGCCAATAAGGCACTGATGAATCTGGGCTACGAAGCGTTATTCCCGGCAGAAATGGCCGAAGTGAACCCGGCAATCCTCGCGGCACTCTCCCCTAACGCCGATGAAAACCACGACTTTTTCTCCGGCTCAGGTTCCTCTTATGTGATGGGAAAAGCCGTCGAAACCACCGACGACGATTGGAATTTCTAATAACGTTTTCCGGCAAAAATAGCCCTCACTTTTTGCCGGATTATTTCCATAATAACACAATTAATCACACAAATATTCTTAGAGCTACTACACTGTTATTTGTCTCTTCATTTCACCTGAATTTATCGCTTTCAGGTGAAATTTACGGTGGAAGAACGTAAAAATATCAGAAAAATTCGAATTGCCCGCAGCCCTTATATCATGGGAAGCCCCGGCAATTCGCCCTTCAAATTTCGGCAAGCAGAATGCTCCCAAGGGTTGTCACAGAATCTCAGTATGTTAGGGTATACCCGTGTAATTATTTCCATCAGGAATCATATTGATATAAATAAATAACGGGAATTCTATTATTGCATGGCAATTAAATTAGAAGTGAAGAATCTTTATAAAGTATTTGGCGAGCATCCACAGCGCGCATTCAAATACATTGAAAAAGGCCTCAGCAAAGAACATATTCTGGAGAAAACAGGATTATCGCTTGGCGTTAAAGACGCCAGTCTGGCCATTGAAGAAGGCGAGATATTTGTCATCATGGGATTATCCGGTTCCGGTAAATCAACCATGGTACGCCTTCTCAATCGCCTGATTGAACCAACCCGCGGGCAGGTGCTGATTGACGGCGTAGATATCGCCAAAATCTCTGATGCCGAGCTTCGCGAGGTGCGCAGAAAGAAAATTGCGATGGTCTTTCAGTCGTTCGCTCTGATGCCCCATATGACCGTGGTCGACAACGCCGCCTTCGGCATGGAGCTGGCGGGCGTTACAACCGCTGAACGTCAGGAGAAAGCCCTGGACGCGCTGCGTCAGGTCGGGCTGGAAAATTATGCCCACTCTTACCCGGACGAGCTCTCTGGCGGTATGCGTCAACGTGTTGGTTTAGCCCGTGCGCTGGCCATCAACCCCGATATCTTATTAATGGATGAAGCCTTCTCGGCACTCGACCCATTAATTCGAACGGAAATGCAGGACGAACTGGTAAAATTACAGGCCAAACATCAGCGCACCATCGTCTTTATTTCCCACGATCTCGACGAAGCCATGCGAATTGGCGATCGCATCGCCATTATGCAAAATGGTGAAGTGGTACAGGTCGGCACTCCGGATGAAATTCTCAATAATCCGGCAAATGATTATGTGCGCACCTTCTTCCGTGGCGTCGATATCAGCCAGGTGTTTAGCGCGAAAGATATTGCCCGTCGAAGCCCGGCAGGCATTATCCGAAAAACACCCGGATTCGGCCCGCGATCTGCCCTGAAATTATTGCAGGATGATGACCGTGAATATGGTTATGTCATCGAACGCGGGAATAAGTTTGTTGGGATTGTCTCCATTGATACGCTGAAAGCTGCCCTGAGCGCAGGCCAGGGAATTGAAAGCGCCTTGTTGGATCCGCCATTAGTGGTTGACGCAGAAACACCGCTCAGCGAATTGCTCTCTCACGTCGGCCAGGCACCGTGCGCGGTCCCGGTTGTTGGGGAAGAACAGCAGTACGTTGGCGTTATTTCTAAACGCATGCTTCTACAGGCTTTAGATCGCGAGGTGACAAACAATGGCTGATCAATCCAATCCGTGGGATACCGCACCGGCGGCCGATAACGCCGCACAATCCGCCGACGCCTGGGGCAGCGCGCCTGCCGATGGCGGTGGCGGCGCAGACTGGCTGACCAGCGCCCCCGCGCCGCAGCCAGAACATTTCAATATCATGGACCCTTTCCATAAGACGCTGATCCCGCTGGATAGCTGGGTGACGCAAGGGATCGACTGGGTTGTTCTGCATTTCCGCCCGGTATTCCAGGGGATCCGCGTACCGATCGATTATATCCTCAGTGCTTTTCAACAGTTGCTGTTGGGGATGCCGGCGCCGGTGGCAATTATCGTTTTCGCCCTGATTGCCTGGCAGATGTCGAGCCTCAGCATGGGTGTCGCCACGCTGGTGTCGCTGATTGCCATTGGCGCAATTGGTGCCTGGTCGCAGGCGATGATTACCCTCGCGCTGGTTCTGACCGCACTGCTGTTCTGCATCATCATCGGGCTACCGTTGGGGATATGGCTGGCGCGCAGTCCACGGGCGTCAAAAATTATTCGCCCGCTGCTGGATGCCATGCAGACCACGCCAGCGTTCGTTTACCTGGTGCCCATCGTCATGCTGTTCGGTATCGGTAACGTACCGGGCGTGGTGGTCACCATTATCTTTGCCCTGCCGCCGATTGTGCGTCTGACCATTTTGGGGATTAACCAGGTGCCAGCGGATCTGATTGAAGCTTCGCGCTCATTCGGTGCCAGCCCGCGTCAAATGCTGTTCAAAGTACAGCTCCCTCTGGCGATGCCGACCATTATGGCGGGTGTGAACCAGACGCTGATGCTGGCGCTCTCTATGGTGGTTATCGCCTCGATGATCGCCGTGGGCGGCCTGGGGCAGATGGTTCTGCGCGGTATTGGCCGTCTTGATATGGGCCTTGCAACCGTGGGTGGCGTCGGGATCGTTATTCTGGCAATCATCCTCGACCGCCTGACGCAAGCCGTCGGCCGCGATTCCCGCAGCCGTGGCAACCGCCGCTGGTACACCACGGGTCCTCTGGGTCTGCTGACCCGTCCTTTCAGCAAGTAATCCTGTTTTCACCCGGCGCATCGCGCGCCGGGCTCTGCAAACCATACTCATCATAAAAAAGGAACAACGATGCGACATAGCGTAATGTTAGCCACAGCCTTCGCCACCCTTGTTTCCACCAGCACCTTTGCGGCGGATTTACCGGGCAAAGGCGTTACCGTACAGCCCATTCAGAGCACCATTACGGAAGAAACCTTCCAGACCCTGTTGGTCAGCCGTGCGCTGGAAAAACTGGGCTATACCGTCAATAAGCCCGATGAAGTCGACTACAACGTCGCGTACACCTCGCTGGCGTCGGGCGATTCCACCTTTACCGCCGTCAACTGGCAACCGCTGCATGACGATATGTATGCCGCCGCCGGGGGCGATAAGAAATTCTACCGTGAAGGTGTCTTCGTGAACGGTGCGGCTCAGGGTTATCTGATCGACAAGAAAACCGCTGACCAGTATCACATCACCAATATTGAGCAGCTTAAAGATCCGAAAATCGCCAAACTGTTCGACAGCAATGGCGACGGCAAAGCAGATTTAACCGGCTGTAACCCAGGCTGGGGTTGTGAAGCGGCGATTAACCACCAACTGGACGCCTATGGCCTGACCAAAACCGTCACCCACAACCAGGGTAACTATGCGGCGATGATGGCCGATACCATCACCCGCTACAAAGAAGGCAAACCGGTGCTTTATTACACCTGGACTCCGTACTGGGTGAGTGATGTGATGAAGCCAGGTAAAGATGTGGTATGGCTGCAGGTGCCGTTCTCTTCCCTGCCTGGCGTGCAGAAAGACATCGATACCAAACTGCCGAACGGTGCGAACTATGGCTTCCCGGTTAGCACCATGCACATTGTTGCCAACAAAGTCTGGGCCGAGAAAAACCCGGCGGCAGCGAAGCTGTTCTCAATCATGAAACTGCCGGTTGCTGACATTAACGCCCAGAACTCAATGATGCATGAAGGTAAAGCATCGGAAGGAGATATTCAGGGTCACGTTGATGGCTGGATCAAAGCGCACCAGGCGCAGTTTGATGGCTGGGTGAAAGAAGCGCTGGCGGCGCAGAAATAACCCCCTCACCCCTGCCCTCTCCCACAGGGAGAGGGAGAAAACCGGTGCAGGACGGGCAGATATGCACTCCCAGTCCCCTCTCCCTGTGGGAGAGGGTTAGGGTGAGGGGCCCCTCCCCACAGAAACCGCACGTCTCGCCACTATTCATTTCACTTAATTCCCCCTGCATCCGTTATTATTGGTAACATCAATAATAATCACCACAAAAATAATTTACCCCAATGACCAAAACCTCACACGGGCTGAGTCCCGCGCTGATTGCCCTGATGTCTGTCGCCACCGGGCTTGCCGTTGCCAGCAACTATTATGCACAACCGCTGCTCGAAGCCATTGCGCGTGCATTTTCCCTGAGTGCGAGCCAGGCTGGCTTTATCGTCACCGCAGCGCAGCTTGGCTATGCTGCCGGGTTGCTTTTCCTGGTGCCGCTGGGCGATATGTTTGAACGTCGACGGCTGATTGTGGTGATGACGCTACTCGCCGCTGGCGGGATGCTGATCACCGCCAGCAGCACATCGTTGGGAATGATGATTCTGGGTACCGCGCTGACCGGCCTCTTTTCGGTGGTTGCGCAGCTGTTAGTGCCGATGGCGGCCACGCTCGCCGCACCGGAAAAACGTGGCAGAGTGGTCGGTACGGTGATGAGTGGCCTGCTGCTTGGGATCCTGCTGGCGCGCACCGTCGCCGGGCTGCTGGCAAGCCTTGGCGGCTGGCGCACCGTGTTCTGGGTTGCCAGCGTATTAATGGCGATTCTGGCGCTCGCGCTGTGGCGGGGTTTACCGAAGCTCAAACAGGAAAATCACCTGAGCTACCCGCGCATTCTTGGCTCAATCTACCATCTGTTTGCCCATAACAAACTGCTGCGCACCCGTGCGCTGCTGGGCTGCCTGACCTTCGCCAGCTTCAGCATTCTCTGGACGTCCATGGCATTCCTGCTCGCTGGCGCACCCTATCACTTCTCCGAAGGTACCATTGGTCTGTTTGGCTTAGTGGGTGCGGCTGGCGCGTTAGGCGCACGTCCGGTGGGTACACTTGCTGATAAAGGTAAAGCGCATCTTACCACCACGATAAGCCTGCTGGCGCTGCTGCTCTCCTGGCTGGCTATCTGGTACGGGCAGGTCTCCGTGGCGGCGCTCATCGTCGGTATTCTGGTACTCGATCTGATGGTTCAGGGTGTACATATCACTAACCAGACGGTGATTTATCGCGTGCATCCCGATGCGCGTAACCGTCTGACCGCGGGTTACATGACCTGCTATTTCATCGGCGGCGCGGCCGGGTCGCTGATTTCCGCTTCGGCCTGGCAACACGCAGGCTGGAACGGGGTTTGTCTGGTTGGCGCATGCATTACGCTGCTCAATCTGTTGGTGTGGTGGCGAGGCTACCGGCACCAACCGCAGGCGTAATTCCCTGCACGGCTTGCTCCGGGCTGGGGAACGGCCCGGCCTTCACTTTGATAGATTCGTCATATAAATTCGAATCAATAATTCATTTACTTTATTTGTCACCGTCGTTACTATATCGGCTGAAATTAATGAGGTTATGCCCAAATGGATAGTTCGTTTACGCCCATTGAACAAATGCTAAAATTTCGCGCCAGCCGCCATGAAGATTTTCCGTTTCAGGAAATTCTTCTGACCCGTCTTTGCATGCACATGCAGGGCAAGCTGCTGGATAACCGCAATAAAATGCTGAAAGCTCAGGGGATTAACGAGACATTGTTTATGGCGTTAATTACGCTGGAGTCTCAGGAAAATCACAGCATTCAGCCTTCTGAGCTGAGCTGCGCGCTGGGCTCGTCTCGTACCAATGCAACCCGTATCGCCGATGAGCTGGAAAAGCGCGGCTGGATCGAGCGTCGTGAAAGCGACAACGATCGC
Organism: Pseudocitrobacter vendiensis; assembly: GCF_943590815.1. Classification (GTDB taxonomy): domain Bacteria; phylum Pseudomonadota; class Gammaproteobacteria; order Enterobacterales; family Enterobacteriaceae; genus Pseudocitrobacter; species Pseudocitrobacter vendiensis. The sequence goes on along the minus strand of NZ_CALSBS010000017.1, from coordinate 69,605 downwards.
CGTTGCCTGCATTTGCAGTTAACCGATAAAGGTCATCAATTCCTGCGTGAGGTTTTGCCTCCGCAACATCATTGCTTACACCAACTCTGGTCTTCTTTAAGCGCGGCTGAAAAAGACCAGCTTGAGCATATCACCCGGAAACTTCTCACCCGTCTGGATCAGATGGATGAAGATGGCGTTGTCCTTGAGGCACTGCGCTAAGTCCGGATATCGCTCAATTATCCTGATTGATAACAGAAAACTGACAGGCCAGCAGATCTCCCTCTGCTGGCCTTTCTGATAAACAGGTCGGCTCAGCCGATGTGAAATAATAAGATCGTGGAGAATAACATGAGCGCAAATGCGGAGACTCAAACCCCGCAGCAACCGGCCAACAAAAAAGGCACGCGTAAACGTGCCCTGATGCTGTTGACCTTGCTCTTTGTCATTATTGCTGTGGCATATGGGATTTACTGGTTTTTAGTACTGCGTCATTTTGAAGAAACCGATGACGCGTACGTGGCAGGGAACCAGGTACAAATTATGGCGCAGGTGTCCGGCAGCGTGACGAAAGTCTGGGCCGATAACACCGACTTCGTGCAAAAAGGCGATGTGCTGGTCACGCTCGATCAGACCGATGCGCAGCAGGCCTTTGAAAAAGCGCAAACCGCGTTGGCCTCTACCGTACGTCAGATGCGTCAAACGATGATCAACAGCAAGCAATTGCAGGCGAGCATCGACGTGAAAAAGACCGCCCTGGCACAGGCGCAAACGGACTTAAATCGCCGTATTCCACTGGGCAGCGCCAACCTGATTGGCCGCGAAGAGCTGCAACACGCGCGTGATGCCGTTGCCAGCGCACAGGCGGAACTCGATGTCGCTATCCAGCAATATAATGCTAACCAGGCGATTATTCTGGGGACGAAGCTGGAAGACCAGCCGACCGTCAAACAAGCGGCAACCGAAGTACGTAACGCATGGCTGGCCCTGCAACGTACCAAAATTGTCAGCCCGATGACCGGTTACGTGTCACGTCGTGCCGTACAGCCTGGTGCGCAAATCAGCCCAACTACCCCGTTGATGGCGGTTGTTCCGGCGAACAATTTGTGGGTTGATGCGAACTTCAAAGAAACGCAGCTGGCACACATGCGCATTGGCCAGCCGGTCACCGTTATCTCTGATATTTACGGCGACGACGTGGAATACCATGGCAAAGTGGTCGGTCTCGATATGGGGACCGGTAGCGCCTTCTCGCTGCTGCCCGCGCAAAACGCCACCGGGAACTGGATCAAAGTGGTTCAGCGTCTGCCGGTTCGTGTTGAGCTGGATGAAAAACAGCTGGCGGAACATCCGCTGCGTATTGGCCTCTCCACGCTGGTGAAAGTGGATACGTCGAATCGTGACGGTCAGATCCTGGCAAGCCAGGTCCGCACCAGCCCGGCTTACGAAAGTAACGCACGCGAAATCAGTCTCGATCCGGTCAACAAGCTGATCAACGACATCGTGCAGGCCAACGCCAACTGATCCCGGGGTGAGTGTAATGCAACAGCAAAAACCGCTGGAAGGCGCGCAACTGGTCATCATGACCATTGCGTTGTCGCTTGCGACTTTCATGCAGGTGCTGGACTCCACCATCGCAAACGTAGCGATCCCGACGATCGCCGGTAACCTTGGCTCCTCATTGAGCCAGGGCACCTGGGTTATCACCTCATTCGGCGTGGCAAACGCCATCTCCATTCCGATTACCGGATGGCTGGCGAAGCGCGTCGGTGAGGTGAAACTGTTCCTGTGGTCTACCGTGGCCTTCGCTATCGCGTCATGGGCCTGCGGTGTCTCCAACAGTCTGGGCATGCTGATCTTCTTCCGCGTGATTCAGGGGATTGTTGCCGGGCCGCTTATCCCGCTGTCGCAAAGCTTGTTGCTCAGCAACTATCCGCCTGCCAAACGCTCTATCGCGCTGGCGCTGTGGTCGATGACCGTTATCGTTGCGCCGATTTGCGGGCCTATCCTCGGCGGCTATATCAGCGATAACTATCACTGGGGCTGGATTTTCTTCATCAACGTGCCGATTGGTATCGTGGTCGTGCTGATGAGTATTCAGGCGTTGCGTGGGCGTGAAACGCGTACTGAACAGCGTCGTATCGACGGTATTGGCCTGGCGCTGTTGGTTTTGGGGATCGGTAGCCTGCAGGTGATGCTCGACCAGGGGAAAGAACTCGACTGGTTCAACTCCACCGAAATCATCGTGCTGACCATTGTGGCGGTGGTGTCGCTAAGCTTCCTGATTGTCTGGGAACTGACGGACGATAACCCGATAGTCGATCTCTCGCTCTTTAAGTCGCGAAACTTTACCATCGGCTGTTTGTGTATCAGCCTGGCCTATATGCTTTACTTCGGCGCAATCGTTCTGCTGCCGCAGCTATTGCAGGAGGTGTACGGCTACACCGCGACATGGGCGGGGCTGGCCTCTGCACCGGTTGGGGTGATACCGGTAATTCTGTCGCCGATTATCGGTCGTTTTGCGCATAAGCTTGATATGCGTCGTCTGGTCACCTTCAGCTTTATTATGTATGCGGTCTGCTTCTACTGGCGAGCGTATACGTTCGAGCCGGGGATGGATTTCGGTGCGTCGGCCTGGCCGCAGTTTATCCAGGGCTTTGCGGTGGCATGCTTCTTTATGCCGCTGACGACCATTACGCTCTCCGGTTTACCGCCTGAGCGTCTGGCAGCGGCATCGAGCCTGTCGAACTTCACACGTACGCTGGCGGGCTCTATCGGGACGTCTATCACTACAACATTGTGGACCAACCGGGAATCGCTGCACCATGCGCAGTTAACGGAGTATGTCACGCCGTACAATCCAGATGCTCAGGCAATGTACAATCAGCTTGAGGGGATGGGTATGTCGCAACAGCAGGCTTCCGGCTGGCTGGCGCAGCAGATAACCAATCAGGGGCTGATTATCTCGGCAAACGAGATATTCTGGGTGTCGGCGGGGATATTCCTCGTCCTGCTGGGCCTGGTGTGGTTTGCCAGACCGCCATTTGGTGCCGGCGGCGGTGGCGGTGGCGCGCATTAATATGTCGATATAAAAAAAGGGCCGATGGCCCTTTTTTGTTGCCCGGTGGCGCCTGGCTTACCGGGTCTACGTTGTTCATACGATCATGTTTGCCGGATTAACCGGCACAACCAAACTAAATGTGCAGTTCCTGTAATTTCTCTTTCGGCAGCGCCAGCTCATCGTTGCTGTTCACACGCACGTCGCGATCGAGAATATGGCGCGCGATATCCTGCGCTTCTGCCAGGGAGTGCATCTGATACGTACCACACTGGTAAACGTTCAGTTCCGGGATCTGGTTCTGATCCTGAACTTTCAGGACGTCTGCCATCGCCGCTTTCCACGCATCCGCTACGCGCTGCTCATCTGGCGTGCCAATCAGGCTCATATAAAAACCGGTGCGGCAGCCCATCGGGGAGATGTCGATGATCTCAACACCGTTACCGTTCAGGTGATTACGCATGAACCCGGCGAACAGGTGCTCCAGCGTGTGAATACCCTTTTCCGGCATCACTTCTTTGTTTGGCACACAGAAACGCAGGTCAAAAACGGTAATCGCGTCACCATGCGGCGTGTTCATCGTTTTGGCTACACGGACGGCTGGTGCTTCCATACGGGTGTGATCGACAGTGAAGCTATCTAACAACGGCATTTCGTAACCTCCGGTGTATCCCTCATCCTCGGCATTTTATTTTTTCATCATAACATATTGAAAAATAATACCTTTAAGCCATTTTGGTCAGGACTTTTTGGGATAAAGTGATTTTTTTTTAAAAAAAACTGAACTCTTCATTCCAGTGCGAGTCTGAGTATATGAAAGACGCGCATTTGTTATCATCATCCCTGAATTCAGAGATGTATATTTGGCCACAGTGATGTGGCCTTTTTCTTTTCTGTCAGGCGTGTTTTGCCAGTAACGCTTCAAATGATTCCGTATCCGCCGCTTCCAGCTTACGCTGACGTTCAACGGATGCATCACGTTCCACAGCAAACCCCTCTTCTGTGAGGATCTCCAGCGGCTCTTCACGCAGCATATTTCGATACTGCTCCGCCAGCGCCTTACCCGTTCCGCCAATCCCTTCATCAAGCATAGAACGCAGAATGCGGGCTGAGAAAGTTAATTCCGGATTATCAAAGCAGGCGACCAGTTCATCGCACACTTTCTGGTAAGCCTCACCGCCTTCAATGCTGTCCATCGTCTGCGCCACGCGTTTTAGATCGCGGAACAGATCTTTACCCACTTTCGGCAGCGGGAACTGCGCGGTTTCGCAACCAATGCCCAGCGTCAGACCCGGTTTACGCCCTTCCAGAATCACACGATTCCAGTTGGTACGTGTACATTGCAGCTCCTGGCTGCTCATTTCTGGCGCATCGGCCAGCACGCACCAGACCATAAACAGGTCAAGGAAGCGAATCTGCTGCTCATCCACGCCAATTGGCGAGAACGGGTTGATATCCAGCGAGCGCACTTCAATGTACTCAATCCCGCCACGCAACAGCGCATCGGACGGATTTTCGCCGCTGCGAGTAACACGTTTCGGGCGAATCGGCGCATAGAGCTCGTTCTCAATCTGCAAAATATTGCTGTTGATTTGCAGACGCTTACCGTCTTTCTCAACGCCAATACGCGCATATTCTTCCGACGGCGTTTTGATAGCCCGCTTTAATCCTGCCACGTATTCGTGCAATTCGTTAAACGTAATTCCGAGATTGCTTTGCGATTTATTGGTATAGCCAAGATCGCTCAGGCGCAGAGACGTGGCGTAAGGTAAGTAGTACATGCCACACTCGGTTTTCTCAAACGGCAGCGCGCTCTCTTTCCCTTGCAGGAATGAAGAACAAATCGCCGGAGACGCACCAAACAGATACGGGATCACCCAACCAAAGCGGTAGTAGTTGCGGATCGCGCGTAAATAACCGGCAGAGATCGCCTCTTTACCGCTCTCAGCATCCGTCACGCCGCATTTCGCCTGCCAGAATGCCATCGGCAGAGAGAAGTTGTAATGCACACCAGAAATGGTCTGCATCAACGCACCGTAGCGGTTCTTCAGCCCTTCGCGATACAGCGTTTTCAGACGGCCGACGTTAGACGTACCGTACTGTGCCAGTTCGATATCCTGGCCCGGCGCGATATAGCATGGCATACTCAGCGGCCACATCCGTTCATCGCCAAGATGACGCGCCGTATAACGGTGAATGTCACGCAGGAAAGTGAGCATATGGTTGACGTCGCCATCAACCGGAGTGATAAATTCCAGCAGCGCTTCGGCAAAATCGGTGGTGATCCATTTATGGGTCAACGTCGAGCCCAGCGATGCCGGGTGCCCAGTCGTTGCCAGTGAGCCATCAGCGTTAACGCGCAGCGTCTCACGCTCCAGACCACGATTTATCCCTTTCAGTGCTTCAGGGTGTTTTTCCAGCCAGGTCAGTGCCTGTGATACATCCGGGATCAAATTGACCTCCCGCCTGTCGATATCATTTTATTAAGCATAATTGTAATGGTTGACGATTAAAGGTCACAAGCAATCCAATTAGTGCCACCACGTCATACCCTGGAGTGTCGCCGCCGCTACAGCGATGTAGCGTAACGCTTTTCCAAGACATAAAAAAAAGAGCACCGGTCCCCAGGAGATGCGCATCCATCCCGCCAGCAGACACAGTAAATCACCGATAACGGGCATCCAGCTCAGTAACAGTGTGGCTGCGCCGTAACGTTTTAACCAGGATGTCGCTTTTTCCTGCCAGCGCGATTGCTTACGCACGGGAAACAACCGTCCAAGGATAACGTTTGTTGCCCCACCAAGGCTATTACCCATTGTTGCTATTAATACTAAAAGCCAGGGGTGGCTGAGGCCAGAGACGAGAAGCGCCACGAGTACCGCTTCCGAGTTGCCCGGCAGCAGCGTGGCGCTCAGAAAGCTGCTGGCGAATAACGACGCCAGCGCCAGCCCGTCACTCACAGCAGACGGACATCCACAGCGTCCATACCGGCGCTTCTGGCCGCCTGCAGGCCAAAATCCGCATCTTCAAACACGACGCATTTTTCCGGCGCAACGCCTAAACGTTCCGCGCAAAGAAGGAAGGTATCCGGTGCAGGTTTGTGATTCTTAACGTGATCGGCGGCGACAACCGCAGAAAAGTAGTGACGCAGGCCCAGATGCGCCAGCAATGCTTCAGCAATAGCGCTCTCGCTGCCTGTACCGACCGCCATTGGCCGACGACCATGCCAGGCTTTCACTACATCGATAAGTGGCAACGGCGTCACAGAGTCCAGCAGCATCGCTTTAACAGCGGCTGTTTTTTCCTGTGCCAGAAGATGAGGGTCAAGATCGGCCTGATGAAGTTCGATAATGGCCTGGGCGATACGCCAGGTTGGAGAACCGTTAAGGGCAACCATCGCCTGCTCGTCGAAACGCATACCATAACGCCCCAGCACCTCGTGCCACGCTTTACGGTGCGTAGGTTCGGTGTCCAGGATGGTGCCATCCATATCAAAGATTAATCCCGCGTAGCGTTCGTACATCCCGTTCTCACAGACAAGATAAAGTGAGATGTTACTTTAACGTAAAAGGCGGTTTTTGTCGCTGACAGACGCGTTGGAAATAGGCAGAGAGGAAGGGTTTAGAAAAAATTAGGATTTTGTAAGTGTATCAAGGGAGGAAATAAGAGACTTGCTGTTGTTCTGGATAAGATGGTGCATCCGGGAGGATTACTCGGCTGCGCCTCGCCCGATGGGTCGTTGCTAAAGCAACGCTTTCCTCCCTGGTGCCTGCGGTGTCTTCGCAGAACCTGAAACAACAGACTCGCTGTTATCCTGGAGAATATGGTGCATCCGGGAGGATTCGAACCTCCGACCGCTCGGTTCGTAGCCGAGTACTCTATCCAGCTGAGCTACGGATGCATCGGGAAACTTGCTTTACTGCCGATGTTGATATCACTGAAATGATATCAAGTAAGATGGTGCATCCGGGAGGATTCGAACCTCCGACCGCTCGGTTCGTAGCCGAGTACTCTATCCAGCTGAGCTACGGATGCATCGGGAAACTTACTTTACTACTCTGATACTACTCTGATTTAACATCACTAATGCAATGTTAAGTAAGATGGTGCATCCGGGAGGATTACTCGGCTGCGCCTTGCCCTACAGGTCGTTGCTAAAGCAACGCTATCCTCCCTGGTGCTCGCGATTATTTCGCGGAACATGAAACAACAAACCCACTGCTATTTCGGAGAATATGGTGCATCCGGGAGGATTCGAACCTCCGACCGCTCGGTTCGTAGCCGAGTACTCTATCCAGCTGAGCTACGGATGCAAAATGGCGGTGAGGCGGGGATTCGAACCCCGGATGCAGCTTTTGACCGCATACTCCCTTAGCAGGGGAGCGCCTTCAGCCTCTCGGCCACCTCACCACACGCCTCTTTCGAGTGCTTCGGAGAACTCGTTAAAAGCTCTTCGTCGCTGCGTGGCGCACATATTACTTTCTGGGCTTTATAAGTCAAACAATTTTTCGAGACCTTTTATCGTTTGCACACTTCGCGCACAATTAGACGTTAAAAACGGCAAAAAGACTGTTTTCTCAACAGTAAAATCGCTAACTCACGGTAAAACAAAACAGAAAGAATGTGGCGCAACAGAGGCGACAAAATCACGACAGGATGAAAAAGAGAAGAAAGCGAGAAGAAAACGAAGAGGTTAAACGGGAAATCTGGGAAGGATGCGTCTCACCGGAAGGTGAGACGCGAGAACTTAGTAACTGGACTGCTGGGATTTTTCAGCCTGGATACGCTGGTAGATCTCTTCACGGTGAACGGATACTTCTTTCGGAGCGTTAACGCCGATACGCACCTGGTTACCCTTCACCCCTAAAACTGTCACAGTGACCTCATCTCCAATCATGAGGGTCTCACCAACTCGACGAGTCAGAATCAGCATTCTTTGCTCCTTGAAAGATTAAAAGAGTCGGGTCTCTCTGTATCCCGGCATATCCATCATATACACACTCACCCTCAGGCTTCCTTGATTTGACCTGAACGCTTCGTGCATAACGCCAAACGTACGCTGTGACAAACATCTGGTGTAACCGTCACTGCATCACATTCTGTTAAATGTAAGTTTAGCCGATATACATGACTTCAACCTGACTTTATCGTTATCAGTACTCCATATGCAAGGCGTCTTAACAATTAACGTTAAGACGCCCACACAGGATTTATTTTTGTTACAGCTTAGCGCTTACCCAATCTTTCACACTGGCCAACGCGGCTGGAAGCGCCGTCGCATCGGTACCACCGGCTTGCGCCATGTCCGGGCGACCACCGCCTTTACCACCAACCTGCTGAGCCACCATGCCGATGAGCTCCCCTGCTTTAACGCGGTCAGTGACATCCTTAGACACGCCCGCAATCAGAGAAACCTTATCGTCAGCAACGGTCGCCAGCACAATAATGGCGGAACCCAGCTGGTTCTTCAGATCGTCAACCATCGTACGCAGCATTTTCGGCTCAACGCCGGAAAGCTCGCTCACCAGCAGCTTAACGCCGTTGATGTTTTCTGCTTTGCTGGAAAGGTTTGCACTCTCCTGCGCTGCCGCCTGCTCTTTCAGTTGCTGCAGCTCTTTCTCCAGTTGACGGGTACGTTCCAGAACGGTGCGCAATTTCTCCGTCAGGTTATGGCTATCGCCTTTCAGCAACTGGGCGATATCACCCAAACGATCGCTTTCTGCATGCAGGCTGGCAATCGCGCCTTCACCGGTTACTGCTTCGATACGGCGAACACCTGCCGCCGTTCCGGATTCGGACACAATACGGAACAGACCGATATCACCCGTGCGTGAAGCGTGAGTACCGCCGCACAGCTCAGTAGAGAAATCGCCCATGCTCAGCACGCGAACGCGGTCATCATATTTTTCGCCGAACAGCGCCATCGCGCCCTTCGCTTTTGCCGCGTCGAGATCCATTACGTTGGTTTCAACCGGCAGGTTACGACGAATCTGGGCATTAACCAGATCTTCGACCGCGCGAATCTCTTCCGGTTTCATCGCTTCGAAATGCGAGAAATCGAAACGCAGAACTTTATCATTCACCAGAGAACCTTTCTGCGCCACATGCGTGCCCAGAATCTGGCGCAGCGCCGCGTGCATCAGGTGCGTGGCGGAGTGGTTCAGACGAATACGCCCACGACGCGCTTCATCAACGTCGGCCTGCACCGCGTCACCCACTTTCAGGGAACCCGCCGTCAGTTTGCCGAGATGACCAATCGCCTGACCATATTTCTGCGTGTCGTTCACGCTGAAGCTAAAGCCCGCGCCTTTCAACTCGCCTTTATCACCAACCTGACCGCCAGATTCCGCATAGAACGGGGTCTGGTCCAGAATGACAACCGCTTCCTGACCGGCCGCCATGCTATCAACCGCTTTACCGTCGATAAACAACGCGGTGACTTTGCCGTTCAGTTCAAGATGATCGTAGCCTTTGAATTCTGATGCACCATCAACGCGGATCATCGCGTTATAGTCTGCGCCGAAACCGCTGGATTCACGCGCACGACGGCGCTGTTCTTCCATCGCGGCTTCAAAGCCCTCTTCGTCCACTTTCAGCCCGCGTTCACGGCAAACGTCCGCCGTCAGGTCAACCGGGAAGCCGTAGGTGTCATACAGACGGAAAGCGGTTTCACCGTCCAGCGTATCGCCAGTCAGCTTAGACAACTCTTCGTCCAGCAACGCCAGGCCGCGTTCCAGCGTACGGGCAAACTGCTCTTCTTCGGTTTTCAGAACCTGTTCAACCTGAGCCTGCTGGCGTTTCAGTTCTTCACCAGCTGAACCCATCACATCGATCAACGGGCCAACCAGCTTATAGAAGAAGGTATCTTTCGCGCCCAGCATGTTGCCATGACGGATGGCACGACGAATGATACGGCGCAGCACATAGCCACGGTTTTCATTCGACGGCGTAACGCCATCAGCAATCAGGAACGCACAGGAACGAATGTGGTCCGCAATAACGCGCAGTGACTTGTTCGTCAGGTCAGTCGCGCCAGTGACTTTAGCCACGGAATCAATCAGCTTACGGAACAGGTCAATTTCATAGTTAGAGTTGACGTGTTGCAGTACCGCAGTGATACGTTCCAGGCCCATACCGGTGTCGACGGACGGCTTCGGCAGCGGCTCCATTGTACCGTCAGCCTGACGGTTGAACTGCATGAAGACGATGTTCCAGATCTCGATGTAACGGTCGCCGTCTTCTTCAGGCGTTCCCGGAGGGCCACCCCAGATGTGGTCGCCGTGATCGTAGAAGATCTCGGTGCACGGGCCGCATGGGCCGGTATCGCCCATCTGCCAGAAGTTATCGGAAGCATACGGCGCGCCTTTATTGTCGCCGATGCGGATGATGCGCTCACGCGGGATACCGACTTCTTTCTCCCAGATTTCGTAAGCTTCGTCATCGGTTTCATAAACGGTCACCCACAGACGCTCTTTCGGCAGGGCGAACCAGTTTTCACCGGTCAGCAATTCCCACGCGTACTGAATAGCATCGTGTTTGAAGTAGTCGCCGAAGCTGAAGTTACCCAGCATTTCGAAGAAAGTGTGGTGACGCGCGGTGTAACCGACGTTTTCCAGATCGTTATGTTTACCACCCGCACGAACGCAACGCTGCGCAGTCGTTGCGCGAGAATAATTACGTTTGTCGAGACCAAGGAAAACATCCTTGAACTGGTTCATCCCGGCGTTGGTAAACAGGAGGGTCGGATCGTTATTCGGCACCAGGGAGCTGCTGGCAACTACCTGATGTCCCTTGCTATGGAAAAAGTCGAGAAACGCCTGACGGATCTCAGCGGTGCTCTTGCTCATAATTATCCTGAAATCAAGCTAACGAATGGTCGCCGTCGTAGCAGGTCATTTGTTGTTCAACTTGCTACCAGACGGAAAAAGTGGGAATAAGATAAGTTTTCTTTAAAGGGAAGTAAAATCCCCCGTGCGCTCAATCGTCAAAATTTCGCCATATTTCCTGGATATCTTCCATCAGATAGCCGCGATTGAGCAAAAAGCGCTGGATTTTTACTTTTTCGGCAAATGTGATCGGTAATGGATCGCCATATTTACGCTCCGCCTGGTTACGCGCCAGCGTTCCCCAATCGATATCGCACTCGCGCATAGCCTGTTCAATATCATTACGCTGAATACCTTTCTGACCAAGTTCCTGCCGAATACGTGCGGGACCATAACCCTTGCGGCTGCGGCTGGCGATAAACTGTCCGACAAATCGCAAATCATCGAGATAGCGGTTTTCATGGCACCAGGCAATGACCTTTTCCACATCTTCTTCTGGTGCATCAACAGGTTCAGGGCCATTCTTCGTCATCACCGGCGCAATAAGCTTGCGACGCAGTTCCTGCTCACTGTGGTCGCGCATTGCCAGAATGCGAATCGCGCGATCCAGCAAGCGGGCATACGCCGAGCGGCGTGGTGTATTCTCGTTCATCTTTCTCCCGCTCCTTCAAATGCAAAAAGGGCTGCATCGGCAGCCCTTCTGTTTCTGATGAGAGGTTATCAGAAATCTTCGTTAGTTTCTTTCGCGTGCGTGTCGTTTTCATCGACCACGAAATCCGGCGAAGAATCTTGATTGCTGAGCAGCAGCTCACGCACTTTCTTCTCGATTTCTTTCGCCGCCGCCGGGTTCTCTTTCAGCCAGGAGATAGCGTTCGCTTTACCCTGACCAATTTTGTCGCCGTTGTAGCTATACCAGGCACCCGCTTTTTCGATCAGCTTCTCTTTCACGCCCAGGTCTACCAACTCGCCCAGGAAGTTAATACCTTCACCGTAGAGGATCTGGAATTCTGCCTGTTTGAACGGTGCAGCGATTTTGTTTTTCACCACTTTCACGCGGGTTTCGCTACCGATGACGTTATCACCCTCTTTCACCGCGCCGATACGACGGATGTCCAGACGAACGGACGCATAGAATTTCAGCGCGTTACCACCGGTCGTGGTTTCCGGGTTACCGAACATGACGCCAATTTTCATACGGATCTGGTTGATGAAGATAAGCAGCGTGTTGGACTGTTTCAGGTTACCAGCCAGCTTACGCATCGCCTGGCTCATCATACGCGCCGCAAGGCCCATATGAGAGTCACCGATTTCGCCTTCAATTTCCGCTTTCGGCGTCAGTGCCGCAACGGAGTCAACAACCAGCACGTCAACCGCACCAGAGCGCGCCAGCGCATCACAGATTTCCAGCGCTTGTTCACCGGTATCTGGCTGGGAGCACAGCAGGTTGTCGATATCAACGCCTAACTTACGTGCATAGACAGGGTCCAGCGCATGCTCTGCATCGATGAAGGCACAGGTTTTACCTTCACGCTGTGCTGCGGCGATGACCTGCAGGGTCAGCGTCGTTTTACCGGAAGATTCAGGCCCGTAGATTTCGACGATACGCCCCATCGGCAGACCGCCTGCACCCAGTGCGATATCCAGTGAAAGCGAACCAGTGGAGATGGTTTCCACGTCCATGGTACGGTCTTCACCCAGGCGCATGATGGAGCCTTTGCCGAATTGCTTCTCAATTTGGCCCAGTGCTGCCGCCAACGCTTTCTGTTTGTTTTCGTCGATAGCCATTTTTACTCCTGTCATGCCGAGCAAGCCCGGGGAATGAATTCTGTTCTGTTGAAGCAATTATACTGTATGGTCATACAGTATCAAGTGTTTTGTAGAAATTGTTGCCAGAGCAGTTGTAAGGCAAATGCCGTGGCCTGTCGGCGTACCGATTCCCGGTCGCCCGCAAAGCATTCACGCTGGGTTACACCTTGTCCGGCGGCACTTGCCACGCCAAACCACACGGTGCCGACAGGCTTCTCATCGCTACCGCCATCCGGCCCGGCAATGCCGCTAACCGATACCGCATAAGAGGCACGCGCTGCCCGTAACGCGCCCACGGCCATTTCGACCACGACCGGTTCGCTCACCGCGCCGTGCTGTTCCAGCGTCACCGCACTGACGCCAATCATTTGTGATTTAGCTTCATTACTGTAGGTGACAAAGCCGCGCTCAAACCACGCGGAACTTCCCGCGACATCGGTCAGGGTTTTGGCAATCCAGCCACCGGTGCAGGATTCAGCCGCGGTTACCGTTGCGCCCTGCGCCTTCAGCGCTTGCCCGACCTTTTCACTCAGTTGAAATAATTCGCTGTCAGTCATCACCCCTCCTATCAGGTAGATATCTGTCGGACAAGATAGCACTTTCCCAACACAGATGGGGGCGAGGTGTCGATTTTACGAGGGGGGTTCAGAAAAAGTGGAAAATCCCCCGATGGAGCCTGGGGGATGACAGTCATTACTGCATGCTTTTGACAATAGTATCTACGTTATGCCGCACCATATTCACGTAGCTGTCCGCCACACCGCCCGGTTTTGATAACGCTTCAGGATAGAGCTCGCCACCCGCCTGCGCACCGGTGGCGGATGCAATCTGTTTGACCAGGCGCGGATCAAGCTGGTTTTCCATAAACCAGGTATGCACACCGTCGGCCTTGATTTGTTTAATCAACGTGCCGACATCCGCCGCGTTCGCTTCGCTTTCCGATGACAGCCCCTGCGGCGACAGGAAGTCCACCTGATAGGCTTTGGCAAAATAGCCGAATGCATCGTGACTGGTCAGCACCTTACGCTTCTCGCGCGGAATGGGGCTGAAACGCTGCTTCACCCAGCTATCCAGCGCCCTGAGCTTAGCGACATATTTCGCACCGCGGGCTTTAATGACGCTGGCGTCCTGCGGGTCAGCTTTGGCGAGCCCCTCGGTAATGTTCTGCGCATAAATAACGCCGTTCGCCACGTTATTCCAGGCGTGCGGGTCCGTCACCGTTTGTCCGTCTTCCTCCAGCGTTTGCGTGGCAATGCCCTGAGAGGCAACGACCAGTTGGCCTTTAAATCCAGACGCTTTGACTAAACGGTCAATCCACCCTTCCAGCCCCAGACCGTTCACCACCACCACATCCGCTTTACTCAGCAATGCGCTCTCTTTCGGCGACGGCTCAAAAGTATGCGGATCGCCGTCCGGCCCCACCAGCGTCGTTACCTTCACCACATCGCCCCCAACCTGCTGCGTGATATCGCCCAGCACCGAAAAACTGGTGACCACATTGAGCGTTTTCGCCATCGCACCCTGCGCGATTAACCCCAGCACCAGCGCCAGAATTACCTTCTTCATTTTCATACCATCCCCTCAGTTAAAAGCGCTCGCAAGCGATAAGCCAGCCTGCTGCGCGTGCCAAAAATCAGCGAAAAAAGAAAAATCAGACTGGCGGTCAGCACAATAGCCGGCCCGGCCGGAAGGCTAGCCGCCCACGAGAAGCTCAGCCCAATCCAGGCACAAAGCACGCCGCAAAGCCCCGCCAGCCCGAGCATAGCGGGCAGAGTCTGTGCCCAGCAGCGGGCCGCTATTGCGGGCAGCATCATCACGCCCACCGCCATCAATGTACCGAGCACCTGAAACCCGGCCACCAGGTTCAGCACCAGCAGAGCGAGGAATAAACCGTGTAACGCTGATGGCAGCCAGCGGGCATTCACCTGCAACCAACTGCTGTCGAACGCTTCAACCACCAGGCCGCGATAACACACCGCCAGAGCGATCAGCGTGATGCTGGCCACCAGCGCGACAAACAGTGCCGAAGGTCCGTCTACTGCCAGAATCGAGCCAAACAACAAATGCAGCAGATCGACGTTTGAGCCGCGCAGTGACACCAGCGTCACGCCCAGCGCCAGCGAGCCCAGATAGAATCCGGCAAAACTGGCATCCTCCTTCAGCAGCGTGCGGCGACTCACCCAGCCCGCCCCCAGCGCCACGGCGATCCCTGCCACGAAACCGCCGATCGTCATTGCCAGCAATGACATTCCATTCATTAAATAGCCCACAGCAACGCCGGGCAGAATGGCATGCGACAAGGCATCGCCCATTAAGCTCATTCGCCGCAACAGGAGAAATACGCCCAGCAGCGTGGTGCTCAGTGAGAGCGCGAGGCACACCATCAGCGCCCGACGCATAAAGCCAAACTCGATAAACGGTTGAAAAAAGGTATGCCAGATCATGCTGACCTCGCGGGTAACATCGGGGATATTTCGCGCACACCGCCCAGCTCAAGCACCTGCGGAAAAAAGCGCGCTACTTTTTCGCTGTCATGCAGCACCGCCAGCACCGTTTGCCCATGCCGCTGCATATCCAGGATCAGCGACATCAGCATCTCAGTCGTCGTTTCATCGACGCCGGTAAAGGGTTCATCCAGCATTACCAACGGGGCCTGCTGCACTAAGATTCGGGCAAAAAGCATGCGCTGAAACTGGCCGCCGGATAAACTGCCTATCGCTGTTTTCGCCAGCGACAGCAACCCTACCCGATCCAGCGCGTCAGCTACGCGTCGGCGCACCATCCGATCAATGCCGAAACACAATGAGATGCGCGGCCATACCCCCTGGCACACGACGTCCTGCACCGTTACCGGAAACTGCTGATCGAGCGCCTGCCGCTGCGCCAGCCAGCCGATAACCGGGCGACGCGTCTGCCAGTGCACACGCCCGCTTACAGGCGGAATAAATCCGGCGACGGTTTTTAGCAGCGTCGATTTACCGCAGCCATTCTCACCCACAATCGCCATCAGGCTGCCACGCGTAATGCATCCATCAATAGGCGGCGCAATCGCCTCGCCGTCATAGCCGACAAGAAGGTTATCCAGCACAATCATGGCAGTGATACCGCCCACCAGGTGACCAGCCAGATAAACGCCAGCAGCAGGCATACGCCCGCCAGGCGTTTCAGGCTGGAGAGGGAGAAAAGCGAAGATGACATCAATAGCGCCCCAATGTTTATGTTATAACATAACAATAAACAGCGAGCAGATGAATGTAAATCCTTGTCAGCGCCTGAGGGTGTATCGAAATGTAACTCCCCTCCCGGATGGGAGGGGAAGAAGGATTACTGAACGCGAGCCAGTGCGACAGCCTGACCAAGCTGCCAGACAGCCATCGCATAGTGCGTACTGTGGTTATAGCGGGTGATGGTGTAGAAGTTCGGCAAGCCGTACCAGTACTGATAACCGGTGCCGACATCCAGACGCAGCAGGCTGGCCTGCTGATGATTGCCCAGCGAATTCATCGGCGTCAGCCCTGCGGCAGCAAGCTGCGACACACTGTATTTAGTTTTAAAGCCGTTTTCCAGCCCCGGCGCCTGGCCCATCGCCTGCACCGCCACCTGGTCGCCCTTCACCCAGCCGTGCTGTTTGAAGTAGTTTGCCACGCTGCCAATGGCATCTTCAGGATCCCACAGGTTGATGTGCCCATCGCCATTAAAATCAACGGCATACTGTTTGTATGAGGACGGCATGAACTGGCCGTAGCCCATTGCGCCTGCGAAGGAACCTTTCAAATCAAGCGGGTCATCGCTTTCATCACGCGCCATCAGCAGGAAGGTTTCCAGTTCGCCAGAGAAGTACTCCGCGCGGCGCGGGTAGTTAAAGGAGAGTGTCGCCAGCGCATCGAGGATACGGGTTTTGCCCATCACGCGGCCCCAGCGGGTTTCAACGCCGACAATGCCGACGATAATTTCCGGTGGCACGCCGTACACCTGCCATGCGCGTTTCAGCGCCGCTTCATGTTGATTCCAGAACGCGACGCCGTTTTGTACGTTGTCCGGGGTGATAAACTGTTTGCGATAGCGCAGCCACGCGCCGTTTGGCCCACTCGGCGGTAGGCCGGTCGGTGCCTGGCGATCCATCAGACGCAACACATAATCGAGACGCTTCGCCTGGGAGAGAATTTCGTGCAGTTGTTGTCGGTCAAAGCCATGCTTGCTCACCATCTTATCGATGAACTGCTCTGCCGCCGGGTTGTTAGCGAAATCACCGGTCGGGATCAGCGCATTGTGCTGCGGCTCCAGCAGGAAGCCGCCGGATGGCGTGCCAGCCGTTGCCGGTGCGGCGGCGGTGGTTTTTGGTTTGCTGCTACAGGCAGCGAGCAGGACACACAGGGGCAGTAAGGCGATATAACGACGCTTCAACATGGGACATCCATTTAACAATATCGGCAAGAGGTAATTATGGTAAAGCAATCGCGACGCCTCAAGGAAGCGCCATCACGCGTTGCAAAGAAAAAAACTTCACCCTAAGCAAAACGCCCAGACCTTGATCGCGCTATTGGTATTGAAGATACGAATTCAGTACCCTTACGCGCGCATCGGTAAACGCCGATCCCTACACCTTTGACATACAAAAATGACAGGATGCAACGCCATGATTGCGGACAACACTTTTTTACTGGAAGCGGGCCGTCAAACGCTAATGCTGGAACTTCAGGAAGCCAGTCAGCTTCCGGACCGCCTGGGTGATGACTTTATCAAAGCCGCCGAAGCCATCATTAATTGCAAAGGCAAACTGATTGTTTCCGGCATCGGAAAATCGGGCCATATCGGTAAAAAACTCGCCGCAACCTTTGCCAGCACCGGTACACCCGCGTTCTTTGTTCACCCGGCTGAGGCGCTGCACGGCGATTTAGGCATGGTGGAAAGCCAGGACGTGATGCTGTTTATCTCCTACTCCGGCGGCGCGAAAGAGCTGGATCTCATCATCCCGCGACTGGAAGAAAAATCCGTTGTTCTGCTGGCGATGACCGGAAAATCCCACTCGCCGTTGGGTTTAGCGGCAAAAGCGGTGCTGGATATTTCCGTGGAACGTGAAGCCTGCCCGATGCGTTTAGCCCCCACTTCCAGCACTGTGAATACGCTGATGATGGGCGATGCGCTGGCGATGGCCGTAATGCAGGCCCGTGGTTTCAATGAAGAAGATTTCGCCCGTTCGCATCCGGCTGGCGCACTGGGCGCGCGCTTGCTGAATAAAGTGCATCATCTGATGCGCCGCGACGCCGACGTGCCACAGGTGAGTATTCACGCCAGCATCATGGACGCGATGCTCGAACTGAGCCGCACCGGGCTCGGCCTGGTTGCCGTATGTGATGAGCAGTTGCAGGTGAAAGGCGTATTTACCGACGGCGACCTGCGCCGCTGGCTGGTGGGCGGTGGCGCACTGGCAGATAACGTCAGCCTGGCGATGACGGTAAATGGCACGACGCTGAATGCGCAGAGCCGCGCCATTGATGCCAAAGAGCAATTGATGAAGAAAAAAATCAGCGCCGCGCCGGTGGTGGATGACAACGGCCAACTGGTCGGCGCAATCAACCTGCAGAACTTCTATCAGGCAGGCATTCTTTAATCCTTCATTCCCAGACGTTTCGCCAGCCGATGCAGGTTGGCGACGTCTGTCTCCAGCGCCCGTGCGCTGGCCGCCCAGTTGTTGCTGTTTTGCGCCAGCGCCTGGCGGATCATCTCGCGCTGAAAATGTTCGGTAGCATCGCGAAGGTTGTGACACGCAGGTAATACCGGCGCTTCACTTTCCATTACTGGCGCCACCATACTCTCTTCAAACGCAAAATGCTGCGCTTCGAGGATCACTTCGCCACCGCTGCGCGTTGCGCGCGCCAGCACTACCGCGCGATGAACCGCATGTTCCAGCTCACGCACATTGCCCGGCCAGCCATAACTCTGTAAATGCGCCCGCGCCCCGGCGCTTAAAATCACCCGCGACAACCCGAGACGTAACCGACACTGTTCGCAGAAATAGCCCGCCAGCAGCACCACATCATCACCACGTTCACGCAGCGGTGGAACGGAGAGCGGGAAGACGCTCAGACGATGGAACAGATCGGCACGAAAACGCCCGGCCAGCACCTCTTCGCGCAGGTCGCGGTTGGTGGCCGCCAGCACGCGCACATCGACGCGCAGGCTACGGTCATCGCCGACGCGCTGTATATCGCCATACTGCAATACGCGCAGCAATTTGGCCTGCAACGCCAGAGACAGTTCGCCAATTTCATCGAGGAATAGCGTACCGTTATCGGCCATTTCAAACTTACCGCTACGGTTGCTGATTGCCCCGGTAAACGCGCCCTTTACATGGCCAAAGAGCTCACTTTCCGCCACGCTTTCCGGTAGCGCCGCACAGTTGAGATAGACCAGCGGGTTAACCGCACGCGGAGAACCTTCATGAATGGATTTCGCCACCAGTTCCTTCCCGGTACCCGTTTCGCCACTAATCAACACATTGAGATCGGACGCCGCGACGATTTCTATCTCTTTTTTAAGCTGCATCATGTACGGAGACAGGCCAATCATGTCGGTGCTGGCGACAGGTTCAAACGCTGCAGGCGCCCCCGGCAACATATTCTGGCTTTCCAGTTGTTCAATCAGAAGCGCATTACTCAGCGCCCCGGCAGCCAGCGCGGATATCAGGCGCAGTTCCTCATCGCTGAAGACATCAAACTGCTCCGGCTCCATCGCATCCAGCGTCAACGCGCCGATCAGGTTCTGCCCGGCAAACAGCGGCAAGCCGACGCAGGCGTGCACTTTCAGGCTCTCCTGGCCGGGAATTAAACCATCGTAAGGATCGGGCAAATCACTGTCTGCCGGGAAGCGGACGACATCCCCGGCGCGGGCAATGGCCTCAAGACGCGGGTGCCCTTCCAGCGTAAAGCGACGACCCAGCACATCCTGCGCCAGCCCATCGATGGCCAGCGGAACAAACTGACGTGCGTCATAGCGCAGTAATGCCGACGCGTCGCACTCCAGCACCTGACGCAGCGTGGTGATTAAACGCTGAAAGCGGTCCTGATGCCCGATCCCGCGTTGTAGCTCAATGGCGATATTCGCCAGCACATCGACCGAAAAACTCATCACAACCTCATTGTCGTTTTGACAATGCATATTGTCATATTGACTGTATCAATAACAGTCATTTTGACAATAAAAATGCACACAAAAACATTAAACACATATAAAACAACATGTTAAAAAGTTGGCACGCGACCTGCAATAAGCAAAACATCTTTTTTAAAAACACTGCATTTGATTGAGGTTGCTATGTCTATTCTGGTTAAAAATAACATTCATTGGGTTGGCCAACGTGACTGGGAAGTGCGTGATTTTCACGGTACCGAATATAAAACACTGCGTGGCAGCAGCTACAACAGCTATCTGATCCGTGAAGGTAAAAATGTCCTGATCGACACCGTTGACCACAAATTCAGCCGCGAATTCGTGCAGAATCTGCGCAGCGAAATCGACCTGAACGACATCGACTACATCATTATTAACCACGCGGAAGAAGACCACGCCGGTGCGCTGACCGAGCTGATGTCTTACATCCCGAACACGCCCATTTACTGCACTACCAACGCCATTGATTCCATCAACGGCCACCACCACCATCCGGAATGGAATTTCCATACGGTGAAAACCGGCGACAGTCTGGATATCGGTAACGGCAAACAACTGGTCTTCGTTGAAACCCCGATGCTGCACTGGCCGGACAGCATGATGACTTACATGACTGGCGACGCGGTTCTGTTCAGTAACGATGCTTTCGGCCAGCACTACTGCGACGAACGTCTGTTTAACGACGAAGTGGATCAGACCGAACTGTTCGAACAGTGTCAGCGCTACTATGCCAATATCCTGACGCCGTTCAGCCGTCTGGTGACGCCAAAAATTACTGAAATCCTCGGCTTCAACCTGCCGGTCGATATGATTGCCACCTCACACGGTGTGGTATGGCGTGACAACCCGACGCAAATCGTTGAGCTGTATCTGAAATGGGCGGCCGATTATCAGGAAGATCGCATCACTATTTTCTACGACACCATGTCAAACAACACCCGCATGATGGCGGATGCGATTGCTCAGGGTATCAACGAAGTTGACCCACGCGTAGCGGTGAAAATCTTCAACGTCGCCCGCAGCGATAAAAACGAAATCCTGACCAACGTTTTCCGTTCCAAAGGCGTGCTGGTCGGTACGTCAACCATGAACAACGTGATGATGCCGAAAATTGCCGGCCTGGTGGAAGAGATGACGGGCCTGCGTTTTCGCAACAAACGCGCCAGCGCGTTCGGTTCACATGGCTGGAGCGGCGGCGCGGTTGACCGTCTCTCTACTCGTTTGCAGGATGCGGGCTTTGAAATGTCACTGAGCCTGAAAGCCAAATGGCGTCCTGACTTCGACGCGCTGGAAGTGTGCCGCGAACACGGTCGTGAAATCGCCCGCCAGTGGGCACTTGCGCCGCTGCCAGAGGTGAGTGCCAAAGTCACAACCGCGCAGGAAGAATGCGCCTGTGCCGCAGCCGCTGACCTCGGCCCAAGCATGCAGTGCAGCGTCTGCCAGTGGATTTACGATCCGGCAAAAGGCGAGCCGAACCAGGATGTTCAGCCGGGGACGCCGTGGAGCGACGTGCCGGATAACTTCCTGTGCCCGGAATGCTCACTGGGTAAAGACGTCTTCGACGTACTGGCCACGGAGGCAAAATGAATAATGGCATCGTGATCATCGGGTCGGGCTTTGCGGCCCGCCAACTGGTGAAAAACATTCGCAAACAGGACGCTGCCGTGCCGCTGACCTTGATCGCCGCCGACAGCATTGATGAGTACAATAAGCCAGACCTCAGCCACGTCGTCAGCCGGGGGCAAACCGCCGCCGACCTGACGCTGCAAACGGCAGGTGAGTTTGCCGAGCAGTACAATCTGAACCTCTTCCCGCAAACCTGGGTGAGCGACATCGACGCACAGGCCAAAGTGGTGAAAAGCCAGGACAGAGAGTGGCGCTACGACAAACTGGTACTGGCGACGGGCGCATCGACCATCGTCCCGCCGGTTCCCGGAAAAGAGCTGATGCTGACCCTCAACAGCCAGCAGGAGTTCGGGGCCGCGCAAAGCACCCTGCGTGATGCGCAGCGCGTACTGATTATCGGCGGCGGCCTGATTGGCAGCGAACTGGCGATGGACTTCAGCCGTGCAGGTAAAGCGGTGACGGTGGTGGATAACTCCGCCTGCATTCTGGCGTCACTGATGCCGCCGGAAGTGAGCAGCCGTCTGCAACATCGTCTGACCGACATGGGTGTGCATCTGCTGCTGAAAACCCAGTTGCAGTCGCTGGAGCAAACAACATCCGGGATTGTGGCGAAGTTTGACCGCCATCGTCAGGTTGAAGTGGATGCCGTTGTTGCGGCCACTGGCTTGCGCCCGGAAACCGCGCTGGCGCGTCATGCGGGTGTAGAGATCAATCGTGGCGTGAAGGTCAACAGCGCGATGCAGACCAGTAACCCGGATATCTACGCGCTGGGTGATTGCGCGGAGATCAACGGGGCCGTGCTGCCCTTCCTGCAACCGATTCTGTTAAGTGCGATGTGTCTGGCGAAGAATCTGCTCGGCCAGAATGGCGAGCTGAAGTTACCGCATATGCTGGTGAAGGTGAAAACGCCGGATCTGCCGCTACATCTGGCGGGGGAAACGCGCCGTCAGGATCTGGACTGGACTATCGCCACCAGCGCACAGGGCATGCTTGCTCAGGGCTATGACGACAACCAGCAACTTCGCGCGTTTGTGGTGAGTGAAGAGAGAATGAAGGAGGCGTTTAGCCTGTTGAAGTTATTGCCGAATTGATTTGCTATGCCATTGCTGAACTTAACCTTGCTCGCGAATTTTGCAGAGCCCTTCTTAACCTCAGATACATGGACGTATCGCGTCTGATTTTTGCCCCGGTCGCCGGGGCTTTTTTTGGGCTCCGTGCGCGCGTTGTTGTCGGGTGGCGGCTACGCCTTACCCGACCTACCTATTTGCACCATCAGACAAGCCCAAACCACTCGGCATTACGCGCACGACCCGTAGGCCGGATAAGGCGCAGCCGCCATCCGGCATCACGCGCACCGGGCCGCTGCCACCACCGCCTGCCCGAACGCAATTGCCCCATCGCCTGCGGGCAAACTGTGTGGGAAAAGCAGCGTAAAATCAGCCAGATGGTGCTGTAACCGCGCACGCAGCAGCGCGTTATGCAGCACGCCGCCAGCAAATGCCAGCGTTGAGATGCCCCGCGCCTGCGCTTCGCGACGCATCATACCGCCCAGCCCCTGCGCCAGCGCATCGTGAAACACCCACGCTTTCTCCGCCGGGCTGGCCTGCCAGCTCAACCACTGCGGCCAGAATTCTGCAAGGTCGAACCGTTCACTTTGCAGCGGATGTTCGACGCCGGTACACGTCGCCGCCAGCGCTTCCAGACGACAAGCCGCCTCACCTTCATAGCTCAACGTCAGCGGCGCACAGCCCAGCGCGCAGGCCACCGCATCAAACAATCGCCCGCACGATGACGCGCGCGGCGCATTAATACCGCGCTCAATCGCCCGCGCCAGCAGAGGCCAGTTTTGTTCGCGCACGATGGCGGTTTCCGGATAACTTTCCCACTCCGGCACAAACGCCAGGCAGTGCGCCAGCAGGTTACGCCACGGCTGACGTGCCGCCAGGTCGCCCCCCGGCAGCGCTACCGCAGGCAGGCCGCCAAGATGTTCACACTCGCGGTAGTTCACCCGCAGACATTCACCGCCCCACAATGCACCCTTTTCCCCCATGCCAATGCCGTCCAGCGCCAGCGCAACCACATCACCGCCGTCCAGCGGCCAGTTGTGTTCCGCCAGGCACGCGGCAATATGCGCATGATGATGAAGCACCGTTTGATGGGGTAAATCGCGGGCCGCAGCCCACTGCGATGAGTGGTAGCCAGGATGCGCATCCGCCACCACCGCCTGCGGGGTAAAATCGTAGATAGCCTGCATCAAACGCAGCGACTGCTGCCATTGCGCCTCGACACCTTCATCCGTGAGATCGCCAAAATGCTGGCTTAACACCGCCTGCTCGCCGCGTACCAGGCAGAAGGTATTTTTGAGATCTGCCCCCAGGCAAAGCATCGGCGGAATATCGTGAAAACCCGGTGGCAGTGGAATGGCATCCGGTACATAGCCGCGCGACCGGCGTAGCATTTCGCCGTTTTGCCGCACCACCGAGTCATCCATCCGCTGCACAATATCGCGATTATGCAGCAAAAATCCGTCGGCGATATCTGCGAGTTCCGCCAGTGCCAGCGCATTGGTCAGGGCTGGGGGCTTACCGCTAAAGTTCCCGGATGTCATCACCAGTGGGCGATTAAACGCCTGCATCAGCAAATGCTGAACAGGGTTAGCCGGGAGCATGATGCCCACTTCTGCCAGCCCCGGCGCGATGTCATCACACAAGCCGCTGACGCAGGATTTATCCACCAGCACAATCGGTGCTGCCGGGGTGCGCAGTAATCGGCTGGCGTCATCGGGGAGATTCATCGTATTGGGGAGCATCACCGCCAGCGGTTTCGCCGGGCGATGCTTACGGGCGCGCAGCGTCGCTACCGCGCGGGCATTGCCCGCATCACAGGCCAGATGAAAACCACCCAGCCCTTTGATCGCCACAATGCCGCCCGACGTGAGAAGCGTAATCGCCGCCTGTAGCGCCGCCTCGCGGTGCAGCGGTTCGCCTTCGGCATACCACGACAGCCACGGGCCGCACTCGGCGCAGGCCACAGGCTGGGCGTGAAAGCGACGATCGTAAGGATTGCGGTACTCCGCCTCGCAGGCAGAGCACAGCGGAAACGCCGCCATCACCGTCAGGGGACGGTCATAGGGCATGGCGTTAATAATGGTAAAACGTGGGCCACAGTGGGTACAGTTGATAAAGGGATAACGATAACGGCGCTCCTGCGGGTCATTCATCTCCGCAAGACACGCCGGGCAGGTTGCCGCATCCGGGACAATCTGCGTGCTCATCGCCCCCGCGCCGCTCTCGCGGATCACAAAGTCGTCTGGCACGCTCTGCCACACATAAGGCTGAACCTGCGTCTCATCAATGCGCGCTAAAGGCGGGCAGTGTTGATGAAGCGCGGCAAGGAAATCCGCTTCCTCGCCCAGCAAACGAACGAGCACCCCCGCACCGTCGTTGCAGACATCGCCCACGCGCGCCTGCTGCTGAGCCAGCTGCCAGACAAAGGGGCGGAAGCCCACCCCCTGTACTTTACCGCGAATGCGGATTTCGACGCCGTTATGCGTTATCGTCATTCATTACCCTGCCACCGCCTCACGCAGGCGGGATTTCATCGACTGGTAGCTTTCCAGCGCGTAGTTTTCCGCCCAGTTTTGATCCTCAATCGCACTGATATTCACCGCACAGTACTTGGTTTCCGGCGTTTTAGAGATGGGATCGAGGTTGTCCTGGGTCAGTTCGTTACAGGCGCCAATCCACCACTGGTAGGTCATATAGACGCTGCCATGATTGATACGCTCGTTGACGTTGGCACGCGTGATCACTTTACCGCGACGCGACGCCACCCACACCAGTTGTTTGTCTTTTACGCCCAGCTTCTGCGCATCCTGCGGGTTGATTTGCACAAAGCCTGGCTCATCGGCCAGCGATTGCAGCGCCGCACAGTTACCGGTCATCGAGCGGCACGAGTAGTGCCCTACTTCGCGTACGGTGCACAGTACCAGCGGATATTGATCATCCGGGCATTCGGCTGGCGCACGCCACGGCGCGGCAAACAAATGACCTTTGCCATCCGGGGTGTCAAACTGATTACCTGCGTAAAGATACGGCGTGCCTGGGTGATCGAGCGTTGGACACGGCCACTGAACGTGCCCCATGTCGCCCATTTTATCGTAAGTCACGCCAAAGAAGAGCGGGCAAAGCTCACGCATTTCGTCCCAGATTTGCTGGTTATTGTCGTAATGCATGGGGTAGCCCATTTCCTGGGCAATCAGGCTGATAATTTCCCAGTCGCGTTTGACGTTATATTGCGGTTCGATTGCTTTTTCGAAACGCTGGAAGCCACGGTCAGCACAGGTGAAGACGCCGCCGTGTTCGCCCCAGGAGGTAGCGGGCAGCAGCACATCGGCCTGCTCGGCGGTTTTGGTCATAAAGATGTCCTGCACCACCACGAAATCGAGTGCTTCGAACCCTTTGCGCACCAGGCCTAAGTCGGCTTCGGTTTGCAGCGGATCTTCGCCCATGATGTAGTAGGCTTTCAACTTCCCTTCCAGCGCCAGATGCGGCACTTCGGTAATGCGCACGCCCACTTTGTCATCCATCAGGCTGGCGTCAATACCCCATGCTTTGGCGAATTTCGCCCGCACGTCGGCATCGACCACGTCCTGATAACCGGGGAACTGGTTAGGGATCACGCCCATATCGCACGCGCCCTGCACATTATTCTGACCACGCACCGGGCCGACGCCGACATGTTCACGACCCAGATTGCCGGTGAGCAGCGCAAGCGTTGCCAGCCCTTTGACCACATCCACGGCCTGACCAAACTGAGTGACGCCCATGCCCCACATAATGGTGGCGCTGGGAGCCGCCGCGTAGGTACGCATCGCCTGACGAATCTGTTGTGCCGTCACGCCGGTCAGTGCTTCCACCGCTTCCGGCGCATAATCTTTCACGATTTCACGCAACTCATCGATACCGGTGGTGTAGCGCGCAACATATTCTTTGTCGTAGAGATTTTCTTCCAGCAGTACATGGGAAAACGCATTGACCAGCGCCATGTTGCAGCCGTTTTTAATTTGCAGATGTTGATCGGCGATACGCGCGGTTTCAATACGACGCGGGTCGCAGACGATAATTTTCGCGCCTTTCTCTTTGGCCTTGATCACGCGACGCGCCACGATAGGGTGAGAATCGGCGCAGTTGTAGCCAAAGACCAGCAGACAGCTTGAGTGTTCAATGTCTTCGATGGAGTTACTCATCGCGCCGTTGCCCAGTGCTTCCTGCAAGCCCGCTACAGAAGGCCCGTGGCAGACGCGCGCGCAGCAGTCGACGTTATTGGTGTTCAGCACGCCGCGCGCAAATTTTTGCATCACATAGTTGGTTTCATTCCCGGTACCGCGCGATGACCCGGTGGTCATAATGGCGCGCGGGCCGAATTTCGCTTTGATCTCACCTAAGCGTTTTGCCGTATAGCGGATGGCTTCATCCCAGCTCACTGGCGTCAACTTGCCGCCTTTTTCATAGCGGATCATCGGCTGCGTCAGGCGCGGCGTCAGCAGTTTGGTATCGTTCAGGAAATCCCAGCCGTAATAGCCTTTCAGGCACAGCTCATGCTGGTTAGTTTTCCCGTCGGCCGCTTCCGCGCGGATGATTTTATTGTTGTCGACAACCAGCTTCAGTTTGCAGCCAGCACCACAATACGGACAAACACTTGTAATTTTTTTCATCAGTAACAGACCTGTTAAAAGTGAAACGGAGGATCATTAAAACGACAGAGAAATAGAGGTATCGAGCGCAGCGCGACGACGTTTTTCGGCACTGATTTGCTCAAGCTTGTCGCGGTCAACGCAGAAAATGGCGTGCGTCGGGCAGGCTTCCATACAGGCCGGGCCTTGCTCGCGGTGGAAGCACAGGTCACATTTGTTAGCTTCGGCTTTTTCGGCACGCACGTTGAGGCCCGCGCCGCTGTTGCGTACAACCGGGCGAACGACCACTTCCATCGCGCCATACGGGCAGGCCACGACGCAGGTTTTGCAGCCGATGCAGCGTTCCTGCATCACATGGACAAAGCCTTTTTCACGGCGAATTGCGCCGTTCGGGCAGACGTTCGCGCACGGTGCGTCTTCGCACTGACGGCACGCGGTCGCGGTAGAAACATTTACGCCTTTGATCACATGAATTCGCGGCAGGAAAGATTCCGGCGTCAGCGCGGCGCAATCCTGTTCGGCCTGGTGGCTGACCACGCACGCCACTTCGCATGTCCGGCAGCCTATACATTTACTCGCATCTGCAATGATGAAACGGTTCATCAAATTCTCCAGCAATGACAATGAATGAGCCGGAGAATGCATTATTCGCGCCAACTTTTAGGTAACTGTTTATTAAGTATTTTTTATTTGGAACGCGGTGTCTAACCCTGTCATCGTCACGAGTGACGATGACAGGTGACGAGATTACCCCTGCGGGCCTGCCCCCAGAGAGTCGCGCGCGATAAGCTCGCCGAGGAAGGAAGGTTGTGGTTTGAATTCGCCGCCGTCGAGCATGAAAATCAGGCGATGGATGATCTCCTGAATCATCTCTGTCACCGGAATTCTAACGCTGGAGAGCGATGGCAGCATGTACGGCGCAAGCGCGATATCATCAAAACCGACGACGGAGACCTGCTCCGGCACGCGCAGGCCGCGCGACTGAAGCTGTTTCATCGCCCCGATGGCCATGTCATCGTTGCTGGCGACCACCGCGCTAAAGTTAACGCCGCGCTCAAGCAGCATATCAACACCTGCCGACCCCGTCGCTGGCGTCCATTTCCCTTCCACAATCAGCGCATCACGCAGTGGAAGATGGTGTTCAGCTAAAGCGGCCTTGTAGCCTGACAAGCGTTCAATGCCGGTTGGCGAATCAAGCGAACCGGTGATAAACGCGATATCGCGATGCCCCTGTTCAATCAACTTTTCCACCGCATTCTGGCTGGTACGCGCCTGGTCGCAGTAAACACAATGACTGGCGTTACGGCGCAGGCGACGGTTAAGCACCAGCACCGGCTGTTCATGCTGCTGAATAAGTTCGTCGATTTCGTCAACGCTGAGAAATCGCGGGTAGATAATGATGCCGTCACAACGCATATCGAGCAGATACTGAATCGCCGCCCGCTCCTCTTCCGCACTGTGTTTACCATCGGCGAGGATCAACTGACGGCCCTGATTTTCGGTCATCCGCGCGGCGTGAAACAGTAACTCGCTAAAATAGACGCCATGATACAGGGTGTTGGTGACCACCAGCCCCAGCGTTTGCGTGCGTTTGGTCGCCAGATTGCGCGCCAGCAGATTAGGCCGATAGCCGCTCTGTTCAATCGCCTGCCAGACCCGGTCTTTGGTTTCCTGACCCACATAGCCGTTGCCGGTCAGCACGCGTGAGACCGTCGCTTTCGACACGCCAGCCAGCTTTGCCACCTCCAGCATCGTCGCCATTTCGCTTCCCTCGTCAAAAATGATGGGCAGAAGTGTACTTCAGCCACGGCCCTTTTTCAGCTTTTGCCATACATGGCGATCGTCATCACAAATTTAAAAAAATGAATTTTCACCATCTTGTCAGTTTCCAGGAAACTAATCATGATTTTGTGGAACCGGTTTCCTATGCAACGTTTCATCGCCTGGCGATGAGGACCCTACAGATAAGAACAGGATAGATTCCGATGTCCAAAAACTATGCGGCGCTGGCGAAGTCCATCGTCGATTTACTGGGCGGCGTCAGTAACATCAGCGCAGTGACCCATTGCATGACGCGTCTGCGCTTCGTGCTGAAAGACGATTCTCTGGTGGACAGCGCCGCGCTGAAAAGTCTGCGCGGCGTGCTCGGCGTAGTGCGCAGCGATAACCAGTGCCAGGTGATCATCGGCAACACCGTTTCCCAGGCGTATCGGGAAGTGGTGAGTTTACTGCCGGAAAATATGCAACCTGCCGTACCAGAGGGAAAACCGAAGATAACGCTGAAGCGCATCGGCGCGGGGATCCTCGACGCGTTGATCGGCACCATGTCACCGTTGATCCCGGCGATTATCGGCGGATCAATGGTGAAACTTCTGGCGATGATCCTTGAGATGTCCGGCGTGCTCACCAAAGGCACACCCACTCTCACCATTCTGACGGTGATTGGCGACGGGGCATTCTTCTTCCTGCCGCTGATGGTTGCCGCCTCTGCCGCCGTGAAATTCAAAACCAACATGTCGCTGGCGATTGCCATTGCGGGCGTGCTGGTGCATCCGAGCTTTATCGAGCTGATGGCGAAAGCCGCGCAGGGCGAGCATGTGGAATTTGCTTTCGTGCCGGTCACGGCGGTGAAATATACCTACACCGTTATTCCGGCGCTGGTAATGACCTGGTGCCTGTCGTACATCGAACGCTGGGTGGACCGCATCACGCCCGCAGTCACCAAAAACTTCCTCAAACCGATGCTGATTGTGCTGATTGCCGCCCCGCTGGCTATCCTGCTTATCGGCCCGATTGGAATCTGGATTGGCAGCGGCATTTCTGCACTTGTTTACACTATTCACGGCTATCTGGGCTGGCTGTCGGTCGCCATTATGGGCGCGCTATGGCCGCTGCTGGTAATGACCGGGATGCACCGCGTCTTTACGCCCACCATTATTCAAACCATCGCTGAAACGGGTAAAGAGGGCATGGTAATGCCGTCGGAAATCGGCGCGAACCTGTCGCTGGGCGGCTCATCGCTGGCGGTGGCGTGGAAAACCAAAAACCCGGAACTGCGCCAGACGGCGCTGGCTGCGGCGGCCTCGGCAATTCTGGCGGGCATCTCTGAACCGGCGCTGTACGGCGTGGCGGTCAGGCTGAAACGCCCGTTAATCGCCAGCCTGATCAGCGGCTTTATCTGCGGTGCCGTTGCAGGCATTGCCGGGCTTGCCAGCCACTCGATGGCGGCGCCTGGCCTGTTCACCAGCGTGCAGTTCTTTGACCCGGCGAATCCGATGACCATTGTGTGGGTCTTTGGCGTGATGGCGCTGGCGGTGGTGCTCTCCTTTATTTTGACGCTGATCCTCGGCTTTGAAGATATCCCGGTCGAAGAAGCTGCCGCCGATGCCCGCGCACGTCAGGCCGCAGCACCAGCAACAGTCTGAATGACATAACATTTAACGAGGAAACGCATGTCGACATTTCCGGAAGGATTTTTATGGGGCGGCGCACTGGCCGCTAACCAGTGTGAAGGCGCTTATCTTGAAGGCGGGAAAGGCCTGACGACGGTAGATATGATCCCGCATGGCGCAAATCGCCTGCCGGTCAAACTGGGCCTGGAAAAACGCTTTAGCCTGCGTGACGATGAGTTTTACCCCAGCCATCAGGCGACCGATTTTTATCATCGCTACAAAGAAGATATCGCCCTGATGGCGGAAATGGGCTTTACCGTGTTTCGCACCTCCATTGCCTGGGCGCGTCTTTACCCGAACGGCGATGAGCTGACGCCGAACGCGGAAGGCATTGCGTTTTACCGCGCGGTATTTGCAGAGTGCAAAAAGTACGGCATTGAGCCGCTGGTCACGTTGTGCCACTTCGATGTGCCGATGCATCTGGTGGTGGAATACGGTTCCTGGCGCAACCGAAAAATGGTCGAGTTCTTCACTCGCTACGCGCGCACCTGCTTTGAAGCCTTTAACGGGCTGGTAAAATACTGGCTCACCTTCAATGAAATCAACATCATGCTGCACAGTCCTTTCTCCGGTGCCGGGCTGGTGTTTGAAGACGGTGAAAATCAGGATCAGGTGAAGTATCAGGCGGCGCACCATGAGCTTATTGCCAGCGCGCTGGCCACCAAAATCGCCCACGAGGTTAACCCGCAAAACCAGGTGGGCTGCATGCTGGCGGGCGGCAATTTCTACCCTTACTCCTGCAAGCCGGAAGATGTGTGGATGGCGCTGGAGAAAGACCGCGAAAACCTGTTCTTTATCGATGTACAGGCGCGTGGCGCGTACCCCTCTTACTCTGCCCGCGTGTACCGCGAAAAAGGGGTGGTGATTGAAAAAGCCGCGGGCGATGACGAAATCCTGAAAAATACCGTCGATTTCGTGTCGTTCAGCTACTACGCCTCTCGCTGCGCGTCTGCCGGGATGAACGCCAATAACACCAACGCGGCGAACATTGTGAAATCGCTGAAAAACCCGCACATCCAGGCCAGCGAATGGGGCTGGGGCATCGACCCGCTGGGGCTGCGCATCACCATGAACATGATGTACGACCGCTACCAGAAGCCGCTGTTTTTAGTGGAAAACGGGCTGGGCGCGAAAGATGAAGTGAACGCGCTGGGTGAGATTAATGACGACTATCGCATCAGCTATCTGCGCGAGCATATCCGCGCGATGGGCGAGGCGATTGGCGATGGTATTCCGGTTATCGGTTACACCAGTTGGGGTTGTATCGACCTGGTGGCGGCCTCGACGGGCGAGATGAGCAAACGGTATGGTTTTGTCTATGTCGACCGCGACGATGCAGGCAACGGCACGCTGGCCCGCACGCGCAAAAAATCGTTCTGGTGGTATAAGAAGGTGATTGCGAGTAACGGGGAAGATTTGGAGTGACCCCTCACCCCGGCCCTCTCCCACAGGGAGAGGGAGAAACCTCGTTTGTAACCCGGATAAAGTGAAGACACCATCCAGCTACTGCGGGTCAATCAAATCCACCACCATGCCGAGAATTTCATCCATCACCCAGGGCGAAACGGTTGCGGCGTAGCGTGCTTTACGCTCCAGCAAATCAAGAGCACGAAGCTGATAACACAAAACCACTCCAGTGATTTTTCCGCTATCCATGCTATCACCATCCAGCCAGACCGTTACCGCTTTCGAGCGTGCCAGACCGCCACCGCTGGTAATCGGCAGGCATACCGCCGTACCTAAAGCGGCGACCAGTTTTTTTTCTGAAAGCACCAGATAATAGTGTGCACCTTTAAATTCGTGCCCCTCCACCGGATCGCCGTTAACGTGCCAGATTTCTCCCTTTGCCGGAATCCGCTTCCCCTGCGCCATTAAATTTTCTCCTTACCCTTAGGAGTATCAGCTAAATCATCAGCTAATGACTGGTTGAGGCTGGCAATTTCGTTTTCATCGATGCCATCCAGGATTTCAGCAACCGAGCGACGCCCTCTGGCCCGACGCTTTGCAGGCGTGATGCTGACGGTATCGCCGTGCGCTTTTACATTGAGCATCGTGCCAACGACCCAGCCCATTAACGATGCAATTTCGCCGGGGATGGTTACCACGACCGCCCCGCCCTGCTGCCTGAGTTTTGTTAACGGCATATATCCTCCGATGAGTGCAACAAAGTCTCACTCAGCATATATCCCGAGTAACACAAAGTCACACTGAAATCGTGCGATTTTTATTACTGACACAAGGGAGGAATTACAAGAAACGGGGAGAATGTAAGGTTACAGCAGTGCCGGATGGCGCTAACGCTTATCCGGCCTACGATATTGCATAGATTGGTAGGCCGGATAAGGCGTAGCCGCCATCCGGCATTGTTATTCCTCGGCCTCTAACTGCGCAAACCCGCCATTGCCTTCCCAACCCTCAAGCCGCTGATAAACCACGTCTACCGCGTCTTTAATCGCCTGGGTCATCGGGTAATAGAAGCCGACAATATCCGGCTGAATGCCGAGGAAAATCACCTCGCCGACATCTTCTTTGAGCTGATCGACCAGGTAGTTCAACGGCATGTTATGGGTGGTCATCATAAACATCTCGGCGATGTCGTCGGGGTCGATAATGCGGATCTCGCCAGGGTTAAGTCCCATGTCGGTGGCATCGACAATCAGCAGACGTTCCGGGTGCAGTTCGCGAATAGCGAAGACGTCGTTTTCTGGCGCGCTGCCGCCGTCAATTACCACCCAATTGCCTTTCGGCGCGGCGGCACACATTTCAGCGAGCAACGGGCCTGCGCCATCATCGCCCATCATGCTGTTGCCCACACAGAGTAATACGTCAGTCACGAAGCCTCCGAACCATCAAATAAATCGCACTTTCCTGATAAATCGCGTGCAGCATGCCGAGCATCGCTTCGCTCCACTCTTTTTGCTGCGCGGTCTGTACGGCGCGCGCTTTATCAAACGCGTTCGCGAGCATAGAGACGTGATTACTGTCGATAACGATTTCACCGTATTTCGGCACGCCTTCCATTTTGCGCCGCGCGACGCTGCCCTCTTCAAGCGTAGCAATCCATGCCAGGTATTGATCCCACGGGCAGGTCAGCGCGGCTTCGAGGCAGTCGATCACCCCGAGGTGGTGGCCAATCGCCAGGCTGTAATAGACAACCTGCTGCGCCTCAGAGGGCGTCGCATCGTTCTCATCAATAAATTTACGGCTCAGTTGACTGAACACCACCGTTTCGCTCATCGGATACGCGCCTCTTCAACAACGTGATTAAGCTGGCCGACAATTTCGGTCAGACGGGGATCGCTTTCGGCTTCCAGCCAGCGCTGAACCTGGTGATCGCCCTGCCCCAGCAGACGCATATAGTCGTCAGCAATCTGGCGGCCATAGCGATAGCCCGCCAGGCGGCGCGCGGCGCGGTCAACGCGAACGCGCAGCGGCTGGTTCATATCCGGGTGCAGCAGTTCTGCCGGTTGTGCGTCCAGTTCACCCGGCGCGCGGGCGTGGATTTTCTGTTCCAGCAGGCCGAGCGCCATCGCAAAGCCATACAGCGTGGCAGCCGGCGTCGGCGGGCAGCCAGGGATGTAGACATCCACCGGCACGATTTTGTCGGTGCCGCCCCAGACGCAGTACAGGTCGTGGAAGATTCCGCCGCTGTTGCCACAGGCGCCGTAAGAGATACAGATTTTCGGGTCCGGCGCCGATTGCCAGGCACGCAGCGCCGGGGAACGCATGGCGCGGGTGACTGCACCAGTGAACAGCAGGATGTCCGCATGACGCGGCGACGGCACTACTTTAATGCCGAAGCGTTCCGCATCAAACAGCGGCGAAAGCGTAGCGAAAATCTCGATTTCACAGCCGTTACAGCCACCGCAGTCGACGCGGTAAACATACGCGGAACGTTTGATATTTTTCAGTAACGCCGTTTTCATGCTGGCGATGGACTCTTCCACCGTCATCGGCACCGGCATGCCGTTATCATCACGTGGGCCTAATAAAGCACTCATCAGCTGGCCTCTTTCATATGGCGAGTCAGTTCAATACGGTCGGACGGCACCAGGCATTTCTGGCGTTTGCATTCCGGGCAGGTTTCGAAGCTTTCGCGATGTTTCTCCGCGCGGCTGTCGCCGTTGTGCCTGAGGATCGCAATGGCGTAGTCGATCTCTTTTTGCACCGCGAACGGACGCTGACAAACACGGCAGTTGCAGATGTCAAAGCGAGACTGCTGTAAGAAGTCCTCTTTTTTCCACACCGCCAGCTCGTACTCCTGCGACAGTTTAATCGCCGCCGTTGGGCACACTTCTTCACAGCGGCCGCAGAAAATGCAGCGGCCCAGGTTGAATTGCCACGCCAGTTGGTTGGTGGCTAAATCCGTTTCCACGGTCAGGGCGTTAGACGGGCACGCGTTCACGCAGGCCGCACAGCCTACGCACTGCTGCGGGTTATGTTCCGGTTTGCCACGGAAGTTTTTATCAACCGGCAGCGGTTCGAGCGGATACGACGACGTGGTCGTCCCGGTTTTGATCACTTTTTTGATAAAGGTAAACATGGCGATTCCTTATTTCAGCGGCGAGTTTTTACGCTCGATGCTGTAGCGCTCAAGTTCTTTGTACGGCACCACTTTGCTTTTCTTCTTACGCACATCAACCACGGTCATGCGGTCGGTACAGGAGTAGCAAGGGTCGAGGCTACCGATAATCAGCGGCGCATCGGAAACGGTGTTGCCGCGCAGCATATAGCGCAGGGTCGGCCAGTTGGCATAGGTCGCCGCACGGCTGCGCCAGCGGTAGAGTTTCTGGTTATCACCGGTCATGCTCCAGTGGATATCATCGCCGCGCGGCGCTTCGGAAAAGCCAAGGGCGAAGCGATGCGGAATGTAGGTAAAGCCTTCCACCGCCAGCGGGCCGCCAGGCAGGTTATCGAGGCCGAAATCGATCATATTCAGCGCGGTAAACACTTCGTTGATACGCACTTTCAGGCGCGAAATTACGTCACAACCCTGCTCGCTGTGGACTTCCATCGGCAGCAGGCCATAACCGACAAACGGGTGATCGGCGCGGGTGTCGCGGGCGTGTCCGCTGGCGCGAACCATCGGGCCGACGTTACTGAAGTCGCGGGCGATTTCCGGGTCGAGACGACCAATGCCGACGGTGCGCTGTTCCATGTTCGGCGTACTGAGCAGCACGTCTACCAGGTCCTGCACGTCGCGGCGCATCTGCTGCGCCAGCTGACGGGTCTGGATCATGTCATCTTTCAACAGGTCGCGACGAATACCGCCAATCAGGTTCAGGCCGTAGGTTTTACGCGCCCCGGTGAGGATTTCCGCCATTTTCATGGAGGTCTCACGCACGCGGAAGAACTGCATAAAGCCGGAGTCAAACCCGGTGAAGTGGCAGGCCAGGCCGAGGTTCAGCAGGTGCGAGTGCAGGCGTTCCACTTCCAGCAGAATGGCGCGGATCATCTGCGCGCGTTCCGGCACCACGATGCCCATCGCATTCTCAACGGAGGTGGTGTACGCCGTACTGTGGGCGAAGCCGCAGATACCGCATACGCGATCCGACAAGAAAGTGACTTCGTTGTAGCCCATGCGGGTTTCCGCCAGCTTTTCCATGCCACGGTGGACGTAGAACAGACGGTAGTCGGCGTCGATAATATTTTCGCCGTCCACGAACAGACGGAAGTGACCCGGTTCATCAGAGGTAACGTGCAACGGGCCAATCGGCACCACGTTGTTCTTTTTGCTGCCCAGTTCGTTGATGAACTCGTAGGTTTCGGCATCGGTGGTCGGCGCCGGGCGCTGACGGTAATCCATACTGTCTTTACGCAGTGGATAAAGTTCGTCCGGCCAGTCATCCGGCAGTACCAGACGGCGTTCATCCGGCAGGCCAACCGGAATCAACCCGTACATGTCGCGTACCTCGCGCTCGCCCCACACGGCGGCAGGCACGCGCGGCGTCACGGACGGATATTCCAGCGTGTTGGCGTCCACTTCGACGCGCACCGTTACCCAGCATTTCGTGCCCTGCTCCATGGAGAGCACGTAATAGACCGCGTAGTGGCCGTTCAGCTTGCGTTCGTCGTTGCCGAACAGCACCGACAGCCAGCCACCCTGTTTGTAGTAAAGAAACTCCACCACTTCCGGCAGGTAGTTCACCTTCACCGTAATAGTGAGCTGATCTTTCGTCTGCCAGGCTTCATCCAGCACCACGCCGGGGAAAGCCTGATGCAGTGCAGCGAGGTAATGTTGACCGATTTTTTCTTCAGACATGCTCAAACTCTCTTAATCACGCCGCCAGCAAGGAGACGAAAGCTAAAAACGCAAAACCAAAACCCGCCCAGGTGACGCGAGAGGTGGCACAAAAACGCAGACGCGCCATGCTGTTTTCGAACAGGGCGATAACCAGCACGCCGACAACCAGTTTGACGACCGCTGCCACCACGGCCAGCACAAGGCCGCCAACGCTGAAGCTGGTCATCTGGCCCCAGGGAATGAAGACGCCTACGAACATTTGCAGCACCACCAGTTGTTTCAGGCTGATACCCCACTTCAGAACGCCAAAGCCGCTGCCGCTGTACTCAGACAGCGGGCCTTCCTGCAACTCTTGCTCTGCTTCCGCCAGGTCGAACGGCAGTTTGCCCATTTCGATAAAGGTGGCAAACGCGCAGGCGCAAAGAGCCAGCAGCAGCGGCAAGGAGTGAGAAACAGGCCAGTGATAAACGGTGTTCGCGATATTACTGATGTGCGTAGACCCCGCCACCAGCGCGGCCACCCACAGGCCGAGCAGCAGAATCGGCTCCACCAGCACACCCAGCATCGCTTCACGGCTTGCGCCGAGGGCGGTGAACGGGCTACCGGTATCCAGCCCGGCGATGGCAAAGAAGAAACGGGCAATGGCGAACAGATAAATCAGGGTGATGAGATCGCCCAGAGAGGGCATCAATGACCCGACTGTTACCACCGGCAGCGCGGTCGCAATGGTGAGCATCACGCCCACCATCACAAACGGCGTCAGACGGAAGACCCAACCGGATGCATCCGGCCCGACGCTCTGGCGGCCCAGCAGTTTGATAATGTCGCGGTACTCCTGCAACACGCCCGGCCCACGGCGGTTATGCATACGCGCGCGGGCCACGCGGGTAATGCCGGACAGCAGCGGCGCGGCGGCAAACAGCACCAGCGCCTGCAGTAATGCAAAGAAAACGGTCATTCTCAGGCTCCTCGCGAAATCACAATCACCATCAGCACGGCAAGCTCAACGAGTGCCACACCGCGCAGCAGCGCAGGCGCACTGGCGTTCTGCCAGCCTGGCACCAGACGCACCGGGTTTAGCCAGTCGCGCAGTTTCAGCACCACGGCAAACGCCTCTTTCACCGGCATAGCAAAACCGTGCGCAGTGACCACCATCGATTGCTCATGGTCATAGCCACACACCCACGCCGCGCCGCGTGAACGGTTTGGCAGACGGTCGCCTTTGAAAATAAGCATGATGATGAATGGCAGCAGTGGACAGGCAATCAGCAGCAAGGTGATCATCGGTTGAGACACCACGGTGCTCGCAGTCTGCAATGGCAGCGGCACGGCGGAGGTCAGCAGCGGCAGCAGCCACGGTGCCGCGACACCGCCCACGACACACAGCAGCGCCATCGCAACGGTGCTCACGCCCATCAGCAGCGGTGCGCAGCAGGCGTTTTCCGCCTCTTTCGTGCGCGGTGCGCCGAGGAAGGTAACGCCATAGACTTTCGCCATACACATCACTGCCAGCGCACCGGTAATGGCAAGCCCCACCGCCAGCAGCGGCCCTAACAGACGACCAATAAACAGGTCGCTGGTGCTCAGTTTGAAGAAGGATTGATAGATAACCCATTCGCCCGCGAAGCCGTTCAGCGGCGGCAACGCGGCCATCGCCATCAGGCCAACCAGCATGGCAATGGAGATAACCGGCATTTTTTTGCCGATACCGCCCAGTTTTTCGATATCGCGATGCCCGGTGCGATACCACACCGCGCCTGCGCCGAGAAACAGCGTGGTTTTAAACAGGCTGTGGTTCACCAGGTGATAGAGGCCGCCGGTCAAACCCAGCGCCACCAGAACCGGCTGTTGCAGCGCAATACCGGTCACGCCCGCGCCAAGGCCGAGCAGAATGATGCCAATATTTTCCAGCGTGTGGTACGCCAGCAGACGCTGAATATTGTGTTCCATCAGCGCATAAAGCCCGCCAACAAACGCGGTGATCATCCCCAGCACCAGCAGGGCAATGCCCCACCACAGCGGTTGATTCACGCCAATCAGCGAGACGGTCAAAATGCCGAGCAAACCGACTTTCATTACGACGGCGGAGAACAGCGCCGCAGCCGGCGCGCTGGCGTTAGCATGTGCCTGCGGCACCCAACCGTGCAGGGGAATAATCCCTGCCAGCAGGCCGAAGCCCAGCACGCTCAGTACCCAGATGTCAGAGCCCAGCGGCATAACCAACGTCCGTTGATTCAGTACGGAAAGTTCCAGCGAGCCGTAGCGTTGCCACAGCAACCAGCAGGCAACCGCCAGCAGAATTGTGCCCAGGCGGCCCAGCGCAAACCACAGTTTGCCGGAGGCGGCGCAACCGGTCAGGAATGCCCCGCACAGCGCCATGATTTCCGCCATGACGACCAGCGAACCGAGGTTATCCGCCACCGTGGCGCACACTGCCGCTGCCATAAGAATGTTCATCAGCCAGCCATTGGCTTTCGCCTGCGGATGACGGTGCCAGGTAATATTGAACACGCTGATAAACAGGCCGCACAGACCAAAGGCAATCAGCCAGATGGAATTCAACGGCGTGGCCAGCACGCGATGTCCCACCAGCGGGAGCACTCCGGCAATCGGCTGCGCGTGCGTTAACACGCCAAACCCCGCCAGCGCTGTGCAGGCACTGCCAACCGCACCGCCAATACCAGCAACCCAGCCGCTCAGCGGTTTATTGAACGACAGCAGAAAGGCGAGTACCGCCGCTGCGGCAAACCAGGCAACAGCACTGTCAATTAACCCCATCACGCTCATTTCGCCTCTCCTTCCTGCATGCTCTGCAACAGCGACAGATCGCCTAAGTCGGTATTAAAGGTCAGTTCGCGTTTGCGCTTGCTGACGCGAGCAATATCCATGTTATTGACCAGATGCAGCGCTTTGGTCGGGCAAGTGCGTACGCAGGCCGGGCCTTCTTCGTCGAAGTTGCACAAATCACATTTCACGGCGATAGCGCGAACGCCCGGCACCCAGTCAAGCAGCGTGCTCACGCGTGCAGGCGCAGGCGGCGCAGGCAATGCTTTCGGCGTATTGGCGTTGGCCGGGATATCCAGCGGACGGCTGCCGGAGAATTCGATAGCCCCAAACGGGCAGGCGATACCGCACAGTTTGCAGCTTACGCACAGGCTTTCGTTGAGCTGCACCGCACCGTCAACGCGGTTGATGGCGTTCACCGGGCAAACGGTGGCGCACGGCGCGTCTTCACAGTGGTGGCACATCTGCGGGGCAGATTCTTTTTCATTGCGCATTACGCGCAGACGCGGCATGGACTGCAATCCATGATGGCGATGCGTCTCGGAACAGGCGGCTTCGCAGGTGCGGCAGCCAATACAGACGCTTGAGTCAGCAATTACAAAACGGTTCACCAGGTCTTCCTCAGGTGACAGTCATTTTTGACGAAATCATGCAGAGCAGGTGTCATTTCGACACCTGTCGACACACCGGTACTTCAGGCTACTTTGGCCGTATTTGCGCCTTGCGCCAGCGGGTTGAACGTCACCGGGCTGTCGCTTTCCAGCGCGGCATACAGGGCGTCATAAACCGGGGCGATTTTTTCCAGATAGTGTTCCAGCACCTGCTCGCGATCACGGCATTTGACGCCGTTATCCACGGTGCCGTCGGCGTTTAACTCCGCGCGGGCAATACATTTTTTGTCTTGTCCGTCACGGGTTTCGACGGTGTATTCGATGGTGTGGCTGTTGAAGCCGCCGACCAGGCTCACGGAAAGCACAAAGTGTTCGAACAGCACGAAGCTGAGGTCCTTATCCGGCGCGCAATTCACCGCGTGATGCAGGCGTGCTTTCGAAAGCGTGATCCCCTGTACCAGCGAGTTGCAGTAAATACGCCACTGTTCCTGTTGGCGATGGTGTCGATCGGCGATGAAGTCAGCTTTTTCGCTAATTTCCCAAATGGTCATGTCAGGTTACCCGGTTGATAGAGACTCACCCTGATAAGCACGTTCCATGCCAGTTTTTATCTCATTGAAAACAAAGAAGTTTAATCATTATGACAGCAAGGAGTGACATGTCATTTCGTCAGTTTGACACTGTCATCGACAGTACAAATGCATCAGATTTCATCTCTGGCATCGTTATTGCATTAACCGGGGCAATGAAATGTTGGAGGCGTTATGCACGAAATTACGCTCTGCCAGCGGGCGCTGGAAATCGTCGAACAGCAGGCCACCCAGCACGGCGCGAAACGCGTAACCGGGGTCTGGCTCAAAGTTGGCGCATTTTCCTGCGTTGAAACCAGCGCAATGACCTTTTGTTTTGATCTGGTATGCCGCGGCACGTTAGCTGAAGGATGTAAATTACACGTCGAAGAACAAGAGGCGGAGTGCTGGTGCGAAAAATGCCAGCAGTATGTTCAGTTGCTCTCCGTTCACGTGCGCCGCTGCCCTCAATGCCAAAGTAACGATCTGCGCATTGTGGCGGATGACGGTTTACAGATTCAGCGAATTGAAATAGACCAGGAGTAAGCTATGTGTACCACCTGTGGTTGTGGAGAAGGTAACCTCTATATAGAGGGCGACGAACATAACCCGCACTCGCCGTTTCGCAGTGCGCCTTTCGCCTCTGCTGCACGGCCAGCAATGACCATTACGGGCGTGAAAACCCAGGAATTTGAACCGACGCGCACTGACAACGGCGACCTGCATTACGGTCACGGTGAAGCGGGAACCCACGCGCCGGGCATGAGCCAGCGACGCATGCTGGAAGTCGAAATTGACGTGCTGGACAAAAACAACCAGCTCGCCGCACGCAACCGCGCACGCTTTGCCGCCCGAGAATTGTTAGTACTGAATCTGGTGTCCAGCCCCGGCTCCGGTAAAACCACCCTGCTCACCGAAACGTTAATGCGCCTGAAAGACAAGGTGCCTTGCGCGGTTATTGAAGGTGATCAGCAAACGGTGAACGATGCCGCGCGGATTCGCGCCACCGGCACCCCTGCCATTCAGGTCAACACCGGGAAAGGTTGCCACCTCGACGCGCAGATGATTGCCGATGCCGCACCGCGTCTGCCGCTGGATAATCACGGCATTCTGTTTATCGAAAACGTCGGTAACCTGGTGTGCCCGGCAAGTTTTGATCTCGGTGAAAAACACAAAGTCGCCGTGCTGTCCGTCACCGAAGGCGAAGACAAGCCACTCAAATATCCGCATATGTTTGCCGCCGCGTCTATCATGCTGCTCAATAAAGTTGACCTGTTACCGTACCTCAACTTCGACGTTGAGAAGTGCATCGCTTACGCCCGTGAAGTGAACCCGATCATTGAGGTGCTGCTAATTTCCGCTACCAGCGGCGAAGGCATGGACACCTGGCTAAACTGGCTGGAGGCACAGCGATGTGCATAGGCATTCCGGGGCAAATCTGCGCCATTGATGGCGTGCAGGCAAAAGTGGAAGTCAGCGGCGTAAAGCGCGACGTTGACCTGACGCTGGTTGGCGCGATGGATGAACACGGCCAGCCGCGCATCGGCCAATGGGTGCTGGTGCACGTCGGCTTCGCCATGAGCATCATTAACGAAGAAGAAGCCCGCGACACCCTCGCGGCGCTGCACAATATGTTTGAAGTCGAGCCGGACGTCGGCGCGCTGCTGTATGGCGAGGAGCACTAATGCGTTTCGTTGATGAATATCGCGCGCCCGAGCAGGTGATGCAGCTTATCGCACATCTAAAATCCCGCGCGGCGCTTCTGAACTACACCGCCGCGCGCCCGTTGCGCATCATGGAAGTCTGCGGCGGTCATACCCACGCGATTTTTAAGTTTGGCCTCGACCAGCTTCTGCCGGATAACATCGAGTTCATCCACGGGCCGGGCTGCCCGGTGTGCGTATTGCCGATGGGGCGTATTGATAGCTGTATCGAAATCGCCAGCCATCCGGAAGTGATTTTCTGCACCTTTGGCGATGCGATGCGCGTGCCGGGGAAAAATGGCTCGCTGATGCAGGCGAAATCGCGCGGCGCGGACGTGCGGATTATCTATTCGCCGATGGATGCCCTGAAACTGGCAAAACAGAACCCTGATCGCAAAGTGGTGTTCTTTGGTCTGGGGTTCGAAACCACCATGCCAGCCACCGCCATTACGCTGCAACAGGCACGTATCCAGCAGGTCGATAACTTCTTCTTTTTCTGTCAGCACATTACGCTCATCCCGACGTTGCGCAGCCTGCTGGAGCAACCGGATAACGGCATTGACGCGTTCCTTGCGCCGGGCCACGTCAGTATGGTCATTGGCACCGACGCGTATGGATTCATCGCCAGCGATTTTCATCGTCCATTAGTGGTCGCTGGATTCGAACCGATTGATCTACTGCAAG
This sequence comes from Pseudocitrobacter vendiensis, assembly GCF_943590815.1. Lineage (GTDB taxonomy): Bacteria > Pseudomonadota > Gammaproteobacteria > Enterobacterales > Enterobacteriaceae > Pseudocitrobacter > Pseudocitrobacter vendiensis. Next base: position 26,398 of record NZ_CALSBS010000017.1, on the reverse strand, counting down.
GCGTGAACATGCTGGTTGAGCAGAAAATAGCGGATAACATTCAGGTAGAGAATCAATACCGCCGGGTCGTGCCTGATGAAGGCAACCGACTGGCGCAGGTGGCTATCGCCGACGTGTTTACCGTGAAAGGCGACAGCGAATGGCGCGGTCTGGGGCTTATCAATGACTCTGGCGTACAGTTAACCGAAAAATATCAATCCTTTGATGCTGAAGCGCACTTCAAACCTGCGCCGCAAAATGTGAGTGATGACCCGCGTGCGCGCTGCGGCGACGTATTAACCGGGCGCTGCAAACCGCATCAATGCCCGCTGTTCGGTAACACCTGCAATCCACAAAGTGCATTCGGTGCATTGATGGTTTCCTCCGAGGGAGCGTGCGCCGCCTGGTATCAATATCGCAGTCAGGAATCAGAAGCATGAAAAGTATCCAGTTAGCCCACGGCAGTGGCGGCCAGGCGATGCAGCAGTTGATTGGCGACCTGTTTATGCAGGCATTCGCCAACCCGTGGCTGGCGGAGCAGGAAGACCAGGCGCGCCTTTCTCTGGCATCACTGACCGCGCAGGGCGACCGTTTAGCCTTCTCCACCGATAGCTACGTTATCGACCCGCTTTTCTTCCCCGGCGGCAACATCGGCAAACTGGCGGTGTGCGGTACGGCGAATGATGTCGCGGTCAGCGGTGCGATCCCACGCTTTCTCTCCTGCGGTTTTATCCTCGAAGAAGGCCTGCCGATGGAAACGCTGGAAGCGGTGGTGAACAGCATGGCAGCGACGGCGAAAGCGGCGGATATCGCTATCGTGACCGGTGATACTAAAGTAGTGCCGCGCGGTGCGGCGGATAAACTGTTTATCAATACCGCCGGTATGGGCGCGATTCCGGCGGATATTCACTGGGGTGCGGCGCAGTTGCAGCCGGGCGATCAATTATTGGTGAGCGGCACCCTGGGCGACCACGGAGCGACTATCCTTAACCTTCGCGAGCAAATGGGGCTGGATGGCGAACTGGCGAGCGACTGCGCGGTACTGACGCCGCTGATTCAGGCGCTGCGTCATATTCCTGGCGTGAAAGCCCTGCGCGACGCCACCCGTGGCGGCGTGAACGCCGTGGCGCATGAATATGCCGCCACCAGCGGTTTTGGTATTGAACTGCACGAGCAAAAACTGCCGCTGAAAGAGGCGGTCCGTGGCGTATGTGAACTGCTGGGGCTGGATGCGCTTAACTTTGCCAACGAGGGCAAACTGGTGATCGGCGTGGCGCGCGAAGCCGCTGACGCCGTGCTGGAAGCACTTCGCGCACATCCGCTGGGGCGCGATGCGGCGATGATTGGTGAAGTGACCGAACGTAAAGGTGTGCGCGTTGCCGGGTTGTACGGCGTGAAACGCACGCTCGATCTTCCGCACGCAGAGCCGCTGCCGCGGATTTGCTGAGTGCCGATATTGTGCCGGGGGCGCTTCGCTTGCCCGGCCTACGGGTAAGCGTGGCGCCCTCAGTATCGTGCACCGGACATGATGGTTTGACCGTTGTAGGTCGGGTAAGCGCAGCGCCACCCGACAAAAAAGCAGGCTCCGCCCTGTCATTACTCTTTTTTTCTTTTTTCGTACCCTCACGGTACGTTTGTGGGTTAATCAATGTCGTATACACCGATGGGCGATCTCGGTCAGCAAGGGCTGTTCGATATCACCTGAACACTTCTGCAACAACCCGATCTGGCGGCGCTTAGCGAAACGCTAACGCAACTGGTGAAGCAATCTGCCCTGGCCGATCGGGCAGCCATCGTACTGCTGCAGGCAGGCAATCACCGCGCCAGCTATCATGCGACGCATGAAGCAGGAAAACCCATTGCCTACGACGACGACAGCCTGCTGGCGAACGGCCCGGTGCGTCGACTGCTCTCGCGCCCGGACGCGCTGCACTGCGACTATCACGAATTCAGTGAAACCTGGCCGCAGCTCGCCGCCAGCCAGCTCTATACACCCTTCGGTCACTACAGCCTGCTACCGCTCGCCGCAGAAGGCCGCATTTTTGGCGGCTGCGAATTTATTCGTGACAACGATCAGCCATGGACGGAAAAAGAGTACCAACGGCTGCAAACCTTCACCCAGATTATCGCTGTGGTAACCGAGCAAATTCAGACTCGGGTCACCAACAACGTCGATTACGACTTGCTGTGCCATGAGCGCGATAACTTCCGCATTCTGGTTGCCATTACCAATGCTGTGCTCTCGCGTCTGGATATGGATGACCTGGTGAGCGCGGTGGCCAAAGAGATCCACTATTATTTCCGCATCGACGCCATTAGCATCGTGCTGCGCAGCAATCGCAAAGGCAAACTCAATATCTACTCGACGCACTATCTGGATGTGAACGACCCGGTTCACGATCAGAGCGAAGTGAACGAGGCCGGTACGCTGACCGAGCGCGTGTTTAAAAGCAAAGAGATGCTGATGCTTAACCTGCGCGAGCAGGACAAGCTTGCCCCTTACGAACGCATGCTGTTCGACATGTGGGATAACCAAATCCAGACGTTGTGCCTGCTGCCTCTGATGTCGGGTAATACCATGCTGGGCGTGCTGAAGCTTGCCCAGTGTGATGAAAAAGTGTTTACCGCCACCAATCTTAAGCTATTGCGCCAGATTGCCGAACGCGTCGCCATCGCGGTAGATAACGCTCTCGCCTATCAGGAAATTCATCGCCTGAAAGAGCGGCTGGTGGATGAAAACCTGGCATTGACCGAGCAACTCAACAACGTTGAAAGCGAGTTCGGCGAAATTATTGGTCGCAGCGAAGCCATGTACAGCGTGCTTAAGCAGGTTGAGATGGTTGCGCAAAGCGACAGCACGGTGCTTATCCTCGGCGAAACCGGCACCGGAAAAGAGCTGATTGCCCGCGCCATTCACAATCTTAGCAACCGCAACGGTCGCCGGATGGTGAAAATGAACTGTGCCGCTATGCCTGCGGGTCTGCTGGAAAGCGATCTTTTTGGTCATGAGCGCGGCGCGTTTACCGGGGCGAATTCTCAGCGCATTGGCCGTTTTGAACTGGCCGATAAAAGCTCGTTGTTCCTCGATGAAGTCGGCGATATGCCGCTGGAGCTTCAGCCAAAACTGCTGCGTGTTTTGCAGGAGCAGGAGTTTGAGCGCCTCGGCAGTAATAAGCTGATCCGCACCGATGTGCGCCTGATCGCCGCCACTAACCGCGATCTGAAACAGATGGTTAACGATCGTGAATTTCGTAGCGATCTCTACTATCGTCTGAACGTCTTCCCGATCCACCTGCCGCCGCTGCGCGAGCGCCCGGAAGATATTCCGCTGCTGGTGAAAGCTTTCACCTTTAAAATCGCCCGTCGCCTGGGCCGCAATATCGACAGTATTCCGGCAGAAACCCTGCGCACCCTTGAACGCATGGAGTGGCCAGGCAACGTCCGTGAACTGGAGAACGTGATTGAGCGTGCCGTGTTGCTAACGCGCGGCAGCGTGCTACAACTCTCTTTGCCAGAAGTAACCATTACCCCGGATGAACCCTCCATGCCTGCGGCGGCCTGCGCGATGGAAGGGGAAGATGAATTCCAGCTGATCACGCGCGTGCTTAAAGAGACCAACGGTGTCGTCGCCGGGCCAAAAGGTGCGGCACAACGCCTGGGGCTGAAACGCACTACGCTGCTGTCGCGCATGAAACGTCTGGGGATTGATAAAGACGCGCTGCTCTCTTAAGTTGGATTCCGATAAAAGCCAGCGTTGCGGCGCTGGCTTTTTACAGGACAAAACAGAGATCTCACTTTCAAAATCTGCGTACAATAATCCAGTATTTCGCCAGATTGTCTCCTGTCTTCACACCCCTGATTTGCCTACCTTAGACACATCACCTGTTCTGAGGAGCAACCTGTATGACCCATCGTATTCAACGTCTGAAAGACGCCCTTTTCGCTCACCCACGTGAAATTTCTCTGGAGCGCGCCCTGCTCTATACCGAGAGCCATCGCCAGACAGAAGGCGAGCCGGTGATCGTTCGCCGCGCTAAAGCCACCGCGCACATTCTGGATAACGTCGCCATCAGCATTCGCGATGACGAGCTGATTGCAGGCAATCGAACGATTAAACCGCGCGCCGGGATTATGTCCCCGGAGATGGACCCTTACTGGTTGCTTAAAGAACTGGATCAGTTCCCGACGCGCCCGCAGGATCGATTTGCCATCAGCGATGATGACAAGCGTTGCTATCGCGAAGAATTGTTCCCGTACTGGGAAAAGCGCTCGATGAAAGATTTCATTAACGGGCAGATGACCGATGAGGTAAAAACCGCCGTTGGTACACAGATTTTCAGCGTTAACCAGACCGACAAAGGCCAGGGTCATATCATTATCGACTACCCGCGCCTGCTGAATAATGGCCTCGCCGCGCTGGTTTTGGAGATAAAAGCACACTGTACTCAGCAGCCGGAAAACCATTTTTATGCCGCAGTGTTAATTGTGCTGGAAGCCGCGCAGCGCCATATTCTGCGCTATGCCGTACTGGCGGAAACCCTGGCCGTAGCGTGCCCGGATGCCACGCGTCGCCAGGAGTTGCTGTCTATCGCCGCGACATCCCGCCATAACGCCGAACAGCGCCCGGAGGATTTCCATCAGGCGTGTCAGCTGTTCTGGTATATGAACATCATTTTGCAGTATGAATCTAACGCCAGTTCGATTTCCCTGGGCCGCTTCGACCAGTACATGCTGCCCTTCTGGCAGGCTTCGCTCAATCGAGGCGTTGACGCGCAAACCCTGCGTGAACTGCTGGAATCCCTGTGGGTGAAATGCAATGACATCGTGCTGCTGCGTTCCACCAGCAGCGCCCGTTATTTTGCCGGTTTCCCGACGGGCTATACCGCACTCCTCGGAGGCTTAACCGAGAATGGCCGCAGCGCCGTAAATGCCCTTTCGTTTATGTGTCTGGATGCCTATCAGAGCGTACGTCTGCCGCAGCCTAACCTTGGCGTGCGCGTCAACGAACTCATTGATCGCCCGTTCCTGCGCAAAACCGCCGAGACCATTCGCCTCGGTACCGGCATTCCGCAAATTTTTAACGATGAAGTGGTCGTTCCGGCGTTTTTAAACCGTGGCGTGTCGCTGGAAGATGCGCGCGATTACGCCGTTGTCGGCTGCGTTGAGCTGTCGATTCCGGGTCGCACCTATGGGCTACACGATATCGCCATGTTTAACCTGCTGAAGGTAATGGAGATCGTGTTGCATGAGAATGAGGGCAACCCGGATATCACCTGGGAAGGATTGCAAACGCAAATCCGCGACAAGATCCGCCATTACATCAAACTGATGGTCGAAGGCAGCAACATCTGCGATATCGGTCACCGCGACTGGGCGCCAGTGCCGCTGCTCTCATCGTTTATCAGCGACTGCCTGAAAAACGGCAAAGACATTACCGAAGGTGGCGCACGTTACAACTTCTCCGGGGTTCAGGGTATTGGTATCGCCAATCTGAGCGACTCGCTGCACGCGTTAAAAGGCATGGTATTTGACCAGCAACGGATGAGTTTTGACGAACTGTTGGCGGTACTGAAAGCCAACTTCGAAACGCCAGAAGGTAAAGAAGTTCGCGCGCGGCTGATTAACCGCTTTGAGAAGTACGGCAACGATATCGATGAAGTAGATAATATCAGCGCCGATCTGCTGCGTTTTTACTGCAAAGAGGTCGAAAAATACCGTAACCCGCGTGGGGGGCAATTCACACCCGGTTCCTATACCGTTTCGGCGCACGTGCCGCTGGGATCGGTGGTTGGCGCGACGCCGGACGGTCGTTTTGCCGGGGAACAACTGGCGGATGGCGGGTTGTCACCCATGTTAGGCCAGGATTGCCAGGGGCCAACGGCGGTGCTGAAATCGGTGAGCAAGCTGGATAACTACTTGCTGTCGAACGGAACGCTGCTCAACGTGAAATTTACCCCGGCAACGCTGGAAGGTGAAGGCGGCCTGAGCAAGCTATCAGATTTCCTTCTCGCCTTCACCAAACTGAAATTGCAGCACGTGCAGTTCAACGTGGTCAACGCCGATATGCTGCGCGAAGCCCAGCAGCGTCCGCAGGATTTCGCCGGGTTGGTGGTCCGTGTTGCCGGATACAGCGCCTTCTTTGTTGAGCTGTCGAAGGAGATTCAGGATGACATCATCCGCCGCACCGCGCATCAGCTGTGAGGTAATGGAAATGCGCGCCGATAAGGCGCGCATCTTTAACATCCAGCGCTATTCGCTGAACGACGGTCAGGGCATCCGTACGGTGGTCTTTTTTAAAGGCTGCCCGCATCGCTGCCCGTGGTGTGCCAACCCGGAATCGCTCTCGCCCAAAATCGAAACGGTGCGCCGCGAAAGTAAATGCCTGCGCTGCGTGCGCTGCCGCCAGGATGCAAATGAGTGTCCTTCAGGCGCATGGGAACATATTGGCCGCGACGTCACACTGGATTAGCTGGAACGTGATGTCCTGAAAGATGAGATCTTCTTTCGCGCATCGGGCGGCGGCGTCACGCTGTCCGGTGGCGAAGTATTGATGCAGGCTGAATTTGCCACGCGCTTTTTGCAGCGTTTGCGTCAATTAGGCATTCGCACCGCGATTGAAACCGCTGGCGATACCGCATTCAGCCGTCTGCTGCCCCTGGCGCAAGCCTGTGATGAAGTGTTGTTTGATCTCAAAATCATGGATGACGAACGCGCCCGCGAAGTGCTGAATATCAATCAACCGCGCGTTCTGAATAATTTTCAGCGACTGCTGAAGGAAGGTATTCGGGTGACGCCGCGTTTACCGCTGATACCGGGTTTTACGTTAACCAACGAAAATGTGGCGCAGATCCTTACGTTTCTGGCCCCGCTTCCCGTCTCGGAAGTTCATCTGTTGCCGTTCCATCAGTATGGTGAGCCCAAATATCACCAGCTCGATAAAGTCTGGCAGATGGCGGGTATCCCGGCCCCCACGGAGCAGGAGATTGCCCCACTGCGGGAGAAAGTGGAACGCGCAGGCTATCGGGTGGTGATGGGCGGGTAACTATTTCGTATTGGCTTTCTTGCGGTATTTCTCAGGCAGTTCCGGAACCGGACGTTTGTCATCAACCAGATGTCGGACGGTAAGAATCGGATGACGCCAGAGCATTCGCGGCCCCGCCCAGCGCATGACTTGCTTCATTTCTTCACGCTTCGCCGGCTGATAGCAGTGCACCGGACACTGCTTACAGGCCGGCTTTTCTTCCCCGAATACACACTTATCCAGGCGTTTTTGCGCGTAGGCAAAAAGCGCGTCGTAATGCCCTTCTTCGCCACAAGCCTGGGGGCATTTCTTCTCGTACAGCGCGATCATTTTTTTAATCGTCAATTTCTCGCGATCGATACGTGTTCCGGACATAACGCCTCCCGATAATAAAGATGCATTCATTCTACAACTTAATCCTTCCCGACACCATTACACCAGAGTGGCAAACCCTTAGCACCCTACGTAAATAAGAATTATTTTCATTTGAATATGCATTGTGCTATACAACATAGCATGAGCTATATTTGATGAGTTATTAACCATTTTGCTATGAGGGATACTATGCCGCATTTGTCACGTCTGAAGTCCTGTCTCATCGCGACACTTTTCTCTACGCTTGCGATTTCACCCGCATGGGCCAAAGAGAAATTCAAAGTCATTACCACCTTTACCGTAATTGCCGATATGGCGCAAAACGTGGCAGGCGAGGCGGCAGAGGTCAGCTCAATTACCAAACCTGGTGCAGAGATCCATGAATATCAGCCCACACCGGGTGATATTAAACGGGCTCAGGGCGCGCAGTTGATACTGTCGAATGGATTAAACCTTGAACTGTGGTTTGCACGCTTCTATCAGCATCTTTCTGGTGTACCGGAAGTGGCAGTTTCTGATGGCGTGAAGCCTATGGGCATTACCGAGGGCCCCTATAACGGTAAACCAAACCCTCATGCCTGGATGTCGGCGGAAAATGCGCTTATCTACGTTAATAACATCCGTGACGCACTGGTAAAATACGATCCAGAAAACGCCGCCACTTACCAAAAAAATGCCGAACGCTATAAAGCGCAAATCCGCGAGACTCTCGATCCCCTTCATGCCGCGCTGCAAAAAATACCCGCAGACAAACGCTGGCTGGTCACCAGCGAAGGCGCGTTTTCTTATCTGGCGCGTGATAACTCTCTTAAAGAGTTGTACCTCTGGCCAATCAACGCCGATCAGCAGGGAACACCCAAACAGGTACGCAAGGTAATCGACACCATCCGGGCGAATAAGATCCCTACCGTATTCAGCGAAAGCACCGTCTCTGACAAACCAGCACGCCAGGTCGCTCGTGAATCTGGCGCGCATTACGGAGGCATACTTTACGTCGATTCTCTCAGTGCCGCTGATGGCCCGGTTCCAACCTATCTGGACTTGTTGCGCGTCACGACAGAAACCATTGTTAACGGTATTCATGACGGTTTAAGGGGCGAAAAATGAGCCAGAATGCGATAACCGTTAATCAGGTGACGGTGACGTATCGCAACGGCCATACAGCACTGTGGGACGCCACGTTTCAGGTGCCCGGCGGGTCGATTGCCGCACTCGTCGGCATCAACGGTTCTGGTAAATCGACACTGTTTAAAGCACTGATGGGTTTTGTCCGCTTGGGGAGTGGCACCATTTCCATTCTGCAGCAGCCTGTCAGCAGGGCCCTGAAGCAAAATTTAATCGCCTACGTGCCTCAGTCCGAAGAAGTGGACTGGTCCTTCCCGGTACTGGTCGAAGATGTCGTGATGATGGGACGTTACGGTCATATGGGATGGCTGCGTCGCCCAAAAGCAGAGGATCATCAGCGCGTTGAAGCCGCACTGGCGCGCGTGGATATGCTGGAATACCGTCATCGCCAGATTGGCGAACTTTCCGGCGGGCAGAAAAAACGTGTATTTCTCGCCCGAGCGATTGCCCAGGATGGCCAGGTTATTCTGCTCGATGAACCCTTCACTGGCGTAGACGTCAAAACGGAGGCACGCATTATTTCGCTGTTGCGAGAATTGCGCGACGAAGGCCGCACGATGCTGGTTTCTACTCATAACCTCGGTTCAGTGACCGAATTCTGCGATTACACCGTCATGATAAAAGGCACCGTTCTGGCAAGTGGCCCGACCGATACCACCTTTACCGCAGAAAACCTTGAACGCGCCTTCAGCGGTGTACTGCGTCATGTCGCACTGAGCGGCGGTGAAGAGCACATTATTACCGATGATGAACGCCCTTTTATCTCACGGCGCGTGGCAGGAGACTAATCATGAACTGGCTGTTTGAGCCGTTTGGCTATCAGTACATGCTTAACGCCATGTGGGTCTCGGCAATGGTTGGCGGGCTATGCGCGTTTCTTTCCTGCTATCTGATGCTCAAAGGCTGGTCGCTGATTGGCGATGCGCTATCGCACTCTATCGTCCCAGGCGTTGCGGGCGCGTACATGCTCGGCCTGCCCTTCTCGCTTGGCGCGTTTCTCTCTGGTGGGCTGGCGGCGGGCAGTATGCTCTTTCTCAATCAACGTTCGCGGCTAAAAGAAGATGCCATCATTGGCCTTATTTTTTCCTCTTTCTTTGGGATTGGGCTTTTTATGGTTTCGCTCAACCCTATGTCAGTGAACATCCAGACGATCATCCTTGGCAATGTTCTGGCTATTGCCCCGGAAGATATTCTGCAACTGGCGATAATCGGTACGTTTTCACTGTTGATTCTGTTGTTGAAGTGGAAAGATCTGATGGTCACATTCTTCGATGAAAATCATGCGCGTTCAATTGGGCTAAACCCCGGGCGCCTGAAACTGCTTTTTTTCACCCTGCTTTCGGTTTCGACGGTCGCGGCGCTCCAGACCGTGGGCGCATTTCTGGTTATTTGCCTGGTCGTGACTCCCGGCGCTACCGCCTGGCTACTCACCGACCGTTTTCCACGTTTGTTGATTATTGCCGTGTTGATTGGCAGCCTGACCAGTTTTTTTGGTGCCTGGCTCAGTTACTGGCTGGATGGCGCAACGGGCGGAATAATTGTGGTTCTGCAGACCCTGTTGTTCTTGCTGGCGTTTGTCTTCGCCCCGAAACACGGCCTGCTGGCAAATCGCCGCCGCACGCGGATGAGTAAGGAGTCGCCATGTTCGTAAGCACGTTGCTGGAACCCTTCCAGTTCGATTTTATGATCAATGCCCTGGTCGTCTCGACCATTGTTGCGGTTCCCTGCGCGCTGCTCTCCGTCTTTTTGGTGCTGAAAGGCTGGGCGCTGATGGGTGATGCCATGAGCCATGCGGTTTTTCCGGGCATTGTGCTGGCCTATATTGTGGGCATTCCCCTGGCGATCGGCGCGTTTGTCGCAGGGTTATTTTGCGCGCTCGCAACAGGTTATCTCGACGACAACAGCCGCATTAAGCGGGACACCATCATGGGAATTGTTTTTTCTGGCATGTTCGGCGCGGGGCTGGTGCTTTACGTCTCCATTCAGTCTGAAGTCCATCTCGACCACATACTTTTTGGTGATATGCTGGGCGTTTCATGGCGTGATATTCTGCAAACCGCGCTGATAGCACTGGCAGTTGCCGTAATGATTACACTGAAATGGAAAGATTTACTGCTTCATGCCTTTGACCCGCATCAGGCAAAAGCCAGCGGTCTTAATACGCCGTTATTGCATTACGGCCTGCTTTGCATGATTGCTCTGACTATTGTGGCCACACTAAAATCTGTCGGTATTATTTTATCTATTTCACTGCTTATCGCTCCCGGTGCGATTGCCGTTTTACTGACGCGCCGCTTTGCCCGGGCGCTACTGGTGGCCACACTATTATCAGTTACCACCTCGTTTACCGGCGTGTATCTCGCTTTTTTCCTCGACAGCGCCCCCGCACCGACCATTGTCGTTTTGTTCAGTGTGATATTTGTGATGGCCTTTATTTATGCGCAGATAAGAGAAAGACGCCGTGAAACACTACTCACTTCAGAACGGCTTGAGAGCAGATAACACTGCATGTCGGGGTGAGGTATCCACAATTGTCGACGCTCACGATAGTCACATCTGCGCCACTAACGTAATGAATGGAACCGCACACGCAGAACCACGCTGATTTTTAATCTAGCGTCGTATTGATGATACAATCTCAACCCTATGAGCTGAATTTCATCGGCGGCGTTGACGCGACCCAATGCGCTATCCTGGTCACGCATGAGAACCGAAATTCTCACTAACGCATTAAAAGTAAAGAGAATGGAAAAACGAATTCGATGAGTACGATTGACAATTTAGACGCCCACACTCCAATGATGCAGCAGTATAAATTTAAACTAATAACTTATTGATTTTAAAAATATATTTATAAAAAATTAGAGTTAAGCTACAAATGAGCTACAAATGAGCTGTAAATTATAAAAGCGAAACCATCTCGCTTTTATGTACGTTTTACCAAAACTATGAACATGACATTCGTCATAGATTCATAAATATGTTTTATAAACATATTAAATTCTCTTTTTACTCTGGTTTGTTTCACTATCTAAATGGTTTGACATAATTGGAGAAAGTATGCTTTTTTCTTTTTTTGCAATTAAAGCCGTTATATCTATATTATCGCAATCCAGATTATCTCCCCACCAATGCATAAATTTATTCACTGCGGGAGTCATATACTTTTTAACCTGGTACCCCCCCCATTTTTAACGGAGGTGATAAGTAGAATCAGGTCATGCGTTGAATATGCTGCATCGGCGTGAAGCCATTCAGTGCCATATTCGGACGTTCGTGATTATAAAACCATTGCCACTGCGTGGCATAGCCCTGCAATTCGTCCAGTGAGTTAAACAGGTGCTGGCCCAGCCAGTCATAACGTACCGTCCGGTTATATCGCTCAATACAGGCATTCTGTTGAGGTTTGCCAGGCTGAATAAAACGAAGTGTTATATTCTGCTGAGCTGCCCATGACATCAGTACCTTGCTGGTATATTCTGGCCCGTTATCGCATCGTATTGCTGCCGGTTTACCTTTCCATTCAATGAGTTGTTCGAGAGTCCTCACTACACGATTTGCTGGCAGGGAAAAATCCACTTCAATCGCCAGTGCTTCACGATTAAAGTCATCGATGACATTCAGTAAACGGACGGAGCGACCATCTGATACCGGTGTTCCGGCCTCGGCTTGCTTCAGAATGGACATGATCTGGCTGTCAGTAAAACGTGATTTTTTCATAGCGCTCTCCCCGGTTCAGATTACGAGAAAATTCTACTTATAAACACACCGGTTTTTCGGGGGGATTACCACCTCATGATATTCATTATTCGTAAAAATAGAAGATATTACCTTCAAGTTATCAACTTCGATTTCTCTAACAACTATTCTAAATATATCTTCCGTAGGATGAAAATTAGTTTCCTCTAATGTCATATTGAATTTATCAAGCACCTCATTCATAAGTAAGTTAACTTCATCGAATGCTTTTTTATATTTACTCATTATAATACTCCTTTTATTTGCATTATAGAAAACATTTAATATAGGATATATTTAAAATGTCAAGCATCATAACGGTTGGAATATTTATAATTTTCATTATAGATATGAAATACAACCTCATAATTGAGGTGTAATCCTATATGGATAGCCTCCATTTGTTTTACAGCCTGATTCAGATATCATATATAAATGTTTTTTTGCTCGTGATGAAATGACATAAAGAAGTCTACGGGCAACATAATTCTGATGTTCAAGACTGCACCCTATAATATCATTCCAGTTAGGTATTTTTCCATTAAGCAGGCTGGTGCAAATGACGACCTCAAACTCATCACCCTTTGTTGAGTGACAAGTCGTTATTTTTATGCCACTTTTTGAATTAAAAAACGAATGCAAGTCATTTGCTTTATAAGTCATCTTATACTTACTCATTCTATTTTGAGTGGCATCAATCAAAGATTCTGCTTCTTTGAAGTAATAGCTTTCAGAATTGCAATCAATATGCACATAGTCACAAAAACAACTAATCACTTTATTTATCCAATCAGAAATATCACAATCATAATCAATTGTAATAGCTATTTTATTTATCCACTTCATCATTTGCTTTGAGGATAAAGATTCAGTCCATGGTTCTAAAACGTCTAATTGTTTGTGAAAATCACGAAGCAATTTCTGTCTCAGATTGAAATTATTAGGTGTTTTTTTAATTAAAAGCAATTTAATCAGATTCAGCCAAAAGTTCTCATTATTCTTTGGTATTGGAGAAACCATTACTCCATCTATTTCAAAATGAGGATTCAGAGCAATAATCTCATTAGATAATTTAATTACATCAAACCAACCTGGACACAAAACTGCGATCTCATTAGGAGGGGTACCTTTTCCTAAGTGAATATTAATTACACTTGAAATGTATGACGATAATTGAGTAAAGTCTATTGTGCTTTCAGTGACAAGAACTGATTTAAACTCTTTATACTCTGAAAGAGAATGGATCTTATATGGCTCATCTTTATATTTACTATAAAAATCAATAATTGATTGACTACTTCTAAAGCAACCAGTCAATCTCATCTCAGCCAAGTCATCAAGCTCAAAAAAATCTATTAATTCACTTCTATTCTTTACAATAGCTCCAAGCCCAGTATAAATAGCCTGTTCCTTATCCCCTATTAACGACACGATGGTATTTTTTTTCGTAACAATGAGCCGTAATATTTCATACTGTATATGAGATGTATCCTGATATTCATCCACCAGAATATGCTTTAAAAGCAATGAGAGTCGTTCACATAACAAATCATATTTATCCAGAAGACGACATGATAGATTAAGAATTAAGTCGAAATCTATTAAACGATTGGAATTTAGATAAGTATGGTATTCCATTACAACGGAATGCTCTTTTTGGCCAGGATGATAAAGTGGCTTGAAATTTAAATTCAATGCCGTATTTACCTTATCATGAATTGATAATTTATATTTTTCTTTTATCTCATTAATTAAAAATTCCTTTTCATGCTCATCAATTACACTAAAACCTTTTCGAAGTCTTGGTATTCTATCCACATTAGGCTTAATAATCCAATTAAGACAGAAACTATGTATTGTACCAATCCATAACGAATCACTATCGATTCCGAATGACATGATTCTTTCAAGAATCGTGTCTGCCGCTATATTGGTATATGTTAAAGCAATTATTTTTTTCTTACCTATTTTAAATAATTCTTTATTCTCTAATATATAGCATAGTTTTGATACTAATGTCTTAGTTTTACCCGAACCAGGACAAGCAGTTAACAATAAGTGATCATCGAATCTGACCGCATCCATTTGTTCGGAAGTTAAATTTCTGTATGGCATATCACAACTCCATAAAGCGAACAAAAGTATCACTAAAACATTCTTTATATTGTGTTAATTTACTGGCTAAATCAGGCTTACTATTTATGGTATTGAATTCCTTCTCACAATCCTCCCCCATATATGACATATTGTAGGAAAGTATTTTCTCATATATAGTATTAAGTTCACGATCTCCAAGAGCAAACTTAACTGCACTCAAAATATAGTCGGGAATTCTATTATTAACATTAAGATGTTCAACCATACTCGTGGCTAACCAACCTTTACCTATTTTGTTTGCGAACATTAATGCTCTTTTATAACGAACTCTCTTATCAGTCGATGAGATCTCGGCCACTGCTTTCTTATAGTTTGCTTCTTGCTTATAAGCAGTCTTCATTACTGATATAAACAGTTTTTTATTCTGCAAATATTTAATAAGCTCAGTCTCAAATGTATTCGTTGCATAATAAGCATTAACAAATTCATTATTACTTGCATACTTATCCAACTCTACTTTTCTTCTTAACCCATCAACTTCAGCATTAACTAAAGATTGAACAAATTCCTCATCAAATATTTCATCACTTTCTTTTACATATGCCGAATCCAGATCGGTCAATATTGCACATTTCCGCTTCAAACGATGTTTATTAAAAAGATTTGATATATGTGTAAATACTGTTCCATCTACTTTTATTAAACTAATACCTAATTCATCTAAACTGATTCCCAATGTCGCCTTTACCATTGCTGGTATCAGTATTAATTCAGCATCACCTTCGACAAGAATTACACTTTTTGCAAATAAAATATCACTACGAATTGCATCGAGATATCTTTCAATGGATGATATTTCTTTTGGTTTTAATCCATTTGAAGGCTGGTAAACATCAGTATAACCCTTTTGACGGGATAAAATATTCATCGAAGAGATCTTGGATACAGAACTAATTTGAGTTGAATGTGTAGAAACAAAAACTTGAGTATTTTTGAAATTAAAGTTATCGAATAATGTTTTTTGAATATGAGTATGAATATGAGCTTCTGGTTCCTCTATTAACAGAAAATGAGTAATATGATCCTCGCTATCTCTAATTTCTTCATATTCATAGAGTTTCAAAGCAAGGTAAATAAGATTAGCCCCACCAAGGCTTAAATCATCAATACGGCCAGAACCATCATAATCTAAGGAGTCTTCAACCACTAAGCCAAGTGATTGAATTAATTCAGTAAAATCTTCTGGGAGTTGTGATGATACTAAAATTTTTGGTGAATAAGTTGAACCAACAGTATTAATTAATGATGATGATATTTTATTACTTAACCTTTCAATTTCAGGTATGGATGATATTTTTGAATTTATTTCCTTAACATTATCAACGATATCATCTCTATCATCAATTTGTTTACTTTTTAAAGTTAACAGCTTATAGAGTGGATTAGTCTTATAATATTTAAGATCAGCTACAACATTTCGCAGTGCTTTAACATAAGTACAAGCGACCTCACTACCTAAAGCGAAGTAAGGTGGTTTTTTTATTCCTAAAGATCCAGCATCATCATCATTTGGATTAGGGAAAATATATTTATTGAAATCTCCAACTATAGTTTCATAGATTTCATTGTCATTGAAATCAACTTTAGTTCTGACAAATGCAACAGCTTCATAGGTTTCTTTAGATATAATATGATTAGATATAAATTCTTTGAAAGCAATCCGTCGTTTATTGGTCGTGGCATTTTCAGTTGTTAATTCATACAATTTTTTCCTAATATGAAACTTAGGTCTGAATATAAAAGTATAATTCCCATTCGTTATAGATTTATCATTCCCATCGTTAAGTGTATAGTTAGCAAGAACTTGTTCTTCTTCAGATTCACTTAAATCATCGAAATGGAGTGTGATTATGATCCAATGTCCAAATGGCTCACCTATGCCACGATGAAAGTCTTCATTAAGGAGTATCCTCGAATTCATAGGAAGAGAATCATCTAAAATAAGTCTGATGGCATTAAATAGGTTTGTTTTACCTGAAGCATTCTCACCAATGATTGTATTTACTGAGTTTTTTACAAAGTAGAAATTTGAATTACGAAAATTTTTATAGTTTCTGATTGATAACTTATTGATATACATAGAAATATACTAACTCCCTGTTTCATTTTTTCTATACATCAGATTACTCCATTGTAAGCGAAGCACCAAGACCAACTGTTCAAAAAGCTTAGTTAAGTCAAGGAAAAGCAATGTTGACCTTAATTGATCAAGTAAGTCTGATGATTCACTCAGAACAGACATGCTCCTGGAACACCTCATTACGGGGATTATGGAGTTTCTCACACACAATCGAAGCAGCCAATTCAGGGCTTGTTCTGCGTTGTAACAGAAGCGTACGAAATCAACATAAGCAAAGTTTTACGTATTTCTTGCAAGGGTCGCCGTTGCATGAATTTTTTCACTCTTATAACTAAAGCAAGGGCTAACTCAGCGAAGCCGCTGCGCTTGCTTCTTCGAGTTCCCCTTGCTTTTCTGCTCTTCGGTTAGAAAAGAAACCAAACCGCTACCAACCTTGAATATCTATTTTTTTGAATAGGTCCCCCCTCCTTAACTACCACTATCAAAAATAGAAAAATCATCTTACAAATAACCCCACACACATCATTTTAGATTGCGACCTTATTAAATTAAAAATTCAACCTTAGATGGAATTTAATGTATAAGGAATGTCTTACTGTAATGGAGAATTTTAAACATTAAAAATTATAGATATGGTTTGTCATAGCCTGTACATCTATTCACCCCATGCATATGCACTAAAAAAGCATTTTTTGAATACTGGAGTTGCCCCTGCTAAAACGGACACGGCTAATTAACTGCTAATATGGCATCAAGATATTAGCGTGGCGATTTCATGTTCAACCCCTTGTGTGGATGCAGATTATTATAATCCTCTATCCATTCTGCCATTTTTCCATCACTGAGACTGCATCCGGCAGATCATTTACTTACACGTAATTCCGCTTGAACGTCTTTACAAACGATTCTGCCATGCCGTTGCTTTCCGGATGCGTACTGGTGTAGTACACACGATGAACCCCAGTGAACTGGCGAATGTGCGCGTGGCATCGGCTATGCTGCAATTATGCCAATGACAGTGGCTCCATTGACGGCAATGACCTGACATCTACAATCCCGCTACAAAGCACTTACTCCATGAGTCATTGCACTTGCTGAGCTAAACAAACACACTAAAACCAGATAATAATTAATCGCTGTATAAGCTCGTAACAAGCGGAACTTTAAGGCAAAATAGGGCCATCTTCCCCCTTCACAAGGTTACGCTAATGGCCAGAAAACCTAAAGAAATCAAAACAGACCCGTTAGAGGTCATCCTGTGGAAAGCAGCTGACAAGCTACGTAAGAACATTGATGCAGCCGAGTACAAGCATGTCGTGCTGGGCCTGATTTTCCTTAAGTATATTTCTGATTCTTTTGAATCTCATTATGAGTTGCTGAAGGCTGGTGAAGGCGAGTTCACAGGCGCTGACCCGGAAGATAAAGACGAGTACACTGCTTACAACATTTTCTTTGTCCCTGAGCTTGCACGCTGGAACTATCTAATATCTAAGGCCAAGCTACCCGAAATCGGTAAGCTGGTTGATGATGCTATGGAGCTTATCGAAGCGGGTAACCCACAGCTAAAAGGTGTGTTGCCGAAAGTCTACGCTCGCCAGAACCTCGACGCCACTGTACTGGGTGAACTGATAGATCTGATTGGCAACATTGCACTGGGAGATGCCAAAGCGCGTTCTGCTGATGTATTAGGCCACGTATTCGAATACTTCCTTGGTGAATTTGCACTGGCAGAAGGCAAACAGGGCGGTCAGTTCTATACGCCAAAATCCATCGTAAGCCTGCTGGTTAACATGCTGGAACCCTATAAAGGCCGAGTCTTTGACCCTTGCTGCGGTTCCGGTGGTATGTTCGTTCAGTCAGAAAAATTTGTTGAAGCGCATCAGGGAAATATTGACGATATTTCGATTTACGGTCAGGAATCCAACCAGACCACCTGGCGTCTGGCAAAAATGAACCTGGCTATCCGGGGTATCAATTCAGAACACGTCCGCTGGAACAGTGAAGGCTCATTCCTTAACGATGCCCACAAAGATCTAAAATCTGATTTTATCATTGCCAATCCACCGTTTAACGTGTCTGACTGGTCCGGTGAGCAGCTTCGTGGCGATGCCCGTTGGCAATACGGTATCCCACCTACCGGGAATGCTAACTTTGCCTGGATGCAGCATTTTCTGTATCACCTGTCGCCAAAAGGTCAGGCTGGTGTTGTACTGGCAAAAGGGGCTTTAACATCTAAAAGTTCTGGTGAAGGTGATATCCGTGCCGCACTGGTAAAAGATGCCAATGTGATTGACTGTATCGTAAATTTACCTGCAAAACTGTTCCTGAACACCCAGATCCCTGCGGCGTTATGGTTTATGCGTCGTGATCGTGAAAATAGCAGCCAATATCGTGATCGCAGTAAAGAAATTCTATTTATTGATGCCCGTAATCTCGGTAATCTAATTAATCGTCGTACCAAAGTGCTTTCTGACGACGATATCAAGACCATTGCGGATACCTACCATAACTGGCGCAATAAAGGTGGTGAATATGAAGATATCCCTGGATTCTGTGCGTCCGTAGACATTAATGAAGTTGCTAAACTTGATTATGTGCTGACGCCTGGCCGTTATGTTGGTCTTGCTGATGAAGAAGACGATTTCGACTTTAAAGAACGGTTTACGGCTCTTAAAGCGGAGTTTGAGGCGCAACTGGAAGAAGAAGCGCGTCTAAATAAATCTATCGCTGAAAATCTGGCGAAGGTGGTACTATGAGTGAATGGGTGGTTAAAAATTTAGATGAAGTTGTTGAATACTTCATTGATTACAGAGGGAAAACACCTGTTAAAACAGGTTCAGGCATACCACTTATCACGGCCAAAATTGTCAAAGATGGATGTTTACAAACACCTACTGAATTTATTTCGGTCGAGGATTACCCACTATGGATGACTCGTGGCTATCCAGAAGTAAACGATGTTGTTTTAACCACAGAAGCTCCATTGGGTGAAGTTGCACTTATCAAGAATAAAAATGTCGCCCTTGCTCAACGAATTATTACCCTAAGAGGGTATAAAAACATCCTGGATAATAAATTTCTAAAATATTGGTTGCAATCAGAACAAGGCCAATATGAACTTGAATCACGAGCGTCCGGCACAACCGTTTTTGGTATTAAATCATCTATCCTTAAAAAAATTCCAATATCTCTGCCACCTTATAATGAGCAAGTTGCTATAAGTTCTGTATTGTATTCTATTGATGAAAAAAAAGATCTGCTTCATCGCCAGAATAAAACACTTGAATCTATGGCTGAAACGATATTCAGGAAGTGGTTTATTGAGGAGCCGCAGGAGGAATGGGATACAGTGCCTTTAAGTAAAGTAGCTACTTTTACGAATGGTTTAGCTTGTCAAAAATTCCCTGCAATTTCAGGGGAGCCAAGCATGCCTGTTTTGAAGATAAAAGAGCTTAGTTCTGGTATATCTTCGAACACTGATTTAGCTACTGCTAACATCAAAGAAGATTATATAGTAAATCATGGTGATGTTATTTTTGCTTGGTCTGCATCTCTAATGGTAAAAATTTGGTCAGGGCCTGTTTGTGTGCTTAATCAACATTTATTCAAAGTTACATCGGATACATACCCTAAATGGTTTTATTTAGAATGGTGTAAACATTATTTAAAAGAATTCATTAGTATATCTCAAAGTCATGCAACGACAATGGGGCATATTAAAAGAAAAGATCTTGACGAAGCTATGGTAAAAATCCCTTCGAACAATGAATTAGTTAATATGACGGCGAAAATTGGGCCATTACTTGATCAAAGAATAGAAAAAATGAGGCAAATCCGAACCCTCGAAACCCTGCGCGATACTCTACTTCCTAAACTGATGAGCGGTGATGTACGGGTTCAGTATGCAGAAGAAGCAATCGCATCAGTAGCATAAAATAATTAAGCGGGCTCACAACCCGCTATCTGGTTAAGCAGCAATAAGGACAGTACGCATGGCAAAGATGACCGAATCCGATATTGAAGTAATGGCGATTGAGTACCTGCAAGGGCTGGGTTATGAATACGTTTACGGCCCGGACATTGAACCCAGTGGAATCAATCCGTTACGTAGCTATCAGCAGGTTATCCTTGAAGATAAAGTGCGTACAGCATTGCAACGAATTAACCCGCACCTTAGTGAGCAGAAGTGTGAGGAAGCGCTAAAACAGGTGATGCAGATAAGCACACCTGATCTGATGGCAAACAATCTGGCCTTTCATCGCCTGTTGACCGAAGGAATCAATATCGAAGTCAGCAAGGATGGTAATACACAAGGAGAGCTGGCCTGCCTGATCGACTTTAACGATCCCACGAATAATGAATTTTTGGTTGTGAACCAGATAACCATTAAAGAAGGCAATCATACCCGCCGACCAGACCTTATTTTATTCATCAACGGTCTGCCGTTAGTCGTTATCGAACTTAAAAATGCCGCTGACGAAAATGCAACGGTTGCAGGTGCTTATAACCAGATAAAAACGTATCAGAACCAAATCCCCAGCCTGTTTACCTACAATGCCTTTAATGTTGTTTCAGACGGACTGGAAGCCAAAGCGGGAACGGTTTCCGCCGATTTCAGTCGTTATATGACATGGAAAACCGCTAATGGTAAAACACAAGCTACCAGTACCCAACCACAGCTCGAAGTTTTATTACAGGGGTTGCTTAATCCTGTAACGCTGTTGGATGTGATCCGCCACTTTATCGTGTTTGAAGCCAGCAAACATGAAGACAGCAAAGGGATTATCAGTATCCGTACCGTTAAAAAAATGGCTGCTTATCACCAGTACTACGCGGTTAATGCAGCAGTACTTTCCACTATTCGTGCCTCAGGTGTAAATGCAGATTCCCCCTCTGCCGAAGTAGCACTGCGCCAGCAGGGACGTAACAGTAAAGTTCTTGTTAATGCGCAAAAAACCGGAGATCGTAAAGCGGGGGTCGTGTGGCATACCCAGGGTTCCGGTAAATCGCTTTCGATGGTGTTTTATACCGGGAAGATTGTACTGGCGCTGAATAATCCAACAGTGGTAGTGATCACTGACCGTAACGATTTGGATGATCAGCTATTCGGTACGTTTTCTTCTGCCACTCAGCTACTTCGTCAGACACCAAAACAGGCCAACAACCGGGAAGAACTCAAAGAATATTTGCGTGTCGCCTCTGGCGGTGTGGTGTTTACTACTATTCAAAAATTCCAGCCTGATGATGGCAGCAATATCTATGAGTTGCTGTCCGACAGAACTAATATTGTCGTTATCGCTGATGAAGCACACCGTTCCCAGTACGGTTTCAGCGCCAAAGAAGTTGACGTGAAAGACAGCGAAGGCAACGTAACAGGTAAACGCACCGTTTACGGCTTTGCCAAATATATGCGTGATGCCTTGCCCAATGCTACCTATCTTGGCTTTACCGGAACCCCCATAGAAAAAACGGACGTAAACACACCTGCTGTTTTTGGTAACTACGTTGATATCTACGATATCTCACAGGCCGTAGAAGACGGTGCAACCGTGCGTATCTTCTATGAAAGCCGTCTTGCCAAAATTGCCATCAGTGACGAAGGTCGCCAGCTAATTGAAGACTTCGACGATGAGTTTAACGAAGACGAGCTGACGCTTACCCAGAAAGAACGGTCTAAATGGGCCAGAATCGAAGGTTTGATTGGCAGTTCAAAACGTATTAAAGCTATTGCGGCGGATATGGTTCAGCACTTTGAACAGCGCTTAAACTCTAATGCCGATCATGGCAAGGGCATGATTGTCACCATGTCCCGTCGTATTGCTGCTGAACTTTATAAAGAAATCATAGAGTTAAAACCTGAATGGCACAGCGATAATCTAAATGATGGCGTGATTAAAGTCGTCATGACCTCTTCTGCTGCTGACGGACCAGAAATCGCTAAACACCACACCACAAAAAAAGAACGTCAGGTTTTGGCTAATCGTATGAAGGATGACGACGACAAGCTGAAACTGGTGATAGTGCGTGATATGTGGTTAACCGGCTTCGACGCTCCCAGCATGCATACGCTGTATATCGACAAACCAATGAAAGGCCACAACCTCATGCAGGCAATTGCCCGTGTGAACCGTGTGTATAAAGATAAGATAGGCGGTCTGGTTGTTGACTATCTGGGCATTGCCTCTGATTTAAAAGAAGCCCTCTCCTTTTACTCTGATGCAGGTGGACGTGGAGATCCTGCTGAGGTTCAGGAAGAAGCTGTAACGCTCATGCAGGAAAAGCTGGAAATCCTGGAAGGCATGATGCATGGCTACGATTACAAAGCTTACTTTGCCGCAACTACTTCACAACGCCTGACAATTATTCTTGAATCAGAAAACCATATTTTAGGGCTGGATAACGGTAAAGGTAAAATGCGTTTCCTGGCTGCGGTTGCAGCCTTGTCGCAGGCATTTGCATTGGCGACACCGCACGATAAAGCAATGGAAGCGGCACCCGAAGTAGCATTCTTCCAGGCAGTAAAAGCCAGACTGAATAAATTTACTGAAAACTCAGACGGATCAGAAGAAGAACACAATGACAGTCTGGAAGTTCGGGTAAAACAGACTATCGATCAGGCTCTGGTTACCGATAAAGTTGTTGATATTTTTGACGCTGCTGGGATACAAAAGCCAGATATTTCCGTTCTTTCTGAAGAATTCCTTCAGGAAATGAAGGATTACCAACACAGAAATATTGCTTTGGAAACGCTTAAAAAACTGCTTTCTGACGAGATTAAGGTTCGCTCGAATCAAAGTATCACCCAAGGCAAAAAACTGATTGATATGCTGACCTCTGCAATCAATGGCTACCAGAACAAGGTACTGACCGCAGCGGAGGTAATTGATGAGCTAATCAAGCTTGCCAAGACTATCCAGGAATCTGACAGCCTTGCCAGCCAGTTAAACCTCAGCGCTTATGAATATGCCTTCTATTCTGCTGTTGCAGATAACGACAGTGCTCGCGAGTTAATGGAAAAGGAAAAACTACGAGAACTGGCAGTCGTACTTACAGAGGCTATCCGCAACAATGTCAGTCTTGACTGGACAGTGAAAGAAGCAGCAAGAGCAAAAATTCGCGTGGTGGTAAAACGTCTGCTCAAAAAATATGGTTATCCACCCGATATGTCCTTGCTCGCCACAGAGACCATTTTGAAGCAGGCTGAACTTTTAGCTGGAGAATTAGGAAAATGATTCCCCTAAATTTTAACATACAAACTATTTTAAGTTATACAGGAGAAGCTAATGGATAGCAGGCCATATCTTAAAACAGTACTATATATACTATCACTATGGCTTCTATTTTTATCATTATTAATTATGTCCTACGATAAGGTTTTGAATCGCCACGGGTTTAACAGACACCTCAGAGTCATTTAAGATGGCTTAAAGAGAGGTGCCCATGAGCGGTAAGCGTTATCCCGAAGAGTTTAAAACTGAAGCAGTCAAACAGGTTGTTGATCGCGGTTATTCTGTTGCCAGCGTTGCAACACGTCTCGATATCACCACCCACAGCCTTTATGCCTGGATAAAGAAGTACGGTCCGGATTCTTCCACTAATAAAGAACAGTCAGATGCTCAGGCCGAGATCCGCCGTCTCTAGAAAGAGCTGAAACGGGTTACCGACGAACGGGACATATTAAAAAAAGCTGCGGCGTACTTCGCAAAGCTGTCCGACTGAGGTACGCCTTTATCCGTGACAACTCCTGTTGCTGGCCTGTTCGCCTGCTCTGTCGGGTGCTGGATGTTCATCCGAGTGGTTTTTACGCCTGGCTTCAGCAGCCGCATTCACAACGCCATCAGGCAGACCTGAGACTGACAGGACAGATTAAACAGTTCTGGCTGGAATCGGGATGCGTCTATGGTTATCGCAAAATCCATCTGGATCTGCGTGACAGCGGGCAACAGTGCGGAATAAACAGAGTCTGGAGACTGATGAAACGTGTCGGAATAAAGGCTCAGGTCGGATACCGAAGCCCGCGGGCACGTAAAGGCGAGGCCAGTATCGTGTCACCCAACAGGCTCCAGCGACAGTTCAATCCGGATGCTCCTGATGAGCGTTGGGTAACGGACATAACCTACATCAGGACCCACGAAGGCTGGCTGTATCTTGCCGTTGTTGTTGATCTGTTCTCACGCAAAATTATCGGCTGGTCCATGCAATCCCGGATGACAAAGGACATTGTCCTGAACGCACTGCTGATGGCTGTATGGCGGCGTAATCCCGAAAAACAGGTGCTGGTTCATTCGGATCAGGGCAGTCAGTACACAAGCCATGAGTGGCAGTCGTTCCTGAAATCACACGGCCTGGAGGGTAGCATGAGCCGTCGCGGTAACTGCCATGATAATGCGGTTGCAGAAAGTTTTTTCCAGTTGTTGAAACGTGAACGGATAAAGAAAAAGATCTACGGAACGCGAGAAGAAGCCCGCAGTGATATTTTTGATCACATCGAAATGTTTTATAACAGTAAGCGTCGGCATGGTTCTAGCGATCAGATGTCACCGACAGAATATGAAAACCAGTATTATCAACGGCTCGGAAGTGTCTAGATTATCCGTGGCGATTCAGTTCCATAAGTTAAGAATAACCTCAAGCAAACCAAATCAGATACCCCCTAATAAAACAAAAATAAATTTGAATACCGTAAAATCTGGTGTCATTAATATCTTGAAAACAACAAAAAAGGAGATAAATAATGATATCAAGAGAAAATAATAAAAATAACCTATTCCGTGTAAAGTCTAAAAATGGTGTCCTTCGTTGCCTTAAGGCTGGCATGGATATAAATATGTGCAATAGTAAAGGTCAAACTGCTCTTTTTACCTGTAATGTACCTGAAGCTATACAGGCAATGATTGACGCTGACATTGACATTCACCACTTGGATAATGACGGTAATAATGCATTATTCTATGCTCAAAATGTTGAAACAGTGGAACTTCTTGTCAGCAATGGTATTAATGTTAACCACCGGAATAAGTCAGGCACCCTTGCGATTCAACATATTGATGTTTCACCAGGGTTAGTAAAATATCTTATCAAAGCTGGACTAGATATCCATACCAAAGATAGCTATGGCAACTCCTTTCTTTTCATTCCATTTGAAGGATATGTATACGATGCACTCATTGAGGCTGGTTGCGACATTAATCATAAAAATTTAAGCGGGCAGACAGCATTCGATTACTGGCAGTCAGAAAACCACAGCATAGCTGGTAAATATACTCACTGGGAATCTAAAAACGATAACTACATTCGTTTTCTTATCCGTAATATTCATCTTAAAGACAGTTCAAAAATTGTATTCACGAACATTACATTTAAATCAATTGAGCTGTTGTCGTTACTTATAAAGCAAAAAAATGAATTTGAGATAAGTGATAAGTGCATTATCACACCAACAAATGCCGACGTTAAAAAATTAATTTTACAACTAAAGAAACTGACAGACATTAGTCATGTTTGGTTTTACATAAACAGTACATATCTACTGACTCACTATGTAGGAAGACTGCTAATTAAATGGTTAATATGTCATGATATAAAAGTTGATATAGAATCACTAAAAGAACGCTACTTCTATGAAGAAATCCTCCAGGAAAAATCACAGAGAGAGCAAAAGGTTTTACGAACAACGCTTCAACCAGTTACCTGTAAAGCAATTACAAAAAAAAGATTATGAATTGAATCTGCCTGAACACTCTCCCCTTGGCTTTAACCTTTAGTTAGATAGCCAAGGGGTGCTAACATCATTAATTTAATACAAAGCCCCACATTGCACCTTAGCACTTTGATAAATTTATTTTTTAAAACACCCTCATCGCCAATTCATACAATATCAATCACTACTCTCAAACCAAATCAATCAAATAAAACACAGCACT
>NZ_CALSBS010000016.1 GCF_943590815.1 Pseudocitrobacter vendiensis | reverse complement strand
CCGGTGCTAAGCGAATCATTGTGCCCGTTGTCAATCCTCTCTCGTCTATGGTTTTTCATCGGGTTAAGCACGCTTTCCTCTTTTGAATGAATATTCGTCCCTGAAGAATAGAAAAATCGCTCATTTGATTAATAAGCGTTCAAATAACAATGTAATCTGATGGATTGGTGATTAACATTCAGGTAGATTATGTGACATAAATCACATAATTCCTAAATTTACTCTAAGGCCAGATTGTATGTGTCATAGCTGGCGGGTAAAGTTGCGTGGATTTAGGAAAATTCTTAGTCATTTGTAAGAAATGTTTAAATTTGTTGCTTCATAACGTGAAGCGCACTCGCCGATATTTCAATCAGCATCGGCTATGCATTTCAGCCATTTCTTTTTTTTATCGGGATTTCCCGACGACATCACGGGGTGTGCGGTTTGACCGCATTAAAACAATAGTTGGTTATTCGGGATGGGGAAAATGCATACATCCGAGTTGCTAAAACATATCTATGACATCAATTTGTCCTATCTACTTCTTGCGCAACGTCTGATCGGTCAGGATAAAGCATCCGCCATGTTTCGCCTGGGCATTAACGAAGAGATGGCCACCACGCTGGGTGAACTGACACTTCCGCAGATGGTAAAACTGGCGGAAACCAATCAACTGGTTTGCCAGTTCCGCTTCGACAGTCATCAAACCATCACTCAACTCACGCAGGATTCCCGGGTCGACGACCTGCAACAGATCCACACCGGTATTCTTCTTTCTACGCGTTTACTGAATGACGCCAGCCAGACCGCTGATTCCGGCCGTAAGAAAAGGGCCTGAGCATGAGCGAAAAAAGCATTGTCCAGGAAGCCCGCGATATTCAGCTTGCGATGGAGCTGATTACCCTGGGCGCGCGTTTGCAGATGCTGGAAAGTGAAACGCAACTGAGCCGTGGTCGCCTGATTAAGCTTTATAAAGAATTGCGCGGCAGCCCACCGCCGAAGGGGATGCTGCCATTTTCCACTGACTGGTTTATGACGTGGGAGCAAAATATCCACTCTTCCATGTTCTGCAATGCCTGGCAATTTCTTCTCAGCACCGGGTTATGCTCGGGCGTTGATGCCGTTATCAAGGCCTACCGACTCTACCTGGAACAGTGTCCCGCTCAGGATGAAGCCCCTCTACTGGCGCTGACTCGCGCCTGGACGCTGGTGCGCTTCGTCGAAAGCGGTATGCTGGAACTGTCGCACTGTAACAGCTGCGGTGGTAATTTTATCACTCACGCACATCAACCGGTGGGCAGCTTCGTTTGCAGTCTGTGCCAGCCGCCATCACGCGCCGTAAAAAGACGTAAACTTTCCGACAACGCTGCCGATAGTAATCCACAACTGCTGGATGAACAGATAGAGCAAGCTGTTTAGCCGGAACGGTGTGGCAAACACTCCAGCAGCGGGGCCCGTGACCGCTGCTTTTTTTTTGCCTGTCGTTCGGCGACGCTTTTATCTGTCCTTCAGCCTGGTCAACAGTGGAAGGATGAAACGTGCTTATCTTAATCGGTTACCTGGTCGTCATCGGGACAGTATTCGGCGGTTATGCCATGACCGGCGGACACCTTGGGGCACTGTATCAACCCGCTGAACTGATTATTATCGGCGGAGCTGGCGTCGGCGCGTTTATCGTCGGTAACAACGGGAAAGCGATTAAAGGTACGCTCAAAGCACTGCCGCTGCTTTTTCGACGCTCAAAATACACCAAAACCCTGTATATGGACCTGCTGGCGCTGCTTTATCGCCTGATGGCCAAGTCACGCCAGCAGGGGATGTTCTCGCTCGAGCGCGATATTGAAAATCCGCGCGAAAGTGAAATCTTCGCCAGCTATTCGCGCATTCTTGCTGACAGCGTCATGCTGGATTTCATCGTCGATTATCTGCGACTCATCATCAGCGGCAATATGAATACCTTCGAAATTGAAGCGCTGATGGACGAGGAAATTGAAACCTTCGAAAGCGAAAGTGAAGTTCCAGCCAACAGTCTGGCGCTGGTGGGCGACTCGTTACCGGCATTTGGCATCGTGGCGGCGGTGATGGGGGTTGTACATGCGCTGGGGTCGGCGGATCGTCCGGCGGCAGAACTGGGCGCATTAATTGCTCACGCTATGGTGGGGACGTTCCTGGGTATTCTTCTGGCTTATGGTTTTGTCTCGCCGCTGGCCAGCGTGCTCAGACAAAAAAGCGCAGAAACCACCAAAATGATGCAGTGCGTCAAAATTACGCTGCTCTCGAATCTCAATGGCTATGCACCGCCAATCGCCGTGGAGTTTGGCCGTAAAACACTCTACACCAGCGAGCGTCCGTCGTTTGTTGAACTGGAAGAGCATGTGCGCGCGGTGCGTAACCCGACGGCGCAGCAAGCCACGACCGAGGACGCATGAAAAATCAGTCGCATCCGATCGTCGTCGTCAAAAGACGCAAAGCCAAATCGCATGGGGGAGGCGGCCACGGATCGTGGAAGATTGCCTACGCCGATTTTATGACCGCCATGATGGCCTTCTTTCTGGTGATGTGGCTGATCTCTATCTCCAGCCCTAAAGAGCTGATTCAAATTGCCGAATACTTCCGCACGCCCCTGGCGACAGCGGTCACCGGCGGCCCGCGAATATCGAACAGCGACAGCCCGATTCCCGGCGGTGGCGATGATGTCACCCAGCAACAGGGCGAAGTGAATAAACAGCCCAACATGGATGAACTGAAAAAGCGGATGGAAACTAACCGCCTGAAGCGCATTCGCGGTGAGCTGGACCAACTCATTGAGGCCGATCCCAAACTGAAAGCCCTGCGCCCGCACCTGAAAATTGACCTCGTCCAGGAGGGGTTGCGCATTCAGATTATCGATAGCCAGAACCGGCCGATGTTTAAAACCGGCAGCGCCGAGGTGGAGCCGTACATGCGCGATATCCTGCGCGGTATTGCCCCGGTGTTGAATGAAATCCCTAATAAAATCAGTCTCTCCGGCCATACGGATGATTATCCCTACGCGGGCGGTGAGCGCGGCTACAGTAACTGGGAACTCTCAGCAGACCGCGCTAACGCTTCCCGGCGCGAGTTGGTGATTGGCGGTCTGAGTGAAGGCAAAGTGCTGCGCGTGGTGGGGATGGCAAACACCATGCGGCTATCCAGCCATGGAGGGGATGACGCGATTAACCGTCGCATCAGTTTGCTGGTGCTCAACAACCAGGCCGAGCAGGCGATTCTGAACGAGAACGCGCAGAGCCAGAACGAACCGTTAAGTGTATTACCGTCGCCGTCGGCGACACAAAGCCCAACACCGCCACAATCCGATCAGAGGTGATTGCGTGAGCATGGATATCAGCGATTTTTATCAGACTTTCTTTGATGAAGCCGACGAACTGTTGGCGGACATGGAGCAGCACCTGCTGGATCTTGTCCCGTCCGATCCCGATACCGAACAGATGAACGCCATCTTTCGGGCGGCGCACTCCATCAAAGGAGGCGCGGGTACGTTCGGTTTTTCTGTATTGCAGGAAACGACCCATTTAATGGAGAACCTGCTCGACGATGCTCGTCGTGGGGAAATGCCGCTCAATACCGACATTATCAACCTGTTTTTGGAAACCAAAGATATTATGCAGGAACAGCTCGACGCCTATAAAAGCTCACAGGAGCCAGATGCCGCCAGTTTTGAATACATCTGCCAGGCGCTGCGTCAGCTGGCGCTGGAAGCGAAAGGTGAGAGTGCGCCGCCAGCGACTCGTCTGACCGTGGTCGAGAAAGCGGAGCCGCCGCAGGGAAATTCACGGATCACCCTTTCACGCCTGAAACCCGGCGAGCCGGAGATGCTCAAGGAAGAGCTCGGGAACCTTGCGACGCTTAGCGACGTCACGCTGGGCGTTGATAGCCTGAGCGCGACCCTGGAAGGTGATGTGAACCAGGACGATATCGTGGCGGTACTCTGTTTTGTTATTGAGGCGGATCAGATAACGTTTGACGCTGAGCCTGTGGCGGAAACCGTACCCGCGACAGCGCCGACACTGGTGCCCGTCGCGCCCGCGCGCGCAGAACGCGAGAAACCGGCGCGCGCCAGTGAATCGACCAGCATTCGTGTGGCAGTGGAGAAAGTCGATCAGCTTATCAACCTGGTGGGGGAGCTGGTGATCACCCAGTCGATGCTGGCGCAACGCTCGACGGAACTCGACCCGGTGCAGCATGGCGATCTCATCACCAGCATGGGCCAGCTTCAGCGCAACGCCCGTGACTTGCAGGAATCGGTGATGTCTATTCGCATGATGCCGATGGAGTATGTATTCAGCCGCTTCCCGCGTCTGGTGCGTGACCTGGCGAGCAAGCTCGGTAAGCAGGTTGAACTCACGCTACAGGGCAGTTCCACCGAACTCGATAAGAGCCTGATTGAGCGGATTATTGACCCGCTGACACACCTGGTGCGTAACAGTCTGGATCACGGCATTGAACTGCCGGAAACACGTATCGCGGCAGGAAAATCAGAGGTCGGTAATCTTATTCTGTCGGCGGAGCATCAGGGCGGCAACATCTGTATCGAAGTGACCGACGATGGCGCAGGGCTGAACCGCGAGCGCATTCTGGCGAAAGCCCTCTCGCAGGGGCTGGCGGTTCACGACAACATGACCGACGACGAAGTGGGCATGCTGATCTTTGCGCCTGGATTTTCAACCGCCGAGCAGGTGACGGACGTTTCCGGGCGCGGCGTCGGTATGGACGTGGTGAAACGCAACATTCAGGAGATGGGCGGCCACGTCGAGATCCAATCAAAACAGGGCGCAGGCACCACCATTCGAATTCTGCTGCCGCTGACGCTGGCAATCCTCGACGGCATGTCCGTGAAGGTGTGCGACGAAGTCTTTATTCTGCCTCTCAATGCGGTGATGGAATCGCTCCAGCCGCGCGATGAAGATTTGCACCCGCTGGCGGGCGGGGAGCGCGTGCTGGAAGTGCGCGGTGAATACCTGCCGCTGGTGGAATTGTGGAAAGTGTTTGATGTGCAGGGGGCCAAAACCGAAGCGACGCAGGGCATTGTGGTCATTCTGCAAAGCGCCGGGCGACGCTATGCGTTGCTGGTCGATCAACTGATTGGGCAGCATCAGGTGGTGGTCAAAAACCTGGAGAGTAACTATCGCAAAGTGCCGGGCATTTCCGCCGCCACCATTCTCGGCGACGGCAGCGTAGCGCTGATTGTGGATGTTGCGGCCCTGCAAAGTCTTAATCGTGAAAAACGTCTGGCGTACATCGCCGCCTGAATAGAGAAGGAAATAAAATGACCGGTATGAACAGCGTAGCAAAACTGGCGGGCGAGCCCTCGGGCCAGGAGTTTTTGGTTTTCACCCTTGGTGATGAAGAGTACGGCATTGATATTCTGAAAGTGCAGGAAATTCGCGGTTACGATCAGGTGACCCGTATTGCCAATACGCCAGCGTTTATTAAAGGCGTCACCAATTTACGCGGCGTAATTGTGCCGATTGTCGATTTACGCGTGAAGTTCAGCCAGCAGGACGTGGAGTACAACGACAATACGGTAGTGATTGTGCTGAATCTCGGCCAGCGGGTGGTGGGGATTGTGGTGGATGGCGTGTCTGACGTGCTGTCGCTCGCGGCAGATCAAATTCGTCCCGCGCCGGAATTTGCTGTGACGCTATCGACGGAGTACCTGACCGGTCTTGGTGCGTTGGGCGACCGCATGCTGATTCTGGTGAATATCGAAAAGTTGCTGAGTAGCGATGAGATGGCGCTGCTGGACAGTACGGCGACGCAAGCTGCGTAAAAAATGCCGGGTAGGTGCGGTTTGTGCAATGCCGGATGCGCTTCGCTTATCCGGCCTACGGGTAGTGTGGTTTGCTCGATGTACGAGTCAGGTGCGATTTGTAGGCCGGATAAGGCGTAGCCGCCATCCGGCAATCCCACAAACCGCACAATGCCAGATACGTTAAGCCTGCACTTCCTGCTGCTCCACTTCTTCCGCTTCGCCTTCACTCAGCATCCCTTCATTCTGCGACAGCATCGCCGCCGCCACGCCATTACCCAGTACGTTAATGGCGGAACGCCCCATATCGAGGAAGTGATCAATCCCCATTAACAGCAGAATGCCCGCCACCGGAATGTTAAAGCTCGGAATGGTCGCCGCCAGCACCACCAGCGCAGAGCGCGGAACCCCGGCGATACCTTTTGATGCCAGCATCAGCGTCAGCATCAATACGGTAATTTCAGAGAAGCTCAGCTGAATATTGTAGGCCTGGGCGATAAACATTGAGGCAAACGAGCAGTACACCATCGACCCCACCAGGTTAAAGGAGTAACCGATCGGCAGAACGAAAGAGACGATGTTCGGCGAGCAACCAAATTTCGCCAGCTGTTCCAGTGTTTTTGGATAGGCTGCTTCAGAGCTGCTGGTGGTGAACGCCACCAGCACCGGATCTTTAAGCATATTGACCAGGCGAAAAATCTCTTTCTTCAGCACCATGTAACCCACGCCGATCAATACCAGGCAGGTGAGCAGAATCGCCAGGTAATAACCGCCGATGAAAGAGGCATAGTTCAGCAAAATGCCGAGACCTTCTTTCGCAATAACCGAAGAGATGGCGGCGAAAATGGCCAGCGGAGCGACGTACATCACATAGCCCGTCACCTTCAGCATAATATGCGAAACGACATCCAGTGCAGCAACCAGCGGCGCATTGAATTTCTGCCCCAACGATGCGCCGCCAATACCGAAGAACATTGAGAAGACCACAATTTGCAGGATTTCGTTATCGGCCATCGCGCCCGCGATGCTTGTTGGAATGGTGTGCGCCAGGAATGCTTTCAGCGACATGCCACTGGTGGCGAGCCCGGTCTCAACCGTACCGGCAGGGATGGCAAGATTCATTCCGCTACCCGGCTGCTCCAGAGTGACAATAAACAGCCCCACCAGGATGGAGAGCACGGATGAGCTGATAAACCACACCATGGCTTTACCGCCAACGCGGCCAATCGTCGAGGTTTCACCCAGGCGCATAATCCCCACGGTCAGCGTGCTGAACACTAACGGCGCAATAACCATTTTGATGAGGCGCAGGAAGATATCGGTGAGCAGGGTGATGTTATCGGACCATGCGGTAATGGAATCTGCTGATGCGTAGGAATGGATCATTGCGCCGGTGAGAATCCCCGCCAGCATGAAAATCACGATAAATACCGTGAGTTTATTTGCGTTTGCCACTTAATATTTCCCCGTCGTGTTACGAATAATTAACATGATGATCAATGATTTTTTATTATGTAATTCCATTAATTCATTCGTAGTATAAATTGGATTAAAGCGGACAGATTTACAACTATTTTTTAGGGTTTATCGGAAATGTTGTAATTTTGCGCATTCGTGCGGGTAAACCCTGTTTCTCTGCTTAAAGTTTCACTTCCCGATGCCGATAACAACGATATCACGTCATCGAGAAGGTGTTGTATGTTAAACCGTATCCGCGTTGTCACCCTGCTGATGTTGGTGCTGGTCGTATTCGCACTTTTGCAATTGCTCTCCGGGGGATTACTTTTTTCGTCTCTTTCGCAAAACCAGCACAGTTTTGCGCTCTCTAACGCCCTTCGTACTCAGCAGGCCGAGCTGACAGACGCCTGGGATCTGATGCTGCAAACGCGTATCAACCTCAGCCGCTCCTCGGCGCGCATGATGATGGACACCAGCAATCTTCAAAGCAGCGCTAAAACCGATTTACTGAAGAATGCCAAATCAACGCTGGCGCAGGCTCAGGCGCATATCACACGATTTAATCAGGTGGCGGTTGAGCCGGAAATGGCGCAGGCCAGCCAGCGTGTTGCGCAACAAGCCCAGGCCTATTTCGCGGCCTTACAGGAGCTGATTGGTTTTCTGGAGCAGGGAAACATGGACGCCTACTTTGCTCAGCCGACCCAGGGTAAACAGAACGCCATGGGCGAGGCGATGGGTGTGTATCGCGCGCAAAGTGAGTCGCTCTATCAACAGGCCTTCACAACCAGTAGCCATGATTATCAGTTTGCCCGCTGGCAGTTAATGATCCTGGCGCTGGTGCTGGCGGCGGTGCTGCTGGCTGTGTGGTTTGGTATTCGCCGCATTCTGTTGACGCCGCTTAACCATGTCATGACCCACATCCGCCACATCGCCAATGGCGACCTGACGCCCGAGCTGGTATTGAAAGGACGCAATGAACTGACCCAACTGGCGGATACCGTTAACCATATGCAGCACGCGTTAATTGATACGGTCACCCGCGTTCGCGAGGGCACAGATGCTATTTACAGCGGCACCAGCGAAATCGCCGCCGGAAATAACGACCTCTCTTCACGCACTGAACAACAATCTGCCTCGCTGGAAGAGACCGCCGCCAGCATGGAACAGCTCACTGCGACGGTAAAACAGAACGCCGATAACGCGCGTCAGGCCTCACGGCTGGCGCAAAGTGCTTCGGAAACCGCGCGTCGCGGCGGCAATGTGGTCGATGATGTGGTCAGCACCATGCACGATATCGCCGGGAGTTCGCAGAAAATCGCTGATATCACCAGCGTCATTGATGGCATCGCCTTCCAGACCAACATTCTGGCACTAAACGCCGCCGTAGAAGCCGCCCGAGCGGGTGAGCAGGGGCGCGGGTTTGCCGTGGTCGCCGGCGAAGTGCGAAACCTTGCCAGCCGCAGTGCCCAGGCGGCAAAAGAGATTAAAGCCCTGATCGACAACTCGGTTGAACGGGTGGATGCCGGCTCCCGGCTGGTGGAAAGCGCTGGGGAAACCATGCATGAGATTGTCAACGCCGTCACCCGAGTGACCGACATTATGGGTGAAATCTCCTCCGCCTCTGATGAGCAGAGTCGTGGGATAGACCAGGTCGCGCTGGCGGTCACCGAAATGGACAAAGTCACACAGCAAAACGCCGCGCTGGTCGAAGAATCCGCTGCTGCGGCGGCTGCGCTGGAAGAGCAGGCCGGGAAGTTGAGCGAAGCGGTCAGCGCATTTCGGCTGGCGTCACTCAAACGCGCGGCCGTCTTGCCAAAAACAGCGTCGGCCCCGGTTGTTCAGCCTGCGGTCGCGCGTTCAGAAGAAAACTGGGAAACCTTTTAATTTGTGTCAGGCGCGATTGCCTGCGTAACAGGAGTGGTGATGTTTACTCGTATTCGCATTTCGACCACGTTGTTTTTGATTTTGATAATTTGCGGCCTGTTACAGATTGGCAGCAACGGCCTCTCTTTTTGGGCCTTTCGCGACGGCCAACAAAACCTTGAGCAAATTGAACACAGCGGCCAGCAGCTCAGTACGCTGATGGCGGCGCGTGCGGCACTGCTACAGACCAGCCAGGTGCTGAATCGCACGGGCACGCTGACCGCGCTGGGCTATCCGCTTGATGAAATCAAAGCCGGAATGGTAGACGCACGACAGGCGCTCAAACTGGCTGACACTGAATTTGCTGCCTTTAAATCGATTGAACAGCGTTCAACCGAGTCGCGCCAGTTGGGTGAGCGGACGGAAGCCAGCTTCAGCGCCTGGCGTAACGGCCTCGAACATCAGGCTACCTGGCTCGAAACCAATCAGCTTGCCGATTTCCTTGGCTCGCCTGTGCAAAAAATGCAGGCCAAATTTGATGCGGATTACCAGGGCTGGCAGCGCCACATCGATGCGTACATTGATGATGCGCGGGCGGAAAGTCAGCGTGATTATCAGCGTTCACAATTCATGTTCCTTACCATGGTGGTACTGGCGGTACTGATTACCGCGGGTTCCCTGCTGTGGTCGCGGCGGATGATTGTGTCGCCGTTGAAAATAGTCAGCGACCATTTCGACAGCATCGCCAAAGGCGACCTTGCTCGCCCGATTGCGGTATACGGTAAAAACGAAATCAGCGCGATTTTTGCCGGGCTGAAGGCGATGCAGGATGCGTTGCGCAACACTGTCAGCCAGGTCCGTCAGAGTAGTTATGCCATGCATACGGGCATTTCTGAAATTGCCGCGGGCAACAACGATCTCTCATCACGTACCGAACAACAGGCGGCCTCGCTGGCAGAAACAGCGGCGAGCATGGAACAACTTACCGCCACCGTCGGGCAAAACGCCGACAACGCGCGTCAGGCGTCCGAACTCGCCAGTAACGCGGCGCGCACGGCGCGCCAGGGGGGCGATCAGGCATCAAACGTCGCGCATACCATGCAAAGCATCGCCACCAGTTCGCAGAAAATCGGCGACATCATCAGCGTGATTGACGGTATCGCTTTCCAGACCAACATTCTGGCGCTCAACGCGGCGGTTGAGGCGGCTCGCGCGGGCGAACAGGGGCGCGGGTTTGCGGTGGTCGCGGGTGAAGTGCGTAACCTGGCAAGCCGCAGCGCTCAGGCGGCGAAGGAGATCAAAGTATTGATTGAAGAGTCGGTTGCCCGCGTGCAGGAAGGATCGGCACTGGTGGATACCGCCGCCAAAACGATGGGTGAAATTGTCCATTCGGTTACTCAGGTCAACGACATCATGGGCGAGATTGCCTCGGCGTCAGATGAACAGCGTCGCGGCATTGAGCAGGTCGCGCTTGCCGTCAGCCAGATGGATCAGGTGACGCAGCAGAACGCCGCGCTGGTTGAAGAGGGCGCCGCCGCAACGGAGCAATTGACCGGGCAGGCGGATACGCTCACTGCCCTGGTCTCCGTATTTAAGATTGAAGAACTGACTTCTGTTTCTCCTGAGCGAGTTGTGCAGAACGCACAGCCTGCGGTTTCCTGAAAGTAATGAAAGAAGGCGCTATGACATCTATTCCCTCGTCGTTAACTACATCGATGACGCAGCGCCTTGAGCTGTCCGACGCGCAGTTCCGTCGGATAAGCCAATTGATCCACCAGCGTGCAGGTATTGTGCTGGCGGATCACAAGCGCGATATGGTCTACAACCGCCTGGTACGGCGCTTGCGCACGCTGGCGCTGGATGACTTTGGTCACTATTTATCGTTGCTGGAAGGGGATACCGAAAGCACCGAATGGCAGGCGTTTATTAACTCACTCACCACCAATCTCACGGCCTTCTTTCGTGAGGCGCACCATTTCCCGACGCTAGCCGAGCACGCCGCAAAGCGGCGCGGTGAATACCGGGTCTGGAGTGCCGCGGCCTCTACGGGTGAGGAGCCTTATTCCATCGCTATGACGCTCGCCAATACGCTGGGTAATGCACCGGGGCGCTGGAAAGTGCATGCCAGCGATATTGATACGGAAGTGCTGAATAAAGCACGGAACGGTATCTATCGTCAGGAAGAGCTGAAAACACTGACCCAACAGCAGCTACAAAACTGGTTTATGCGCGGTACTGGCCCGCATACCGGGCTGGTGAAAGTGCGTCCGGAACTGAGCAATTTTGTGGATTTCTCTAACGTGAATTTGCTGGAAAGACACTACAACGTTCCGGGGCCATTCGATGCGATTTTCTGTCGTAACGTGATGATCTATTTTGATAAAGCGACCCAGCAGGCGATCCTCCGCCGCTTTATTCCGCTGCTTAAACCCGGCGGATTACTGTTTGCCGGGCATTCGGAGAACTTTAGCCACCTCGTGCATGAATTCAGCCTGCGGGGGCAAACGGTTTACGCGCTGGGTAAGGAAAACACATGAGTAAAATCAGGGTGCTGTCGGTGGATGATTCGGCGCTGATGCGGCAAATCATGACCGAGATTATCAATAGCCACAGCGATATGGAAATGGTTGCCACTGCGCCAGATCCGCTGGTGGCGCGCGATCTGATCAAAAAATTTAACCCCGATGTCCTGACGCTGGATGTTGAGATGCCGCGCATGGATGGCCTCGACTTTCTTGAGAAGCTGATGCGCCTGCGCCCGATGCCGGTGGTGATGGTTTCTTCGCTGACGGGAAAAGGGTCGGAAGTGACGCTGCGGGCGCTGGAACTGGGGGCGGTGGATTTTGTCACCAAGCCACAACTGGGTATCCGCGAAGGGATGCTGGCCTACAGCGAAATGATTGCCGACAAAGTGCGCGCGGCAGCACGGGCGCAAATTTCCGCGCATAAAACGGTAGCTGCACCGGTCACCTTAAAAAGCGGGCCATTGCTGAGCTCGGAAAAGCTGATTGCCATTGGCGCGTCGACCGGCGGAACCGAGGCGATTCGCCATGTGTTGCAGCCGCTGCCGGTGACCAGCCCGGCGTTGTTGATCACCCAGCATATGCCGCCAGGGTTTACACGATCTTTTGCCGATCGGCTCAATAAGCTGTGCCAGATTGGCGTGAAAGAAGCGGAAGACGGTGAACGCGTCCTGCCGGGGCATGCCTATATCGCGCCGGGCGATCGTCATCTTGAGCTGGCACGTAGCGGGGCGAACTATCAAATCAAAATTCACGACGGGCCGGCGGTAAATCGCCACCGGCCGTCGGTGGATGTGCTGTTTCATTCCGTTGCTCAGCACGCAGGGCGCAATGCCGTTGGCGTGATCCTCACCGGGATGGGCAACGACGGCGCGGCAGGAATGCGGGCGATGCACCAGGCGGGTGCGTGGACCATCGCCCAGAACGAAGCCAGTTGTGTGGTGTTCGGCATGCCGCGCGAAGCCATCAATATGGGTGGCGTCAGCGAAGTGGTCGATCTCAGTCAGATAAGCCAGCAAATGCTGGCGAAAATCAGTGCCGGACAGGCAATACGTATATAACAGGAGAGAAGTGAATGGCGGATAAAGAGCTTAAGTTTTTGGTTGTGGATGACTTTTCCACCATGCGCCGCATTGTGCGAAACCTGCTTAAAGAGCTGGGGTTTAATAATGTCGAAGAAGCGGAAGACGGTGTTGATGCGTTGAATAAACTGCAGGCGGGCGGCTTTGGCTTTGTGATTTCTGACTGGAACATGCCAAATATGGACGGACTGGATCTGCTGAAAACGATTCGCGGCGATGGCGCTATGTCCGCACTGCCGGTGCTGATGGTGACCGCAGAAGCGAAAAAGGAGAACATTATTGCTGCTGCACAGGCCGGCGCCAGCGGCTATGTGGTGAAGCCGTTTACCGCAGCGACGCTCGAAGAAAAGCTGAATAAGATTTTCGAGAAGCTGGGCATGTGAGGAGATGACCATGATACACCCCCCCATTAAGCCCGATGACGAACATTCTGCTGCTGATATCATTGCGCGTATCGGCAGCCTGACCCGCATGCTGCGCGACAGCCTGCGTGAACTGGGGCTTGATCAAGCGATTGCTGAAGCGGCGGAAGCGATTCCTGATGCGCGCGATCGTCTGGACTATGTGGTGCAGATGACCGCGCAGGCAGCCGAGCGCGCGCTGAATAGCGTCGAGGCATCGCAGCCTCACCAGGACGCGCTGGAGAAAAATGCTAACGCGCTCAGTACGCGCTGGGATGCGTGGTTTGACAATCCGATTGCGCTATCGGATGCGCGTGAGCTGGTCACCGACACGCGCCAGTATCTTCGCGACGTGCCCGAACACACCCGTTTTACCAATGCCCAGCTACTGGAAATTATGATGGCGCAGGATTTCCAGGATCTGACCGGGCAGGTTATCAAGCGGATGATGGATGTTATCCAGGAGATCGAGCGCCAGCTGTTAATGGTGCTGCTGGAGAATATGCCTGAACCTGCATCACGCGCTAAACGCGAAAACGAAAGCCTGCTCAATGGCCCACAAGTGGACACCTCAAAAGCGGGCGTGGTCGCAAGCCAGGATCAGGTGGATGACCTGCTGGACAGTTTAGGGTTCTGATTGATGCCGGGCGGTCGGTGTACTGACCGTAGCGTAAACGGGGGAGTTCCCCCCGTTTTACGCCGCTTTTCCTCCGATTGTTCTTTTCACCTCGCGTAATAATGACCGTGGATGAGTCTGCGAGAGCCACCGCGTGTCAGAAGAAAACGACGACAAAACAGAAGACCCCACACCCCAACGGTTAGAGAAAGCCCGGGAAGAGGGGCAAATTCCGCGTTCCCGAGAATTAACGTCGCTGTTGATCCTGCTGGTGGGCGTCTGCGTCATCTGGCTTGGCGGGGAATCGCTCGCCCGACGTTTAGCCAGCTTGCTCTCTTCCGGCCTACGCTTCGACCACTCAATTATCAACGATCCCAATCTCATTCTGGGGCAGATAATCCTGCTGCTGAAAGAGGCGATGCTGGCGCTGATGCCACTGATTGTTGGCGTGGTGGTGGTGGCGCTGGTGGCCCCGGTGATGCTCGGCGGGCTGGTGTTCAGCACCAAATCGCTGGCATTCAAACTCGACAAACTTAACCCGTTGCCGGGCATTAAGCGCATGTTCTCGGCGCAAACGGCGGCGGAACTGATGAAAGCGGTGATGAAATCGCTACTGATTGGCAGTATGGCCGGGCTGTTCTTATGGCTGCACTGGCCGGATATGATGCGGCTTATCAGCGAATCCCCGCTGGTGGCGATGGGTAACGCACTAAATATGGTCGGTTTTTGCGCCCTGCTGGTGGTGCTGGCGATTATCCCGATGGTCGGGTTTGACGTCTTCTGGCAGATCTATAGCCACCTGAAAAAACTACGCATGTCGCGCCAGGACATTCGTGATGAATTTAAACAGAGCGAGGGCGACCCGCATGTGAAAGGGCGAATTCGCCAGATGCAGCGCGCAGCGGCGCGTCGACGCATGATGGCCGACGTCCCGAAAGCCGACGTTATCGTCAATAACCCGACCCACTATTCGGTGGCGTTGCAATACGACGAAAACAAAATGAGCGCCCCGCGCGTGGTGGCAAAAGGCGCCGGGCTGGTGGCGCTGCGTATTCGTGAACTGGGCGAAGAAAACCGCGTGCCGATGCTGGAAGCCCCTCCGCTGGCGCGTGCGCTGTATCGTCACGCGGAAGTGGGGCAGCAAATTCCCGGCCAGCTATATGCCGCGGTTGCGGAGGTGCTCGCCTGGGTATGGCAGCTTAAACGCTGGCGTCTGGCGGGCGGAACACCCCCGAAAAAACCTGATAACCTGCCGGTGCCTGAGGCGCTGGATTTTTTGAATGAGAAGGACTCTGATGGCTAATCTGGCTGCAATGCTGCGTCTGCCCGACAATTTTAAATCAACCCAATGGCAGGTTCTCGCCGGGCCGGTGCTGATCCTGCTGATTTTGTCGATGATGGTGCTGCCGCTACCGGCATTTGTTCTCGACCTGCTGTTTACCTTCAACATTGCGCTATCGATTATGGTGCTGCTGGTGGCGATGTTCACCCAGCGGACGCTGGAGTTTGCCGCATTCCCCACTATTCTGCTCTTCACGACGCTGTTGCGTCTGGCGCTCAACGTGGCATCCACGCGTATCATCCTGATGGAAGGGCATACCGGCGGCGCGGCGGCGGGGAAAGTCGTGGAGGCCTTCGGCCACTTCCTCGTCGGCGGTAACTTTGCTATCGGGATTGTGGTGTTCATCATCCTGGTGATTATCAACTTTATGGTGATCACCAAAGGTGCCGGGCGTATTGCCGAAGTGGGCGCACGCTTTGTGCTGGACGGCATGCCGGGTAAACAGATGGCGATTGACGCGGATCTCAACGCCGGGATCATCGGCGAAGAGGAGGCTAAAAAGCGTCGTACCGAAGTGACGCAGGAAGCCGATTTTTACGGTTCGATGGACGGGGCGAGTAAGTTTGTGCGTGGCGACGCCATTGCCGGGATCCTGATAATGGTGATAAACATCATCGGTGGCCTGCTGGTGGGGGTCTTACAGCACGGGCTGCCGATGGGCAAAGCGGCGGAATCGTACACGCTGCTGACTATCGGTGATGGCCTGGTCGCGCAGATCCCGGCGCTGGTTATTTCTACCGCTGCGGGGGTGATTGTGACCCGCGTCAGCACCGAGCAGGATGTGGGGCAGCAGATGGTCGGCCAGCTGTTCAGCAACCCGCGCGTGATGATGCTGAGTGCCGCTGTGTTGGGCCTGCTTGGGCTGGTGCCAGGTATGCCAAACTTTGTTTT
The DNA here is from genome assembly GCF_943590815.1 of Pseudocitrobacter vendiensis. Lineage (GTDB taxonomy): Bacteria > Pseudomonadota > Gammaproteobacteria > Enterobacterales > Enterobacteriaceae > Pseudocitrobacter > Pseudocitrobacter vendiensis. The sequence continues at coordinate 101,560 of NZ_CALSBS010000016.1, read as the reverse complement.
CCTGCTGTTTACTGCTGCGCTGCTTGGGCTTGCCTGGTGGCTGCGCGGGCGTGAAATGAAAGCCCCGGAACCAGCACCGCAAACCAAACCTGTGGAGAATACACAGGCGGTCGAAGCTACCTGGAATGACGTACAACTGGAAGATACATTGGGCATGGAGGTCGGCTATCGCCTGATCCCAATGGTGGATTTCCAGCAGGATGGCGAGCTGCTGGGGCGTATTCGCAGCATCCGTAAAAAATTCGCCCAGGAGATGGGCTTCCTGCCGCCAGTGGTGCACATCCGCGACAATATGGATTTGCCGCCCGCGCGCTATCGCATCTTACTCAAAGGCGTAGAGATTGGCAGCGGTGAAGCCTATCCGGGGCGCTGGCTGGCGATTAATCCCGGTACGGCGGCGGGGACGCTGCCCGGCGAAGTGACGGTCGATCCCGCGTTTGGGCTGGCGGCAATCTGGATTGAGAATGCACTAAAAGAGCAGGCACAAATTCAGGGCTTTACGGTGGTGGAGGCCAGTACCGTCGTCGCCACACATCTTAACCATTTGATAAGCCAGCACTCGGCAGAGCTGTTTGGGCGTCAGGAAGCGCAGCAACTGCTGGATCGCGTCACCCAGGAGATGCCAAAACTGACGGAGGATTTGGTGCCGGGCGTGGTCACGCTCACTACGCTGCATAAAGTGCTGCAAAATCTGCTTGATGAGAAAGTGCCGATTCGCGATATGCGTACCATCCTGGAGACGTTGGCGGAACACGCGCCGATACAACACGATCCGAATGAACTGACGGCGGTGGTGCGCGTGGCGCTGGGTAGAGCTATCACGCAGCGCTGGTTCCCTGGCAGTGATGAAGTGCAGGTGATTGGCCTGGATGCGCCGCTGGAACGCTTATTGTTGCAGGCCTTGCAGAGTGGAGGGGGGCTGGAGCCGGGGCTGGCGGACAGATTACTGGCGCAAACCCAGGAGGCGCTGGCGCGTCAGGAGATGCTCGGTGCGCCGCCGGTGCTGCTGGTGAATCATGCATTGCGTCCGCTGTTGTCGCGCTTCTTACGCCGTAGTCTGCCGCAATTAGTGGTGCTCTCCAGCCTGGAACTGTCAGACAACCGTAACATCCGCATGACTGCGACGATTGGCGGTAAATGATGATTAAGTTTCTGCTGTTATTGTGTTTTCCCCTCACCGTTCATGCGGCGGGAGAGGGGGCCTGGCAGGCCAGTCGCGCGGGGATGACGCTGAATTATCGCGGTGAGTCGGCATCATCTTTACCGCTGAGCGCGACTCAGTCGGTCACGGGTAAAATGACGCTGGTCGCGTGGCGCTACGAGCTTATCGGCCCGACGCCCGCCGGGTTACAAACACGCTTGTGCACTTCTGCGCGCTGCATCGAGCTGGACGGTCAGAGCGGAACGACGCACGCGTTCAGTGGCATATCCGCCAGGGAATCACTACGTTTTATCTGGCAAGTGCCGGGGGGCGGTAGACTGGTGCCGGCGTTGAAGATCCGCCGTTATGAGGTGATTGCGAATTACCGCTAGTTGTACTTTCTTTCGCCGTATGCCGCGTTAATCTGTAGCGCGCCTCGCATTTTCGGTCCCTTCTTTTGATTGAAAAGAAACGTTGTTTTATAAATCAGTGAAGCACGTGCCACCACTCTTTGCATTTTTGCCAGTGAATGGATTCCGCTGGCAATAATGGAAAGGTATCAAGCTTTGCATGATTTTACTGTAGCCGTGTCAGTCCTCTCTTGTCTTCTGAGAGGGGCCGTAAAAAACACAGGATCCACGGCGATGAAAACACGAAAAATAGGTTTGGCTAATTACCTTGCTTACGGGTCAGGGGATTTTCTCGGCGCAGGCACGACTGCGTTAACCGCAGCCTGGCTGCTCTACTTCTACACGACCTTCTGCGGCTTAACGCCGATTGAAGCCACGTTCATTTTCGCGACGGCACGCGTGCTGGATGCCGTTGTCAGTCCACTGATGGGCTTCTTGACCGATAACTTCGGTTCGACCTGGCTTGGCAAGCGCTTTGGTCGCCGTAAGTTCTTTATTCTGCTCGGTATTCCCTGCGTCTTCAGCTACTCCTTCATGTGGGTCGGAGACATGGGATTCTGGTATTACCTGCTGACGTACCTGATCTTCGATATCGTCTACACCATGATTCTGGTGCCGTATGAAACCCTGGTGCCGGAAATGACCGACGACTTCAAACAGAAAACCAAGTTCTCCGGCGCGCGTATTTCTATGGCGCAGATGTCGGCGATTCTGGCCTCTTTCCTGCCGGGCATTCTGTTGACCACTTTCGGCAAAGACAACGCTATCTCCTTTTTCTACGCAAGCCTGGTCTTCTCGGTGCTGTGCGCGATGATGCTGACCTTTGTCTGGTTCTTCACCTGGGAGCGCCCGCGTGAGGAGTGGACGGAGGCGGCGCTGCGTGCGGAAGAAGAGAAAAAGCACCTGACATTTGCGCAGAGCATGAGCCGGTTAATTACCGAATTGACCTCCACACTGCGGATTAAAATTTTCCGCCAGCACCTGGGAATGTACCTCGGTGGCTATATTGCACAAGACGTCTTTAACGCAGTGTTTACCTACTACGTGGTCTTCGTGCTGATGCAGGAAGCCTCCATGGCGTCTAATCTGCTGGGCACTATGGCTATCTTCCAGTTTATCGCGGTTATCGCCATGATCCCGCTGTGTATCCGCTTTGGGCCCGCGCCGTCTTACCGCATGGTGGTGATACTGTTTGGCCTCGGTTCACTCTCCTATGCGATGCTGTATTACGCGGGCATGAGCGATGTTTATTCCCTGTTGCTGCTGATTTCAGCCATTGCCGGTCTGGGACGCGGTGGTATCAACTATGTGCCGTGGAACACCTACACCTATATTTCTGACGTCGATGAAGTGATTACCGGCCAGCGCCGTGAAGGTATCTTTGCGGGCATCATGACCCTGACACGTAAAGCGTCTCAGGCGGGAGCGGTTATGATGGTGGGTATCATCATGCAGATGTCAGGCTTTGTCTCTGGCCAGAAAGTTCAGCCACCGGAAGTGAGCCACACTATTCTGATGATCTTAAGCTTCGGCACCATTCTGGTACTGGCCTTCGGCTTCCTGGTCTCCCTGCGTTTCAAACTGAATCTGAAAACCCACAGCGTCCTGCGTGAAGAGACCGCGAAAATGCGTGAGTCGGGCCGCGCGATGCCGGAAAGCATCACCCCGGCTGCCCGCGCCACGGTCGAAATGCTGGCAGGGATGCCGTATGAATCCCTGTGGGGCAACAACAATATTGGTTATCTGAATCGTAACAAACCTGCTGCGCCATCACTTCAGCAGGGTGTCACATTAAATTCGACTTATCACAGAGGTTAATGGATATGAAAGTTTGGCCGGTAAAACACAGCGCGTTATTACGTCAACCGGAGCGTTTTATCTCCCGGGAAGAACTGAAGGGTTTGATCCAGACGGTGACCAACAATCTGGTCAACATTAAGGATGAAACAGGTCAGTTCCTGCTGCGCCTTGACGATGGCCGAGTGATTGACACCAAAGGCTGGGCGGGCTGGGAGTGGACGCACGGCGTCGGCCTGTACGGTATTCACCAGTACTTCCAGCAGACCGGCGATGTGGCGATGCGCGACATCATCGACAACTGGTTCGCTGACCGCTTTGCCGAGGGCGCAACCACCAAAAACGTCAACACCATGGCGCCGTTCCTGACGCTGGCGTATCGCTACGAAGAGACCGGTAACGCCGCGTATCTGCCGTGGCTGGATAGCTGGGCTGAGTGGGCGATGAACGAAATGCCACGCACTAATCACGGCGGCATGCAGCACATTACGCTGGCGGAGGAAAACCATCAACAGATGTGGGATGACACACTGATGATGACGGTTCTGCCGCTGGCGAAAATTGGCAAATTGCTCAATCGCCCGGAATATGTTGAAGAAGCGGTATATCAGTTCCTGCTCCACGTACAGAACCTGATGGACCGGGAGACCGGTCTCTGGTTCCACGGCTGGACCTATGACGGTCAGCATAACTTTGCCAACGCTCGCTGGGCGCGAGGCAATAGCTGGCTGACGATTGTGATCCCTGACTTCCTGGAACTTGTGGATCTGCCGGAAAACAACGCTGTGCGTCGTTATCTGGTGCAGGTACTGAATGCGCAGATTGCCGCGCTGGCGAAATGCCAGGATGAAAGCGGCCTGTGGCACACGCTGCTCGACGATCCAAACTCTTACCTGGAAGCCTCTGCAACAGCGGGATTTGCCTATGGGATTCTCAAGGCTGTGCGTAAGCGCTACGTCGGGGCGGAGTATGCGGAAGTGGCGGAAAAAGCGATTAAAGGAATTGTGAAACACATCTCGCCGGAAGGGGAATTGCTGCAAACCTCATTTGGTACCGGGATGGGTTCGAATCTCGATTTCTATCGGGAGATCCCGCTGACCTCTATGCCATATGGCCAGGCGATGGCGATTCTGTGTCTGACGGAATATTTGCGTAAGTATTTTTGATGGTGCAACGTGCCGGATGCGCTTCGCTTATCCGACCTACAGAGTCTCTGCATAATTTGTAGGCCGGATAAGGCGTTTACGCCGCATCCGGCAAGAACAACGCGCACCATGGCTGCAATTGAAAAACCCGGCTGATGCCGGGTTTCATTATTACATCCGTTCTACCGTCTCAATACCCAACGTATCCAGACCGGTTTTCAGCGTTTTCGCGGTCAGCAGCGCCAGTTTCAGACGGCTGTTGCGAACAGATTCGCTTTCTGCGCTCAGGATCGGGCAGTGTTCGTAGAAGCCAGAGAACAGACCTGCCAGATCGTACAGGTAAGCGCACATGACGTGCGGCGTGCCTTCGCGGGCAACCACGTTCAGGGTTTCTTCGAATTGCAGCAGACGCGCAGCCAGCTGGGCTTCACGATCTTCTTTAATCTCAACCGTTGCGTTCAGCAGTTCGCTCTCTTCAATGCCCGCTTTGCGGAACACGGAAAGCACGCGGGTGTAGGCATACTGCATATACGGCGCAGTGTTACCTTCGAACGCCAGCATGTTGTCCCAGTCGAAGATGTAATCGGTGGTACGGTTTTTAGAGAGATCCGCATATTTCACCGCGCCGATACCGACCGCATTGGCCAGTTTTTCCAGCTCATCGGCAGGCATATCCGGGTTCTTTTCGGCAACCAGGCGACGGGCGCGTTCCAGTGCTTCATCCAGCAGATCCGCCAGTTTAACGGTACCGCCGGCACGGGTTTTGAACGGCTTGCCGTCTTTGCCCAGCATCATGCCGAACATGTGGTGTTCCAGCGGAACGGATTCCGGCACGTAACCCGCTTTGCGCACGATGGTCCACGCCTGCATCAGGTGCTGATGCTGACGGGAGTCGATGTAGTACAGCACGCGATCGGCATGCAGGGTTTCATAACGGTATTTCGCACAGGCAATATCGGTAGTGGTGTAGAGGTAGCCGCCATCCTTTTTCTGGATGATGACGCCCATAGGTTCACCTTCTTTGTTCTTGAACTCGTCAAGGAACACCACGGTTGCGCCTTCGCTCTCTACAGCCATGCCTTTTGCTTTGAGGTCAGCAACAACCCCCGGCAGCATCGGGTTGTAAAGGCTTTCACCCATAACGTCGTCGCGCGTCAGGGTGACGTTCAGACGGTTGTAGGTGATCTGGTTCTGAGTCATGGTGATATCGACCAGCTTGCGCCACATGTCACGGAAATATTCATCGCCGCCCTGTAGTTTCACCACGTAGCTACGCGCGCGCTCGGCAAACGCTTCGTCTTCGTCGTAGTGTTTTTTAGCATCGCGATAGAAACCTTCGAGGTCAGCCAGTTCCATTTCACCGGCGTTTTCCTGCTGCTGTTTTTCCAGCCACGCGATCAGCATGCCGAACTGGGTACCCCAGTCACCAACGTGGTTTGCGCGGATGACTTTATGGCCCAGCAGTTCCAGGGTACGAACAGAGGCATCACCGATGATGGTGGAACGCAGGTGACCCACGTGCATCTCTTTTGCGACGTTAGGCGCAGAGTAGTCCACCACGATGGTTTGCGGTGCGGGCTGGGTAATTCCCAGACGATCGGAGGCCAGCGCGTTGTTGACGTGCTCGGCCAGGAATGCCGGGTCGAGGAAGATGTTGATAAACCCCGGGCCGGCGATTTCAACTTTGCTGGCAATACCGGTAAGGTCGAGGTGAGACAGGACCTGCTCTGCCAGTTGTCGCGGCGCCATGCCCAGTTTTTTCGCAACCGCCATCACGCCATTAGCCTGATAGTCGCCGAACTGTACTTTTGCTGACTGACGAACCTGCGGTTCGCAATCGGCAGGCGCGCCTGCCGCAATCAGGGCCTGGCTAACCTTTTCTGAGAGAAGAGCCTGAATATTCACCGAAATACCTTACATTGAAAGACGTGGCATCGCGTTAAGAGCCGCGTCGGGTGTGGATAAATTAAGGCGGGAGTATACTGCATTTGCCTGATGGCGTCAGCATCAGGGACGCGTTACAAACCGCCAGATGCGCCTGCACGATTAATGAATAACCACTCATGTTGTCGACGGTCTTGGTTCACTGCGAACAACAGGGTAGATTAGCGCCTTTATTGCAAACGGGAGTGGGAAAATGGCTAACTGGCAGACAATTGAAGAACTGAAGGATATTTCTGCGGATCTCCCGCGTTTCATTCAGGCGTTAACAGAACTGTCCACTCGTCTGGGTTTACATATTGCCCCGCTCGATGCCGACCATATTTCGCTCCGCTGTCACCAAAATGCCACCGCTGAGCGCTGGCGTCGCGGGCTGGAGCAGTGCGGTGAACTGCTTTCAGAGAATACCATCAATGGCCGCCCCATCTGCCTGTTTAAACTGCGTGAGCCTGTTTGTGTGGCGCACTGGCAGTTCAGCGTGGTCGAGCTTCCCTGGCCGGGTGAAAAGCGCTATCCCCACGAAGGCTGGGAGCATATTGAAATCGTGCTGCCGGGAGAGCCAGAGAGCCTGAATGCCCGCGCCCTGGCATTATTGAGCGATGACGGGCTAAGCCAGCCGGGAATTTTTGTCAAAACCAGTTCGCCGAAAGGGGAGAAGGAGCGTCTGCCTAATCCGACTCTGGCCGTTACCGACGGTAACGTGACCATCAAATTTCACCCCTGGACGATTGAAGCGATCGTTGCCAGCGAGCAGGCAGTGTAACAATGTGAAGTAACGCGGGGTCTACAGCCACTAACCGTGGCATGATCCGCACAGGCTTGAGTGATGGAGAATCGAATGGCAGTGCTGGAGATATGCTGTTACAGCATGGAATGCGCGCTGAGCGCAGAAAAAAACGGTGCCGATCGCATCGAATTGTGTGCCGCGCCGCTGGAAGGCGGGCTGACGCCTTCTTATGGTGTGTTGAAATCCACCCGAGAGCAGGTGTCGATTCCGGTTCATCCAATTATTCGCCCGCGCGGTGGTGATTTTTGCTACACCGACGGTGAGTTTCAGACGATGCTCAACGATGTGCACACCGTCCGAGAACTGGGTTTTCCTGGTCTGGTGATCGGCGTGCTGGATGAAGATGGTAACGTCGATAACGCGCGGATGCAGCAAATTATGGCAGCGGCGGGCCCGCTGGCGGTGACTTTTCATCGCGCCTTTGATATGTGCGCGGATCCTCAGCAAGCTTTTGATACGTTGGCAAAACTGGGCGTGGCAAGGGTACTGACATCCGGGCAAAAAGCGTCAGCGGAAAAAGGTCTTTCATTAATTCGGGAACTTATTGCTCGTGCCGATGCTCCAATCATTATGGCGGGGGCAGGAGTCAGGGCCAGCAACCTTGAACTGTTTCTTGAGGCAGGTGTGAAGGAAGTTCATAGCTCTGCCGGGCAGTGGATCCCGTCGGCAATGCGTTACCGTAATCCGGGGCTCTCCATGTCAACAGACCCGGACGCGGATGAATATTCGCGCTATGCCGTCGACGCAACCGCCGTTGCGCAAATGAAGGCGATTATCGCGCGCCGCGCCGAATAACCGATTTTTACCGCGCATCATGTCGCCCAATGTGATGTTTGCTTGTACCAGGCCCCTGCCAATTCAACAGGGGCCTTTTTTTATCTCACGGACGGTGTAACGCTGGTATATTCGATAGTGTACATAAATGAACGAATGAACTATTATTGTTCGTATATGAAATATGCGTTGCAGCCGCACAGGCGAGGGGGGACGATGGCAATCGTCAATAAACAGCATGAAGATAATGCGATTGATACCAGTAAGGCGCTGCCCGTTGTCTTCCGTATTCTGGATAAATGGCAATGCAGTACTGATGAACAATTGAAACTGTTGGGTGTGAGTTCGCGTTCAACATTGAACAAATATAAAGAGGTGAGCGGTGGCATCCGCCTCAGTGCAGATACGCTTGAGCGGATGAGCTACATCCTTAACATTCATAAGTGCCTGCGCGTGTTGTTCACTGCCGATGACAGCATCTACGGCTGGGTGCGCAAACCGAATAATCATCCTTTCTTCGCCGGGCGCTCAGCAATGGACGTGATGAGCGGCGGTCGCGTTGCCGACCTTTACGAAGTTGCCACGCGACTTCAGGCGTGGAGAGGGGGAATGGCGTGAAGAATGATGCGCCCATCCTCATCCCCTTTGAACGTGCAACGGCTTATCGCATTATCCCCAGCCGCTATCCCACTATCGATTTATTCGAAGATGTCGCCAGTAGCGATGAATTAGAAGCCGTATGGGCGGTTGAAGCCATCACCAATGAGCGGTTACAGGAGCAAGTAGGCACGTTATCCCGAGTGCCAAAAGAAGACTGGCTTGTTGGGCTTAATGGCTGTAGCTATGTCATGGCGGCTTTTACGCATGTGAATCCTGAGGGCGCACGTTTCACGACGGGAGATTTTGGCGGTTATTACTGTGCGCCGCAGCTTGATACGGCGGTGAAAGAGACGGTGTATCATCAGGAGCGCATTTTTGGTTACACCAACGAACCGGCTCAGAAAGTTCAGATGCGGGTGCTTTACACCGAGTTTGATGCCACGCTGGTGGATATCACGCAGGAACCTTACCTCTCTTCTTCGATTTATCATGCCACGGATTACAGCCAGTCGAAGGCGTTTGCGCAGCAGCAAAAGGCGCTGAACGTTGACGGCATTCACTATTGCTCCGTTCGCCACGCCGGACATACCTGCTATGTGCTGTACAGGCCTTGTCTGGTAACGAAGATCCTCCAGACCGAGCACCTGGAGTATCACTGGAACGGCAGATCGATTTCCAACATTCTCAGCATCCGGTTGTACGGGGATTAGTGGTGGGAGCAATTGTCGGATGGCGGCTTCACCTTATCCGACCTACGGTGTTTTGTAGGCCTGATAAGCAAAGCACATCAGGCATGGAGCAGGCGGTGCATTGTCGGATGCGGCTTCGCCTTATCCGACCTACGGTGATTTGTAGACCTGATAAGCGAAGCGCATCAGGCGTTGTGAAGAAATTAAGGTTTTTTTGCAATCAATACTGCGCGCAGCGGGGCCGGGTAACCTTCAATCGTTTTTGTCGGGTCATTCGGGTCGAGGAAGTCGGCCAGTGACTCGGTTACCATCCATTCGGTCCGGCGCTGTTCTTCGGTGGACGTGACGGACATATCCACGATACGCACATCAACAAAGCCGCACTTCTCCAGCCAGTTCTTCAATGCCGGGGCGGAAGGAATAAAGTAAACATTACGCATCTGCGCGTAGCGATCGCCCGGCACCAGCACCGTATTTTCGTCACCTTCAACCACCAACGTTTCCAGCACCAGCTCACCTTCGCTCACCAGTTGATCTTTCAACTGCCAGAGGTGTTCCAGCGGCGAACGGCGATGATACAGCACGCCCATTGAGAACACGGTATCAAAGGCTTTCAGCGCTGGAAGCTGTTCAATGCCGAGCGGCAGCAGGTGTGCACGCTGGTCATTCCCCAGCAATTTACGCACCGCTTCAAACTGGCACAGGAACAACTGTGTGGGGTCGATACCGACCGCCAGATGCGCGCCGGCGCCAATCATGCGCCACATGTGATAACCGCTACCGCAGCCGACATCCAGAATAGTGCGTCCGGTGAGGTCGGAAAGGTGCGGCAGTACGCGTTCCCATTTCCAGTCGGAGCGCCATTCGGTATCAATATTCACGCCATAAAGGGAGTAGGGGCCTTTGCGCCATGGCATCAGATTGCGCATCAACGTATCAATGCGTTTGATTTGCCCGTCGCTGAGCGGCGTTTCACTCTCGGCGGTTACGCTGTGCAGCAGGTCGAGTTTCCACGGGGTGATTTCCGGCAGGAACTCAACGGCGTTGGACCACTGCTTAAACAAACCGTGCTGATCGCGCTGCCAGGTGGCAATTTGCGCGGGTAGCGTTTCCAGCCAGTGGGAGAGGTGATTTTTCGCAATCAGCTGGTAAAAATTGCCGAATTCGATCATGCCGCCGCTCCCGCTTTCAATGCCACCAGCGAACCAAAATTAAAGCACTGGAACCACAGTTCGCTGTGTTCAAAACCAGCCTGGCTCAGGCGCGCTTTATGGGTTTCGACAGAATCGGTAAGCATCACGTTTTCCAGCATGCTGCGTTTCTGGCTGATCTCCAGTTCGCTATAACCGTTGGCCCGCTTGAAGTCGTGATGCATATTAAACAGCAGTTCGCCGACGGTGGCGTCTTCGAAGCTGAATTTCTCCGACAGCACCAGTGCACCGCCAGGATTTAACCCTTTGTAGATTTTATTCAGCAGCGCCTGACGTTCAGCGGGCTCAAGAAATTGCAGGGTAAAGTTGAGGACTACCATCGAGGCGTTCTCAATCTCGATATCGCGGATATCACCCTCAATCACCTCAACCGGCGTTGGCGCTTTATAGGCGTCAATATGGCGACGGCAGCGTTCCACCATCGCCGGGGAGTTATCCACCGCGATAATTTTGCTGCTCTCATGGGCGATATTTCGGCGAATGGAGAGCGTTGCCGCACCCAGCGAGCAGCCGAGATCGTAGACATGGGTTGCTGGCTGGACAAAACGTTCCGCCAGCATACCGATCATCGAGATGATATTGGAATAGCCGGGGACGGAACGTTGGATCATATCCGGGAAGACTTCGGCTACCCGTTCATCAAAGGTCCAGTCGCCGAGACGGGCAATTGGCGCAGAAAAAAGCGTGTCGCGGTGAGACATAACGTAAAATCCGAAAAAACGAAAACGGCGTATTGTGCGCTAACGGAGTGAGAAAACCAACTCCCACGGCAGATACCACAGATTTGCCAGTACCATGAGCAGAAGCGAAATGTAGGTCGCGCTCATGCCAGAGCGACGCCAGCGGAAGAGGCGATGATGAAAACCGTAATAATGCATCAGGCGGCCTGCCAGCAGCAAAATGCCGCACAGGTGAACCATCCAGGTTTCCGCACCGTTCATTTCCATAAACAGCAATAAAATGACGCCGATGGGAATATATTCCACCGCATTACCGTGAATACGAATCGCGCTTTGCAGTTCGCTAAAACCGCCGTCACCGTAGGCAACGCGATATTGCATGCGCAGACGAACGACGTCGAAGGAAAACTTGATCAACAACAGTGCGGCCAGTACGGCATAAAGCGCACTTACCATACAAACTCCCTTTCTCGCTGGCAGATGGCATTCACTATGATAGGTAGGAATATCAAAAAAGAGAAGATTGTTGTGGGATCGCGGGCGCAGAACCCACTTCCGGCAGTGCGATTTGCAGGTCATGCCAGAGGGTGTTCACCAGCTCCAGCGCCTGTGCAATATCCGGTGTGTGCAAGAACAGATACGGCGTTGTGGTGGTTGCCCACTCGGGAAGTTTCTTCAGCCAGGCGGCAAAAAATGACTGATTCTGCGTCATATCATCACTACCGATAAACCGGACCATCGGATTACCGGCGGTAACAATAGCGTGAACCGGCACTTTCGGTTTCTTACGCTGTGCGTCAACGATAGCCTCGGTGTGTGGCATGGCGGCATGCACCGGTCGACTGTCGAGGATCGTGCGATTGATGCCGCGTTCAATCAATCCACGATTCAGTTGCTGTTCGGCTGCACCTTTATCGAAAAACTGCGGATGGCGCACTTCAATGCCATAGGTGAAATTTTTCGGCAGGCCGTCGAGGAAAGCCCATAAAACGGGAAGATCCTGGGGGCCGAAGGTGGCGGGCAACTGGAGCCAGTATTGCCCAATCCTGTCTTCCAGCGGCGACATCCGCTGAAAAAATTCCGTAGTCAGGTCATCGCAGTGACGAAGTTTTGCTTCGTGGGAAATGGTCGCCGGGAATTTAAAACAGAAGCGAAAATCATCGCCGGTCTGCTCGCGCCAGCGGGTGACGATTTCCGCTTTCGGCAGGGCATAGAGCGTGGTATTCCCCTCGACGCAGTTAAAGTAACGGGCGTAATCCTCCAGCCCGCTAATGCCCTGGCGCGCCCATTTGGGATGTGACCACTGCGGCAGACCGATATAAATCATAGCGCCTGAGCTATCTCCTCAGTGCTGCGCACGCGGGCGATGCGCGGGAAAATATGCGTCATGCTGCCCTGGTGTTGCTCCGTACTGGCGGCGCTGCACGCGTCTTCAGCGATGATCAGATTAAAGCCCAGTTCCCAGGCGTTGCGCGCGGTGGATTCCACGCCAATGTTGGTGGAAATACCGCACAGGATAATGGTATCGATGCCGCGACGACGTAGCTGTAACTCCAGGTCGGTGCCGTAAAATGCGCCCCACTGGCGTTTAGTGACTTCAATGTCGCGCTCTTGTTTGCCCAGCGCCTGCGGGTAGGTCCACCAGTTGTCCGGCAACGCGTGTGCGCCAGCCTGCGCATCAACCGGCTGTTTCAGCGCTTCGGCGAAATCCGCAGACCAGCCCACGCGCACCATCACCACCGGAGCACCCACTGCCCGGCATTTGTCCGCGAGGTGGGCGGCGCGAGTGACGACATCACTCGCAGAATGGGGGCCTCCCGCGAAGGGTAAAATGCCTTCCTGCAGGTCAATAATCACCAGTGCGGTCTTTTTCACGTCAATATTCAACATCACGTTTCTCATCTAAACAGGCAAACAGAGCAATACCTTACGACGCCTGAACGGTTATCAGCGGGATCTATTTTGTTAATTTTTGTGAGTCTGCGCAATAAGCGTTCAGCAAACGTGCGTATAAAGCGCGCCGGGCTTATCGCCAGCGAGAATTTCCAGTATAATAGCCCCCTTTTTTCATCCAGTAGTGACATTCAGCTAAAGCTGCGACAGTTGTGCCTGCGGCTAAGTTAAGGGATATCTCATGCGTACAGAATATTGCGGACAGCTTCGACCGTCCCACGTTGGGCAGCAGGTGACTCTGTGTGGTTGGGTCAACCGTCGTCGTGATCTCGGTAGCCTCATCTTCATTGATATGCGTGACCGCGAAGGCATCGTGCAGGTGTTTTTCGATCCGGATCGTGCCGACGCATTAAAGCTGGCCTCCGAACTGCGTAATGAGTTCTGCATTCAGGTAACCGGCACCGTGCGTGCACGTGACGAGAAGAACGTCAACGCCGACATGGCCACCGGTGAAATCGAAGTGCTTGCGTCTGATCTGACCATCATCAACCGTTCAGAATCACTGCCGCTGGATTCAAACCACGTTAACACCGAAGAAGCGCGTCTGAAGTACCGCTACCTCGACCTGCGTCGCCCGGAAATGGCGCAACGCCTGAAAACCCGTGCGAAAATCACCAGCTTTGTGCGTCGCTTTATGGACGATCACGGTTTCCTCGATGTCGAAACCCCAATGCTGACCAAAGCGACCCCGGAAGGCGCGCGCGACTACCTGGTACCGTCTCGCGTACATAAAGGTAAATTCTACGCGCTGCCGCAGTCTCCACAGCTGTTCAAACAGCTGCTGATGATGTCCGGCTTCGACCGCTACTATCAGATCGTAAAATGCTTCCGTGACGAAGACCTGCGTGCTGACCGCCAACCGGAATTCACCCAGATCGATGTCGAAACCTCTTTCATGACCGCACCGCAAGTGCGTGAAATCATGGAAGCGATGATTCGTCAGCTGTGGCTGGGAATCAAAGGCGTGGACCTGGGTGATTTCCCGATCATGACCTTTGCCGAAGCCGAACGCCGTTACGGTTCCGATAAACCGGACCTGCGTAACCCGATGGAACTGGTAGATGTTGCTGATCTGCTGAAAGATGTTGAGTTCGCGGTCTTCGCTGGCCCGGCAAACGATCCGAAAGGTCGCGTTGCGGCGCTGCGTGTTCCTGGTGGTGCGGCACTGACCCGCAAGCTTATCGACGAATACGGCAATTTCGTGAAGATCTACGGCGCGAAAGGTCTGGCTTATATTAAAGTCAACGAACGTGCAAAAGGTCTGGAAGGCATCAACAGCCCGGTAGCGAAATTCCTGAATGCAGAAATCGTAGAAGCGATTCTTGAGCGCACCGGCGCACAAGACGGCGACATGATCTTCTTCGGCGCGGACAACAAAAAAGTGGTTGCCGACGCGCTGGGTGCACTGCGCCTGAAACTGGGTAAAGACCTTAATCTGACCGACGAGTCCATGTGGGCGCCGCTGTGGGTTATCGACTTCCCGATGTTTGAAGACGACGGTGAAGGCGGCCTGACCGCGATGCACCACCCGTTCACCTCGCCGAAAGACATGACCGCTGACGAACTGAAAGCGGCACCGGAAGACGCGGTAGCGAACGCATACGACATGGTTATCAACGGCTATGAAGTGGGCGGTGGTTCCGTGCGTATTCACCGTGGTGAAATGCAGCAGACCGTGTTCGGCATTCTGGGCATTAACGAACAGGAACAGCGTGAGAAATTCGGCTTCCTGCTCGACGCACTGAAATACGGTACGCCGCCGCACGCAGGCCTGGCATTCGGTCTTGACCGTCTGACCATGCTGCTGACCGGCACCGATAACATCCGTGACGTTATCGCCTTCCCGAAAACCACGGCAGCAGCCTGTCTGATGACTGAAGCGCCAAGCTTCGCGAATCCGGCTTCTCTGGCTGAACTGAACATTCAGGTCGTGGCGAAGGAAGCAAAAGAGTCTGCGGAGAACAAGTAATATGTCATTCAAGCGTCCCGTGTCGATTCTCGTGGTGATTTATGCCGAGGACACGAAGCGGGTGCTGATGCTACAGCGGCGTGATGATCCTGATTTCTGGCAGTCGGTTACCGGCAGCGTGGAAGAGGGTGAAAGCGCGCCGCAGGCTGCCGCGCGTGAAGTAAAGGAAGAGGTCTCTGTCGATATTATCGCAGAGCGTCTGAATCTTATGGATTGTCAGCGTACGGTGGAGTTTGAAATTTTTAGTCATTTACGTCATCGCTATGCGCCGGGGGTCATGCGCAATACCGAATCCTGGTTTTGCCTTGCGCTCCCTCACGAACGGGAGATCGTGTTCACTGAACATCTGACCTACCGCTGGGTTAATGCTGTGGACGCCGCGGCCTTAACCAAGTCGTGGAGCAACCGGCAGGCGATTGAAGAGTTTGTAATTAACGCCGCCTGATAGGGCGCGCTTTTTGAGGAAATATTTATGGCAGGTCATAGTAAATGGGCCAACACCAAACACCGCAAAGCGGCACAGGATGCCAAGCGCGGTAAAATCTTCACCAAAATCATTCGTGAGCTGGTAACGGCTGCGCGTCTGGGCGGTGGCGACGCTGGTTCCAACCCGCGTCTGCGTGCGGCAATTGATAAAGCGCTGTCTAACAACATGACGCGTGACACCCTGAACCGCGCTATCGCACGTGGCGTGGGCGGTGATGATGATGCGAACATGGAAACCATCATTTATGAAGGTTACGGCCCTGGCGGTACTGCGGTGATGGTTGAATGTCTGTCTGACAACCGTAACCGTACCGTAGCGGAAGTGCGTCATGCGTTCACCAAAACCGGTGGTAACCTGGGCACTGACGGTTCCGTTGCCTACCTGTTCAGCAAAAAAGGCGTGATCTCCTTCGAGAAAGGTGATGAAGACGCGATCATGGAAGCGGCGCTGGAAGCGGGTGCCGAAGACGTTGTGACCTTCGACGATGGTGCCATTGACGTCTACACCGCATGGGAAGAGATGGGCGCGGTACGTGATGCGCTGGAAGCGGCTGGCCTGAAAGCCGACGAAGCAGAAGTCTCCATGATCCCATCGACCAAGGCAGATATGGATGCAGAAACTGCGCCGAAACTGCTGCGTCTGATCGATATGCTGGAAGACTGCGACGATGTGCAGGAAGTCTACCATAACGGTGAGATCTCTGATGAGGTAGCAGCGACTCTGTAATGGAGCCGTTCACTCAACAACCGGAGGTGCGTGTTGTCGATTATTCTCGGGATTGACCCCGGCTCACGCATCACCGGTTACGGCGTCATCCGCCAGGTTGGCAGGCAGCTTACCTATCTCGGTAGCGGCTGCATTCGAACTAAGGTGGATGATCTGCCGTCCCGTCTGAAGCTAATCTACGCTGGCGTCAGCGAAATCATCACCCAGTTCCAGCCTGATTATTTTGCCATTGAGCAGGTCTTTATGGCGAAGAATGCCGACTCCGCGTTAAAGCTGGGGCAGGCGCGCGGCGTGGCAATTGTCGCGGCGGTGAATCAGGATCTCCCGGTATTTGAATATGCCGCCCGTCAGGTCAAGCAGACCGTCGTGGGCATTGGTAGCGCGGAGAAAAGCCAGGTGCAGCACATGGTGCGCACGCTGCTGAAGCTCCCCGCGAATCCACAGGCCGATGCCGCCGATGCGCTGGCCATTGCCATCACCCACTGCCATGTCAGCCAGAACGCGATGCAAATGAGCGAATCGCGGCTGAATCTGGCGAGAGGGCGACTGCGTTAAATTTGAATGCCTCTACTGACTCAGAAAGAGGCATTATCGTTTTGATATTAATTCTGCTGTTTAAAATAGTCTTTGCATTGTTGCCATGTTACCCCCATTGGCCAGCTTTGGCGTTCGACTTGACCATCAATCATGGCATTTGCACGGGTAAACGTCTCTTTATCATCAGCTATGCAAGAGGCGATCAATACACCATTCAGCGTTCTTGTAGAGTGGTATTGCACGTAGCGGTCTCTCCAACCTTGTAGAAGGTCGTTCCAGGAGACTATTTTTTTATTTCGCAATAAATTCATGCTATCTGGTTGAAAGAAGAAAGCATTATGCCAGATGTAAGCATACATAGATAAACCAGATTGTGTTTTATTTTTATCCGCAGCAATTCGCGCGATCTTTTCTATTTCTTCATAACTGCCGCCCCACTTAGGTAATCGACCCTCCATTGCCTGTAAATAATTATCCTGATAAGTAGGGTATTTTTCGATTCCTTCATAAAAGGTTTTATATAATAAGTCTTTATCTTCAAGGTTTCTGGCAACCATCATCATGATGGGATACCATTCAGCGTCTTTATCAGCCAGGTCCTTGTTTTTTAGTAGATATTCTTTTTGCTGGTTGACAAGTTTTTTATATTTTGGCCATACGCTGGGATCAACAGAGTCCGCCGGACCTTCACCCCGGAGTTCGACAATCTGAGCATTATATTTAAATGCTTTAAGTATCCTTGCACCGGAAGAGTTGGGTACTGCTTTCAGCCATTCATTAATTGTCTCATCAGTAAAACCACCATCGCTGACATCATTCTTATAGATGTCGTACATGCTTCCCCAAAATATTTCTAGTTTTTGCGTTCCTCCGCTGGTTGCAGGGAAATTAGTATTATATTCTTTAATTATTGATTCCAACTGTACCCAGTCTTTTTTATAGGTAAGGTCCATTACTTGTTGTTCAATAACTCCACGCTCTGTCATTTCAGTTGTAGTACTTGCTGAAGCAATAACCGGGGAAAGTATTAATGCTGAAAATATAAATTTCTTAATATTCATAGAACATCCTTTTCTCTAACGAAAGTAGCTTGATTTGCAGTCGAATAATTGGGGTTTACTTTATGTTCTGATTACTGCTGTTGAAAATAAGATCCAGGCTCGGATGATGCCACAAGCTGGCTGGTGTCACAGTTTTGCGATTCCACGGAATTGAACCTAAAAACCAGAACTTCCAGAACGCGAGTTTTGCGTTAGGGTTGCGGCGCAACAGATTTTCAAACGTTTCAATTTCCCCGACAGGAATACATAACGCCTCCTTATAAATATCGAAGACGAACTTCGAACAAAACTGACGCGCGGAGTCATATTTAAAACCGGTGTGATAGAGTTTAAGCAGGCGACCAGGGACCTTCTCGACCAGCGCAAGCTTCTGTTCCGTGGTTAATCCCCCTGTCAGGCGACGGACGGCGTAGAGTTGATCGGTCGAGCGCTGAATAAAGCGTGCCAGCGTTGTCACCGTTGAGAGCGGTACGCGACTTTCGGCGACCAGATAGTCTTCGCCATCGTGACCGATAATAATGCCGACGTGGTTGCTCCAGCACTGTGAGGCAGCGGAGATTTGCCCAAACAGGCGAGCGCCGATGCAGGTGAAGACAATATCGCCGGTTTCATATTTGGTTGGGTAATTTATTTTCACCATTTAATCCATTGTTTATATATAATCTATAATCTTTCTTTTCTAAGAATAAAGAATTAACATTGTATTAGGTTAATAACAAGGCAAGTTTTATGAAATCCTTAATGAAGGTGATGGGTTTACTTTTAATAAGTTATTGTGTGAATGCATTCGCTAATGACAATGTTATTCGCTACCCCTATCGCTATGGACGCGTTTCTTTAAATGATAAAGGGGAAATTGTTCCGCGAATCATTCATATAAGTGATGACATCTACGGCGTGGGTGAAGTTGGTACGAGTATCAACAATGCGAGAATGGCCAAAAGTGGAGTAGCCGTGAGGCTTGGCGTCATACAGCAAGGACGCGTGGTGAATGCATTTCTGGATTTCTACAATCGCAATAATCAACCTGCTTATATATTTAAAGGTGGATTGCTACCCTGCAACGCTGCATTTAACGTTTCAACGAGTAATATTGTCCTTGATGGGATGTGTGGAATTTATGATGGTGTCGATGGCTGGCAAGTTATTCCGCCGGGTGGGCATTATAAGAGATCGTTTTCACTGACTCAGGCTTTTGAATTCTTACCCGGGAAACATCATTATAAAATTAACTCAAGCAGTTTTTCCATCAAAGTTGGGAATGATATTTTTGCAAGAGAGGCGGCTGAAAGAATACTTTTTAATTTGATTAACTGGCGATATGGCTACGTGTTAAAAAGTTATGAAATGGTGTCAGAGGGGGATTTGCTGGCGGGGACTTATGCTCTGTCTGGCACTCAACCTGCTAAAAGGGGG
Organism: Pseudocitrobacter vendiensis; assembly: GCF_943590815.1. Taxonomy (GTDB): domain Bacteria; phylum Pseudomonadota; class Gammaproteobacteria; order Enterobacterales; family Enterobacteriaceae; genus Pseudocitrobacter; species Pseudocitrobacter vendiensis. Next base: position 82,236 of record NZ_CALSBS010000016.1, on the reverse strand, counting down.
GAAGAATATTTTATTTACTCAAACCAGGCCTCGATTACTCTTGATGGTAACGATTTAGAACATACACAGGCGTATCAATGGCGAATTGAGAATGGACTTACTCCGAAAAAATTTAACGTGCAGGGAGTGGGTGAGTAGCATTCATCTTGACTATCGGCTATCCAGAAAAACCACCACACATCAACTTTTGTTTCATCCCTCGCTGGATATCTATCCAGCATTTTTTTATGATACACCTTTGTATCAGAGCCATTAACGCAGGAGCGTCATGTGATAGGCAGACTCAGAGGCATCATCATTGAAAAACAACCCCCGTTAGTACTGCTGGAGACGGGCGGCGTCGGCTATGAAGTGCATATGCCGATGACCTGCTTCTATGAGCTGCCGGAAGCGGGGCAGGAAGCCATCATCTTCACCCACTTTGTGGTACGCGAAGATGCACAGTTGCTCTACGGCTTTAATAACAAACAGGAACGTACCCTGTTTAAAGAATTGATTAAAACCAACGGCGTTGGTCCGAAGCTGGCGCTGGCGATCCTCTCTGGCATGTCGGCGCAACAGTTTGTTAATGCCGTTGAGCGTGAAGAACTTGGCGCACTGGTGAAACTGCCGGGTATTGGTAAAAAAACCGCCGAGCGTTTGATTGTCGAAATGAAAGACCGCTTCAAGGGGCTACACGGTGACCTGTTTACACCTGCTGCCGATCTGGTGCTCACCTCTCCGGCAAGCCCGGCGACGGACGATGCAGAGCAGGAAGCGGTTGCTGCGCTGGTGGCGCTGGGCTATAAACCTCAGGAAGCCAGCCGGATGGTCAGCAAAATCGCGCGTCCGGATGCCAATAGCGAAACATTGATCCGCGAAGCGTTACGCGCTGCGCTGTGAGGTAGAGGATGATTGAAGCAGATCGCCTGATTAGTGCAGAAAGCACACTGCCAGAAGATGTGGCAGACCGCGCCATCAGGCCAAAATTGCTGGAGGAGTATATTGGTCAGCCGCAGGTGCGCTCGCAGATGGAGATTTTCATCCAGGCTGCGAAGCTGCGTGGTGATGCGCTCGACCATCTGCTGATTTTTGGCCCGCCGGGGCTTGGTAAAACCACGCTGGCTAATATTGTAGCCAATGAAATGGGTGTGAATTTACGCACAACCTCTGGCCCGGTGCTGGAGAAAGCGGGCGATCTGGCGGCAATGCTGACGAATCTCGAACCGCACGACGTGCTGTTTATCGATGAAATCCATCGACTGTCACCGGTGGTGGAAGAGGTGCTCTATCCGGCGATGGAGGATTATCAGCTCGATATCATGATTGGCGAAGGCCCGGCCGCGCGCTCGATTAAAATCGACTTGCCGCCGTTTACCCTGATTGGCGCGACCACGCGCGCGGGGTCGTTAACCTCGCCGCTGCGTGACCGTTTCGGTATTGTTCAGCGTCTTGAATTTTATCAGGTGCCTGACCTGCAACATATCGTTGGCCGAAGCGCCCGCTATATGGGGCTGGAGATGAGCGAAGAGGGCGCGCTGGAAGTTGCTCGCCGCGCACGCGGTACGCCGCGTATCGCCAACCGCCTGCTGCGTCGCGTACGCGACTTCGCGGAAGTAAAGCACGATGGCACCATTTCAGCGGAGATCGCCGCGCAGGCGCTGGATATGCTTAACGTCGATGCGGAAGGATTTGATTACATGGATCGCAAATTGCTGCTTGCCGTTATCGACAAATTCTTCGGCGGCCCGGTGGGGTTAGATAACCTGGCGGCGGCGATTGGCGAAGAGCGGGAAACCATTGAAGATGTGCTGGAGCCCTACCTGATTCAGCAGGGCTTCCTGCAACGTACGCCGCGTGGACGTATGGCGACGGTGCGTGCGTGGAATCACTTCGGCATTACGCCGCCGGAAATGCCCTGAGAACCGTGTCGGATGGCGATGCTTACGCATCTTATTCGACCGACAAAACCGTATTCGTAGGCCGGATAAGGCGAAGCCGCCATCCGGCATCTCAACGGCTCACTGAGCCTGCTTTTTCATCATACTGAAAATAAACAGCACCGCTGCACACAGAACGACTGACGGGCCAGCGGGTGTGTCATAAAACGCCGAGAAGGTCAGGCCACCGGTAACCGCGATCATCCCTACACCAACGGCGATGCTCGCCATTTGCTCCGGCGTGCGGGCAAAACGACGTGCCGTCGCGGCGGGAATAATCAGCAATGATGTGATGATAAGCGCCCCCACAAACTTCATTGCCACGCCGATGGTTAACGCCGTCACCAGCATCAGCAGCAGCTTCACGCGCTGAAGTTTCACGCCATCAACAAACGCCAGATCCGGGCTGATGGTCATCGACAGCAGGTTACGCCACTGCCAGAAGAGAATGGCCAGCACAATCACCACGCCAATCGCGATGGAAACCAGATCTTCCGGCGTCACCGCCAGCAGGTCGCCAAACAAATACGCCATCAGATCCACGCGGATATTCGACATCAGGCTGACGACCACCAGACCCAGCGACAGCGCACTGTGCGCCATAATCCCTAACAAGGTATCGACCGCAAGGTGAGGGCGTTTTTCCAGCCATACCAGCCCGCCGGCCAGGAAGAGCGTAACGGCGATAACCGCATAGAAAGGATTGACATCCAGCAGCAGGCCAAAGGCGACACCCAGCAATGACGCATGGGCCAGGGTATCGCCAAAATAGGACATGCGACGCCAGACCACAAACGAACCCAGTGGGCCCGCGGCGCACGCCAGCATCATCCCGGCCAGCCAGCCGGGCAGTAATAATTCAATCATGAGTGACCATTTCCCCGACGCAAAACAATACGACCCTGTAAATCGTGGCGATGGTTATGCTGATGGCGGTAGATACCGAGTTGCTCAGCGCCGCGCGGGCCGAACATCGAGATAAATTCAGGATGCATTGACACAACGTCCGGCGTGCCGGAACAGCAGATGTGATGATTCAGACATAAAACTTCGTCAGTTTTTGCCATCACCAGGTGCAGGTCGTGCGAAACCATTAGCACCGCGCAGTCCAGTTCCTGTCGTAGCTGGTTAATCAGATCATAGAGCGCGACCTGACCGTTAATATCAACGCCCTGCGTCGGTTCGTCCAGCACCAGCAACTGCGGACTGTTCAACAGCGCGCGCGCCAGCAGGACGCGTTGCGTCTCGCCGCCAGACAGTTTCTGCATTGGCGCGTTAAGCAAATGACCTGCCTGCACGCGTTTCAGCGCCGGAAGGATATCCGCTTTTTTGGTTGCCGGGTGCAGACGTAAAAAACGCTCAACCGTCAGCGGCAGTGTCGCGTCCAGGTGTAATTTCTGCGGCACATAGCCAATGCGCAGTTTGCCCTCGCGCTTGATCACGCCTTCATTGGGTGCTACCAGGCCTAAAACCACGCGTACCAGCGTGGATTTACCCGCACCGTTCGGCCCGAGTAACGTCAAAATGCGTCCTGGCTTCAGGGCCAGTGAAATGTCAGACAGCACGCGGCGCTGGCCGAATGAGACCGAAACATTTTCCAGTGTTACAAGATTCGTCATAGCAATTAAGGGTTGCACAAGTGAGTGAATGTTATAATATCACACTCCACTTATTCATTACGATTATCAGACGCATTATGTTACAGAAAAATACGCTTCTTTTCGCTGCTTTATCGATTGCGTTCAGCGGTGCCGCCGTTCAGCACGCTGACGCGGCTGTGGTCGCCTCATTAAAACCGCTTGGATTTATCGCTTCAGCTATCACCGATGGCGTCACCGACACGCAGGTTTTACTGCCTGACGGTGCGTCTGAACATGATTATTCTTTACGCCCTTCGGATGTAAAACGCTTACAGAACGCGGACTTAGTCGTTTGGATTGGGCCGGAAATGGAAGCGTTCATGAATAAGTCAACGCAAAGTATTTCTGACAAAAATAAAGTCACCATTGCCCAGCTTGACGGTGTGAAACCATTGCTCATGAAAGGTGGCGATGATGATGACCATGACCATGAAGGTGACCACGATCACGCAGGCCATGAGAGTGAAAAAGGTGACGCACATCACCATCACGGCGACTACAACATGCATCTGTGGCTCTCGCCAGAGATAGCGCGGCTGTCAGCGGTTGCAATCCATGACAAATTAGTGGAACTTATGCCGCAGAGTCGAGCCAAACTCGACGCCAACCTGAAGGATTTTGAGGCACAATTAGCCACAGCCGATAAAGAGGTTGGCAACGAGCTGGCACCGCTGAAAGGGAAGGGGTATTTCGTTTTTCATGACGCCTATGGCTACTATGAAAAACAATACGGTTTAACGCCGCTTGGCCACTTTACCGTAAACCCTGAAATCCAGCCCGGTGCGCAGCGTTTACATCAAATCAGAACACAGTTGGTTGAGCAAAAAGCAACCTGCGTTTTTGCTGAGCCACAGTTCAGGCCAGCGGTCGTTGAAGCGGTGGCCCGGGGAACTTCTGTGCGTATGGGCACGTTAGATCCGCTGGGGACAAACATTCAACTGAGCAAAGAGAGTTACGCGACGTTTCTTCGTCAACTCGCGAACCAATATTCGAGCTGCCTGAAAGGAGATTAATGAGGAAGTGAATACGTGCAACAGATAGCCCGCTCTGTCGCCCTGGCGTTTAACAATTTGCCGCGACCCCACCGCGTTATGCTGGGGTCGTTGACAGTCCTGACTTTAGCGGTCGCCGTATGGCGACCATACGTTTATCACCCAACATCTAGCCCGATTGTGCGCACCATCGAGCTGGAACAGAAAGAAATACGTTCCCTGTTGCCGGAAGCAAGCGAGCCTATCGACCAGGCAGCACAGGAAGATGAAGCTATCCCACAGGATGAGCTGGACGAAAAAACTGATAATCAGCATGAATATGTCGTCTCGACAGGTGACACGCTCAGCAGCATCCTCAATCAGTATGGTATCGATATGGGTGATATCAGTCGTCTTGCGGCGGCAGATAAAGACCTGCGTAATATGAAAATCGGCCAGCAGCTCTCCTGGACGCTGACGGCGGATGGCGATTTACAACAGCTCACCTGGGAAATGTCCCGTCGCGAAACCCGTACCTATGACCGCGTTGCTAACGGCTTTAAAATGAGCGCGGAAACGCAGCAGGGCGAGTGGGTGAACAATCTGCTGAAAGGTACCGTTGGGGGCAGCTTTGTGACCAGCGCGCGCAATGCCGGCCTTACCAGCACAGAAGTGAGCGCGGTCATCAAAGCGATGCAGTGGCAGATGGACTTCCGCAAGCTGAAAAAAGATGATGAATTCGCTGTACTGATGTCGCGCGAAATGCTGGATGGCAAACGCGAGCAGAGCCAACTTGTTGGCGTACGAATCAGGACAGAAGGAAAAGATTATTACGCAATTCGTTCTGAAGACGGTAAGTATTACGACCGTAACGGTACCGGGCTGGCAAAAGGTTTCCTGCGTTTCCCAACCGCGCGTCAGTTCCGTGTCTCATCTAACTTTAACCCGCGTCGTCTGAACCCGGTTACCGGTCGCGTCGCGCCACACCGTGGCGTAGATTTCGCGATGCCACAAGGTACGCCAGTACTGGCGGTGGGTGATGGTGAAGTGGTGATGGCGAAGCGTAGCGGTGCGGCAGGTTACTATGTGGCGATTCGCCATGGTCGTACATACACCACCCGTTACATGCACCTGCGCAAAATCCTCGTGAAGCCAGGGCAGAAAATCAAACGTGGTGACCGTATCGCGCTTTCCGGAAATACCGGACGTTCTACTGGCCCGCACCTGCACTATGAAGTGTGGATTAACCAGCAGGCAGTCAACCCACTGACGGCGAAATTGCCACGTACGGAAGGCTTGACCGGTTCCGATCGTACGGATTATCTGGCACAGGTTAAGCAGGTCCTTCCGCAACTGCGCTTTGATTAATTTCGCTTAACTTATAGACAATTAAAGCCGGTGCACTCAGTGTCGCCGGCTTTTTCTTTTGTGTGAAACTGAGCGCCTCGCTACACTATCGGTAATCGTTTCGCACCAGTAGTGCTCTTCATGGAATAAGCATGGAAACAAACAAAAAGAATAGTGAATACATTCCTGAATTCGAAAAAGAGTTTCGCCGCCCGCAGAACTGGGGCGCGTGGTTGGGCGTGTTCGCCTTTGCGGGAGCCGCGTGTTTACCCGCGAAAGTTCGCGACCCGTTACTGGGGACGCTTGGCCGCTTAGCCGGGCGTCTGGGTAAAAGTGCTCGTCGCCGCGCGCAGATTAACCTGCGCTATTGCTTCCCCGAAAAAAGCGATGCGGAAATCGAGTCTATCATCGATGGTATGTATACCACTGCGCCGCAGGCGATGGCGATGATGGCTGAACTGGCGATTCGCGGGCCAGAGAAAATTCTGCCGCGCGTCGACTGGCAGGGCAAAGAGATCATCGACGAAATGCACGAGAAGGGCGAGAACGTCATTTTCCTCGTGCCGCACGGCTGGGGGGTGGATATCCCGGCCATGCTGATGGCGTCACAGGGGCAGAAAATGGCCGCCATGTTCCATAATCAGGGCAACAAAGTATTCGACTACGTGTGGAATACCGTGCGCCGTCGTTTTGGTGGTCGCCTGCATGCGCGTAACGACGGCATCAAGCCGTTTATCCAGTCGGTGCGTCAGGGATACTGGGGCTACTATCTGCCGGATCAGGATCACGGCCCGGAGCACAGCGAATTCGTTGATTTCTTCGCGACCTATAAAGCCACGCTCCCGGCGATTGGTCGTCTGATGAAGGTGTGCCGTGCACGCGTGGTGCCGCTGTTCCCGGTCTATGATGGCAAAACACATCGTTTAACCATCCTGGTGCGCCCGCCGATGGACGATCTGCTGGAAGCCGACGATCACACCATTGCGCGTCGGATGAATGAAGAGGTGGAGATTTTTGTCGGCCCGCATCCGGAACAATACACCTGGATCCTGAAACTGCTCAAAACGCGTAAACCGGGTGATATTAAGCCGTATAAACCCAGCGAGAGATATCCGGAGTAGTTTTACACACGTAACCTATCCCGTCGGCCTGATAAGCGAAGCGCCATCAGGCAATTTACCGCCAGTTCGTTGCCAAAAAAAAGGCCTCTTCCTATGAAGAGGCCTTTGTTCTGATAAAAGATATTTTTTATTCGACAGTCAAAATACGCGTGGTGTTGGTGGAACCCACGGTATCCATCACGTCGCCCTGAGTCACAATCACCAGGTCGCCGGCAACCAGATAGCCTTTGTCGCGCAGCAGATTAACGGCCTCATGGGCTGCCGCAACGCCGTCGCTTTCGCTATCGAAATGCACCGGCGTCACGCCGCGATACAGCGCGGTCAGGTTCAGGGTGCGCTCATGACGAGACATGGCGAAAATCGGCAGACCGGAGGTGATACGTGAAGTCATCAGCGCGGTACGGCCAGATTCGGTCATGGTGATGATGGCGCTCACACCTTTCAGATGGTTTGCCGCGTACATCGCCGACATCGCGATCGCTTCTTCCACGTTGTCGAACTGTACGTCCAGGCGGTGTTTAGAAACGTTAATGCTGGGGATTTTTTCCGCACCCAGGCACACGCGCGCCATTGCCGCGACGGTTTCAGACGGATACTGGCCCGCGGCGGTTTCTGCAGAGAGCATCACCGCATCGGTACCATCCAGCACGGCGTTCGCCACGTCCATAACTTCCGCACGTGTTGGCATTGGGTTGGTGATCATCGATTCCATCATCTGGGTTGCCGTGATCACGGCACGATTCAGCTGACGCGCGCGGCGAATCAACGCTTTCTGAATTCCCACCAGCTCCGGATCGCCGATTTCAACACCCAGGTCGCCACGCGCAACCATTACCACGTCAGATGCCAGAATGATGTCATCCATCGCGTCCTGGCTGCAAACGGCTTCCGCACGTTCAACTTTAGCGACGATTTTCGCGTCGCAGCCTGCTTCGCGTGCCAGACGACGAGCGTAATTGAGGTCTTCGCCACAGCGCGGGAAGGAGACCGCCAGATAGTCCACCGCAATTTTTGCCGCCGTGACAATATCTGCTTTGTCTTTCTCAGTCAGGGCTTCAGCAGAGAGGCCGCCGCCCAGTTTGTTGATACCTTTGTTGTTAGAAAGCGGGCCACCGACGGTCACTTCGGTGAACACTTTCATGCCCTGAACTTCCAGCACTTTCAGCTGTACGCGACCATCGTCGAGCAGCAGAATGTCGCCTGGAACGACGTCAGCAGGTAGGCCTTTATAGTCGATACCGACCTTTTCTTTATCGCCTTCACCTTTACCCAGGTTGGCGTCGAGCAGGAATTTGTCGCCGATGTTGAGGAAAACTTTGCCTTCTTTGAAGGTTGAAACACGGATTTTGGGACCCTGGAGATCGCCTAAAATAGCTACATGACGACCCAGTTTTGCCGCGATTTCGCGTACTTTATCAGCGCGAAGCTTATGATCTTCCGGTGTGCCGTGGGAGAAGTTCATTCGTACAACGTTGGCGCCGGCGGCAATGACTTTCTCAAGATTATTGTCGCGGTCAGTGGCTGGCCCTAACGTGGTAACGATTTTGGTTCTGCGAAGCCTTCTGGACATGTAATACTCCGTTAACTTAAACAACCAGGTGTTGCGTGAACATGGATTCGGCTCCTTTAAGGTAGCACCGCTTGTGCAGTGATAACGCCGAATGTCTCATCAATAGTGCTTTTACAAATTTTAATGGTTATCGCTGTGTGTAATACGTTCTTTATCAAACCGCGATTCCTTCAACGCTTCTTTGACTCGCTTCAAGTTATCCCTGAATTTCGCGCCCCGGCGCAGCGTAAAACCGGTGGCCAGCACGTCAATGACCGTCAACTGTGCGAGCCTGGAAACCATGGGCATATAAACGTCGGTGTCCTCGGGAACATCGAGTGTAATGGCCAGCGTGGCTTCGCGCGCGAGCGGCGTATTTGCCGACGTCAGCGCAATCACCATGGCATCGTTCTCACGTGCCAGCTGTGCCAGTTCCACCAGACTTTTGGTTCTGCCCGTGTGTGAAATGAGCACCACAACGTCATCCTCGCTGCAATTCATACAGCTCATCCGTTGCAGGACGATGTCATCGGAATAGACCACCGGAACGTTGAATCGGAAGAATTTGTTCATGGCGTCATGGGCGACAGCGGCGGATGAGCCCAATCCGAAGAAGGCGATACGTTTAGCCTGAGTCAGGAGATCGACCGCCCGATTGACCGCCGACATCTCCAGCGACTGGCGGACATGCGCCAGGCTTGCCATCGCCGACTCGAATATTTTCCCGGTATAGGCTTCTACACTGTCATCTTCATCCACATTACGATTAACATACGGTGTACCGTTGGCCAGACTTTGGGCAAGATGAAGCTTAAAATCGGGGAAGCCACGCGTTTCCAGACTGCGACAAAAACGGTTGACCGTCGGCTCGCTGACCTCAGCTTCCAGCGCCAGCGCCGCAATACTTGAGTGGATAGCCTGCTCTGGTGCGGCGAGGATCACCTCCGCCACTTTACGTTCGGATTTGCTAAGGTTTTCCAGTTGCGACTGAATTTTTTCCAGCATGTTCATCGTGATGGGGCGCTCATTGATTGAAACGATTCCATTAATGGGTGAAATCTGCAGGCGTTTTAGCAAGAATATACCCCTCAAGGTTGATGAAAGGGGACAAACAACAGCAAAAAATGTTGTTTTTTTTCATTACATGATCAACGTCGAATTTTTGCAAACCCGTTCAGGGCGAAAGAACGAACAAAATTAGCGCTTTGCCCAGGCGTTAAGCCGCATATATTTCCATTTGTGCGGTCTAAGGCGGTAAAAGGTTTCGGTAAGTTAGTAAACACAGTACAGTGCGGTGTAATAAAATTACAACTGTAGCCTGGCATAAGAACCAGGAAATACAACTGAGGAGAATGACATGGCGGTAACGCAAACGGCCCAGGCATGCGATCTGGTCATTTTCGGCGCGAAAGGTGACCTGGCGCGTCGTAAATTGTTGCCTTCCCTGTATCAGCTTGAAAAAGCCGGTCAGATCAATCCGGACACCCGTATTATCGGGGTAGGACGTGCGGATTGGGACAAAGAAGCCTACACCAAAGTGGTGCGCGAGGCGCTCGAAACCTTCATGAAGGAGAAAATAGATGAAGGTTTGTGGGAAACGCTGAGCGGCCGCCTGGATTTCTGTAATCTGGATGTCAACGACACCAGCGCATTTAGCCGCCTTGGCGACATGCTCGATCAGAAAAACCGTGTCACCATCAACTACTTCGCGATGCCGCCTAATACGTTCGGCGCGATTTGCAAAGGGTTAGGTGAGGCGAAACTGAACGCCAAGCCTGCGCGCGTGGTGATGGAAAAACCGCTGGGTACCTCGCTTGCGACCTCGCGTGAAATCAACGATCAGGTGGGCGAATACTTCGAAGAGTGCCAGGTTTACCGTATCGACCACTATCTGGGTAAAGAAACGGTGCTGAACCTGCTGGCGCTGCGTTTTGCCAACTCCCTGTTTGTGAACAACTGGGATAACCGCACTATCGATCACGTCGAAATCACCGTGGCAGAAGAAGTCGGCATCGAAGGCCGTTGGGGCTACTTTGATCAGGCCGGTCAGATGCGCGATATGATTCAGAACCACCTGCTGCAAATTCTGTGCATGATTGCGATGTCGCCGCCATCCGATCTGACTGCCGACAGCATTCGCGATGCCAAAGTGAAAGTACTGAAATCTCTGCGTCGTATCGACCGTTCTAACGTTCGCGAAAAAACCGTACGCGGTCAGTACACCTCAGGTTTTGCGCAGGGCAAAAAAGTGCCGGGCTACCTGGAAGAAGAGGGCGCCAACAAGCAGAGCAATACGGAAACCTTCGTCGCTATTCGCGTGGATATCGATAACTGGCGCTGGGCGGGCGTGCCGTTCTACCTGCGCACCGGTAAACGACTGCCGACTAAATGCTCTGAAGTGGTGGTGTATTTCAAAAACCCGGAACTCAATTTGTTTAAAGAGTCCTGGCAGGAGCTGCCGCAGAATAAACTGACGATCCGCTTGCAGCCAGATGAAGGTGTGGATATCCAGGTGCTGAACAAAGTACCTGGTCTGGACCACAAACATAACCTGCAGATCACCAAGCTGGATCTGAGCTACTCCGAAACCTTCAATCAAACGCACCTGGCGGATGCTTACGAGCGCCTGCTGCTGGAGACCATGCGCGGAATTCAGGCGCTGTTCGTGCGCCGCGATGAAGTGGAAGAAGCGTGGAAGTGGGTCGACTCCATCACTGAAGCGTGGGCCGCCGATCAGGACCCGCCGAAACCGTACCAGGCTGGCATCTGGGGGCCGGTAGCGTCCGTTGCGATGATCACCCGCGATGGCCGTTCCTGGAACGAGTTTGAGTAACGTATGACGGTAATCCCATTGGGGTATTTTACCGGTAACATGATCTAACACAGCATGTAGTGCTATTTTTACGCATTTAAGCCCCGGGTGGATTCACCCCCGGGGCTTTTTTTATTACACTATCTTCAGATGTTTGCCCCTAAGCTACAGAATACGGGGGTTTTGTGGCAGAAAATGCTAATCAAAACCTTATGTCGCTGGAGCCTGGACAGAAAATTTTTGAGGAGCTTTTATGAATCCTGTATTGTTACGCGTAACAAATCGCATTATCGACCGCTCACGCGATACCCGTTCTGCCTACCTTGAACGCATCAAGCGTGCGAAGACCGAAACCGTGCATCGCTCCCAGCTGGCCTGCGGTAACCTGGCGCACGGTTTTGCGGCTTGCGGCGCAGAGGATAAAGCGTCGCTGAAAAGCATGCTGCGTAACAATATTGCGATCATCACCTCCTATAACGACATGCTCTCCGCCCATCAGCCGTATGAGCACTATCCTGATATCATTCGTAAAGCCCTGCACAGCGTCAGCGCGGTCGGTCAGGTTGCGGGCGGCGTACCAGCAATGTGCGATGGAGTCACGCAGGGCCAGGACGGGATGGAACTTTCCCTTCTGAGCCGTGAAGTGATCGCCATGTCTGCCGCGGTGGGCCTGTCTCACAACATGTTTGATGGCGCGCTTTATCTCGGCGTGTGCGACAAAATCGTCCCGGGGCTGGCTATGGCGGCGCTCTCTTTCGGCCACCTGCCGTCCGTCTTCATTCCGTCAGGCCCGATGGCAAGCGGCCTGCCGAATAAAGAAAAAGTCCGTATTCGTCAGCTGTATGCGGAAGGTAAAGTTGATCGTAACGCGCTGCTGGAATCCGAAGCGGCTTCTTACCATGCGCCAGGTACCTGTACGTTTTACGGCACCGCGAACACTAACCAGATGGTGATTGAATTCATGGGGATGCAGCTGCCGGGCTCTTCATTTGTTCACCCGGATGCGCCGCTGCGTGAAGAACTGACGGCGGCTGCCGCACGTCAGGTGACCCGCATGACCGGTAACGGTAACGAATGGATGCCGCTCGGTCAGATGATCGACGAAAAGGTTGTGGTCAACGGTATCGTCGCCCTGCTGGCAACGGGCGGCTCAACTAACCACACCATGCACCTGGTGGCTATGGCGCGTGCTGCGGGTATCATCATCAACTGGGATGACTTCTCTGAAATCTCCGACGTTGTACCGCTGATGGCGCGTCTGTATCCGAACGGCCCTGCAGATATTAACCACTTCCAGGCGGCGGGCGGTGTGCCGGTTCTGGTGCGCGAACTGCTGAAAGGCGGTCTGCTGCACGAAGACGTGAACACCGTGGCGGGCTTCGGTCTGTCTCACTACACCATGGAGCCGTGGCTGAATAACGGCAAGCTGGACTGGCGTGAAGGCGCAACCGCGTCTCTGGATGAAAACATCATCGCCTCCTTCGACAAACCGTTCTCCAAACATGGCGGCACCAAAGTACTGAGCGGAAACCTTGGCCGCGCAGTGATGAAAACCTCTGCCGTGCCGGTAGAAAACCAGGTTATTGAAGCGCCAGCCGTGGTCTTTGAGAGCCAGCATGACGTTCTGCCAGCCTTCGAAGCGGGCCTTCTGGACAAAGATTGCGTGGTTGTAGTGCGCCATCAGGGGCCAAAAGCGAACGGAATGCCAGAATTACATAAACTCATGCCGCCACTTGGTGTATTATTGGACCGCTGTTTCAAAATTGCGTTAGTCACCGATGGACGACTCTCTGGTGCATCAGGTAAAGTGCCGTCAGCAATTCATGTCACCCCGGAAGCCTATGATGGTGGTTTGCTGGCAAAAGTACGTGACGGCGATATGATCCGTGTCAACGGGCAGACCGGCGAATTAACGCTGCTGGTCGATGAAGCCGAGCTGGCCGCACGTCAACCGCACATTCCTGATATGAGCGCCTCCCGTGTCGGTACTGGCCGCGAAATGTTCAGCGCGCTGCGTGAGAAACTCTCCGGCGCAGAGCAGGGCGCAACCTGCATTACTTTTTAAGATGATACGTTTTTAGACCTGGCGAGAGAATAATCTGATGAAAAACTGGAAAACCACTGCAGAAGCAATCCTGACGACTGGTCCTGTTGTACCGGTTATCGTAGTGAACAAGCTGGAACACGCTGTGCCGATGGCAAAAGCGCTGGTTGCAGGCGGTGTACGCGTGCTGGAAGTGACCCTGCGTACCGCGTGCGCAATGGACGCTATCCGCGCTATTGCGAAAGAAGTGCCGGACGCTATCGTAGGTGCGGGTACCGTAACCAACCCGCAGCAGTTGAAAGAAGTCACCGAAGCTGGCGCACAGTTCGCCATCAGCCCGGGCCTGACTGACTCTCTGCTGAAAGCGGCTACCGAAGGCACTATCCCGCTGATCCCGGGTATCAGCTCTGTTTCTGAACTGATGCTGGGTATGGATCACGGTCTGAAAGAATTCAAATTCTTCCCGGCGGAAGCTAACGGTGGCGTGAAAGCGCTGCAGGCGATTGCAGGTCCGTTCTCTCATATTCGTTTCTGCCCGACTGGCGGTATCTCACTGAAAAACTGCCGCGACTACCTCGCGCTGAAAAGCGTTCTGTGCGTCGGTGGTTCCTGGCTGGTTCCGGCGGATGCGCTGGAAGCTGGCGATTACGATCGTATCACCAAACTGGCTCGTGAAGCAGTAGAAGCTGCAACGCTGTAAGTGCGTAACTATGCCGGGTGGCACTGTGTTTACCCGGCCTATAAGGCATCTGCAATGTATTGAATTTGCATAAATTGTAGGCCGGATAAGGCGTTTACGCCGCATCCGGCAAGAACAAAACGCACTTTGCAAGCAACCAGAAGCGTGCCCAACGGCCCGCTTTTTTTATCCCTTCACAATCACCGCGGCGGCAGCTACTTTTGCCCGCTCGATGGCGTCATCAACCGAATCGGCGGTTGCCAGCGCCACGCCCATTCGACGCGTACCGTCGATTTCCGGTTTAGCAAACAAACGAACCTGCAGACCCGCACCTACCGCACCATTTACGTTATCAAAGGTGACGTTCTGGCTCTGTAAACACGGCAGAATAACCGCTGAGGCAGACGGGCCATACTGACGAATTGCGCCAACCGGGAGGCCCAGGAAAGCGCGAACGTGCAGGGCGAACTCGGAGAGGTCTTGTGAAATCAGTGTCACCATTCCGGTGTCATGCGGGCGTGGGGAAACCTCGCTGAAGATAACGTCATCACCACAGACAAACAGTTCCACACCGAATAAACCATGACCGCCCAGCGCCAGCACGACGTCGCGTGCGATAGCCTGCGCACGTTCCAGGGCGAGCGGGCTCATCTGCTGGGGTTGCCACGATTCACGATAATCGCCATCTTCCTGACGGTGACCGACCGGCGCACAGAAGTGAACGCCATCCACCGCGCTCACAGTCAGCAGAGTGATTTCAAAATCAAAATTCACCACCCCTTCGACGATGACGCGACCCGCTCCCGCACGACCGCCCTGTTGGGCATACTGCCAGGCGTCAGTAAGCTGCGCTTCGCTGCGAATGAAGCTCTGGCCTTTGCCGGATGAACTCATTACGGGTTTGATGATGCAGGGCAGGCCAATTTCCGTGACGGCATCGCGGAATGTGGCTTCGCTGTCGGCGAAGCGGTATGCCGAGGTGGGGAGCTTGAGTTCTTCGGCGGCCAGACGACGAATGCCTTCACGGTTCATGGTCAGCTGCGTGGCACGCGCGCAGGGCACCACGTTTTGGCCGTGATGTTCCAGCTCAACCAGCATGTCGGTCGCGATGGCTTCAATTTCCGGCACGATGAAATCTGGCTTTTCCGCTTCTACCAGTGCTTTCAGCGCCTGACCATCCAGCATGTTAATGACGTGAGAGCGGTGAGCGACGTGCATGGCAGGCGCATCGGCATAGCGATCGACAGCAATCACCTCAATTCCCAGTCGCTGACACTCAATGGCAACCTCTTTTCCGAGTTCGCCGGAACCTAATAGCATTACGCGCGTCGCCGCAGGACGCAGGGCTGTGCCGAGTAAAGTCATTGCATTTTCCATCGTCTGTCAAAATTTCGCGCATTATAAACGAAAACGTTTGCGTCTGTCTTGCTGTCGACGTTAATGCGGCGCTATCACGTTAAATTTGCGCATCTTTATGCAGAGCAGACATATCCTGACATCGGTTCGCCTAGGCTGATTAACTGGTACAAATCTATCGGAGGTTATATGTCTGGCTGGCTTAATCAACTGCAATCGCTGCTGGGGCAAAAATCGGGTGAGGGAAAGAAAGATCTCAGCCAAATGCTGGTGCCTGGCGCGCTGGGCGGGCTGGCGGGTTTGCTGGTCGCCAGTAAATCCTCGCGCAAAATGCTGGCGAAATACGGCACCGGAGCGTTGTTAGTCGGCGGCGGCGCGGTGGCGGGTAGCGTGTTGTGGAACAAATATAAAGGAAAGCTTCAGGGTAATCCGCATACAGAACAGAAATACGGTGAACCTGCCGCTCCGCTGGATGTGCGTACAGAGCGACTGATTCTGGCGCTGGTGTTTGCCGCGAAGAGCGACGGGCATATTGATGCCAAAGAGCAGGCGGCGATAGAACAGCAACTGCGTGAAGCGGGTGTTGAAGAGCAGGGACGTGCGCTGATCGCGCAGGCTATCGAGCAGCCGCTCGATCCCCAGCGTCTGGCGCGTGATGTGCATAACGAAGAAGAGGCTTTAGAGCTTTACTTTGTGAGCTGCGCGGCGATAGATATCGACCACTTTATGGAGCGCAGTTATCTTAATGCCCTGGGTGATGCGCTGAAGCTGCCGCCGGAAGTGCGAGAAGGCATCGAGCAGGATTTGCAGCAACAAAAACAGCAACTTTAAACGTCTTGTCACAGGTTTCGCTTGCATCGTCGTTTAATTTGTCCACCCTTATAGGGTGTGACTAATACAGAAGAACAATGACATGCCGCCAAAAGCGAAACAAATTCCTCACGCCATGACGCTTCATGGCGATACGCGTATTGATAACTATTTCTGGCTGCGCGACGACAATCGCGCAGCGCCAGAGGTCCTCGATTATCTGCATCAGGAAAATGATTACGGAAAAAGTGTGATGGACTCTCAGCACGCCCTTCAGGAGCGCGTGCTAAAGGAGATAGTCGACCGTATTCCCCAGCGAGAAGAGTCCGCGCCTTATACCAAAAAAGGTTATCGCTATCGCCAGGTTTATGAGCCGGGCTGCGAGTACGCGATATATCAGCGTCAATCGGTGCAGAAGGGGGAGTGGGAACCCTGGGATCTGTTACTCGACGCCAATCAGCGCGCTGCGCACAGTGAATTTTACACACTCGGTGGGCTGACGGTTTCACCGGACAACGATCTGTTGGCGATCACTGAAGATTATCTTTCGCGTCGTCAGTACGGCCTGCGATTTTGCAATTTGCGTACCGGGAACTGGTACCCTGAAGTGCTGGAGAATGTCTCTCCTGGCATTGTCTGGGTCAATGATTCACAAACGCTCTATTATGTTCGCAAGCACCCCACGACGCTTCTGCCGTGGCAGGTGTGGCGACATCGCATTGGCACGCCTGCGGCGCAGGATACGCTGGTCTATGAAGAGAAAGATGATACGTTTTACGTCAGCCTGCATAAAACGTCCTCGAAACACTATGTAGTGATTGCGCTCTCGAGCGCCACAACCAGCGAAATGCGGTTGCTCGATGCTGAGCTGCCGGATGCCGAACCGATCGTGTTCCTGCCACGTCGCAAAGATCATGAATACAGCATCGATCATTTCCAGCATCATTTTTATATTCGCTCCAACCGCGAAGGTAAAAACTTTGGTCTTTATCGCAGTAGCGTACGCGATGAGAGAGAGTGGCAAACGCTAATTCCAGCACGCAATGATGTGATGCTGGAGAGCTTCACACTCTTTACCGACTGGCTGGTGCTCGAGGAGCGTCAACACGGTCTGACCAGCCTGCGGCAAATTAATCGCCATACGCGTGAAGAGAGCGGAATTGCCTTTGATGACCCGGCCTATGTCACCTGGGTGGCCTATAATCCTGAGCCGGAAACGTCGCGGCTGCGCTATGGCTATTCGTCCATGACCACGCCGGATACGCTGTTTGAACTGGATATGGATTCCGGGGAGCGTAAGGTGCTGAAGCAGCAGGAGGTCAAAGGCTTTGACGCCTCGCATTATCAGAGCGAACACCTGTGGATCACCGCGCGCGATGGCGTGGAAGTCCCCGTTTCGCTGGTGTATCACCGTGAACACTTCCGCAAAGGGAAAAATCCGCTACTGGTGTATGGCTATGGTTCTTATGGCGCGAGTATGGACGCCGACTTCAGCAGCAGCCGCCTGAGTCTTCTGGATCGCGGTTTTGTCTATGCTATCGCCCACGTTCGCGGCGGCGGTGAGTTGGGGCAGCAGTGGTACGAAGACGGCAAATTCCTTAAGAAGATGAACACCTTCAATGATTACCTTGATGTGACCGATGCGCTGCTGACTCAGGGGTATGGTGATGCCAAACTGTGTTACGGCATGGGCGGCAGCGCGGGCGGGATGTTAATGGGGACCGCCATTAATCTGCGTCCTGAGCTGTTCCACGGCGTGGTGGCGCAGGTGCCGTTTGTTGATGTCGTCACGACGATGCTGGACGAGTCTATTCCGCTGACCACCGGGGAGTTTGAGGAGTGGGGAAATCCGCAGGATGAGACCTATTATCATTACATGAAGTCGTACAGCCCCTACGACAATGTGCAGCCGAACGCCTATCCGCATTTGCTGGTCACCACCGGGTTGCATGATTCTCAGGTACAGTACTGGGAGCCCGCGAAATGGGTGGCCAAACTGCGCGAGCAGAAGGTGGATGATAACCTTCTGCTGCTGTGTACGGATATGGACTCCGGGCATGGTGGGAAGTCGGGGCGCTTCAAAAGTTATGAAGGCGTGGCGCTCGAATTCACGTTTTTGATTGCGCTGGCTCAGGGTACCTTACCCGGCAGAAGCGTCCGCTAAGTTATTCGCCCAGATAGTGCTTTAACGTGAGGCGCAATTCCGGGCTCATTCGATCCAGGTTGTTGAACAACCACCGTAAATAACCTGGATCGTTCTCCGCCACTTCCGAAACCTCTTTGCCGCGATATTTACCAAAGGTAAAGGTGCGCAGCAGCGCCGGGCGTCCGGTGACATCGACCATTTGTTCGGGCGACCAGCCAGAAACATCGATGATATCAATCAGTAATGCGGCAGTGATATAGCAATCATACAACGCGCGGTGGTGATGCAACCCCGGCGGCGTAGCGACGCTCAGTTTGCGTGACTTATATAGCGCCATGTTGCTGTATTTGATACCGGGCCATAACCGACGCGCCATCTTCATGGTGCAAATCCACTCACCGTTCATTTCTGGCAGAACGCGACGGTCGAAACTGGCGTTGTGCGCGACATACCACGGGCTTCCCTGGTAAAACGGCAGCACCTCTTCAATCCACGGCTGATCGGCAACCATCTCTTCCGTAATGCGGTGAATTGCCATCGCCTGTGCGCTGATCGGGCGATCGGGGCGCACGAGGTGGCTCATTGGGTTGGTGATTTTCCCATCCACGACATCGACAGACGCTATTTCAACGACGCCCCCCTGAAGGTCGCAGGTTTCGGTATCGATCACGCGTAACATGGCATACTCCCGGCCAAAAGAAGCTAGCGTAATGGAATGATGTCGCCTTGCCAACCCTGAGCGCTTTTTCTGCCGGTAACCAGGAGTTCACCCTGGTCCGCCCGGACGATCAGTTGCCCGGTTTCATCCCATAAGGCACTGCCGCCGGAAAAGTCATCGCAACTGTAATTCGACTTGAGTACCGCGATGGCATGCTTGCGGGCAAACCATTGTAACCGTTGGGTATTCAGGCTCTGCTGTGACTCTGCGGTGCTGGTGAGCGTGGCTAACAGCGACGCCTGAGGCGAAAGATCGCAGCCATCGTTATTCAGATTCAATACACTGATATAGCGCGATTCCGGCGTCAGGCAGGTGCCGTTGCCCTGCGCGCAGGTATACGGTTTCGCCGTGTCGGGGGAGAATATGGCCACACCTTTGCTGCGTTGACCGTTTTCCTCAACGGGTAAGCCGGCCACAATGGTTATCTGATGCTGGCGGGCGGCATCGGTGAGCGGTTGCAATTGGTCGTTACTGGGCGGTGAGGGGAGCCCGGGCTCGCCCGTCAGGCCTGTCAGGGAGAGTTCTGGAAAAATTAATACCTTACATTCCAGTTTTGCCGCGGCGCGGATAAAACGCAGATGGTGGATAATATTTTCGGCGAGGCTGCCGTTCTGCGGCGCGAATTGCGCCGCTGCAATAGACCATGCCAGCATAGTTGCTTCCTTCAACAAGAGGTCAGTGGGTCGTCACTTCAGATTTTCCTGAAGAAGTTTACACCGATTGCCGTAAGGAAGTGTATCAATCCGTAAGGATTATTTTTGTTTCGGTTCGTAAGGCAAACGAGACAGGGATACCGAGGCCAAACGATGGGCAATTAAACGCTCGCGGAACCAGTCGCGAAGGTGTTCTGGCTGTTCGCGTTCCACGACTTCGGCCACCACCGGCATGTTATAGCGCTCTTTAAAAGCGACGCCCGCCGCGGCAAGATCGACGTTAACTTTATCCATTTCGTCTTGAGGTAGTTTAGCCAGATTAGTCTGCATCAGATTCTCTCCTTTTCAGGGCGCAACGTTACTAAGAGTCTCGTAGAATGGCAAGCTTAATGGCGGCACATCTCGACTCAGGAATTATACAAGGTTATTCTTTCAGCTACATCCATAACAAAAGGGAATGAAGAATATGGGATCCAACATCGTTCGCATACTCTGCACTTCGCTGTTTTTAACCTGCACCCTCTCTGCTCCGGCTGTCTGGGCGCATGCCCACCTCAAACAACAGGTGCCTGCCGCGGAAAGTGAAGTGAGCCCCGCACCGCAATCTATCACGCTGCATTTCTCTGAAGGCGTCGAATCGCGCTTCAGCGGCGTCACAGTGATCGGAGAAGATGCTAAAAAAGTCGAAACGGGCAAAGCGGTACGCAGTGAAACCGACAAAACGGAACTGATGGTACCGATTAACCAACCGCTGGCATCCGGGCTCTATACCGTTAACTGGCACGTGGTGTCAGTGGATGGGCATAAAACCCAGGGCCAGTACCAGTTCCGCGTGAAATAAGATGCTGACGACGCTCTATGTCGGGCTGCGATTCGTGCATTTTGCCGCGCTGATGGCGGTACTGGGATGTGCGCTTTATGGCGGATGGTGGGCACCACGACCGCTGCGTCGCCTTTTCAGCCAGCGCTTTACTCCGCTGATTCATCTCTCGCTGCTGGCCTGCGCTGCATCGGCACTGTTGATGCTGATGGTGCAGGGTGGGTTGATGGGCGATGGCTGGCGCGACGTCTGGAAGCCTGAAGTCTGGCTAGCGGTGGCGGCGACGCAATTTGGCGGTGTCTGGCTGTGGCAAATCATTCTGGCGGGTGTGGCGCTCACCATTGGTTGGGTGAAACCGCGTCAGATGATGCGGTTGCTGCTGTTCCTGACGGCGGCGCAGTTTATCCTGTTGGCAGGCACCGGACATTCCGCAATGCGTGACGGTGCTATCGGTGCGCTACAGCGCGGGAATCATGCGCTGCATTTGCTGTTGGCGGCAGCCTGGCTTGGCGGCTTATTGCCGTTTCTCTATTGCCTGAGGCTGGCAAAGGGGCGCTGGCGGCAGGCAGCAATCTATACCATGATGCGTTTTTCGCGGTACGGGCACCTCGCAGTGGCGGGCGTCGTGCTGACGGGGATCGTTAACGCATTATTGATTCAGCATGGCTGGCCGCTGGATACACCTTATAGCCGTATGCTACTGCTAAAATGTGCGCTGGTCGCCATGATGGTGGTTATCGCGCTGGTGAACCGCTATGTTGTCGTGCCGCGAATGGTGATGGCAGAGCCCGCCACGCAACGCTTTTTCCTGCGAGCAACGCAGGTAGAACTTGTTCTTGGGGCGCTGGTACTGGCCTGTGTCAGTCTGTTTGCCACCTGGGAACCTTTTTAAACAATGGCGAAGATATGAAAAAAATCGTTCTGACTCTTTTATTGTTAACGGCGGCGGGTTCCGCGCTGGCCGCCCCGCAAATTATCACCGTGAGCCGCTTTGAGGTGGGGAAGGAAAATTGGGCGTTTAATAGGGAAGAGGTGATGCTGACCTGTCGTCCGGGCAATGCGCTGTATGTGATTAACCCAAGTACCCTGGTCCAGTATCCGCTGAACGCCATTGCTGAAGAGCAGGTCAAGGCCGGGAAGACCACCGCTCAGCCTTTGAGCATCATACAAATTGATGATCCAGCGCGTCCGGGAGAGAAAATGAGCCTGGCGCCGTTTATCGAACGCGCCGAAAAGCTCTGCTGATTGTCAAAAATATCTAATTGATTCCAAATAAAAAACCGCCGCCATTCTGTGAATGTGCGAGCGGTTTTTTTAGGGGCTGCCGTTTTCTGACGCCGAAATTTTCTGACCGCTTTCGTCGCGGACTGGAAAACCTGGCACGGTCATCTATTCTTATAGTGCAAGGCGACTTAGCCTGCATTAATGCCAACTTTTAGCGCACGGCTCTCTCCCAAGAGCCATTTCCCTGGACCGAATACAGGAATCGTATTCGGTCTCTTTTTATGTGGCATCCGGGCCATTCCTGTTGGTTATACCACAACAAAAATGCATTAACAATTATCTTACAACTCTATCTTTCACACGTATCGTTATTGAACCATGATGAAGACAGGGGGCTATACTTCATACCGCTCGATGACGTTCTCTTTTTTGGTGTAATAGGTACAGTTATCCGGGATATCCTTGCTAATAAAAGACATTGCCCCAACGATGACATTGCTACCAATGCTGAGATTATCACCAATGATGCAACTGTTTGCGCCAAGGGCTACATTATCGCCGATGATGATTTTATATTCATCATCACGTTTACCCAGGGTTTTAATCCCAATAGTGGTGTTTTGGCGTAGCGTAAAATTTTTGCCTATCTCACAATAGGATGTGACCACGATTCCATTATAGTGGGCGATAAATAACCCAGGCTGAATCCTGGCGGCCAGCCCTATTTCAGTGTGATAATTTCTGATCAGGCGTCTGTTGAGATAAGCCGCGAATTTCTTGCTATTTTTGCCACCGACAGCGTGCAAATGTGATGCAATGCGCCACCAAAACAGAAAGCGGCGCTTGGGTTGGCGCCACGCATGACGGATAGCGCGAGGCCAGGAGAATTTTTTATCTTTCCCGCCTATCACTTCAACCCTAAGACACTCTTTCAAAAATGTGTAATGCACCAGCAAATCCTCAAACGTCGAACGGTATGGCTACGAGCTGCCCTATCACAGGTGTGTCACGCCATGTGTAAGTAAGGGCAGAGGGTTCTGAGAATCAGATTTTACGGGTTAACTATCGGAATTCAAAATTTTTTCTTGCGGAATAAAAAGTACAGCCTCCATAAAAATGTATTCTTTGACATAATTACACGATATTTTTTTCTTTCTTTAGATTTTAAAGATGCAATGTCTGACTGAGACAAGGTGAGATATGTACTATTGAGATATTTTAGCGTCTGATCGTATTTGCCTGATTGTAATAATCCCCATAAAAATTTAATTTTGGCAGTAATAGCCATATTTTTAAGGAGTGGGGCTACAGTCTCTTTTTGTGAGTCATGACATAGTGTTATCATCGTGCTGTAAATAATGTCCATTGCATGCGCATTATGTTCATAATCTTCCTTCGACCATGCGCTATTCATTACGGAATCTTCACGGTAGGTTTGGTTGTATAAATATTCAGGAACAGCATGCAGATGTTGTTTAGCAAGAATCGTATAGGTGAAAAGCAGATCTTCACCTAACGCAAGTTCTGTGTTGAATCTTATATTCTCACGTATTAAAAAATCTCTTCTGATCAGTACGCCGCCAAGATGGAAAAGTAATTCTCGCGCAATGCGCTGACGTAATAAATCGCCGTCCTGGAATGCTGCAGGCTGCGGCCTGACGCAGTTTTTTCCTCCCTGATTACATCCACAATACACGATGTTAGCGGATGTTTCTTTTTGCTTATGGAGTAATTTTTCCAGGAATTGAGGGGCGACATGGTCGTCGCTATCGATAAATATACAAAATTCGCCTTGCGCATTATCAAGCCCGACATTTCTCGCAGTTGATACACCCGCATTATTTTGCGTGATGAGATTGACAGTAAGTTGACTACTTCTCGAATAATTTTCGACCACCTCTATGGTGTTATCCGAGGAACCATCATTCACAACTATAACTTCAAAATTTTTATAGGTTTGAACAATTAAAGAATCAAGGAGGATATGGATAAACGTGCCAGAGTTGTAAGCGGGTATGATAATGGAAACTGTTGGCTTGTCGAGCATAATGAAATTCACAATGGTTATTGTAGTGTTAATTTAATGTGTAAGTGATGTTGCAACTTCTTTCCCTCGGAGTTTTCAGGGAATTCATTCTTACACTAATGAAAATCTCGATTAACTGAATCGTATCAGAGAAATATCGATGTAACCAGTTCTTGATGCATTCGGTTTCATAGCTAATTATTAGCCTGTTATTATTTTGTATCGTTCGTTAGTTTCTATCAACGTCACAGCCTGGAACGTCATCGGAAAAGAACCTTATCGCTGTCATAACCCACGTTATTAGTGGTTGTCTAAGATTATACTGAAATTATCGAATATTTATTTTGTGAATGTGTCCTAAGCTTTATTGGAATAGGCTCAGGCCACAGTTTTCGGAAATGCCTGATTAATCATCTGTGGGATGGGTAAAATCGATGCAGGCCCCGTCCTGCGCGGGGTTCAGGTTTTAAGGTAATCGTGTGGTGGGTACAAATCTCACTATCAATTTTGCTGAAAATAGCGCATGCTTGCCTTGAGTTAAGTTACAGCCTTCCAGTAAGTTTTATTCCGATTCAGGTACTTTTTTGTAAAGTCTTGTCCTGAAAGTGAATTTGCCGAACGTATTACTGTCAAACTCTTATACGTACGCATAAAGACAAATGAAGGATTCATTTTTCCCTTACGCGTTACTTTTTCATGCTTCAGGAAAAAATGATGTCTAAAGAATTTGATACCCAGTTATTGCATCCGCGCAACTGGCTCACGTGGTTCGGCTTAGGTGTGCTTTGGCTTATCGTACAGCTTCCTTATCCTGTTCTGCATACCCTCGGTTCGACGGTAGGTAAAATGTCTCGCCGTTTTCTCAAACGGCGCGAACGCATTGCTGCACGCAATATTGAACTCTGCTTCCCACAGATGGATGCCGACTCGCGTGAAGCACTGATACAGCAAAATTTCATGTCATTGGGCATGGGGCTTATCGAAACCGGCATGGCCTGGTTCTGGAGCGATGCGCGCGTCAAGAAATGGTTTGACGTGGAGGGGTATGAAAACCTGACCAAAGCATTGCAGGAACGTCGCGGCGTTATGGTTGTCGGCGTACATTTTATGTCTTTGGAACTGGGTGGCAGGGTCATGGGCTTATGTCGCCCGATGATGGCAACCTATCGTCGTCATAATGATCCGTTGATGGAGTGGGTTCAGACCAAAGGTCGCCTGCGTTCCAATAAAGCGATGATCGACCGCCGCAATTTGCGAGGTCTTGTGCAGGCGCTTAAATCAGGTGAAGCCGTGTGGTTTGCGCCAGACCAGGACTACGGTCCGAAAGGCAGCGTTTTCGCACCGTTCTTTTCAGTGAACGAAGCGGCAACGACCAACGGGACCTGGGTGCTTTCACGTTTGTCAGGCGCGGCAATGCTCAGCATCACTATGGTACGTAAGGCGGATAAGAAAGGTTATGTGCTGCACATCAGCGACGTGATGTCAGATTACCCGGTAGATGACGAAATCGATGCGGCCAGCTATATGAACAAAATCATCGAGAAAGAGATTTTACGCGCACCAGAACAGTATCTGTGGGTTCACCGTCGCTTTAAAACGCGTCCGCGCGGAGAAGCGTCGCTTTATCATGCGGCTTCCCCGCACTGATCGTTACCCTCAAAAATCGCTGTATTCGTGGGCGGGGTACCAGAACCCGTCCACAAAATCCTCTATCGGAAAACACCCTCCACGACGCAACCGCTGATCGTCCATCGCGGCAACACACTGTTTTTCCGAATTATACACGTCCACGACGATATCATCACAGCCACCGTCGAGGTAGCAGATGAATAAAACCAGTGCGAACATCCCATCCTCAGTCTGATAAAAGGTTATGACACAACGGATCCGTTAATGATTAAGTGTAGGGGATGAAGGGCAACGGCGGGAAAGGTTATGCAAATAAATAACCCGCCTGTGGGCGGGTTCCATTTGGGTTATGCGAAGCGCAGCACCCAGGCATCAGAACGTTGATCGTAATGTTTACGGTAAAGGACAGAGTGTTCGCCGTTGAGTACGGCAGGGACGCTGGTGTCAGCATCCCAGGCGTCTAGCTGCATGCATAAGTCAGGGTCGGATTTACAGGGGATGCTTAACGTTCGTTCACCGTGCTGCTCGCCGTGCAGCTCGGCATCATCTATCTCGAATGCGCCGATGCGTACGTTGGTTTTACTCATGATACTCTCCGTTGGTCGCTGATGTTGTGGTACGACCAGTTCAGGTCGCCCATTTTTTAGCGTAGCCAACGAAGAGAATATCGCCAGTCAAAAAGTGCGCTATTTTTGCGCGCCAGTCAGGATTTTTCGGCAAAAAGTTTACCATCGCGCACCAGTTCGCGGGGATAACTGTTTTTCAACCGTGAGCTGATTCGTTTCGCCAGTCCAAGCGGAAAGCCCTGATACGTTACCACCACATCGTCGTGATTTGGCACATTTTCCGGGTAGATATCGCGGCCGCGATACCACTCCTGAGCCTCAGTCTGCGTCAGTTCATGCCCCAGCTTGTCGGTTTGGGCCAGCGCAATGACTGCTTCGTGCTGCCAGCGATAACCTTTGTTATGCGTTTCGGCAAGTTTGAGGCCAATACGCGAGAAACGGACTTTTCCGAGCAGGGGTTCTATCTCTGCCGGGAAGAGCCATATCTCTTTATCGCGCTGCCAGAGGGAAAACGCGTCATTCCAGAACAGTCCGACCTGACCGGCTGCCTCAGTGACGGCGGCGGATTCCCGGGTTTTCATCGGCGTGAACGGGAATTTACCCACTTTGTAGCCTGGGATGGGCAGAGGCTCAACCGAGGCGATTTTACGCAAACGCGCGACAAAGAAGCCTTCGCAATCATAAATTTGCGGGAAGACATGGAGGAATCCTTCAGGCGTGAGCGCCTCTTTGGCTGACGGGAACAGGGTTGCCAGCGATTGGATTTCAACCGCCTGCGGATATTGTTCCAGCAGCCAGGCCAGTACTGATTCGTTTTCGTCACGATTGAGCGTACAGGTTGAATAAACCAGCGTACCGCCGGGTTTCAGTGCGTGAAATGCGCTATCAATAAGCTCACGCTGCGTGGCGGCAATCACAAGATTGCTTTCAATCGACCAGTTTTTCAGTGCATCGGGATCTTTACGTACAACACCTTCGCCGGAACACGGTGCATCGAGCAGAATGGCGTCAAAACTTTCCGGTACTGCCGCGCCGAAGACACGACCATCAAAATGGGTCAGCGCCACATTGGCGATACCGCAGCGGCTGATATTAGCGTGGAGAACTTTTACCCGACTGGCGGAAAACTCATTGGCGAGAATGGCGCCCTGGTTGCCCATGCGCGCGGCAATCTGGGTGGTTTTCGAACCCGGCGCGGCGGCGACGTCCATCACCCGTTTCGGCATCTCGTCCCCGGCAAACAGCGCGGCGACCGGCAGCATCGAGCTGGCTTCCTGAATGTAAAACAGGCCGCTCAGGTGTTCGGCGGTACTGCCTAAAGGCAGTGACTCTTCATCTTCGCGTTCAATCCAGAAACCTTCCGCACACCACGGCACTGGTATCAGTTGCCAGCCATATGGGGCGACCAGTGCCAGGAAATCGGCAACGCTGATTTTCAATGTATTGACACGAATGCTGCGGCGCAGCGGACGCTGGCAGGCAGCAATAAAATCGTCAAAGGCGAGGTGAGCGGGCATGGCCTCACGCATCTGCGCGAGGAATTCATCGGGAAGAAAGACAGAGTTTTGAGCCACTGGGGAGTACCACACGTAATCAGAGAGCGTGCAGTTTAGCATAAACGCCCCGGCGCAGTGACACCGGGGCGTTGAACGTTAACGCGGCAGGGCGGTGCCCCACTGACGCCACTCTTTCGGCTCCTCTTCCTGCAACAGGAAGTGTTTGCCTGCCTGGGCTTTCGGCGCGAGCGGGGTGCCTGGCGGTGTGGCAAAGGCAATACCGCCACGAATGAACTGATTGAAGGTGCCGGTTTTCACCACGCCCCCCGTCAGACCAAAGTCGAGGCTGTAACCGGATGCCAGCCAGAAGACTGAATTGTTGCGTACAAGGTGCTGATAACGTTTGCTGATGCGCAGCTCAACCATCACGCGATCGGAAAGTGAGCCCAGCGTCAGCCCCGTTACTGTGCCCACGTCGATACCACGGAACAGCACTGGCGTGCCAATGCCCAGCGAACCAGCTTCCGGCGCTTCCACCACCAGACTCAGCCCGTCGAGATAGCGGGAATCGGCGATGGTGGCTTCCTGAAGCTCGAATTCGCGACGTGGCGAGCCCTGACCCATCTCAACGTTGATGTAAGGTTGCAGGATGGTATCAAGGTGCTCTACACCGGCAGCGGAAATCTGCGGCGTCACAACCGAGAAGCGACTGCCGCGACGCGCGAAGGTATTCACATACTCCGGGTAAAGCACCGCGCGCGCCTGAACTTCATTGCGTCCGGCGTTCAGTTCCAGCGTTTGTACCTGTCCAATATCAATGCCCAGATAACGAATTGGCATACCTGCCGCCAGCTTCCCGGCATCAAAGGCGTGTAACGTAATTTGCCCGCCTACCGCGCGCGCCGCTGTTTCAGAGGCGAACAGGATACGTTTGTCGCCTTTACGGGTATTTCCGCCCGCGCCGCTCAGGTTATCGAAGCTGATCGCGCCCTTCAGCGCGCGAGACAGTGGCGAGGCCTGTACGGTTAAACCGCTCCCGTTCAACTGGACTTTGGCACCGCCTTCGGCCCAGAACACGCTGTCCGGCGTCAACAGGGAACGGTATTCCGGTTTGATGTGCAGCGAGATATCAAACGCGTTAGCGCGAGGGCTAACGGTAATCACTTCACCCACTTCAAACTTGCGATACAGCACCACGGAACCCGCCTGAATATCCGGCAAGGTTTCAGCCGTCAGGGTGAGGGTAGATGTAGGCAGCTCGCTCAGGCTATTTTCCTGCGCTTTCTCCAGGTTGGCGTACAGCGGATAATCTTCTTTCATCTCGCCTTTTTCACCCGGCAGAATACGGATCCCACCACTCAGCCATTCATTAGCGCTCGCGCCGAGGAATTCAACACCATCAAGGCCGACTTTGACATCAACGCGGCTATTAACAACAAACTTGCTGTCGCCATGAATGAGCTCGCGATATTGCGGTTCGATAGCGATAGTGAACGTTACGCCTTTATTGGTCAGCTTACGCTCCATCACCTGCCCGACCTTCACCCCGTGCAATATCAATGGTTGCCCGGCATCAATGCCGTAGCTTTCCGGCGCGCTCAGAGAAAGCGTCATGACATCTGGCTGTTGTAACAGCGTTTTACTGGACGGAAGCACCGCAAAGGTATCTTTTGCCTCGCCATCGCCGGGTACCAGCTCAAAAGTGCTACCCGTAAGGAGCATGCTGAGATTGGCGTTCTCCAGCGAGAGTTTTGGTTCATGGAGCTCAATACGTGTTTTTTCACGCAGCAGGCTGACTACGCTGGGATCAACGGTCATTTCGCCTGTAACAGAACTGTCGTCGTTAAGATTCAGTTTGGTCAGTTGCCCCACTTCCAGGCCCTGATAGAGCAGGGGAGTAGAACCCGCTTTCAGCCCCTGACCGCTGGGAAGCTGCAGTTTAACGATAACGCCGCGCTGGCTGTGGGCCAGATCTTCATACAAGCCGTACTCGTCATTTTGCACCGCAACTTCCGAGTTTTCCGGTGAGTCGAAGGCAATCGCCCCGTTAACCAACGCCGCTAAGCTTTCGAGCTGAACCTTCGCGCCGCTCAAGTCTACATCTGCTTTAATGCCCGACACGTTCCAGAACCGGCTGCCTTTTTTCACCAGATTCGTGAACCGGCGCTCAATCAACACATCAATCGTCACACCGCGCTTGTTGGCGTTAATGGCGTAATCGTAAACGCGTCCAACGGGAATTTTACGGTAATAGACCAGCGAGCCGCTGCTGAGCGAGCCGAGATCCGGCGCGTGCAGGTGAATCATCAACTCACCGTTATTCAGGCGATATTTGGGTTGCGTGTCCAGCGCGGTAAAGTGATCGCGCGCTTTACCTTTACCCGGCATCATACCGATATAGTTACCGCCAACCAGCGCATCCAGCCCGGAAACACCAGCCAGCGAGGCTTTAGGCGTCACCAACCAGAATTGTGTCTCATCACGCAGCGCGTCTTCCATATCGCTTTTAATACTGGCTTTCACTTCGATACGGTTCAGATCTTCCGTCAGGCGAATTTCCTGCACCGTACCGACTTCCACACCCTGATAGCGCACGGGCGTACGGCCAGGTACGATACCGTCCGCCGACATGAAGTCGATGGTAATGGTGGTGCCGCGATCTTCATAACTGTTCCAGATAAGCCAGCCTGCAATCATCAGCGCGATGATAGGCAGCAACCAGAAAGGTGAAATGCGACGTTTAATTTTAATTTTCGCTTCAGTCGGTGAAGCGGGCGTTTCCTGACTCATGAGCGTCCCAAAGTAAGCGGCTGTCCAGCCAATTAACAGCAAGAATAGTCAAAATAACCGCGGCACCGAAATAAAATGCAGCGGGGCCCATCGTAAAGGCGAGAAGCTGATCGCGATTAATCAGCGACATAGTCAACGAGATAACAAACAGATCCAGCATCGACCAGCGACCAATCCATGTTACAAATCGCA
Source organism: Pseudocitrobacter vendiensis (assembly GCF_943590815.1). Taxonomy (GTDB): domain Bacteria; phylum Pseudomonadota; class Gammaproteobacteria; order Enterobacterales; family Enterobacteriaceae; genus Pseudocitrobacter; species Pseudocitrobacter vendiensis. The sequence goes on along the minus strand of NZ_CALSBS010000016.1, from coordinate 51,728 downwards.
GCAACAGAATGCGTGTGCGCAGGCCCTGTTCACATTTGGAATGAATGCTAACCAGCAGCGTAAACAGCACGATGACCTTGGTAAACGGCACCAGAATACTGGCGAAGAATACCACGGCGGCAACGGCGACGTTACTGTCCGCCAGAGAAAGAATCCCCGACATAATGGTATCTTCCTGTCGCCCGCCATTAACGTAAATAATCGATATCGGCAAAAAGTTTGCCGGCAGCAGAAAAATGATAGAGGCAATCAGCGCCGCCCAGCATTTTTGCAGGCTCTGACGCCGCCGCCTGGTGAGCGGAACGTGGCAACGATGGCAGCGCCCGCGTGAATCCGGGAAGCCTGTGTGATGGCATTCCAGACACACCATCAGCCCTTCATGGGGTCGGGTGACCGGCCGTTGCGGATAGAAGCGCTCCCAGAGTTCCTCTATATTCAGATGGATAAGCGTCAGAATGCTAAGGATGACCAGCGAAATAAACGCCAACAGGCCGAGCCCCGGTTGCAGGAATGCGTAATCCTGTACCTTGATTGACGCAACGGCGACCCCGACCAGATAAATGTCCAGCATCACCCACTCTTTGAGCTTCTCCAGCATCAACAGCACCGGGCGCAGGTTCATGCCCAGAATGTTGCCAAGCCAGAGATAGGCGATGGCGATAACCAGCACTGCTGGCGCGGCGATGCTACAGAACAGCACCATCGCGGCGGTAATGGGATCGCCCTGGGCAGTCATTTGCTGAATCCCGTGTAGCACGTTTGCGTCGATACGTACGCCAAGCAGATGCAGGCGAAGCAGGGGCTCGCTCCAGGCGAACGGCATCAGCAGCATCATGGCAATCGCCATGGCGCCAAGACGTGTTAACGACCAGTCCCGACCGTCGCGAACTTTGGCATTGCAGCGCGGGCAATAGGCACATTGGTGCGATTTAACCAACGGTAACTGAAAAAGCGTGTCGCACTGCGGGCAACGTTGGTATTGTGCCTGCGGGATAGGATCACCCATTGAGTGAATACGAATTTTCTGCGTCGGTGTAATGCGTGATGTTTTTAGTGGCATTTATTACATCGTAGAATGAATGTATAACTCTATCTTAACTCATGAATGGATTGAACTTGAGCCCTGACGCATTTAATGCTTATTTTATAGGAGTATGCGTCGTCGATAGTATCAGTAATTGAAGTAGACAATAGTGGTTTAATAATGAACAAAACAGAACTTTACGCGGATCTCAACCGTGATTTTCAGGCATTGATGGCAGGTGAGAACAGTTTTCTAGCTGTAATCTCTAACACCAGCGCGTTGCTTTTTGAACGTCTGGCAGATGTGAACTGGGCTGGTTTTTATTTACTGGAAGGCGATACGCTGGTTTTGGGGCCATTCCAGGGCAAACTTGCATGCGTGCGCATTCCTGTTGGCCGAGGGGTATGCGGCACGGCGGTGGCGAAGAATGAAGTACAGCGCGTGGAAGATGTTCACGCGTTCGACGGTCATATCGCCTGTGATAGCGCCAGTAACGCTGAAATCGTACTGCCGCTGGTGGTTAACGGAGAGGTGATTGGCGTGCTGGATATCGATAGCCCGCTCTTTTCACGCTTCAGCGAAGAGGACGAACAGGGCCTGCGTGAACTGGTCGGTCATCTCGAAAATGTGCTTGCTGGCACCGATTATCAAAAATTCTTTGCCCGCGTCGAAGGATAATCAACGGATAACGTAGCATTTAGCGATGGCGTCATTATAATGTCGCCTGTTCATGCCTGCGGCTTGTTGGCTACGTCCGTTGTAATCAGGAAATTTCATGGAAAATCAACCTAAGTTGAATAGCAGTAAAGAAGTTATCGCATTTCTGGCCGAACGTTTTCCGCACTGCTTCAGTGCCGAAGGTGAAGCTCGCCCTCTGAAAGTCGGTATTTTTCAGGATCTTGTCGAGCGTGTTGATGGTGAGATGAACCTCAGCAAAACCCAATTACGTTCCGCATTACGTCTTTATACTTCAAGCTGGCGCTACCTTTACGGTATTAAAGCTGGCGCAGTACGTGTCGATCTCGACGGTAACCCTTGCGGCGAACTCGATGAGCAGCACGTTGCCCATGCTCGTCAGCAGCTTGAAGAAGCCAAAGCGCGTGTTCAGGCTCAGCGTGCTGAACAGCAGGCGAAAAAACGCGAAGCTGCCGCTGCTGCGGGTGAAGGTGATGCACCGCGTCGCGAGCGTAAGCCGCGTCCTCCGGTTCGCCGCAAAGAAAATGCTGAGCGTAAACCACGTGATGCTAAACCTGCTGCGAAAGCCGTACGCGAAGAAAAGCTTACTCCTGTTTCCGACATTTCTGCGCTGACCGTTGGTCAATCCCTGAAAGTCAAAGCGGGCAATAACGCAATGGACGCTACGATTCTGGAAATCACCAAAGATGGTGTCCGCGTGCAGCTTACTTCTGGTATGTCAATGATAGTACGCGCAGAACACCTGGTGTTCTGAAACGGAGGCCGGGCCAGGCATGAACAAACTTTTTAGGCTCTCCGCCCTCGCTGGCCTGTTTTTAATAACAGGCCACGCCTTAGCGGTGGAAGATATTACCCGTGTTGATCAAATTCCGATTCTTAAGGAAGAAACGCAGCACGCAACGGTGAGCGAGCGCGTGACATCGCGCTTTACCCGTTCTCATTATCGTCAGTTCGATCTCGACCAGTCTTTTTCCGCCAAGATTTTTGACCGCTATCTGAACCTGCTCGATTACAGCCATAACGTCCTGCTGGCCAGCGACGTTGCGCAGTTTGCTTCGAAGAAGGGACAGATTGGCGATGAACTGCGCTCGGGCAAGCTCGACGTGTTTTACGATCTCTACAATCTGGCGCAAAAGCGACGTTTTGAACGTTATCAGTACGCGCTGAAAGTGCTCGAACGCCCGATGGATTTCACCGGCAACGACACCTTCAATCTTGACCGGGCAAAAGCGCCATGGCCAAAAGATGAAGCCGAGCTGAACGCCCTGTGGGATGGCAAAGTCAAGTTCGATGAACTGAGCCTGAAGCTGACCGGGAAAGACGAAAAAGAGATCCGCGAAACCCTGACGCGTCGCTATAAGTTCGCGATTCGTCGTCTGGCGCAAACAAACAGCGAAGACGTTTTCTCGCTGGCGATGACCTCATTCGCGCGCGAAATCGACCCGCATACCAACTATCTCTCTCCGCGCAACACCGAGCAGTTCAACACTGAAATGAGCCTGTCTCTGGAAGGTATTGGCGCAGTCCTGCAAATGGATGATGACTACACGGTTATCAATTCCATGGTGGCTGGTGGGCCGGCGGCGAAAAGTAAAGCGATTACGGTCGGCGATAAAATTGTCGGCGTGGGTCAGGCAGGGAAAGGCATGGTCGATGTGATCGGCTGGCGTCTGGATGATGTCGTGGCGCTGATTAAAGGGCCGAAGGGCAGTAAAGTTCGCCTGGAAATCCTGCCAGCGGGTAAAGGTGCGAAAACTAAAATCGTCACCCTGACCCGTGAACGCATTCGACTCGAAGACCGCGCTGTGAAAATGTCGGTGAAAACCGTCGGCAAAGAGAAAGTGGGCGTGCTCGATATTCCGGGGTTCTATGTTGGCCTGACGGAAGACGTTAAGGTGCAGCTGCAGAAACTGGAAAAACAGAATGTCAGCAGCGTGATCATCGATCTACGTACCAACGGCGGCGGGGCATTGACCGAAGCGGTATCGCTCTCTGGCTTGTTCATTCCGTCCGGCCCGGTTGTGCAGGTGCGTGACAACAACGGTAAAGTGCGTGAAGACAGCGATAACGACGGCGTGGTGTACTACAAAGGCCCACTGGTGGTGCTGGTAGACCGCTTCAGTGCCTCGGCATCTGAAATCTTTGCTGCCGCCATGCAGGACTACGGACGCGCGTTGATCGTCGGTGAACCGACCTTCGGGAAAGGCACCGTCCAGCAGTACCGTTCTCTGAATCGCATTTACGATCAAATGCTGCGCCCGGAATGGCCAGCGCTGGGTTCCGTGCAGTACACCATCCAGAAGTTCTACCGCATTAACGGCGGCAGTACGCAACGTAAGGGTGTAACACCGGATATTCTGATGCCGACCGGTTCGGAAGAGACGGAGACGGGTGAGAAATTTGAAGATAACGCACTGCCGTGGGACAGCATCGACGCCGCGACCTATGTGAAATCTGATGATTTAACGCCCTTTGGCCCGGAACTGCTGAAACTGCACAATGCGCGCATCGCGAAAGATCCTGAATTCCAGTACATCATGAAGGATATCGCGCGCTTTAATGCGATGAAAGACAAGCGCAACATCGTTTCTCTAAACTACGCACAGCGCGAAAAAGAGAACCAGGAAGATGACGCAACTCGTCTGGCTCGCGTTAACGATCGCTACAAACGCGATGGCAAACCGTTGCTGAAGAACATTGACGATTTGCCGAAGGATTATCAGGAGCCGGATCCGTATCTGGATGAGACCGTGAATATTGCGGTCGACCTGGCCCATCTTGAAAAAGACAGGCCTGCCGCAACCCCTGCGACCAGCAAGTAATTCTCTCTAAATTAAACAGGCACAAGTGATTGTGCCTGTTTTTTTACATCTCTAAACCGCGCGTAAGCAAGTGTGCGAAAAAATGTAAAGTTGTGTCTTTATCGTGACTTACCCGCCGTGGATAGTTGAAAATTGTATTAATACCCATACGATGTGGGTAATCGCATAGTGCGTTTTGTTAAAACGAGGTTAAAAGTAAATTATGATGCGAATCGCGCTCTTCCTGTTGACCAACCTTGCTGTGATGGTTGTGTTTGGGCTGGTGCTAAGCCTGACAGGAATTCAGTCGAGCAGCATGACGGGCCTGCTGATTATGGCTCTGCTATTTGGTTTTGGGGGTTCTATCGTTTCGCTGATGATGTCGAAATGGATGGCACTGAAATCGGTAGGTGGGGAAGTGATTGAACAGCCGCGCAACGAAACGGAGCGCTGGCTGATGGACACTGTGGCACAGCAATCGCGTCAGGCTGGCATTGGTATGCCGCAGGTCGCTATCTATCATGCGCCGGATATCAACGCCTTTGCCACCGGCGCGCGCCGTGATGCGTCTTTGGTGGCGGTCAGTACCGGTCTGTTGCAGAACATGAGCCGTGACGAAGCGGAAGCGGTCATCGCGCACGAGATTAGCCACGTGGCTAACGGTGATATGGTGACCATGACGCTGATTCAGGGCGTGGTGAACACCTTTGTTATCTTCATCTCGCGCGTTATTGCGCAGATTGCCGCCGGTTTCCTGAGCGGTAACCGTGATGAAGGTGAAGAGGGCGGTAACGGTAACCCGCTTATCTATTTTGCGGTTTCAATGGTCCTTGAACTGGTGTTCGGTATTCTGGCCAGCATCATCACCATGTGGTTCTCGCGTCACCGTGAATTCCACGCGGATGCGGGTTCAGCGCGACTGGTAGGGCGCGAAAAAATGATCGCTGCTCTGCAACGTCTGAAAACCAGCTACGAACCGCAGGAAGCCAGCAGCATGATGGCCTTCTGCATCAACGGTAAGTCTAAAACGCTGAGTGAGCTGTTTATGACTCACCCGCCGCTGGATAAGCGTATCGAAGCGCTGCGTACCGGTGAATACCTGAAATAATGAAGAAGCGCCTCAATCGAGGCGCTTTTTTTAGCGCTGCACGCGCGGCTGCGTCACCCTCAAGCCGCTAAACAGCGCCGCGACCACCGCCAGACTTCCCGCCAGCAGCAATGACACATGTGTCCCGCTATCGCCAAAGGCATTGAACATCAACGCCACCAGCGCCGCACCGGTGCTCTGCCCCAGCAGGCGAGCTGTCCCCAGCATCCCGCTGGCACCACCGCTTCTCTGCCGAGGTGCGGCAGAAATAATGGTGTGGTTGTTGGGGGACTGAAACAGACCAAACCCTGCGCCGCACAGGATCATGCGCCAGATGATATCCAGATCGGAAGGCGATGAGGGCAGCAGAGCAAGCGCAAATAATCCGCAGGCCATTACCGCCATACCCAGCGCGCCAAGGAATCCGGCGTGGACTCGCTCAATTAAAGACCCGGCCAGCGGCGCCATTACCATGGTGGCTAATGGCCAGGGCGTCAGCAGCAAGCCCGTTTCCACTTCGCTGCGTCCCATCATGGTTTGCAGGAAGAAGGGAAGCGATACCAGTGCCAGCATCTGTGCGCAGAAAGAACAGATAGACGTGCAAATAGAGAGTGAGAACAACGGGATGCGTAGTAAATCGACCGGTAATAGCGGTACGGGTAAACGCAACTGACGACGGATGAAAAAGAAACCGACAATCAGTAACAGCACCACTTCTGCCACCACCTGTGTGGTCGATTGGCCCTGCGCGAAACCACCCAGCGCGGTGATCAGCAGACCAAATGTCAGGGCATTCATGATTGCGCTTGGCAGATCAAAGCGCGTGGCCTGGCTGCGTGAGCCGTTTGCGGGCAGATAACGCACCGCCAGCACCCACGAGATAATGCCCAGCGGCACGTTCACAAGGAATAGCCATTGCCATGACGCGACGGACAGAATCGCCGCCGCGATGGTGGGCCCGGCTGCGGAGGAGACGGCAACCACAAAGGAGTTAATACCCATGCCGCGTCCCAACTGGCGCTGCGGGTAGATAAGCCGGATGAGCGCCGTGTTCACGCTCATCAGCGCCGCGCCGCCAAGGCCCTGCGCCACGCGTGCAAGCGTTAGCATCTCCAGCGAGTTCGACATTGCACACAGCCCGGAAGCGAGGGTAAAGACAATGAGCCCAATTTTGTAGATTCGGTGATAGCCAATCATGTCCCCCAGAAAAGCCAACGACAGCAGCGAGATGACAATAGCAATTTGATAGGCGTTGACTATCCAGATAGACGCTGCCGGTGAGGCATGCAGATCGCTGGCGATTGTCGGTAAGGCAACGTTGGCGATAGCCCCATCGAGCACCGCCATCGTAATACCGAGCACAATGGTTAAGATAGCACCATACCGTTGAGGGACAGGCACGCCATCCGAGAGTGTTTTATCCATGGGAAAAATGCGGTTTTTAAGAAATTATTTGTCAGAAAACTATTTTAGCATTGATTATCCGGCTGTATGTCGCAGATTTGTAACCAGGTTGCAGAAGATTCATTGCGACGAAGGCGTTGCGAAATTATAATAAAAACCGGTTCTAATTTTTATAAAACAGATGCGATGAGGTGATTAATGGCAGTTGCAGATTTGGATAAACAGCCAGATTCTGTCTCTTCAGTATTGAAGGTTTTTGGCATCCTGCAGGCGCTTGGTGAAGAGCGCGAAATCGGAATTACCGAACTGTCGCAGCGTGTCATGATGTCGAAAAGCACTGTTTATCGCTTTTTGCAAACCATGAAATCATTGGGATACGTTGCCCAGGAAGGGGAATCTGAAAAGTATTCGTTAACGCTTAAGCTGTTTGAGCTGGGCGCGCGTGCATTACAGAACGTTGATTTAATTCGTAGTGCAGACATTCAGATGCGTGAACTCTCACGTCTGACGAAAGAGACGATTCACCTTGGCGCGCTGGATGAAGACAGCATTGTTTATATTCATAAAATTGACTCGATGTACAACCTGCGTATGTACTCTCGCGTCGGTCGTCGTAACCCACTTTACAGTACTGCGATTGGTAAAGTACTGCTGGCCTGGCGTGATCGCGATGAAGTGCGTGAAATTCTGCAGGATGTGGAATATAAGCACAGCACCGATCGCACAATCACCAGCACTGATGAACTGATGCCGGTACTGGATCTGGTTCGTCAGCAGGGTTATGGTGAAGATAACGAAGAGCAGGAAGAAGGTCTGCGTTGTATTGGCGTACCTGTCTTTGACCGATTTGGCGTGGTCATCGCGGGTTTAAGTATTTCATTCCCGACGCTGCGTTTCTCTGAAGAACGCCTGCACGAGTATGTTGCGATGCTGCATACGGCGGCGCGTAAGATTTCAGAGCAGTTAGGCTATAACGATTATCCCTTTTGATTAGACGCTTAATCAAAAAAACGCCGCGACATCGCGGCGTTTTTTTATCCATTATCGACGACAGTTTCACTTTTTCGCAGGACCGGGTAATCGGCCAGGCCAATAATCCCGCTGCTGGAGTGAACGTATTGTGCTGTGCTGGTGCCTCGTGCGGTCAGATATTTACATTGCAGCCCCAAACCGCCGGCATTCTCAGTGCTGCCGATTAAAACACCATAACCGCTCAGCAATATGCCAATCCAGACAATGGCCAGTATAATAATTGTTCTGATCGCAAATCTCATGACATCCTCGCGTCTTTTCTATCCTTGTTAATAGAGTAGCTTTTCAATATTGCGAGACAACTCCATGATTCCTAAAAGCAGAATTTATCTGTACAGTTAGCCGCGGTTTAAGATGTCCGTGTTAATTTGATCATCTGTTAATGCTATATGTCGTGGAGTGTGGAGTGAAAAAATTTCGGTGGGTGTTACTGATTGTCGTACTGGCGGCCTGTTTGCTGCTCTGGACTCAGACGCTCAACGTGTTGTGCGACCAGGATGTTCAGTTCTTTAACGGGATCTGCAGCATCAACAAATTCATTCCCTGGTAAAACATTTTTTTCATCAACGATTTCCTTCCTTAATGCGAGTGGTAGAATAGCCCGTTCCTTTTGAGGTGGTGAAATGAGTGATCTAGTAAGTTCTGGGGCATTAAATCTGGCGTCTGTCGTGGTATCTGTTCTGCTGTTGGTCGTGGGGCTGGTACTTTGGTTCTTTGTTAACCGTGCAAGTTCGCGCACCAGTGAGCAAATTGAACTGCTTGAAGCATTGTTGGATCAGCAAAAGCGTCAGAATGCGCTGCTGCGTCGACTCTGTGAAGCAAATGAACCTGAAAAATCGGCAGTCGAAGAGAAAGCCGTTGCAGCAAAAAACGAAGAAGAAGATGATTTCATTCGCCTGGTGGCGGAACGATAATCTTATCTCCTCTTCACTCCGGCTGTCTAAGCAGGCCGCCGGAGTCGGAAGGTTGCACCGCCATGGTGCATGCCGTGTCTACAAGAGTGTAACCTCTCCCTATCATCCAATTTCCTGATGCGTCTCAGACCTGGTTCAGTGGAGTTTCTCAACTGCGAGCTTGTATCTGTTTGTATTTATGCTTAATTTTTTACCAGACCAACCATCTGTTCAATTATCCATCACCCAAATGTATGAGTAACGGATATCAACTTTAATTGCGCAACCCACTTATTGATTTTTCATAAAGAATGAGCGAAACGTTTTTATTGTGTGGTGATAACCTTGTGTCATTAAACGGTCATTATTTTGGTGCAACCTAAGTGCATTATTTGGCACATGTGAGTCACCACGGCAGTATAACGAAACGTTACTAACTTATAACCGGTTATCAAAATGCACCTTTCAAAAATTAGTGCGTAAATAGTCTAACGATATAAAAAATTTTTGATGCCGCTTCGCTTTTCTGGACGCATTGAAAATGTTGGTCTATGGTAAAAAAGTCTTACGTTACCGTAAGGTAGGTGAGATATAAGAGACGTGCCGGGGCGCGTCAGACGACTGTTTGCCGCATAAATGCGTAGTCGATCAAATGATTGTTGTATGATTTGTGCGGCTGATCGAGACACGTTTAAAAATGGCTTGCCATTATTAACGTTGTATGTGATAACACGTTTTGGGTTAAACGAGGTACAGTTCTGTCTATGTATGGCATTATCAGTAAAGAAGTCCTGAGTAAACACGTTGACGTTGAATACCGCTTCTCTGCCGAACCTTATATTAGTGCCTCATGCAGTCATGTCTCAGTTTTATCTATGAATGCGCCCACGGGCGAAGAAAACACTCTAAGGAATTTTGCAAATGGCAAAGATTAAAGGTCAAGTTAAGTGGTTCAACGAGTCTAAAGGTTTTGGCTTCATTACTCCGGCTGACGGCAGCAAAGATGTATTCGTACACTTCTCTGCAATCCAGGGTAACGGCTTCAAAACTCTGGCTGAAGGCCAGAACGTTGAGTTCGAAATTCAGGACGGCCAGAAAGGCCCAGCTGCAGTTAACGTAACTGCAATCTGATTCGACTGCCACTGATGCTTTGATGCGTGCGCGCATCATAATCAGCCTTAAAGCCTCGCAACTGCGGGGCTTTTTACAATCTTTGCAAAGTGTTTCTGTTTTCCCCTCTGGTCGTCCTTTGTTGCAAATCCGCAATCTTATTAGCATTGTTGCACGATAAATCTCTGAACTATTCCTGTTAAATCAGTCCGTTGCTTTTTAACGCTGGAGTCAGAGTGCAAGATAAATCCCGAGGGAAGCCCCCTCAATTTACCCCCGTCCGGTTTGGCCTGGTGTGCGCCGGTATTTTAAGCTGTCTGGGCTTCCTCCTCGCGCGAGTTGGCTGGTTGCAAATTGTCTCTCCCGATAACCTGGTTAAGCAGGAAGATATGCGCTCGGTGCGCGAAGAACCGATTGATGTGCCACGCGGGATGATTGTCGATCGCGAAAATCGGCCACTGGCCGTGAGCGTGCCGGTCAGCGCGATATGGGTTGATCCGAAAACCCTGATTGAGAAGGGCGGCGTAGGTTTCGATAACCGCTGGCAGGCACTGGCGAAAGCGTTAAACCTCTCCTTAAGCGCATTACAGGCCCGCGTAAACGCGCACCCGCACAGCCGATTTCTCTATCTTGCCCGTCAGGTGGACCCGCTTCAGGCGCAATGGATTGATAAATTGCATCTGCCGGGCATTAACCTGCGTGAAGAGTCGCGCCGCTTTTATCCCGCAGGCCACGTGGCGGCAAACCTGATTGGTTTTACCAATGTCGACGATCAGGGCATTGAGGGTATTGAAAAAAGCTTTAACAGCCAGCTCATTGGCAAACCGGGTTTGCGTCAGGTGCGTAAAGACAAATTTGGCCGGGTTATTGAAAACATTACCGAAATGGCTCCCATACCCGCGCATAATATTCAGCTCAGTATTGATGAGCGTCTGCAAACGGTAACGGAAGACGCGCTGGATAACGCTGTGCGCTGGAATAAAGCTGCCTCTGGCGCTGCCGTACTCGTGAAAATCGATACCGGTGAAATTTTGTCTATGGCAAGCTACCCGGACTACAACCCGAACAACCGCGAAGCTGCAACGCTGGATGATTTCCGTAACCGTGCCATCAGCGACACCTTTGAACCCGGTTCCACTGTTAAACCGCTGGTGATCATGACCGCGCTTCAGCAGGGCATTGTTCGCCCGGATAGTGTCGTCGATACCCACCCTTACACGCTGGATGGTCATCGCATTCGCGACGTGGGCTATTATCCGGAGCTCACGCTCACCGGGATTTTACAGAAATCGAGCGACACGGGCGTCTCGCGACTGTCGCTGGCGATGCCGGTACAAAAGCTGCTGGACACCTACACCGCATTTGGTTTTGGTGAGCCGACCGGATTGGGTTTGACCGGCGAAAGCCAGGGTTTGTTACCGCATCGTCGTTACTGGGGCGAGCTGGATCGCGCGACGTTTGCCTTTGGCTACGGTTTAATGGTCACGCCGCTGCAGCTGGCGCATGTCTACGCGACCATTGGCGGCTTTGGCGTTTCGCGTCCGCTATCGATTACCCGTATTGATCCGCCGGTCATTGGTCATCGGGTGATGCCCGAACCATTAGTACATCAGGTTGAACATATGATGGAAAGCGTCGCGCTGCCAGGCGGTGGCGGGACTAAAGCCGCCGTTCGTGATTATCGTGTAGCGGTAAAAACCGGGACCGCCAAGAAAATTGGCGACGACGGGAAATATGTCGATAAATATGTCGCGTATACCGCAGGTGTGGCCCCTGCCAGCAATCCCCAGTTTGCGCTGGTTGTGGTGATCAACGAACCGCAAAACGGGCAGTATTACGGCGGCGCGGTTTCCGCGCCAGTATTCAGTCAGATTATGGGCGACGTGTTACGTCTGGAGAACGTCATGCCGGATGGTTTACCACAGGGCTCAGATAATTTGATTGTGATGCACGCGCCTGCGGGGGCGCCTGCGCTCTAAATCCTCCCACTCAGGGGCGAAAAGCGTTACACTTTCGCCCTTTGAATGTTCCCCGGAGTTGTTATGTCCTGGAGTTGCCCACTCTGCCACGCGCCGCTCACCCGTAGCGGAAACAGCTATTGCTGTCCTCAACGCCATCAGTTTGATATGGCGAAAGAAGGTTATGTCAATTTACTGCCCGTGCAGCACAAGCGTTCCCGCGATCCGGGCGACAGTACAGAGATGATGCAGGCGCGGCGCGCCTTCCTGGATGCCGGGCACTATCAACCCTTACGTGATGCCATTTGTGCGAAGCTTGACGAAATAAAGCCAGTGCAATTACTGGATATCGGCTGCGGGGAAGGGTATTACACTCATGCTTTTGCCGAAATTGCCGGGCATACGTGGGGCCTGGATGTGGCGAAGAACGCCATTCGCGCCGGGGCAAAGCGTTATACGAATGTCGATTTTTGCGTCGCTTCCAGCCAGCGCCTGCCGTTTGAAGATAACTGCATGGACGTGGTGGTTCGTATTTACGCACCCTGCAATCCTGAAGAGCTGGCAAGAGTCGTTAAACCGGGCGGATGGGTAATAACGGTTACGCCGGGGCCGCGACATTTAGTTGAGCTAAAAGGGCTAATTTATGACGAAGTCCAGTTGCATGCGCCACATTCGGAAACGTTGCCGGGCTTTGCGCTGCAAACGCACGATGCGCTAGCGTATCCGATGCAGTTGAGCGGGGCGGAAGCGGTGACGTTATTGCAGATGACGCCGTTTGCCTGGCGCGCGAAACCGGAGGTGTGGGAGACGTTGAAAGGGCAGAAATGCTTTGACTGCCAGACCGATTTTGCAATTCATGTCTGGCAGCGTTTGGACGATTAACCGGCGAAATGGCTGTAGAGAATTTCTGCGCCAATGCCGATAAGCACAATACCGCCCAGAATTTCAGCCCGTTTGCCGAGCAGCGGGCCGATAAAGCGACCAATCATCATGCCCAGCGTGGACATGGTGAAGGTTGCGCAGCCAATGGCCAGCGCCATTACCAGAATATTGACCTGTAAAAACGCCAGACCGACACCGACCGCCATCGCATCAAGGCTGGTGGCAATCGCGGTGGTGACTAATAACCAGAAACCGTGACGGCGGGGCGGTTCACAATCTTCATCGCTATCATCGCCCCGGAACCCTTCGACAATCATACGTCCGCCTAAAAAGACCAGCAGCACGAACGCCACCCAATGGCTCCACTCCAGCACAAAGCGGCTGGCGAGCATACCCAGCCCCCAGCCAATCAGCGGGGTAAGGGTTTCAATAACGCCAAAGATAAGACCAGTGCGAATGGCTTCAGAGAATTTTGGTTTGTGTAGCGTGGCGCCTTTACCCATCGATGCAGCGAAAGCATCCATCGACATGCCAAGGGCGAGGAGAATAATTGCGTATGCGTTCATCAGAGCGTCCAGACCGGGAATATCCATATGACACACTCCTGCCCCCAGTAAACAGCAGTAAGCGCATCTATGGTCTCGCCTAACCATTCTGGGTGGAATGAATGGTTCGTACGTGCCACGTTTTGCAACGAGTATGTTGACACGCACATTTTCAGATGACTGAAAATCGGCTACTCCCCAACGACGGACGCAACATTAACATATTTTTAGAATATAAACCAAGAACAGAAAGTGTTATTCTTTTTAATTAAATGATAACGATTTTCATTTGCGAAATAAGGTGAGAAAAACGTTAATCATTATCGTGTATTTTTTGAAGGAATATAGCCAACGCTATATTAAAAGTGCCTTAAAATAGCACAACTATAGCACTGGCTATATTTATAACCTATTGAGATGAAAGAAGAAGTTTAGATATCTTTTCGAGGTCATCAATATTCTTCACACGAACCAGCAGACGCCGTTGTTCTAATTGCATCACCAGCACGCCATCCTCGGATAAATTCATCTGTTTCACCCGTGGATATTCAATCCAGATATTGGCGAAGAAAAAGCCCATCGATTTGAAAATGATTTTTGGGCTGCGGATCCAGAACAGATAAAGGCCCATCAGTGCCAGCGACGATAACAGCCAGGTGGTGATTTGTGCACCATTATTGTTGATGTTGTTATAGATGAGAATTGCAATAAGGCCGACGAAAATTGCGCCATCAATACGGTTACGACGCAGAAGGGGGATAGAAAGCAGCGTGGCGCCATGACGGCGGGGCATGATGAACTGGTCGTATAGAGCGAAAGCCAGCAGTGCGATGATAAAGAAAACCAGTACCCAATCCGTTATTGTCATTAAGCCTCCGAATAAAAAACCGGGGGCCTGAGCCCCCGGCGTACAACAGATATTACAGACCCAGCAGGCCGATTGCGTAGCCCACGATACCGATGACGAAGAAGCCAACGATGATCCACAGCGGGTTAACTTTCTTACGCAGCAGCCACATACAGGCGAAGGTCAGCAGCAGCGGTACCAGACCCGGCATCAGCTGGTCCAGGATGGTCTGCACAGTGGTGACGCGCGTCTGTCCATCCTGACCGGTAATGGTCGAAACCACCAACGGGATGTTGACGTGCGTCCACTTGTTAACCAATGCCCCCATGACAAACAGGCCGAGGATTGACGCCCCCTCAGTCAGTTTCTGCAGGAAGCCGCCGCCCATATCTTTAACGATATCGACACCTTTACGGTAGCCGTACGCCACACCGTAGTAACGGGTAGCCAGACGCACCACGTTAAACAGGATGAAGAACAGCAGAGGCCCAAGCAGGCTGCCGCTCATCGCAATACCCGCACCCAATGCCGCGAAGACCGGACGTACAGTACCCCAGAAGATCGGGTCGCCGACGCCTGCCAGCGGGCCCATCAGACCGACTTTGATACCGTTGATTGCTGCATCGTCAATTTCAGCGCCGTTAGCACGCTGTTCTTCCATCGCAAGCGTTACGCCCAGAACCGGCGCTGCAACGTAGGGATGGGTGTTAAAGAACTCCAGGTGACGCTTGATAGCCTGTTTACGCGCATCGTTGTTCTCAGGATACAGACGACGGATCGCCGGTACCATGGAGAAGCAGAAGCCCAGCGCCTGCATACGTTCGAAGTTCCAAGAACCCTGGAACAGGTTTGAACGCAGGAACACGCCACGGATATCGCTCGGAGTGAGTTTTTTCTCGGTGGTAGTTTGAGTTGTATCAACCATGTCGCTCACCTGTTAGTCCAGTTCGTTATCAAGATCATTTGCGCCAGCAGCCGGAGCCGCAGCACCCGCAACGCGGTTATATTTCGGGCTCAACTGAATGTACAGAATCGCCATTACCGCACCAATCACACCCAGCGCAACCAGGTTGAAGTTGGTGAAGGCAGCGGTGACGAAGCCCAGGTAGAAGAACGGCATCAGGTAGCCCGCACGCATCATGTTAATAACCATGGCGTAACCGACGACAACGATCATACCACCAGCGATGTTCAGGCCGCTGGTGACCACTTCCGGAATCGCGTTCAGCATGTTCTGCACTTCGCTGGTACCCACAGACACCGCCACGATCACTGCCGGGATAGCGATACGCATCGCCTGCAGGAACAGTGAGGAGACGTGGATCCAGGACAGCGCCGTCAGGTTGCCATTTTCGGCCGCCTTATCCGCCGCGTGCTGGAATGCCACGGTAATGGTACGTACGATGATGGTCAGAACCTGGCCTGCGGCTGCCAGAGGAATCGCCAGCGCGATACCGGCGCCGATACTCTGATGACCTGCAATAACCAGAATGGTTGAGATGATGGAAGCCAGCGCGGCATCAGGCGCAACCGCCGCACCGATGTTCATCCAGCCCAGGGCGATCATTTCCAGCGTACCACCGATGATGATACCGGTTTTCATATCGCCGAGAACGATACCGACCAGGGTACAAGCAACGAGCGGTCGGTGGCACTGAAACTCATCAAGGATCGACTCCATACCTGCGATACAGGCGACGATGAATATCAGCACAATTTGAAGAGTGGTAATCTCCATTGTACTTCTCCTATAAACGTAAGACTAAAGTGTGAAAACGGAGTGACAATCAACGAGATAGCTTATTTGCCAATCTTGTTGATCAGATCCATCATTTTCAGTTTCGGATCGTTGGAGACCTTACGGACTTCCAGTTCGATACCACGGTCGTTCAGTTTTCTGAACGCTTCGATATCTTTTTCATCGACCGAAACGGCGTTATTCACCTGAGTTTTACCCTGGCGGAAAGCCATACCACCGATGTTGATAGAGGTGAATTTCACACCACCTTCAGCAAGGCGTTCGACATCCGTCGGGTTCGTGAACAGCAGCATCACTCGTTCACCCGCGTATTTCGGGTTGTTGTAGACGCGAAGCATCTTGGCAATATCAACCACATGCGCGGTTACGCCCGGAGGAGCAACCTGTGTCAGCAGGGTTTTACGTACGGTATCTGCGGCAACTTCATCGCTGACAACGATGATGCGGCGGACGTTGGTTTCTTTAGTCCAGCGGGTGGCTACCTGGCCGTGGATTAAACGGTCATCGATACGCGCCAGGCCAATGACCATGTAGTCATTTTCACCCATTGGTTTAACCGGTGCCGCAGGTTTCGCTGCGACCGGGGCTGGTGCCGCTTTTTCAACCGGCTTCGCTTTCAGCGCTTTCACGCCTTCACGCCCGGTTTCAACGGCGATCGCCACCAGCTCATCAAACGATGGGTTATCATCACGCGCCATCAGCGTTTCCACTAACATCGGGATGTTGACGCCCGCAATGACTTCATACTGTTCTTTATCAACGACAATGCGGCTGGCCGCGTTGAACGGGCTTCCGCCCCAGGTATCAACGAGGAACAACACGCCTTTGCTGGTATCAAGCTTTGCCAGTTGTGCGTTGTATTTTTCGATCAGCGTCTCGGCGTTTTCGCCAGGTACGAAATCGATCCAACCCACATTTTCCTGCTCGCCCAACAGCATCTCTGCCGTCTTCAGCAGTTGTTCTGCTGCCCAACCATGTGTGCCTATTACAATAGCAATCGTCACTTGCTACCTCCTTTTATTATCGTCGCATCAGGCGGGCTGATGCCTGTTGAAGCGATGTCGTGACCGAATCGATTCAGATAAGGGTTTGAGAGAAAAAATTAATAACTACCGAGAATTATTTTAGATAGTGAAAAAATAATTAATGTGATGAAGATCCGTAATTTAGTCAAAGGTAAGCGATTATTTTGCAGCGCAAAAAATAACCCTACTTATTGCAAAGACAGGTAAATCTTTGCCAAATTGTGATCAGATTTTGCTATGTTTAGCTTCCGTTTAATTTTGCAGGAGTATAGGGCTGTAGCCCAAAGTATGGACCGTCACCGACGCCTTTTCATATTCACATCGCACATTTGTGCAGTACATCCCGGCCAGCCGCGCCACCGTTCACTTTTGTCTGAAATTGTCACGCCTGTATCTGACAGCGCGATGACGCGTCATCTTGTTAGCTGGAGTCGCTCATGGAATTGTTAATGGACCCGTCAATCTGGGCCGGTTTGTTGACGCTAGTCGTCCTGGAGATCGTACTGGGTATTGATAACCTGGTCTTTATCGCGATCCTTGCGGATAAACTGCCGCCAAAACAGCGTGATAAAGCGCGCCTGATTGGTCTGTCGTTGGCGCTGATTATGCGTCTGGGCCTGCTTTCGGTGATCTCGTGGATGGTCACGCTCACCGCGCCGCTGTTTAGCGTATGGGATTACTCGTTTTCCGGGCGAGATTTGATCATGCTGCTGGGTGGTCTGTTCCTGTTGTTCAAGGCGACAACCGAGCTTCATGAGCGGCTGGAAAACCGTCAGCACGATGCCGGTCACGGTAAAGGCTATGCCAGCTTCTGGGTCGTAGTACTGCAAATTGTGGTGCTGGATGCCGTCTTCTCTCTGGATGCGGTCATTACCGCCGTGGGGATGGTGAACGATCTGCCTGTCATGATGGCGGCCGTGGTGATTGCGATGGGTGTGATGCTGCTGGCTTCCAAACCGCTGACGAATTTTGTCAACCAGCATCCGACGGTCGTGGTGCTCTGTCTGAGCTTCCTGCTGATGATCGGTTTGAGCCTCGTGGCAGAAGGTTTCGGTTTCCATATTCCGAAAGGCTACCTGTACGCGGCGATTGGTTTCTCTATCATTATCGAACTGTTTAACCAGATTGCGCGTCGTAACTTCATTCGTCACCAGTCCACGCTGCCGCTGCGCGCGCGTACTGCGGATGCCATTCTGCGCCTGATGGGCAGCCGTAAGCAGGCCAGCCCGCAACAGGAAGGTGATAACCCAACGCCTATATCAGTGCCGGAAGGGGCGTTTGCGGAAGAAGAACGCTATATGATTAACGGCGTGCTGACGCTGGCTTCGCGTTCCCTGCGTAGCATCATGACGCCGCGCGGTGAAATCAGTTGGGTCGATGCCGACCTCAGCAAAGATGAAATCCGCGAACAGCTGCTTTCGTCGCCGCACAGCCTGTTCCCGGTGTGTCGTGGCGAGCTGGATGAAGTGATTGGTATCGTGCGTGCCAAAGAGATGCTGGTAGCGCTGGAAGCGGGTGATGACGTGGCGGCAATTGCCTCAGCCCACCCGGCCATTGTGGTGCCGGATACGCTTGACCCGATTAACCTGTTGGGTGTGCTGCGTCGGGCAAAAGGCAGCTTTGTTATCGTCACCAACGAGTTTGGTGTGGTGCAGGGGCTGGTGACACCTCTGGACGTGCTGGAAGCTATCGCCGGTGAATTCCCTGATGCCGATGAAACTCCCGAAATCGTCGCCGATGACGAAGGATGGGTGGTGAAGGGCGGTACGGATCTGCACGCGCTGCAACAGGCGTTGGGAATAGATAACCTGGTGAATGAGGAAGAAGATATCGCTACTGTCGCGGGCCTGGTCATTGCCGTTAACGGCCATATCCCGAAAGTGGGCGATGTGATTGAGCTCGCGCCGTTACAAATAACCATCACTGAAGCCAATAACTACCGCATCGATCAAGTTCGCGTGGTGAAGCAACCGTCAGAACATGACGAAGAAGAATAATATGGGCCTTTAAGGCGTAACGGGTGCAGGTAGCCCGTTATGCTTCGCCAGCCACTGGGGGAATTCCGCCAGTGGCATTGGCGCCGCGTAGAGATAACCTTGCAGTAAATGGACGCCGTGGCGCTGCAAATAGTTTGCCTGCTCCGGCGTTTCCACCCCTTCCGCAACCAGTTCAATATTCAAACGTTGCCCCAGCGCAATAATAATGTCCGTCACCGTCGAATTGACCGCATCGGTACCAATCGCATGGGTAAACGACTTATCAATTTTCAGCACATCGGGATGCAGTTTCTCAAGCCATGAGAGCGAACTGTTGCCGGTACCGAAATCATCAATCGCCAGTTGGACTTTCCTGCTGTGCAGTTCGCGTAAAAGTTCACTGTTCACGTCGTGCAGCGCATCGCGCTCGGTGAGTTCGATGGTTAACTGAACGGCAGGATTTACGCTAAACCACAGGTTATTAAGGTCTGCAAGCAGCAGTTTGTCGTTACGGAAATGCGCTGCAGCCGCGTTGATGCCAATATGGAACTTAGGGTCTGCGGGAAAGTAGTGCAGCTGTTGTGCCGTTTCATTCAGCACATAACGGGTAAGCGGCAGGATAAGGTTTTTGGCTTCGGCAATAGGGATAAACACATCTGGGGCGATGGGCCCCAGCCGTGGATTATTCCAGCGCAGCAGGATCTCCACGCCGTCACAACGCTGGGCGCGGGTGTTCAGCAGCGGCTGGCAGAAAAGCGTGAACTCGCGCTGGGCAATGCCCATGTTGATTTCCCAGGAGAAACTCATGCGTCTGGCGGTGGCAATCCAGGTTATCCAGGCAAAAAGCAAGCTGAAGATCAGCGCCAACGGTAACCTGCCGGGTAACTCATGCAGCGCCAGCGTCCAGAATGAGGGGCCGCTAACAGCAATGCTGAAAGGGTATGCCCGGGATGCCTGTGAATAGAACATCTCGCCCTTACGCTGTAATCGCTGTTCGGTAATGCCGACGCCATCCATGTAATAGGCGTTATCGATGCCCAGACTGGTACGGGTAATGAGCGGCGGGAAAGGGTCGAGAATCATCTCGCTGACTAAATCAATGTTAATGCCGATAACCACGCCATTTTGGTCGTCCTGCGCCGCCGGAAACCACTGCATCAACACGGGACTTCCTTTGACCAGCGAACGATCTATGGTCAGGATCATTTTTGGCTTGCTGTCCGCCAACCTTGGCTGCAATTTGCGCAACGGAATATCGCGTTCGCCGAAGGCGCTGGAGCAGTAGAGAATACCGTCCTTGACGAGAAAAATAGATCGGGCGGTTTTTAAGTTGGCAACTTGTTGACGAAGCTGTAACAGGCTGTCATTACACGGTTTTCCGATAAGCGGTTGCAGGCGAACATGCTCTTTTTCCAGATTCTGCAGGATCTTATCCATCGTGTTCACTGCGCGCAGGGTGTAGCTTTCGATCTGCTGTTTATTTTCGCTACGCTGTAAAATAAATCCAATACTCAGCGTAAGCGCAAAGACGCCCAGCGCCACCAGGGCACAGAGAAGAATACGCTTATGGAGATATTGTTTTACTATCCAGTGCGCAGATTGCATATCCGATGCTCAATACCCGGCCAGAGCCTTTTACGGCAACACAAGCAAGTTTAGCGGTGCGGGAAGAAAAAAGTGAGATAAAAGAGAGAAATAAATCGCCCATCCGAAGATGGGCGAGGAGGGTTAGTCACATTGTACTTTGATCGCCAGTCCGCCGCGGGAGGTTTCGCGGTATTTGGCGTTCATATCTTTCCCGGTTTCATACATCGTTTCGATGACTTTATCGAGGGAGACGCGCGGCTCGCTGGTACGGCGCATTGCCATGCGCGAGGCGTTAATCGCTTTCACAGAAGCGATAGCGTTACGTTCAATGCACGGTACCTGAACCTGACCCGCTACCGGGTCACAGGTGAGCCCCAGGTTGTGTTCCATGCCAATTTCAGCCGCCACGCAAACCTGTTCCGGGCTGGCGCCCAGCAGTTCTGCGAGGCCCGCAGCCGCCATGGAGCAGGCCACGCCCACTTCGCCCTGACAACCCACTTCCGCACCGGAAATAGAGGCGTTCATTTTATAGAGCGCGCCAATCGCCCCGGCGGCGAGGAAGTAGCGAATGTAGATATCCGGGCTGACGGATTCGATAAAGTGATCGTAATAGGCGAGTACTGCTGGCACAATTCCGCAGGCACCGTTGGTAGGCGCAGTAACCACGCGGCCCCCGGCGGCGTTTTCTTCGTTCACCGCCAGCGCAAACATATTCACCCAATCGACCACGTTCATCGGGTCGTTCGAGAGCTTATCACTGGCGACCAGCAGACGGCGCAGCGCGGAGGCGCGACGCGGAACACGCAGCGGGCCTGGCAAGACACCTTCGGTGTTCATACCACGGTCGATACAGGCCTGCATCGTTTGCCAGACATTAGCAAAGTACTCTTCAATCTCTTTCTTGCTATGCAGCGCCAGTTCGTTCTGCATTACCATGCCAGAAAGTGACAGACCGGTCTCTTTGCAGTAGTTCAGCATTTCGGTCGCGGACGCGAACGGGTAAGGCACTTTCACCTCATCGACCGCCTCCTTACCAAAATGCTCCTCATCAACGATAAAACCGCCGCCGATGGAATAATAGGTTTTGCTGTAGACTTCCGTTTCACCCGCCCAGGCGTGGATCTGCATACCGTTTTCATGCAGAGGCAGGTTGCCGTTGTGGAAGCGCATGCCGTTATCTTTCGGGAAGTCGACTTCTTTGCGACCCTGAGCCAGCAGCAGACGACCACGGGTTTCGACGTCGCGAATAAACGCGGGAATAGCATCAATATCGACCGTCGCAGGCTGATTGCCCGCAAGGCCCATAATAATGGCGATATCAGTATGGTGACCTTTACCGGTTAACGAGAGCGAACCGTAGACGTCAACCGCGACGCGGGTAACATCATCAATCAAACCTTTTTCGACCAGGTCATCGACGAACTGCTTGCCCGCTTTCATCGGCCCTACAGTATGGGAAGATGAGGGGCCAATCCCCACCTTGAACATGTCGAATATACTAATCACTTTCTTACTCCTGACAGGGTTACCAGCGTGTTGCGGCAACGATGTTATAATTGCGCATAGTGTATGAGGGAACCGGATATTCGGCTGAACTATTCACATGAATTAAACTAATGAATCGATCCTGTTTTACTAATGCCGAACATCTTGCTGTTGCGCTAAGTATAGTCAGGGTTTCAGGCCTACCTGTAGTGCCAGTTCACGAATAATGCCGGCGGTCATTCCCCAGACAAAATAGTGCTGGTACCACGAAAGCCATACACGGTGTGAATCACCGCGGCGATGAATATCGAGTGGATGGTAGCGCCCGAGCCGCAGCGCCTCCGCCAACGGCATTTCAAATACCGATGACACTTCATCGACGCTGGCGTGATAGTGCAGATTTGGCGGAATCACGCCGACGACGGGCGTGACCTGAAAACCGGTAACGCTATCGACCGGCGGTAGCATGCCGATTATCTCAACGCTCTCTGGCGGAATAGCAACCTTTTCCTGCGCTTCACGCAACGCGGCGGCAATCAGCGATGCATCGGTGCTATCGACCGCGCCGCCGGGGAAGGCCACCTGGCCGGGATGTTTGCGCAACTTCGCTGAACGCTGGGTTAACAGCAAACCCGGTTCTGGCCGCCGAACGATGGGCACCAGCACTGCCGCCTGCCGCTGGTTAACCGCCAGGCGGTTCGCCTGTGGGCGCAGCAGTTGAAAGCGCGAGAGAAAATCATCCAGGTTCAGAGCAGGGGATGCCATGGTTACGACTCCAGTTGTTGCAGAATACGGTTAACTTTATCAAACGTTTCCTGATATTCCGCGGCTTCGTTGCTGTCTGCTACGATACCACCCCCGGCAGAACAGTAAACCTGCCCGCGCCAGGCGGTGACGGTGCGAATGGTGATGCTGGTATCCATGTTGCCGCAGGCGCTGATATACCCGATGCTGCCGCACCAGGCGTTACGGCGATGCGGTTCGAGTTCGTCGATAATCTGCATGGCCCGCACTTTCGGCGCACCGGTAATCGAACCGCCGGGGAATGCGGCGCGCAACAGGTCGCTGGCGTGGAGCATATCCGGTAAGGTCGCGGTGATGGTACTCACCAAATGGTGCACCGCCGGGAAGGGCTCGACCACAAACAGTTCAGGCACACGAACACTGCCCGGTACCGCGACGCGGCCAATATCGTTGCGCATCAAATCGACAATCATCAGATTTTCGGCGCGATCTTTCGGCGAGTTCGCCAGGCGTTCGCCCTGTGCTGCATCTTCAGTGGCGTCGGCCAGGCGGGGAAGGGTGCCTTTAATCGGGCGCGTCTGAATCTCGCCGTGTTCCAGCAGAATAAACCGCTCCGGCGACAGGCTTAAAATCGCCCCTTCATCAAGCCGGATAAAGGCGCTGAACGGTGCGCGGTTAGTGCGGTTAAGCTGAACGAAAGCCTGCCATTCATCGCCGGTATAATTCGCCTGAAAACGCTGAGCGAGGTTGACCTGATAGCAATCGCCGCTGTGCAGATACGCCTGCACCTGGCGGAATTTCTCGCCATACGTCTCGCGGCTCATGTTTGCCTGCCATTTGGAGGTCAGGGCAAAGGGCGTAGTCGATTGCCTCTGCTGGCTTAGCAACCACTCCAGGCGCTCCTGCGCATTATTCTGGCTTACCAGCGTTACCGTTTGGCGATGATGATCGACAAGCATCGCCCAGTCATAAATACCCACCGCCATATCCGGCAGGTCGATGTCTGAGTGTGCATGGCATGGAAGACGTTCAAAGCGGCGACCTAAATCATAGCCGAAAAGCCCCAGCGCACCGCCGATAAACGGCATATCAGGAAGCGAATCGGTATTGAATGCCTGGGCATCGAGCTCTGCCTGTAAAAGCGAGAGCGGATCCTGTGTGGATTCGGTATGCTCACTGCCGCGCGTAATCGTGGTTGTTTCGCCCTGCGTCACCAGGATAGTGAGAGGTTGCGCAACCAGAATGTCGTAACGACTGTGTGGATGGTCCGCATGACCCGAATGCAGAAGCATCGCCCATGGCTGGTGGCTTAACGGCGCGAAATAGTGCTCAGCGGCATCCTGTCGCCACGGTAACGTAATCATTGACGGGAGTAACATCTTCCTCAAACCCAAGCAGCGTGAAATAATAAGCGCCAACAATGTAGCAGGAGTCAAACATGTTTGCAGGATTACCTTCGCTGACCCACGAGCAGCAACAACAAGCGGTAGAACGTATTCATGACCTCATTTCTCAGGGTATGAGTAGCGGCGAAGCGATTGCGCAGGTCGCCGCAGAAATTCGCGCCACCCACACGGGCGAGCAGATTGTGGCGCGTTTTGAAGATGAGGATGAAGAAGAGTAAGACGTTACACCGCGGCGATAATTTTAATTTCGACCTTATACTCCGCTTTCATCAGTCTGGCCTGCACGGTGCAACGCACCGGCGCATGGCCCGCAACAACCCATTCATCCCACGCTTTGTTCATTGCGGCGAAATCATCTCCGTTGGCGAGAAAAATCGTCGCATCGAGAATTTTGGTTTTATCGCTGCCCTGTTTTTGCAAAATCGCGTCAATCTGCGCCAGGGTGTTCGCCGTTTGCTCGTAAGCATCTGCTTGCAGATTTTCCGGAACCCCGGTGTAGTACAGCGTCTGGTTGTGAATCACGACATCAGACCAGCGGGCTTCGGCATCAATACGCGTAATCGTCATTGCAGTTTCCTCTGTTGAAATTCCTTTACGTGCGCAAGAGTGCCACATTGTGGCCCGGTCGTCATCCGTTCGACTGGCGAAAGGACGGTCAGCCTGACATAATCACTGTCCAAATAAACAGGGGGCAGTGTGACGGACGATTTTGCAGCAGACGGTCAGTTAGCGAAAGCGATTACCGGTTTTAAACCACGTGAACCGCAGCGCCAGATGGCGCATGCCGTGGCGCAGGCTATCTGCGACGGCGAGCCGTTAGTGGTGGAAGCGGGAACCGGCACCGGGAAAACTTACGCCTACCTTGCGCCCGCGCTGCGCGCCGATAAAAAGGTGATTATCTCTACCGGCTCAAAAGCGTTGCAGGATCAACTCTACAGCCGTGATTTACCAACGGTGGCGAAAGCCCTGGAGTTCAAAGGCAAACTGGCATTGCTGAAAGGGCGTTCGAACTACTTGTGTATTGAACGTCTTGAACAGCAGGCGCTGGCGGGCGGCGATCTGCCCGTCAACACCTTAAGCGACGTTATTCTGCTGCGATCGTGGGCGAATCAAACGACTGATGGCGACATCAGCACCTGTGTTAGCGTCGCGGAAGACTCACAAGCCTGGCCGTTGGTGACCAGCACCAATGACAACTGCCTCGGTAGCGACTGCCCCCAGTACGCTGACTGTTTTGTGGTAAAGGCGCGTAAAAAAGCGATGGACGCCGATGTGGTGGTCGTCAACCATCACCTGTTTCTGGCCGATATGGTGGTCAAAGAGAGCGGTTTCGGCGAACTCATTCCTGAAGCCGAAGTGATGATTTTCGATGAAGCGCATCAGCTTCCGGATATCGCCAGCCAGTATTTTGGCCAGTCGCTCTCCAGCCGACAGTTGTTAGACCTCGCCAAAGACATCACTATCGCGTACCGAACAGAACTGAAAGATACCCAGCAATTGCAAAAATGTGCCGATCGCCTGGCGCAGGCCACCCAGGATTTCCGCCTGCAGTTGGGCGACCCTGGCTATCGCGGGAATCTGCGCGAACTGCTGGCGGATAACACCATTCAGCGCGCGCTTCTGTTGTTAGATGATGCACTCGAGCTCTGCTATGACGTCGCCAAACTGTCGCTGGGGCGTTCCGCCTTGCTGGACGCAGCTTTTGAACGTGCGACGCTGTATCGCGCGCGACTCAAGCGGCTGAAAGACGTCAACCAGCCGGGCTACAGCTACTGGTATGAGTGCAACTCGCGCCACTTTACCATGGCGCTGACGCCGCTCACGGTAGCCGATAAATTCAAAGAAGTGATGGCGCAAAAGCCGGGCAGCTGGATTTTTACCTCGGCCACCTTATCGGTGAACGACGATCTGCATCATTTCACCGATCGCCTGGGTATCGGTGAAGCCCATTCGTTGCTGTTGCCGAGCCCGTTCGACTATGCGCATCAGGCGCTGCTGTGCGTACCACGCAACCTGCCGTTACCTAATCAGCCAGGCGCGGCGCGTCATCTGGCGGCCATGTTAAAACCGATCATCGAAGCCAACGATGGGCGCTGTTTTATGCTTTGCACCTCACACGCCATGATACGTGACCTGGCGGAGCAGTTCCGCGCCACCATGACGCTACCGGTGTTGTTACAGGGCGAAACCAGCAAAGGGCAGCTCTTACAGCAGTTCGTCAGCGCGGGTAATGCGCTACTGGTGGCGACCAGCAGTTTCTGGGAAGGTGTGGACGTGCGTGGTGATGCACTCTCGTTGGTGATCATCGACAAACTGCCGTTTACCTCACCCGATGACCCATTGTTGAAGGCGCGAATGGAAGATTGTCGGCTGCGTGGCGGCGATCCGTTTGAAGACGTTCAGCTTCCGGATGCAGTCATTACTCTCAAGCAGGGGGTTGGACGTTTGATTCGCGACACCGACGATCGCGGCGTGCTGGTTATTTGCGACAACCGTCTGGTGATGCGCCCCTATGGCGCAACCTTCCTTGCCAGCCTGCCGCCAGCGCCGCGCACGCGAGATATCGGGCGCGCCGTTCGTTTCCTGGCGATGTCATCCATTCGTTAACAAGGGCGCAGCCTGGTACAAAGTGTGCTAAGATGCGCGCCATTTTATTGATCTGCAATTGCGAGAGCGCGACGAATCATGCGAATTCTGGCTATCGACACCGCCACAGAAGCCTGCTCGGCTGCCCTGTGGAACACCGGTGAAATCTGTGCTCATTTTGAACTCTGTCCTCGTGAACACACCCAACGCATTCTGCCTGTGGTGCAGGATATTCTTGGCCAAAGCGGCGTCACCTTAGCAGAGCTGGACGCGCTGGCGTTTGGCCGTGGGCCGGGCAGTTTTACCGGCGTGCGTATCGGTATTGGTATCGCGCAAGGCCTGGCACTGGGCGCTGAACTGCCGATGATTGGCGTCTCGACACTTGCGACAATGGCGCAGGGCGCGTTCCGTAAACGCGGGGCGACGCGCGTTCTTGCTGCCATTGATGCACGGATGGGCGAAGTCTATTGGGCGGAGTACGTGCGCGACGAGCAGGGTGTCTGGCACGGCGAAGAGAGTGAAGCGGTGCTAAAACCTGAAGCGGTTAAAGAACGTCTCATGCAGTTATCTGGTGAATGGGTAACCGTGGGAACCGGTTGGCCGGCATGGCCTGAACTGGCCGCCGACGCCACGCACCTCACGATAACCGATGGCGAGGTGTTACTGCCCGCAGCCGAAGACATGTTGCCCATCGCGGTTTATCTGCTGGAGCAGGGTAAAACCGTCGCCGTTGAGAAAGCCGAACCTAAATATTTACGCAACGAAGTGGCATGGAAGAAACTTCCGGGCCGTGAATGAATCTTAGTAAGTAAATACTGAGAAAAAGGAGTTGCATCATGGCGGGTCAAAAAGCGGTCGTTCGCATTGCTCTTGCGGGGCTTATTGCCGTCGCACTGAGTGGCTGCGTCAGCGTGCCGGATGCTATTAAGGGCAGCAGCCCAACGCCGCAGCAGGATCTGGTGCGCGTAATGGCATCGCCGCAGCTGTATGTCGGCCAGGAATCCCGTTTCGGTGGGAAAGTGGTTAATGTACAGAACACCAACGGCAATACGCGTCTGGAAATTGCTACCGTGCCGCTCGACAGCGGCGCGCGTCCCATCCTTGGCGAACCTTCTCGCGGGCGAATTTATGCTGATGTTAACGGCTTCCTCGACCCCGTCGATTTCCGTGGGCAACTGGTGACGGTCGTTGGCCCTATAGCGGGGACGGTGGAAGGCAAGATTGGCAATACCGCCTACAACTATCTTCGCGTTCAGGTCACCGGCTATAAACGCTGGCGCGTGACCCAGCAGGTGGTGATGCCGCCGCAGCCGATTGATCCCTGGTTCTACGGCCCACATCCGTGGCGTGGGGGTTACGGTTATGGTGGCTGGGGATGGTATAACCCCGGCCCCGCTCAGGTACAAACTATCGTTACTGAATAATGAATTGATTTGTAAAAGGAAAGAAACAGCGGCTAGCCCGCTGTTTCTTTATTCACACGGACATAAAAAAATAAAAAGTGACGCGCTTCGCAACCTGCAATTTGTGTAATTAATAAACTGGTACGCTGAGTTAATATTATGTTAACGGATGGTTTATTAATTGGGGTTGTGATGACGACGAATACGCATTTTAGAGGTGATACTTTGAAGAAGGTTTGGCTCAACCGTTATCCGTCCGATGTTCCGGCGGATATCAATCCTGACCGTTATCAATCCCTGGTTGAACTCTTCGAACATGCCACGACGCGCTATGCTGACCAGCCCGCGTTCGTCAACATGGGCGAAGTGATGACGTTTCGTAAACTTGAAGAGCGCAGTCGTGCGTTCGCCGCCTATCTTCAGCAAGGGCTGGGGTTGCAGAAAGGCGATCGCGTTGCGCTGATGATGCCCAACTTGCTGCAGTATCCGGTTGCACTGTTTGGTATTCTGCGTGCGGGGATGATTGCGGTGAACGTCAACCCACTCTATACCCCACGTGAACTGGAACATCAGCTCAACGATAGCGGGGCGGCAGCGATTGTCATTGTCTCCAACTTTGCCCATACCCTGGAAAAGGTTGTCGATAAAACCCAGGTGAAGCACGTTATTCTCACGCGTATGGGCGATCAGCTTTCCACCGCGAAAGGTACGCTGGTTAACTTTGTGGTGAAGTATATCAAGCGCCTGGTGCCGAAATACCATCTGCCGGATGCTATCTCTTTCCGTCGCGCGCTGCATAACGGCTATCGCCTCCAGTACGTTAAACCCGACATTACCACCGACGATCTCGCTTTTCTGCAATACACTGGCGGCACCACTGGTGTGGCGAAAGGCGCAATGCTCACGCACCGCAATATGCTGGCCAACCTCGAACAGGTTAACGCTACCTACGGGCCGTTGTTGCATCGCGGTACGGAGCTGGTAATCACCGCTCTGCCGCTCTATCACATCTTTGCGCTTACCATGAACTGCCTGCTGTTTATTGAGCTGGGCGGTAAGAACGTCTTAATCACCAACCCGCGTGATATTCCGGGGCTGGTGAAAGAGCTGGCAAAATATCCGTTTACAGCGATGACTGGGGTGAATACGTTGTTCAACGCGCTGCTGAACAACAAAGAGTTCCAGCAACTCGATTTTTCGACGCTCCATCTTTCGGCGGGCGGCGGCATGCCGGTACAAAATGGGGTTGCCGAACGCTGGGTAAAACTGACCGGGCAGTACCTGCTGGAAGGCTACGGCCTGACGGAGTGCTCACCGCTGGTGAGCGTCAACCCACACGATATCGATTATCACAGCGGCAGTATTGGTCTGCCGGTGCCGTCCACCGACGTCAAGCTGGTGGATGACGACGATAACGAAGTGGCGCACGGCGAGCCGGGTGAACTGTGCGTGAAAGGGCCGCAGGTGATGCTCGGCTACTGGCAGCGCCCGGACGCGACGGATGAAATCATCAAAGACGGCTGGCTGCATACCGGCGATATTGCGGTGATGGATGACGAGGGCTTCCTGCGCATTGTCGATCGTAAAAAGGATATGATTCTGGTCTCTGGCTTCAATGTGTATCCGAATGAAATTGAAGATGTCGTGATGAAGCATCCCGGCGTTCAGGAAGTGGCGGCAGTCGGCGTACCGGCGGGTAGCAGTGGTGAAACCGTCAAGATTTTTGTTGTCAAAAAGGACGCCTCGTTAACCGATGACGCGCTCATCACCTTCTGCCGTCGCCAGTTAACGGGCTATAAAGTGCCGAAACTTGTCGAATTCCGTGATGAATTACCGAAGTCTAACGTTGGTAAGATTTTGAGACGAGAATTACGTGACGAAGCTCGTGCTAAAGTAGAGAATAAAGGCTGAGACATTTCTAAGTCGCCAGACGCCGGCTATGCCGGCGTTTTTATTGGGCGCAATCTAAGAGAGTATGATTTGAACTATCAGATGATCACCACCAACGAAGCGCTGAGCACCTTGTGCGAAGCCGTTTCGCAGGTCACTTCCATCGCGCTGGACACCGAGTTTGTCCGTACCCGTACCTATTATCCGCAACTGGGGCTCATTCAGTTGTTTGATGGTCAGCAAACGTCGCTTATCGATCCACTCGGCATTACCGACTGGTCTCCGTTACAGGCAATTTTGCAGGACACCCGCATCACGAAGTTCCTGCACGCGGGCAGTGAAGATCTGGAAGTGTTTCTGAATGTTTTCGGTTCAATGCCAAAACCGCTGATTGATACCCAAATTCTGGCGGCGTTTTGCGGCCGCCCGATGTCCTGGGGCTTTGCGGCAATGGTGGAAGAGTATACCGGCATCAAACTGGACAAAAGTGAATCGCGTACTGACTGGCTGGCGCGCCCGCTGACCGAGCGTCAATGCATCTATGCGGCCTCAGACGTCTGGTATCTGCTGCCTATCGCGCACAAGCTGATGGCGGAAACTGAGCAGGCAGGGCGCTTAGACGCCGCACTGGATGAGTGCCTTCTCATGCAGCAGCGTCGTCAGGAAGTGGTTGACCCGGCGGAAGCCTGGCGCGACATCACCAACGCCTGGCAGCTGCGTACGCGTCAGCTGGCGTGTCTGCAATTGCTGGCCGACTGGCGTCTGCGCAAAGCCCGTGAGCGCGATCTGGCGGTGAATTTTGTGGTGCGTGAAGAACATCTGTGGAGCGTGGCGCGCTATATGCCAGGCAGCATGGGCGAACTGGACAGTCTGGGCCTTTCCGGTAGCGAAATCCGCTTCCATGGTAAAACGCTGCTGAGCCTGGTGGCAAAAGCACAGGCACTGCCAGATGACGCATTGCCGGAGCCGTTGCTGAATCTGATGGACATGTCCGGCTATCGCAAAGCGTTCAAGGAAATTAAAGCGCTGGTGCAGGAAGTAGGGCAGGAATCTGGGGTCAGTGCCGAACTGCTGGCGTCGCGTCGCCAGATTAACCAGTTGCTGAACTGGCACTGGCAGTTGAAAACTTTCGCCAGCGCACCGGAAATGATCTCCGGCTGGCGCGGAGAGCTGCTGAGTGGCCGTCTTGACGCGTTGCTCGCTGAGTATCCACGCTAGAAAAGAAACCCCGGTGGCCTGCGCCTTCCGGGGTTTTTTCTCACATCGACCAGTAATATCAGGACTTAGATTCTTCCGCTTCTGGCAGGGTCACGTTAAGTTCCAGTATCGAGATATCCCCGTCTTTCTGCTCCAGCTGTACGGTCACCATTTCCGGGTCAATCTGAATGTATTTGCAGATGACTTCCAGGATGTCCTTTCGCAGCTGCGGCAGGTAATGCGGTTCAGCATCGCTGCGGCGACGTTCTGCCACAATAATTTGTAAACGTTCTTTCGCGATATTCGCGGTGCTCTTTTTTCGTGAGAGAAAAAAGTCGAGTAATGCCATAATTTATCCTCCGAACAGGCGTTTGAGGAAACCTTTCTTCTCTTCTTCAATGAAGCGGAAAGGACGTTCTTCTCCCAACAGACGATCCACGGTGTCGGCGTAGGCTTTACCTGCATCGGACACCGCATCCAGAATAACCGGTTCACCCTGGTTGGATGCACGCAGTACAGACTGATCTTCCGGGATAACGCCGACCAGTTTGATGCGCAGAATTTCAAGCACATCTTCCATGCTCAGCATATCGCCTTTGTTTACGCGACCCGGATTGTAGCGGGTCAGCAGAAGGTGTTCTTTGATTGGGTCTTCACCGTTTTCCGCACGACGCGATTTCGAGGCCAGAATGCCCAGAATGCGGTCGGAGTCGCGCACGGAAGAGACTTCCGGGTTGGTGGTGATAATCGCTTCATCCGCGAA
This sequence comes from Pseudocitrobacter vendiensis, assembly GCF_943590815.1. Classification (GTDB taxonomy): domain Bacteria; phylum Pseudomonadota; class Gammaproteobacteria; order Enterobacterales; family Enterobacteriaceae; genus Pseudocitrobacter; species Pseudocitrobacter vendiensis. The sequence continues at coordinate 19,628 of NZ_CALSBS010000016.1, read as the reverse complement.
ATAGAGCGCCATCAATGCGCCGGTTTCGATACCCGCCGGGGAGTCGCAGACAACAAAGTCGAACTCCATCTTCTTCAGTTCGTCGAGCACTTTCTCGACGCCTTCGCGGGTCAATGCGTCTTTATCACGCGTCTGGGACGCCGGGAGAATAAACAGGTTTTCCGTGCGCTTATCTTTGATCAGCGCCTGGTTCAGTGTAGCATCGCCCTGAATAACGTTAACGAAATCATACACAACGCGGCGTTCACAGCCCATAATCAGGTCGAGGTTTCGCAGGCCGATATCGAAGTCGATAACGACAGTTTTCTTTCCCTTCTGCGCCAAACCAGTCGCGATGGCCGCGCTGGAGGTGGTTTTGCCCACGCCCCCTTTACCCGAAGTCACAACAATAATGCGTGCCATAGAAATTCCTTGTTAAAAGGGATTAATTAAACGGTTGAATTGTCAAAGCGCTATCGTCTAAACGCAGACGTGCCGCTTTGCCATAAAACTCGGCTGGGATTTGATCGCTCAGCCAATATTCCCCGGCAATGGACATTAATTCCGCTGCCAGATGTGTACAAAAAATCTGTGCCTCTCGATCGCCAGCAGCGCCAGCCAGCACCCGTCCCCGCATCATGCCATACACATGAATGTTACCATCGGCGATAAGCTCAGCGCCTGCGCTCACGTGATTTGTAACAATCAGATCACAGTTTGGCGCATAAATGCGCTGACCGGAACGAACCGGCATATCAATCAATCGCGTTTTTGTGATCGTGCTAACAGTTGGGGCTGGTTCAGGCTGGGGTTGAGGCTCGACGGGAGCAGGGCGGGCGATTTTTTCTTTACCCTCAGTGAGTAAAGGCAGACCCGCTTTGTCGATTTCCGCTTTCATGCGCGGGTTCTTTGCGCCGCTCACGCCCACAATACGCAAGCCCGCAGCGTTAATCGCCTGCTGCAACGGCTGCCATTGGGTCGTCTCTTCCAGACTACTGACGTTTACCACCACCGGCGCGTGACGAAAAAAAGCCGGAGCCTGAGCCACCTTGTCCTCTAACGCCTGACGAATAATCTCGGGATTTGCCTCATGCAAATGCACCACTGATAAAGTGAAACTACTGCCTTTAAGTTCGATTGGCGTGTTTGACATCCTGGCCTTACTCAATTTGCTATTTATCATCCAGCACAATGCGGTGATATTCCGAAGACTATCAGGCATGTTATAGTCACTGATATATAGAGGCAAGTCACCACGGGCTTAATTAAGAGTAAAAGTATGTTTTGTGTGATCTACCGGAGCGCTAAACGCGACCAAACCTATCTTTATGTCGAAAAAAGAGACGATTTTTCCCGCGTACCTGAGGAACTGATGAAAGGCTTCGGCCAACCGCAGTTGGCGATGATGCTGCCGCTGGACGGGCGTAAACAGTTGGTGAATGCGGATCTTGAGAAGGTAAAACAGGCCCTCAAAGATCATGGATATTATTTACAGATCCCACCACCGCCTGAGAATTTACTGAAACAGCATCTTGCCGAATCAGGAAAGCCACAAGATTAATCCTGGGCAGTTATTGATGTTGGTCGATAAATGAGTCTATTAGTTATAACAATTATGTTTGAAAAACGAATAGGGGAAACAAATGTATCAGCATCATAACTGGCAAGGTGCGTTGCTGGATTATCCGGTCAGCAAAGTTGTTTGTGTCGGCAGTAATTACGCAAAGCACATTCAGGAAATGGGCAGCGCGATTCCGGATGAACCGGTGTTGTTTATCAAACCAGAAACGGCGCTTTGCGATATTCGTCAACCGCTGGTGTTGCCGCAAGGGCTGGGCTCTGTGCATCATGAAGTCGAACTGGCGGTGCTGATTGGCGCAACATTGCGCCAGGCAACCGAAGAACACGTTCAGAAAGCGATTGCGGGCTATGGCGTGGCGCTGGATCTCACGCTGCGCGATGTGCAGGGTAAAATGAAGGAAGCGGGGCAACCGTGGGAAAAGGCCAAAGGCTTTGATAATTCCTGCCCGATTTCTGGATTTATTCCGGCTGCCGAATTCGAAAGCGATCCGCAGAATACGCCGCTGGCGTTAACGGTTAACGGCGAGGTGCGCCAGCAGGGAACGACGGCAGACATGATCCATAAAATCATCCCGCTGATTGCCTACATGAGCCGCTTCTTCACCCTTAAGCCAGGCGATGTGGTGTTGACCGGCACGCCGGAAGGCGTGGGACCTCTGTTGAGTGGCGATGAGCTGACCGTACAGTTCAATGGCCTTTCCCTTTCTACGCGCGTACTGTAATCCCTTCTTGCCGCCCTCATTGGGCGGCAAAACTTGCATCCCTGTGCCAGACTGGTTATAAGGTGCACCCTGGTTTTTGATGTGGACATCCTTATGAGCGAATTACCTTTCTGGCAAAGCAAAACTCTCGACGAAATGACAGACGCCGAGTGGGAATCGCTGTGCGATGGTTGCGGGCAATGCTGCCTGCATAAACTGATGGATGAAGACACGGATGAAATCTATTTCACCAACGTTGCCTGCCGTCAGCTGAACATCAAAACCTGTCAATGCCGTAACTATGAACGCCGCTTCGACTATGAGCCGGACTGCATCAAACTCACCCGCGAGAATTTACCCACCTTCGAATGGTTACCCCACACCTGCGCCTATCGTCTGCTGGCGGAAGGGAAAGGTCTTCCGGAGTGGCACCCGTTGCTGACGGGCTCAAAAGCCGCGATGCATGGCGAGCGTATTTCTGTGCGTCATATTGCAGTGAAAGAGTCGGAAGTGCGCGACTGGCAGGATCATATTATGAATAAGCCTGAGTGGGCTCAGTAACAGGTCTGTCTGCTTAAGTAAAAAACGCGCCTTTGGGCGCGTTTTTTAGACGTCATTATCGACCAAACAGGTCGCGTTTTTTCGGCTTAAACGGCTGAGCAATAATCACCAGCACTGCGACCACCAGATAGGCCGCGAAAATACCGACCAGCCACTGTGGCATTTCCAGTGACAGGAACGACCACTGACGCACCGCGCAGTCGCCGGAAGCGACAAATACCTGCGGCAGCCATTTATCGAGCGGCAGCCAGGTCGGGAAGCGTGCGGCAAAGTCGCAGGTCATAAAGGGGGATGGATGTAGCTGAATCATCGTGTGCTCCCAGGCAAGCTGTAAACCACGGATCGCGCTGTATATCCAAATTACCATAGCGACGTAACGCAGCGGCGTTTTTGGGGCGATGGCACCCACAATACCTGCACCCATGATGCCGAACAGGGCGCAACGTTCATAGATACACATGACGCATGGCTGAAGCAGCATAATATGCTGGAAATACAGCGCAACGAGTTCAAGTGCAAAGGCAGTAAGCGCCATCAACAACCACGCGCCACGGCCTCGTGAGCACTGGTTCAAATATCGCAACATAATCATTTCCCTGGAACATGTTTAAGAGCAGCAGTTTAAACCAAAAAAAGCCTGCCGCCACTGACGTTTAGCAATTCTTACGTAAATGAACATTAAATGCCCGGCACTACTGCCGGGCAACTAATGTTAAGGAAGATGTGGGGAAGGGAGCCAACCGATCGCCAGAAGCCAGTCGCTGATGGGTTGCAGAGCAAACTCAACGCACAGCAGCCCAACCAGCGTCAGCACGATGGTATACGGCAGCGCCATCCAAACCATGCGACCATAAGAAAGTCGTATGAGTGGTGCCAGCGCAGAAGTAAGCAGGAACAGAAACGCCGCCTGGCCGTTTGGCGTGGCGACAGACGGCAGATTAGTGCCGGTGTTAATCGCGACCGCCAGCATCTCATATTGTTTGAGGTCGATAGCGCCAGACTCCAGTGCGGACTTCACTTCGTTGATATAAACGGTTCCAACAAACACGTTATCGGAAATCGACGACAGTAAACCATTGAAGATATAGAACAACGAGCGTTGCGCGTGCGGTGAGGCTTGCAGCACAAAGTCGATGATCGGCGCGAACAGATGCTGGTCGATAATAACTGCGACCACCGCAAAGAAGACAGTCAACAGTGCGGTGAAGGGCAGCGCTTCGGTAAATGCTTTGCCGATGGCATGTTCATCAGTAATGCCGGTGAACGAGGTGGCCAAGATGATAACCGATAAGCCAATTAACCCAACTTCAGCCAGGTGGAAAGCCAGCGCCAGCACCAGCCAGACGCCAATCACCGCCTGGACGCACAGACGCATGGTGTCCTGACGTGTGCGTTGCTGACGGCTACGCGCATCAAAATCGTGTAACGTCTTGCGCACGGTTTCCGGAAGGGTAGCACCGTAGCCGAAGAGTTTGAATTTCTCCAGCAGAAGACACGTGATGATGCCGAAAACAAAGACCGGTAGTGTGACTGGCGCCATGCGTATAAAGAACTCGCCAAAGTGCCAGCCGGATGTTTTGGCAATAATCAGGTTCTGCGGTTCGCCCACCATCGTCATTACGCCGCCAAGCGCAGTGCCGACGCCCGCGTGCATCATCAGGCTGCGCAGAAATGCGCGGAATTGTTCCAGTACGTCGCGATAGTGTTTATCGATGTGACTATCATCAAGCAGATCGTCATCGTCAGTACGGCTTGACGCCGCACGGTGGTAAATACCATAAAAACCCACTGCGACGCTGATAATCACCGCCACCACCGTCAGCGCATCCAGGAAGGCTGACAAGAACGCTGCCGCCAGGCAAAACGCCAGTGAGAGCAGCATTTTGCTGTGGATGCTCAGCAACAAGCGGGTGAAAATAAATAGCAGCAACTGCTTCATAAAGTAGATGCCGGCGACCATGAAGATCAGCAACAGCAGCACTTCAAGATTTGCCGCAATTTCTTCACGCACGTGTTCGGCTGAGGTCATGCCGACAATCACTGCTTCAATCGCCAGTAGCCCGCCGGGGATCAACGGATAGCACTTGAGCGCCATTGCCAGCGTGAAGATAAACTCGATAACCAGCAGCCATCCTGCGATAAAGGGGTTAACGAGAAAGATAATCGGATTAATGACCAGGAATATCAGAAGTAAAAGTTTATACCAGTCCGGGGATTGTCCGAGAAAGTTGCGCCATAACGCGCGCGAGTATGAGATTTCCATGACGAATTGTCTGCCTCGTAGAAGTCATCTTTTATTACAACCAGGGCGGAAACTTTAGCAGAGATTGCGACAAAAAACGTCCTCAAGTGCGGAAAAGGAAAATCAAAAAATGAAACGGCGATCCCTTTTTAATTCGCTTCGTGTGCTATCTGCTGTTGATGCGGTCTGGTATGATGAGTGGATTGCAACGCTGTGTAATGGAAATTCTAACTATGGTCATTAAGGCGCAAAGCCCGGCGGGTTTCGCGGAAGAGTATATTGTTGAAAGCATCTGGAATAACCGTTTTCCACCGGGGTCTATTCTGCCTGCCGAGCGCGAACTTTCTGAACTGATTGGTGTGACCCGTACAACCCTACGTGAAGTGTTGCAACGTCTGGCTCGTGATGGCTGGTTGACTATCCAGCACGGTAAGCCGACGAAAGTTAACAACTTCTGGGAGACGTCCGGTCTTAACATTCTGGAAACGCTGGCGCGCCTCGATCACGAAAGCGTACCGCAACTGCTGGATAATCTGCTTTCTGTACGTACTAACATCGCCACCATTTTTATCCGTACGGCGTTCCGCCAGCATCCTGATAAAGCGCTGGAAGTACTGGCTACCGCGCGCGAAGTCGAAGACTATGCTGATGCGTTTGCCGAACTCGATTACAATATTTTCCGCGGGCTGGCGTTTGCCTCCGGCAACCCGATTTATGGCCTGATTCTGAACGGTATGAAAGGGCTCTATACCCGTATCGGCCGTCACTATTTCGCCAATCCGGAAGCGCGTAGTTGTGCGTTGGGCTTCTATCATCGCTTAACGGAAGTGTGCGAGCAGGGCCTGCATGACCAGGTGTATGAAACCGTGCGTCGTTACGGCCACGATAGCGGCGAGATTTGGCACCGGATGCAGAAAAGTATGCCGGGCGGTGTATAAGCATCCATAGAAAAAGCCTCTCAATTGAGAGGCTTTTTTGTATCACAACGCGCTCGGTCTCGGTGGGCAACGTTCAAGTAACTCGACGCTGCCGTCCGCATTTTGCTGCTCAAGATGCACGTCAAAGCCCCACAGACGATGCACGTGCTTGAGCACTTCCCGGCGGCCTTTATCCAACGGCGCGCGGTTGTGCGGCACATAGCGTAACGTCAGCGAACGGTCGCCGCGCAGATCCACATTCCACACCTGAATATTCGGCTCCAGGTTACTGAGATTATATTGTGAAGAAAGCTGCGCCCGAATTTCCCGATAGCCGCTTTCATTGTGGATCGCCGAGATCTCCAGATAGTTATTGCGATCGTCATCCAGCACTGTAAACAAGCGGAAATCACGCATCACTTTCGGTGACAGGAACTGGCTGATAAAACTCTCGTCTTTAAAATCGCGCATCGCAAAATGCAGCGTTTCCAGCCAGTCGGAACCCGCCATATCCGGGAACCAGTAGCGGTCTTCTTCCGTCGGCGTCTGGCAGATACGTTTGATGTCCTGAAACATGGCAAAGCCCAGTGCATACGGGTTAATCCCGCTGTACCACGGGCTGTTATAGGCAGGCTGGAACACCACGTTGGTGTGGCTGTGCAGAAATTCCAGCATAAAGCGCTCGGTCACTTTCCCTTCATCGTACAGATGGTTGAGAATGGTGTAGTGCCAGAACGTGGCCCAGCCTTCGTTCATTACCTGCGTCTGTTTTTGCGGATAAAAATACTGGCTCACCTTACGCACAATGCGCATGATTTCGCGCTGCCACGGCTCCAGCAATGGGGCGTTTTTCTCCATAAAGTACAGCAAGTTCTCCTGCGGTTCAGAAGGATAGCGGCGCGCAGATTCCACCGTTTTCTCCTCTTCGCGCTTCGGCAGAGTGCGCCACAGCATATTCACCTGGCTTTGCAGATACTCTTCGCGACTTTTCTGCCGGGCTTTCTCCTCCTGCAACGAGATTTTTTGCGGACGTTTATAGCGGTCCACGCCGTAGTTCATCAACGCGTGGCAGGAGTCGAGCAGCTTTTCCACTTCATCTACGCCGTAGCGCTCTTCACACTCGCTAATGTATTTACGGGCGAAAAGCAGGTAATCGACGATGGAGCTGGCGTCTGTCCAACTGCGGAACAGATAGTTGTTTTTAAAGAAGGAGTTATGCCCATAACAGGCGTGTGCCATCACCAGCGCCTGCATGGTAATGGTGTTCTCCTCCATCAGATACGCGATACAGGGATTGGAGTTAATCACAATTTCATAGGCCAGCCCCTGCTGGCCGTGCTTATAGGCCCGCTCGGTCTCTATAAACTTCTTGCCGAACGACCAGTGGGTGTAGTTTATCGGCATCCCGATGCTGGAGTAAGCATCCATCATCTGCTCAGAGGTAATGACTTCGATTTGATGGGGATAGGTGTCCAGCCGGTAGAGTTTGGCTACCCGGTCTATCTCAACCAGATAGGTTTCCAGCAGGGGAAATGTCCAGTCGGGTCCGTCGCTTAAACGCGTGCTGTCCTTATTCATCGAATCAATCGTTGCCATTAGCGCGCCCTCATTGTTGGCGACTCTCTCTGTCTGGAGAGCCTCTGTAAAAGAATAGAACACCTGGAAAAAACTGTAACAAGCGCCAATTTTTTTCTTCGCGATTTCTTCATTTTGATGACGATATTTTTACAATTATGCAGCATTTTATGCTGGGTAAAATTATTGCTTAGCAGGAGATGTCGATTCTCGCATGCCAGCGCTGGCGGGGGTGTATGTGAACTACGTCACCATAAAAAAAGCCTATGTTGAATAATATTTTCATCTGGGTTATCAATTTGTAATCAGAAGATTGTTCTTTTACTCAATTCGATTCTGGAGTAGCTATGCACGTTGTCATACTGGGAAGTGGCGTAGTCGGCGTGACCAGCGCCTGGTATTTAAGTCAGGCAGGACACCAGGTTACGGTTATCGATCGTGAAGTGGGCCCGGCGATGGAGACCAGCGCCGGCAATGCCGGGCAGATCTCCCCCGGTTACGCTGCGCCCTGGGCGGCACCCGGCGTGCCGCTGAAGGCGATTAAATGGATGTTCCAGCGCCACGCGCCGCTGGCGATTAGCCTCGATGGCACACAGTTCCAGTTGAAATGGATGTGGCAAATGCTGCGCAACTGCGACACGCGGCACTACATGGAGAACAAAGGGCGCATGGTACGTCTGGCGGAGTACAGCCGCGATTGCCTGAAAGCGCTACGTGAATCCACCGGGATCGCCTACGAAGGGCGGCAGGGCGGCACGTTGCAGCTTTTCCGCACCGCACAGCAGTATGAAAACGCGATGCGCGACATTGCCGTGCTGGAAGATGCGGGGGTTCCGTATCAACTGCTGGAGTCAGCCCGACTTGCCGAGGTTGAGCCTGCTCTGGCAAGCGTGGCGCACAAACTGACGGGCGGCCTGCGTTTACCGAATGATGAAACCGGCGACTGTCAGCTCTTCACCCAGCGTCTGGCACAGATGGCTGAAAACGCGGGCGTTACTTTCCGCTATAACACACCGGTCGATGCGCTGCTGCGGGAAGGTGAGCGCATCTATGGCGTGAAGTGCGGCGATGAACTGATTAAAGCCGATGCCTATGTGATGGCATTTGGTTCCTATTCCACCGCGATGCTCAAAGGGCTGGTGGATATTCCGGTATATCCGCTGAAAGGGTATTCCCTCACCATTCCGGTGAAGGAAGAGGCGGGCGCACCGGTTTCGACTATCCTTGATGAAACCTACAAAATTGCCATAACTCGTTTTGATAATCGTATTCGCGTTGGCGGGATGGCGGAAATTGTCGGCTTCAATACCGAACTGCTGCAACCGCGCCGTGAAACGCTGGAAATGGTGGTGGGCGATTTGTTCCCGCGCGGCGGCTATATTGAACAAGCCACGTTCTGGACCGGCCTGCGACCGATGACGCCCGACGGTACGCCAATCATTGGCAAAACCGCATTCAAAAATCTGTGGCTGAACACAGGCCACGGTACGCTGGGCTGGACCATGTCCTGCGGTTCCGGGCAGTTAATAAGCGATTTAATATCCGGACGTACGCCTGCCATTCCTTATGATGATTTAAGCGTGGCGCGCTATTCGCCGGGCTTTACGCCGTCACGTCCTCAGCATTTACACGGCGCTCATCATTAAGGAGAACGCATGTCTCGTCCTGTAGAAGCCAGCATCGATCTTTCGGCGCTGCGGCAGAACCTGAACGTTGTACGCCGGGCGGCCCCGGGATCACGCGTCTGGTCGGTGGTGAAAGCTGATGCTTACGGGCACGGTTTGAAACGTGTCTGGAGCGCATTACGCGAAACAGACGGTTTCGCGATGCTCAATCTGGAAGATGCCATCCAGCTACGTGAGTGGGGATGGAAAGGGCCCATTCTGCTGCTGGAGGGGTTTTTCCATGCCGATGAGCTGGAATTGTTTGATAAATATAGGTTAACGACCAGTGTTCACAGCAACTGGCAGATCAAAGCGCTTCAGGACGCGCGGTTAAACGCGCCACTGGATATCTATCTAAAAGTGAACAGTGGCATGAACCGGCTTGGGTTTACGCCGGATCGTGTCAGTACCGTGTGGCAGATCCTGCGTAAAGTGCCGAACGTCGGCGCGATGACGTTGATGTCGCACTTCGCGGAAGCAGAAAAAAGCGAGGGTATCGAACGGCCTATGCTGCGAATCGAACAGGCGGCGGAGGGGCTGGAATGCCCGCGCTCGCTTGCCAATTCGGCGGCAACGCTCTGGCATCCAGAAACGCATTATGACTGGGTACGGCCGGGCATTATTCTCTATGGTGCTTCGCCTTCTGGCCAGTGGCAGGACGTGGCCAATAGCGGTATTAAACCTGTAATGACCCTGAGCAGCCAGATTATCGCCGTGCAAAACCTGAAAGCGGGCGACACGGTGGGCTACGGTAGCCGCTACACCGCCACGCAGGAGCAGCGAATTGGTATTGTTGCCTGTGGATACGCGGATGGTTACCCGCGTATTGCACCGTCGGGTACGCCAGTGATGGTAGACAGCGTGCGTACCACCACGGTGGGAACGGTGTCGATGGATATGCTGGCGGTGGACTTAACTCCGTGCCCCAATGCGGGAATTGGCGCGCCAGTAGAGCTGTGGGGCAACGGCATCAAAATCGATGACGTTGCCGCCTGTGCAGGAACGGTGGGTTATGAGTTAATGTGCGCGCTGGCCCCGCGCGTCCCTGTTGTGACAGTGTAACTTAATGGGTGAGGCGGTTATTCCGCCTCTTCCTCGGCGACTTTAACCCCGACTTTGACCACTTCATTATCGGCTTTCTCGGCGACCGTCCACACCATTCCGGCAAACTCTACCTGATCACCGACCACCGGCGTGGCGCCTAACAACTGTTGCACGATCTCGCCCAGCGACTGCTGTTTATCGCGAAACTCCTCGACGCCATCAAGGCCGTAAATCATCGCCACATCGGCGAATTTGGCGCTGGCTTCGAGAATAAAGTCACCAAAGAAACGTTGATCCAGTGCTACCGGTGGTGACTGGCTGAACAGTTTGCCGAGTGCCGGAATATCGCGCTCGCGGGCAATCACACAAAGAATATCGCCTTCGCGTAACCGGGTACTGCCGTTTGGGTGCAGCAGAACGTTATCGCGGAACAGTGCGGCGATGCGCGTATCTTTCGGCATATGCAGGTCACGCAGCGCGGCGCCCACGCACCATTTGTCGGCGCTCAACTGATAAATAAGCTGTTCCCACGGGTTTTCCGGGTGAATGTCCAGCCCGACGCGCGACACCGGCCAGCCAACGGGCGGCACCACCACTTTGGCGCGTTTTGCCGCCCAGGAGAGTGAGGTCCCCTGAAGCAGCAGCGATACCAGCACCACGAAGAAGGCGACGTTAAAGAACAGACGCGCGTTATCCAACCCGGCCATCATCGGGAAGACGGCGAGGATAATCGGCACCGCGCCGCGCAGACCCACCCAACTGATGAAGATGCGCTCGCGCAGGTTAAACCCGCGAAACGGCAGCAGACCGATAAACACCGATAATGGGCGGGCGAAGAAAATCATCCACAGCGACAGCAGCAGGGCGGAAGCGGCAATTGGCAGAAGGTCAGACGGCGTGACCAGCAGGCCAAGCACCAGGAACATGCCGATTTGCGCCAGCCACGCCAGCCCGTCGAAATTTTGCAGAATACCGAAGCGGTTACGGATGGGACGATTACCCAGCAGGAAACCGCACAGGTACACGGCGAGGATACCGCTGCCGTCCAGCGAGGTAGTAATGGCAAAAATCATGATCCCGCCGCTGAGGGCCAGCAGCGGATACAGCCCGGTTGGCAGGGTGATGCGGTTAATCATCTGCAACAGCAGATAACCGCCCGCGAGGCCAATCAGAATGCCCAGACCAAACTGCTGAATGATATGCACGGCAAACATCCAGCTTAAACCCGTTTCGTGTTGCTGAATCATCTCGATCAGGGTGATGGTCAGAAAGACCGCCATCGGATCATTACTGCCGGACTCAATTTCAAGCGTCGAGCCGACACGCTCGTTCAGCCCTTTGCCCCCCAGCAGAGAGAACACTGCCGCCGCATCCGTGGAACCGACAATCGCGCCAATCAGCAGGCCTTCAATCCAGTTAAGGTTAAACAGCCACGCCGCCGCGACACCGGTCAGCCCGGAGGTGATTAACACGCCTACCGTTGCCAGTGATAATGCCGGGCCAAGGGCGACGCGAAATGAGCTCGCCTGGGTGCGCATCCCGCCATCCAGCAGGATCACCGCCAGCGCGAGGTTACTCACCATATAAGCGAACGGATAATTATCGAAAGGAATGCCGCCGATGCCATCTACGCCTGCGAGCATGCCAATGGCGAGGAAGATAACCAGAATCGGGATACCGAGGCGGGAAGAGAATGAACTTAAAAGAATGCTACAGGTTACTAAGACTGAACCCAAAATAAAGAGACTAATGACTGCCGCGGCGTCCAATGTTCACGTACTCCCCGATAACGAACAAGCTAGTTACAAAAAGTTATCATAATTAGCGCGTGAACAGGGGAACAATAAGAGGATTGAATGTTTTTTTATTTTACAGCGTCGCCCGATAACTCGACCGGGCGACGCTGTAGGTTATGGCGTTAGCGGTTCTCTTTAAGTTCCTGTCGCGCATGGGCCGAACGCAGATACTGCTGAAACTCTTCAATCACGCTGACCGCAGAGATTTCTGTTTTCGTTCCATCCTGTGCTTTACGCATATCCGCATAGACTATCAGCGCAAAGAGTTTGCCCACACCCCGGTTTTCCACGCCGCGCACCATACGCTTGAGTTTCTTCGGCGGCTGATAGCCTTCCCGCCAGCTCAACACGATGCACAACGCTTCATGACGTTCCTCAACGTCAAAGCCAGTAATGGCGGTCCACTCAATAGGTTTATCCAGATCGCTACACTCAATGTGCGTTGGCGTGAAAGTATAGAGTGGTGTCTTGCCGGAGCGATACAACATGAAAGTCATCATCGCTACAAACCAGGCCAGGGTAATGAGAAATAGGGAAAAACCGGAGCTGTTTGGCGCGAAAAGAGACAGGAAACCCATCACCATGAGGAACGCAGCACCCGCGCTTTGCAGCAACACTTTTTTCTTGTTATCGCGCCAGATTTCACAGCTTTCCGTTGCCAGTACCGCGTGCGATTCCAGCATCTGCTGGTGCTCTGCATTATACTGGACGGCTTCTTCCGTCAGCGACTGCGACATCGACGCGCGCACCTCTTCCAGCCCGCCGAATAACGCACCCAGAGAGGCGAAATCGCCCTCGGACACCTGGCGAGTCGCGTGTGCAATCAGGCTGTCGTCAATTTTAACATCCAGCGCCTCAATACGCGCGCGCGTGACCGGGTGGCTGTCTGTCGGGTGCTGAATCTCATCTTCCAGACACGCCTGCACATCGAAGGTATTTGTTTTGCGCGCTTCGTCGAGCAGGCCGCTTATCCACTCCTGCGGTGCCTGTTGTTTACCTGACATCACCGTGTTGAGATAGTTGCCGACCATTTCTGATAGTGCGGAAATACGCAGCAGCGCACTGGAAAGTGCCTGCGGCGAGCTGGCTCGCGCTCCGGTTTGGTCAGCGGCGAACTCACGAATACGGCTCCAGTAGCTGACCGTTTCGTGGAACTTGATCAGGAACCACAGGCCCATATCCAACGCAGGATGCAACACGATGCGGTCAATCCACGCCACACCGTTTGAGTTATTTGCCATCTGTTGTAGCGTATTTTCAAGGCCCGCATAAACCGGGGCGAAGCGTAAACTGTACTGCGTATCCTTCCCGGTAAAATGGCCCAGTTCGTGACCAATGACCGCCGCCACCTCGTCTTTATTCATCAACGATGAGTAGGTGAGAGGTAAATAAAGGGTATTGCCGGTCAGCAGATCGCCGCTGTTCAGGCGAACGTTATTGGCGGTGACATAAAAACAGTCAAAGAAGCCGACCACGATGTTATCCGGCATCACCACCTGGCTCTTCTGTGCCAGATCGCGCACCCAGCCCCACAGCTGCGGAGATTGTTCCTCTGAGACCGAGTGGCCGTGAATATGGCTTTCTTCGCGCTTAAAGAAAGCAAAGCAGCGACGGATGGAAAACATGCTTTTCAGCAGCATCCACAATATGGCGCCGATAGCACAAAGAGCCATCACAAATACTTTTCCTGACCCGTGACCGGAATGCGTCAGCGAAACCAACCAGGCCAGCTCACCGCCCACTAACGAGACAATCCCCAGCCCGTTGAAGATCATAATCAGCAGCATAAAGATGGGGATAATGCCCCGGCACAGGGTAAATGTGGCAATCAATTTATTTTGCGAGGTACGCGACGCGACTACGCTCAAATAGCAAATCACCATTGCCAAAAGGCAGATGAGAATGGAGCCGACGCTACAAAGCCCCGCAAAGACGGAGAGACCTGCGCGGAGTGCAGCAGAGGAATTGTGCCCCGAAGGCGTGCCGCCGAGACGCCAGAACTGCCAAAAACCATAAATCAGAATTAATATTGGGATTAAAAATATTCGTCTGAAAGCTTTTATTTCCATATAAAAAGACTCGCATTAAGTGATAGATTTAAAATGGCGGTTCATTTTAAATTGGCCTTAAGGGAGCTTTTGTTATTATTTCTTACGAAGGCTTTAAGATATTTTAATTATATTCAGAAAGGGAATGTGTGGGTTTGTGGGATGCTATATATGTTGCAACATCCCACCAATAAGCCTTAACGAAGGACCGGATGCCCGCTGATGGTCAGTGTGGTTGCGTCTGCCGAGTGTACCAGTTTCGCCTGCGCCCCTAGCGGCAGCGTGACGGTGCGCTGCTCGTGGCCGAAATCGAGCCCGCTGATGACCGGAATCGCCAGCCGCGAGCGTAAATAGTCGTACATGGTCTGCAAATCATAACCCGCATCGTAATCATTGGGCGTGGCCCCGGTAAAGCTACCGAGCACGATGGCCTTTTGACGCGGCAGAATACCCGCGTACAATAGTTGCAGCAGCATGCGTTCCACGCGGAAGGGATGTTCGTTGATATCTTCCAGCACCAGAATACCGTCGCGGATTTGCGGCATCCACGGCGTGCCCACCAGCGACGTCAGCATCGCCAGATTCCCGCCCCACAGAGTGCCTTCTTCGCGACACTGCGGCCCGTCGCCCGCCCATTCAAGCGTGAAGCTTTCATTGCGCAGCGCCTGCCAGAAGTGATGCACGGTAAAGTCGTTCAGGGTTTCCGCGCCAAAATTCCCCGCCAGCATCGGCCCGCTGAAGGTGATGACGTCACCTTTTGCCAGCAGCCCCATCTGAATGACAGTGAAATCGCTGTGGCCGCAGATAAGTAGCGGATCCTGCTGCTGGCGCGCGACGAGCGACGGCCACTCGATGGCATCCAGCAGACGGCTTGCGCCATAGCCGCCGCGCACCGCAAGGACAATCTGATTTTTACCTTTCAGTTCGGCGAGTTGATTGATATCGGCCAGACGCTCGCTCTCGACGCCCGCAAAGCGCTGGCTACGACGGGGAATGACCTGCTGGTGGTTGACCTGATGCCCTGCGCTTATCAGTCGGTCAACGCCCATTTCGGCGGCGGATTGATTGATGCAGTAGCCCGACGGGGCGATCAGATGAAACTGTGACATGGCAATTCCTTGCAGAGAACGAAACGAGTATCATGCCGCCTGAACCCGTTATTGTCATTACTGGCGGCATACTTGAGCTAAAAAGGATAGTTGCGTGAAATTGAGATGGTTTGCTTTTTTAATTGTGTTACTTGCCGGATGCAGTTCAAAACAGGATTACAAAAACCCGCCCTGGGACCCACAGGTGCCGGTAAAACGCGCAATGCAATGGATGCCGATTAGCGAAAAAGCCGGTGCGGCGTGGGGCGTAAGCCCGCGTTTGATCACCGCCATTATTGCCATTGAGTCTGGCGGTAACCCGAATGCCGTCAGCAAATCTAACGCGGTGGGCTTGATGCAACTCAAAGCGTCCACCTCCGGAAAAGATGTCTATCGCCATATGGGCTGGAGCGGTCAACCGTCAACCAGCGAGCTGAAAAACCCGGAGCGTAATATCTCCATGGGGGCGGCTTATCTGAGCATTCTGGAACATGGCTCGCTGGCAGGCATTAAGGACCCGGAAGTGATGCAGTACGCGCTGATGGTCTCTTATGCCAACGGCGCGGGCGCGCTATTGCGCACGTTCTCCTCCGATCGCAAAAAAGCGATCAGCAAAATCAACGATCTGGATAAAGATGAGTTCTTCGAACACGTTGTCGAAAACCATCCGGCTCCGCAGGCGCCGCGCTATATCTGGAAAATGCAGAAAGCCATGGATGCGATGTAACTAAACGCGAACCTTATTGGCGCGCTCACGCGCTTCTCGCTCCAGCGAAAAAATGATGCGCTGGAGCGAGCGTTCTGCCGCCGGGTTAACGTTCAGAAAACGCAAACTCAACCGTGGCGTACTCACCGTTTCGTTTTTATGATCGACCACTCTTCGCTCACTGACTGCAATCAACTGCGCATCAAAATGAAATTTTCCCCATGGCCCCATATCCAGCTCCAGTTGGGAAAAACGCATTCCCGGCTGTAAATCGGCTTCCGGCTGACTATCCAGCAGTGCTCCCATTCCTCCCAGCGACAGATCAAAAAGCCGAAAATACATCGGCTGATTACCGGGGAGTTGGGCTTTACCAAAGTAGGGCGGATGCAACGGGGCGGTGATGCGAAAATATTCACGACGCTGAATAAACCAGAGTGTTGGCGGAACGGGAATGATGAATGCAGGAAGCCCCTGATATTCTCCCACCTGCAACTGTGTCACCGTGAATTCCATTTTTGCGCCGGCGGTTTCGGCGGTGAGAGTGACGTTTTCCACTCGCTGAACTGCGCGGTTCTCGTACTCCTGACTGCCAAAATCGAGTACCAGTTCGGTTTTGCTCACTTCCAGAAGGCGACTGATAAATTGCCCGCTTCCCCACGAGACGCGTAGCGGAACGTCATCGCGATGAAGATCGCGCAGAATATTCAAAACGGCCAGCGGGTTTTGTTTCAGGAATTGCGAAGGGTATTGATTCATCTGCTATCTCTTCTGGAGGATAAACCGTCTGGTTGTTATCGGTTTACGTTCAGGAAACTTCAGCCTCGGTAAAAAAATTTTTACGTTCGCTTTCTGCGCGGCGTGCGGGCGAGAAGGGCCTGTTCAGGTCAAACATATTCAGTGTGTGAATAAAATTTAAGCGCGACGGCGAGATTTTTAAGAGTAATTACCTATACTTGAAACATTAGCGGCGCAGAATGTCGGCGCTTTTTTTGAGGTTTTTTTAATTGGAGGATGGTAAAAATGGGTGTTATTGCCTGGATTATTTTTGGTCTTATTGCGGGTGTTATTGCCAAACTGATTATGCCGGGGAAAGACGGCGGCGGCTTTATTCTGACCTGCCTGCTGGGGATCGTCGGTGCGGTCGTGGGCGGCTGGATTGCCACCACGCTGGGCTTTGGCGATCGCGCGATGGGCTTTGATATGCACAGCTTCATGGTCGCCGTTGTGGGCGCCATTGTGGTGCTGGGTATCTTCCGCTTCCTGCGCCGCAACAACTAAGCATCATGCTTCAACGGCCCCATTCGGGGCCGTTTTTCTTCCTTTCTGTTGATTCCCCACAAATTTTTGAGTCGCGGTGCATCTGGCTATTGCGCATCAAATAAAAATGAGAATAATTAGCATTCTTTATTCTAATTATTGGTCAGACAAACATTATGCGCTTCGCCTATCGTACGCTCTCGGGAATGATTGCACTTGCTCTCGCCACTCCGGCCCTGGCCGACAACGCTGAAACGACTATGGTCGTCACCGGTTCACAGGGGAGCAGTGAACTGCCCGTCTGGACCAACAGCGCCACCAAATCCGCTGTCGCGGAGAGTAAAACGCCGCAGGTCATCAATACCATCAGCGAGAAAGAAATCGCCCAACGTCATGCCAACTCGGTCAATGAAATTCTGCGCTATGCGCCGGGCGTTTCGACGGAAGTGCGCGGCAGCACCAGCTACATGAGCGAATATAAAATTCGTGGCTTTACCGTCGACAATGAATTTTATAACGGCCTGCAATTGCCCTATAACGTCAATGGCAACACCAAAGCGCGTATTGACCCGCTGCTGATTGAAAACGTGGATATTCTGAAGGGGCCCTCATCGGTGCTTTATGGCAACGGTTCGCCGGGCGGTTTGGTGAATATTCAGGGGAAAAAGCCGCAAACTGAGCCGCGCACGGAAGTGGGGTTTAACACGGGCACGCGCAACCTGAAAGAGGGATATCTGGATTCCACGGGACGTATCCTCGACAGCGACTGGAGCTATCGCCTGCTGGGCAAAGCGCGTGAAGGCGACGACCAGCCGCATACTACGCGTTACGAAGATTACCTGGTTGCGCCGAGCGTTACCTGGCAGCCTGATAACAAAACACGTCTCACGTTTGACGCGCTGGCGCAAAATACGCCGAGCCTGACGCCGTCCAATCCATTACCGCTTTCTTATCTGCGTTCCAGCTACGCCGGGCGTCGCGACTTTGCGGGTGATAAGTGGAGTGGTTTCGAACAGCGTCAGTGGATGGTGGGTTATAGCTTCGAGCATGAGTTCGACAGCGGTTGGGGCATCGTCCAGAAAGCGCGTTACTTTGATATCGATACCCATCAGCGCAGCGCTTATTCCACCGGGAATGCGGGCAGCGCAAACGTGTATGAACTTAACCGCTTTGCCTATACCACCGATGAAGACCTGCACAGCGTTAATATCGATAACCAGGTCACCAAAACCTTCGCGTTTGGCGACTGGCAGCATCACCTGCTGGCGGGGTTCGATTACCAGAAACTGAATTCGCACTATAACTACCGCTATGCCTCGACCACGCCGGGCATCGATATGCTGCATCCGGATTACTCGCAGATCACCAGTGATAATTTAGGGCTCTACACCGCGCAGAAAAATCGTCTTTCTTACAACCAGAAGGGCTATTACTTCCAGGATCAGGTGGAGTTCGGCGGCCTGAATATTCTTGGTAGCATTCGCTATGATGAGTACCAGTCCGCTACCACGGATTATCTCAATGACCAGCAAAAAGCGTGGATCTCGCAGGATCGCGTGACTAAACGTCTGGGCGCGCTGTATGCCTTTGAAAATGGTCTGTCACCGTTTATCAGCTACTCAGAAGGCTTCCTGCCGGTATCGCCGCGCGGTAACCTGACGGCGCAGGACGTGAAACCGACCACCAGCAAACAGGTGGAAGGCGGCGTGAAATACCTGCTGGCTGATTACGCGACGACCTTTACCGCATCGGTGTTTAATATTCGCCAGAAAAACGTGGTGAGCGCGGACCCAAGCTGGAACTACCGCCAGACGGGGGAGATTGAATCGAAAGGCGCGGAGCTTTCCGTCGTTAGCCGCCCGACGGACAATATCAATCTGATTGCCAACTACGCCTATACGCACGCTATCAATACCGAGGATGAAACTTACGAAGGTAAGCGCCCGACACAGGTGCCGGAAAACGCGTTTAATCTGTGGGGGGATTACACCTTTGACAGCAGCCTATTCAGCGGATTAACCGTGGGCGCGGGGGTACGCTACACCGGGCCGATGGAGATCTCTCCGGCTAATAACGAAGGTAAGCTGGGCGGTACGACGCAGTATGATATGGCGGTATCGTACGATATGTCGGCTATCGACAGCAGCCTGAACGGGCTGATGCTGAAAGCCAGCGCACAAAACCTGACCAACAAAGAAACCTTCAGTTGCTACGACAGCACCAACTGCTGGATTGGCCGCGACCGCACGGTGCAGGTGGGGGCGAGTTATACGTTTTGATGGTGGGGTTTTTCCCCCTCACCCTAACCCTCTCCCTCAGGGAGAGGGGACCGACCTAGCCGGTTTTGCAGATCTGCGCTGGTTTTCTCCCTCTCTCTTAGGATGAGGGGACCAACCGAACCGATTTTGCAGATCTGCGCTGGTTTTCTCCCTCTCTCTTAGGGTGAGGGGACCGACCGAGCCGGTTTTG
>NZ_CALSBS010000015.1 GCF_943590815.1 Pseudocitrobacter vendiensis | reverse complement strand
CCTTACTCCCGCTTAGGCGTTTATGATTTAGATTAATTTATTATCACGCAGCACCTGCTGGAGATCGCCTCTCTGGTAGACGGCGTCGGCTACCGACATTAACCCTGGCGTGTTGAGTTCAAACCACGGACGTCTCGGCCCCCATGTCACCATCACCGCGATATAGCAATCAAGTAATGTGATTTCACTGCCCAGCGCGTAAGGCTGAGCGCGGAGCTCTGTTTCCAGCCAGCGATAAAGTGACTTGCGGTATTCAATACAGTTTTCTTTAAGCTGCTCAGAGGCATCGGCGGCCCAACGCTCAGGATAATCGGCATACGTAAAGGTGGGATACACATTGGCTACCAGCCAGATAAGCAACCGTTGAAACTGTTGCCTTTCGGCTCGCCCCATCGGCGGCGCAAGATCAGAGCAACGATCGAGAATCATCAGGGCGATGGCCGCCGTTTCGGTCATGATTTCGCCGTTTTCCAGTTCCAGCGTTGGCACCTGACAAAGCGGATTACGCGCCTTGAGTAAGGCCCGATTTGGACCCGGCTGATCGAAACCCTCAACATCAATAAACGTATAGGGAATTTTCGCGAGTGTTAGCATCAGTTCGCTGATGGCGGAACCCCAGCCCGGTACACCGTAGAGCGTTATCATGCTGCCTCCACTTTTGGGGAAAGGGATAAGTGTAGTGCAACAGGTGAAAGTGATGATAAACGATGTCTACGCCGACTCTCGCTCAATGAGTTCAAACCCTAAATCCAGAATCGTTTCATCGCGCGTGACATGCTCGATACGATCGGCCAACAGTATCGCCGCACGTTCACCGATCCCGCGTCGGTCAACGCTTACCGTGGTGATTGCCGGACGATTAAACGCGGCAAAATCAAGATCGCCGAAGCCTATCACTGCGAGATCCTGAGGCACACGTAACCCGCGAGATTCCGCCTCCATAATGGCCCCCTGCGCCAGGGTGTCAGAACTACACACAATAATATCGAATTCGCTTTCGCCCAACAGCTGACTAAGCCCGCTGCGCCCAAGCGCAAGTGAAGCGGGAAGCGGGACATCGATTTGTGGCGGTTCGTCGATGTCATAACGTTTCAAGACATAACACAGACCATGCTTACGTTGAGCGGCGCGGCGATCGGCAGTCCATAACAAACCAGGACGTCGGTAACCTTTTTTTATGAGATATTCCCCCGTCGCCTGACCAACCTTTTCATGGGAAAAACCCACCAGCATATCCAGCGGTGTCGGTGTGAGATCCCAGATCTCTACCACCGGAATTGCGGCATTAAGAATCACCTTTTTAAGTTCCGTGGTGTGATGGATTCCGGTCAGCACCACACCATCCGGACGACGAGAAAGCAGCGTTGCCACCAGTTCAGCTTCCGTTTGCTGCGTATATCCCGCTACGCATAGCAGAATGTGATAGCCACGCTGGGCCAGGGTATCGCTTAAGGATTGAATGGTATCAACAAACATATTGTTATTGATTTGTGGCACCACAACGGCAATGAGTTTGCTACGCCGTGATGCCAGCCCGCCAGCAAGTGCATTCGGGATATACCCGGTAGCACGCACCGCCTGCATCACTTTTTCAACTGTTTTTGGCCTCACCAGTTGCGGCGTATTGAGCGCCCGGCTGACCGTCATTGAAGACAGTCCGGCTGCACGCGCGACGTCTTCGAGCGTTGGCGCACGAGGGGTTTCGGGACGTTTCAATGTGGTTAGTCCTGCCTCAGATATGAAGTTGAACAGGTATTATTCATGATGTTCCCCGCTATTACCAGACGAGCGCCACGCTTACTCAGTAAAAACAATTGCTTAGAGAATGATATCAATCACTTAATGTTAGCGATATCATTATTCATTGTGCAGTTCCCCAAACCCACCTGGAATGTGACATCCATTACACTATATTGCCTTTTTAGTCATGCAATTGTGATCATTTGTTCAGATTTAAATCAATCCTCTGGTCTGTTGAAATAGGCCAGGATACAAATGTTAGCGCAAACATTTGATTATCAGGAGACAGATATGACCTTTAGCGCAAATTCCGATTCGGTGACCTACGCGAAAGCGGCCAACAGTAAAACAGCAGCAGAAACCGGCGACCGTATTGAGTGGGTGAAGCTTTCTCTCGCCTTCTTGCCGCTCGCCACCCCAGTAAGCGACGCAAAGGTACTTACCGGGCGCCAGAAGCCGCTGACCGAGGTGGCAATCATTATCGCCGAAATTCGCAGTCGCGATGGTTTCGAGGGCGTCGGCTTTAGCTACTCCAAACGCGCAGGCGGTCAGGGTATTTACGCGCATGCCAAAGAAATTGCCGACAACCTGTTGGGCGAAGATCCCAATGATATCGATAAGATTTACACCAAACTATTGTGGGCCGGAGCATCCGTTGGCCGAAGTGGCATGGCCGTTCAGGCTATCTCCCCTATCGATATTGCGCTGTGGGATATGAAAGCGAAACGTGCGGGTTTACCACTGGCGAAACTTTTGGGCGCACATCGTGATTCAGTGCAGTGCTACAACACCTCGGGCGGCTTCCTCCATACGCCTCTGGATCAGGTCCTTAAAAACGTGGTCATTTCACGTGAAAACGGCATTGGCGGCATCAAGCTGAAAGTCGGTCAGCCAAACTGCGCGGAGGATATTCGCCGCCTGACCGCCGTGCGTGAAGCGCTGGGCGATGATTTCCCGCTCATGGTCGATGCCAACCAGCAATGGGATCGCGAAACCGCTATTCGCATGGGCCGCAAAATGGAACAATTCAATTTAATCTGGATTGAAGAGCCGCTCGATGCCTATGACGTGGAAGGCCACGCGCAGCTCGCCGCCGCACTGGATACGCCAATCGCCACCGGTGAAATGTTGACCAGTTTCCGCGAGCATGAACAGTTGATTTTGGGCAACGCCAGTGACTTCGTTCAGCCCGATGCGCCGCGCGTTGGAGGGATTTCTCCATTTCTGAAGATTATGGATCTCGCCGCCAAACATGGTCGTAAGCTGGCACCGCATTTCGCGATGGAAGTGCATTTACATCTTTCCGCGGCCTATCCACTGGAGCCATGGCTGGAGCATTTCGAGTGGCTGAATCCACTGTTTAATGAACAACTTGAACTGCGTGATGGTCGGATGTGGATTTCCGATCGCCACGGCCTGGGTTTCAGCCTCAGCGAGCAGGCCCGTCGATGGACGCAGCTCTCCTGCGAATTCGGTAAACGTCCGTAGTCTTCGGGCGGGTTCTCCCGCCCTCTTACCCTATACTATTCTCTCGCAACCCTGAAACAGGAGTGGGTGATGAATACAATAATAAAACGTACCAATGTCCGTTACAGCATTCTGATATTTCTGTTTTTAGCCACTGTATTTAATTACGCCGATCGCGCAACGTTATCCGTTGTTGCGCCGATCATGAGTAAAGAGCTGGGATTCGACCCGGAGGCCATGGGTCTCGCTTTTTCCGTGTTTGGAATTTCCTACGTCATTATGCAATTGCCCGGCGGATGGCTGTTAGATCGCTACGGTTCACGTATGGTGTACGGCTGCGCATTAATCGGCTGGTCTTTGGTGACGATGTTTCAGGGCACCATTTATCTTTATGCCAGTCCACTTATTGTTCTGGTGGTGCTGCGTTTAATGATGGGTGCAATTGAAGCGCCAGCCTTCCCCGCAAACAGTCGGTTAAGCGTGCAGTGGTTCCCAAACAATGAACGCGGGTTCGTCACCTCGGTGTATCAGGCGGCACAGTATATTTCGTTGGGTATTATTACGCCGTTGATGACCATCATTTTGCACAACCTGAGCTGGCATTATGTTTTCTATTACATTGGCGCGATTGGCGTTTTGCTGGGCATATTCTGGTTGGTAAAAGTAAAAGATCCGCTGCAACATCCAAAGGTAAATCAGCAGGAACTCGATTATATTCGCGAAGGCGGCGGTGAGCCGACTCTGGGTAGTAAGAAAGAGCAGCACAAACTGACGCTGTCGCAAATCAAAAGCGTCTGCGTAAACCGTATGATGATTGGTGTTTACATTGGACAGTTCTGCGTAACATCCATTACCTGGTTTTTCCTGACGTGGTTTCCGACCTATTTGTATCAGGCGAAGGGAATGTCGATTCTAAAAGTTGGGTTTGTTGCCAGCATCCCCGCGATCGCAGGGTTCATCGGCGGATTAATGGGAGGCGTTTTCTCAGACTGGCTACTTAAACGCGGTTATAGCCTGACGACTGCGCGGAAATTCCCGGTTATCTGCGGCATGCTGCTTTCGTGCGTCATTATTATCGCCAACTACACGTCTTCCGAATTCGTGGTGATTGCGGCCATGAGCCTGGCCTTCTTCGCCAAAGGATTCGGCAACCTGGGCTGGTGCGTTTTAAGCGATACCTCGCCCAAAGAGGTGTTAGGTATTGCGGGCGGCGTTTTCAATATGTGTGGTAATCTCGCGAGCATTGTGACGCCACTGGTGATTGGCATAATCCTCGCGAACACCCAATCTTTTGATTATGCAATTCTGTATGTTGGCTCAATGGGGCTTATTGGCCTGGCTTCTTATTTGTTTATTGTCGGGCCACTGGATCGTATTACCCTGACGCCGTCTGCGGCGTAACCGAAACTGGCGATTCATCGCCACCGCTGCTCCGGTATGATTGTACTCCGCCGGAGTGGCGGTTTTTTGATGATCAATCCCCTCTCCGCCAAAACTTATAGTGCCTACCAGATATAATCTTACATCTGACAGTGAAATGTTCGCGGAAATCCAATGAGATACATGGGGAGTTGTAAAATAACAAAGCATTCCCTTCATTTGTAAACACACTCACACCCCACAATACCCCTCCATCTCAACCCGCTTCTCAAAATCTTTCATTTTAATCACCATCACAAACTTATAATCACTTCCCTCATCGTCTGCTGTTTCAGGGTGAATTCGTGTTTGTTGCGTATTCAGTGTGATATCGCCGTTGGAATATATCGCCGAGTGTTCACTTGACATGACTTGCTTTAGCCTTGTTTCTACACAGTTTAACTTCATCACGGCGTAGTAGTCACACTCTTTTGCACCCAATGGGCAGTGCGCACCCTCCAGATATTCTACATTCCCGTCATCGGTTTTTCCTGAACGACTCAGCATACACGTCGTATGCGCCAGGTCATTTCCCTCATCCGGGCCCAGGGTGCCAATGGTAATATTTTCGTTTTGTTTGGTCTCAGTACGCGTCGCGCTACAGGGTATTACTACCGTCGTCATCAGCACCGATGCGATCGTCATTTGTTTCAACATCTCTATATCCTTTTTATCTATCCATTAGGTTAATCGCAGCAAAATACTTTCCTGGAAGGAAGGACCTCCCGGCATTCACCCAAGAAAAATAGCATCCGCTGTTAATAATCATCCTTTTTATTGCTACGAATCATACGCACGAAAAATATTTGCGCATCAAATCATGTCCATTGATTGGATATTTGTGTGCTACCGCCCTGTTTATGATTATCTGCGCGCCTGAAGAGTATACTTCTCCCCTCATGCTTTACACCGACAGGCAAAAATTCAGAATTCATTCATTTCAGAGAAGATAGGGAAATAAAAAAGCGAGCCACGCGTAGGATGGCTCGCTTGAGAGTGATACAAATGCAAAATTGCCTGATGCGCTACGTTTATCAGTCCTACAGAATTCCTGCAACTTATTGTATATCATTTATTTTGTAGGCCGAATAAGGCGTTTATGCCGCATCCGGCAAGGACAAAGTGCACTTTGTCAGTAATCTGAACAACTCAGGCTAACATTAACACTCTTTATACTGTTCCTCTGTCACCTGCTCAAGCCAGGTGACCGGGCTACCGTTTTCGGCTTCGGCTATAGCGATATGGGTCATTGCCGTTTCGGCACACGCGCCGTGCCAGTGTTTTACCTCCGGTGGTATCCACGCGATATCCCCCTGATTTAACACTTCCGGGGCTTTCCCCCACTCCTGTAACCAACCGCGCCCCTGCGTCACAATTAACGTCTGGCCCAATGGGTGGGTATGCCAGGCGGTACGAGCGCCGGGTTCAAACGTCACCGTTGCACCACCCACTTTCGCGGGATCTTCAGCCTGAAAAGGCGCATCGATTCTGACCGTACCGGTAAACCAACTGTCCGGGCCTTTCACTGACGGCAGCGACCCACTACGAATAATTTTCATCTGACTCTCCTTACGTTGTGCTTAATACCGTAACGCAAACGGGCGATAAGTATTAGCCAGGTAAATGTGAAAGGAGCCATGAACAGAATTCATAAATCGTGATATTTGCTGAATCGACGTTAGACGCGTTGTTCGCAGGCCTCAGATCCATCATCTATATTTTGCGTCAATTTGGCGTTTTGTGTAGGATGCAGCGCCATGTTTGTCTTATCTCTGCATCAGAAACGTGAGAAAGACAGCATAATTTGCTATCCACGCAATCGTTTGTCATTGCGCGGGGTAACAGGACATCCGTGAAGGATTTAGACAGGTAAGCAGGAATAAAATTAATGAATACAAAGCACAACACGACCGAGGAGCAGCGCGCAGCGAAACGCCGTTGGCTGAACTCCCACGAAGAGGGTTATCACAAAGCGATGGGCAATCGTCAGATCCAGATGATTGCTATCGGCGGTGCGATTGGTACCGGCCTGTTTCTCGGCGCGGGCGCGCGTTTACAGATGGCGGGGCCGTCGCTGGCTATTGTCTATCTGGTGTGTGGGATCTTCTCTTTCTTTATACTGCGCGCATTGGGTGAGCTGGTGTTACACCGCCCTTCCAGCGGCAGTTTCGTTTCTTATGCCCGCGAATTTTTGGGTGAAAAAGCCGCGTACGTCGCAGGCTGGATGTATTTCGTCAACTGGGCGATGACCGGGATCGTCGACATCACCGCCGTCGCGCTCTATATGCACTATTGGGGCGCGTTTGGCGATGTGCCGCAATGGGTGTTTGCGCTGGGCGCGCTGGCGATCGTCGGCACCATGAACATGATCGGCGTGAAATGGTTTGCTGAAATGGAGTTCTGGTTCGCGCTGGTGAAAGTGCTGGCCATTGTCGCCTTCCTGGTTGTCGGCACGATTTTCCTCGGTAGCGGCAAACCGCTTGACGGGAACGCCACCGGTTTCCACCTCATCACCGATAATGGCGGTTTCTTCCCGCATGGCCTGCTGCCTGCGCTGGTGTTGGTTCAGGGCGTCGTTTTTGCGTTTGCGTCGATTGAGCTGGTCGGCACCGCTGCCGGTGAAGCGAAAGATCCTGAGAACACAGTGCCGCGGGCGATCAACAGCGTTATCTGGCGTATCGGCCTGTTCTATGTCGGCTCGGTTGTGCTGCTGGTGCTGCTGCTGCCGTGGAACGCTTATCAGGCAGGCCAGAGCCCGTTTGTCACCTTCTTCTCAAAACTCGGCGTGCCGTATATGGGCGACGTGATGAACGTAGTGGTCCTGACGGCGGCGCTCTCCAGCCTGAATTCCGGCCTCTATTCAACCGGGCGTATTCTACGTTCGATGTCGATGGGCGGTTCCGCACCGAAGTTTATGTCCAAAATGAGCCGCCAGCACGTGCCTTACGCGGGGATACTGGCGACGCTCGGCGTCTATGTCATTGGCGTATTCCTGAACTATCTGGTGCCGTCCCAGGTGTTTGAAATTGTTCTGAATGTGGCATCATTGGGGATTATTGCATCCTGGGCCTTTATCGTGGTCTGCCAGATGCGTCTGCGCAAAGCCATTAAAGAAGGTAAAGCGGCGGATATCAGCTTCAAGCTGCCGGGCGCACCGTTCACCTCCTGGCTGACGCTGCTATTCCTGTTCAGCGTGCTGGTGCTGATGGCGTTTGACTATCCAAACGGTACCTACACCATAGGCTCAATTCCGGTGATTGCCGTGCTGCTGGTTGCGGGTTGGTTTGGCGTACGTAAGCGCGTGCATGAGATTCATCGCTCAGCGCCGTAATTGGTATAAGAGAATAAAAAAAAGCGGCTGATTAGCCGCTTTTTTTATATCACAGCGCGATACGAATCACATCGTCCGGCTGAGTCGCTTCTTTCTCGCGAGTCGATTCCTGCTTCACGCTCACATACAGGGTTTTGCCATCGCCAGAAAGCGCCAGGCTGTTCGGGAAGGTTGGCGTTTTGATGGTTTTGGTCACCTTGTAGGTTTTCGCATCAATCACCGTCACGGTACCCGCTTTACGTTGCGTCACGTAAACTTCATCACGGGCTGGGTTGTAAATTACGCCCAGGGATTCCGGCGTATCGATAGTCGCCAGTACCTTGCCTGATTTCAGATCAACGGCCAACACCTGCGGTGCTTTAGAGTCGGTGATAAACGCACGCTGACCTGCAGTATCCAGGCTAATATTGATATAGAAGTGTTCTTTGCCATCGTCCTGAAGTTTTTTACGCTCCAGCACTTTGTTGCTCGCGGTGTCGATAGTCACCAGTTCACCGTCACCATTGGTCACATACAGACGCTGCTTGTCCGCATCCACAGCCAGGCCGGTGCCCATTTTACCGGTATTTTCGATGGTCGCTTTCAGCGCCAGTTTCTCACCGTCAATCACCCAAACTACGCTCTCTTTACCTAAACCGGTCACGTAAACGGTGTTGGTTTTCTCGTCCACAGCCAGTTCACGCGTTGCCAGCGGGCGCACGGTGTCGCTGCGTTTGCGGTTATCAAGAACCAGACGGCCTTTCACATCGCCCGTTTTGGCGTCAATCGCCGTTACAGTGCTGTTAGTGGTATTGCCAAACCACAGGGTCTGGGTCTGGTTATTAATCGTGGCGCCAAACGGTTTTAAATCGTTATGGATAATCTGGGTAACTTCCAGCGTCACCGGGTCGAGACGGTAAACAATGCCGCCTTTATCGAGTTTACGGCTCTGTGATGTAGCCAGCCAGAGCGCATTTTCCTGCTGGCTGTAGGCCATTTCATAAGCCCCTTTGCCGACCGCTTTGCGCAGCATCTCGTCGGCGGCATGGGCGCTAAAGCTGCCCGCCAGTAACAGAGTGCTCAGTAATAACGAACGACGCAGACGCGGTGCGGACAATTGACGTAATGACATGACGACTCCCTTTGATGGACCAATATGTTACTGCTTCACAAGGCTTCTTAACTTCATCGCGTCATTGCACGACGTTTTATAGATGCGAATAGTAATCATTAATTGACGCAAAGTGGAGCCTTAATTCCCTGTCCCCGGCAAAAAATTTCACCTTTAGACATCATGTTTAACGCAAAGTGCCACTAAAGTTTTCAATATGTTTACATAAGTATTAACATGATTAGGATATGTTCCATTTGGTTCGTCTTTCGGGTTTCTAATGAAAATCATAAATGTACATTCAGCATCGCTTCCGGCGCTTCTCATACCGCTCGTTTTCTCGCCGGCCCTTTTGGCAGCCGATGAGCAAACGATTATTGTCACCGCGGCTCCACAAACCTTGTCAGAACTGGACACTCCAGCCGCAGTGAGCGTGGTCGATGGCGAGGAGATGCGTCATGCCGCCCCGCGCGTTAATCTCTCGGAGTCCCTTGGCGCAGTACCGGGTTTGCAAGTGCAAAATCGCCAGAACTACGCGCAGGATCTTCAGCTGTCGATTCGCGGCTTTGGTGCGCGTTCGACATTTGGCGTGCGCGGGCTGCGTCTCTACGTTGACGGTATTCCTGCCACGATGCCTGATGGTCAGGGACAAACCTCTAATATTGATATCAACAGCGTCGAAAGCATCGATGTCCTGCGAGGGCCCTTCTCGGCGCTGTACGGTAACTCTTCCGGCGGCGTTATCAACGTCGACACGCAAACCGGACAGCAGCCAGGCACTATTGAAGCCAGCAGCTATTACGGCAGTTTTGGTAGCTGGCGATATGGCCTGAAAGCCTCCGGTGCCGTGGGTGACGGCACGCAGGCAGGCGACGTCGATTACACCGTCTCCACCAGCCGTTTTTCGACGCATGGTTACCGCGATCGCAGCGGCGCACAGAAAAATCTCGCCAACGCCAAACTGGGTGTACGCATCGATGACGCCAGCAAACTGACATTACTGTTTAACAGCGTCGATATTAAAGCCGATGATGCAGGCGGTCTCACCGAAAGCGAATGGCGCGATAACCCGCAACAGTCACCTCGCGCCGAGCAGTACCACACCCGTAAAACCATCAAGCAAACTCAGGCGGGCCTACGCTACGATCGTCAGCTAACGGAAAACGATGATCTGAGCATGATGCTTTATGCCGGCGAGCGCGAAACCACACAGTATCAGTCGATCCCACGCGCACCGCAGCTTAATCCAACTCACGCCGGTGGCGTAATTGAATTAACCCGCCATTATCAGGGGATCGATACTCGCTGGACGCATCGGGGTGAGTTGCTGGTGCCAGTGACGTTCACCACCGGGCTCGATTACGAAAACATGAGCGAACAGCGTAAA
This sequence comes from Pseudocitrobacter vendiensis, assembly GCF_943590815.1. Lineage (GTDB taxonomy): Bacteria > Pseudomonadota > Gammaproteobacteria > Enterobacterales > Enterobacteriaceae > Pseudocitrobacter > Pseudocitrobacter vendiensis. Next base: position 113,671 of record NZ_CALSBS010000015.1, on the reverse strand, counting down.
GGTTATGAAAACTTTGTGATGAATGGCAGCACGCCGGAGTACGGTCAGAAAGGCGATTTACGCCGCAACGAACGTAACCTGATGTGGAACCTTGACCCCTATCTGCAAACCCAGTGGCAATTGACGGATAAACTGAGTCTGGATGCCGGGGTACGCTACAGCTCCGTATGGTTTGATTCTAACGATCACTACGTTACCCCACGTAATGGCAACGACAGCGGCGATGCGAATTATCACAAATGGTTGCCAGCCGGTTCTCTGAAGTACGCCATTACCGACGCGTGGAACGTCTATCTTTCTGCCGGGCGCGGTTTCGAAACGCCAACCATCAACGAGCTATCTTATCGCTCAGACGGGAAAAGCGGCTTGAATTTCGATCTTAAACCCTCGACCAATGACACCGTTGAAATTGGCAGTAAAACCCGCATTGGCAACGGGTTGTTCTCGGTTGCCCTCTTCCAGACCAACACCGATAACGAGATTGTCACCGATGCCAGCAGTGGCGGGCGCACCAGCTATAAAAATGCCGGTAAAACACGCCGTCAGGGTGCAGAATTGTCGCTTGATCAACGCTTTGCCGATAACTGGCGCGCGAAAGCTGCGTGGACGTATCTGGATGCAACCTATCGCACCAACGTCTGCGACGATACTAACTGTAACGGAAACCGTATGCCGGGCATCGCGCGTAATATGGGCTTTGCCTCACTGGGATATGAACCTGAAAGCGGCTGGTATGCCGGGGGCGATATACGTTATCTGAGCGATATCATGGCGAATGATGAAAATACCGCCAAAGCGCCATCGTGGACGGTTGTCGGTTTGAACACCGGCTATAAATTCAACATAGGCAAGGTGAACATGGACGTCTTTGGTCGCGTGGACAACCTGTTTGACCGCGAATATGTTGGTTCTGTTATCGTTAACGAATCAAATGGCCGCTATTATGAGCCCGCACCGGGGCGTAACTATGGTGTGGGCTTGAACGTGGGCTGGACCTTCGAGTAAAAACAACACTCCCCTCGTCCCGTTGGGATGAGGGTTCTTTAGAACGATTTTTAATATCCGCTAAAATGAATAATTAATATTAATCAACACTAATTAATACCTGAAATTAATTAATGTATTGCTGCTGCAATAGCACCCCGCTTTCGTCAATAATCTCACACATGGCCTCGTAACTTTCAGCCTGTGCGCCTTTCGCTAACGCCAATAGTAATGAGCGATAAAACTCACGTTGATAGAATTGCTCATCCGCATGCGGGTATAAATAATTGAAACTGGGCCCCACACGCACCCACAACTGCTCAATTAGGGCAGTGAGTGTTGGCATCTCAGCAAACTCATAAAGACAAAAACGAAACTGATAATTTGCCTGTAACGTTTTAGCAATATCGCCGCTGCTTTTAATTGAGTGAAACGCTTCGACTAATTGCTGCAATTGGCTTACTCTTTCTGCGGTCATCTTTTGAGATGCCGCCGCTGCCGCCATACCTTCCAGCTTTTTACGGATTATCTGAATTTCATTATAACGCTGTAGATTAAGTTCAGGGACTAAAAAAGCCTGCGCAGGTGCCGCGTACAGCGCACCAGACGAGACCAGTCGCAACAAGGCTTCTCGCACAGGCGTAATACTAATCCCCTGACTTTCGGCAATATCTTTCGTCACCAGACGCGCGCCAGGTTTTAGCGCACCGATAATTAATGCATTTTTTAAATTTTGTTCTACCTGTTGAGTCAAACTCAATCTTTGCGCTTTGGCAAAATCAAACATAATAATGGTCGCTCTCATCGTCATGACCCAGCACAAGGCCATATCTCAAATACGGTTATTGACTACCTGATGGTGTTGCATTTCCTGATGATGGCGAGAAGAACAATTACGTAAAAATCATACTTTTTGGTGAGCGTTTTATATCAACGCTTCTGTTACTCTATATTAAAGCGGTTTATGATATTTTTGCACGAAAAAAAACGGCGTATTGACTACGCCGTTACACACTTTACTTATCGTCGTCGAGACTAATAACGACTTTGCCGAAATTTTCCCCTTTTAACAACCCGATTAACGCCGCAGGTGCATTCTCCAGGCCATCAATAATTTGTTCACGGTATTTTATTTTTCCTTCCTGTACCCAGCGGCCCATCTCCTCCTGAAACTCACCAATCCGATGACCATAGTCCTGGCCAATAATAAAGCCCTGCATGCGGATCCGTTTTTTCAACAAGGTGCCCATCAGCAGCGGCAATCTGTCCGGGCCGGCTGGAAGATCGGTGGCGTTATAGCCACTCACAAGACCGCAAATTGGTACACGTGCCGAGGTATTCAGCAGCGGCAATACGGCATCAAAGACCTTTCCGCCGACGTTTTCGTAGTATACGTCAATCCCTGCCGGACACGCATTGGCGAGCTGTTCAGTAAAATCCTCCGCCCGGTGATCGATACAGAGATCAAATCCTAATACCTCTACCGCATGACGGCATTTCTCAGGCCCACCCGCCACACCCACCACGCGGCAGCCTTTGAGCTTACCGATTTGCCCCACCGTTGCCCCAACCGGGCCCGTGGCGGCAGCCACCACCAACGTTTCACCCGCCTTAGGCTTACCAATATCGAGCAGCCCCATATAAGCGGTAAAGCCCGGCATGCCGAGAATACCGAGCGACCAGGAAGGATGTTCCGGCGCCTCGCCAAGTTTCACTAACCCGTCACCGTTGGAAACGTCATAAACCTGCCAACCGCTGTAACCCAGCACCCATTCCCCTGTTTTAAAGTTCGGATGACGCGACTGCTCAACACGGCTGACGGTGCCGCCCACCATCACCGCCCCCAGTTCGACCGGCGGTGAGTAAGACGGCGCATCACTCATTCGGCCACGCATGTAGGGATCAAGTGAAAGATAGATTGTGCGTAGCAGCACTTCGCCCTCTGCAACGTCAGGAACACTTCCCTCTTCGAAGCGGAAATTATCAGCCACCGGCTCACCGTGCGGACGTGATGCCAGAACCCAGCGACGCTGACGTAATGTGTCTTTGGTCATAACCTGTGCCTTTGTTTGAAAACCTGTTAAGAGCGTAGCGTTGATTCACACTATACGTTTAACAATATGCGGCGCATCAGGCTGGAGGCGTGTTAAGCCTGACCACCAAATAGGTACAGGCTTCTTTCGTCTCATTAATAAACCGGCAGTCGTTTGGCGGGCCCAGTTCAAGGCAATCACCCGCCTTCATCTCATGGCGCGTATCGCCCTCGACAAAAACCAGCTCGCCTTTGGTCAGCCAAATCAATTGCCGCGCCAGGGCATAAGCCGAGGCGGGCATTGGGATATCACTCCCAGCAGGTAGCTCAATTTGAACGAGGTCAATCGGCATATCGCTTCGTGGTGAAACATGCCGACGTAAATAATCCGTTTGCGGATCGTGCCAGACGGGCTGATCGGCAAAGCGCAGCAGTTTTCCCTCCTGCATTTCGGCTCGCGCGATCAGCGTCGACATGCTAATACCGAAAGCACCAGACAAACGTGCCAACAGCGTCGCCGTCGGGCTGCTCTCGCCGCGTTCGATTTTATGGATCATGCCGCGAGAGACGCCCGCACGCTCGGTGAGGTCGCTTAATGACCATCCGCGTGATTCACGTTCGATACGAATTCTTGCACCGATCCGTTGATTTAAATTGTCTTCAATAGTATTCATATCGTAATACTATAGTGAACATCCTCTGAGGTTCAAGTTATGAGCATTCGTTTTGCGACGAAAGAAGATTGCGCGGCGATCGCCGAAATCTATAACCACGCCGTCGTGCATACTGCGGCTATCTGGAACGACAAAACCGTGGATACCGACAACCGTATCGCCTGGTTTGAAGCCCGTCAATTCGCCCATTTTCCGGTGCTGGTGAGCGAAGAAAACGGCGTGGTGACCGGCTATGCTTCCTATGGCGACTGGCGGGCTTTCGATGGCTTCCGCCATACGGTGGAGCATTCTGTGTACGTTCATCCGGATCACCAGGGAAAAGGTCTTGGCCGCGCGCTGCTGACAGCGTTGATTGAAGAAGCGCGTTGTCGCGGTAAGCACGTGATGGTGGCGGGTATTGAGGCGCAAAACTCGGCGTCTTTACATCTGCATGAAACCTTAGGTTTTATCACCACGGGGCAGATGCCCCAGGTCGGCACCAAATTTGGCCGCTGGTTGGATCTCACCTTCATGCAGCTACAGCTCGATACCCGCACCGATCCGGATGGAAAAGCATGAACAATACCCTCACCCTGGCGTTTCTGGTTGCCGCAGGCATTGGCCTGGTGATTCAAAATACGCTCATGGTGCGCATTACTCAAAGCGCCTCGACGATTCTGATCGCCATGCTGCTGAATTCACTGGTCGGCATCGTGCTGTTTGTCAGTATTCTGTTGGTGAAGTACGGGCTGGCGGGCGCAAGTGAGCTGGTATCTGCGGTAAAATGGTGGACATTGATTCCGGGCCTGCTGGGGTCGTTTTTTGTTTTTGCCAGTATCAGCGGCTATCAATACGTGGGCGCGGCGACAACTATTGCGGTGCTGGTCGCCAGCCAGTTAATTGGCGGGCTGGTGATGGATATTGTGAAAAGTGAAGGGATTGCATGGCGAGCGCTTGTCGGCCCGGTCTGCGGCGCGATAATGCTGGTGATCGGCGCCTGGCTGGTAGCCAGACGCCAGTTTTGAGCCTTACAGAATGGTGCCGCTACGGGTAAGTTGGTCGCGACGCGCCTCCTCATCCTCTTTATGCTGACGACCATGATGCGCAATCGCTGTACGCAAGCGCTGTTGCTGCGTATAGCGATCGTCCCGGCTAAGCTCGGCGTCATCGCTGAGCACCACCAGCAGTTCATTCATATGAGCGATCACACTCTCATCGATCGCGGCGTCAACCCGCGCAATGACGTCATCCAGATGTGACATACACACTCCTTAATTGATTTTCGTTTTCGAAAAATCACTGCCCATCAGACTGACGCTGTACCCCTTCACATTACTGCGCGTAGCGTAAAACGTTTTGCCGTTCGCCAGCGCGATCCACGGTGCTTGCTGGAAGTAAATCGCCTGCGCCTTACCATAAAGCGCAGCGCGTTTCGCAGGATCGCTGGCAAGCAGTGCTTTTTTCACGACCCCATCATACTCTTTATTACACCAGCGCGCGGCATTGGAGCCGGATTTAATACTGCCGCAGCCCAGCAACGTGCCGGCGAAGTTGTCCGGATCGCCGTTGTCCGACATCCAACCAAACAGCGCGGTATCATGCTCGCCTTTGCGCATCCCTGAAAGATATTCGCCCCACTCATACGACACAATGTTGGCTTTTACGCCCACTTTCGCCCAATCGCTTTGGATCATCTCCGCAATACGCCGCGAATTTGGGTTATACGGCCGCTGTACCGGCATCGACCATAACGTCGCTTCAAAGCCTTTCTCCAGGCCTGCCTGTTTCAGTAGCGCTTTCGCTTTTTCCGGGTCGTATGTGTAGTCCTTCAAATTTTTATCAAAGCCCAACATATTCGGCGGAATCGGCGACTTCGCCACTGTACCGGAATCCAAAAATACGGCCTTGATAATAGCCTGCTTGTCGGTAGCGTAGTTCAACGCCTGACGCACCAGCACATTATCAAACGGTTTCTTTTCAGTGTTAAATGCCAGATACCCCACGTTCAGCGCATCGACTTTATGCAGGGTCAGATCTTTATTCTTGGTAATTTCGGCAAACTGGACAGGCGACGGTGCCGGGATAATCTGGCACTCGTTGGTTTGCAGTTTTGCCAGACGGGTCTGAACATTTGGCGTGATAGAAAAAATAAGGTGTTTGGTCGGCACTTCGCCATCCCAATAGTTTGGGTTGGCAATGTAGCGAATGAGCGAATCCACCTTGTACTGCTGCAACGCATATGGCCCGGTGCCAATCGGCCAGTTATCAACGTTTTCCGGAGTACCCTTCTTCAGCATTGCATCAGCATATTCAGCGGACAGTATCGATGCGAAATCCATTCCCCAGTCAGCCAGAAACGCGGCGTTCGGTTCATTCAGGACAAACTGAACGTGATAATCATCGACCTTTTTCACCTCTTTAATAAGCGAATCCAGGCCTACATCATGGAAATATTCGTAGCTGCCCTGCGAAACATTATGGTACGGATGACTGGCGTCTTTCTGGCGCAGGACAGAGAACACCACATCATCAGCGTTAAAGTCGCGGGTAGGTTTGAAGAATTTATTACTGTTGAATTTCACTCCCTGACGCAGGGTAAAGGTATAGGTCAGCCCGTCAGGTGAAATTTTCCACTCGGTTGCCAGCGACGGTATCGGCATATTTTTCACCGGATCAAAATTGATCAAGCGGTTATACAACACCTGCGAACTGGCAACGAATGACGGGCCAGAACTGGCAATTTGCGGGTTAAAAGATTCCGGTGACGCTTCAGAACAGTAAATCAGCGTGTCGTTATTCGCGGACCACGCCGCACCTGCCGGTAATAATGCGCTCAACGCCAGCGCGAGAAGCGTTTTCCCTGTAGACATGGTTATAAGCCTTACGATTTTATTATATGGGGTTTAATAACAGCACAGGGGGCGCGAACTGGCAAATAACAAGAAACCATAAGGCATAAACTTTCAAACTATCAATGCGTTAATGTACCAATGAGGCAATGCGCGGCAGATTTTACCCTATACCGCGCATTCGCATTTTAATATTTATTTTTCAATGGATTACCCATCTTCTTGAGATACCGTTCAGCAAAAATACCGGTCGCATAATCGTTAAGATGTCCGACATCACGGTACAAAGGAATACCGTCGATTTCGGTCTCACAACGCTGACCGTCACACTGTACCTTTTTCGGATCAATGATGATGAGTTGTGGAAACGCCTGCTGCAATGAGTCAAACATTTTAGTTGTCCACCACTGAGCATCATTTACCTGTGCATGCGGATTGCACTCATTCGCTGAATAAGGTCGGCGTGTTTTAAAGTGCTCATAGAAACAGGTCAAAAAGCCTGCCGGCATTGGCGCCATAGATTTAACTATGACAGGTGTAGCGCCAGAGGCAATGATTCGCTTAATCCCCTCCCGTGCTGCCTTGTTGATGCGTTCAATCGATAAATCACGTGACTTTTTATCATCCGGATGTTCGTAAATATTAAAACTGGCATAGTTTTCCCATACTTCGGAAATGACGACAAACTTGTATTTCTTTGAATCAATCGCCTTATAGTATTCGTTAACATTATCGTGGCATTGCTGGTAGGCCATACCCGGATAATTCCAAAAGTCATATTGATAAATGCCGGGGAGTGCGAGACACAAGGAGGTCGATTTAATATCAACTGCAAGATTGGCATCTTTCGCCAGGCGATCGAAGAAATTCCAGTATTGATTGGAATGAGAGTCCCCCATCAATAAAACACTATTCGTTGATGTTTTATCGCCAACAACACATTTTGCATCCGTACCCTCCACGTTTACATTCATGCAATCTTCTCGTTGTTTTAAACGTGATTCTGCGAGAGTCTTATTGACTCTTGTCATTTCGGAACCAAATCGTAAACCACTGAACTGGTCGTTATGTTTTCCAATGGTATAAATACTATAAACAAGCAAATAAGGAACAATAACCAGCAATAAAAGCGATTTTAATAACGGGGTCTTACTCCTACGATACGGCATCTCGATATAAAAATAAGTGAGAGATGCCAGCGTAAAGGCTAACGCCACTGCCAATGCTCGGGCAGGCATACTCTCATAACCGACATAATGCAGGGCAGCCAGTAACGGCCAATGAAAGAGATACAGGGAGTAAGATATTTCGCCAGTGTAAACCAGCGGCTTAGACGAGATTAGTTTTGTGTAGAGTGTATCTTTTTCTTTTGCACCCCAGGCAAGTAACACGGCGGAACTGATGGCAACAGCCCATGTCCAATAATTAGGATATGCCTTGAGGATATCATTTTGGGTAGCAACAAAAATAATAATTATCAGTGCTACTACTGTAACAATTTTCTGCCACTGAGCCTTGAGGATGTTTTTCTTGTTAGACATCTCAAAGGCCAATACTCCCAGCATAAACTCAAACACCCGAGAAAGAAAGGCATAGTATGTTTGAACCGGATGCTTTATTCCGAAAAACAGTGAATAAGCAATGGCGACCAGGGTAAATAAGCTGACAACTAAAAACAGCTTCTGCTTATTTAAAAACCTTGCGCCAACAGTATAGATTACAGGAAAAAACAGATACCATTGCCATTCAATTGATAATGACCACATGTGCAGCAACAACATTTTATCTGCATCTGGCGCTGCGTACCCTGTGGTTTCATGAGCAAAATATTGATTTGCTGTGGCCTGAATAACTTTACGTCCACTTTTCAGGAAGTCGGCATAATCGTCAGGCAAATAAAAAATTGATGCCACCAGGAGTGACAACAATAGCATTGTGAGCATTGCTGGCTGCAAACGCCAGAGACGTCGGGCATAAAACTGGCTAAATGAGAACGTGTTATTAACAATGGCTGTCTGTATAACGCCTGATATTAAAAAACCGGATATCACAAAGAAAACATCAACGCCCACAAACCCTGACGGGAAAAGCGTAACCCCCGCATGAAAAAGAATGACTAATAAAACAGCAATCCCTCTCAACCCAACAATATCTGCTCGATAGTTCATAATCTGCCTGAAAAATGAATTTGCAGGCTAGATCATAACATACTACAAATACTTTTTGAGTTGTTATCACCCCGAGAAATAGCTCGGCGTGGCGTTACCCGCACTGGCTAATTTCCCACCGACTTCGCAGCGGATTTTACTTAGGATGCCGAGGTTCAATACGCTGAGAATTGCCCCTTTTAGCCCTCTCATTCAGCGTTTGTTGTCATATCCCATTGCGTAAAGTAATGCCGTGAAGAAGTCTAAAGGGCAATAATGTGGCAAAAATTCTCTTACGCAGCGGAAATCTTGATGATTTTCAGGCGGTGGGCGGCGGCGGGCAGGCCGTGTTTGATTCGGCAAATCAGGTGCGCGAAACCCTTCGCCTGCGTAAACAATTCGCCGTATGTGACAGCCTGGCGATTCCGCAGTTAAATGATGAAGGCGATCGCGTTGACTGGTATTCGCCTGTTGAAGGCAGCGTAGTCAGCTGGAACGCCGCCAGCGCGGCTCAGCGCGACGCTGCCCTGCGCTATCTTGACGCTCTCCAGCAAACGGTGTGGACACTCTCCGGCAACTGTCAGCAATCAGGTAAACCTGCGCAACAGCTCTTCGGCGCGTTGCTGGAAAACACATTGCAGTTCCCGGGCGAGAACCATCTTTTTCTGGTCAATGACAAACCCGTTATTTGCTTCTGGGGATTTGTTAATCTCAACGAAAGCCCACGTAGTGATGCTTTTGCTTGCCTGCGTATCGCTGAGGCAGCGCCGCTCATTGAACATCTTCCTGTCGATGACTCCCCCACTGAACCGATAGTAGCCTTCGCTCAGGCGGATATTCCGCTGCTTTACGAACAGGAATCGGCTCCCAGCGTCGCCCCTATCATTCACCGAGCCGCCACTGCGCAAGGACGCTGGCGTTGGGTATTACCCTTCGCGGCTGCGATCATGATTGCGATAGCTGCAACGCTGTTCTGGCCATCAGCGCCAACGCCCGCCGTGGCGCAACCCACGGCGGTTATCTCCCCGACATGGCCGACACTTACCCGCAAACTGCCCCTACAGCTTGCCAGCCATACGGAACAACCAGCCCCGGTTAAAGACATTGTACTGGCTCCCATTGCTAAAGATGCGCTGGTGATGGAACCCAACCAGCTGCGCGCCGGAACGACACGTTTCCTGAATGGCAACTGGCGGCTGTTGCTTGAAATGAAAAATGCCCCATCGTTGCGCTATCAGATTGAAAACAACAAAGGCACGGCGCGTCTGGTACACGGCGACAACATTATCTGCCGGGTGCCACTGTTTTCCGGGCTGCATCAGAACGGTGAACTGCTGATTAAAAGCCGGGGTACGGCGCGTTGTAGCGATGGTTCTCGCTTCCCAATGCCAGAAATTAGCTGTAAAGCGAACAGCTTTGATGTTGCCACCTGTACCGCGCGCTATAGCGCAGAAAAGATTGTGCCTGTCACCTTTAAGAAGATCGGAGCCTGACGATGCTTGTCACTCTTTGCGATTATAAACAAAGCGTTACGCTTATTGCCGACAGCGGCGTGCAGTTTCTTGATTTTGGTTTAACGCCGCAAAGCTCACCGGCCGTTGGCCGCTTTGTGCGTAAAACCGCCAATGGCCCCCTGCTGCGATTGAGCTGGGATGCCGCGCATCTGCGCTATACGCTGGCGGTCGAGGGTACGAATCAACCAGAGGTAGTCAAACCGGAGAGCACGCTGGATTTGCATCACTCGCTCAGCTTGCTGGACGGCGTATGGCTTCCCCTGCCTTTTTTCCGCTTCAACCCGCCGCGCACCTTCGTTGAGGGGCCTGATAACTGGGCGCGCGTTCAAATTCGTAAGCTTGAAACGCCCGACAGCGCTGGTAATAGCCATCGCGTGACGATAGCGTTTGATAGCCAGACCCGAAGTAACGACTCTGCAACACTTGCGCCAGTCGAAAATGACGTTCTGAACGGCACACGCTTTGCGCTGGCCTGGCATGATGATGAACTGACCGATTTTCTCGATCAGACATGGATAGATGGCTGGCTGCGCGAGGCCTTTATCCAGTCGCTCTATCAACATGAAGCGCGCAACGAACAGGATCTGGCCCACGCGATGCGGATGTTTGAATATCAGGGTCACTGGTTAAACATTGTCGCGATGCTCGGCGAACAGCTAGTCATTCCGGAAGTAAAGTTAGTCACTACTACGCTCAGTACCCCCGCTATCCCTGTTGATCTGATTCTGGATGTCGGCAACACGCACACCTGCGGCGTCTTGATTGAAGATCATGGTGACGCCAATGATGGACTGCGGCAGACAGCTGAAGTCCTGGTTCGCTCGCTGAGCCAGCCGCAATTTTTGAATGCGCCGATGTTTACCAGCCGGGTGGAGTTTGCACAGACGCGGTTTGGCAAGCAGCATTTTTCCGTTGAAAGCGGGCGAGAAAATGCGTTTATCTGGCCATCACTGGTCCGCGTTGGCGACGAAGCTCGCAGGCTGGCCATGCAGCGTACCGGTACGGAAGGCTATAGCGGCCTGTCCAGCCCACGACGCTATCTGTGGGATGAAACACCGACCGTACAAAGCTGGCGCTTCAGCCAGTTAAACGGTAAATCACAACGTGAACCGCTGGCGACAGCCTCACCATTGATGAATCTGATGAATGACGACGGCGAACCGCTGTTTAATCTTCCTCTGGATGAGCGGATGCCGGTGTTTACGCCGCATTACAGCCGCAGTACGCTGATGACACATATGCTCTGTGAATTACTGGCGCAGTCCCTGGGTCAGATCAACAGTGTCGCCACCCGACTACGCCTCGGTTTTCCGGCATCGCCACGCCAGTTGCGCACGCTGATCCTCACGCTCCCCTCGGCGATGCCAAAACAGGAGCGTGAAATCTTCCGCCGCCGGATGTCAGACGCGCTGGCGCTGGTGTGGAAAGCGTTAGGCTGGCATCCGCAAAGCGATGAGTTTGATGCTCGCCTGTGCCGGATTCCGCTGCCACAGATTCAAATGGCGTGGGACGAAGCCAGCTGTGGTCAGTTGGTTTGGCTGTACAACGAAGCGATTGCCCATTATTGCGGTCAAACGGAGGCGCTGTTTGCGGCGCTCGCTCGCCCGGATCGTACTGAAGATCCCGATATTGCCCGTGAGCGTACGCTACGCGTTGCTTCTATCGATTTGGGTGGTGGAACCACCGACATGGCCATTACTCAGTACCAACTGGATGATGGTTCGGGCTGCAACGTCAAAATTACGCCCCAGTTGCTGTTTCGCGAAGGCTTCAAAGTGGCTGGAGACGATGTCCTGCTGGATATCATTCAGCGCTGCATTCTTCCGGCACTGCAAACACATCTGCAACGAGCCGGGGTGAACGACGCCCCTGCATTGATGGCGACACTGTTTGGTGATTCAGGGCGACTGGATGCGCTCGCTGTCCTGCGCCAGCAGACCACACTGCAGCTGTTTATCCCCATTGGGCATGCCATTCTCGCCGCCTGGGAGCAGAGCGATACTGCCGATCCATTAGCCGGGCTGCACGCGACGTTCGGTGAACTGCTTGAGCAACCGCTTACCCGCAGTGTATTGAATTACATTAATCAGGCGGTAGAGCATGCATTACCTGCTGAAAGCAACACCTTTGATCTGATGTCAGTTCCTCTGGCGGTGACATTCCGCAACCTACAGGACGCGATGCTGGCGGGTGAATTTACCCTCGCCGCGCCGCTGCACGCCTTGTGTGAAGCCATTACCCATTATACCTGCGATGTGCTGCTGATTACCGGTCGTCCGGGTTGTTTGCCCGGTGTGCAGGCGCTGATTCGCTATTTGCAACCCGTACCGGTTAGCCGCATGGTCTGGCTCGACCGCTATCCGGTACAGGAGTGGTATCCCTTTAGCCAGCAAGGGCGCATTGGCAATCCAAAATCTACCGCTGCGGTAGGCGCAATGCTATGCAGCCTGGCACTCGATTTACGTCTGCCGCACTTTAACTTCAAGGCTGCGGATATCGGGGCCTATTCCACCGTCCGCTATCTTGGCGTACTGGATAAAACCGTGAATACCCTGAGCGATGAAAACATCTGGTATCGGGATCTTGATCTCGACAAACCTGGCGCGACGCTGGATGCACGTCTCAATTTCCCGCTACGCGGCAGTGTCACACTGGGATTCCGCCAACTGGCCAATGCGCGCTGGCCTGCCACGCCGCTGTATACCCTGAGCATCAACTCACCTGAACTTGCGAAAGTCATCGCCGGGGACGGCGTGTTGCAGGTACGGTTGGCCCTTCAGGGAGGCACCAACACGGAAGGCGCTCTCTCATTTAGCCTGAGCGATGCGTGGCTTGCCGACGGCACGCCGGTATCGCCCCAGGCCCTGACGTTGAAACTGAATACCCTGGCCGACCGCCGACATCGCGGAAGCCATTACTGGATTGATAGTGGGAGCGTTTATTTAGCATGAATACAGAACAGGCGGTAATGGCATGGCTTTCCACTGCGCGTAAAAAAGCACCAGGGCTGGACATGGATGCGGATGCGCTGCTGTTTCATCTGCTGGGTCTGAGCGCACAAAAGCAAGCACTGGAGGCATCACGGCAGCAACGCGGCACACTGGCATTATTCGGCCATTCACGGGCATCCAAAGACTGGCTGTTGAACGCGCTGTGTGGCGAGAGTGATGCTCGCCTGCCAATTGCGATTGGCGAAAAGCGTCTCGATTATTTCAACCACATTAATCCGGGCCATCAACCTTGCCAGTTGGCACTGCGCTTTACGCGTGATACCCCCTCTCCCCACGATGAATTTCCGCTGCGTTTACGCGTACTGCGGGAGGCGCAGCTGGCGCAGGTCTTTATTACCCACGCTGAAAACTGCGCCTTTCGGGCAGAGACGTTTCGTGAACGTCTGACCTTACTGCAAAACCTGCGTCAGCCTCAGACAACGCCGACGGTTACCGCTGAAGAGGTCGCAACCGTGGTGCGTTACTGGCAATCGCGGGTACCCGCCAGAGTGCAGGAGGTCAGCGATCACGAATGGTATACGTTTGTCGAACTATTGCCATCACTGGACCTCAACGCCAGAACCCATGCGTGGTCTCTTCTGTGGGGCGACCACCAGGATCTCACGCAGCAGTGGCAAATGCTGTCGCATGCCTTGCGTATATTGGGAAATGCGACCGATATCTATGCCCCACTGAGTCTGTTGGTTGATGCGTTCTTGCTGCCGACAGCAGAATTTTTAGCCGCCGGATGCGAGGACGATTCGTCTGTTCTGGTGCAACTGCCTGGCCAACAAACTGTCAATATTTCTCGTTCCACGCTGGCGATCCTGACCAACGAACTGGTTTTATGCAGCCCCTGCAAGGTGCTGGACGATGTCGATATCCTCGATATTCCTGCGTCGCCGTTCGACGAGTCAGGTACATTGTGGGCGAGCAAGTGTCATTGGTTATTGGAAGCATATCGCCAACAGCGTCAGCCTGATGTGTTGGTTGTGTGTAATGCCACTCCTCAGCGAAGCGCCATCCCACGTATCGCCAACGCCCTGATCCAATGGGTTGAGGCTACCCAGCCACAGCAGGATGGTGGCTTGCCGGGGCTGGTATGGGCAATTACCCCGCAAGACGATCGCGCCGCACATACCGTGCAGCATGATGAAGCTGTCCAGCATTTAGTCGGTAAACCTGGCCAGCGCTGGGGTGCGCTACACGCCTTTGACAGCAATAGTCTGGCGCGCCTGATCGAATGGCTTTCACGCGCCACGTTACGTTCAACGCGAAATCGCCGCTTTGATACGTTAATGTCACAACACCAGCAAGCCATCCAGATGCTTCTCAGCCCAATATTTAATGGGAAGAAATATCATTCTGTGCAATGCGAATCGATGATCCGCGCTCTTCAGGGCCAGGCGGCGCATCACGGCGAGTTGCTTGCAGGCTTGCTCCCTTCTCTCGAACGTTTTAATGCCATCACTCAAGTACAGCATTCACGTGAAGCCCGCGTAACAACTCAGATCCACGCCGAGGTCGATCTGTTTGCCGAACCCAAATCACTGGCATTGCCACAAAAGCAAACCCACGACGCTGGCACGCTGGCTTTCCGATTATGGTGCCAACATGTTCGCCACTGGGGCCGCCAGCAGGCCAGCGCTACACAACTGGAAATATCTCCGGCTACGTTGCAGCAACTTTGCGATACGCTGATTGCCATCAGTTCCCAACTTAACCTGGCAGAGCAATTGCGCCACGCGGCCACACAGCATCAGGCGAACCCTGCGCAGCTTCGCGCCATGATAGGTAATTTCATATCCTGGCTCGGTTATGCCGGGAACAATACTGCCGAAAGACCCGCCAGCCGTGCGGCTGTTGGGCTCGCTATATTTGCCAACCCGCCAGCCCGAACATCGCATCGCCTGACGCAGCTTACTGAGCAGCCTGTACACGCCGCCAGCCGCTACGTGTATGACTGGCTGGTGGCGCTTTACACCCGCGCAGGGGAATGTCAGGACGATATTTTTGAGCTCTCAACACCCGACCGCCTGGCGCTTCAGCACATTCTTAAGGTGGTGTGAGCCATGTAGTAAGACAGAAAAAAAGTGTGCGAAATCCGTATGCTACATGGGCAGCCTCACAGCCGGACTCTACACTCAACGCGTCTTCCGTGCATATGAGGTCAACATGACAATAACCAGCCCCCTTTTTATTAACGGCGAAGCTTGCACCGCTGCGGATAACGCAACTTACACGCGACTGAACCCCGTTACCGGCGACACGGCAAGCGTGGCATCGGCAGCCTCGCAACAGGACACCGAACGCGCGGCACAATCTGCTGCCGCGGCCTTCCCTGGCTGGCGCGACACCTCGGCCGGCGAGCGCCGCCGTTTACTGCTTGCCGCCGCTGATGCGCTTGAGCATCGCCGCGAACAGTTTGTCGCTACCCTGCACGCAGAGACCGGAGCCACCGAACAGTGGGCCGGGTTTAATGTCCATTTTGGCGCGGAGATCCTGCGCGAAGCAGCAGCGCTAACGACCCAGATTGAAGGCCAGGTCATTCCCTCTAACACCCCAGGTAACATTGCGCTGGCTACGCGTCAGGGAACGGGGGTGGTACTCGGCATGGCACCGTGGAATGCGCCGGTTATTCTGGCCGCACGCGCTATCGCCACGCCGCTGGCCTGCGGGAATACAGTGATCCTTAAAGGATCTGAACTATCACCCGCCACACAGGGGTTGATCATTACCGCACTGGCTGACGCTGGAATCCCACCAGGAGTGGTGAACTACCTCACTTTCACGCCAGAATCTGCCCCCGCCTGCGTCGAACAACTTATCGCTCATCCGGCAATACGCCGCGTTAACTTCACTGGATCTACCGCCGTTGGCCGAATTATCGCGCAAACCTGTGCCCGCTATCTGAAACCCGTCGTGCTTGAACTGGGCGGCAAAGCACCGCTACTGGTTCTTGATGATGCCGATATTGAGCAGGCCGCCGCCGGAGCCACCTTTGGCGCATTTGCCAACGCCGGACAAATTTGTATGTCAACCGAGCGCATTATTGTTGATAACGCCATTGCGGCCCCGTTTATTGATGCGCTGGTCAACCGGGTAAACGGGCTCCCGAAAGGGCTGCTCGGCTCCGTGGTCGACATGAAAACGGTTGAGCGTTGCAATGCATTAATAGACGATGCGCTGGCAAAAGGTGCTCGTCTGCTTACCGGCGGCAAAGCGGATTCAACGTTGATGAAAGCAACCCTAATCGATGCCGTTACCCCGGACATGCGTTTATGGCATGAGGAATCCTTTGGCCCGGTAAAAGCCATTATTCGCGCGCGTGATATCGATGAGGCTGTCAGTATTGCTAACGATAGCCCCTACGGCCTCTCTTCTGCCGTGTACAGCCGCGATACCGCCCGCGCGTGGAATGTTGCGCAGAACCTGCAAACCGGCATTTGCCACATCAACGGGCCAACCGTTCATGATGAGGCGCAGATGCCCTTCGGCGGCTGCAAAGACTCGGGCTATGGGCGCTTTGGCGGCCGGGCAGGTATTCATGAATTTACTGAACTGCGCTGGATAACAATGCAAACCCAGCCACGGCAGTTACCTTTCTGATTATGCCCTTACTTCGGCCTACGGGCCGGAGTGTTTGTTCTGCGTCGCTGAGAAGATAGCATCCAGCGACTCCGCCAACAGGGACGGGTTTTCCCATGACATACAGTGCCCGGCATCAGGAATAATGTGCAACGGTATACCCGCAGCGGCTACTTCATCCGCATCCGAAGCGGGGAGTGAATGCGCACCATAAATTAGCGCTTTTGCGCACTTCAGCGCCAGAAAACGTGACATCCAGTCAGGCGATACACCGTCGACAAGGCTCTTCGCCGCACGCCATAACGCCCAGGGAGCCGTGTTCTGCACACAGCCGGCCCACGGCGTGGTTTCTGCCGCGACTAACCGGGTAAAACCGGTAGCAATAAATGCAGCTTCCGTCTGTTCAACAATCTTGCAGCTGAACATACCGCCTCCGGGATAAAAATTGGGCTCAGAAACCACCAGGGTACGCACCCGGTCTCCTAATAGCTGCGCCACTTCAATCGCAATGCTGCCCCCCATACTGTGGCCATAGAGATAACAGTCATCGATGTGCAAATGGGTAAGAAGCTCAGCTATAACCTGAGCCTGCGCGCTGACGCTGAACGAGTAATCCGCCGGTTTGTCACTGTAACCACTACCGGGAAGATCGATCAGCAACGCGCGACGGTTGCGGAAGGCTTCATCAGCAACAATACGGGGATATTCGTAGGAAGAAGCACAGCCGAGGCCGTGAATAAAAACGACAGGAACGCCTTGACCCGGTAAGTCATGAAAGCGAACGGTGGCACCGGCAATGATCGAGTAAAAAGACTTCATGGGTAACCTCCTGATGGATGACTGTAATTTTATACAGTACCACGCATTAGGTTACCAGCAGGTTGTCCGGAATCAGAACAATGAGAGCATCAGGGCAACGGGGAAGCTAAATGGCCAGGTCGCGCCGATCAATACGGTTGCCATCAGACGAACGGTGGGAGTTTCTTTGGTCAGGAACCAGGTGATAAAAGCACAGAGAGTCGCCATCACGGCGTAGAAAATCAGCATATTCTGGTACAGCGTCATCCAAATTGCCCACATAATAAATTAACAACCGCGCGCAATATGCTATTTTTTTTGATGTAGATCAAGTTCGACTAACGGAGTACAGACGGAGTATTTGCCGTTTCGTTCACCGCTTTATATACATAACCACCATTTAATAGTATTGCGAAACTGATAAATGCGGACTATAAATCCTCTGGTTAACTCACAAAGGGCATAATAATGGACGTCTCAAGCAAAACCGTTGTCTTGATTAATGTCGTCGCAGCAGTCGGTCTGGCTTCGTTGCTGCTCGCACGCTTTAGCTGGCTGTCTTAAGGGTTTAGCTGCAAAAAATCAAAAGCAGTGTGCTGTCTGCTTTTGATTTTTGCTGCTTAACGGACTGAAAAAGCAGAGGTATATACGGTTTTTGACGTGGATTCCAGTGCGCCATTATCCGGATTGTACTGTGGAAGAGGATTGACCTTTTCCATATCCCATACCGAGGCCACGCAAGCTGCTTCAGCGCCACCCTGTTGTGTACAATCTACCGCGCGATGAGCGGAAACATGTGTTCCAACCCCAATAACCACCATCAATGCAATGGCGCAAAATACCGTCTTATTCATAACAAATTCGAATACCAGAATTAATAACGGCGCAGATCCTCGCACGTTGTTCCTGATATGTCAAAACAGCGGTTCAAGCCTAAAAGACTGAAAATAGCAGCGCCACGGGGAAGCTCAGCGGCCAGGTTGCGCCAATGAGCAGCGCGCAAATCAGGCGAATACCTGGCTTATCGCGGGCCAGATACCAGGTTGTAACGCCACTCACGACGCCGATCGCCAGATATACCATCATCATTTTTTCAAATACCGTCATTTTTGTTCGTGCCTCCTTGCTGACTGTCGCGCGTACTATGCGTTATTCCTTCCCATCGCAACTCCTGGACGATCACAAAACCACACAGCACGTGATAACCAGGAAAAGTGCCTGATTACTGCGCAATTAAAAGAGGAGTGGCAATGATACTTAAGCTAAATATGGACATCGCGTCAGTTTTCATGGAGCATTCACAAGACTAATGAATTGCCATAGAGCAAACCTGCACCATCGCATTACGAACTGGGTTTAATGAAGTAATGATTAGCATGAGCACTCGGTTATCTGCCAACTTGCGGAGCGTCGCTCCACGTGCGTCTGGCGGAACCGGTTATTAACGTGACACATCAACGCCGAATCAGGGAACGGAGGCGGTTAAAAGCAGCATCAATAGTACTTTTACTACTGATTGTGGTTGCGGGCGTCGCGGACCATTATCTGACCATCGCCACTGATAGCAAAAGCGCCACGACGCAGCATCAATTGCACGGTCATAGCAGGGAATAATCCCCACGCCATGATAACGCCAGCCACTATGGGCTGGCTTTTTTACGCCATTTAACGAACCTGTGCGTCGAGTTCATCGAACACCTGCTGCGCCAGGTGCATCGTGGCGTTGGCCGCTGGCAAACCGCAGTAGAGGGCAGAATGCATAATCAACTCTTTAAGTTCATCACGCGTCACGCCGTTGTTGAACGCGGCGCGAAGATGCATTTTAAGCTCGGCCTCACGGTTAAGCGCAATCAGCATGGCAATGGTTATCATACTGCGTGTGTGATGATTCAGCCCTTCGCGCGTCCAGATATCACCCCATGCGTAGCGGGTAATAAAGTCCTGGAACTCACCGTTTAAGGGCTGAAGGCTCTCAAGAGAACGATTAACGTGAGCATCGCCCAGCACTTTACGCCGCACGTTCATCCCCTGGTCGTAACGTGATTTATCGTCCATTCTGCCCCCGTACAAATGCCGCCAGGGATTCTGTAAACGCCGCAGCCGCTTCGACGTTAGAGAGGTGTGATGCAGCAAGCGTGATTTCTTGTGAGCCGGAAATATGCTGATGCAGAAAATCCGCATCGGCCACGGTCGTCACCGGATCGTGCTCACCGGCGATAATCAGCATCGGCACACGAATCTCTGCCACTTCACCGCGCAAATCGGCAGCGGCCAACGCTTCACAGCATTCGGCGTAGCCTTCCGCTTCCGAGCGGGCGAGTTGATGCACCAGTTGCTCGACCGTTTCAGGTTCATGTTGGCGAAACGCGTGGGTAAACCAGCGGTCCGCTGAACCGGCCGCCACCACATCCATGCCCTCTTCCCGCACCGTACGCGCACGTGAAAGCCAGGCTGACTGTTCGCCAATTTTCGCTGCAGTATTTGCCACACTCACGGAGTAAAAACGCTCCGGCGCAAAACGCGCCAGCCAGATGCCCGTCAGCCCCCCCATTGAGATGCCGCAAAAATGGGCTTTCGCGATATTGAGATGATCGAGCAGCGATATCACGTCTTCGCCCAGTTGCGCGAGGGTCACTTTCCCGCGTTTTGTCGTCTGACCGTGACCGTGTGTATCGTAACGCAGCACGCGAAACTGTTGTGTTAATGCGGCGAGCTGCGGCTCCCACATAGAAAGCGAGGTACCCAGGGAGTTGGAAAGGACAATCACAGGCGCATCTTGTGGCCCGTCAATTTGATAGTGAATGTTCATGATACTGCTCCTTGTAACGCGCCAGCACCTGGCGCACAAAATGGTCACTGCTGCCCAGCGCAGTGGCCGGGTCAAGCAGTTGCGCCAGCGTTGACGCAGAGAGGTGTTGGCTTATCAGTGGGTCATTTTGTAATAGCTCAATCAGCGATTGATGCCGATCGATAGCCTGATGACAATGCTTTTCAACTAGATGATGCGCATCGGCTTTACCCATAAATTCAGCCAGCGCCAGTGTGACGACTTCCGCCATAATCAGGCCATGGGTGATGTCAAGGTCGGCACGCATTTTGTCTGCATTGACCTGCATCCCGCGCAACAGGTAATCGCTTTGCGCCATCACCCCACCCGCTAGTGAAATGAGTTCAGGAAGCACTTCCCACTCCGCCTGCCAGCCGCCGAGCGCACGTTCATGCTGCTGAATCTGGCTGGCATAGAGCGTCGCCATCAGACCCGGTGTGCGCTGCGCCGCCGTCAGGATCGCCGCACAGCTTACCGGGTTGCGTTTATGTGGCATCGCCGATGAGCCGCCGCGCCCTTCAGCAATGGGCTCGCTCACTTCTGCCACTTCAGTCTGCATTAATAAAGAGAAATCGTTAGCGAATTTTGCCAGCGTGCCGCAAAGCCCGGCGTACCATGCACCGACTTCCAACAATCTGTCGCGCTGGCTGTGCCACGGGGTGTCGGCAAGCGCCAAATCCAGTGTTTGCGCCAGCGCGTCGCCCACCTGTGGCCCCGCGGCGTTTAGCGATGCGAGCGTTCCCGCCGCACCGCCAAGCTGAAGGACCAGTACACGTGGTCGGAGCTGAGTTAATCTTTCCTGCCAGCGCAATAGCGCATCAAGGGTTCCGGCGAGCTTCAGCCCGAAAGTGATGGGAAGCGCGTGCTGCATCCAGGTGCGCCCTGGCATAATCGTGGTGCGATGGCGCTCGACCTGCTGCGCCAGAATGGCGATAAGCGCCGCGAGATCGTGGTCGGTTTGCGTTAACGCCGCACGTAATTGCAGCACCAGCCCGGTGTCAATGGCATCCTGACTGGTTGCCCCCCAGTGCACATAGCGAGCCGCATCGACGTCCTGCGTCTTCACCTTCTGAGTGAGTTGTTTAACCAGGGGAATCGCCAGATTTCCGGCATTGGCAGCAGCAGCAGCCAGCGACGGAAAGTCGATGTTGTGGAAGTGACAGGCAGTAACGATAGGTGCTACTGCAGAAGCCGGAATCACACCGCACCGGGCCTGAGCCCGCGCCAGCGCGGCCTCAAACTCCAGCATCCCCTGCACCACCTGTTCATCGCTGAAAAGACACGTTATCGCGCCTGAGCGCAATAACGGGGTCAACAAACTCATTCCTGCTCCTTAAACGCGTTCAATGATCAGCGCAATCCCCTGACCGACACCAATACACATGGTGCACAGTGCGTAGCGCCCACCGGTACGACGCAACTGATACGCCGCAGTCATCGCCAAACGACCGCCAGATGCGCCCAGCGGGTGACCAAGCGCAATCGCGCCGCCATGCGGGTTAACGTGTGGCGCATCGTCCGGTAAACCCAGATCGCGCAGTACCGCCAGGGCCTGTGCGGCAAAAGCTTCATTCAGTTCTATCACATCCATCTGGTCAAGCGTTAACCCGGTTTGTGCGAGAACTTTACGCACCGCCGGAGCCGGGCCAAAGCCCATGATCCGTGGCGCGACGCCTGCCGTTGCCACGCCAACCACGCGAGCCAGTGGCTGTAAATCGTTCTGCGCCAGCGCCTGTTCGCTTGCCAGCAGCAGTGCACAGGCTCCGTCATTGACCCCGGAGGCATTCCCCGCCGTCACCGTACCGTCTGCGCGAACCACGCCTTTCAGTTTTGTCAGCGCCTCCAGTGAAGTACTGCGCGGATGTTCATCCTGGGTAAAACTCAGCGGCTCGCCTTTGCGCTGTGGAATGGAAACCGCAATGAGTTCGTCGGTAAAGATACCGTTCGCCTGTGACTGTGCGGTGCGCAACTGGCTGCGTAACGCGAAGGCGTCCTGATCGGCACGAGATATACCAAACTCCGTCGCCACGTTTTCCGCCGTCTCCGGCATCGAATCCACGCCGTAAAGCGCTTTCATCTGAGCATTAATGAAGCGCCAGCCAATTGTGGTATCTTCCATTTTCATGCTGCGGCTGAACGCGCTTTCCGCCTTGCCCATTACGAAAGGCGCGCGCGACATGCTTTCTACACCCCCTGCGATCATTAGCTGCGTTTCACCACTTTTAATGGCGCGCGCCGCCACACCAATGGCGTCAAGGCTTGAGCCACACAAACGGTTAATCGTGCTGCCCGGCACTGTTTCGGGATAACCGGCCAGCAATAACGCCATTCGCGCTACGTTGCGGTTATCTTCCCCCGCCTGGTTAGCACAGCCGTAAATCACATCGTCGATACGTGCCGGGTCGAGGCCACGGTTGCGTTCCAGCAGGGCTTTTAGTGGTAATGCGCCAAGATCGTCCGCACGAACGCTGGCTAACGTACCACCGAAACGACCAAACGGTGTGCGCACCGCATCGCAGATAAATGCTTGATTCATCATAGTTCCTTACGCGGTTTCCGCCACTTGTTGGTTAATCAGTTTGACCGGGGTGACGCGCTGCAGCTCGTCAAAAGAGAGGTCATTGAAAATTTCTCGTACCACCGGGCCTTTTGCGGTGATATCGATGACCGCGAGGTCGGTATAAATGCGGCTGACGCAACCAACACCGGTTAGCGGATAAGTACAGTGCTGTACCAGTTTGCACTCACCTTCGCGCGTGAGGTGATCCATCATGACGAAGACCTGACGCGCACCGATAGCCAGATCCATCGCCCCCCCTACCGCCGGAATGGCATCCGGAGCGCCGGTGCTCCAGTTCGCGAGGTCTCCGCTGGCCGAAACCTGATACGCGCCAAGTACGCAAATATCCAGATGCCCACCGCGCATCATGGCAAACGAGTCGCCGTGATGGAAAAAGCAGCCGCCCTGCAAAAGCGTGACATACTCTTTGCCCGCATTAATCAACTCAGGATCTTCTTCACCCGGCTGCGGTTTTGGCCCCATGCCCAGCAGGCCATTTTCGCTGTGCAGGAAAATTTCTATATCTGCCGGCAGATAGTTGGCGATACGCGTTGGCAGGCCAATACCGAGATTCACGTAAGCCCCTTCCGGGATATCCTGAGCGACGCGTTTCGCCATATCGTCACGAGACAATTTTTGCATTGAAGGCTCCTTATGCGCGCTGCGCGTGGGTGGTAAGATTTTCCAGCGAGAAGACGCGCTGAACAAAAATCCCCGGGGTGATAATGTTTTCCGGGTCCAGTTCACCGAGCGTGACCAGATTCGATACTTCCACCACGGTGGTTTTGGCCGCCGTCGCCATAATTGGCCCGAAATTCCGCGCCGCTTTGCGATACACCAGATTGCCCCAGCGATCCGCCTGATGCGCTTTTATCAGCGCATAGTCCGCTTTAATCGGATATTCCAGCACGTAGTGGCGCCCATCGATTTCACGCGTTTCTTTGCCTTCGGCCAGCGGTGTGCCATAACCGGTTGGGGTAAACACCGCCCCCAGACCGGAACCTGCAGCCTGAATGCGCGCCGCCAGATTGCCTTGCGGCACCAGCTCCAGTTCCACTTTGCCACGGCGATAAAGGTCATCGAAAATCTGCGAATCGACCTGGCGCGGAAATGAGCAGATCATTTTGCGTACACGGCCCGCTTTGAGCAGCGCCGCGAGGCCAATTTCACCGTTACCCGCGTTGTTGTTGATGATGGTCAGGTCGCGCGCGCCCTGTTCAATTAACGCGTCTATCAGGTAAGTCGGTTGTCCGGCGGGGCCAAAACCGCCAATCATGATGGTCGCCCCATCGGGGATCCCCGCCACGGCATCGATCAGTGTCGATACACTTTTATCAATCATCAGGTTGCTCCTTGATGTGCGGTTATCGCACTTGTATTCGTTGTTCGAACAAAATGTGACCCGCTTAACGATGTCGGTCAAGGGCGATAATCGAAATATGGTGCGATAATCGAACATCATGTATCTTTAGCGAAAGAATGTGATCGATGGCAAATACGGAGAGAAAAATGGAGAAACATCCAGACGATATTCTGACGGGCGATAGCGATCCGTTTAAGGGCGATCCGAATTTTATGGCGTCGCTGGCACGCGGCCTGGAAGTGATTCAGGCTTTTACCCCGCAGCGGCGTTTGATGTCCATTTCCCAGATTAGCCAGAAAACCGGCATTCCACGCGCCGCCGTGCGTCGTTGTTTGTATACATTGGGTAAGCTGGGGTTTGTCTATGCCGAAGATGGCAAAAACTTTCAGCTGCGTCCGCGAATTTTGTCGCTCGGCCACGCCTGGCTGGCCTCGACACCGCTGGCACGTTCAGCGCAGCCGGTGCTGAAACACTTGAGCGACATGCTCAATGAATCATGCTCCATTGCCACGCTGGACGGTGACGACATCCTTTATATCGCCAGGGCATCCAGTTCGCGCATCATGACGATTGATCTGGATATCGGCAGCCGCCTGCCCGCCTGGTCTACATCAATGGGGCGCGTGCTATTAAGCTACCAGCCCGAAGAGAAACTCAATGATATGCTGGCGCGAGTCACTATGATCCGCTATACACAGCAGACGATTTCCTCAGTGAGTAAGTTGAAAAGCGAGCTAAAACGGGTGCGCCAGCAGGGATACGCACTGAACGATCAGGAGCTGGAAATGGGGCTACGTTCGCTGGCGGTGCCACTGTTCAACCCACAAGGCCAGGTAGAAGCCGCGCTGAATGTCGGCGTGCACGCCGGACAGGTGTCAGCGGAGGAGTTATTGTCGCGCATTCTGCCGGAGCTGCAAAAAGCCGCGACAGAACTCTCCTTGCTGCTACGCTAACGGCTGCGTTTGGCGTGGCGCTCCCAGTTGTCCTGTTTCGCGGCTTCCGATTTACGCAGCGCCACATAGCACGCCCCGCTGCCGCCATGATGCGGCAGTGCGCTACAGAAGGCCTGGACGTCATCAAATTCCGTCAGCCAGCGCGCCAGATAGCTACGCACAATATTGGCGTGTGAGTTTTCTTCCTTGCCTTTACCGTGAATAATCAACAGATTACGTAGCCCCTCTTTTTGCGCTGCCAGAATAAACGCGTAAAGGTTCTGCCGGCACTGCTCTACCGGTTGGCGCAGCAGATTAAGGCTCGCTTGTTGGCTGTATTTGCCCTGGCGGAGTTTGTCGAGTACGCCAATTTGTAGCCCTTCGCGTTTGAATTCCAGCGGCGTGGAGAGCGGGACGATGTCAAGAAAGCCGGTCGTCAGAAAGTTATCAAGTTGCAGAGTATCAATGCGCTGTGGCGCTCGTGCATTGCGGGCAGGTTGCCAGTGTACATCCTGTGCGCGTTTCAGCGGCTGGACATCCTCCATGGCGTCAAGAAACAACGATTTGTCGTCAAGGTTCATGAGAATCTCCCAGTTTGCATCGGACGCCCTACTATAGCGATGCAGAACACGCCTCTCAATGCGTTTTGCCGTCATGAAGGTTCGGGAGCGTTTAAGTGATGATACGTTGACTGATCCGTCGAAATATCCAGCGCGGCTAAAGGAATACTTTAATGATGCTAATGTTTTGTTTTTGTTGCATATGTGTGAATAAAATCACTCTAAATTAGCTCGCAATTGAGAAAAAAAACGCTATAACTAGATTATCTGCAATACGGATAAAAATGCGGAGACCGGTTGGAGACACCCGGCTGTTTACTGTGGGGTTCGAGGATGTCATCGAATCCCTGTTTTTCTTCCCCGCCCTTAGCCCCCCAACCTTTCCTGGCAATTGACAATTCAGAGGTATACCTCTCGTTCAGACCACATGATATTGTGGACTCAACTTATGCTTTAACAACAGGCAGATACCCTATGCTAACCTTGCTTGAAGATAAAATCGCCACACCGCTTGGGCCACTGTGGGTCCTCTGTGACGAAACATTTCACCTGCGTGCCATTGAGTGGGAAGAACACAGCGATCGCATGGAGCAGTTGCTCGACATTCACTATCGCGCCGAAGGCTACACGCGAATTGCGGCGCAAAACCCCGGCGGGATGAGTCGTAAACTGGCAGACTATTTTGAGGGTGACCTGAGCGTCATCGAAACCTTACCCACTGCCACAGCAGGAACCGCATTTCAGCACGAAGTGTGGCAGGCGCTACGCAGCATCCCATGCGGCCAGGTTATGCACTATGGTCAACTGGCGGAGCAGTTAGGACGTCCGGGCGCGGCCCGGGCGGTAGGTGCCGCCAATGGGTCGAATCCGGTCAGTATTGTGGTTCCCTGCCATCGGGTGATTGGGCGAAACGGCACCATGACCGGATATGCGGGGGGGGTTCAGCGTAAAGAGTGGCTTTTGCGCCACGAAGGCTATCTCCTTCTTTGATCTTCTGTGCCGTTTTCAGGAAGCATTAATTGCATAAGAGCCTAAAAGCTCCAAATAACATACTAATTATCAATAAGATAAAATGCGTAAACTATTTACCTTTTTAATATTGGGTGAATCAGGACTTCGCCACTTACCTGCTCACCAAAAAGATGTTAAAATTGACCAATATCAATTACGGCTTGAGCAGACTTATGATCCCGGAAAAGCGAATTATACGACGCATTCAATCTGGCGGTTGTGCTATCCACTGTCAGGATTGCAGCATCAGCCAGCTTTGCATCCCGTTCACTCTTAATGAACATGAGCTTGATCAGCTGGATAATATTATCGAGCGTAAAAAGCCCATCCAGAAGGGTCAGACCCTGTTCAAAGCGGGTGACGAGCTGAAGTCTCTGTACGCGATCCGTTCAGGCACGATCAAGAGCTACACCATCACCGAACAAGGTGATGAGCAGATTACTGGTTTCCATCTTGCGGGCGATCTGGTTGGTTTCGACGCCATTGGTACCGGGCATCACCCAAGTTTTGCCCAGGCGCTGGAAACGTCAATGGTCTGCGAGATTCCGTTTGAGACGCTTGACGATCTTTCCGGGAAAATGCCGAACCTGCGTCAACAGATGATGCGTTTAATGAGCGGCGAGATCAAAGGCGATCAAGACATGATTCTGCTGCTTTCCAAAAAGAATGCAGAAGAGCGCCTGGCGGCGTTTATCTATAACCTTTCTCGCCGTTTTGCACAGCGTGGTTTTTCTCCGCGAGAATTCCGTCTGACCATGACGCGTGGTGATATCGGTAACTATCTTGGTCTGACCGTTGAAACTATCAGCCGTCTGCTGGGTCGTTTCCAGAAAAGCGGTATGCTGGCGGTAAAAGGGAAATACATCACCATTGAGAACAGCGATGCGCTGGCGGTTCTCGCGGGGCACACACGTAACGTCGCCTGATGTGTTTTGTTTTACGCATTAAATAAGGGAAGCATTTCGCTTCCCTTTTTTTATTCAGCCAGCAAACGCTGATAAGCGCAACACCATCAGGCAATTAGCCGCGAATAAACTTCAGGATATCCGCATTAATCACATCCGCATGCGTGGTGTGCATACCGTGCGGGTAACCTGGATAAATGCGTAGCGTGCTGTTGCTCAGCAGCTGGTCCTGCAAAATAGCCGCGTTTTTATACGGCACAACCTGGTCGTCATCGCCCTGAAGCACCAGCACCGGTACGGTGATCGCTTTCAGATCTTCCGTTTGATCGGTTTCTGAAAACGCTTTGATACCTTCATAATGCGCCTTGGCGCTACCGATCATCCCCTGACGCCACCAGTTCTGGATTGTCCCCTGAGACACTTGCGCGCCCTCACGGTTAAAACCGTAGAACGGGCCAGATGCGACGTCGAGATAAAACTGCGCGCGGTTCGCTGCCAGTGCTTTACGGAAGCCATCAAAAACTTCAACAGGCGTACCGCCCGGATTCGCCGCGGTTTTCACCATTAACGGCGGAACCGCGCTGACCAGAACGGCTTTCGCTACACGTCCCTGAGGCTGACCAAACTTCGCCACATAACGCGCCACCTGACCACCACCGGTTGAGTGCCCAACATGCACAGCATTATGCAGATCAAGATGTTCAACGACAGCTGAAGCGTCAGCAGCGTAGTGATCCATGTCGTGCCCTTCACTCACCTGGTCAGAACGGCCATGCCCACGACGGTCGATAGCGATAACCCGGAACCCTTCGGCGAGGAAAAACAGCATCTGGTTGTCCCAGTCATCAGCGCTTAACGGCCAACCATGATGGAAAACAATCGGTTGTGCCTCTTTCGGGCCCCAATCTTTGAAGAAAATGTTGACGCCATCTTGAGTCGTTACGAATGCCATAAATGAACCCCTTGTGTCGATTAACTGCCGTTAAAATAAAGTGGTACGCGGGAAGATGAAGGTATTGTCTATTAATACTCGCGTTTGCCCGTTGCAAAAAGTAGCGGGAAAGCGTTCAGGTCAGATGCAGTATAGTCGATGGGATATACGTTGTTAGGCTCTCTGCCATCTCTTTTATCGTGCCAACCTCTGTGGGTCTGGAACAAAGTTATCTTGCAGCCGCCGTTCTGTATATTCGTAAATAACTATCGGAATAATTATTTTAACCAACTCGAACTATGTCTGTTATATTAGTTGCATGGCTATTTCAACCGCATAATATTTTATAGGGTATTTCTTAAAAATAAAAAAGCCGCATCGCTGTGCGGCATCATGATATACAAGAGACAATTACCAGACCTGTTCTGCAATTTCAGTAATCAATTTAATTTTGTCCCACTGCTGCGCCTGCGTCAGGCTATTCCCTTCTTCCGTTGAAGCAAAACCACACTGCGGGCTGAGGCAAAGTTGATTTTTCGCCACATACTGAGATGCTTCCTCTAAGCGAGCCTTAATTCCTTCCGGGTTTTCCAGCTCACCATTTTTGGTCGTCACCAGCCCCAGCACGACCTGCTGGTGTCCTGGACGGACAAAACGCAGTGGTGCGAAATCCCCGGAGCGGTCATTGTCATATTCCAGGTAAAAAGCATCAACATTGACGCTGCCAAATAATATTTCCGCAACGGGCTCATAGCCACCCTCTGAAATCCAGGTTGAACGGAAATTACCCCGACAAACATGCAGGCCAATTATCAGGTCAGACGGTTTATTCTCCAGCGCATTATTAATCACGCGAGCATAAATACGTGCGAGTTCGTCCGGGTCTTCCCCCCGTTCGCGAATTTGCTGGCGTTGCGCGTCTGAACATAAATAGGCCCATACCGTGTCATCAAGCTGTAAATAACGACAACCGGCAGCATAGAACGCCTGAATCGCGTCGCGCCAGGTGGCCGCCAAATCGTCGAAATAAGCCTCGAGGTCAGGATAGACAGTGGCATCAATATCCTTACGACCACCACGGAAATGAAGCACACTGGGGCTTGGAATAGTCATTTTTGGCGTTGCGCGCCCGCTGACGCTTTTCAGATAACGGAAATCATTGAGCATCGGATGCTCACCAAAACCCAGTTTACCAATCACGCGAACCCCGTGCGCTTTGGTTTGCACGCCATTAAACTGAATGCCCTGCTGAGAGTCATAACGTTCGACGCCCTGAAGGCCATCGAAGAAGTCAAAGTGCCACCATGCGCGACGGAATTCCCCGTCGGTAACTATGTGCAGACCGCATGAGCATTGTTGTTCGACTACATGACGAATCGCCTCATCTTCCACCTGCCGTAACTGCTGTGCACTGATTTCACCCCGCGCAAATTGCTGGCGAGCGAGCTTAATGGTATCCGGACGTAAAAAACTACCCACGACATCGGCGCGGAAGGGAGCGTGTTGTTTGTGCATGTGATCTCCATGACGTCCAGTTAACCGTTGCTGAACGTGATTATTGATATTATAAATAAAGACTTCTGGATGGCCATACGTCCACCTTCACACAGACGGCGTTGACTGACAAACGAGGAAAATTCAGCATACATGAGGAAAATTCATGTTTATGTTTCCGAAAACATGCCAAAAAAGTGGATCTTGATCACAGTCAGCAGTACCTTAACCCGCTGTATCTGCGCGTTACACGCAGAAATAGTCATTGGGCCGCCGGGCCGGAAAATAAAAAGTTGGTTGTGGATATGAGTTTTGTTGTGCAATGGACCCTCGGTTGCATCGCGGTCGCATGGGTAATGAGAGCGTTTCTGCACGCGTAAATGCGGAAATATCAGGGTCGCAGCGATGCGGCCTTTTTGTTTCTCCAGGATGATCGCGTTTTTTCTCACTGCATTAATTCCCTTCAGATTTATCCTCCCGTCTTTATTAAATTTTCCTGATTTATTGATCTTGCGAAGGTTCTCCCCTGTTTCATTCACTCCATATGAGTTATCTTTTAAAGACGAACTGAGGTTACAGTTGTAAGGAGACCCTGTATGGCCAAGTATCAAAACATGCTGGTAGCCATCGATCCTAACCAGGACGATCAGCCCGCATTGCGGCGTGCCGTTTATCTACATCAACGGATTGGTGGCACCATAAAGGCATTTTTGCCTATCTATGATTTTTCGTATGAGATGACGACGCTGCTGTCCCCCGATGAGAGAACAGCGATGCGCCAGGGGGTCATTAGCCAACGTGCCGCATGGATCCGCGAACAGGCGAAATACTATATTGAAGCAGGCGTGCCGATTGAGATCAAAGTGGTTTGGCACAACCGTCCCTTTGAAGCCATCATCCAGGAAGTCATTAGCGGCAATCACGATTTACTGCTGAAGATGGCGCACCAGCACGACAAACTCGAATCTGTTATTTTTACCCCAACCGACTGGCACCTGCTACGTAAATGCCCATGCCCCGTGTGGATGGTAAAAGACCAACCGTGGCCTGAAGGCGGTAAAGCGCTGGTGGCGGTCAATCTGGCCAGCGAAGAGCCCTACCACAACGCCCTCAACGACAGACTGGTTAAAGAGACGCTGGAGCTGGCGGAACTGGTTAACCATACCGAAGTGCATTTAATTGGTGCCTATCCTGTTACGCCTATCAACATTGCCATTGAACTGCCCGATTTTGATCCGAGCGTATATAACGATGCGATTCGCGGTCAGCATCTGCTGGCAATGAAAGCGTTGCGTCAGAAATATGGTATCGATGAGAAGTTTACCCACGTCGAAAAAGGGCTGCCGGAGGAAGTCATCCCTGATCTTGCGGAGCATCTTGAAGCCGGTGTGGTCGTATTGGGTACGGTTGGTCGTACAGGACTTTCTGCGGCATTCCTTGGCAATACAGCGGAACAGGTTATCGATCACCTGCGCTGTGATTTGCTGGCGATAAAACCGAACGACTATGAAACACCTGTCGAACTGGATGACGACGAAGACGATTAATGGATAACGTTGTGGTCTGAAACAATAAACCCGCCATCTCGGCGGGTTTATTTTTTGCAGTTACGCTGCATTAATGAATACCGTAACGCCAGGCAAGGTCGATCTCTTCTTTCAGCTCGAGGGAAGAAAGCGCCATCAGGTCGGCAAATTCTAATTCCAGCTGTTTCAGTTTTTTGAGGTATTGCGCGGGCGTGAGCACAGCGGTATCACGACGAAGATATTCAATAGCCAACTGTGCGGGGGTCAATTCGGTATCCATAGAAGCCTCTGTTTTTGAATGAACCTGTGAAGTATATCACATTGCAGTGTCTGTTTTTTGACCAAAAGCAATCCTGAGCAAAAAAACCGTCCCCCGTAAGGGATAATGCTGGTCAGTTAAGCGTAAAGTTCCGTTCACTTTACGTTTTGCGCTACATGTAACATCAGCATCAGTGAACGGGCAAAGGGGGTCAACCGCGACCCCCTTCGCAATCCCCGCGGCCCCGCGGGGAAATCGGTGCTTCGCACTACGCTCTCCTCCGAACTCCAGCCTGCGGCACGGCGAAACTCGACGTCCTGTCTCGGTTCGCCTCAGTCCGCCATCCATGGCGGACTGACCTTGTCTTCCATTCTCCGGCTCGCCGATTTCCAGCGGGGACTCGTCGGTTTCAGATACATTGGTTTTTGCTGTTAACTTAAAGGCCGCACCGCCGTTGGTGGCGTCAAAATCGCCGAAGCGTTCCCTGAAGGCCGGGGCAGCCCACATGGATGTGGGCTGAGGGCGCGGCTTTACAGGGATGTTACCTCGCGCCCGCCCCGAAAGCCGTAAGGGATAAGCTGAGGGAACCGCGAAGCGGCGATTTTTCCGCCAAAGCCCGGGGGTGCAGGGGGCGGCGGCGATTGGCCGCCCCCTGCGTGCTCCCTGCGCCTGCACGATTTATATGGCATGGAGCCAGACAGGAGCGCAACGGGAAGATGCTCTGAAAAGTGAATCGACCCTTAACTGACCAGCATTACCCCCGTAAGGGACGGCTTACCAGAGATGATATTTACAGAGATTTCAGAATCGCATCGACGCTGGCTTTCGCATCACCAAACAGCATGTGCGTGTTCTCTTTAAAGAACAGCGGGTTCTGTACGCCTGCATAACCGGTGTTCATAGAGCGTTTGAAGACGATAACATTCTGCGCCTTCCAGACTTCCAGAACTGGCATGCCCGCGATTGGACTCTTCGGATCGTCCTGCGCCGCCGGGTTAACGGTGTCGTTAGCGCCGATGACCAGCACGGTGTCAGTGTCACTGAAGTCGTCGTTGATTTCGTCCATTTCCAGCACGATGTCATACGGCACTTTGGCTTCCGCCAGCAGGACGTTCATGTGACCAGGTAAACGGCCGGCAACCGGGTGAATACCAAAACGAACCTTGATCCCGCGCGCACGCAGTTTTTCGGTAATTTCCGCCACCGGATATTGCGCCTGCGCCACTGCCATACCATAGCCCGGGGTGATGATAACTGAATGCGAATTCTTCAGCATGTCAGCCGTCTCTTCCGCGTTAATTTCACGGTATTCACCCATCTCTTCGTCGCCACCGGTAGAAGACCCGTCGGAGCCGAAACCGCCTGCAATCACGCTAAAGAACGATCGGTTCATCGCTTTACACATGATGTACGACAGAATCGCACCGGAAGAACCGACCAGCGCGCCGGTAACGATAAGCAGGTCGTTGCTGAGCATGAAGCCCGCCGCCGCTGCCGCCCAACCGGAATAGGAGTTCAGCATCGACACCACAACCGGCATATCCGCCCCGCCGATGGACGCCACCAGATGCCAGCCAAAAGCCAGCGCGATAGCGGTCATGATAACCAGCACCAGCCCCTGAAGGCCGACGCTTTCCGTGCGAACAAAGACTACCAGCAGCAGGAAGGAGACCACCAGTGCCGCCAGATTCAGCTTATGGCGATTCGGTAACATCAACGGTTTAGACGAGATTTTGCCGCACAGTTTACCGTAAGCGACCACCGAACCGGTGAACGTTACCGCACCGATAAAGATCCCCAGGAACACCTCCGTCAGGTGAATGTTCACCAGAATCTGTTCCTGACCGGCATCGTGATGCAGGTAGCTGTTAAAGCCCACCAGTACCGCAGCCAGACCTACGAAGCTGTGCAGAATCGCCACCAGCTCTGGCATTTCGGTCATTTCGACTTTCTTCGCCAGACGGATACCAATCGCCCCGCCGATCGCCATCGCGATAATAATCCACACCACATTGTGTGTGTCCGGCCCGAAGATAGTGGCGATCAACGCAATCGCCATCCCCGTGATACCAAACGTGTTTCCCTGTTTGGATGTCTCGTGCTTTGAAAGCCCGGCAAGACTGCAAATAAACAGGATTGCGGCAACAATGTATGCAGCAGTAACTAATCCTCCAGACATGTGTTACCCCTTAGTTCTTCCGGAACATTTTCAGCATGCGCTGAGTGACGGTGAATCCACCAAAAATATTAATGCTGGCGATCAGCACCGCGATAAAGCTCAGGAAGCTTACCCAACCACCGTCGCCAATTTGCAGCAACGCGCCGACAACGATAATCCCCGAGATGGCGTTCGTCACCGACATCAGTGGCGTATGCAGCGCATGCGAGACGTTCCACACCACGTAGTAACCCACCACGCAGGAGAGCGCAAAGACGGTAAAGTGGCCGAGGAACTCTTTTGGCGCGACGTTGGCCAGCCAGCCAAACAGAATAATCGCAAGGGCAATCAGGGCGTATTTTCGCCACGGGGAGACAGGTTTTTCCGGCTCTTTTGGCGCTTCCACGGTTTTCGTGGCGGCCTGAGGCTGAGCAGACACCGTAATCGGCGGCGCAGGCCAGGTAACTTCACCTTCGCGTATCACCGTCACGCCACGCACGACAACGTCTTCGAAATCGATGGTAATGGAACCATCTTTCTCTTTGCACAGCAGTTTCAACAAGTTCAGCAGGTTAGTTCCGTAAAGCTGAGACGATTGCGTCGGCAGACGGCCTGGCAGATCGGTATAGCCAATGACTTTTACGCCGCCTGCAGTGGTCACCACTTGATTCGCGATCGTATATTCGCAGTTACCGCCATTTTGCGCCGCAAGGTCAACAATCACGCTACCCGGCGTCATGGAGTCAACCATTTCACGAGTGATGAGCTTGGGTGCCGGTTTGCCTGGAATCAATGCGGTGGTGACAATAATATCGACTTCTTTCGCCTGTGCGGCGAAGAGCGCCATTTCCGCTTTGATAAACGCTTCAGACATCACTTTGGCGTAGCCATCCCCGCTGCCCGCTTCTTCTTTGAAGTCGAGCTCAAGGAACTCTGCGCCCATACTCTGCACCTGTTCTTTCACTTCAGGACGAGTATCGAAGGCGCGCACAATCGCGCCAAGGCTGTTGGCTGCGCCAATTGCCGCCAGACCCGCGACGCCTGCACCAATCACCATCACTTTTGCCGGTGGTACTTTACCTGCAGCGGTGATTTGCCCGGTAAAGAAACGACCGAATTCGTGCGCAGCTTCGACAATCGCGCGATACCCGGCGATATTCGCCATCGAGCTCAGGGCATCCAGCGACTGCGCGCGCGAAATACGTGGCACGGAGTCCATCGCCATCACGTTAATACTGCGGGCGGCCAGTTTTTCCATTAATTCCGGATTCTGTGCCGGCCAGATAAAGCTAATCAGCGTCGTGCCAGGATTAAGCAGCGCAATTTCTTCTTCCAGCGGCGCGTTGACTTTCAGAATAACGTCGGCATGCCAGACGTTATCACCGTCGACAATTTCCGCGCCCGCCTGAGTAAACGCATCGTCCTCAAAACTCGCCAGTTTACCCGCGCCGCTTTCCACCGCCACGCTGAAGCCAAGTTTTAGCAGTTGTTCCACCGTTTTCGGTGTTGCCGCCACTCGCGTCTCCTGGGGCCACCTCTCTTTTGGTACACCAATACGCATAGTTTTCCCTTCCATCGGTTTTTAATGATGGTTTGCCGTCATACCAGGCCAGAACCACTGGCGCAATAAACATACAGTGGTTCACCAACCCAAAAATAAAACAGTAACAAACTTTCTATAACCTACTGAAAATACCCGTTGTGATCTACAACCTGAAAACACTATTTTTGATTTTATGCAGGAAAAATTACTTTGCATACGCAGGTCAGGGATATTTACCTGAAATTGATAGCCAGGCCTGATAATTCGCTTAAGCGAAGCGGCAAAACATGATTTTTCGCCACAATGATGAAGCGATTTAACAATATATTAACTTGAAAAAGTGATATCGATGACCCGCTTTTCCGGTCAACAGCTTGTTTTTTCAACATATCGCAAAAAGTTATGCAAATCCGTTATCCGCTTTACGACTGATGTGAAAAATCACGCAGACAGTGAGTCGAATTAAATGCAATAATCATCGGGTTTTCAGTCAACAACAACACCAGTACCTGGTTTGCGCAAGGCGAAGGATTATTTTTATGAAGCTTAAGAACACTCTCCTCGTGTCCGCTCTGTTGTCTGCCGCGGCTGTGTCCGCTCACGCAGCGACAGAATTGACGCCGGAGCAAGCAGCCGCACTGAAACCTTACGACCGTGTCGTGGTTACCGGCCGCTTTAATGCCATTGGCGATGCCGTTCAGGCTGTTTCCCGTAAAGCAGATAAAGAAGGCGCAGCCTCTTTTTATGTGGTCGATACCTCAGACTACGGTAATGGGGGGAATTTGCGTGTGACGGCAGATCTCTATAAAGACGATGCCGCCAAAGCCGATGCCCCGAAAAATCGCATCATTAACGGTGTGATGGAACTACCAAAAGATCAGGCCGTCACCCTCGAACCGTACGATACCGTCACTATTCAGGGCTTCTATCGCAGCCAGCCGGAAGTGAACGACGCCATCACCAAAGCGGCGAAAGCCAAAGGGGCGTATTCCTTCTATATCGTGCGTCAGGTTGATGCCAACCAGGGCGGCAACCAGCGCATCACCGCATTCATCTATAAAGAAGATGCGAAGAAACGCGTTTTGCAAAGCCCGGATGCCATCCCGGCTGATTCTGAAGCCGGGCGTGAAAAACTGGCTAAAGGCGGTGAAGAAGCCAAAACGGTGGAAATTCCAGGCGTGGCAACCTCTGCTTCCGTGGGCGCAGGTACCGGCGTAGGCCGCTTCTTCGAAACCCAGTCATCAAAAGGTGGACGTTACACTGTCACGCTGCCGGATGGCACTAAAATTGAAGAGCTGAATAAAATCACGGCCGCGCAGATGATTCCGTTCGATAGCGTGAAGTTTACCGGCAACTACGGCAACATGTCTGAAGTCTCCTATCAGGTTGCCAAACGCGCAGCCAAAAAAGGCGCGAAGTACTACCATATTACGCGTCAGTGGCAGGAACGTGGTGGTAACGTCACCATCAGCGCCGACCTCTACAAATAAACCTGGTTGTGCAGAAAGGCGGCGCTTGCCGCCTTTTTTACGCTTTTACGTCTGAACTCATTGCATGCATTCCCCACACTCCGTAAAATCCCGCGCCTGGCGCAATCTTCCATGTTTATGCGATTTCGCCAAATAAATATTCTGCTTTGATGTCGTTTACAACAGGATCCTCATGGAAAAGAAACTCGGCCTTAGCGCCCTGACCGCCCTCGTTTTAAGCTCCATGCTCGGCGCGGGTGTTTTCAGCCTTCCACAGAATATGGCGGGCGTCGCCAGTCCGGTTGCGCTGCTTATTGGCTGGGCCATTACCGGCGTTGGGATCCTGTTTCTGGCGATTGCGATGTTAATTCTGACCCGTATTCGCCCTGACCTGGATGGCGGCATTTTTACCTACGCCCGCGAAGGCTTCGGTGAACTGATTGGTTTTTGCTCTGCATGGGGTTACTGGCTGTGTGCGGTCATCGCTAACGTCTCTTATCTGGTTATCGTCTTCTCTGCGCTGAGTTTCTTTACCGATACCCCTGAACTTCGCCTCTTTGGTGACGGCAATACCTGGCAATCAATCGTCGGTGCCTCGGTTCTGCTGTGGATCGTTCACTTCCTGGTATTGCGCGGCGTACAAACGGCGGCGGGCATTAATCTTGTCGCGACGCTGGCAAAACTGGTACCGCTCGGGCTATTTATCGTTCTCGCCGCTATAGCCTTCAAAATGGACACGTTCACCCTTGATTTTACCGGCGTGGAGCTGGGCGTACCGGTGTGGGAGCAGGTGAAAAATACCATGCTCATCACCCTGTGGGTGTTCATCGGCGTGGAAGGCGCAGTGGTGGTTTCTGCGCGCGCGCGTAACAAAAAGGATGTGGGTCGCGCCACGCTACTGGCGGTCCTTTCCGCTCTCGGGGTTTATCTGCTGGTGACGCTGCTGTCGCTGGGCGTGGTTGCGCGCCCGGAACTGGCCGAGATGCGTAACCCATCGATGGCGGGGTTGATGGTAAAAATGATGGGCTCATGGGGCGAAATCGTCATCGCCGCCGGGTTGATTGTTTCCGTTTGCGGCGCTTATCTGAGCTGGACGATTATGGCGGCGGAGGTGCCGCTGCTGGCCGCGACGCACAAAGCTTTCCCGCGCGTGTTTGCCCGTCAGAACGCCAACAATGCGCCGTCGGCATCACTTTGGCTGACCAACATCAGCGTGCAGGTCAGCCTGGTGCTGATCTGGCTGACAGGCTCTGATTACAATACACTGCTGACCATCGCCTCCGAGATGATTCTGGTACCCTATTTCCTCGTTGGCGCGTTTCTGCTGAAAATTGCCACCCGACCGCTGCATAAAGCCGTGGGTATCGGCGCGTGCATTTATGGCTTATGGTTACTGTATGCTTCAGGGCCGATGCATCTGCTGTTATCCGTTGTGCTCTACGCGCCGGGGTTGCTGGTATTTATCTACGCACGCCGCACCCATGTCGATAATGTGCTGTTGAAACGTCGCGAACTGGCATTGATTGGCTTATTACTGATTGCCGCTATCCCGGCGACATGGTTATTGGTGGGGTAAACGACGTACCTCATCGTTAAACGATAAGGAGACGACGATGGGAGAGACGCTTTCGCGCCCCATTCTCATTACCGGCGCAGGCCGTCGCATCGGCCTGGCGCTGGCCCACCATTTGCTCAATCAGCAGCAACCGGTGATTGTCAGCTACCGAACCCACCTTCCTGCCATTGATGTGCTGGAGAAAGCCGGCGCGCAGTGTATCCAGGCTGATTTTTCGACCGATGGCGGTATTATCGCTTTTGCCGAAGAGGTCAAAAAAAACTGTCGCGGCCTGCGCGCGGTGATTCACAACGCCAGCGCATGGGTACCCGAAAGCCCTCGCCAGCCACTAAGCGACGTGATGCACGCCATGATGCAGGTACACGTTAATGCCCCTTATCTGCTGAACCATGCGCTGGAAAGCCTGCTGCGTGGTCATGGGCACGCCGCCAGCGATATTATTCACTTTACCGATTACGTGGTGGAACGCGGCAGCGATAAGCATATCGCTTACGCTGCCAGCAAAGCGGCGCTCGACAATATGACCCGTTCGTTTGCCAAAAAACTGGCGCCGGAAGTCAAAGTGAATGCCATCGCGCCGTCGCTGATCCTGTTTAATGAAACCGACGACGCAGCGTATCGCCAGCAGGCACTGAATAAATCTCTGATGAAAATCGCCCCTGGCGAGAAAGAGATAATCGATTTGGTCGATTACCTGCTAACCAGTTGCTACGTGACCGGGCGCACCTTTGCCGTCGACGGCGGTCGGCCGCTTGCTTAATGGAAGCGGCTCCAGACCAAAATTAACAGCCAGGCGCTCAGGCTCCAGCACACCACCGCCCCGGCGAGCGCCAGGGGCAGTCGCATAAAACCGGTGAAATACCACAGCGACAGCAAATAGATAAAGTAAGGAATGATTGACCACATGCCGAAAACAATGGTGGCGCGCAGCGCTTCTGTGCCGCGCTCGGTGGCGACAATGTAGTGCGCGATCATCGCAAAGGTAGGAAACAGCGGGATTAACCCGGCAATGTAGTAATTTTTTGTTTTTGCCAAAATCCCTATCAGCAAGACAACCAGCGCCCCCAACAGCGCCTTAATCAGCAGTGCCATTTTTCTTCAGCCAACCAACAAGATGTGTTCGCAGCATAGCTGAATTTATGTTGTTTATGAATGATTAATGGAAGGCTACGCACTGCGGGTGTATGTTAATTCTTTTAAGCACATCTGA
Organism: Pseudocitrobacter vendiensis; assembly: GCF_943590815.1. Classification (GTDB taxonomy): domain Bacteria; phylum Pseudomonadota; class Gammaproteobacteria; order Enterobacterales; family Enterobacteriaceae; genus Pseudocitrobacter; species Pseudocitrobacter vendiensis. The sequence goes on along the minus strand of NZ_CALSBS010000015.1, from coordinate 73,792 downwards.
GCACATGAACAAGATCGTTTTCGTAGAGGATGATCCAGACGTTGGCGCCCTGATCGCCGCGTATCTGGCAAAGCACGATATGGATGTTGTGGTCGAACCGCGCGGCGATACTGCCGAAGCAGCCATTGCCCGAGAGCAACCCGATCTCGTTCTGTTGGATATTATGCTACCCGGTAAAGATGGCATGACGCTTTGCCGTGACCTGCGCGGTCAGTATCTGGGCCCGATCGTTTTGCTCACCTCGCTCGACAGCGATATGAACCACATTCTGGCGCTTGAAATGGGTGCCAGCGATTACATTCTGAAAACGACCCCGCCCGCCGTGTTGCTCGCTCGCGTACGTCTGCATCTGCGCCAGCATGCGCCTTCCGCTGCCGGAATTGCCCCACAACCCGCCATGACGGCGCATAAAGCGATGAGCTTTGGCACGTTGTCCATCGACCCGGTTAACCGTCAGGTCGAACTGAGTGGTGAATCCATTGCGCTTTCTACTGCCGATTTTGACCTGCTGTGGGAGCTTGCGACACATGCGGGGCAAATTATGGACCGCGACGCGCTGCTGAAAAACCTGCGTGGGGTCAGCTACGATGGCATGGACCGCAGCGTTGACGTGGCGATTTCACGGCTGCGTAAAAAGTTGCTGGATAGCGCGACAGAACCTTATCGGATTAAAACGGTCCGCAATAAAGGCTATTTGTTTGCCCCACACGCCTGGGATAACCGATCGTGAAAAAACTGTTCGTGCAGTTTTACCTTCTACTGTTTGTCTGCTTTCTGGTGATGACCATGCTGGTTGGGCTGGTGTATAAATTCACTGCGGAACGTGCAGGCCGACAATCGCTGGACGATTTGATGAAAAGCTCGCTTTATCTGATGCGTAGCGAACTGCGCGAAATCCCGCCGCGTGACTGGAGTAAAACGTTAAAAGAGCTGGATCTTAACCTCTCTTTTGATTTGCGCATTGAGCCACTGAATAAATTCCACCTCGCTGAAGTATCGATGAAACACCTGCGCGAAGGCGATATCGTCGCGCTCGACGATCAGTACACCTTCATTCAACGTATTCCTCGCAGCCATTATGTGTTGGCGGTCGGCCCGGTGCCCTATCTCTATTTTCTGCATGAGATGCGGCTGTTCGATGTGGCGCTAATGGCGTTTATTGCCATCTCACTGGCCTTCCCGGTATTTATTTGGATGCGCCCGCACTGGCAGGATATGTTGCGCCTCGAGAGCGCCGCACAGCGTTTTGGCGAGGGCCATCTTGGCGAACGCATCCATTTTGACAGTACGTCGAGCTTTGAGCGCTTAGGCGTGGCCTTTAACCAGATGGCTGATAATATCAACGCGCTGATTGCCAGTAAGAAACAGCTTATCGACGGGATCGCCCACGAACTGCGTACGCCGCTGGTACGGTTGCGTTATCGTCTGGAGATGAGTGAGAACCTGAGCGCAAGTGAATCTCAGGCGCTGAATCGCGATATTAGCCAACTGGAAGCGCTGATTGAAGAACTGCTGACCTACGCCCGCCTGGACCGCCCACAAACCGAGCTGTCTCTCACCACGCCTAACCTGCCCGTATGGATTGCATCGCATGTAGAAGATGTTCAGGCTGTCACGCCCGAGCGTACACTTTCGGTGAAGCAACTGATGCCCGGTGACTATGGCGCACTGGATATGCGCCTGGTGGAGCGCGTGCTGGATAATCTGATCAACAATGCCCTGCGTTACAGCAAGAAGCAGATTCACATCAGCCTGATGCTTGAGGGCAGCCGTGCCTGTTTACGCGTAGAAGATGATGGCCCCGGTATCGCCCCCTCAGAACGGGAACGTGTTTTTGAGCCGTTTGTCCGCCTTGACCCCAGCCGCGATCGTGCCACCGGCGGCTGCGGTTTAGGTCTGGCAATTGTGCACTCCATTGCGGTGGCAATGGGCGGTGAGGTTCGCTGCGACGCGAGCGAACTGGGCGGCGCGAACTTCAGCTTTCATTGGCCCGTTTATCATCACATCACCTTTCCCCCCGCTGCCTGACGCTGATTTGCACGGAGCCTGATACCCGGCTATAGTGCTAAAATCAAAAAGTATGTTGTAACTAAGGTGGTAAAATGGCTGACTATGATCTTGTTGAACGGCTGACCAGCACATTTCGTCAGCTTGAGCGTGAATTGATCGCAGTGCGCGAACAACTCGCCGAATGCCGTTTGCTGGCCGCCCGCATTTTTGAACTGCCGGAGGTCCGTAAACAGGACGAGCACGCCCCGCTTTCGGAAATTCAGGTCGTGCAGCATATTGGTAAAACGGCGCTGGCCATGGCGCTGTCGCACTTTGGGCACATGTTTATCCAGCAGCAGTCGGAAACCCGCAGCAGTAAGGCCGCCGTGCGGCTTCCGGGTGCCATTTGCCTTCACGTGACAACGTCACAACATGAAGCACTGCGCGAGCGAATTTTGCGCGTGAATGCCCTTAAAGCCGCGTTTGAGAAGATCATAACCGTGGATTCCGGACTCCCTTCTGTCGCCCGCTTTGACTGGGTACATCGTCATCTACCGGGGCTTATCACCCTCAATGCCTACCGCACGCTGACTTTGCTTGATGACCCCAGCACCATACGATTCGGCTGGGCAAATAAACATATCATCAAGAATTTAACCCGCGATGAGGTGCTGGCTCAGCTGGAAAAAAGCCTACAATCGCCGCGCGCCGTCCCGCCGTGGACGCGCGAACAGTGGCAGGCGAAGCTGGAGCGGGAGTATCAGGACGTGGCGGCGCTGCCACAAAAGGCACGGCTCAAAATTAAACGCCCAGTGAAGGTACAACCGATTGCCCGCGTGTGGTACGCGGGAGATCAAAAACAGGTGCAGTATGCCTGCCCTGCACCGCTGATTGCGTTGGTTTCCGGGCAAGGTGCCGTCAGCGTGCCCGATTTAGGCGAGTTGCTAAACTATGATGCAGATAACGTACAGTATCGCCATAAACCGCAGGCGCAGCCGCTGCAGTTGATTATACCTCGGCTGCACCTGTGGCTGGCGACCGATTAAGCTTTCGCAGACATGCTGCCAACCATGGCTTCAGGGCGAACCCAGTTGTCAAACTCGGCTTCCGTGAGGTAACCCAATGACAGCGCGGAGGCTTTGAGCGTGAGCCCCTCCTTATGCGCTTTCTTGGCGATCTCAGCGGCTTTGTCATAGCCAATATGCGTATTGAGCGCGGTAACCAGCATCAGCGATTCATTGAGCAACTGATTAATACGCTCGCGATTTGGTTCAATGCCCACCGCACAGTGCTCGTTAAAGCTTTCCATGCCGTCTGCCAGCAAGCGAATAGATTGCAGGAAATTATGAATGATCATTGGACGATAGACGTTCAGTTCAAAGTTGCCCGATGCCCCGCCCAAGTTGATGGCGACATCGTTGCCCATCACCTGACAGCACAGCATAGTCATCGCTTCACACTGAGTCGGGTTGACTTTACCCGGCATGATGGAAGAACCAGGCTCATTCTCCGGAATAGCAATTTCACCGATACCGCAGCGCGGGCCAGACGCCAGCCAGCGTACATCGTTGGCGATTTTCATCAGCGACGCCGCTAAGCCTTTCAACGCGCCATGGGCGTGAACCAGTGCATCACAGGTGGCGAGCGCTTCGAATTTATTGGGCGCAGTGATAAACGGCTGATGGGTAAACTCCGCCAGTTCTTTCGCCACGCGTACCGCATATTCGGGATGCGTATTCAGCCCGGTACCGACCGCCGTACCCCCCAGCGCCAGCTCGCTGACGTGCGCCAGGCTGAGCTCAATATGCTTCAGATTATGTTCCAGCATTGCCACCCAGCCTGAGAATTCTTGTCCCAGCGTTAACGGCGTGGCGTCCTGTAGATGGGTACGGCCAATTTTGACGATATCCTGGAAGGCATCTGATTTCTGCTTCAGCGTTTCTTTTAGCGCATTGAGTTGTGGGATCAGATGTTCACGCAAGCCAATCAGCGCCGCGACATGCATTGCCGTCGGGAATACATCGTTTGAGCTCTGGCTTTTGTTTACATCGTCGTTAGGATGAACTTTACGCTCCATACCACGCACGCCGCCCAGCAGTTCGCTCGCGCGGTTAGCCAGTACCTCATTCATGTTCATGTTGGTCTGCGTACCAGAACCGGTTTGCCAGATAGCCAGCGGAAATTCATCAACATGCTTGCCTGCCAGCACTTCATCCGCCGCGCGGATAATGGCCTCTGCTTTATCCGCCGACAGCAGGCCTAAATCCTGGTTTACCTTCGCCGCTGCACGCTTGGTGAGCGCCAGAGCGGAGATCAGCGAGACCGGCATTTTCTCCGTAGAGATGCGAAAATGCTCCAGCGATCGTTGGGTTTGTGCGCCCCACAGTTTATCAGCAGGCACATCAATGGGGCCCATTGAATCATTCTCGCGGCGTGTCGTTGTCATTACTTTCTCCTTGATTACAAAGTGATTGTGAAGTGACATTGCTCATGCAAACCAGGTTTTAATTATGGAAGGTTTTACGTCTTTGATGGTAAAGAACCGCCTCGTGTGGCGATCAGATTGCTGACAACGTGCGCGTTGTTTTGCCGGATGCGGCGCAAACGCCTTATCCGGCCTACAAAATTATGCAAATTTAACAGATTGCAGAAAACCTGTAGGCCTGATAAGCGTAGCGCATCAGGCAATATTGCGTTTGCCATCAGCTTCACCGCCCCGTAGGGCGGCTAACTCATTTCACGCAGCGGGTGCATTGTGAGGCCTGAATCTGCTGGAAGAAATCATTTCCCTTATCATCGACAAGGATGAATGCCGGGAAGTCTTCAACTTCAATTTTCCAGATGGCTTCCATCCCCAGTTCAGGATATTCCACACATTCCAGGCTCTTGATGCTGCTTTGCGCCAGCACCGCCGCCGGGCCGCCGATGCTGCCCAGGTAGAAACCGCCGTGCTTGTGGCACGCGTCCGTGACCTGCTGGCTACGGTTGCCTTTTGCCAGCATGATCATGCTGCCGCCGTGCGACTGGAGTTGGTCAACGTAGGAATCCATACGCCCTGCGGTGGTCGGGCCAAGTGAACCCGAGGCATAACCCTCCGGCGTTTTTGCCGGGCCAGCGTAGTAAATCGGATGATCTTTAATGTACTGCGGCAGGCCTTCACCGCTGTCCATGCGCTCTTTCAGTTTCGCGTGCGCGATATCGCGCCCTACGATAATGGTGCCGGAAAGCGACAAACGCGTGGAAACCGGATATTGCGACAGTTGCTTGAGGATTTCGCTCATCGGGCGATTCAGGTCAACTTTTACCGCTTCGCCCTCGCCCGCTTTACGCAGCGATTCCGGAATGTACTTCCCTGGATTGCTCTCCAGTTTTTCAATCCAGATCCCGTCACGGTTAATTTTGGCCTTGATGTTACGGTCAGCCGAACAGGAGACGCCCATACCCACCGGGCAGGATGCGCCGTGACGTGGCAGACGGATCACGCGGATGTCGTGAGCAAAGTATTTGCCACCAAACTGCGCACCCAGGCCAAGGTTTTGCGCTTCAATCAGCAACTCTTTTTCGAGTTCGATATCGCGGAACGCCTGGCCGTGCTCGTTCCCCTCCGTCGGCAGGCCATCGTAATATTTGGTCGAGGCCATTTTCACGGTTTTCAGCGTCGTTTCGGCAGAAGTACCGCCAATGACGAACGCAATGTGATACGGCGGACAGGCCGCCGTACCCAGGGTACGCATTTTCTCAACCAGATAATTTTTCAGTTTCGCCGGGGTGATCAGCGCTTTGGTTTCCTGGTAAAGATAGGTTTTGTTAGCGGAACCGCCGCCCTTCGCCACGCACAGGAACTTGTATTCATCGCCATCGACGCTGTAGAGATCGATCTGCGCCGGCAGGTTGGTCCCTGTGTTCACTTCTTTGTACATGTCCAGCGGGGCGTTTTGCGAGTAGCGCAGGTTATCTTCAATAAAGGTGTCATACACCCCGCGCGACAGCGCCGCTTCATCACCGCCGCCGGTCCACACGCGTTGGCCTTTTTTCCCGACAATAATCGCCGTGCCGGTGTCCTGACAGGTTGGCAGAATGCCTTTAGCGGCGATATCAGAGTTACGCAGGAACTGAAGCGCAACGTACTTGTCATTTCCGCTGGCTTCCGGGTCGCTGAGGATATCGGCAACCTGCTGTTGGTGCGCAGGACGGAGCATGAAAGAGGCATCGTGGAAAGCGTGTTTGGCGAGGAGCGTCAGGGCTTGCGGGTCAACTTTCAGCACTTCCTGGCCGGCAAACTCTTCCACGCTAACGTAATCGGAACTGAGGAGGTAATACTCGGTTTCATCCTTTTTCAGTGGAAAAGGATCCTGATAGTAAAAAGGTTTATTCGACATTGTATTCTCACTTACTGCTTCAGGTGATGTTTTCGTAGGGCAAACATGCAGAGCACATATCCATTTGCCCGGCTCAAAAGCGAGTCACCTTATCGTACACAATTTTTTAACAAAAACTGAGACTAGTACGACTTTTTATTTTTCCGGTGACGCCATAGCGCATTTATTGCTTTAATACCGCCAAAGAATCCACATTGATACAGGGCTTGATAATGCAAAAACTCATCAACTCAGTGCAAAACTATGCCTGGGGCAGTAAAAGTGCGTTAACGGAACTCTACGGCATCGCCAACCCGGACAATCTGCCCATGGCAGAACTCTGGATGGGCGCACATCCTAAGAGCAGCTCAAAAATCACCGATAATCAGGGAACCGTACGTTCACTGCGCGACGTGATTGACGCCGACAAAGCCACGCTTTTAGGCCAGAAGGTCGCCGATCGTTTTGGCGAGCTGCCGTTCTTGTTTAAGGTGCTGTGCGCCGCGCAGCCGCTTTCGATTCAGGTACATCCGAATAAACGCGCCTCGGAAATTGGCTTTGCCAAAGAGAATGCAGCGGGTATCGCCATGGATGCGCCTGAACGTAACTACAAAGATCCGAACCATAAGCCGGAGCTGGTCTTTGCCCTGACGCCTTTCCTGGCGATGAACGCGTTTCGCGAATTCAGCGAGATTGTTTCACTGTTGCAACCCGTCGCCGGGGCGCATACCGCCATTGCCCATTTCCTCGAACAGCCAAGCGGCGAGCGTCTGAGCGCCCTTTTCGCCAGCCTGCTGAATATGCAGGGCGAAGAGAAAACACGCGCACTGGCAATCCTGCGCTCCGCGCTGGCGAGCCAGCAAGGCGAGCCGTGGCAGACCATCCGCGTCATTTCAGAATTTTACCCGGACGACAGTGGCTTGTTCTCACCCCTGCTGCTGAATGTGGTGAAACTCAAGCCGGGCGAAGCGATGTTCCTGTTTGCCGAAACGCCGCACGCCTACCTTCAGGGTACCGCGCTGGAAGTAATGGCCAACTCCGATAACGTGCTGCGCGCCGGGCTGACGCCGAAATACATTGATATTCCGGAACTGGTGGCAAACGTGAAGTTTGAGGCCAAACCGGCGGCGGAGCTGCTCACCCAACCGGTGAAAAATGGTCCGGAACTGGACTTCCCGATCCCGGTCGATGACTTTGCATTTTCGTTGCACGATCTCAGCACGCAGCCAACGGCTATCGCCCAGCAGAGCGCCGCGATCCTGTTCTGCCTGGAAGGTGAAGCTGTCCTGAGTAAAGGCGAAGAATCCCTCACCCTGAAGCCAGGCGAATCCGCGTTTATCAGCGCGGCAGAATCACCGGTTCAGGTGAGCGGCAACGGCAAACTGGCGCGGGTCTATAATAAGCTGAAGTAAATACTGAAGTTTTAGCGTGGGCTTGCTAATCTTAAACACAGCCTTATGACATAACCGGGCGATATGATTTCGCCCGGTTTCATTTTATGGATAAATACTATGAAAAAATCGCTGGTCGCTGTTGGGGTTGTGGTTGCGTTAGGGGTTATCTGGACAGGTGGGGCCTGGTACACCGGGAAACAGCTGGAAAGTCGTTTTGCGGACATGGTGGCGCAGGCTAATGCCCAACTGAAACGTACCGCACCGGAAGCAGGCCTGGAGCTGAGCTATCAGGATTACCAGCGCGGCATCTTTAGCAGCCAACTGAAAATGGTGGTTAAGCCGATTGCCGGCGCAGATAAAGCCCTGCTCAAACCGGGCCAAAGTGTCGTGTTTAACGAAGATGTTGACCACGGCCCGTTCCCGCTGGCAGCGTTAAAACGATTTAATCTCGTTCCGTCTATGGCCTCGGTGAATACCACTCTGGTGAACAATGACGTGACCAAACCGTTGTTTGATATCGCCAAAGGTGAAACGCCGTTTGTGGTAGATACCCGTATCAGTTACGGCGGAGATACCCACTCAGCTATCAATCTCAAACCGCTGAACTATGAAAAAGACGCTGAAAAAGTGGCCTTCAGCGGTGGTGATTTTGAGCTTTCAGCAGACCGTGAAGGTAACGTTGTGTCGCTTACCGGCGAAGCCGAAAGCGGCCTCGTCAATGCAGTCAACGAATATAATCAGAAGGTTCAACTCACCTTTAACAACCTGAAAACCGAAGGCAGCAGCAAACTGGCGAGCTTCGACGAGCGCATTGGCAACCAGAAAATCAGCCTCGATAAAGTGGCGGTTTCTGTAGAAGGTAAAGAGCTGACCGTTCTGGAAGGTATGACGCTGGATGGCAAATCCGACCTTTCTGCTGATGGCAAGAAAGTGAACAGCCAACTCGATTACGCCGTTAACAGCCTGAAGCTGCAAAGTCAGGATATGGGGAGCGGCAAACTGACGCTGAAAGTCGGCAATATCGATGGTCAGGCGTGGCACCAGTTCAGCCAACAGTATAATGCGCAGGCGCAGGCACTGCTGGCTCAGCCAGAACTGCAAAGTAACCCGGAACTGTACCAGGAAAAAATTACCGAAGCGTTCTTCAGTGCCCTTCCGTTGCTGCTGAAAGGCGATCCGTCCATTACCGTTGCGCCGCTGAGCTGGAAAAACGCCAAAGGTGAAACCAGCCTGAATCTGTCATTGCTGCTCAAAGACCCCGCGCAGGCTACACAACCGGTGCAAACGCTGGCGCAGCAAGTGGACACACTGGTGAAATCGCTGGATGGCAAACTGGTTATCCCGATGGATATGGCGACCGAATTTATGACCCAGATTGCGAAGCTGGAAGGTTATCAGCAGGAAGAAGCTGAGAAACTGGCCAGCCAACAGGTGAAAGGTTTTGCCGCGATGGGGCAGATGTTCCGTCTGACCACCACGAATGACAACCAGGTGACCTCAAGCCTGCAGTACGCTAACGGCCAGGTGACGCTGAACGGCAATAAAATGCCGCTGGACGACTTTGCGGGAATGTTTGGTTTGCAGGCGCCAGCCATTCAGGAGAGTGAACCGCAGCCGCCAGTCACGCCGAGTGAACCGGCTCCGGCACAGTAAACAGCTTGCACTTTGTTCTTGCCGGATGCGGCGTAAACGCCTTATCCGGCCTACAAAACAGTGCAAATTCAATACATTGCAGAAATCATGTAGGCCTGATAAGCGCAGCGCATCAGGCATTTTCGTACTATTTTCTTGCCACCAGCCTTGGCGGCATAATCACATTGCGGGTTGACGTCTGCCCGGTCTCAATACGCTGTAAAATTCGCTCCGCCACGCTTTCACCCATCTCACGCGCCGGGGTAGTCACCCAGGTTAGCGGCACGTCATCTAACGCACTTTCCGGCACTTCGGCAAACGCCGCAAGTGTAACGCGTTGGTCAAAATAGCTCTCGACGCTGCCTTCACCACTTTGTCGCCCGCCGCGCATCAGGCCGAACCAGGCCCCCATGGCGATCACATTGTTGTAGCACAGCACCGCAGTGATGGTCGGGTTATGGCGCAATAACGACGTTATGGCTTCAGCCGCCTGCTTCTGGCTGGATTCGCACTCAACAACCCATTCACTGTGAAACGGCAGGCCGTACTTAATGAGCGTTGAGCAATAGCCGCCCACCCGTTCGGCACGCGTTAACGACGCGCTCTGCCCACCCAGCCAGGCAATACGCTGATGCCCACGGCGAATGAGATCTTCGGTCACCACCTGCGCCGCCTGCATGTTATCGGGGCGAATTAAATCCACCTCATCGAGATAACTCGCACGAGAAGCGAACACCAGTGGAATATTCGACGCATCCGCTTTCTCGCGCAGCTCGCTGGCTTGATCCACCGACCCGGCAATCACCACGCCATCCACGCCCTGCGCCACCAGCGCATCAAAACGCGCCAGCATGTTCTCGCCTTTGCGGCCGCTTTGGGTCAGAAAAACCATTTTGCCTTGTGATTCCAGCGACGCCGTCAGCCCGGCGGTCAGCTCCGCATAAAACGGTGACGACAGCGAGCCGACAATCAGCCCAATGACGCCGGTTTGCCCGCCGCGCAGAGACACCGCCTGACGATTACGCACAAAGCCCAACTGGTCGATGGCCTGATATACCCGTTCACCGGTCGCGCTGGAGATCCGCCCTTTTCCGCTAAGTACCAGTGAGACCGTACTCACCGATACGCCAGCCGCCAGCGCGACATCATTGATCGTGACTTTTTTTGCAATTGCCATAAGGACTGGCGATTCCTTTTAAGTGATCGATAAAACGTTTTACCTAATAAGATACTTTATAAACGTTATCATCATTTCATTATGTGATTTCTCTCGCACTAAAATTGGGTAAAACGTTTTATCTTGCGCTCCACAACATCTTCAACCCATTTTTTGTACAAGGAGTCGTTCGATGACGACCAGAGCAGCACAAAAAGTCACATTGTGGGAGTTCTTTCAACAGCTTGGCAAGACATTCATGCTTCCTGTCGCCCTGCTGTCTTTCTGTGGGATCATGCTGGGGATCGGCAGCTCCCTTAGCAGCCATGACGTCCTCACGCTTTTGCCATGGCTCGACACCCCGTTCCTGCAGGCGCTCTTTATTTGGATGAGCAAAGTGGGTTCTTTCGCGTTTAGCTTCCTGCCGGTGATGTTCTGTATCGCCATTCCGCTGGGGCTGGCGCGTGAAAACAAAGGCGTTGCCGCCTTCGCCGGTTTTGTCGGCTACGCGGTCATGAACCTGGCGGTCAACTTCTGGCTGACGGCTAAAGGCATCCTTCCCACCACCGATGCCGCAGTTCTGAAAGCCAACAACATCCAGAATATCCTGGGTATTCAGTCTATCGACACCGGTATTCTTGGCGCAGTGATCGCCGGGATCATCGTCTGGCTGCTGCATGAACGTTTCCACACCATCCGCTTGCCGGATGCGCTGGCGTTCTTTGGCGGTACCCGATTTGTGCCAATTATCACCACCGTCGTCCTGGGGCTGGTTGGCCTGGTGATCCCGCTGATTTGGCCAGTGTTCGCGATGGGTATCAACGCGCTGGGTCACGTTATCAACAGTGCGGGCGACTTTGGCCCAATGATCTTTGGTACCGGCGAACGTCTACTGCTGCCGTTTGGTCTGCACCACATTCTGGTCGCGCTGATTCGCTTTACCGAAGCTGGCGGCACGATGGATGTCTGCGGTCACTCTGTCAGCGGTGCATTGACCATCTTCCAGGCACAGTTAAGCTGCCCGGATACCCACGGCTTCTCCGAAAGCGCCACTCGCTTCCTGTCGCAGGGTAAAATGCCTGCCTTCCTCGGCGGCCTGCCGGGTGCGGCACTGGCGATGTACCACTGTGCTCGCCCGGAAAACCGTCACAAAATTAAAGGTCTGTTGATTTCCGGCGTCATTGCCTGCGTCGTGGGCGGCACCACTGAACCACTGGAATTCCTGTTCCTGTTCGTCGCACCGGTGCTGTACGTTATCCACGCGCTGCTGACTGGCCTGGGCTTCACCATGATGGCGATTCTTGGCGTCACCATTGGCAACACTGACGGCAACGTTATCGACTTCGTGGTCTTCGGTATTCTGCACGGCCTCTCCACCAAATGGTATATGGTACCGGTGGTGGCTGCGGTGTGGTTCGTCGCCTACTACGCGATTTTCCGCTTCGCCATTACCCGCTTTAACATCAAAACGCCGGGGCGTGATATTGAAAGCAGCAGCGCCGTCGAAAAAGCGGTCACCGGGACTATCGGCAAATCCGGTTACAACACTCCGGCGATTCTTGCGGCACTCGGTGGGTCTGAAAACATTGTCTCTCTTGATAACTGCATCACCCGCCTGCGTTTGTCCGTCGAGGATATGTCAAAAGTCGATGTTGAAGCGCTGAAAGCGAACCGCGCGATTGGTGTCGTACAGCTTAACCAGCATAACCTGCAAGTGGTGATCGGGCCGCAGGTGCAATCCGTGAAAGATGAGATTGCGGTGCTGATGAATACCGTTCAGGCATAAAACGCCCTTTGCCCCTGCCGCTCGCAGGGGCAAAATAGCATCCTCGCTAACAGTTAAGGATTTCACATGTTTGACTTCTCAACGGTGATAGACCGGCATGGCACATGGTGTACCCAGTGGGATTATGTTGCCGACCGTTTTGGTGACGCCGACCTCCTTCCGTTCACCATCTCCGATATGGATTTCGCCACCGCCCCCTGTATTCTTGATGCGCTGACTCAACGCCTGGCACACGGCGTATTTGGTTACAGTCGCTGGAAAAACGATGAGTTTCCCCCCGCCATCGTGCACTGGTTCGCCCGCCGTTTTCATAGCGTGATCGACCGGGAGAGTATTGTTTATGGGCCATCCGTCATCTATATGGCGGCAGAGATGATTCGCCAGTGGTCCGCGCCTGGTGAGGGCGTTGTGGTACACACACCCGCGTATGACGCCTTCTTCAAAACCATTTCCGGTAATCAACGAACAATTGTTGGCGTACCGCTGGAGAAAGTCGATAACCAGTGGTTCTGCGATATGGCAAAGCTGGAAGCGGCCCTGGCGCAGTCACAAAACAAAATTCTGCTGCTGTGCAGCCCGCATAACCCTACAGGGAAAGTGTGGACGCGCGATGAACTGAACACAATGGCTGAACTGTGTGAGAAACATGGTGTGCGGGTCATTAGCGATGAAATCCACATGGATATGGTGTGGGGCAACCACCAGCATACTCCGTGGTGCGACGTGGCGCGAAGCCCATGGGCGCTGTTCACATCGGGTTCAAAAAGCTTCAATATTCCGGCCTTTACCGGGGCCTATGGTTTGATAGCCGATGAAACCGCGCGCAACGATTATCTGTTTGCACTGAAAAGCCGCGACGGCCTCTCTTCCCCTTCGGTACCGGCACTGGTGGCGCACATCGCGGCCTACCGCGAAGGCGAGCCGTGGCTGGATGCTCTGCGCAGCTATTTACAGGATAATATGCGTTACATCGCAAAGACGCTGAATACCGCATTCCCGGAGCTAAGCTGGGCGATGCCGGAGTCCACGTATCTGGCATGGGTCGATTTACGTCCATTAAACCTTGACGACCAGGCGCTACAGGATGTGCTGATCAAACAACAAAAAGTGGCGATCATGCCCGGCTATACCTATGGACAGGAAGGTAACGGTTTTATTCGCCTTAACGCCGGCTGCCCTCGTTCCAAATTAGAGCAAGGCGTCGAGCGTTTGATCGCAGCGATCAAAACGTTACGTTAACGAATTTGCGCAATGATAATTTTCGTTGCGCAAATAGCTTTTTGCAGTGAAATGTTTTTATAATAGCGCGCACTTAATCTAATAAAGAGTGCGACCATGATTGATACTACGCTCCCCCTCACTGACATTCATCGCCACCTTGATGGCAATATTCGCGCCCAAACTATTCTCGATCTTGGCCATCAGCACAACTTAACCCTTCCTGCGTCCAGCCTTGAAGCATTAATACCACATGTGCAGGTCACCAGTAATGAGCCTGACCTGGTAAGCTTTCTAAGCAAACTCGACTGGGGCGTCAAAGTCCTTGCCGACCTCGATGCCTGTCGCCGGGTGGCTTACGAGAACATCGAAGATGCCGCCAACAACGGGCTGCACTATGTCGAACTGCGTTTCTCGCCGGGCTATATGGCGATGACGCATCAACTTCCGGTTGAGGGCGTAGTGGAAGCCGTGATCGCTGGTGTGCGTGAAGGCTGTCGCGATTTCAACGTTGAGGCACGTTTGATTGGCATTATGAGCCGCACCTTTGGTGAAACCGCCTGCCTGCGCGAACTGGATGCCCTGTTGGCGCATCGCGAGGGGATTACCGCGCTGGATCTGGCGGGTGACGAACTTGGTTTTCCGGGGAGCCTGTTCCTTAGCCATTTCAACCGCGCGCGCGATGCGGGGCTGCGCATTACCGTACACGCAGGCGAAGCCGCTGGCCCGGAAAGCATCTGGCAGGCCATTCGGGAGCTGGGCGCAGAACGTATCGGTCACGGCGTCAAAGCCGTCGAAGACCCCGCGCTGATGGAATTTTTAGCGAAACAGCGCATCGGCGTGGAATCCTGCCTGACATCGAACATCCAGACCAGCACCGTACCATCGCTGGCCCAGCATCCGCTGAAAACCTTCCTGGAACATGGCGTGCTGGCGAGCATCAACACCGATGATCCTGCAGTTCAGGGCATTGATATTCAACATGAATATCGCGTTGCAGCACCGGCAGCCGGGCTGACGCCAGCGCAAATTCGTCAGGCGCAAATCAACGGGCTTGAAATCGCTTTCCTGTCGGAAACCGAAAAAGCCGCACTGCGCGCACGCGTACAAGGCGCATAAAAGAACGGGCGCACAGCGTGTGCTGCGCGCCCGTTCTTTATTACCTTCATCAGGTCAGAGAAAGCACCGCGCGATGTTTCGCGGATTCAATCCCCAGTTCAATCAATTCCATAATCTGAATGGCCTGGCTTGCCGGAACCGGATTCTCACCCGCGCCGTTTAACGCATCACGAATCGCCGCGTAATAAGCCGGGTAGTTGCCCGGTATAGTGAGCAGCGTCTCTTCAACACGATCTTCACCGCCAACGCGCGTCAGCACGCCATCGCGCATGTCGTAGCCCCAGTCTTCCTGTGGCAGGCGTTCACCATTCTTCAGGCGTTCTTCCTGCGGGTCGAGGCCATACTTCACGTAGCTGGCTCGCGAGCCGTGCACGATATAACGCGCAGTTTCAGCAGCAGCCAACAACGTGCCATGCAACACCACACGGCGTTGCGGATACACCAGCACCGCATGGAAGTAATCCGTCGCCTGCGCGCCTGGACGCAGTTGCGCGAGATCGACGGACAAACTGACCGGCAAACCAAAAAGATTCACCGCCTGGTCGAGCAAATGCGGGCCTAAATCGTACCAGATACCGCTGCCGGGGCCTGCCATCTCACGCCAGCGATTACGCACCTGCGGGCGATAACGGTCAAAGTGGGATTCAAAATAAGCCACCTCGCCCAGTCGCCCTTCATTAATCAGCGACTTCACGGTTAAGAAATCGCTGTCCCAGCGACGATTATGAAACACTGACAACAATTTACCCTGGCTTTTTGCCAGCGCATCCAGTTCACGCGCTTGTGACAGTGTCACGGTGAAGGGTTTATCCACCACCACATGTTTACCCGCCTCAAGCGCAGCTTTCGCCAGCGGAAAGTGGGTATCGTTCGGCGTAGGAATCACCACCAGGTCAATAGTGGGATCGGCGAAAATATGTTTAGGTTCAGAGACCACGCTGACGTTGGGCCAGTCGGCTTTCACTTTTTCAGCGTCACTACTGGACACCACGGCCAGATCCATTCCCGGCGTTCCGCTGATAAGCGGCGCATGAAAGGTTTTACTGGCATAACCATACCCAATTAATCCGACACGAATACTGTCACTCATAATAGCCTCTTAACTGTGCTGTTTTTGTCCGACCCGGAGAAGCACCCGTCGCAGTGTAATCGATTTCTTATTTCACAACATATTGCGGTGATGAACAACAGATTAATAACAGTATGGTGTACAGAGAGGGGTAATTATCGGAAAAAAAGCTGAAGACATGAATCGTTTCGGCTGAAGACTTGCGTTGTGCGCCAGGCGAGGTAAGATCTTAGTCCGTATCATTAATTTTGTCGAAATTGTCTTAATTACTATGTCTATTGTCTTTACACGGATCGTTGAACTGATCGGTTGGGGCGTACTTAGCGTCTCAGTTCTTCTTCTTGTTATTGCGCATCACATTGATAACTACCAACCGCCAGAGCCGATTACGGCGGTACAAAAGAAATAAGTCTGCGCGCTGAACAGTGATGGCGATCGCAACTGTGTAACCGGTTTCTGAAACCGGTTGCAACCCCCTCTTTCTCCTCTTTACACTCAACTTATTGCACAAATAAGGAGAGTTTCATGGCTGCTTTTCCAAAAGATTTCCTCTGGGGTGCTGCAACCGCAGCCTATCAGGTCGAAGGCGCGCACGATGAAGATGGCAAAGGGCTGTCTATCTGGGACGTGTTTTCTCATCTGCCCGGAACGACTTATCAGGGAACCAACGGCGATGTCGCCGTAGACCACTACCACCGTATGCAGGAAGATGTCGCGCTCATGGCGGAGATGGGCCTGCAAAGCTACCGTTTTTCCATCTCCTGGCCGCGTTTATTACCGAATGGTCGTGGCGAGGTTAATGAAGCCGGGGTTAAATTTTACAGCGATTTGATTGATGCCCTGCTGGCGCACAATATTGTGCCGATGATTACGCTTTATCACTGGGATTTACCCCAGGCGTTGCAGGATGAAGGCGGCTGGGAAGTCCGTTCAACGGCGGAAGCCTTCGAAGAGTACGCTCGTCTGTGCTACACCCGCTTCGGTTCGCGCGTCAAACTCTGGGCGACGTTTAACGAAACCATCGTTTTTATCGGTCACGGCTATATTACCGGTAGCCATCCGCCGTCGGTGAAAGACCCGGCCCGGGCTATTCAGGCTTGCCACCAGGTCTTTATCGCTCATGCCATGGCGGTAAAAGCCTTCCGTGAAATGAACATTGACGGTCAAATTGGCTTTGTTAACGTACTGCAACCGCATACGCCGCTCTCTGATTCGCCAGAAGATACCGTCGCAAGCGAATTGGCTGACGCCATTCACACCCACTGGCTTTACGATCCGGTGCTGAAAGGCACCTACCCGGCGGAACTTCTTGCCCAAACGCAGGCGCTGTGGGGCGTTCCGCGCTTTGTGCCTGGCGATGATGAGTTATTGCGTAACTATCGCTGCGATTTTATCGGCCTGAATTACTACCGTCGCGAGACCGTGACCGCTAATTCGGGCGAGACGCTTACCCAGTCCAATCATAGTGGCGAAAAAAATAGCGGCGGCGAATTTGGCTTTAAAGGCTTGTTCAAATTTGTCCGTAATCCCAACGGCATTTATACGGATTGGGACTGGGAGATTTGGCCGCAAGGGTTGACCGACGGCATAATGATGATTAAAGAACGCTACGGCGACATCCCCATCTACATTACGGAAAACGGACTTGGCGCCAAAGATCCGATTGTTGACGGCAACATCGTTGACCAACCGCGCATCGATTATTTAAGGATGCATATTGATGCACTGGAAAAAGCGATTGCGTTGGGTGCAGATGTACGCGGTTATTATCCGTGGTCGTTCATAGACCTGCTAAGCTGGCTGAACGGTTACAAAAAACAGTATGGTTTTGTTTATGTCGATCATCAGCAAAACCTTGCCCGTAAGCGCAAGAAAAGCTTTTACTGGTATAAAGAAGTGATTAACAGCCACGGCAACGTGCGCTAATCCGCTCCGGGCGCCCTGGGGCGCCCAAACACTTTTCGTGATAACGTCATTTCCTGCGATATATCAATAACGCCATTTTCTGTTCTTGAATTTGTCATTTATAACCCAAATAATTACGGCGTCCTGAAGAGAGTATGCCCGTTGCGGGCTGAACTCTTAACGAAAACAGGTGTCGATAAACTGGTTTTCAGACTTAGCGATGCGCCCTTGCGGTGTTGTGCTTTTGCGCCCCTTCAGGCCCTGCGTGATTTAACATTATAAATGGATACCTACAAATGACCGTCCTGGATTATTTATTGAAATTCCGTAAAGTCAGCTCGTTGGACAATCTCGAAAAACTTTATGACCATCTTAACTATTCACTTTCCGACACCCATGAATTAATCAATATGTATCGTGCTGCGGATCACCGTCGGGCAGAACTGGTTTCTGGCGGTCGTTTGTTCGATATCGGCCACGTACCAAAATCCGTTTGGCATTACGTGCAGTAACTATTGTTATCATCAGCGTCAGTTGCTTATACTCCACCGCCATATTTATAACTGACGCTGATAATCAGGAGACGAAATGTCGTCAAATTCTGCAGAACGAATTGGTGGATGGTTGCTCGGCCCGCTGGCGTGGTTGTTAGTTGCGCTGCTCAGCATCAGTCTGCAATTGCTGATGTTCGTTAACGCCCTGCTTAATCCGCAGATCCTGAGCCTGTTAAAAGCACAAAGCAGCACGCATCTGGCCCTTTGGATTCTTTCTTTAGCGTTCGTTATTGCCATGTGGTATTACACGCTGTGGCTGACCATTGCTTTCTTTAAGCGCCGTAAAAATGTGCCTAAGCACTATATTATCTGGTTACTGGTCTCATTATTGCTGGCGCTAAAGGCCTTTGCATTTGCACCTGTATCCGACATCATCGCGCTGCGCCAGCTTTTACTGCCACTCGCCGCTGCAGCGCTGATTGTGCCATACCTAAAACGCTCATCCCGCGTAAAGCGTACGTTTGTGAACCCTTAATAACCACACTCTTGCCCTGTTGTCGATGAACGCGCTTTCCGCGATAATAGGCGGCTTTTTTTGTTACAGGTCGAATGATGACTGACTATTTATTGCTTTTTATCGGTACCGTACTGGTAAATAACTTCGTCCTGGTGAAGTTCCTCGGGCTGTGTCCGTTTATGGGCGTGTCCAAAAAGCTGGAAACAGCAATGGGCATGGGGCTCGCGACCACCTTCGTGATGACGCTGGCGTCCATTTGCGCATGGTTGATTGATACCTGGATCCTGATTCCGCTTAATCTGATTTATCTGCGCACGCTGGCCTTTATTCTGGTGATTGCCGTTGTGGTGCAGTTCACCGAAATGGTAGTGCGCAAAACCAGCCCGGCGCTCTATCGTCTGCTGGGCATCTTTTTACCGCTGATCACCACCAACTGCGCGGTGCTCGGCGTGGCGCTGCTCAACATTAACCTCGGCCATAACTTTTTGCAGTCGGCGCTGTATGGCTTCTCCGCCGCCGTCGGTTTCTCACTGGTGATGGTATTGTTTGCCTCTATTCGCGAACGCCTGGTGGTGTCGAACGTGCCTGCGCCGTTTCGCGGTAACGCCATTGCGCTGATTACCGCAGGGTTAATGTCTTTGGCGTTTATGGGCTTTAGCGGGTTGGTGAAGTTGTAATGATGACCTTCTGGATTGCCGTCGCCGCTATCAGCGTTTTAGGGCTGATTTTCGGCGTCATACTGGGATACGCCTCACGCCGTTTCGCGGTGGAAGATGACCCGGTAGTTGAAAAAATTGATGAACTCTTACCGCAAAGCCAGTGCGGGCAGTGCGGCTATCCGGGCTGTCGCCCCTATGCCGAAGCGGTAAGCAACGGTGAAAAAATTAACTGCTGCGCCCCCGGCGGCGAAGCGGTAATGCTGAAAATTGCCGAATTACTTAACGTCGATCCGCAACCTGTCGACGGCGATACCGCCGTTCAGGAACCGGCGCGGATGCTGGCCGTGATCGACGAAAACAACTGTATCGGTTGTACCAAGTGCATTCAGGCATGCCCGGTGGACGCCATTGTCGGCGCAACCCGCGCGATGCACACGGTGATGAGCGACCTCTGCACTGGCTGCAACCTCTGCGTTGCGCCCTGCCCGACTCAGTGTATTGAACTGCGCCCGGTCGCCACCACAACCGACAGCTGGAAGTGGGATCTGCAAAGTATCCCGGTACGTAATATTCCTGTGGAACACCATGCTTAAGTTATTTTCCGCGTTCAGAAAAGAAAAAATCTGGGATTTCGATGGGGGGATTCACCCACCGGAAATGAAAACTCAGTCTAATGGCACGCCGCTGCGCCAGGTTCCCCTTGCGCAGCGTTTCGTCATTCCTCTGAAGCAACATATTGGTGCTGAAGGCGAGTTGTGCGTGAAGCCCGGCGATCGCGTGCTGCGCGGTCAACCGTTGACGCGCGGCTGGGGGCGAATGCTGCCTGTACATGCGCCAACCTCCGGAACCGTTGTCGCCATTGAGCCGCATGCCACGGCACACCCTTCCGCTTTGCCGGAGATGAGCGTCATTATTGATGCCGATGGCGAAGATCAGTGGATCTCGCGCGACGGCTGGCACGATTACCAGAACCGTTCACGTGAAGAATTGATTGAGCGAATTCATCAGTTTGGCGTCGCAGGCCTTGGCGGTGCGGGTTTCCCGACCGGCACAAAACTGCGCGGCGGCGGCGATAAAATCACCACGCTGATTATCAATGCGGCGGAGTGTGAGCCTTATATCACGGCGGATGACCGGCTGATGCAGGATTGCGCGGCGCAGGTTATCGAAGGTATTCGTATCCTGGGTCATATTCTGCAACCACAGCAGATTCTGATTGGTATTGAAGATAACAAACCGCAGGCCATATCAATGCTGCGTGCGGTGCTGGCGGGCGCGCATGATATCAGCCTGCGGGTCATTCCCACCAAATATCCGTCGGGTGGCGCGAAGCAATTAACGCAAATCCTCACTGGCAAGCAGGTTCCACACGGCGGTCGTTCATCCGATATTGGCGTACTGATGCAAAACGTCGGTACCGCGTTTGCAGTGAAACGCGCGGTGATAGACGGTGAACCCTTAACCGAGCGCGTGGTGACCTTAACCGGTGAATCCGTGAGTCGGCCGGGTAACGTTTGGGCGCGTCTGGGCACGCCGGTCAGCCATCTGCTCGAAGACGCGGGTTTCTGTCCTTCTGCCGAACAGCTTGTGATTATGGGCGGCCCGTTAATGGGCTTTACCCTGCCCTGGCTGGACGTCCCGGTAGTTAAAATCACCAACTGTCTGCTGGCGCCATCGCCATCGGAAATGGGCGTGCCTGAAGAAGAAAAAAGCTGCATTCGCTGCAGCGCCTGTGCAGATGCCTGCCCGGCCGATCTTCTGCCGCAGCAGCTTTACTGGTTCAGTAAGGGCCAGCAGCACGATAAAGCGACTGCGCATAATATCTCTGATTGCATCGAGTGCGGCGCCTGCGCGTGGGTCTGCCCCAGCAGCATTCCCCTGGTGCAGTACTTCCGTCAGGAAAAAGCAGAAATATCAGCAATTCGTCTCGAAGAGCAGCGTGCCGCAGAAGCGAAAGCCCGCTTTGAAGCACGTCAGAACCGTCTTGAGCGTGAAAAACTGGCGCGTGCGGAGCGCCATAAAAAAGCAGCCGTACAGCCCGCAGCGAAAGATCAGGATGCGATCAATGCCGCACTGGCACGCGTGAAAGAGAAGCAGCAACAGGCCACGCAGCCGGTCATCATTAAAGCAGGCGCACTGCCTGATAACAGCGCCGTAATTGCAGCCCGCGAAGCACGCAAGGCGAAAGCCCGTGCTGCACAGGCAGAAAAACAATCATCTGAAAGCGGTGATGCCGTTGATCCGCGTAAGGCCGCCGTTGAAGCCGCTATCGCGCGGGCCAAAGCCCGTAAAGCGGAGCAGCAACCGGCCAGCGAGCCTGTTGCTGTAACGGAAACGGTTGATCCACGCAAAGCTGCTGTCGAAGCCGCCATCGCACGCGCTAAAGCGCGTAAAGCGGAGCAGCACGCGGCCAGTGAGCCTGTCGCGGTCACGGAAACGGTTGATCCGCGTAAAGCCGCCGTTGAAGCCGCTATTGCACGCGCTAAAGCGCGTAAAGCGGAGCAGCACGCGGCCAGTGAGCCCGTCGCGGTCACGGAAACGGTTGATCCGCGAAAAGCCGCGGTTGAAGCCGCTATTGCACGTGCCAAAGCGCGTAAAGCAGAGCAGCAAGCGGCCAGTGAACCTGCGGCAACAGCGGAAGCCGTTGATCCGCGTAAGGCCGCCGTTGAAGCCGCCATCGCGCGCGCCAAAGCGCGTAAAGCCGAACAACAGGCCGCAAATGAGTCGGCTGCCAATGATGATCCACGCAAAGCGGCCGTTGCGGCAGCGATTGCCCGCGTTCAGGCGAAAAAAGCCGCGCAAGCTGTAAACGAGGAATAAATGGTTTTCAAGATAGCGAGTTCCCCTTATACCCATAACCAACGCCAGACATCGCGTATCATGATGCTGGTGATTTTGGCCGCCCTACCCGGCATCGCGGTGCAAAGCTGTTTTTTCGGCTGGGGAACCCTGATTCAGCTTCTTCTGGCCTCGCTGACGGCCTGGGCGACAGAATCGTTCATATTGCGTCTGCGTAAGCAGGCTATTGCTGCAACACTTGCGGATAACTCGGCCTGGCTAACCGGCATTCTGCTGGCCATCAGTATCCCACCTTTCGCCCCGTGGTGGATGGTGGTATTGGGCACCGCCTTTGCGGTGATCATCGCCAAACAGTTGTATGGTGGCTTAGGGCAGAACCCGTTTAACCCGGCGATGATTGGCTATGTTGTGCTGCTGATCTCCTTCCCGGTGCAGATGACCTCCTGGCTACCGCCGCATGAAATTGCCGCCAACACACCCGGTTTTATCGACGCATTACAGGTGATTTTTACCGGCCACACCACTGCGGGCCAGGACATGAATGCGCTGAAAATGGGCATTGATGGCATCAGCCAGGCCACACCGCTGGATACCTTTAAAACGTCGCTCCATGCAGGTCATTCAGTAGAGAGCATCATGCAATCGTCGATATATCACGGTGCGCTGGCAGGCATTGGCTGGCAGTGGGTCAACCTGGCATATCTGGCAGGCGGGCTGTTTTTACTGTGGAAAGGCGCCATTCGCTGGCACATTCCGGTGAGCTTCCTGTTGAGTCTGGCAGTCTGTGCAACACTTGGCTGGCTGTTTAACCCGGAAAATGTCGCCTCGCCGCAAATGCATTTATTGTCCGGCGCGACCATGCTGGGTGCATTCTTTATTCTGACCGATCCGGTGACCGCCTCAACCACCAACCGTGGACGCCTGATTTTCGGTGCGCTGGCGGGCCTGCTGGTGTGGTTGATTCGCAGCTTCGGGGGTTACCCGGATGGCGTTGCTTTTGCCGTATTGCTGGCGAACATTACCGTACCGTTGATTGACTACTATACGCGCCCGCGCGTTTACGGCCATCGCTGAGGATTGATGATGTTAAAAACGATGCGTAAGCACGGGGTAACCCTGGCACTGTTTGCCGCAGGCTCAACCGGTCTGACAGCGGCTATCGACCAGTTGACCAAAAACACCATCGCCGATCAGGCAGCTAAACAGCAGAACGCACTGTTTGAACAGGTGATTCCGGCTGACCGCTATAATAACGATTTGCTGCAAAGCTGCTATCTGGTAACCGCACCGGCTCTTGGGAAAGGTACGCATAAGGTCTATATTGCGCGTCAGGGCGAACAGGCCGTCGCCGCCGTGATGGAAGCGACCGCACCGGATGGCTACTCTGGCGCCATTCAGCTTTTGGTCGGTGCTGATTTCAGCGGTACCGTGCTGGGCAGCCGTGTGACTGAGCATCACGAGACACCGGGACTGGGCGATAAAATTGAGCTGCGAATTTCCGACTGGATCACTCATTTTGCCGGGAAAACCATTGCGGGCGAGAGCGATGCAGCGTGGGCGGTGAAAAAAGATGGCGGCCAGTTCGATCAGTTTACCGGCGCGACCATTACGCCTCGCGCTGTTGTAAATGCGGTAAAACGTGCCGGGCTTTACGCTCAAACGTTACCGAATCAACTTTCTAACCTGCAGGCCTGTGGAGAGTAAACCATGAGCGAAGTCAAAGAGGTCATTGTCCAGGGGCTGTGGAAAAACAACTCCGCACTGGTTCAGTTGCTGGGGATGTGTCCGCTTCTGGCAGTGACGTCAACGGCCACCAATGCGTTGGGGCTCGGTCTGGCCACCACCCTGGTTCTGACGTTAACCAACTTTGCCATCTCCTGCCTGCGTCGCTGGACGCCTGCGGAGATTCGTATTCCTATCTACGTGATGATTATCGCCTCGGTCGTGAGCGCCGTGCAAATGCTGATCAACGCTTACGCCTTCGGCCTCTATCAGTCGTTGGGGATTTTTATCCCGCTGATCGTGACCAACTGTATTGTCGTGGGGCGTGCTGAAGCCTTTGCTGCCAAAAAAGGGCCGGCGTTATCGGCTCTGGATGGTTTTGCTATCGGCATGGGCGCGACCTGCACCATGTTTGTGCTGGGCTCCCTCCGCGAGTTGTTAGGTAATGGTACGTTGTTCGACGGCGCGGACGGTCTGCTGGGCAACTGGGCGAAAGTACTGCGTATCGAAGTGTTTCATACCGATACCCCTTTCCTGTTAGCGATGCTCCCGCCAGGTGCTTTTATTGGCCTGGGCATGCTGCTGGCGATTAAATATCTGATTGATGAACGGACGAAACAACGCAAGGCGAAAGCCGTGCCTGCCACGGACGTCGGCGTTGAAACTGCTGAGAAGGCCTGATGAATAAAGCAAAACGGCTGGAGATTTTAAGCCGCCTGCGGGACAACAACCCGCATCCGACCACTGAACTCAATTTTAGCTCCCCTTTCGAGCTGCTGATCGCGGTGCTACTTTCCGCACAGGCGACGGATGTGAGCGTCAATAAAGCCACGGCAAAACTCTATCCGGTCGCTAATACGCCACAGGCGATGCTGGAGCTGGGCGTGGACGGCGTGAAGTCTTATATCAAGACCATCGGCCTGTTTAACAGCAAAGCCGAGAACGTGATAAAAACCTGCCGGATGCTGATAGAGTTGCATAATGGTGAAGTCCCGGAAGATCGCGCGGCGCTTGAAGCGCTGCCAGGCGTGGGGCGCAAAACGGCCAACGTGGTGCTTAATACCGCGTTTGGCTGGCCGACCATCGCGGTTGATACCCATATCTTCCGCGTCTGTAATCGCACGCAGTTTGCTCCCGGCAAGAACGTCGAGCAGGTTGAAGAAAAGCTTCTGAAAGTTGTACCGGCAGAGTTTAAGGTCGATTGTCACCATTGGTTGATTCTCCATGGCCGCTACACCTGCATTGCCCGCAAACCGCGTTGTGGTTCCTGCATCATCGAAGATCTCTGTGAATTCAAAGAGAAGGTCGATATCTAGCCTTTCAAGGCGGCCATTTCTCCTACTTGTGCCGCCACTATTCTCTGCCGTTACGCTGTTAATCATTAGAATATGGGAAATTAGTGGTGTGAATGCCATGCATTAAACACTTATTCTGGTTAATTCTTTTTTTATCACCTGAATTTTCTATATTCATTTGATTTTGAACAGCATAGTAACATTATGTTATCTCGATGTTATCTTCTGCTCATATAACGCCCATCAATTCAATGTGTCATCGTGATGACACGAGACGATCAACCAGTTATTTTTCAGAATCCAGGCTATATCACTACTTCAAAAGCGAATCAGCAGAAGATATGGTCACTACGCCATTTTTCGCCCCGGTCAGCAGAGTAAAACGCTACCTAATGGCGATGCGTAAAATTTAAATCTAAATAACATTTATATATCTGGTCATTTGTAGTAACTTACGTATTTGTAACAGAGTATGACAAAAGCCTTGTGCGAAAGCACGGGATAGTGAACATTACTCCCCGTTTCCCCTCCAGAATAACTATAAAGGCGGATGTCGATACGAATTTCCGCCCAGTAACGCCCCGTTAAGATGGGATGTAAAAAAAGAGGTATATGTGTCTACTGCAAACAATAAACCAACTGAAAGCGTAAGTTTGAACGCTTTTAAACAACCAAAAGCGTTCTATTTGATCTTCTCGATTGAACTTTGGGAACGTTTTGGTTACTACGGCTTGCAAGGTATTATGGCTGTCTACCTGGTTAAACAACTGGGTATGTCCGAAGCCGATTCGATTACGTTGTTTTCCTCCTTCAGTGCCCTGGTCTACGGTTTAGTCGCTATTGGCGGCTGGCTGGGCGACAAAATTCTGGGGACTAAACGCGTTATTATGCTGGGCGCAATTGTGCTGGCGATTGGTTATGCGCTCGTTGCATGGTCTGGTCATGACGCCGCTATTGTGTACATGGGTATGGCGACCATTGCGGTCGGTAACGGCCTGTTCAAAGCGAACCCGTCTTCCCTGCTGTCTACCTGTTATGAGAAAGATGACCCACGTCTGGACGGTGCATTTACCATGTACTACATGTCCGTCAACATCGGTTCCTTCTTCTCTATGCTGGCAACGCCGTGGCTGGCTGCGAAATTTGGCTGGAGCGTCGCGTTCGCACTGAGCGTTGTGGGTATGCTGATTACCGTTGTGAACTTCGCGTTCTGCCAGCGTTGGGTGAAACAGTACGGTTCTAAACCTGACTTTGAGCCAATTAATTACCGTAACCTGCTGCTGACTATCGTGGGTGTTGTTGTTCTGGTCACTATCGCGACCTGGCTGCTGCACAACCAGGATATCGCACGCATGGTACTGGGTGTGGTTGCGCTGGGTATTGTGATTATCTTTGGTAAAGAAGCGTTCGCAATGCAGGGTGCTGCACGCCGTAAAATGATTGTGGCGTTCATCCTGATGCTGGAAGCGATTGTGTTCTTCGTTCTCTACAGCCAGATGCCGACCTCGCTGAACTTCTTCGCCATCCGTAACGTTGAGCATTCCATTCTGGGTATCGCGTTTGAGCCGGAACAGTATCAGGCGCTGAACCCGTTCTGGATCATCATCGGTAGCCCGATTCTGGCCGCTATCTACAACAAGATGGGCGACCGTCTGCCGATGCCGCACAAGTTTGCTATCGGTATGGTGCTTTGCTCTGGTGCCTTCCTGGTGCTGCCGCTGGGTGCGAAATTCGCCACCGACGCAGGTATCGTTTCCGTAAACTGGCTGATCCTGAGCTACTGCCTGCAGAGTATCGGTGAACTGATGATCTCCGGACTTGGTCTGGCAATGGTTGCACAACTGGTTCCGCAGCGTCTGATGGGCTTCATCATGGGTAGCTGGTTCCTGACCACTGCCGGTGCGGCACTGATTGCTGGTCGTGTGGCGAACCTGATGGCAGTACCTGAAAACGTTACAGACCCGCTGATGTCGCTGGACGTCTACGGTAAAGTCTTCCTGCAGATTGGCGTTGCTACCGGTGTTATCGCTGTGCTGATGCTGCTGACCGCGTCGAAACTGAATCGCATGACTCAGGACGACGACAAAACCGTAACTGCGCAGAAAACCGCTTCCGCGTAATGTCATCGGGAAACATTTGAATTTGAGCCGTTAACGCGAGTTAACGGCTTTTTTTTTATCATCGCTGGCACTAACATAGCGAGATGCCCTTCGTCACCTCTGCGTGGCACAAGATAAAAAACCGATGACATCTGCCAGAAGGAGTTCGCCATGAAGCTGTTTTATAAACCCGGTGCCTGTTCCCTCGCGTCGCATATTTCGCTACGTGAAAGTGGGCTGGATTTCACACTCGTGGGCGTAGACCTGCAAAAGAAAGTGACTGAAACCGGGGAAAATTTCCTGCAAACCAACCCGAAAGGACAGGTTCCCACGCTCCAGCTGGACGACAACACCGTTCTGACCGAAGGCGTTGCCATCATGCAGTATATTGCCGACAGCGTCGCCGACCGTCAGCTTCTCGCACCGGTCAGCAGCATCAGCCGCTATAAAACGCTGGAATGGCTTAACTTCATCGCTACCGAACTGCACAAGGGCTTTACTCCCCTGTTCCGCCCGGATACGCCGGAAGATTACAAACCGACTGCTCGCGCGCTGCTGGACAAAAAAATGGCCTATATCGATAGCGAGCTTGCCGATTGTGAATGGATTAGCGGCTCGCGCTTTACGATTGCCGATGCGTATCTGTTTACCGTCCTGCGCTGGGCATTTGCGGTAAAACTGGAGATGAGCGGTTATAAAAATATTGCGGCCTATATGGCACGGGTCGCGGCGCGTCCTGCCGTTGCGGCAGCGATGGCGGCGGAAGGTCTGAAATAACACTAAACAATGCCGGATAAGCGCAAATGCCATCCGGCAAGATGCCGCAACAGATGTAAAAAAGGGCGTGATTTCTCACGCCCTTTTTTCATTTCTGTTGCGCTGAATTACTTCCAGCACACCAGGCAGTAGTTTTTCTTACCACGACGCAGCAGCGTGTAGCGGCCATACAGACGATCGCTTTCGCTAAAAGTATATTCCGGATCGGCCTGTTTCTCACCATTGATGGTGACCGCGTTCGAAGCGATAGTTTTACGCGCCTGGCCACGAGACGGTTGAAGCTCAGAGTCCACCAGCGCCTGCATCAAATCAGCGCCTTTCTCCATCTCAACCATCGGTACGCCATCCTGTGCCAGCTGTTCGAAGTCTGCTTCGCTCAGCGCGCTCAGGGTGCCGTTAAACAGACTTTCAGTAATACGTTTTGCTGCCACCAGACCTTCTTCGCCATGGACCAGACGAGTAACCTGTTCGGCCAGAACGTACTGGGCACGCGGGGCTTTACCGCTGTTTTTGTCTTCTTCTTCCAGCGCATTGATCTCTTCAATGTCCATGAACGTGAAGAATTTCAGGAAGCGATAAACGTCAGCATCAGCGGTGTTAATCCAGAACTGGTAGAACTTATACGGGCTGGTTTTCTTCGGATCGAGCCATACCGCGCCGCCTTCGGTTTTACCGAACTTGGTACCGTCTGCTTTGGTGATCAGCGGAACCGTCAGGCCGAATACCTGATTCTGGTGCAGACGACGGGTCAAATCGATACCGGAGGTGATGTTGCCCCACTGGTCAGATCCGCCAATCTGCAGCGCAACGCCGTGCAGTTTGTTCAGGCAGGCAAAGTCATAGCCCTGCAACAGGTTATAGGAGAACTCGGTGAAGGAGATGCCCTGATCGTCACGGTTCAGACGCTGCTTAACCGCTTCTTTGTTGATCATCTGATTAACGGAGAAGTGCTTGCCGATATCACGCAGGAAGGTCAGCACATTCATGCCACCAAACCAGTCGTAGTTATTCGCAGCAATGGCTGAGTTGTCGCCACAATTGAAATCGAGGAACGGCGCAACCTGTTTGCGGATTTTATCCACCCACTCCTGAACCGTATCTTCAGTGTTCAGTTTACGCTCGGCAGCTTTGAAGCTCGGGTCGCCAATCAGACCGGTTGCGCCACCTACCAGTGCTACAGGCTTGTGGCCCGCTTGCTGGAAGCGTTTCAGGCATAACAATGGAACAAGATGCCCCAAATGCAAGCTGTCAGCGGTGGGATCGAAGCCGCAATAGAGCGCGATCGGGCCTTGCGCCAGTCGCTCTGCTAACGCTTCCTCGTCCGTCACCTGGGCCACGAGGCCCCGCTCTTGCAATTGTTTAATCAAGTTACTGCTTGCCATCAAATTCTCCATGTATAAACGACTGCACCTCTGTCGGTACACGACTTTTTCGCCTGACGCGAAAGGGATATAGAATAAAGCGCCAGCCCTTTTAGCACCAGCGCTTAACGCAACAATTTTGCCCTTAAGGCGCGAGTCGGTCGATTTTCCAGTCGTTCACGTCGCGTTGATATAAAAAACGGTCGTGCAGACGGTGTTCACCGCCCTGCCAGAACTCCATCTGTTCGATAGAGACGCGATATCCGCCCCAGAAACTCGGCAGCGGGACGTCGCCCTGCTGGAACTTCTGTTTCAGTTCAAGAAATTTGCTTTCGAGGATGCCGCGCGCAGAAATACGGCTCGATTGTTTTGATACCCAGGCACCAATTTGGCTGTCGCGCGGGCGGCTGTGGAAGTATTTAACCACTTCAAGTGTAGAGAGACGCTCCGCTTTGCCGGTGACCATCACCTGACGTTCCAGCGTATGCCAGGGGAACAACAGGCTGATACGCGGATTCTGTTCCAGATGGTGCGCTTTGCGGCTGCCCAGGTTGGTGTAGAACACCATGCCTTTTTCATCATAGTGCTTGAGCAAAACAATACGCTGGTAGGGTTGCCCGTTTTCGTCAACGGTCGCCACCACCATCGCGGTAGGATCGGCAAGCTTCGCCTCACAAGCCTGAGACAACCAGCGCTCGAACAGCGTCAGCGGGTCAGCGGGAAGATCGCGGCGGCGGAGACCGCCACGGGTATACTCTCGGCGCAGATGCGCAATTTGCTGCAATTCGTCGTTATCGGACATAGCGATTGTGATTGTCAGAAATGGGTAGCGTTATTGTGCGCCGCCCGGGTGAAAATCTCAACGCTTGGGGTTTTGTAACTGACAGTTATTCAGCACGATACGGTCACGTTTGTAGACGGTAGCGTCGTTGCCTTTCGACCAAAAAACATAAATGCCGTCAGTATAACGCGCCCCGGATGCCGATAGCCCCTGCGGCAGATGCAACTGCTGGTTGTCATAAACGAAGCTGACTTCCTGGCGCGGATTATTCAGTTTGACGGTAAGTGGTTTCTCATCACACTGGTACTCCAGCGTGTCGGTTTGCATCCGTTCCATAAACTGGTTGTAGGTGCTGCAACCAGCCAGCATTAAAGGAATAACAGCGATAAGTAGTTTTTTCATTGGCGTGCCTTACGACTTTCCTGGTCCACAGGAGGTACGAATCCTCCCTTTTCCCTGAGTTTATCGTGCAGCACGCCAGGAAGATTTCAGCAAACTCCTATTTGCGCGGATTAGCTGGAAAAATAGCGCCCAGAACACTCTCCTGCGAAGCGCCCGTCACCGAAGGTAAATTTCCCGGTAGACCGGCAAGAGTACGCCAGGCAAGCCATGCAAAGGCCAGCGCTTCCATGTCGTCCCCGCTGATACCGTATTCATCCGTCGCGGCAACTTCCGTTCCCGGCAGCATGCCGGCAAGGCGCGTCATCACCATCGGGTTACGGCTACCGCCGCCGCACACCAGCAGACGATCGCAACCACCACTGAGCAACACCTGCTCGCTGATGGTGGTGGCCGTTAACTCAGCAAGTGTTGCCTGCACATCCTGCGGACGTAGCGCCGGGAACTGCCCCAGGACGCGTTCGATCCAGCCGTAGTTGAAATATTCGCGCCCGGTGCTCTTCGGCGCAGGTGCGGCAAAATACGGGTCGCAAAGCATCTCCTGCAACAGTGGCAACAGCACTTTGCCTTCGCTGGCCCATGCCGCATCTTTGTCGTACGGTTTTTTCAGATTGCGCCAGATCCAGGCGTCCATCAGCATATTGCCTGGGCCGGTATCAAAACCGCGAACCGACTGACCCGGTATCAGCAAAGAGAGGTTGGCAATCCCGCCAATATTGAGAATCATTCGTCGCTCATCAGGGTGTGCCAGCAATGCATGATGGAATGCAGGCACCAGCGGCGCGCCCTGCCCACCTAACGCCATATCGCGACGGCGAAAATCGCCTACCACGGTGACCCCCGTTCGCGCCGCAATAATATTGTTATCGCCAATTTGCAGCGTATGGGGCGCATCACCTGTGGGTTCATGCCAGACGGTTTGCCCGTGACACCCTATCGCCACGATATCTTCAGGCCGCAGATTTTCCTGTTTCATCAGCGCCAGCACCGCATCGGCGAACAACCTTCCCAGACGTGTATCTAACTGACCAAACTGTGAGAGCGTCAGCTGTTGCCCCTGGCATACGGCCAACACCGCCTCTTTCAGATCAATGGGAATAGGAAACGCGAGGCTGGCCAGTTGCGCCACGCTGTTTTCATCAATTGCCACCAGCACAACATCAACCCCGTCGAGACTGGTTCCCGACATCACGCCAATATAACGGCCTGATTTCATACGCCTTCCTTAGTTGCATAAGCAGTGGAATTACACTCCACCATAAAGCAATGACCAATGCTATGATGCAATAATAATTTTTAGTGATATTTTATACAGCAAGCCCACATCTGGATAAAAAATGTGCGGTCTTCAGAAGGAGTGTTTAACGTTGGTTAAGTTAATCCACGTTATTATTTGCTCATAGTCGTGCAGAATATATAACCTGCCATGTGCAAATACCATATAATTACCTGATACGGATGCTCGTAAGGGCGTTTCTTGGTGAACAGGAGATTCATAAATGATGTTACGTGTTTTGACCGCTTCTATGATCGGTTTATCGTTAACAGGGTGCGTTAGCAGCAGCGGTCTGTCCGGCGATGTCTATTCAGCTTCCGAAGCCAAGCAGGTTCAGAATGTCACCTACGGTACCATCGTTAACACGCGTCCGGTACAGATTCAGGGCGGCGACGATAGCAACGTCATTGGCGCTATCGGCGGTGCGGTACTGGGTGGTTTCCTCGGGAATACCATTGGCGGCGGTACAGGCCGTTCACTGGCAACCGCAGCAGGTGCCGTCGCGGGTGGCGTAGCCGGCCAGGGTGTCCAGGGCGCGATGAACAAAACTCAGGGCGTTGAGCTGGAAATTCGTAAAGATGACGGTAATACCATCATGGTAGTACAGAAACAGGGTGATACCCGCTTCTCTGTAGGCCAGCGCGTCGTGATGGCGAGCAATGGCAGCCAGGTGACTGTCTCCCCGCGTTAATGTCCTATCAGCGTGGCCCAATCGGGTCACGCCATTTATTTAATCTGCTGACAATTCCTTACATTCCCCACCATTCCATTAGAATTATTGACGACGTGAATATAAATATGCCATATAACGCATATATTACTTGCGCCAAAACAATATTCTCTGTGTTAAATTCATCTAAGATTAATCCCACCGGGCTGGATGCCCTGTGAAGCCGTGAGTATTTTCACTCCGAATAATATTGGAATGCCCTCTATGTTGATGAAATTGAAGTTACCGTTACAACGTTTTTTGGTTTACTTCACCATTTGTATTTTGGGGATTGTTATCCTTAACCACTTCTCGGCGGCAATAATTCATCGTACCCCTACGATAGCACCGCTACTTTTTCCTATCCTGACTATTTTTCTAATGGTTTTCCATGGCATGATTGCCGCCTTCATGATAATGAAATACTCCTGTGATAAACATCGTCTTTATCTCACGCCGATAGCCCTTGCCTTCGCAGGCTCTGCCATTCTGATGCTGGGCACGCTGGACAGTTTCCCTGACTGGTTTATGTGTACCGGCTTAACAAAAGTTAACTATAACGACACGCTGATTTTTTATTTTTTCCGCAATATCATGATGGCACTTCTTTTTATTTTCGCCGTCATTCTGTACGCATTGAAAAAACGCGAGATGCATACCGTAAAAATTCATACGATTATTCTCGTAGTTATCCTCCTATTTACGTCGGGCATGCTATTATTGTCCTGGCTTTACTCTAGTCATTACCAATTATTGAGTATCAACTTTGTTGATAATAACACTTATCAGTTTACGCAATTATGGGGAAACCAACTGGGATGGGGATTAATTGCACTATGGGTTGTCGCTTTGCTGACAATTCTTATTGTGACGAAGCTGAACAATATATTCTGGTATAGCGGAGCGTTTTTCTGCGCATGCTACATCTTTACGCTGATTGTTCTGATGTCATCGGGGCATAGCGCGGGGTACACCTGGTATGAGGCCCGGTTGTTCGAGACCATCTCTACCCTGTTCCTGATCCTGGTGCTACTCTGCGATGTCTTCACGCTTTACCGTCAGTCCAATACCCGGTACATGCATTCATATCAAAACTCTATCCGCGATCCGCTGACGCAACTTTTTAACCGTAGCTATTTCTATGACACCTTTACCGCATTGATGCCAAAAGTCGCTAGCGGGCAACCTGTCTCGGTGATTGTCAGCGACCTGGACCACTTTAAACGTATCAACGACAAATACGGCCATTTGCAGGGTGATAAGGTGATTCAGTTTGTTTCGAAGGTTCTGCAGGATTCTGTTCGACAAAATGATATTGCTGCACGCATTGGTGGAGAAGAGTTCGCCCTGCTGCTGGTCGGCGCGTCCTCGAACGTTGCTGAAGGGATTGCCGAACGTATTCGTGTCGCCATTGCCAGCCAGGATGCGGAAAGTAGTCAATCGCAATTGCCGGAGCCTATCACTATCAGTATGGGCGTTTTCACCGCCACTGACCTGACGGTTAACGTAGAAGAGTGCGTGCGTCGGGCGGATGAAGCGATGTACCGGGCAAAAGCAGCCGGACGTAACCGCGTGGTCGTGTGGGAATAAGACGTAAAAAGCCCTGCCTTCTGGCAGGGCTTCTGACGAACACAATCAATCTCTGGATTGCAGATCGATAATGTTTTGTTCCAGCTTATGGATGAGCGCAACCAGTTGGTCAGTCTCTTCCGGCGTGATCCCAGAAAGAATCTCGCCGCGTGTTTTACTGATCACCGCTTCCATCTCTTCAATCAATGGTTCGGCTTTTTCAGTCAGTTTTATACGCTTAGCACGACGATCGTTTGCGCACGTTTGGCGAGAGATAAGACCTTTCTCTTCCAGTTGATCCAGCGTGCGAACCAATGACGGCTGCTCAATGCCGATCGCTTTAGCCAACTGGATCTGTGACTGCTCTGGGGGCAACTGATGAATATTATGCAGCGTTACCCAGTGCGTCTGCGTGAGTTCCAGAGGTTTGAGGCGATGGTCGATCAGAGCACGCCAAATGCGCACCAACCGTGCCAGATCAGAACCTAATGGCGATTCCAATTTCATCTCCTTATAATTAGCTTGCTAAGTTATTATACTGATTTTAGAATAGTGTGCAGTATTTAAATACTCAAAACAAATGTATTGCTGCCTACGCGCAAAGCAGAGCAATGATTTACACTGTGTTAAAATTGCCTGCATTTCGTTAGCGTTACGCTCACTATCGAGTCTTAACTCTTCAATTGCAAAGGATTTCTGCTTGTGAAGTCGATTCTTCAACTCCCGGGACTACCGCTGCAAGACCTCATGGTGGGTGCCTCAATCTATTTCCCACCGCTATTTAAAGCCGTCCTGCTCGGCTTTCTTATCTGGCTGGTTGCGCACCAGCAACTCCGTGACTGGATGTACGCGGGCGATATCTGGCATCCCCTGCTGATGGATCTCTCGCTGTTTGCCCTGTCTGTATGTGGTGCGTTGCTGATTTTGGTTCTGTGGTGAAGCTATCTAAATGAAAAAATTAAAATATTTCTCTACGCTTCTGGTTGCTGCTCTGGCGGCAATCGCGGTCTGGCTGTGCTGGAACTACTATATGCAGTCACCCTGGACGCGCGACGGGAAAATCCGCTCAGAGCAGGTCAATATTACCCCGCAGGTTTCCGGCAGCATTCTGAAGCTGAATGTGAAGGACAACCAGTTTGTTAAAGCAGGCGACGTCCTGTTTGAGATTGATCCAACGCCATGGCGCATTGCCGTGATGAACGCCGAAGCGCAGCTGGCAAAAGCGCAGTCCGACCTGGTGAAAGCTAACCATGAAGCCACCCGCCGTCAGAACCTGCCGCATAATTATATTTCAGCAGAAGATCTTGATAGCGCAAATATGTCGGTCAAAGCCGCTAAAGCCACCGAGGATGCCGCCGCCGCAGAGCTTGAACATGCCCGCTGGCAGCTGACTCAAACCCTTGTCAAAGCGCCGGTCGACGGCTGGGTTACTAACCTGTCTACACGCGTCGGCAACTACGCCACTCAGGGCCAACCGGTGTTTGCGCTGATCGACAGTCATTCATTCTATGTCGTCGGCTATTTTGAAGAGACCAAGCTGCGCCATATCGCACCAGGCGACATTGCCGCTATCCAGCTCTACAGCAACGGCAAAACGTTACAGGGTCACGTTAACAGTATTGGTCGCGCGATTTACGACCAAAGTCTGGAGAGCGACAGCAGCCTGGTGGCCGATATCAAACCCAATATCCCGTGGGTTCGTCTGGCACAGCGTGTGCCGGTGCGTATCGAATTTGATAGCCTGCCGGATGACGTCGTGCTGGTCGCCGGGACCACCTGCTCCGTGTCGATTGGCAGCCAAAAATGACCCTACCGAGTCTGAGCCTGGCGTCGCTGCCCTGGTTTAAGGCAACCCCGGCGCAGTGGCGATACGCATTACGTAACGGTATCGCCATGTGTCTGGCGCTGACCATCGCCTACTACCTGCAACTCGATGAACCCTACTGGGCGATGACCTCTGCGGCGGTGGTGAGTTTCCCTACCGTCGGCGGCGTAATCAGTAAGAGTTTTGGTCGTATCGCCGGAAGCCTGTTTGGTGCCTGGGCGGCGGTGATTATTGCCGGTCACACCTTAACCGATCCGTGGCTCTTTTTAGTCTGTATGGCTGGCTGGATAAGCTTTTGCACCTGGGCGTGCGCGATGTTCACCAACAACGTGGCCTACGCCTTTCAGCTTGCGGGCTATACCTGCGCCATTATCGCGTTCCCGGTGATCAACGTCGCCGACGCTACCGAATTGTGGACTATCGCTCAGGCGCGTGTTTGCGAAGTGATTGTCGGCATTTTATGCGGTGGGTTAATGATGATGATCCTGCCCAGTACGTCTGATGGCACCGCACTGCTGACCGCGCTGAAAAATATGCATGCCCGCCTGCTCGAACACGCCAGCCTGCTCTGGCAACCGGTGACGACCGATGCGATTCGCACCGCGCATGAAAGCGTCATCGGCCAAATTCTTACAATGAACCTGCTGCGTATTCAGGCATTCTGGAGCCATTATCGTTTCCGTCAGCAAAACTCGCTATTGAATGCGCTTCTCCACCAGCAACTGCGGCTTACCAGTGTGATCTCGAGCCTGCGACGCATGCTGCTCAACTGGCCCAATCCACCGGAGAACATTCGCCCGGTGATTGAACAACTTTTGCAGGCGCTGGCGCGGCCCGGTTGCGATATCTACACCGTCGCGCGAATTATTGCGCCGCTGGCTCCGACCGACCCGCAGGATTACCGTCATCGCGCATTCTGGGATCGCCTGCGGTATTTTTGCCGGGTGTATCTCAGCAGCAGTCGATGGCTTTCGCGGCTGGAAAATGCGACCGCCGTTTCTGAATTTTCCGTACCTGCCGCCCCCGCCCTGATGCGCCATACGGACCACGCGGAAGCCGCCTGGAACGGCGTGCGCACTTTCTGCGCCCTGCTGGCTGTCGGCGCGTGGGCTATCAGCACGCAATGGGAGTCGGGCGCAGCCGCGCTGACCTTATCCGCTATTTGCTGCGTACTCTATTCTGTTTCACCTTCGCCGTTTAACTCACTGACGCTATTGATGCGCACCCTGGTGCTGCTCTCTCTGTTCAGCTTTGTGGTTAAATTTGGCCTGATGGTGCAAATAACCGATTTATGGCAATTTCTGCTTTTTCTGTTTCCGCTGCTGACCACGATGCAGTTACTCAAATTACAAATGCCGAAGCGCGCCGGGCTGTGGGGGCAACTGATTGTCTTTATGGGCTCGTTTATCGCCGTGACCAATCCACCGGTTTATGACTTTGCGGATTTTCTGAATGATAATCTGGCTAAGATCCTCGGCGTTGGGCTGGCATGGATGGCGTTTGCGGTACTAAAACCCGGCTCCGATGCGCGAAAAAGCCGTCGCCATATTCGTGCGTTACGGCGTCACTTCGTTGATCAACTCAGCCGCCATCCCAACAACAGCGAGCACGATTTTGAGTCGCTGGTTTATCATCATATCAGTCAGTTAAGTAACAGTAAGGATGAACTGGCTCGGCGCTGGCTGCTCCGCTGGGGGGTGGTGCTGTTGAATTGCAGTCATGTGGTATGGCAATTACGCAGTTGGGAAGCACGTTCGGACCCGCTTTCACAGGTACGCGATCTCTGTATCAGCCTGCTGCGCGATGTGATGAGCGAGCGCGGCGTCCAGCAACGTCCGCTCACCACGTCATTACAGGAATTACAACGTATTTCCGAGGCACTGTCCCATCATTACCAGCCGGCCGCCCGTGAACTGGCGTCGATTGTCTGGCGACTACACTGCTCATTATCGCAGCTGGAACAAGCGCCGGTAGTCGGAACGATTACCGAACGCACTACTTAATCACCCCACAGGCATAGCGCGCCCCGCCGCCGCCCAGCGGCTTGGGATGATCGGACATGTTATCGCCACCGACGTGGATCATCAGCGCTTTGCCTTTAATGTCCGCTAATTTTTTCAGGCGTGGCGCATACACCGGCGTGGTCGCTTTTCCATCTTTATCCACGATTAACGCAGGTAAATCCCCGAGATGGCCTTTACCATCCGGCCCTTCATGCTTACCGGTCTTTTCAGGATCGAAATGCCCTCCTGCGGCCTCCGCTGCGCTGGCTTTCCCCTCTTTGATGGCGGGCTGACAACTGCCGTTGGCATGGATATGGAAACCGTGTTCTCCAGGTGGCAATGCCTTGAGATCGGGCGCAAATTCCAGCCCTTTATCCGTTTCGCTAATTTTGATGCTGCCAATTGACTGGCCGACGCTCTGGGATGTGACAAGATTCATTTCAACATTGTCACCCGCAGCCTGTGCGCCAGCTGAAAAAGCCAGCGCAAGGATCGTCAGAGTAAATCGTTTCATGAGACCTCCGTTACTGTCGTGTCCCCGTTAAGTGTAAACCAGAGACACGTTTTTCACCGGAGGTCGGGGGGATCACTCAGGGAACGTCAAAGCCTAAAGCCGCTTTGCGGATGCGGAACCACTGCTGACGCGTCATTTCCAGCGACTGAGATTCAATCGCCGAACGTACACGTTCGATTTTACCGGAACCGATGATTGGCAACGGTTTCGACGGCAGACGCATCACCCAGGCGTAAACCACCTGCTCGATGCTGGCAGCGTTTAGCTCTGTAGCCACTTGCGCCAGTTCAGCGCGCAACGGCTGGAACTCATCATCGTTAAATAAGCGACCGCCGCCAAGGCAGGACCACGCCATCGGGCGAATACGCATTTGCTGGAGTTGATCCAGCGTGCCGTCCAGAATCGTTGGTTGATGAATTGGGGAGATTTCTACCTGGTTGGTTGCCAGAGTAAACGGCAGGCGCGACTGCAACAGCGTGAACTGTGCGGGCGTAAAGTTAGACACGCCGAAGTGGCGCACTTTTCCGCTCTGGTGCAAGTTCAGAAATGCTTCTGCCACTTCGTCGGCATCCATTAACGGGTCCGGGCGATGAATCAACAGCAGATCCAGATGGTCGGTCGCCAGGTTAATCAGCGACTGCTCTGCACTGCTGATAATGTGCTTGCTGTCGGTAATATAATGGCCCAGCACGTTTTCGGTTTTCGCGGTGGTGGCGATACCGCATTTGGTGACGATTTCCATACGTTCGCGCAGATGCGGCGCAAGCTTCATCGCTTCGCCGAAGGCTGCTTCACACTGATACCCGCCGTAAATATCGGCGTGATCGACCGTCGTCACGCCCAGATCGAGGTGCTCTTCAATAAAACTCACTAACTGACGGGCGGACATGTTCCAGTCCATCAAACGCCAGTATCCCATGACGAAACGTGAAAATTCCGGCCCTTGCGGCGCCAGGGTAATACGCTGAACCATAACAGCTTCCTCAACGAAAATTTGCTACGAGTATACGCAATTCTGCCGTTAAAACAGTGAAGGCTGCTGAGGTTCTTCGGCATCGTTGGGTTTGTTTGCGCGTAATTTGCGCAGCAGACGCTGTCGGCAGAGGCGTATAACCTCCTGCTTTTGCGTATCACTCATCTTTTGCCAGTTAAAGCGCTCATCGCGACTGCGCATACAGCCCCGGCAATATCCGCGCTCGTCACTCTGACATATACCCCGGCACGGACTCTGCACCGGGAAAAACTCCAGTTGCTCCGCCACGTTGCCCTCCTTTCATCGATATGTCTTCATTGAAGACGTTTACGTCCGGCTCTGCAACTTTATCGTCTACGGAAAGGATGAAAAAAAACTTGCACTAGACCGATTGGTCTATTAGATTATTTCCCCATGAGCAAACACAGTGAACACGATACCCGCGAACACATTCTGGCCACCGGCGAGCAGCTTTGCATGCAGCGCGGTTTTGTTGGAATGGGCTTAAGCGAACTGTTGAAAACGGCGGAAGTTCCGAAAGGATCGTTCTACCACTATTTCCGTTCGAAAGAAGCCTTTGGCGTCGCGATGCTTGAACGCTATTTTGCCGATTATCACCAGCGCCTTGCGCAACACTTTGCCGCAGGTGAAGGTACCTATCGCGATCGCCTGCTGGCTTACTATCAGCAGGCCGTTAACCAGTTTTGCCAGCAGGGAAAAATTAGCGGTTGTTTAACCGTGAAGCTCTCTGCAGAAGTGTGCGACCTGTCGGAAGACATGCGCACAGAAATGAATAAGGGCGCCAGCCAGATCATCAACCTGCTGGCGCAGGCGCTGGAACAAGGTCGTCGTCACGGTTGTTTACGCTTCGACGGCGAGGCGCATACCCAGGCAGAAGTGCTCTATTCACTTTGGCTGGGTGCGAACCTTCAGGCCAAGATTTCAAAGAGCTCGACGCCGCTTGAAAGCGCGCTGGCTCACGCCAAAACGATGATTGCAGCGCCCGCACAATAAGGGCGTTTTATTTTACCGAATCACTAGACGACCGGTCTACTCAGGAGTCACCATGTCGCAAGAAAAACTGTTTACCCCACTGAAAGTGGGTGCTGTAACCGCCCCTAACCGTGTCTTTATGGCCCCGCTCACCCGCTTACGCAGCATTGAGCCAGGCGATATCCCAACACCGCTGATGGCTGAGTATTACCGTCAACGCGCCAGTTCAGGGCTGATTATTTCTGAAGCGACGCAAATCTCCGCCCAGGCAAAAGGCTATGCCGGCGCGCCGGGTCTCTACAGCAAAGAGCAAATTGCTGCGTGGCAAAAAATCACCGCAGGGGTTCACGCTGAAGGCGGTCGCATTGCCGTACAATTCTGGCACACCGGGCGTATTTCCCACTCCAGCCTGCAACCTGGCGGCCAGGCTCCGGTTGCGCCGTCTGCGTTGAGCGCCGGTACACGTACTTCCCTGCGTGACGAAAAGGGTCATGCTATTCGCGTTGATACTTCTATGCCGCGTGCGCTGGAAACCGAAGAGATCCCGGGGATTGTGAATGATTTCCGTCAGGCGGTCGCCAATGCCCGTGAAGCCGGTTTCGACCTGGTTGAACTGCACTCTGCACACGGATATCTGCTGCATCAGTTCCTTTCGCCTTCTTCTAACCACCGTACCGATCAATACGGCGGCAGCGTCGAAAACCGTGCGCGTCTGGTGCTGGAAGTGGTTGACGCCGCAATCGAAGAATGGGGTGCCGATCGCATTGGTATCCGCGTATCGCCGATTGGTTCCTTCCAGAACGTGGATAATGGCCCGAACGAAGAAGCCGACGCACTGTACCTGATTGAAGAACTGGGCAAACGCGGAATTGCGTACCTGCACATGTCTGAACCAGACTGGGCCGGCGGCGAACCGTACAGCGAAACGTTCCGTGAAAAAGTACGCGCCCGTTTCCAGGGTGTGATTATCGGTGCCGGGGCCTACACGCCGGAAAAAGCCGAAGATCTGATTCAAAAAGGGTTGATTGACGCGGTGGCCTTTGGCCGCGCATATATCGCCAACCCGGACCTGGTGGCTCGCCTGCAACGCAAAGCGGAACTCAACCCGCAGCGTCCGGAAAGCTTCTACGGTGGTGACGCCGAAGGTTACACCGATTACCCTACACTGTAATCGCACATTGATAGCGGCAGGGATCCGCCGCTATACTAAAATAATGTTTTGTTTTAAATAACGATTATCCAGTGAGAGGAAATTATGCGCTTATTGCACACCATGCTTCGTGTTGGCGACCTGCAACGTTCCATCGAGTTTTACACCAAAGTACTGGGTATGAAACTGCTGCGTACCAGTGAAAACACCGAATACAAATACTCACTCGCCTTCGTTGGCTACGGTGACGAAAAAGACGAAGCCGTGATTGAGTTGACCTATAACTGGGGCGTCGATAAATACGACCTCGGCAATGCTTATGGTCATATCGCCCTGAGCGTCGACAACGCCGCAGAAGCCTGTGAGCGCATTCGCCACAACGGCGGCAACGTTACCCGTGAAGCCGGCCCGGTAAAAGGCGGCACCACGGTTATCGCCTTCGTTGAAGATCCGGACGGTTATAAAATCGAACTGATTGAAGAAAAAGACGCCGGCAAAGGCCTTGGCAACTGATTCCCCACGGGCGCTACGGCGCCCGTTCTTTTATCCGCTTTTACTGCATCCCCTGGCAAAATTTGCCATAATGCGCGCTACTTTTTTCAGGTTAAGAGATTCTAATGTCCGACAATGCGCAACTGAATGGTCTGTGCGACCGTTTTCGTGGTTTTTATCCCGTGGTGATTGATGTTGAAACCGCCGGATTCAACGCCAAAACTGATGCTCTGCTCGAAATCGCAGCGATCACGTTGAAAATGGATGAAGATGGCTGGTTGATGCCGGACACCACTGCACATTTCCATGTTGAGCCGTTTGAGGGTGCGAATCTGCAACCGGAAGCACTGGCGTTTAACGGTATTGATCCGACTGACCCTGAACGTGGTGCCGTGAGCGAGCATGACGCGCTGCATGCCATTTTCAAAATGGTGCGCAAAGGCCTGAAAGACGCGGGCTGCAACCGCGCCATTATGGTCGCGCATAACGCCACCTTCGATCACAGCTTCATGATGGCCGCCGCTGAGCGCGCGAATCTAAAACGCAATCCGTTCCACCCTTTCGTGACTTTCGATACCGCTGCGCTGAGCGGGCTGGCGCTGGGGCAAACCGTTCTGTCGAAAGCCTGTATTGCGGCAGGTATGGCCTTTGACGGTGAGCAGGCGCACTCCGCGCTGTACGATACGGAACAGACGGCGCAGCTCTTTTGCGAAATCGTCAACCGCTGGAAACGTCTGGGCGGCTGGCCGCTACCCCTTACCACGGAATAAATCACATAAAAAAGCGACCGTTTCAGGTCGCTTTTTTTTGCCGGAAGGCGGTTAACACTGTAACCGCCTGCGAATCACTCCGCTTTCGGCTCTTCTTCTTTATATTTTGCCGCCGTTTCTTTAATCAACTGCTGCAATTCACCGCGCTGGTACATCTCGATGATGATGTCGCAGCCGCCAACCAGCTCGCCATCAACCCACAGCTGCGGGAAGGTCGGCCAGTTCGCGTATTTCGGCAGCTCAGCGCGAATTTCCGGGTTTTGCAGAATATCTACGTATGCAAAACGTTCGCCACAGGCAGAGAGCGCCTGGACAGCTTGTGCGGAAAAACCGCAGCTTGGCAGTTTCGGGGAACCCTTCATGTACAGCAGGATGGGGTTCTCAGCGATCTGACGTTGGATTGTTTCAACAGTTGTGCTCATTGTCTTACTTCCTTAACTTCGAATACCACATGTAGTCTGACATTGTAGCGTTTCAGACCTCAGACGGAAAATAACATTTTATTCACTCTTTACTCTTTTACCCGCCGAGTGCAGAACATGCCTTCAAAATGTCACTTTAACAGCACGCTGACAAAAAATCTGTGCATTTTTTAGCTGATTGTATTTCAATTGCCGTTTTTTTTTGCACTTGCTAACGAAACACTCTTTTAGATACAAAATCGCTATTAACATTATTGGTTTATATGGATTAGAATTGATGAGTTTTGTAAATCATACCCAGGCATGAATTTAATGCCTTCATTCTCAGAGGATTGCTCAGTGGCGCGAATAAAAAAAATGTCGATCACGCTCTGTGCTTTGCTGTTTTCATCATTAACATTCTCGCCGCTCTCGCACGCTTCCGGTCACACGAAAGCTGCGGCGGCGCAAAAATCGCATTCCGCCAAGGGAAGCGAACGGAAGAAGAAAAATACCGTCA
This sequence comes from Pseudocitrobacter vendiensis, assembly GCF_943590815.1. GTDB lineage: Bacteria > Pseudomonadota > Gammaproteobacteria > Enterobacterales > Enterobacteriaceae > Pseudocitrobacter > Pseudocitrobacter vendiensis. The sequence goes on along the minus strand of NZ_CALSBS010000015.1, from coordinate 30,068 downwards.
GCAAAAGCAGCAGCAAGAAGAAGTCCACCGCCTCAACCAGCAAAAAAACCACAACTAAGGCGACGGCAAGTAAAAAAACCGCCTCTACCGCCAGCAAATCATCCCGCACTGCGCGCACAGCCAGCACCACGAAGACGGCTTCTACCCGCCGTAGCAAAAGCAGCGCGATGAAAACCGCAGCGGCAAACGTCACCACCAAATGCGTGGTCCGTAAAGGTCATAAGAAAACCTGTACCACCAGCACGGTAGAGAACAAACCGTTAACTATCGCCGAAGCGCATAAGGCGCGCGTGCAGAAAGCACAAAAAACGGCGATGAATAAATTGATGGACCAGATTGGCAAACCCTATCGCTGGGGCGGAACATCTCCGCGTACCGGTTTTGATTGCAGTGGTCTGGTTTATTACGCGTATAAAGATCTGGTGAAATTTCGTATTCCACGTACCGCTAACGAAATGTACCACCTGCGCGATGCCCGTGCGATTGACCGTGGCGAGCTGGAGAGCGGCGATTTAGTGTTCTTCCGCACGCGTGGCCGTGGCACCGCCGATCACGTTGGCGTCTATATCGGCGGCGGGAAGTTTATTCAGTCTCCGCGTACCGGTCGTGATATTCAAATTACCTCGCTCAGTGAAGACTACTGGGACCGCCACTACGTCGGCGCACGCCGCGTCATGACGCCCAAAACCATCCGCTAACCCCTGCCCTGCCACGCTGATGGCAGGGTAACCTTCTCTTTTATCACACCTTTTAATTTGCTACTCTATCCACACTCAGTACAGGGTTACTGGGGATATTAACTATAAAAAGGAGAGTAGCAATGTCGTTCGAATTCAGGGAACGACGTTCCGTCATCCCCTAGTGCCTTCCTGCATAACCGTTTGTATCTCTTACAGTAAATAACAGTGTAACGCTGATTGCCGCATCATAGAGGATCAAACCTATGGCGATCAACAGAAAAACTGAGTACATGTATCAACTCCGCGAAGGAACCTGGATGTTTCAGATTTTTATCCCGGCTTATCTTCGTCATCTCTTTAACGGCAAAAAACTCTGGCGTAGGAGTACAGGCACTCGTGACCTGGCTAAAGCCAGAAACTTCCGTGACCACCTTCTGTTGGAGTTTAACCAGCTTAAGGAAAAGCACCGTGAAGACACTTCCGAGGTCAAGCTACGGAACGCCCTTGCTGAACTTAATGCCGAAGTTCGACAAAATGCGGATAAGCCTCGTCTTGCAACGTCTTACACAATCCCTACCCTGCGATTTGTTTGTAGCGAGTATGTAAGGCACTTTACTGGTAAACGAGCCTCGGCAACCCTGGGGCGTGTTCAATGGGCAACAGATCGTTTCCTGGAGAGTATAAAACGCGACGACATCCAGTTAGACCGTATCGGTCGCCGTATGGTGTCTTTGTTCATTGAAGAACAGACAAACAGTGATCAGCTTGCACTATCAACGTTGCAAAACTGGGTTATATCGCTTTCCAGCCTCTACAAATATGCCCGGCGTAACTTTGATGCCCTCAGCCCGGACAATCCATTTCATGGTCATGGTATTGATGGGCGTGGTGCTTCAATCGAGTCCTACCAACCTTTTACGATTGAACAGATCAATGTCCTCTTAAGCAAAGCACGTACCGACATCAGGGATATGATTTTGATATCGTTACATAGTGCAATGAGATTGAACGAAATAGCCAGTCTAAAGCACCAAGACATCATTACTGTGGACGGGGTTAGGTGTTTCCATATTCCGAAGGCAAAAAGCAAAGCTGGTATACGAGACGTCCCAATACATTCCCGCTTACTTCCCATCATCGATGGATATCTAAAACAGCGTCATGGGGAGTTCCTGTTCAAATCCTCCAACAAGTTGACGCGAAAAGATGCAAGACCTGGCGCACTCTTCTCAAGTAAATTCTCAGTGCTGAAAAGAGAGCATTTGCCTGAGGCCAGCGATAGACAATGCTTCCACTCACTTCGAGGGATGGCAATAACACAATTGGATCGGGCCGGAGTTGAAGAAAGGCGCATCTCTCAACTCGCAGGGCATCAGATGGGCAAATCCGAAAGCATGAGGACTTACTCAAGAGGTGCTGATATACAAGAATTAGCGTCTTACATTGAACTGATCGATTATGCACAAATAGCAGAATAAAATCAGACAAAAAATCTGATTTTCAATGTCTTTAATTTCTTTTTTAGAGAAAAATTCCGCACGAATTACCAACTGTGGATTTATCCAGTGAAGTATGTGTTCAGTATTGTCAATCAATACGACGACGATTACCATAAACCATACATATAGTGCTTTGATAATTATAATTCACTATATGTTCCATTTAATCATTTTATAAAGGTGTTGATAATGGCAAATAATCCAAAGCAAACATCAAGTACAGTTGCATCAGTCGCAGCACAAACATTGAACAACCCAAATGCATCTGGAATTCAAAAAAGCCTTGCTGGCTCTGCTCTCTCTCAAAAGGGTTCAGCGAATCAGACAAGCGGTGCAATGGAACATAAAGCATCTGCTGCCCTCAACAACCCTCGCTCAAGTACCTTAACTAAAGAACTTGCTGCTTCAGTTCTTGCACAATCAAATAAAGGTCGTAAATAAGGTACTAAAAAGCCGGGATTGCCCCGGCTTTTACTCTTTCACAGTTTTCTTTCGTTGCTCTTCTAGGTAGTACCTGATAGCACTGTCCAGACCGTAGTCACGACAACGGTCAATGAATGATGACCGACTACAACCGAGTTTTCGACTTAACGCGCTGATATTCAGAATGGAGTCATCAGAACCACCATCCATAATGAACGTGAGCAAAGGCAGGTTTCCCCGGCCTATCAATTGTAATTTCATATATATCCTCTTCTTTGCCTGGCCACGGTGGGGGCAAATCGCCCCCAATATACCCGTCAGCGGAATTCCGCTTCTTACACCACAGCCTGATCGGTGAAATCACCCGTGATTTTCAGGATGAAGTCCGGGCGCATAGGAATTTGAATCTGGGATAGTTCGCTGACCACCTCATAATTCATGAACTTATCGCGCAGAACGTAGTGATAAGACGGATAAACCGGACCATTTGCAACCTCTGCATGACGGCTCGCCGGAGTCTGGTAAGTCATGTACGGTGACAGGTCACCTTCTACGATGTTGGAGAATGACGCCAGCATATAACCTTCCCCGTCTGCAATGCCGTATAGCGGATCATCAATCTGAACCACAGTTACACGCCCGATGTTATAGCGGTCATATGCGCCCAGAGTATCCGGGAACACGATATCGCGGGACGTAGCACCAAACAGAGCGGCCTGATATGCGGTTGGGTTCGCCTGAATTGCAGTGAATAGGCTCGGACTCGCCAGCAGGTAAATCTGCTTAATGCTGGATGACCAACCACCAAGTTTTTGCTTCAGAAGCGTAGTTGCTTTCTGTAGTTCGGTGATGACATTGGCATTAACACCTGTCTTAACCGTTGTCTGAGGCTGTTCGATTCCCCAGAACTCGTTCCAAAGGATGGTTGGGCCTTCGCGTAGGTGCGTGGCTTCGGTTACGTTGTGCAGCAGACTCTGCGCCATGGCGAATTCAACATCCCGGCGGGTTTGCAGGTAATGCTTCATGGTATGGTTCGCCACAACATCTTCAGCGGTCATTTGACGGTTTTCACCGGGTTGACGCTTGCCCTGCCAATCCTGGCTGGTGATGGTGGAGCTGTAGACATGTAACGGAGCCTGAACGGTCACGTTAGCCGCTTTCGGGAAGTTCAGACCGGACATCTCAGAACCATAACGGGCAACCGACTTGGTTACTTCGCGCTGTACATCTTCCAGGGTATCGAGCGCGATGATCTGCGTGTCACTTGGGCGGCTGGTAAACAGGCCCAGGCTGGACAGAAGGAATCCCTCGCCGCTTGGTTTAACAAACTGACCGCTTAGGTTAGTAAAATCATTCAATTTCATAATGGTATCTCTCCTTGATTAGATCGCTGCGATAGTGGTGTTTGCATTGGCAATGCGATTACCCTGTTTGATAAGTGCGGCGTAAGCAGCATCTTTTGCGGCTGTGTCCACAACCAACCCCGCCGGATTGAACACACATTGGGTGTCACTGATAACCAGACTACGAGCATCACCAGCGACCTGATTTTGCAGTGCTACAGCGCAATCATCGCCATCAGCAGCGACATAAGCCGCGCCTGTGGTCGGATCGATGACATCACCACAAGTCACGTCAGCAGCCAGATCAAGGATCACAGTTCGTTTGTGGAAAACAGGAGAGTCGGTATAAACCAATACATCCTGTGGGGTTTTACTTTCGTATTCAAAAGCCATGTTTTTGTATCTCCATCAGTTATTCGGTCACAAAGTGATGAACCTATGGTTTACGGGGCGATGCCCTTTGCTACAGGCAAACACCTCCGGTGCTGAAGGTTCACCGCCAAGCGGCCTTGTTTAGTCACCTGCTATACAGGCAGGTATTGTTATTCGGCAGATATGCCGGAATTTGTTACAGGCGTAAAAGAGGCCGCACTGTGCGGCCTTCTTTCACCCGTTTACGGGTTAGCAATCTTGATTGCTAATCGCGAAGCGATGTTTTTCACTTCGTGTTCCAGACAGAAAAGACCCCGGAACAGGAATATCCCTGCCCGGTTGGTGGATCATCGGTGAGATGAAATTTCTGAGTGGAGAGATGGGAGGTGTGCAACGCCGTCCAATGGGTAAGGAGTAGGAACCCAAAACATTGCACACCTGTTGTCAGTTTCCATCGTGACAAGATGACCGGCGAGGAGAGCGCCGGATTTAATGGCATCCCGATCTAGTCGAGGTGTACTTTTATTTTGCTGCCTGCGACCTGACATCGCCTTCCCCTTGAGAGGTGGAGAAGCAGCAAAAGAAAAGGGGCTATCCACAAGCCCACTTTGTATCCTTAAGGAGTTGGGAAGCGACAATGGCAGTAGTACGCACATACCATAACTGCAATCAGCTATTTGCACATAATCACATCACGTTATTATTTTACCACAAATGATAATCATTCGCAACAAATTTCACGGTGACGTATTGATTTCTTGAATAAAAGGCGACAGATTCGCCGCCTCTAAATTGTCACTGAGCCATCCCCAGAATCATGTTCTGATTATTGAGTTCACTATCCCTGATACGTGCATCAACTAGGCCAGTAACCGCACCATCATTCACGTTGATGTCTATTGGTGAAAGCTTGATAGCGGCTTCACCATGAACATTAACACTGTATTGCTGGCGCTGGGTCATATTCTCCAGAGTTGGAACCTGGAATGTTGGTTGAGGCATCTGGTAGGTCGGCAGATTGAAACCAGGCATCTGATTAATCGGCTGCTGATAAGCACCACGAGTGCCAATGTTCAGGGATTTTGCTGCTGCACTTATGGCTGTCCCGCTTCCGTACGAGTCTGAAGGCATTCCCTGCACTCCCGGAATAGTGTTAGCCCCGGTAAACGTTGCAGCGGCTGACTTCAGTTTGTTGACGAACCAACCTACGGCGCTGTCATCGTAGTACCAGCCAGATTCGTTAAGCTGCTCGTGCTTGTTGTCTGGATTGACAGACCCGAACCAGGAGGTAATTTTCAGGACGGCTGAGGCCATCTCACCCAAGCTTTTACCTAATTCATCCGTGATCGGGACTAGCCCCGCCATACCTTTGCTGAGGTTCTCAGTATTCTGACCATATTCACCAAGCCCCTGAACAAAAGAAGCGGAAAAGTGATCAGCCAGGCTGGTTTGAACTCTCGAATATTCCGTAGAGAGTGCGGAGAGTTTATCTAATTGCGCCTGCTGCGAGTCCGATAAGGCCCAGCCTTCAGAAGAGAGTTTCTTCATTCGGTCAATAACATTCTGCCCGTTCTGGTCGAGGATGTTCAGGAAGACTGATCCGTCGTTCACGGCCTCACCAAGATGTCTCACCTGGTTATCCGTCCAACCGAAAGTTTTCTGCAACTGTTTGAGATATAGAATAAAAGTTGGAAAGTTCAATTTTTGCAGTTCACCAATCACCTTCTGGGCTACCTTCTGGTTGCCGTTGGTGGAGGTCAGCACATTGTTGATGATATCTGCGAACTCACCACCACCGCTGAAATTCAACTGTCCTGTTTTATTGTTTCGTTTGAAAGAACCGGTATTGAGCAATTCACCGGACTTTTCGAGTGTATCTTTGTTTAGATCGCTTAATTTTTCAGCACTTAGTGAGTACCCGACACGGCTCATGGATAGATCCTGGAGTGCGGCAAACTCAAGATTACTGATCCCGTACTGCTGGAGCTTTTTAACATCGCGTGAGCGCTCTAAACTCCCCTGTAAAACAGCCCCGGCTTTATTGATACCCATTGAGCCGATTAATGTTGCGCCACCGATAGCGCCAGCAGCGGCGAGACCACCATAACCACGCTCGCTACGTTCACGCGTCAGACGTTGAGCATTGATACGCCCTGCTCGCTCGGCTTTCGCTTTATCTTTAACAATCTGGCGGTTAATACGTGCCTGCCGCCTAGTTTCCAGAGTCGCTTTAGCAAGTTCATGGCGCATTTCTGCGATGGTATAACGCTGTTCGGAGTATCCCTTGGTGGCTTCCTTGATTGCCTGCACAGCTTTGAATTTATCCGCAAGAGATACGGATTCAATGTGTGCAATCGTCAAGCTTGCCCTGCGGAGTGTATCGTGAGCGGTGATTTGTCGTTTAAAAGCCGCCTCTTTCTCACGCTGGCGCTTCTCTTCTAAAGCCATCGCCTTTTTGGTGGCTGCGATTTCAGAGGCGATAACACTGCTTCTACCCATCGCCTGGGTTTGACGGGCAACCAGGGCGGGGTCATGGAAACGACCGCCCATGTTGGGGTTGTAGGTCATCGCCCTATGCTGGCTCGCTGCCCTCACCTTCGCAGATATCGCTGCCAGACGAGCATTCTGAAGGGCGGTCTGTTCCTGTTGTGATAGCTGGCGAGCCTGTAATGAAGTCATTTTATTGGCGTGGGCGACTGCATCCCGCTGCATTTTGGCCTGAATCTGAGCTTGTTTCTGCTGTTGTTTTGTTAATTGCTCTACCTGGCGAAGCTTCGCAGTTTGGGCCTTAGCAGCAGCAAGTGCTGTCTTACCTTCACTTCGCTGAAGCTTCTTAACAGTTGCTGCGTAACGTTGAGACGGTTTCTCGTGGGCTTCTTTCAGAGAGATGATCTTCTTCTTGGCTCTGCTGAATGCGTTATCATCGGTTTCCCATGTAATAAGATTTCGGGTCTCAGTAACAATAATGTTAGCCATTACGCCTCCTGATCCATCGCATAACCAAGACGCTCAAGGGCGGCGAGTTGTTCAGGTGTTAGCTCATCAAGACTTGCCTTCATCATAAGACTGACCGGACGCAGATTAGCGCTATAACCCTGAAGCTGGTGACACAGAGCGATACCCTTTTCCTTGATGTTCTTACCCGCTTTTTTTGCTGGCTCATTGGTTGTGCTTAATGTGGTCGTTGCAGTCGAAGCGGTCAGGTAATTCTGTACAGCTTCCGCTAGTGTATCTTTAGCGCTTTTATTCAGGGTTTCCGCTTCGTCTGTTTCTGCGGCCAGGATTGCGGCGAGAATATCGGCGCGGATGTCGTTTATGTTTTTCATTATGATATCTCCAAATGAGGATAATCCCACCGATCAGGACGTGACGAATCACTAACCAGAAGGTGAGCAGATAAGTAAGGTAATCAAGCATCATTAGCCCCCGGCTGGGGTTAGTTCATCACAATGCGATTAACGGCAATTACCGTTAACCTGCTAGCAGGTGTTAGTTCATTGCAGGTGTCAGTGCAGTCGAAGCGGTTTCTGCTTACGACGAGAGTGACGTTGCAGGATTTTCTGGTATTCACGAACCAGCGGATCAGTCTCTGGCGGGAAACGCGACATGACCTCAGCGCGCGGAATACCTTCATTAGCCAAGTAGGTCACAACAGAGAACAAACCAAGATTCAGTAGATTGCAGATGCTGGACAAATCAGCGCCATCAGTAAAAAGCTGATAGGTCAGACGGGAAACAGCAAATTGGTTCATCTTCTCTTTTTGTCGGAATCGTGGGTTCCACGTCTTCGCCAGTTCAGCAACGTATTCAGGATCTAGTCTGAGAATTAGAGCAACTTTTCCGGGAGAGTGTCCCGCCACGAGCATGGATTTAGCTGTTCGGGTAACAGATTCATCACGGCGACGTTGCTTAAACAATTTTTGGTTGTTGGGGGTCTGGTTGTTAGTAGTCTGGCTAGTGCCAGTAGCGGTATTACACAATTATTCCTCCATTATAAAAAGTCACAGGTTGTAGCCATATCAAAATCTACCCACTTGTTTGACGGTTGCCCATATTCTTCAAAATCTTCATCGTCCGGGGCTACAGATTTAAAACTTTCTCTGGGTCTACCATTACAAGGAAACTCAACAACATTTTCCCCGGTCAACGCATCACCACTGGATAAATCAGCATCGACAGGAACATCCACAACAGGTACGCCGTCTGGTTTTCCAGCAACAGGCGCGACAGGTTCCACCACATCACGTTTCTGCTCATTTTTACCGCTCTCCCCGGATTTTGACTGATAATTTTTTACGTTCTTACGTTCCTGAGATGCATAAAGGCGTTTAAGCGCCTCTTCATGGTCATATGTTGGCTTTCCGTTCAACAGCTTCGGATAGCTGAAAATCAAGTTGTGTTCTTGGCTCACTACTGACTTCACCGTGTATGAATGGCTTTTCTGGCTCTCATCAATAACGAGTAAACCAAGTGCTTCAAGCACTTTCATCCACTTGCCAAGGGTTTTTGGTGAGCATTTGCATTTAGTGGCGATATCCCTCTGGTCTTCATAGAATGACTGGCCCTTTTTCCGATAACTATTGTACTGATCCAACATGTAGGTATGGATCTTCTCAAGTTTATCCTCAACTTTGAAACATTCACCAGTAGCCTTAATTGTGATTGCTTCTGCATAGAAAAGGCAGCGATCTTCCTCAATCCATAATTCTGGTTTATTTTGCGACGCTCTTTTGCTCATTATAATCTCCATTAATATTCCCCAAGGCGGGTAAAGTTTCACCGTTATCGAAAAGATGAGCGGCAATTTCTAGCACCTCACGTGCAAGGTTTGGAACAGTTGTTCCCCGCCGCTTTGCTTCTGCTAAAAGTCCGGCGTAAATGTGCTGTTGAATCTTCAAATTCATATCAAGCTTCCTCCTCGATTTGGTACAAAAGAAACCTCTCCAGTGGTCGCCCAGAAGGCGAACCGGATCAGATAATTATTGATGCTGTTTTAAGCGGCTGTCGCTGTTAGGAAATTACCTTTACAGGTGTAGCCATAGGATTCTAAGCGCTCCACACCATCAGTAGCGATCAAGAGCATAATCACCTGCTCAGGTGTCAAATCCAGATTTAGTTTGTTACGGTATAACGAGCGATAGCCTTGGAGCACAGGGGCCAGGATTTCAGTCAGGCTGTAGCCCTCGGCGTATTTCTCACTAAGCGGCTTAAGGACGGTTTTAAAAGCCCGTGCTTGCTTCGCTTTCTTCCGCTCCTGTTTGAGAATATGCAGACAAACGGCGATCTGAGGATATTTAGCGTGTACAGCGTCTGCGCCGCCGTTTCTACTGATGAAGGCCCACAAAGCTGGCTTGGTGTATTTGCCGTTCAGGATGAGATCAGCGATCTGCTCGCCTGTCATAGTGGTCAGGTCGAGACGTTGGGATTTTGGTTTATTCATTGGGTTCTCCGTTTCTGTTGAAAGAATTATTCGCGGAGGTCTCTTTGTACCCATTTTGTATTGCCGTGAGATTGACAAGGGATGTCGTGATGACGGCAGAATTATTCGAGGATTCGTAGGAAGATCATTACCCTACCTATCTATTATATCAGTTTACACTTGAAATAGAAAGCTTTATTTTAGTAAACTTTATAATACCTCATCATCACATTATCAATTACCGAAATCTTTGTCAATAGTGCCAAATCGTGCTGTAACGTGTTCTGCGGGGACTTGTCACCATCACAGTACATACGTATCACCACCACCGTTTAAACGCCGTAGAGAGGCGTTGAGGAGGTCTGTTAGTTAACCCGCGCCGCCCCGGAGTGAACCGGACAGATGCAAAGCAGTCCTCTACGCCGTGCTCCGATCCACATATGGCGAACAAGTTCGCAGCTTCCACACAGAGTGAGGGCGTAGCTCTCTGGCGTAGACTGTCGGGTTACCTGAGTCACAGAAGCCAGCGTGATGGCTGATGTGCTAACGAAGGTTAGAAGGTCATCGAAGAGAACTTCTTACCCACAGATATCTAAAGTGGCGTAGCCATTCAGAGCGTAGCGATACAGAGGTATCACTCCTTAACACACACTAGTGAACACCAGTTCACCCAGCCCTTGACCTTAAAGTCTTTAATGATCTTATTTAGAGATTGATCTTAATGTATGTTGATCTTATTGGTGAGTAACCATTACCGATGACTCATCTGTAACCATTACCGATGAAACTGCTTTTCATGTGTATTGATTACCGATGACTTCTGACTAGAACTTTCAGCGGTAACTGAGTAACCTCTTTCCATCAGTGAACAAAAGGGATCGACATGGAAATCATCCAAGGCAAAGACAGTTTCAACGAGATGGCAACTGGAATTATAGTGAAACTGTTTACAAATTATCCGTCTCACTCGGAATTTGACTATTCAGATTGGGGCTGGAATGACGAGCGTAGTGAGCTGTTGCGTAACACCCTGTTTGCTCTAAGGGATATGGGCTACATCCAAATAATCTCCTCTACAGATATGGACTACGCTGCCAGGTTAACCCCACTTGGTGTAAGCGTCCTTACTCAGAAAGCCCCGACTTCAGGTGATACCATTATTAACGTCCTCAAAAGTGCAGTAGGTGAAAGCCGTACAGCGGTGATCAGTGCTGTCATCGGTTGGATTTTCGGCGGGAAATAATAGGGTTTAAATACCCGTTAATTACGATTAATTGATAGGAAATCCTGTCTGTTGTCACTGGCTCGCCTGTGCAGTGTGGTGATCGTTATAGTATCGGATACATAACTAAGCCAGTAGTGACAGGGCCTCGGCAGATCTGCCAGTCAGATTGGAGCTAAACATAATCACCGATTCACCCACTCCTGAACCGTAAAAATAAATTTTCTTCGCAAAAACAATGAAAATCCGTCCATTTCTGGGCCTGTAGGAGCCTCTCAGCGGGGCGCTGTATTATCGGTGAGTCAGTGAGATAACGCCGCTAAGGGCTTCTGTTGGAGCAGAGGAAGGATTGGTGGGACTCCTCACATTGTTGTGGGAAATGTTACAGCACAGTGGCGGCCTGGACGGGAGAATATCGATTGTTGGTGGCTGACGTTGTGGACTTCTGGTGGGTATGAGAACTCACCTCTAACTTACACAATATGAAAGTGTAACTTAGCAACTCATTGATTTTTCTACCATGTGTTGTGAGTGAACATCAAAGAAGTGTATACACGATGCCTTATGCACCATCTATGCACGTTCTATGCACCTGCGCTGTGTGTGTAAAGAGTTGCCTTGCGATATTTTGAAATAATGTTTCATTTTTATCGACACGCTGTCTGCCACGCCTAGCAGCTCACCAAGTGAGGCAGGATATTTTCCGGCACTGATACCTGAAGAGCAGCCCCAACTTTATTTTCACTACGGGAGGGAGCTGGTGAAATACATATAAAAATCCCTTTACAATGATCATGTTATGATCAATATTCATCTTCTAACTTACACATTGAACATCAGAAAGGGGCGCTATGAAGAGAGTCGAGCCAGTCAGAAACAAAGACCAGATCGGAGAAGTTGAAAGACTGTTGCGCCAGCATAACAGCAGCCCGATCTATGGCGATTTGTGGGTGTTCCTGAACCAGACGGCGGCGCGAGTTGGTGACGCTCTCAGATTGCGTTATGCCGACTTTAATCATATCGAAGGGAACGTGTTGAATCTGAAGGAACAGAAGACAGGGAAAACCCGCTCGATCATGCTGACTGCGAAAGCGCTCGAACTGGTAGCACAACGCCGGGCTGACAATCCCGGTCATGAATACCTGTTCGAAGTGGACAGCAACCGGGCCAAAGGGAAACCGATCAGCCGGGTGACGGTCTCAGCCAAATTCAAAGAAGCCGGGGATATGCTCAATCTTCACATTGCGGCGCACAGCCCACGCAAGAACCTTGGTTATCACGCTATAAAACGTGGAGTTAGTCTGCCAACGCTCACGAAGCTATACGGGCATTCATCGCAAGCGGTCACACTAGCGTATTGTGGAATTATGGAAAAGGATGTTGAAGAAGTATTCCAGGCTATCGACTATTGAGGATAAGTGATGAGGATCATTGTGATCATAGGGCTGGCTTTGGCTTTATTGAACATATTGGCACATTTGAACGAAGGAAAGCGCTTCAGGGGTTATGGTATGTGTCGAGATAGTTTATTCATTGAAAGTGTTATGATTATTGCTTTATGGCCTATCTTGGTTCCAATTACATTAGTAATGATGTGGAAAAGATACAGAGAGGATGCGGGGAAATGAAGAAAATCTTACTTTGTGTACTGGCGCTGCTGCCGCTGGCTGCTCATGCAGGAAAAATCACCATGAGCAACCCCGACGAACAGGAGTTACAGGGCGGGAAGCGTCTTTGCATATATGAGGACTCGATCCATTTATTCACTCTCACCACCCGCTCGCAGTCTTGCCCATATTCTCGTACATTCGACAGTTCAGAGAACGAAAAGTAGTCAGTTTCTCTATGAAGTTAGACTAAAAATCGGTCCTTAAATTTCATGTATGACTCGTCCAATATACGTTTCGTCACAAGGCCTAATTCAATCGGGTTGATTATTTTGGGGTTGTAGCCATCGCCCAATAAATCACAAATATCAAATCCAAGAGCAATGTATGGTGGGGAGGTCATGGTTTGCCGATTTTCGTAAGCATCTGCAACACTTCGGCCTAACAAGGGGTAAATTTTTTGGAGTTTTACCTTTGTGGACTCTGAATGAGTAGTGCCACGAGAACTGACGATCCACCTTGCTACATGATCACAACATTCCTTTGCTTGATCAGCTGGTAGATGTCTGAAGGCAAGATAGCTGAATATAGCAAATCCCAAGAACTCGATATCCGCACTCCTTATCTCTATCGGATAGCCACTTAAGATATTGAGAGCAGAAAAACTAATCCCTGCTTGTGTACGTTCGGCTAACAAAGCTGTTTCTGAAGAGAGCATACCACCTCCATCCTTTTAGTATATGAACCATCCGTTAATATCGGTTTTTATTCATCGCCAGAGTAACGATCCATTTGACTTTCTTCTGCTGCACTTTTTAGGTCATTTGCATAAGCAATACAACCTTCTATAAATGATGCTGGCGCATTCTGTGATTGGCAAAACTGCTCATCAATTTCGTCGAAGCTTTCAGCCCAATCATATCCTGCTTGATGCCCAGAACAATCAGTTTTACAGCGGAAACCTCCAAAATACAGAACCCCAGTCTGCGAGCGAATGGGCGCTCCTACACCAATAGAGTTAACCATAGCAACATGATTCATGCCTTCAGGCGTGGCTTCAAACGCTTCACGCTGATATTTTTTATATTGGCCCCATGCCAAAACAGCAGCGATACAAATCACCACAATCCACCGTTTTTTCATGTTCCCTCACTTAACCACAAAAAATGTAATAGTACCCATAAAGCGCCGTGCTGGGTATACCAACATCAAGCGCCGAAGGCGTATCATCAGGGGTATTTGTCTGTTAACCGTTCTCTTATCGAGTACCGATCATTTATGGCTCGGTGAACACCACGGCAGAGCCAGCCCCTTTCCCGGACTGGTTAGGCTTCCCAACATTCGCTCGTTTATCCTTTGTGTGTCATCACGACAGACAGGAACGGGACACCGCGCTAAGTGTGGAACGGCTAAAAGTTGTAATCAAAACTGCATTCCTTTGCTGCCTGGTTAAGGCTTCGCCATTCACGTTTGTTAAATTAAACCTTTCGCGGTGTGAGGCTTTTAACTGCCGCCAGCGAGTGCTAACATCTTGATCACAATAAAAACCCTGTAACACTCGCGACAGCGATGCACAGTAAATACTGTCTTTAGATGCGAACACATCTTTAAAATGTGAGATAAAACAAGAAGTTATAAGGAGAGTAGCAATGTCGTTCGAATTACCTGCATTACCGTATGCCAAAGACGCTCTGGCACCGCACATTTCTGCCGAGACGCTCGAATATCATTATGGGAAACACCACCAGACTTACGTCACCAACCTGAACAATATGGTGAAAGGGACGGCGTTTGAAGGCAAATCGCTGGAAGAGATCATTCGCACCTCTGAAGGCGGCGTGTTTAACAACGCAGCGCAGGTCTGGAACCACACCTTCTACTGGCACTGCCTGGCACCGAACGCTGGTGGCGAACCGACCGGTGATGTGGCAGACGCCATCAACCGTTCTTTCGGTAGCTTTGCTGAGTTTAAAGCGCAGTTCAGTGATGCAGCCGCGAAGAACTTCGGTTCTGGCTGGACCTGGCTTGTGAAAAAAGCCGACGGCAGCCTGGCGATTGTCTCTACCTCTAACGCGGGTACGCCGTTGACGACCGATGCCAAACCGCTGCTGACGGTAGATGTGTGGGAGCATGCTTACTACATTGATTACCGCAATGCGCGCGTGAGCTATCTGGAGCACTTCTGGGCGCTGGTAAACTGGAAGTTTGTTGCTGAGAATCTGGCGGCATAAAGAAATGACGCAGAAGGGTTTTCCCTTCTGCGTTTTTGTTACTGACTGACCACGGCCTCTTCACCCTGTGAACGGCTGCTGAAGAAGACGAGCATTAGCGCAACCCCTGCCACAATCGCCCCCATCACCGGCACAAAGCTATACCCCAGTCCACCTGAAATCACCGCCCCACCGGCTACGGCACCCAATGCATTACCAAGATTAAACGCGCCAATGTTTACCGACGAAGAGAGCCCCGGCGCTTCATGCGCAACACGCATCACGCGCATTTGCAACGGTGGCACTACCGCAAAGGTCGCCGCACCCCACACCACCATACTGAATACCGCGCCGATTTCTGTACGCGCCAGGAACGGGATCGCCAGCATAATCAGCATCAACAGCAGCAAAAAACCTTTCAATGTGCCGCTGACCGAACGGTCGGCAAATTTACCGCCAAGATAGTTGCCGATTGAGAAACCCACGCCAATCAGCACCAGCATTAATGTGATAAAGGCAGGTGTCGCATGCGTGATGGTGTGCAAAACCGGAGAAATATAGGTATAGAGCGTGAACATCGCCCCGGCGCCCAGTACAGTCGTGATTAACGCAGACAGTACCTGTGGACGTACCAGCACCGACAGTTCACGTTTCACGTCCGGTTTCTCGCCCGCCCCGCCCTTCGGCAGCGACAACCACAGGCCGATAATGGCAATGACGCCAAGCCCAGCCGTCGCCAGGAACGACATGCGCCAGCCGATGGTCTCCCCAAGCCACGTAGCCGCCGGAACGCCGCCGATATTCGCGATGGTCAACCCCATAAACATGGTCGCTACCGCGCTGGCTTGCTTATGTTTTGGCACCACGCTTGCGGCAACAACAGACCCCAGACCAAAGAACGCGCCATGGTTAAGGCTGGTTATAATGCGCGACAGCATCAGTGTGGTGTAATCCGGGGCGATGGCAGAAAGGACGTTACCCAGGGTAAAAATCGCCATCAGGAAAATTAAGGCGTTGCGGCGTGCGCGATGTGAGAGCAGCAGCGTCATCAGCGGCGCGCCAACCATGACACCTACGGCGTAGGCGCTGATCAACATACCTGCGGCAGGAATCGAGACATCAACCCCTTTGGCAATAACGGGTAATAGCCCCATCGGCGAAAATTCGGTGGTGCCGATCCCGAATGCGCCTACGGCTAACGCCAGTAAGGGATAATTCACTTTCATGCTTTGACTCCGATTTGCCGCTAACGCAGGGCGGCGTGACAACAGAATGCAAAAGCATGACATCAATCACAAAAAAACAGAAGTGAACAAATCAGCAAAATATTTTTGCTGAAATGATAACAATCGCAGAGAGGGAGAGCCGTCTCTCCCTTTAGGATGGGTTAATGCAGGACGGCGGTCAGCGCGGCAGCAACGATCAGCGCCAGCGTAATAACCGTAGTGGTAATTGACATCTTCAGTTCAGTACTCATCAATTTTTCTCCTTATTATCCCCACACCAAAAGTGAGCTATGTCATTTTTGCACACTTATTCGCAAAAATCTTCCCGGATTTCACGCAATAACCGATTTTGCGCTTCCACTTTTGTCAAAGATAAGACAAAATTCGACGCTTATTAAAAAGTGTATCGGCCATTGACCCCCTCCTGTCGTCCTGTGTCGTTTTCCCGGCGAACCGCAATTCATAACATTGCGCCAGGGTGAGTGAAGGCAAACGTTTTCGTATTGAATCGATCAGGGGCAGGCCCGGGTCTGGAGTGAGATGGAATGGCAACTATTAAAGATGTAGCGAAGCGCGCAAACGTTTCCACTACAACTGTATCACATGTGATTAACAAGACGCGTTTTGTCGCCGAAGAGACGCGTGAAGCGGTGTGGGCGGCAATCAAAGAATTGCACTACTCTCCCAGCGCCGTGGCCCGCAGCCTGAAGGTCAATCACACCAAATCCATTGGTTTGTTGGCGACCAGCAGTGAAGCTGCCTACTTTGCAGAAATTATTGAAGCCGTTGAGAAGAACTGCTTCCAGAAAGGCTATACCTTGATCCTCGGTAATGCGTGGAACAACCTTGAGAAACAACGCGCGTATCTCTCCATGATGGCGCAGAAACGCGTCGATGGTCTGCTGGTGATGTGTTCCGAATATCCGGAACCGCTGCTGCAGATGCTGGAAGAGTACCGCCATATTCCGATGGTGGTTATGGACTGGGGTGAAGCGAAAGCCGACTTTACCGATTCGGTTATCGATAACGCCTTCGAAGGCGGCTATATGGCCGGCCGTTATCTGGTGGAGCGTGGGCATCGCGAAATTGGCGTTATCCCAGGCCCACTTGAGCGCAATACGGGTGCGGGTCGTCTGGCTGGCTTTATGAAAGCCATGGAAGAGATGATGATTAAGGTGCCGGAAAACTGGATTGTTCAGGGTGATTTTGAACCGGAATCCGGTTATCGTGCAATGCAGCAAATTCTGTCCCAGAATCCGCGCCCTACCGCTATCTTCTGCGGTGGCGATGTCATGGCAATGGGCGCATTATGCGCCGCAGACGAAATGGGGCTGCGCGTGCCGCAGGATATCTCGCTGATTGGTTACGACAACGTGCGCAACTCGCGTTTCTTTACGCCAGCACTGACCACCATCCACCAGCCGAAGGATTCCCTCGGGGAAACCGCCTTCAACATGCTGATGGACCGAATTGTCAGTAAACGCGAAGAGTCGCAGTCCATCGAAGTGCACCCACGCCTGATTGAACGCCGCTCCGTAGCCGACGGTCCGTTCCGCGACTATCGTCGCTAAGCCTCTTTGCGAACGCTCGCCCTGGGCGTTCGCAACCATTCACTGTTCAGCGTTTCACTGTCCCCCAGATAGGCTAATAACCAGCTTAGCGCCGGTGAACTGTCGTTTTGCTGCCAGGTCAGACAACAGGCCGCATCGGGAAACGGGTTTTCCAGTTCCAGAGCAACCCATTCGCCTTTATCTATCTTCGGTCGCGCAAAATGCTCTGGCACCATGCCAACGCATAACCCTGCGGATAAGCAGGTTTCTGACGATTCCCAGTCAGGCACCACGACCCTTTTCTGATTATCCAGCAACCATGTGGTACGTTTAGGTAACGAACGTGACGTATCTTCACGCACCAGCGACGGCCAGTTGCGCAACACATCATCACTGAGTGGCCCTGTCATTTGCGCCAGTGGATGGGAACGGGCTACCACGCACTGCCAGCTCAGCATGCCCATATCCCGAAACGCATAGCGACCACCAACCGGTATCGCGCGCGTCGCGCCAATCGCTAACTCAACGCGCCCATCCGCCAGCGCATCCCACACGCCATTAAATACTTCCTGATACACCAGCAGCTCTACATCACTGAAGTGGCGATAAAAATCGACAATCATTTGTCGGGTGCGCTCTGGTTTTACGATATTGTCTACCGCAATCGCCAGCTGTCCTCGCCAGCCATTGGCTATCTGTTGACACTGCTGACGGGTGATCTGCATTTTTTTGATAACAGAGCGTCCCTCCTTCAAAAACCATACCCCTGCCGGGGTTAATTCCACATCCCGATGACGGCGTTCGAAGAGCGGAACAGCCAGCCACTCCTCAAGTTGACGCACCGTATAGCTGATGGCAGAAGGCACACGATGCAGCTCATTTGCCGCGCCGCTAAAGCTTCCGTTACGCGCAACCGCATCCACAACTTCCAGTGAATATTCAGACCACATATTCTGCCTACAAAATTTTTGAAACCAAGACGCAAATATTAGCGTTTCACAAGCCAGATTTCACTCTCTACACTCTCAGCCTCCTCATCTGTACAAAAAAGGCGTTTTTATGCAACCTGGGAAAGGATTTTTAGTCTGGCTGGCCGGCCTGAGCGTATTGGGCTTTTTGGCCACCGATATGTATCTTCCGGCCTTTGCCGCGATTCAACGCGATCTGCAAACACCGGCGGCCGCCGTGAGCGCGAGCCTGAGTTTGTTCCTCGCCGGGTTCGCCGTGGCACAGCTGCTGTGGGGCCCACTCTCAGATCGCTATGGACGCAAGCCAGTTCTGCTGATTGGCCTGACGATTTTTGCCCTTGCTTGTCTGGGAATGTTGTGGGTACGTGATGCCACCACCCTGCTTATTCTGCGATTCGTGCAGGCAGTCGGCGTATGTGCCGCCGCGGTAACCTGGCAGGCGATGGTGACCGATTATTATCCGGCACAGCGAACTAACCGTATTTTCGCGACCATTATGCCACTGGTCGGGCTTTCTCCTGCGCTGGCACCGCTGCTGGGAAGCTGGATCCTGCACCACTTCGAGTGGCAGGCTATCTTTGCTACGCTCTTTGCCATCACGCTGATTTTGATGATCCCCGCGTTGCGCCTGAAACCCGCTCACAAAAAGGTCGCGGTCAGTGGCGATAAGCTGACATTTATGAAGCTGTTACACAGTCGCGATTATCGCGGTAACGTCCTGGTGTATGCGGCCTGCTCGGCAAGCTTCTTCGCCTGGTTGACGGGCTCGCCGTTTATTCTGAATGCGATGGGATATAGCCCGACCGTGATTGGATTGAGCTATGTGCCACAAACCATTGCGTTTCTCGTCGGTGGTTATGGCTGTCGCGCGGCACTGCAAAAGTGGGATGGTGCAAAACTGCTGCCATGGCTGCTGTTGATTTACGCTGTCAGCGTATTTGCCACCTGGGGCGTCGGCCTCACCGCGCATGTCTCGCTCACCGCGCTGCTGATTCCATTCTGCGTGATGGCAATGGCTAACGGCGCGATTTACCCGATTGTGGTAGCGCGCGCGCTGCGACCGTTCCCTCAGGCAACAGGCCGTGCGGCAGCATTACAGAATACGCTGCAATTAGGTCTTTGCTTCCTGGCAAGCCTGGTGGTTTCTTCACTGATTGCCGCCCCGCTGCTGGCCACCACCAGCGTCATGGTCGCCACCGTCGTTCTCGCCGGTATAGGCTACAAGATGCAGGATGGCGCAGAGGAAAATTCAGCTGAAGAAACTTCACGCGCCTAACATCATGAATATCAATGTTATTGACTCGTAGTCAGTTTGCTAAGAAATTTAATTGAATCAGTAGATTTTGCGTCCTATACTGGATCGGTATCACATAATTACGATAGTTATTACTTGTTAACGGGAGCAGGACGCCTCCCGGTTCCCCATGGATGGTCTTTTCGGCAAGGGTAATCTCCCTTCCTCTGTGCTACGTCGGATAGCAGGCTCACGGAAGTTCCGTGAGATTTCTCACAAACTCTAAAAAGCGTCTACGCTGTTTTAAGGTTCTGATCACCGGGTCGGGATGGAGAAGCTATGAGCTCATCGTGTATAGAAGAAGTAAGCGTACCGAATGATGACTGGTACCGCATCACCAATGAACTGTTAAGCCGGGCAGGCATCGAAATCAACGGCAACCGCCCCGCAGACTTGCAGGTTAAAAACCCCCAGTTTTTTAAACGTGTATTGCAGGAAGGTTCCCTGGGGTTAGGCGAAAGCTATATGGACGGTTGGTGGGAATGCGAGCGTCTGGATATTTTCTTCCAGAAAGTCCTGCGCGCGGGACTGGAAAATCAACTTCCCCGCCACCTGAAAGATACGCTGCGAATCGCAGCGGCCCGTCTGTTTAATCTGCAAAGTAAAAAACGTGCCTGGATGGTCGGTAAAGAGCATTACGATCTTGGCAACGATCTCTTCAGCCGCATGCTGGATCCCTTTATGCAGTACTCCTGTGGCTACTGGAAGGATGCCCAGACACTCGAAGAGGCCCAGCAGGCGAAGCTCAATTTGATTTGCCAGAAACTGAAACTTGAGCCCGGTATGCGCGTGCTGGATATTGGCTGCGGCTGGGGCGGGCTGGCGCAGTTTATGGCCGAGCATTACGGCGTGAGTGTGGTGGGCGTAACCATTTCTGCTGAGCAGCAAAAAATGGCGCAACAGCGTTGTGAAGGGTTAGACGTGACTATTCTGCTCCAGGACTATCGCGACCTGAACGATAAGTTTGACCGTATCGTTTCTGTCGGCATGTTTGAGCACGTCGGGCCGAAAAACTACGCTACTTATTTCTCAGTGGTGGACAGAAATCTCAAGCCAGACGGGTTATTCCTGCTACACACTATTGGTTCAAAACGTACAGACCTGAATGTTGATCCGTGGATCAATAAATACATCTTCCCGAACGGCTGCCTCCCCTCCGTGCGCCACATTGCGGATGCCAGCGAGCCCCATTTTGTGATGGAAGACTGGCACAACTTTGGCGCGGATTACGACACCACGCTCATGGCCTGGCATGACCGTTTTCTGGAAAGCTGGCCGGAAATCGCTGACAACTATTCGGAACGTTTCAAAAGAATGTTTTCGTATTATCTGAATGCCTGCGCGGGGGCGTTTCGCGCACGCGACATTCATCTCTGGCAGGTGGTGTTCTCGCGTGGCGTAGAACACGGTTTACGCGTCGCACGCTAGTTAATCTCCCCCGGCATCCGCCGGGGGATTTTTTTAGGCTTCAGGCTGCGCGGCTGCAATAGCTGCGGCTTCTTTCGCTGCCAGTACGCGTTCCACCGTATCAACAACGGCCTGCGTCTGCGGGTCAATCTCGATATTGATTTTATCGCCCAGACGTTTCGTGCCAAGCGTGGTGCGTTGCAGCGTTTCCGGAATCAGATGCACACAGAAGCGCGTTGGCGTCACTTCACCGACCGTCAGACTGATGCCATCAATACCGATAAAGCCTTTGTACAGGATGTACTTCATCAGTGACGGATCCTGGATTTTAAACCAGATCTGCTTGTTGTTTTCGGAGGTGACAATTTTCGCCACTTCCGCAGTAGTCATAATATGGCCCGACATCAAATGCCCGCCAATTTCGTCGCTGAATTTCGCCGCGCGCTCAACGTTAACCACATCGCCGACGTTCACATCACCCAGATTAGTGATACGCAACGTCTCTTTCATCAGATCAAAGCTAATCTGATTACCGTTTATTTCGGTCACGGTCAGACAGCAGCCGTTGTGCGCTACCGATGCGCCCGTTTCCAGGCCATCAAGCATGTAGTCCGGCAGCTCTACAACGTGCGTACGGAAATTGGGTTTTTCATCGATGGACACGATTTTTGCCGTGCCCTGCACAATACCAGTAAACATGCACTTAACTCCTGTCGATAATTACTCCGGCGAGGCTTACAGCCACACCGTATTTTCTGATACGAACAATAACAGTTGCCCAAACAGGTTGCCAGCCTCGGCGTAAAGACGTCGATTTTTAGACTGGCTTAATGGCAAATCCCCGCTACAATAGCTGGCAATCCTCTTTATTATCTTCTTGCTGCCTGTTCAGGCGGCTTTTCTGTCTCTCTAATAACAAAAAATATAGGTGTTAACGTGCAGAAGTATTTTAGCGAAGCGCGTCAGTTATTGGCTCTGGCTATCCCCGTTATTCTTGCGCAGGTTGCCCAAACGGCAATGGGGTTTGTGGATACCGTGATGGCGGGTGGTTACAGCGCGACCGATATGGCCGCCGTGGCTATCGGAACCTCCATCTGGTTACCGGCGATTTTATTTGGTCATGGTCTGCTGCTGGCGCTGACGCCCGTCATTGCTCAGCTCAATGGCTCAGGCCGGCGCGATCGTATCGCAGCGCAGGTTAGCCAGGGATTCTGGCTGGCAGGCCTGGTGTCCGTGTTAATTATGGTTGTGCTGTGGAACGCGGGCTATATCATCCGCTCGATGCATAATATCGACCCGGCGCTGGCGGATAAAGCCGTCGGCTATTTACGCGCGCTGCTGTGGGGGGCGCCGGGCTATCTGTGCTTCCAGGTCGCGCGTAACCAGTGCGAAGGGCTGGCGAAAACCAAACCGGGCATGGTGATGGGGTTTATTGGTTTACTGGTCAACATTCCGGTGAACTATATCTTTATCTACGGTCATTTCGGCATGCCGGAACTGGGCGGTGTGGGCTGTGGCGTCGCCACGGCGGCGGTCTATTGGGTGATGTTTATCAGCATGCTGTATTACATCAAACATGCCGGTTCGATGCGCGATATTCGTAATAATAACGGTTTTGTTAAACCCGATGTCACCGTTCTTAAACGCCTCTCTTCACTCGGGTTGCCGATTGCGCTGGCACTGTTTTTCGAAGTGACACTGTTCGCCGTAGTGGCACTGTTGGTATCGCCGCTGGGTATTGTCGACGTCGCAGGACACCAGATTGCGCTGAACTTCAGCTCGCTGATGTTCGTTCTGCCGATGTCGCTGGCGGCAGCGGTCACGATTCGCGTGGGGTTCCGTTTGGGCCAGGGCTCAACGCTGGATGCACAAACATCGGCATGGACCGGGCTGGGTGTTGGCGTCTGCATGGCGGTGCTGACGGCCATTTTCACCGTGTCGCTGCGCGAGCATATCGCCCTGCTGTATAACGATAATCCTGAAGTGGTCACACTCGCGGCGCAGTTGATGTTGCTGGCGGCGCTGTACCAGATCTCTGACTCCATTCAGGTGATCGGCAGCGGCATTTTGCGTGGCTATAAAGATACGCGTTCCATCTTCTTTATCACATTTATCGCCTATTGGGTGTTGGGCCTGCCAAGCGGTTACGTGCTGGCGCTCACCGACCTGGTGGTTGACAGAATGGGGCCCGCCGGTTTTTGGCTCGGCTTTATCATCGGCCTGACCTCTGCGGCGATAATGATGATGCTGAGAATGCGCTTTTTACAGCGTCAGCCATCAAGCCTGATATTGCAGCGTGCTTCACGCTGATTCACAATAGCCGCCTCCGTGCGGCTTTTTCATTAATGATGCAGCATTTCATCAACCACCTGCTCCGTGGACATTTGCCACGGATAGTAGGTCGGCCAGTTATCCATTTCTTTCAACAGCGCTTCCTGGGATGTGTTTCCCATAAAAATGTGGAAATGGGCGGATTTACGCGGCGCAATGGTGTGATCGCTAAACTGTACGAATTTTGGCGCGGCTGAGCCTGCATCCTGGCACTCAAAGAGATAACGTACACCTTTCTTACCTGAGGTATAGGTCAATATTTTATGCCCGGCATAACGGTAGTGACACGAATTTATCTTATCGCCGACATGAAATTCCATCACGCCATTTTCAATACCGATTGTCCCGACATTGGTCACATACCCTTTGCGGTAATAAGCCTTGATCTGTTCGGCGGTCTTACCCGGTTCCTTTTCCGCTTTTTGCTTAAATACCGGATCAAGGTCGCCTTTGAGCAGCAGGTCGTTAACGGATTGCCAAACGCCATCCCAGTCAGAAAGCGCACGATCTTTAACCGCACTGTCCTCAAAAATACCGTTCGCCGCTTGTTGCTCGGCTGCCGTCAAAGGTGCGCCGTGACTGTGGTCGCCATGCGCAAATGCAGCATTGGTCATCATCAGCGCTGCAATAGTCAGTGTGAGTTTCCCCAGATGTTTCAACGTCATTCCCTCATTTGAAAAAAAATAAATGTTATATTATAACATTTCAATTTTCAACACGAAGGCGTCAAATCGTCATCTCACCTGACGTCTGCTAGCCCGCGGGCTAACGAATAATCCTTAACAGAAGAAAAATACGCCAGATGTGCGTAAAACTTCTCCAGTCACATGAAATTGCACATTTTCCCCTTGCCACATCCGGCGGCTGCCGCTAATATTCGTCCCCGTTGTCACGACAACAATGCGTTCGTAGCTCAGTTGGTTAGAGCACCACCTTGACATGGTGGGGGTCGTTGGTTCGAGTCCAATCGAACGCACCATTTTGCGTTTATAGCTCAGTTGGTTAGAGCACCACCTTGACATGGTGGGGGTCGTTGGTTCGAGTCCAATTAAACGCACCATTATGCGTTCGTAGCTCAGTTGGTTAGAGCACCACCTTGACATGGTGGGGGTCGTTGGTTCGAGTCCAATCGAACGCACCATTCTTGTTTCATCTCCCCTCTTTTTCTTACTCGTTATCTTCTGCTCATCATCTGTTTTAAATAAATAAAAAGCACCATGAGTCATGAACAACGATTTGCCCATGACCCACGATGCCTTCAATAGTATTTAGCGATAAGTAATCTGTAATACCTGTAAATGAGGATTGTCCGCAACGTTATACACTTGTGCAGTCGCGAGATGCTGCATCAGCGCAAATTGTGCGCCCTGACGTAATGATTGCGTTTCACGCTGCTGCTTGCCATCACGGAAACAGGAGACCTGAACCACATCACGCTCAGGATTGACGCGGCAGGCTTCTTCAACAATCGAACCGCGAAAGTGAATTATCCCTGAATTAGCATTCGCCAATACCGGGCATGCAAAGAGAGCGGCCATCAGGCCATACTGAAGAGTACGTTTCATCCGTGTATACCTCACGTCCTGTGAGAAAGTCCTGTGACGCGGTAGACGAAAGCCCATCAATCATTGATAAGCGTTTATTTCAATTGTCGCGCTTCACATCCAAATAAGCTGAGAATGATTTAAGAATTTTCTCAAGCCCGGAATTAATGTAGCGTGATTTCTGACGGCAGAAAACAGTATTACCCGCGATATCTTCTATCGATAATCAAAAATGAGATGTCGCGCAAGTCTCCGTCGTAGAGCTCATACTCAAATTATTTGCGACCTGATGATTTTCCAATCGATCGCGGTAACTCATCGTCTGGCAGCTCCTGTCGCCAGGGCTGTCTCCTCCGAAACATTTACACATACTTGCAAACGCCCTTCACTTCCCGACACTTCCAGCAATCATAATATCTGTTTAAGTTTTAGCGACTTGTTAACTGGATGAACATGATGAGCAAACAAAGACGTTTTACGCGCTGGGCAGTGGGCATCGCGCTTGCCGCAACCGTTGCGTGGAGCCTGCCCGTTTCCGCCAATACCTGGCAGTTGCCAGCCAACGGTAGCCGACTCGTCGGGGAAAACCGCTATCATGTGGTTGAGAATGACGGTGGCTCGCTGGAGGCAATCGCTAAAAAATATAATGTCGGTTTCCTGGCTTTATTGCAGGCAAACCCTGGCGTAGACCCCTACGTTCCACGCGCAGGCAGCGTGCTGACCATTCCACTGCAAACGCTTTTGCCGGACGTGCCGCGGGAAGGCATCGTCATCAATCTGGCGGAACTACGCCTCTATTACTACCCACCGGGAAGCAACAAAGTCACTGTCTACCCTATCGGCATCGGTCAGTTAGGCGGCGATACGGTAACCCCAACCATGGTAACCACCGTATCGGACAAACGAGCCAATCCGACCTGGACACCCACAGCAAACATTCGTGCCCGCTATAAAGCACAGGGTATTATCTTGCCAGCCGTGATGCCCGCCGGTCCGGATAACCCGATGGGCCATCACGCTATTCGCTTAGCGGCACAGGGCGGCGTTTATCTGCTCCATGGAACGAACGCCGACTTTGGTATCGGCATGCGCGTCAGCTCCGGCTGTATTCGCCTGCGCGACGGTGATATCCGCAACTTGTTTGAGAAAGTGACGCCGGGCACCAAAGTGAATATCATCAACACGCCGATTAAAGCCTCGGTTGAACCGGGCGGCGTCCATCTGGTTGAAGTTCACCAGCCCCTGTCAAAACATATCGATGATGACCCGAAAACGCAGCCTATTGTGCTGAATGAGACGATGAGTGCGTTTAAAGAGAAGGCACAGACGAATACGGATGTGATGAACTATGCGATGGAGCTGCGTTCCGGCATGCCGGTTGACGTCACCCGCCATCACGTTGCGCAAGAGCAGTCGATGTAACGCTGATTCCAGACAGGCAAAAGCCCTGAGTGATGCGATCACTCAGGGCTTTTTTATGGCAGTGGCTTATTTAAAACGGCATTAATGAGGGAGTTAATGCTTATTTATAAATAATAGCCGTACCGTGCAGGTTGTTCGGACCACTTACGGAAGTGATACGGAACGATTTAGCGCCCATTTCGTCTGCTTTCTGAGACAGCTGATCTTCCAGGGAAGCCAGGTTCGGGCCAGCTGATGCCGCAATGGTACCGACTTTATGCTGATCCGCCGGGGTAGATTGAACTTCAACCGCAGCGAAACTTGCGAATGACAGAGAACTCAGAACAGCGGCGAGAGCCAGAGTTTTTACGTTTTTCATGATTATGACCTATGCAGATGAACTATGATGTAGAGCAAACTTTATTAACTTAACGATCGATAAGGTAATGATAATGAGATCTGGATCACTCGTCAACATGATTTTTATAACGATCATTTAGAAAATTAAAATCAGCCTATTTTTCATACCCATAGGAATTATTTATTTTTGGGAATTCACCGCTGGCAGCCTGAAGCGATTATTTTTATAATGAGCGTTCACTAAAACCGAAAGAGGTACAACGGCACTATGACAACTGAGACGCAAAGTTGCGCTAAAAAGGGCCGTGGTCGACCAAAAGTATTTGACCGGGAAGCAGCGCTGGATAAAGCAATGACGCTTTTCTGGCAGCATGGCTACGAAGCCACGTCACTCTCCGATCTCGTAGAGGCCACGGGCGCAAAAGCACCTACCCTGTATGCAGAATTCGTGAATAAAGAGGGGCTCTTCCGCGCCGTTCTCGATCACTACATCGCTCACTTCGCAGCAAAACATGAAGCGAAGCTCTGTTGTGATGACAAGTGTGTGGATGAGGCGCTGAAAGATTACTTCACTGCTGTCGCGACCTGCTACACCAGTAAAGACACTCCGGCGGGCTGCTTTATGATTAACACGTCCGCCGCACTGGCGGCGTCGTCAAAAGAGATAGCCAAAACCATTAAATCCCGCCACGCCGTTCAGGAACAAACGCTGCGCGAGTTTTTACAGCATCGTCAGGAGAAAGGTGAAATTCCGGCTGGGAAAGATGTAAATGAGCTGGCGCTGTTCTTAAGCTGTGTATTGCAGGGTATGTCGATTAGCGCGCGCGAAGGCGCAAGTTTTGACACATTAATGCAGATTACCCGCACGACGCTGGGGCTGTGGCCGCATATGTTGGGTGAGTGAGAATTCGATCGCACTGTAATGAATGAGGGAGTCTGCGTTGATGGGCTCCCGCTGTATTAAAAGTTATGTAGCTGGTGTTAGTCCTCATCATCGGCTGTGTCGTTTGCAATATCGCTGAGTCTTTTGTAGAGAATTTTGCGAAGAAAGGCATCTAAGGCTCTCGAACGGAAGAAATCAACGCATTTGTACATGACCATATTCGCTGATGCCAAATCCCCCTGCTGTGTGCTCGGCTTGTAAAAATCGCCCGTTTTCTCTTCTATGTACCTGGCTAACACATTATTTCGTTTACTATAAAACCCTAACCCCGCATCAATATCAATGTAACCATAGGTGTTGTCATGAAGGGGGACTTTATTAAAATCTATGCCCATCTTCGCATAGTTGGTGTTTATACACTTGCCGAGGGAAAATGTTTTATACTCATCCAGCATTTTGCGCGGGATGATTATTTTATCTTTAGCAAATACACTTGATATGGATAACAACACAATAATTATATTTAAAGACTTATAAGGCATATATACCTCCTACGCTTGTTGGCAGTCGCCCTACAACTACCAACATGAATACAACAGGCCGACAACTCAAATCTTCATCCAATCACTAAAATCATGCTTTTTTGTACTTTCTGAACATGAGATACGAAATGTACAAAAACTTACAGGCCATAACAAACCTAATAATCATCTTCAATGTGAAATGAATTTTACTGCCAGCTTCTATCAAATAATAATTCTTCGCTATGAAATACAAAAAAATCCAGATTCAATTGACAATAACAAAAACACAATACTTAAAAACAAAATAAAATATTTCATTCATTCAATACCCCTTAGTTATAAACCAACAACAGTTCGGGCTACTTTAATTCTATCGCACATAGATAGTTAACATATTATATTATTCTCAAACCAAATTCTCATATCAAGAGCCAACTATGTAGGAAGCATTATTCATGACCAAAGTTTTGCCATGCTAAAGCGTGGAGTTTTGATTTCTCACCCCAAAATACATCCAGTTCTTTGGAGAGTAAAAAATTGTTGTCAGCTTTAGTAACGATTGCCTCTATAAGACCTGTTGCAACGGCTGTAGCCAACTCGTCATTGAGAGAATCCATACCCTCTTCGATATGTTTGAAGATGGCTTTTTTTTGACTTTCGTCGAGATGACAAAAGTTTCCAGCGAGCGCCTTACCAATCTGTGCAAACAATATCACCACCGGCGTTGTTTGGGGATACCAGTACTTATTAGTTAATGTAATAGTTTGGGATATGCAATCAGAAAACGATGCCATCTCTTGTAAATATTTAATGAGAATTTTGTTCATTGTATTTTAGAGTATTCAACCCACCTATATTTTTATCAATAGTTAATGATACCGCATTATCATAAACACTAAATGGTAAAACACACTTAACGTTAGTCTGTGCGATAAGCTGAATACCATGAAAAACATTGAGCCAGTTTATCAGGGATGCCCGGTGCGCTCTCCTTTATCCATTGTTCCATATCATCATCAATTGAAACTGCACCACTAAAAATTGCAACATAATCGGTATGTAAAATGTCCCCGCTATAAACAAGTATTGACTCATCGGATGCCCAATCATTCTCATAAACCATTGACCATCCCTGATAGGTAAAGAATGCTAAAACATCTACCTTTTTCACTTCGAACTCTTGATTTAACTGCCGCATGATATTTTTTTCGATCAAATTTTTTTGAGTCACATCCAGATTGGTCTTCAATCCGGAACATGGCGAACTGGCGATTGCTGAATTGCCTGCTATTAATAAAATTAGAATAAAAGCATTAAAGTAACGACTGGATAGATGGGACATTTTCACTTATACTCCACATTTAAAATTCCAAACAAACATTTAATTACTTTCAAACACTCTTAATCATTACCGTCATCCTTGGGCAGCATACCAAAAATAACATTAAAATAACTTCTCCGGCATATCCAAAAGCGTTGTTTTAAATTAATTTTTCATAATTTCATAATCTGGCCTCATGATTCCCCCGCTAAAGAGTGTGATATAATCAGTGGTTGATAGATCGCCGTGATACACAAGCAATGGTTCGTCTGAAACCCATGTTTCAACAGAAAAAAAGACCAGTCATTTTGAGTAAATGAGATCTAACACTTCCATTTTTTTTATGTCGATAATAGTGCTTAACTGTCTAATAATATTTTCTTTAAATACGTCTAGTTGAGCAGGATTTATATCTTTCTTTAAATCGGTGCATGGTGTCTTCGAAAATAAAAAGCAAGGCATCATGAGTACGAGCAGAAATGTA
>NZ_CALSBS010000014.1 GCF_943590815.1 Pseudocitrobacter vendiensis | reverse complement strand
GGACACTATCCCCGCTCACCAAAGAATATAATCACATGCAATTCTTTTGCGGGAAGCAATGACGCCTATTCGATGGTTGACTATAAACATCATCTTAAATTTTGAATTTTATAATTTCATTAAAGAGGTTGTTTATATTTTTATTATTTATGATTTAAGGACAAATAATGAGTAAGTTCGCTAAAACTGCCATTGCAGCCGCAATGGTAATGGGCGCAGTTGTCTCCGCGTCAGCCTTCGCTGCAGGCAACAACGGTACTGCACGTTTCTATGGCACCATTGAAGAATCCCCGTGCTCTATCGTTCCAGACGATCACAAACTGGAAGTGGATTTAGGCAACATTGGTGCAGAAGCACTCAAAAACAACGGGACTACCACGCCGAAAGACTTTCAGATTCGTTTACAGGACTGCGTATTTGATACCCAAACGAACATGGAAACGACGTTCACAGGTAACGTTTCTACGGGAAACGACAATTACTACACCATTTTTAATACCGATACAGGTGCTGCGTTTAACAATGTAAGCCTGGCGATTGGTGATAAGCAAGGTACTTCCTATAAAAGCGGTGCTGGTATTAAACAGCCGATCGTAAATGACTCAGTAACCAATAAAGGCAAACCTAAACAGACTCTGAACTTCAAAGCCTGGTTAGTCGGTGCGACGGGTACGCCTGACCTGGGTGGTTTTGAAGCGAATACCACCTTCCAGATTACCTATCTCTAAGGTAATTCACCCCCATAGCATCGCGCTATGGGGGATTTTGGCGAGTTTTTGGACTTATTATAATAATCACGGATGAATACGTGTATGCCTGACCATTCCCTTTTCCGCTTACGGGCGCTTCCCTGGTGCGTTGCCGTGGCCATCTCTGGATGCCATATCAATGCCTGGGCTGATGAAGATATTCAGTTTGATTCCCGTTTTCTGGAATTAAAAGGCGACACGAAAATCGATTTAAAACGCTTTTCAAGCCAGGGTTATGTTGAGCCAGGTAAATACAGTTTACAGGTTGAGATTAATAAACAGCCGTTACCCGGTGAATATGATATTTACTGGTATGCAACAGAAAATGATGCCAATAAGACTTACGCCTGCCTGTCGCCAGACCTGGTGGCACTGCTTGGTTTCAAAGAAGACATTGCGAAAAATTTTCAATGGGTTCACGACGGTAAATGCCTCAAGCCAGGCCAATTAGACGGTCTGGAAATGCGTGTTGATTTAAGCCAGTCCGCACTCCTTATCAGCTTGCCGTAGGCGTATCTTGAATACAGCGATGTCGACTGGGACCCTCCCTCGCGCTGGGATGATGGCATCTCAGGTTTAATTGCCGATTACAGCATCAACGCCCAAACCCGACACGAAGAAAATGGCGGTGATGACAGCAACGATATCAGTGGCAACGGTACGGTTGGCGTTAACCTCGGGCCGTGGCGCCTGCGAGCCGACTGGCAGAGCGATTATCAGCATACCCGCAGTAATGATGAAGAGACGGAAGACAGCACCGAAAGAAACTGGGACTGGAGCCGTTACTATGCCTGGCGCGCGTTACCGAGCCTGAAAGCCAAACTGGCACTCGGTGAAGATTACCTCGATTCCGATATTTTCGATGGCTTTAACTACATCGGCGGTAGTATCAGTACTGACGATCAAATGCTGCCGCCGAATCTGCGCGGCTATGCCCCGGATATTTCCGGCGTGGCCCATACGGCGGCGAAAGTCACCGTTAGCCAGGCCGGGCGCGTAATCTATGAAACCCAGGTGCCAGCCGGGCCATTCCGTATCCAGGATCTCGCCGATTTTAGCTCTGGTACGCTGCATGTGCGCATTGAAGAGACAAACGGTCAGGTGCAGGAGTATGACATCAGCACTGCCTCCATGCCGTTCCTGACTCGCCCGGGCCAGGTGCGCTACAAAATTATGATGGGGCGACCACAGGAGTGGGGGCACCATGTGCAAGGCGGGTTCTTTTCCGGTGGCGAGGCGTCCTGGGGGATAGCAAACGGCTGGTCGCTGTATGGCGGGGCGCTTGGCGATGAAAATTACCAGTCAGCCGCGCTTGGGATTGGTCGCGATCTCTCCGTTTTCGGCGCGATGGCCTTTGATATCACCCACTCGCATACCCGACTTGACGATTCGACCCCTTACGGAAAAAGCACGCTCGACGGTAACTCTTTCAGAGTCAGTTATTCCAAAGACTTTGACGAACTCAACAGCCGCGTCACCTTCGCCGGATACCGCTTCTCGGAAGAGAACTATATGACCATGAGCGAGTACCTGGACGCGAATGACAGCGCAATGGTCCGCTCAGGCAATGATAAAGAGATGTACACCGCCACCTATAACCAGAACTTCAGGGATGCCGGTGTTTCTGTTTATCTGAACTATACGCGTCACACCTACTGGGATCGTGATGAACAGACCAACTACAACGTAATGCTCTCCCACTATTTCAATATGGGCGGCATTCGTAACATGAGTATCTCTCTGACCGGTTATCGCTACGAGTATGACGACAGCGCTGACAAAGGCGTCTACATCTCCTTAAGCATGCCGTGGGGCGATAGCAGCGTTGTGAGTTACAACGGCAACTACGGTAGCGGTTCAGACAGCAGCCAGGTAGGGTATTTCAGCCGTATCGATGACGCCAGTCATTATCAGATAAACGTGGGCAACAGTGAAAATCACTCCAGCGTGGATGGTTATTACAGCCGTGACGGTTCAATGGTCCATGTGGACCTCAGTGCCAACTACCATGAAGGGCAGTACACCTCTGCCGGGTTGTCGCTACAGGGCGGCGCTACGCTCACGGCTCACGGTGGCGCGTTGCACCGTACTCAAAATATGGGCGGTACGCGATTACTGATTGACGCTGACGGCGTCGCTGACGTCCCGGTCGAAGGAAATGGTGCAGCGGTGTACACCAATATGTTTGGCAAAGCCGTCGTTGCCGACGTCAATAATTACTACCGTAACCAGGCCACGATTGACCTGACCAAACTGCCAGAAAACGCCGAAGCCACGCAGTCTGTCGTGCAGGCGACGCTTACCGAAGGCGCTATTGGCTATCGTCAATTTGCGGTCATCAGTGGGCAAAAGGCGATGGCAGTTCTGCGCATGAGTGATGGCAGTTACCCACCATTCGGTGCGGAAGTGAGTAACGAGCATGACCAGCAGGTCGGCCTGGTTGATGATGACGGCAACGTCTATCTGGCCGGGGTAAAAGCGGGCGAACACATGCGTGTCTCATGGAATGGTGAACCCCACTGTGAGATTTCTCTGCCAGACCCGCTACCCGCCGACCTGTTCAATGGCCTGTTACTGCCCTGCAAGCAACAAGGCGCGGTGATGCCTGCGGCTCCGGTAGAGATTAAACCGATGATTCAGGAACAAACGCAGCAGGTCACACCTGGCGCGGAACCCATGGCTATTTCAGCAAACCAATAACGTGATTAAGGATTGATCCATGTATACATTGACTCGCTCTGCAACACGCGTTGCCCCGGCGCTGGCGCTGCTGGTGGCGGCCGCCAGTTTTACAACCGACGCATCGGTGACGCCCGATCGCACACGCCTGATCTTCAATGAAGGCGACAAATCTATCAGCGTCACGTTGCGCAATAACGACCCGAAGCAGCCCTACCTGGCGCAAAGCTGGATGGAGGACGAAAAGGGCAACAAAATCAGCTCGCCACTTACGGTACTGCCGCCGGTACAGCGTATAGATGCGATGATGAATGGTCAGGTAAAAGTCCAGGGAATGCCGGATATCAACAAGTTACCCGCCGATCGTGAGAGCATGTTCTACTTTAACGTGCGTGAAATCCCGCCAAAATCGAACAAACCTAATACGCTGCAGATTGCCCTGCAAACGCGTATCAAATTGTTCTGGCGACCCAAGGCACTGGCAAAAATTAACATGAGAGACCCGTGGCAGCACAAGGTGACGTTAACCCGCAATGGCCAGGCGTTCACCGTCAACAACCCCACGCCGTATTACGTGATTATCAGCAATGCCAGCACACAGAAAAATGGTAATCCGGCAGCTGGGTTTACGCCGCTGGTCATGCCGCCGAAATCGTCCGCACCGTTGAATGTGAAGATGGACACTGTGCCGGTGCTGACTTATGTCAACGACTACGGTGCGCGATTGTCGCTGAACTTTAAATGCACTGGCAATAATTGCCAGGTGGATGCAGAGCAAAGCCGCAAAGGCTGATGCCGGGAGAGTCTTATGAAATACACGTTTCTGGTGGGAACGGGCATTTTTCTCCTGAGCGGCTGGCTGATGGGGAACCTTGCTGTCGCAGGGCAAAGTAAAAAGGTGTCATTGTCGTTGCGCATTTTGGTGGATGGGCCACCGCCCTGTTCCGTAAAGGGGAGCAACGTGGATTTTGGCAATGTCTACATTAGCAAAATCAATGGCACAAATTACCGTACCACGACCCCGCTTTATACCCTGAACTGTGATAACAGGGCGGTGGGTGCTGATGAACTGCGGATGCAGCTTAAAGGCGCAACCACCGTGATTAACGGGGAAACTGTCATGGCCACCGAAATACCAGGCCTGGGCATTCGCATCGAAAACGGTGCCGATAACTCTTTGTTCAGAGTGGGTGAAGGTAACTGGACTCCTTTCAACTTTTACCAGTCGCCCAATCTCAAAGCAGTGCCGGTTAAACAGAGCGGAGCGCAGCTTATGCCTGCGGTTTTTAACGCCACTATGACGATGGTGGTGGATTACCAATGAAAAAACGCTTGTTCCTTTTACTCTGCACCTGCGGTGGCGTTGCGCTGGCGGCTGACGATGACATCACCTTCCACGGTACGCTGGTGGCACCGCCTGTCTGTGCTATCAGCGATGGAAAGACCCTCGAAGTGGAATTTCGCGATCTCATCATCGACAGTATCAACGGGGACTATGGCCGCAAGGAAGTGGAATATGACCTGAGCTGTGACTCTGACACGCGCGATCCCAGCTTGAACATGACGCTCACCTGGACGGGGACGCCGACCGCCTACAATAACGCGGCTATCGAAACAGACGTTCCCGGCTTTGGTATTGAGCTTCAGCATGATGGTCAGCGTTTTGTGTTGAATACTCCGCTTGCCATTAACGCCACCGATTTTACCCAAAAGCCGAAACTGGAGGCCGTACCAGTGAAGTCAGCCGATGCGGTGCTGAGCGATACCACCTTTTCAGCCTATGCAACCTTGCGGGTGGATTATCAATGAAGACAGAACGTATTTGTTCACTCGGTTATGGGCTGTTAGCGGGCCTGTTGTTGATCTGCAGCATACGTGCTCTGGCCGTGGACAACAACCTGCATTTTTACGGCAACTTACTCAGCCGTTCTTGTACGCTGGTGGTTGAGAGCGGGAATCTGGCCGAAGTCCATTTTCCGACTATCAGTCGTCGGGATCTTATGGCTACGGGGGAGTCTGCGCACATCCCGGTGGTGTTTAAGCTGAAAGATTGTAAGGGGCCCGCGAGTTATCAGGTCCAGGTGACCCTTACCGGTACGGAAGACAGTGAGCAGCCCGGTTTCCTGGCGCTGGATACCACATCAACCGCGCAAGGCGTCGGAATTGGGATGGAAACGACGGACGGTGTACGGGTGGCGATTAACAACCCCTCCGGGGCGAAATTCACGCTTAGCGATGGCAGCAATAATATTAATTTCAGGGCCTGGCTACAGGCGAAAAGCGGTCGGGAAGTAACGATGGGCGATTTTACCGCCAACCTGACGGCAACCTTCGAGTATATATAATATGAAAAAATGGATGATTTGTTTCGCAAGTCTGATATTACTTGCTCTCAGTTTAGGAACCCCAAAGAGCTATGCGGGTGATAAGCTCTACAGCTCAAGCTTTCCAGGGACTGCAGTATATTATGCAATGAATAATGCCTCTATGCAGGGTACTTTATATTACTATGTTACGGTATTAACGCCAAAAGAAGTCGCTTATGGTCAATACAATGCAACACGCGCGGGGAGAGGCGATACTCTCCCGGTAATATCCTGGACCGGCTCAGGTCCGGCACCAAAGCTAGTGCTGGCTGACTGGGGCCGCACAGATAGCTCAAACTGCCCAGGTATGAATACGACTATATATGTCTGCGGATTTATGACTTTTAATGTCACGGTCGCATCTGATGATTATGGCTGCCCATGGATTGCCTCTCTTTATTCAGTTGCCCAGGCCAGTGGATTTAGTGCATATACAAGTCCAACAATGAGTCGTACTGTTTGTCCAACAATTCCAGTATCTTCTTATGATATATCCTGGAGTGATAGTTATGTTAGCCATTCTAAAACGTTACAATTACAATCCAATGGTTCAACCATCACAACAACGCTTTCGACCTATTTGATGGAAAGTGGCAATCTCTGCGATGGCAGTAATTTTGATGCCAGAGGAGCATACTGTCGTGCAGTTTCAGATTTATTAACGTTTACTTCTTATGGTTGCGATAATGCAAAGGTGACAGTCACACCGACACGTAAACCGTTAACGGATAGAAAACTCCACGACATTGTGGTGAAGGTGAATACCAGTAGCCGGCAACCGATTGATTCTGCGTGCCGTTTCCAGTATGTCTTAAATGAATTGTAGTGACGGTAATTTAACGACGCGACGGGGCCATCTGGCCCCGTCGTCATTTCCGGCGTCTGTTTTATGATATGATGGTAAAGGCTAACTTCCCCTCTACAGTGAATGGAAACGGTACCTATGAGCGCTTTCGATCCTCAATCTGCAGACACCATCGGCAACAGCCTGCGCCGTCGTCCGCTGGCGCGTAAAAAGCTGTCTGACATGGTGGAAGAAGAGCTGGAGCAGATGATTCGCCGCCGGGAATTTGGTGACGATGGGCAACTGCCGTCCGAACGCGAACTGATGGCGTTCTTCAATGTTGGTCGCCCGTCGGTGCGTGAAGCACTGGCCGCGCTCAAGCGGAAAGGGCTGGTGCAAATCAATAACGGCGAACGCGCTCGCGTTTCACGTCCGTCGGCAGACACCATCATCGGCGAACTCTCCGGCATGGCGAAAGATTTCCTCTCGCATCCTGGCGGTATCGCGCACTTCGAACAACTGCGTCTTTTCTTTGAATCGAGCCTGGTACGTTACGCCGCTGAACACGCGACGGATGAGCAAATTGCGTTGCTGAGTAAAGCGCTGGAGATCAACAGCCAGGCGCTGGATGACAACGCGCAGTTTATCCGCTCGGACGTCGACTTCCACCGCGTGCTGGCGGAAATTCCCGGCAACCCGATCTTTATGGCGATCCACGTCGCGCTGCTCGACTGGCTGATTGCCGCCCGCCCAAAAGTGGCGGATCAAGCACTCCACGAACACAATAGCGTCAGCTACCAACAGCATATCGCGATTGTCGACGCCATCCGCGCCCGTGATCCCGACGAAGCCGATCGCGCGCTTCAGGATCACCTCAACAGCGTTTCCGCGACCTGGCACGCTTTCGGCAAAGCCAAAAAATCCCGTCAGTGATCGTCGTATTGCGATCGGTTTAGTGAAGTCGATCGCACAATAAGCTTTCTGTATTACGCTGCTTCAAAAGCGATCTGGTATAACAGGTATAAAGGTACATAGTTATTCCAATTAAACATCACTACGAGGTATTTATGGCAAGCAATTTACGTGGCGTCATGCCCGCGCTGCTCACCCCTTTCGACGCACAACAAAAGATGGATAAAGAGAGTCTGCGTCGTCTGGTGCGTTTCAACATTGCACAGGGTGTGGACGGCGTTTATGTCGGGGGCTCAACCGGAGAAGCCTTCGTTCAAAGCCTGGCGGAACGCGAGCAAGTGCTGGAAATCGTGGCAGAAGAAGGCAAAGGCAAATTGACGCTTATTGCCCATGTCGGTTGCATCAGTACCGCGGAAAGCCAGCAACTGGCCGTTGCCGCAAAACGTTACGGCTTTGACGCCGTTTCTGCGGTAACACCGTTTTACTACCCGTTTAGCTTTGAAGAACATTGTGACCACTATCGCGCAATTATCGACTCGGCTGATGGATTACCGATGGTGGTCTATAACATTCCGGCACTGAGTGGGGTAAAACTGACGCTGGATCAGATCAACACTCTGGTCACGCTGCCGGGCGTGGGGGCGCTGAAGCAAACGTCGGGCGATCTGTATCAGATGGAGCAGATCCGACGCGAACATCCGGATCTGGTGCTCTACAACGGGTACGACGAAATCTTTGCTTCCGGCCTGCTGGCAGGTGCAGACGGCGGGATCGGCAGCACCTACAACATCATGGGGTGGCGTTACATGGGGATCGTGCAGGCGCTGAAAGCGGGCGATATCACTAAGGCGCAACAGTTGCAGCGTCAGTGTAACGAGGTTATCGACCTGCTGATCAAAGTCGGCGTGTTCCGTGGCCTGAAAACGGTTCTGCATTACATGGATGTGGTCTCTGTGCCGCTGTGCCGCAAGCCGTTCGCGCCGGTGGATGAAAAATACCTGCCGGAACTGAAAGCGCTGGCGCAGCAGTTGATGCAGGAGCGGAGCTGATTTTGCCCCTCACCCCGGCCCTCTCCCGCAGGGAGAGGGGGAAAACCGCAGGCACATGATTATTGGCGCGGTCTGTTCCCTCTCCCTTGAGGGAGAGGGTTAGGGTGAGGGGGGAGAAAACCGCACCCACATAACCGCTGGCGCGGTCGGTCCCCTCTCCCTTGAGGGAGAGGGTTAGGGTGAGGGGGAGAACCCGCACCCACATAACCGCTGGCGCGGTCGGTTCCCTCTCCCTTGAGGGAGAGGGTTAGGGTGAGGGGGACAAACCGCACCCACATAACCGCTGGCGCGGTCGGTCCCCTCTCCCTTGAGGGAGAGGGTTAGGGTGAGGGGGAGAACCCGCACCCATCCAAACACATTCATATCAAAGCGCGTGGGCCCAGCCCACCGCGGGAGACTCACCATGAGTACAACAATCCAGAACATCCCGTGGTATCGCCATCTCAACCGGGCACAATGGCGGGCATTTTCCGCCGCCTGGTTGGGGTATTTGCTTGATGGTTTTGATTTTGTCTTAATCGCCCTGGTGTTGACGGAAGTGCAGGGTGAATTCGGTTTAACCACGGTACAGGCGGCTAGCCTTATCTCCGCCGCCTTTATCTCCCGCTGGTTCGGCGGCCTGATGCTCGGCGCAATGGGGGATCGCTACGGTCGTCGCCTGGCCATGGTCACCAGCATCATTCTCTTTTCAGCGGGAACGCTCGCCTGCGGTTTTGCACCGGGCTACACCTCGCTGTTTATCGCCCGTCTGGTGATCGGTATGGGGATGGCGGGGGAATACGGTTCCAGCGCCACCTATGTTATCGAAAGCTGGCCTAAACACCTGCGCAACAAAGCCAGTGGCTTCCTGATTTCGGGTTTCTCTGTCGGTGCTGTTATCGCCGCACAGGTCTACAGCCTGGTGGTGCCCGTCTGGGGCTGGCGTGCGCTGTTTTTCATCGGCATCGTACCTATTGTCTTTGCTCTCTGGCTGCGTAAAAACATCCCGGAAGCGGAGGACTGGAAAGAGAAACACGAAGGTAAAGCCCCGGTGCGCACGATGGTCGATATCCTCTATCGCGGCCAGTATCGCGTAATGAACATCATCATGACCTGTGTCGCGGGGGCGTCCCTGTGGTATTGCTTCGCCGGTGAAGCACGCATTGCCGGGCTGGTGGCCCTGTTGGGCCTGGTGTGCGCCATCATCTTCATCAGCTTTATGGTGCAAAGCAGCGGCAAACGCTGGCCGACCGGCGTCATGCTGATGGTGGTTGTGCTTTTTGCGTTCCTCTACTCGTGGCCTATTCAGGCACTGTTACCGACCTATCTGAAAACCGAGCTGGCCTATGACC
The DNA here is from genome assembly GCF_943590815.1 of Pseudocitrobacter vendiensis. GTDB lineage: Bacteria > Pseudomonadota > Gammaproteobacteria > Enterobacterales > Enterobacteriaceae > Pseudocitrobacter > Pseudocitrobacter vendiensis. The sequence goes on along the minus strand of NZ_CALSBS010000014.1, from coordinate 120,907 downwards.
CGCACACGGTGGCGAACGTCCTGTTCTTCAGCGGATTTGGCGCGGCGGTTGGCTGCTGCGTGGGCGGGTTCCTCGGCGACTGGCTGGGCACGCGTAAAGCCTATGTTTGTAGCCTGCTGGCCTCACAGTTGCTGATCATTCCGGTGTTTGCGATTGGTGGCACAAACGTCTGGGTGCTGGGCTTGTTACTCTTCTTCCAGCAGATGCTGGGGCAGGGGATCTCCGGGATCTTACCGAAGTTGATCGGGGGATATTTCGAAACGGATCAACGTGCGGCAGGCCTCGGCTTTACCTACAACGTCGGTGCGTTAGGCGGCGCGCTGGCGCCGATCCTCGGCGCATTGATTGCCCAGCGGTTGGATCTGGGCACCGCGCTGGGCTCGCTCTCCTTCAGCCTGACGTTTGTCGTGATCCTGCTGATCGGCCTTGATATGCCCACGCGCGTTCAGCGTTGGATCCGCCCGGAAGCGCTGCGCACACACGATGCGATCGACGGTAAACCGTTTAGTGGCGCTGTACCGTTTGGCGGCGATAAAAGCGGATTAGTGAAAAGTAAAAGTTAACAGGGAGCCCGGCAAAGGCCGGGCGCTTCTCCGAGGATATGATGATGGCTTTACTTGAACAGCTGAATAACAACATTGCGCAATCTGGCGGGCTGATTGTCTCCTGTCAGCCCGTTCCTGATAGCCCGCTGGATAAACCCGATATCGTTGCCGCGATGGCGCTGGCTGCGGAACAGGCCGGGGCAGTTGCACTGCGCATTGAAGGCGTAGCGAATTTACGCGCCACTCGTGCAGTCGTGTCGATTCCGATTATCGGCATTCTCAAACGTGACCTTGATGATTCTCCGGTGCGAATCACGCCTTTTCTGGACGATGTTGATGCGCTGGCGCAGGCCGGGGCAGATATTATTGCGGTTGATGGTACGGACCGCGTGCGCCCGGCGAGTGTGGAAGCGCTTCTGGCACAGATTCATCAGCACGGTTTGCTGGCGATGACCGATTGCTCAACATTTGAAGATGGCATGGCTTGCTATCGGCTGGGGGCCGAGATTATCGGCACCACGCTTTCGGGTTACACCACGCCGCAGACACCGGAAGAGCCAGACTTCGCACTGGTGAAATCCCTGAGTGATGCGGGCTGCCGGGTGATTGCCGAAGGGCGCTACAACACCCCTGCGCAGGCGGCTGAGGCGATGCGCCACGGCGCGTGGGCGGTCACAGTCGGTTCCGCCATCACTCGCCTTGAACATATCTGCCAGTGGTACAACACGGCGCTGAAAAAGGGGCGATCATGACCACGCTGGCGATTGATATCGGTGGCACTAAACTGGCAGCCGCCCTGGTGGATGATGCGCTCAACCTGCTGGAACGCCGCGAGCTACCCACACCGGCGAGCAAAACGACGGATGCGCTGTGCGCCGCTTTGCAAACGCTGGTTGAGCCGCTTTACCCTCGCGCCACGCGGGTGGCGATCGCCTCAACCGGGATTATCCGCGATGGCGTGCTGCTGGCGATTAACCCGCTTAATCTGGGGGGCCTGCTGAATTTCCCGCTCACGAAGACGCTGGAAGCGATAACCGGGTTGCCAACATTAGCCGTTAACGACGCACAGGCAGCGGCGTGGGCTGAGTATCACGCGCTCCACGATGACTATCGCGATATGGTTTTCCTCACCGTTTCTACGGGTGTGGGAGGAGGGGTGATAATCAACGGCAAACCGATCGCCGGAACGGGAGGTCTCGCCGGGTATTTGGGGCATACGCTGGCCGATCCTAACGGGCCGATGTGCGGCTGTGGCCGCCGTGGTTGTGTCGAAGCGATTGCCTCCGGGCGCGGGATTGCCGCAGCGGCAGAAGGCGAACTCGCCGGATGTGACGCTAAAACGATCTTTATTCGCGCCGGGCAGGGTGATGAACAAGCCATACAACTCATCCATCGTTCTGCGCAGACGCTGGCAAGATTAATCGCCGATGTAAAAGCGACCACCGATTGCCAGTGCGTGGTCATTGGCGGCAGCGTTGGGCTGGCGGAAGGGTATTTAGCGCGGGTGGAGACCTGTCTTGCGCAGGAACCTGCTGTTTATCAGGTCACACTACAATCGGCACACTATCGGCACGATGCCGGATTACTGGGGGCCGCACTTCTGGCCCAGGGAGAACAATCATGGTAACTGGGGATATTCAATCGCTGGCTGCTGCGGGGTTACACCCTGTCCTGGCTGAAGCGTTAACATTGGCGTTAACTGCCCGCCCACAAGAGAAATCGCCAGGGCGTTATGAACTGCGCGGCGATGACATCTTTATGAATGTGATGACGTTTGCCACACAGCCAGCCGAAAGTAAAAAAGCAGAACTGCATGCGCAGTATGTGGATATCCAGCTTTTGCTGAGTGGAGAAGAACGGATTTTGTTCGGTGTGGCAGGGGCGGCCCGGCAGTGTGAAGAGGTACATACTGATGAGGATTACCAGCTTTGCTCTGCCATCGAGAATGAGCAAGCGGTGACGTTAAAGCCGGGGATGTTCGCTGTGTTTATGCCGGGGGAACCGCATAAGCCGGGATGTACCGTCGCGTTATCGCAAGAGATTAAAAAAACGGTGGTGAAAGTCCGCGCCAGCTTACTCGCGCGTTAAAAAAAGCCGGATAGCGCTGGCGCTAATCCGGCCTGAAAAAATATTAATTATCAGTCGGATAAGTTTTTTTAGCGGCGTCTGACCCTTGATGCCAGCGCCTGCTGAGTGCGAATTAATTCTTCCGCCAGTTGTTTCTCATCGGGGAGTTGCACCTTATATTCACTCGCCAGAACGGTATTCGGCAAACCGGCCAGCGCGTAATGTGCTTCACCTGCGCCTTTCTCAGCGCAAAGAATTAATCCAATAGGTGGATTCTCTCCTGGTTGCGTCCAGTGTTCTTTCGCGTAATTCAGATACATATTCATTTGCCCGGCATCGGTATAGCTAAATTTCCCGACCTTAAGGTCTACAACCAGCAGGCAGCGTAAAGGACGATGGAAAAACAGAAGATCCACTCGAAACCAGTTGTCATCAATACGTAACCGTCGCTGTCGGCCAACAAAGGCAAAATCATCCCCAAGCTCCAGCATGAAATCCATCAGATGGTTAATCAGTGCCTCTTCAAAATCGGATTCTGAGTACTCATCTTTAAGTTCCAGAAATTCGAGTACGAAAGGATCGCGTATCGCTTGTTGCGGGATGATAGTGGCTTCCACTGGCTGGGTTCGTTGCAATACGGCTGACTTGTCGCGAGACAGTACTGAGCGCTCATAAAACTGGGTGGCGATTTGCCGCTCAAGTTGGCGAACAGACCAGCCGCAACGGAGCGTCTCTTTTTCGTAAAAATTACGGGCATCGGGGCTTTTAACGGAAAGCAGGCGGACATAAGTGGACCAGGGCAAGGGGAACGACCTGGCGAGTTGCGCTAAATGGCAGGATTCACCAGACAGCGCCTGGCTAATTGTGGCGCTGAATTCTCCAGACGGTGTCTGGTGAATTGCAGGGCTGAATTGTGCAGACAGTGTCTGCACAATTTCAATTCTTTGAAAACAAATATAAAAATCCTTAAATTGCCATAAATTCCTGGTAGAAAACCCACGCTTATACCTTAGACTTAAATCCTTCGATAGCCGCTTAATTAGTTGTGTACCATAAGCCGCTCTGGCTTCGCCGCCTTGTTCAAACTCGACAATTCGTCGGCCGATTTCCCAGTATGTCGCTGTCATCAGTGCATTAACGCTACGTACTGTTTCTGTCCGTGCGCTATCGACCAGATGAATAATGCCATCGTGAATCTGTTGATAACCTTCAGTGGATTGTGCGGGGAGCGATTCCATCCTTTATCCCTCAATGCGAGCCTGCGTTGAAAATGGAACAGCTATACGCCGGGCGTTCGCGTGGAACAATCCGCAACAGCGTATTGCATTCATTTTCTTCAGGATCTGCGAGGGGCTTTCCAGCAAAAGCGGGGGATTTCAGCACCGCCTTCCTTTCCAGGCAGGCGGCGCTGAGGCAGGGTTTACACTTCCAGCCAGTTCATGATGCCGTCAGCCGCTTTACGGCCTTCGGCGATGGCGGTTACCACCAGGTCTGAACCACGCACAATGTCACCACCAGCGAAGATTTTCGGGTTGCTGGTCTGGAAGGCGTTTTCGTGGCCTTCCGGGGCGATGATGCGACCCTGAGAATCCAGTTCGACGCTGTGTTTCGCCAGCCATTCCATGCTGTGCGGGCGGAAACCAAATGCCATCACCACCGCATCCGCCGGAACGACATGCTCGGAGCCAGGAACGATTTCCGCACGGCGGCGGCCTTTTGCATCCGGTTGGCCCATCTCGGTGCGCGCCATTTTCACGCCGCAGACCTTGCCGTTAGCATTCACTTCAATGCCCAGCGGCTGCACGTTGAACTGGAATTCAACACCCTCTTCACGCGCGTTTTTCACTTCGCGGCGTGAGCCTGGCATGTTCTCTTCGTCACGACGATAAGCACAGGTGACATGCGTTGCGCCCTGACGAACGGAGGTACGCACGCAGTCCATCGCGGTATCGCCACCGCCAAGCACTACCACGCGTTTGCCTTCCATGTTGATGTACGGCTCGTCTTTATTCTCACCAAAGCCCATGATCTGACGGGTATTGGCAATCAGGAACGGCAGCGCATCGAACACGCCAGAGGCATCTTCATTTTCCAGACCACCGCGCATCGACTGATAGGTGCCGACGCCGAGGAACACCGCGTCGTAATCACTCAGCAGGGTTTCAAGCTGCACGTCACGGCCCACTTCGGTATTCAGTTTGAACTCAATCCCCATCCCGGTGAAGATTTCACGACGGCGGGTCATGACCTCTTTTTCCAGCTTAAAGGCCGGAATACCGAAGGTCAGCAGGCCGCCAATTTCCGGGTGACGATCAAAGACGACCGCTTTTACGCCGTTACGCGTCAGGACATCAGCACAGGCCAGGCCCGCCGGGCCTGCGCCGATAATCGCCACTTTCTTGCCGGTTTGCTTCACGCCAGACATATCCGGACGCCATCCCATTTCGAACGCTTTATCATTGATATAGCGCTCAATGTTGCCAATGGTTACGGCGCCGAACTCATCGTTCAGCGTACAGGAGCCTTCACACAGACGGTCCTGCGGGCAAACACGCCCACACACTTCCGGTAGGGTGTTGGTTTGATGCGACAGTTCTGCCGCTTCAAAAATACGCCCTTCGTTGGCGAGCTTCAGCCAGTTCGGAATGTAGTTGTGTACCGGGCATTTCCATTCACAGTACGGGTTGCCGCAGGAAAGGCAACGATCGGCCTGCGCTTTGGCCTGGCCTTCTGAAAACGGCTCGTAAATTTCAACAAACTCGATCTTGCGGATCTTTAACGCTTTCTTAGCGGGATCAACGCGTTGCAGGTCGATAAATTGATAAACGTTCTGACTCATGATGACCCCTTACTGCGCCTGCACACGCAGCTCTGCTGCGCTACGACTACGGTGACCCAACAGTGCTTTGACATCGCTGGACTTCGGCTTAACCAGTGCAAACTTCGCGGAGAACGCCGGCCAGTTCGCCAGAATCTCTTCACCACGCGATGAACCGGTCAACTGGACGTGCTCGGTAATCAGCCCGCGCAGGTGCTCCTCGTGGATTGCCAGAGAGTCAACGTCCAGCACTTCCACCAGTTCCGGGTTAACGCGTTTGCGGAAATCGCCGCTCTCATCCAGAACGTAGGCGAAGCCGCCGGTCATACCTGCGCCAAAGTTAACGCCGGTTTTACCCAGAATACAGACGATACCGCCGGTCATATATTCACAGCCGTTGTCGCCAATACCTTCGACCACGGTGATTGCGCCAGAGTTACGCACGCCGAAACGTTCACCCGCGCGGCCTGCGGCATACAGACGACCACCGGTCGCGCCGTAAAGGCAGGTGTTGCCGATAATGCTCGCTTCATGGCTGCGGAAGGCGGAACCGACCGGAGGACGAATGGCGATCAGGCCGCCCGCCATGCCTTTACCCACATAGTCGTTGGCATCGCCGGTCAGGTGCAGTTCAACGCCGCCCGCGTTCCAGACGCCGAAGCTCTGACCCGCCGTCCCGCTGAAGTGCGCGGTAATCGGATCGCCGGCCAGACCCTGGTCGCCATGTGTCTGAGCGATATAACCGGAGAGCGACGCACCCACGGAGCGATCGGTGTTGCGAATATCGAACCAGAAGGTTTTGCTCTGGCGCTCATCGACAAACGGTTTCGCCTGTTGCAGCAACTGCGCGTTCAGCACGCCGTTATCGAACGGCGGGTTATTCTCGGTGCAGTACAGCGCTTTGCCAGGATGTGGCTCAGCGGTCTCCAGCAGGCGAGACAGTTCCAGCTTCTGCTGTTTGGCGGTGAAACCGTCCAGCTCTTTGAGCAGGTCGGTACGGCCAATCAGGTCAACCAGGCGGGTCACGCCCAGTTGCGCCATCAGCTCGCGGGTTTCGCGGGCGATAAATTCAAAGTAGTTGGTCACTTTGAACGGCAAGCCGTGATAGTGGTTCTTACGCAGTTTGTCATCCTGAGTTGCCACGCCCGTCGCGCAGTTGTTCAGGTGGCAAATACGCAGATATTTACAGCCCAGCGCCACCATCGGGCCAGTACCGAAGCCGAAGCTTTCCGCGCCGAGAATCGCCGCTTTGATGATATCGACGCCGGTTTTCAGGCCACCATCGACCTGCAAACGAATTTTATGGCGCAAACCGTTGGCAACCAGCGCCTGCTGGGTTTCCACCAGGCCAAGTTCCCACGGGCAGCCAGCATATTTCACCGACGACAGCGGGCTTGCACCCGTACCACCGTCATAACCCGCGATGGTGATTAAATCGGCATAGGCTTTCGCCACACCGGTAGCGATAGTGCCGACGCCAGGTTCGGACACCAGCTTCACGGAGATCATCGCTTTCGGGTTGACCTGTTTCAGGTCGAAAATCAGCTGTGCTAAGTCCTCGATAGAGTAGATATCGTGGTGCGGCGGCGGGGAGATAAGCGTCACACCCGGCACCGAATAGCGCAGTTTGGCGATGTACGGCGTGACTTTATCACCCGGTAACTGACCGCCTTCGCCCGGTTTCGCACCCTGAGCGACTTTAATCTGAATGACGTCGGCGTTGACCAGGTACGCTGGCGTGACGCCGAAGCGACCGGAAGCCACCTGCTTGATACGCGACACTTTATTGGTGCCGTAACGCGCCGGGTCTTCACCGCCTTCGCCGGAGTTAGAGTTACCGCCGATGCCGTTCATCGCTTCCGCCAGCGCTTCGTGCGCTTCCGGGCTCAATGCGCCGATAGACATCGCCGCGGTATCGAAGCGTTTGAACAGGTCAGTCGCCGGTTCAACCTCATCAATACTGACAGCGTCGCTACCCGGCGTGATGGCCAGCAGATCGCGCAGCGTGGCCGCCGGACGCTCGTTGACCAGCTTCGCGTATTCCTGATAGTCGCTGTACTCACCGCTTTGAACGGCTTGTTGCAGTGTGCGCACCACGTCCGGGTTATAGGCGTGATATTCACCGCCGTGAACGTACTTCAGCAGGCCGCCCTGGCTAATCGGTTTACGTGCCAGCCAGGCGCGTTTCGACAGGTTCAGCAGGTCCTGCTGGAAGTCGTCAAAGTTTGCGCCGCCGATACGGCTAACCACGCCCTGGAAGCACTGCTCAACCACGTCGTCGTGCAGGCCGACTGCTTCAAACAGTTTTGAACAGCGGTATGAGGCGATGGTCGAGATGCCCATTTTGGACATGATTTTGTACAGACCTTTGTTGATGCCGTTACGGTAGTTCAGCATCACGGTGCGATACGCTTTATCAATTGCTTTGGTATCGACCAGTTTCGCCAGCGTTTCGTAGGCGAGATACGGGTAAATTGCCGTCGCACCAAAGCCAAGCAGCACGGCGAAGTGGTGCGGATCGCGGGCGCTGGCGGTTTCCACGATGATGTTAGCATCGCAGCGCAGGCTCTTATCAACCAGACGTGCCTGAATAGCGCCAACCGCCATCGGTGCAGGAACCGGCAGACGATTTTTGGCGATGTTGCGGTCAGAGAGCACCAGCAGAACGGTGCCGTTACGCACCATCTCTTCGGCTTTATCGCACAGCGCTTTTACCGTCGCCTCAAGCGAGGTTTCAGTCGCGTCGTAAGTAATATCGAGCGTGTCTGCGCGATAGTGCTCATCTTCAATGGTGGTGAGCTGTTTAAAATCAGAGAACAGCAGGATCGGTGATTTGAAGCTCAGACGGTGCGCCTGGCCTTCCGCTTCACAGAAGACGTTCATTTCGCGACCAATGCTGGTCGCCAGCGACATGACGTGCGCTTCACGCAGCGGGTCGATTGGCGGGTTGGTTACCTGCGCAAACTGCTGGCGGAAGTAGTCATAAATAATGCGCGGCTGGCTGGAGAGTACGGCGAATGGGGTATCATCGCCCATAGAACCGACGGCTTCCTGGCCATTTTCGCCCAGCACGCGGATAACGGAATCGAGCTCTTCCGCGCTGTAGTTAAACTGCTTCTGGTAGCTGGCGAGGGCGTCATCGTCCATCTCGCGGCTGCCGACCTCTTCGTCCGGCAGATCTTCAAATGGCACCAGACGGCGGACGTTTTTCTCCATCCACTCTTTGTACGGGTGGCGACTTTTCAGGTCGTTATCGGTTTCGGCAGAGTGCAGAATGCGGCCACTGCGGGTATCGATAACCATCAGCTCGCCCGGCCCAACGCGGCCTTTTTCCATCACTTCATCGGGCTGATAATCCCAGATACCCACTTCCGATGCACAGGTGATGAGCTTGTCTTTAGTAATGACGTAGCGCGCCGGGCGCAGGCCATTACGGTCAAGGTTACAGGCCGCGTAGCGACCATCGGACATGACGATGCCCGCCGGGCCATCCCACGGCTCCATGTGCATGGAGTTAAAGTCGAAGAACGCGCGCAGTTCCGGGTCCATATCCGGGTTGTTCTGCCAGGCTGGCGGAACGAGCAAACGCATCGCACGTACGATATCCATCCCGCCTGCCAGCAGCAGTTCGAGCATGTTATCCATTGAGCTGGAGTCGGAGCCGGTTTCGTTAACGAACGGCGCGGCGTCGTGCAGGTCAGGGATAAGCGGCGTCTGGAATTTATAGGTACGCGCGCGTGCCCACTGACGGTTACCGGTGATGGTGTTGATTTCACCGTTGTGCGCCAGGTAGCGGAACGGCTGTGCCAGCGGCCAGCGCGGCACGGTGTTGGTGGAGAAGCGCTGGTGGAACAGGCAGATGGCCGATTCCAGACGCAGGTCCGCGAGGTCCAGATAGAAGCGCGGCAAATCCGCCGGCATACACAGACCTTTATAGATGTTCACCAGGTTAGACAGGCTACATACGTAGAACTCTTTGTCTTCCACCAGGCGTTGTTCAATGCGGCGACGGGCGATAAACAGACGGCGTTCCATATCGCGCGGGCGCCAGCCAGCCGGGGCGTTAACAAAGATTTGCTCGATACGGGGCAGCGAGGAGAGGGCGATTTCACCGAGCACGCCTTCGTTGGTCGGCACATCGCGCCAGCCAACAATAGAGAGCGTTTCACGCTGCAATTCTTCTTCAACGATGCGGCGTGATGCGGCGGCTTTGTCCGGGTCCTGATTGAGGAACAACATACCGACGGCGTAGTTTTTGGCTAAACGCCAGCCGCGCTCTTCCGCCACAATGCGGAAGAAACGATCCGGTTTTTGCAGCAGCAGGCCGCAACCGTCACCGGTTTTACCATCGGCGAGGATTGCCCCACGGTGCTGCATGCGGGCCAGTGCGTGTATAGCGGTACGCACTACCTTGTGGCTAGGTTCGCCTTCTATGTGGGCGATCAGGCCGAAACCACAGTTATCCCTCTCAAGGGATTTATCGTACAACATATCAGTGAACCTCCCCAGGCTCTACGTGACTCACTCCGACACCGATTGCGCACGGGCGCAGAAAGAGCATGGCGACGGGATTGGGTCGTTCAATGACCAATCTCGCATTCGCCCTCTTTTGCCTTTTCGCGCAGGTCAAACAAGTTTGAGGACTTGCTTCAGAGGGAATCTCAATTACTGCATAAATATGATGAGCTGAGTGCTCATCCAGAAAGCTTCCAGCGGATTTCCAACTTATCGGGAATCCGTAGACAGGTCAAATGGCAAACTTATTTATCTGAAAATGTGCTAAGCAGGCGTTAACTCTATGATAATAAATGTTTTTAGATGTATTTTACATTGTATTAACCACGAAACAGGTGCGGATGGAGTGTGATCTGACTCACTGTCTGGAAGCGCTGTGATAAATGACCTGTGCTGAATTTGCCGCTTAAAGCAGCACATAACACTGGCAATGGTTGTGCGGGTATAGGATCACTCTGTTTTTCTACGGGAGGCGGATTATTGCAAAATAAGCGGCGTATATAAGCAAAAGTAATCGGTTGAGCGGTGAATGAAATTGCATTTATTTTGAGTGATTATGCAATGAGATAAAGGTCTACCGGGCGATTGATCCAGGTCATCGCCGATCGAGACTAAAAATGGCAGGCTTGGCCCCTTTCTACAGGCCGGTCTATCAGATTATGCAGTTACAAAAATTAGTCAATATGTTTGGTGGGGATCTTGCGCGTCGCTATGGCGAAAAGGTCCATAAATTGACGCTGCATGGTGGGTTTAGCTGTCCGAATCGTGATGGCACTATTGGCCGGGGTGGTTGCACATTTTGCAATGTCGCTTCTTTTGCCGACGAAGCGCAGCAGTACCGCTCGATAACCGAGCAGCTTGAACATCAGGCCAGCCTGGTGAATCGCGCCAAACGCTATCTTGCCTATTTCCAGGCTTATACCAGCACTTTTGCGGAAGTACAGGTGCTGCGCTCTATGTATCAGCAGGCAGTCAGTCAGGCCAATATCGTTGGCCTGTGCGTAGGCACGCGCCCGGACTGCGTGCCGGAAGCGGTGCTCGATTTGCTCACTGAATATAAAGATCAGGGTTATGAGGTGTGGCTGGAACTGGGGCTCCAAACCGCGCACGATAAAACGCTGCATCGCATCAACCGGGGGCATGATTTCGCCTGCTACCAGAACACCACGCGACTGGCACGCGAACGCGGGCTGAAAGTCTGTTCGCACCTGATTGTCGGCCTGCCGGGCGAAGGGGCGAGTGAATGTCTGCAAACTCTGGAACGTGTAGTAGAGACCGGTGTGGACGGCATCAAGCTGCATCCGCTGCATATCGTGAAGGGCAGCATTATGGCGAAGGCATGGGAAGCGGGGCGCTTAAGCGGTATTGCGCTGGAGGATTACACCGTGACGGCAGGCGAGATGATTCGCCATACGCCGCCCGAGGTGATTTACCACCGCATTTCCGCCAGCGCGCGTCGTCCGACGCTGCTCGCCCCGCTGTGGTGTGAAAATCGCTGGACCGGGATGGTGGAGCTGGATAAATACCTTAACGAACACGGTGTGCAGGGATCGGCGCTGGGGCGCGGGTGGGTGCAACCCCTCACCCCGGCCCTCTCCCCCGGGGAGAGGGAGAAAAACCGCGCAGCATATTGATCCGCATGCGATGGGTTCCCTCTCCCTGTGGGAGAGGGTTAGGGTGAGGGCACCAGACCGCACAATCCACGCATTTTTCACACAACCTTCAACGCATTGCTCAGAATTGGGTATTATTGAGCGACGATGACGTGAAGGAACCCCCTATGAAGCAAATCCGTTTACTGGCGCAGTATTACGTCGACCTGATGATGAAGCTGGGTCTGGTGCGCTTTTCAATGCTATTGGCCCTTGCGCTGGTAGTGCTGGCCATTGTGGTGCAGATGGCGGTGACCATGGTGCTGCATGGGCAGGTCGAAAGCATTGATGTGATCCGCTCTATCTTCTTTGGTCTGTTGATTACGCCGTGGGCGGTCTACTTTTTATCGGTGGTGGTCGAGCAACTGGAAGAATCTCGCCAACGCTTATCGAAGCTGGTGGAGAAGCTCGAAGAGATGCGCGAGCGCGATCTCAAACTTAACGTTCAACTCAAAGACAATATCTCGCAGCTCAACCAGGAAATCAGCGATCGTGAAAAAGCGGAAGCTGAGCGTGAAACAATGCTTGAGCAACTGAAGGTCGAGATGAAAGAGCGTGAAGAGACGCAAATCCGCCTTGAGCAACAATCCTCCTTCCTGCGTTCCTTCCTGGATGCGTCACCGGATCTGGTTTTCTATCGTAATGAAGATAAAGAGTTTTCTGGCTGTAACCGGGCAATGGAGCTATTAACCGGCAAGAGTGAAAAGCAACTTATTCATCTGCACCCGGAAGACGTTTACGCGCCGGAAGCTGCGGCAAAGGTTCTGGAAACCGATGAGAAAGTGTTCCGTCATAACGTCTCGCTCACCTATGAACAGTGGCTGGATTACCCGGATGGCCGCAAAGCCTGCTTCGAAATCCGTAAAGTGCCTTACTACGATCGCGTCGGTAAACGCCACGGCTTGATGGGCTTTGGCCGCGATATCACCGAGCGTAAGCGCTATCAGGATGCCCTGGAGCGCGCCAGTCGCGATAAGACCACCTTTATCTCCACCATCAGCCACGAACTGCGTACGCCGCTTAACGGTATCGTTGGCCTTAGCCGTATTCTGCTTGATACCGACCTGACCACTGAGCAGGAAAAATACCTGAAAACCATCCATGTTTCCGCGGTGACGTTGGGGAATATCTTCAACGATATCATCGATATGGATAAAATGGAGCGACGTAAAGTTCAGCTGGATAACCAGACTATCGACTTTACTGGCTTCCTCTCCGATTTAGAAAACCTCTCCGGCTTGCAGGCGCAACAGAAAGGGCTGCGCTTCGTCATGGAACCGAGCTTACCGCTGCCACATAAAGTGATTACCGACGGCACGCGTCTGCGTCAGATTCTGTGGAACCTGATCAGCAATGCGGTGAAATTCACTCAACAAGGTAAAGTTGAAGTGCGCATTCGTTACGACGAAGGCGATATGCTGCACTTTGAAGTGGCTGACTCCGGTATCGGTATTCCACAGGCAGAGCAGGATAAAATCTTTGCTATGTATTACCAGGTGAAAGACAGCCAGGGCGGTAAGCCGGCTACCGGTACCGGGATTGGTCTGGCCGTTTCGCGTCGCCTGGCGCGCGACATGGGCGGCGATATTGAAGTCTCCAGCAATCCGGGTCAGGGCTCGACGTTTGTTCTGACCGTACACGCCCCCGCCGTTGCCGACGAAGTGGAAGATACGCTGGACGACGACGATATGCCGCTGCCAGCGCTCAACGTACTGCTGGTGGAAGATATCGAACTCAACGTCATTGTCGCCCGTTCGGTGCTGGAAAAACTCGGCAACAGCGTGGATGTGGCGATGACCGGGAAGGCTGCGCTGGAGATGTTTACGCCAGGCGAATACGACCTGGTACTGCTCGATATTCAATTGCCGGATATGACCGGGCTGGATATCTCTCGCGAGTTAAAACAGAAATTTGCCGCTGATGATCTGCCGCCGCTGGTGGCATTGACGGCTAACGTGCTGAAAGATAAAAAAGAGTATCTGGAAGCGGGGATGGATGATGTGCTGAGCAAGCCGTTATCAGTACCGGCCCTCACCGCGATGATCAAAAAATTCTGGGACACCGCCGACGACGAGGAGAGCACCGCAATGCCAACAGAACAAGGTAAATCACAGCAGTTACTGGATATTCCGATGCTGGAGCAGTACATCGAATTGGTGGGGCCGAAGCTCATTACCGACGGCCTGGCGGTCTTTGAGAAGATGATGCCGGGTTATCTGGCGGTGCTGGAATCGAATCTGACCGCGCGCGATCAGAAAGGTATTGTCGAGGAAGGGCACAAAATTAAGGGCGCGGCGGGTTCCGTCGGTCTGCGTCATCTGCAACAGCTAGGGCAGCAGATCCAGTCGCCTGATTTACCGGCCTGGTGGGATAACGTCGGTGAATGGGTTGAGGAGATGAAAACCGAATGGCAGCACGATGTCGCGGTGCTTAAATCCTGGGTGGCGAACGCTGAAAAAAAATGACCCCGGCTAAACCGGGGTGCGCGAACACTGCGCCAACACCAGGGAAATCGTGGCTGCGCCATAAGATGTAATAGGATTTTGGTTAGACACAACCTGATGAATACGATTACACGCAGATTAAGATAGCAAAAGTTGAAACATTTGTTACATGAATCAGCAAAATATGTGAAGCATAGCGAGTTAATCAGAAATAGTAATAATCTTCAGTCAGTTACAGCGAGGGACAAGCATCATGAAAAAAGTTGGCGTTATTTTGAGCGGCTGCGGTGTCTATGACGGCTCTGAAATTCACGAAGCCACCATTACGCTGCTGGCCATTGCCCGTAGCGGCGCGCAGGCCGTGTGCTTTGCGCCGGATAAGCGCCAGTTCGATGTTATCGACCACTTGTCGGGGGAAGCGATGGGTGAAAGCCGCAATGTGCTGATCGAGTCTGCGCGCATTGCGCGCGGTGATGTACGTCCGCTCGCCAGTGCGCAGGCGGAAGAGCTGGATGCGCTGATTGTGCCCGGCGGTTTTGGCGCGGCGAAAAACCTCTCTAACTTCGCCACGCAGGGTGCTGCGTGCGAGGTTGACGCGCATCTGAAAGCGTTGGCGCAGGCAATGCATCAGGCGGGTAAACCGCTCGGCTTTATGTGTATCGCCCCGGCGATGTTGCCGAAGATTTTTGATTTCCCGCTGCGCATTACCATCGGCACCGATATCGACACGGCAGAAGTGCTGGAAGAAATGGGCGCGGAGCATGTGCCGTGCCCGGTGGATGACATCGTTGTTGATGAAGACAACAAAGTGGTCACCACGCCAGCTTATATGCTGGCGCAGAACATCGCCGAAGCCGCTGAGGGGATTGAAAAGCTGGTGGCGCGCGTGCTGGTACTGGCTGAATGAGCAAGCGCGTTTCACCGCTGAAGTGGATAAAACGTATTGTCTGGCGCATCACGCTGGTGCTGGTGCTTTTCTGGGGCGGCGGTATTGCGCTGTTTAGCTTTGTGCCAGTTCCGTTTTCTGCGGTAATGGTCGAGCGCCAGCTAAGTGCCTGGCTGAGCGGCGATTTTCATTATGTGGCGCATTCCGACTGGGTCAGCATGGATGAGATATCGCCGTGGATGGGGCTGGCGGTGATCGCTGCCGAAGATCAGAAATTCCCGGAGCACTGGGGGTTTGATGTTCAGGCGATCGAAAAGGCGCTTTCACACAATGAACGCAATGAAAACCGCATTCGCGGCGCGTCGACGTTGTCCCAGCAGACGACGAAAAACCTGCTGCTGTGGGATGGACGCAGCTGGTTACGCAAAGGGCTGGAAGCGGGGTTGACGGTGGGGATTGAAACAGTCTGGAGTAAGAAGCGTATCCTGACCGTTTACCTGAATATCGCTGAGTTTGGTGAGGGCATTTTTGGCGTAGAAGCCGCTGCACAGCGCTATTTCCATAAATCCGCCAGCAGGCTGACCATGTCGGAAGCGGCGCTGTTAGCCGCCGTACTACCAAACCCGCTTCGCTTTAAAGCGGATGCCCCTTCAGGCTACGTGCGTAGCCGTCAGGCGTGGATACTGCGTCAGATGCGTCAGCTCGGCGGCGAATCCTTCATGACCCGCCACCAACTGCATTAAGCTTTGCGAGAAGAGAGCTCCAGCGTGCTGCGCTCTTCGCGCGGCTTGCTGTTATTCAGTGCGGCTGCCAGTACCGGCTGGGCAATAAAACGTTCCCACAGACGTTCCTGCTTACGACGACAGAACCATTTTGACCAGGTGGCCAGAGGAATAAAGGTCGATTCGCCAATGTTGTCGCAGATAACCGGCACCACTTCTGATTCACTGATGCGGTGGCACAGAATATTAGCCGGTTTCAGCGTCATGGTCACAATGTGGTTTTCGGAGATGTACTTCTTCAACGATCGCAGGATCTGACGCAATACGACCAGATCTTCTTCGTAGCGACACTCCATAGCGAACTGTTTTAAGGTGATAGACGGTTTGCCGTCAAAGTCGCTGATCACGTCATAGACGTAACCTGTTCCGCAGTCGGTCTCAACGGTGCCGTAATAACGCGGGATCCCACTCCAGTCCTTCAGATAACGATTGAGATGTGCGTAGTAGCCCAACTCACGTTTCGTCTCTTTATCACCGCCATCGTCGTTGTTGTAGACGATTTTAATGCAGCGTTGGGCATCATCCGGATGCGCATAACATTTACGATGTCTTCCGGTGCCCAGGGGGGTGTGATCCGATAAATGTAACATGACGCGCTCCTGGAATTATTTGCTGACAATTAACCAGTATCGACACGAAACTTAAATGAAACATAAACAAAGCAAATTAAGGTTTTCTTAAGGTTAATCTTAGACAGGAAAGAGCACAAATTGTACAGGGATAACAAAAAAAACGCCGAATGGCGTTTTTACAGTAGAGGCGCTTTTCGTAGGCCGGATAAGGCGAAGCCGCCATCCGGCATGGGGAAGGGAGACTACTTAATCTTCATCAAACCCGGATTCAAACAGTGCGATAACCGCGGCCAGGGCTTCCACTTCCTGCGGGCCGGAGGCTTCCACTTCAATCTGGCGTCCTTTGGCGGAATCCAGCATCAGCAGCGCAATCACGCTGTTGGCTTCTGCTTCGGTGCCTTCGTCGTTGCGCAGCAGCACTTCCGCATCAAAACCCTGCATCAGTTCAAACAGCTTCATCGCAGGCCGGGCGTGCATGCCCAGCCGGTTGGTGATTTCAACGGTTTGCTTTACGGTCATGATTTACGTTTTTCCAGCGTCCGGTGACGAGACTGCACGTTCTTGCCGCGAGAGCGGAAGTAGTCAGCCAGTTGTTCGGCGACATACACCGAACGGTGTTTACCGCCGGTACAGCCAATCGCCACGGTCAGATAGCTACGGTTATTGGTTTCCAGCATAGGTAACCATAGCTCAAGATAGCTGCGGGTCTGGTAGATAAAGTTATGGACTTCCGTATGCCTGTCGAGGAAGGCGGCAACCGGTTTATCGAGGCCGGTCATCGGACGCAGTTTCGGATCCCAGTGCGGGTTGGGCAGGAAGCGTACGTCGAAGACGTAATCCGCATCAATAGGAATACCGTGCTTGAAGCCAAAGGATTCAAACACCATCGTCAGTTCACGCTCGCGTTTGCCCAGCAGGCGGGTACGCAGCATTTCTGCCAGCTCATGCACCGACATCTCGGAGGTGTCGACGATAAGGTCTGCGCGCGAGCGCAGCGGCTCGAGCAGGTCGCTCTCTTTGTCGATGGCGCTCTCGAGCGACAAGTTTTTACTGGAGAGCGGATGCAGACGGCGCGTGTCGCTGTAACGACGGATCAGCGTATTGCGATCGGCATCGAGGAACAGCAACTGTGGAGAAAATGCGTCCGGCAGATTTTCCATCGCTTTTTCGAAGATTTCCGGGGATTCCGGCATATTACGCACGTCGATACTGACGGCGGCGGAGATCTCCCGGTCGGCCAGCGTTTTCGCAAGCTCTGGCAGCAGGACTACCGGCAGGTTGTCCACACAGTAGAAACCCATATCTTCCAGCGCCCGTAAGGCCACGGATTTACCCGAGCCTGAGCGGCCGCTGACGATCATCAGTACCATGTACCGTTTCTCCTCAGTACGAACTCATTTCCCTTACGCTTCATCACTGTTTTCCGTTTCTGTGATGATTTGATACAGCTCTTCGTCGCTCTGCGCTGAACGCAGTCGGCGGCAGATGGTTTTATCCGCCAGACGTTTCGCCACCAGTGAAAGCGTATGTAAATGCGTTTTGGTTTGGTCCGCAGGCACCAGCAAAGCAAACAGCAGGTCAACAGGCTGATTGTCGATGGCGTCGAACGCGATCGGCGTTTCAAGCTGCACAAAAACGCCCACGGCGCGCAGCGTATCTTCTTCCAGCTTTCCGTGTGGAATGGCGATGCCATTGCCAATGCCGGTACTGCCCATTTTTTCGCGGGTGAGAATCGCTTCGAACACCACCTGCGGAGGCAGACTTAACTGCTTTGCCGCCAGTTCACTGATGATTTCCAGCGCACGTTTTTTACTCTGGCAGTGAACCGCACTGCGGGTACATTCCTGGTTAAGCACATTGCTCAGTTGTAGAGCCGAATCGTTATTTATCATAATTTCACCTAAGCATCGCCCGACACGTTATCGGCATCGGGCGACCGCCCGGACAATTAGTGTTGTTTCAGTTTATCTTTATGTTTATTAAGCTGCCGCGCCAGTTTGTCGATCAACAGATCAATGGCGGCATACATGTCCTGCCCTTCCGCGCTGGCATGAAGTTCGCCCCCGTTAACATGCAGGGTCGCATCCGAGATGTGCGTCAATTTCTCCACTTTTAACACAATATAGACCTGATTGATCCTCTCAAAATACTGTTCCAGCTTCACGAATTTCGTGTTGATGAAATCGCGCAGGGCTTCAGTGATTTCGACGTTGTGTCCAGTGATGTTGAGCTGCATAGTGTCTTCCTTATCAGTTGAGTCAGACCAGTTGTTTACGCTGGTTAGACGGCGGAATGGATAAAGACTCTCGGTACTTTGCAACGGTTCGGCGGGCCACCATGATACCCTGATCGGAGAGCATAGAGGTCAGCTTACTGTCGCTTAGTGGTTTCGCGGGATTTTCCGCGGCAATCAATTTCTTCACCAGCGCGCGAATCGCCGTGGATGAGGCTTCGCCGCCACCCTCGGTATTCACATGGCTTGAGAAGAAATACTTAAGCTCAAAAATGCCGCGCGGGCTATGCAAATACTTCTGCGTAGTCACGCGTGAAATGGTGGACTCATGCATCTCGACGGTCTGGGCGATATCCGCCAGCACCATCGGTTTCATATACTCTTCGCCGGACTCAAAAAACGCCTGCTGCTGCTCAACGATGCAGCGGCTGACGCGCAGCAACGTGTCGTTGCGGCTCTCAAGACTTTTAATCAGCCACTTCGCATCCTGCAGATTGCTGCGAATAAACTGGCTGTCGGCGTCGTTACGGACGTTGTTACACATGCCCGCGTAGTGCTGATTAATTTGCAGACGTGGAATGCTGTCGGCGTTAAGTTCTACCACCCAGCGGCCACTGACTTTGCGCACCAGCACATCAGGAATGACATATTCCGGCTCACCGGTCTGTATCGATTGACCCGGACGTGGATCCAGTGACTGAATCAGATCCACCGCTTCTTTCAACACGTCTTCTTTCAGACGCGTGACGCGCATTAACGATCGGAAATCGTGGTTGGCAAGCAGATCGAGATGGTCGCTGATGATCAGACGGGCTTCGGCGAGGCGAGGGGTTTCTTTGGCAAACTGAGAGAGCTGAATAAGCAGGCAATCGCGGAGATCGCGGGCGGCAACGCCCACCGGGTCGAATCGCTGGATTCGTTTAAGCACGGCTTCGACTTCATCCAGACCGATTTCGTCATCACCCATGCTCTCGCGGATATCTTCCAGCGGGACGGTCAGATAACCGGTATCGTCAACGGCGTCAACGATGGAGGTGGCTATCGCCCGGTCGGTATCGGTAAACGGCGTGAGTTCCACCTGCCACATCAGGTAATCCTGAAGGGACTGGGTTGTTTCGCCCTGATAGACCGGCAGTTCGTCATCCTGGTAATCTGCGCCCGTGCCGGAAGGCGTTCCGGCGGTGTAGATTTCATCCCAGCTGGCGTCGAGCGGCAGCTCTTCCGGCATATCTTTCTGTTCGAGCGCGTCGGCGCTGTCTAACGTTTCGTTATCCGGCGTCTCTTTGGCATCGATTTCTTCATGAATATCGGTTTGCTCAAGCAGGGGATTGCTCTCCAGCGCTTGCTGAAGTTCCTGCTGCAGTTCCAGCGTCGACAGCTGTAACAAGCGAATTGCCTGTTGCAGCTGTGGCGTCATGGCGAGCTGTTGGCTGAGCCTTAATTGCAAACCTTGCTTCATGTTCAGTGCGATAATCTCCGGCTAACCTCTCTCATACTTCTACCCTATCAGAGTCTGAAGTCTTCCCCAAGATACACACGTTTAACATGTTCGTCTTGTAAGATCTCTGTCGGGGTGCCGTGGGCGATAAGCTGCCCCTGGCTGACGATATACGCACGCTCACACACCGCCAGCGTTTCGCGGACGTTGTGGTCGGTGATTAACACGCCGAGACCGCTGTCGCGCAGATGCTCAATGATGTGTTTGATATCGATAACGGAGATCGGGTCAACGCCCGCAAACGGTTCATCCAGCAGGATAAATTTCGGATTTGCGGCCAGCGCGCGGGCGATCTCTACGCGGCGACGTTCGCCACCAGAGAGCGATTGACCCATGTTGTCGCGAAGGTGTTCGATGTGGAACTCTTCCATCAGCTCGTTACAGCGGTCTTCGCGCTGTTCACTGGTGAGATCGTCACGAATTTGCAGCACCGCCATCAGGTTGTCATACACGCTCAGACGACGGAAAATGGACGCTTCCTGCGGCAGATAGCCAATCCCGCGGCGCGCACGGGCGTGCAGCGGCAGCAGGCTGATATCTTCATCATCAATGATGATATTACCCGCGTCGCGCGGCACGATACCAACCACCATGTAGAAGGTAGTGGTTTTACCCGCGCCGTTCGGCCCAAGCAGGCCTACAATCTCACCGGAGTTGACGGTCAGACTGACATCCTCTACCACGCGACGGCCTTTGTAGGCTTTTGCCAGGTTTTTTGCAATTAATGTCGCCATAACGAATCAGTTACTCTTCTTCTGTGCCGGAGCCTGGTTTTTGTTCTTGTCCTGCAACTGGGACGGAACCAGAACGGTCGTTACGCGTTTACCTTTTTCGCTAAACGCCTGCATTTTCTGTTCTTTAACCAGGTAAGTGATTTTGTCGCCCTTGATGTTGCTGTCCACCTGTTCCAGATATGCGTTGCCGGTCAGCACCACGAAATCACTTTGCAGTTCATAATGCATTTTGGCGGCGTGGCCTTTCACCGGCTTGCCGTTGTCCTGCATCTGGTAGAAGGTCGCCGGGTTACCGTAGCCGTCGATCACCTCTTTGCCTTTTTCGCCGCCAGGACGGGTCACCACCACCTTGTCGGCGTTAATTTTGATACTGCCCTGGGTCACAATAACGTTGCCGGTAAAGGTGACGATATTGCCCTGCATATCCAGCGACTGCTGATCGGATTCAATATGAATCGGCTGGTCAGTATCACCAGTCAGTGCCAGTGCCGGCAGGCTGGCTGCCAGCAGAGAACCGGCGAGCGCCAGCTTAAGGCTGAGTTTGTTTGTTCTGAATTTCATAGGAGGTTCTAACCTTTTCAATCAGCTCGGCGTTCTTGCTGCGTAAATTGCCGCGCATTTTCAGGCCGCTGGAATTAAATGTCGTTCCGTATAACGTCACCAAATCATCAGAGGTAACATCCTGGGTGACCAGGTTGATCTGGGCGTTATCCGTCGTAATTTTGCGCAATTGCGCGTCAGGGGTCAGGGCGTTAACTTCAACGTGACCATAAAGGTACAGCATGCGATCGTTTGTCAGCTTCGCTTTATCGGCTTTGATTGACCAGGTTGGCACTTTATCAGTGTCAAAGGTGGTCAGTCTCGGCTGGGTAAACCACGAGACAGCTTCGTCGGAAAAATACTCGACGTGTTCTGCGATTAATCGATAATTCAACGCGCCTTCAGGGCTGTAGACCACCGTATCGGTATGTTCGCTTTTATAAGTTGGGTCGTTGCTGTTAACCACCGCCTGACCGTCATCATCATTGCTGGCCAGATTCACGCCAATGAGGACGAGCGCCGCAAGCGAAAGCAGGATAATAACCCAACGTCTGGTTTTACTCATATCGATTGCCCTTTGGCTTCCTCTAACTTCCCTTGCGCCAGCAACAGGAGATCGCACACTTCGCGGACCGCGCCGCGCCCACCGGCAATACGGGTGACGTAATCCGCACGCGGCAGCAACAGCGGATGCGCGTCATTGACCGCAACGCTTAAACCCACTTCCGCCATGACCGGCCAGTCGATGAGATCGTCGCCCACATAAGCGACTTCATCGGCCTGCAAACTGAGCTTGCCGAGCAGCTCGCGATAGGCGATAAGTTTATCGGATTGCCCTTGATAAAGATGGGTAATTCCTAACGTATCACAGCGGTCTTCTAACAGTTTAGCTTTTCGCCCGGTAATAATGGCAACTTCGATTCCGGACGTCAGGGCACAGCGAATACCGTAGCCATCACGCACGTTAAACGCTTTCAGCTCTTCGCCGTTATTCCCCATGTAAATCAGACCATCGGACAGCACGCCGTCGACGTCGAGGATCAGCAGGCGAATTTTCGCCGCTTTCTCAATAAATTCGGTACTCACCGGGCCGTAACAGGTTGCCACGGAAGTGACAGCATTACTCATTGTTTTTAATCCTTTTACACTACGCCTGCGCGCAGTAAATCATGCATATGGATGACGCCCAGCAGGTGATCGCCCTCAGCAACCAGCACGCAGGTGACGTGGCGTGATTGCATCAGGTTTAACGCGTCAACGGCCAGCGTACCCGGACGGATACGAATGCCGCCTGGGGTCATGACATCGGCGATGCTCAGGCTACGTAAATCGGCGCCATTATCAAAGATGCGGCGCAGGTCACCATCGGTAAAGATACCGTCGATCTTCATGTTTTCATCGCAAATTACCGTCATGCCGAGGTTTTTGCGGGTAATTTCCAGCAGCGCATCACGCAAAGAGGCTTCTTTGTTGACGCGCGGAATGTCGTCGCCGGTGTGCATAATGTCGTTTACGCGCAGCAACAGCTTACGACCGAGTGCGCCACCGGGGTGAGAAAGCGCAAAATCTTCGGCAGTGAAACCGCGCGCTTTTAGCAGCGCAACCGCCAGCGCATCACCCATCACCAGCGCCGCGGTAGTGCTGGAAGTCGGCGCCAGACCTAACGGGCAGGCTTCTTTCGGCACTTTCACGCACAGATGGATATCCGCCGCGCGGCCCATACTGCTTTCCGGGCGGCTGGTCATGCAAATCAGCGGCACCTGCAAACGTTTCAGAACCGGGATCAACGCCAGAATTTCGTTTGATTCACCAGAGTTAGACAAGGCGATGACGATATCGTGCGGCGTCACCATGCCCAAATCGCCGTGTGCGGCTTCGCCCGGATGCACGAAGAACGCGGAGGTGCCGGTGCTGGCAAATGTCGCAGCCATTTTGCGGCCAATATGCCCGGATTTTCCCATGCCCATTACCACGACTTTACCGCTGCAATAGAAGATTTTCTCACAGGCGCGGCTGAAGTCGTCGTTGATGTATTGATCGAGCTGGGCCAGACCCTCGCGTTCAATCTCCAGCACCTCTTTCCCGGCTTTCTGGAAGTCAAAACCCGGTTGCAAATCGATTTGCGACATAATGTTATCCCGATTCATTCTACAAAGAGCGGCGTCGCCCACCAGAGCATCGCCAGCCATGCGATAAACCCGCCGGTTAAGAGCGCGCCCGCCACGCGGCCAATTTGTTGACGTCGCCAGCACAGCAACGCAAAAATCACGCTCACGATAACCATCACCCCGTAATCGCGGGTGAAGGCCAGTGGGTTAAACGCGCCAGGCGCAAGCAGCGCCGGTATTCCAAGAACAATGGCGATATTAAAAAAGTTGGAGCCGATAATATTACCAATGGCAATGTCATTTTCGCCTTTGCGCACGCCCGCGATTGCCGTTGCCAGTTCTGGGAGACTGGTGCCCAGCGCAATGGCGGTCAAGCCAATCGTCAACTCGCTCATGGCAAAGAAATTGGCCAGTACGGTGGCGTTATCCACAACCATACGCGTCGCCATGGGCATAATAATCAATGCGATACCGAGCCACAGGAACGCAACCGGCAGCGACCCTTCGCGAGGCAGTTCCGCGACCTGTTCGCGGGTCAGGCTATCGTTTCCCTGACGTTCCGCCAGCCGGGCGATTTTAACGGTAAACAGCAACCAAAGCACCGCCAGCGCGAGCAAAAAAACGCCATCAAACAGTGATAATTCACCATCATACAACACATAGCCCGCCAGCAGGCTGACGATTAACATTAAGGGAATTTCGCGGCGCAGGATATCAGAATGCACGGTAAAAGGGTGCAGTAAGGCGGCAAGTCCGAGGATTAATAAAATATTGATGATATTCGAACCAATGGCGGTGCCAATGGCTAGATCGACCTGCCCGTGCAGCGCGGCGGCGGAAGATACAATAATTTCCGGTAATGATGTGCCGACGCTGACCACTGTCAGACCAATAATCAGCGGCGGAATACCTACCGCGCGACACAGTATTGATGCGGAGTAAACCAGACGGTCGGCGCTGTAAACCACCAGAAGTAAACCAATTATGAACAGAGCCGTCGCTAAAAGCATTCAAAGTCCTTTCTTAAGGTATAATCGCTAGTCCGTAACGCCTGGTCGTAACGAATTCTTAATTTTGACTTTATGCGCTGTAAAAGTAAAACAAATGCCAGATTTCGTTAACCAAAGCAGAGCAGATTCTGTAAGAATGTCGGGTTTAGGGCAGGGAATCATTCCATGCTCACCCTGTTAAGGTCCTGGTAAAGGGAAACGTATGAGCCAGAGTTTAGCGAATCTTGTTGATGTCCGGGGAATGAGCTTTACGCGCGGGAACCGTGTTATCTTTGACAATATCTCGCTTTCGGTGCCGCGCGGAAAAATTACTGCCATTATGGGGCCGTCCGGCATCGGCAAAACCACACTGCTGCGCCTGATTGGCGGGCAGATCCCACCGGACAGCGGCGAGATCCTGTTTGACGGCGAGAATGTGCCGGAGATGTCCCGCTCGCGCCTGTATACCGTGCGTAAACGCATGAGCATGCTGTTTCAGTCCGGTGCGCTGTTCACCGACATGAACGTTTTTGACAATGTTGCCTATCCTATTCGTGAGCACACGCGGCTTCCTCCCGCTTTGCTGAAAAGCACGGTGATGATGAAACTGGAAGCCGTTGGCCTGCGTGGGGCAGCGAAATTGATGCCGTCAGAGCTCTCCGGCGGCATGGCGCGACGTGCGGCGCTGGCGCGCGCTATCGCGCTTGAGCCTGACCTCATTATGTTTGATGAACCTTTTGTTGGTCAGGACCCCATCACTATGGGCGTTCTGGTCAAACTGATTTCGGAACTCAATAGCGCGCTTGGTGTCACTTGTGTCGTGGTTTCGCACGATGTGCCAGAAGTGCTGAGTATCGCGGATTACGCCTACATCGTGGCGGATAAAAAAATTGTCGCGCACGGGAGCGCGTCAGCGTTGCAGGAAAACGATGATCCCCGGGTACGCCAGTTCCTCGACGGCATTGCCGATGGGCCTGTGCCGTTCCGCTATCCTGCGGGCGACTATCGCCGCGATCTCTTAGGAACAGGGAGCTAACTTACTCATGCTGTTAAATGCACTGGCCGCGCTGGGCCATCGCGGGATTAAGACTCTCGCGACGTTCGGGCGCGCTGGGTTAATGTTATTCAATGCCATCGTCGGCAAGCCGGAGTTTCGCAAGCACGCGCCGTTGCTGGTGCGCCAGCTCTATAACGTTGGTGTGCTATCGATGCTCATCATCCTTGTGTCCGGCGTGTTCATCGGTATGGTGCTGGGGCTTCAGGGGTATCTGGTTCTAACCACCTATAGCGCGGAAACCAGTTTAGGCATGCTGGTGGCGCTGTCGCTGCTGCGCGAGCTGGGGCCGGTGGTTGCCGCGCTGCTGTTTGCAGGCCGTGCAGGTTCCGCACTGACGGCGGAAATCGGCCTGATGCGCGCGACGGAACAGCTTTCCAGCATGGAGATGATGGCGGTCGACCCGTTACGTCGTGTTATTTCTCCACGCTTCTGGGCGGGCGTCATCTCGCTTCCGTTGCTGACGATTATGTTCGTCGCGGTTGGCGTCTGGGGTGGTTCGCTGGTTGGCGTGAGCTGGAAAGGTATTGATGCGGGCTTCTTCTGGTCGGCAATGCAAAATGCGGTGGATTTCCGCCTTGATCTGGTGAACTGCCTGATTAAGAGCGTGGTCTTCGCCATTACGGTTACATGGATTGCGTTATTCAACGGTTACGATGCGATCCCTACTTCTGCCGGGATCAGCCGGGCGACAACGCGCACCGTGGTGCATTCGTCGCTGGCGGTACTTGGGTTGGACTTTGTGCTGACGGCACTGATGTTTGGGAATTGAGTGAATGCAAACGAAAAAGAGTGAAATCTGGGTCGGTATCTTTTTGCTGGTTGCCATGCTGGCGGCGCTGTTTATCTGCCTGAAAGCGGCGGATGTTACCTCGCTGCGTACGGAGCCGACATACCGCATTTACGCCACCTTCGATAACATCGGCGGCCTGAAAGCGCGTTCGCCGGTGCGTATTGGTGGGGTTGTGATTGGCCGCGTCGCGGACATCACCCTCGACCCAAAAACCTATCTGCCGCGTGTAGCGCTGGATATCGAAGAGCGTTACAACCATATCCCGGATACCAGCTCGCTGGCGATTCGCACCTCCGGGCTGCTGGGGGAACAGTATCTGGCCCTGAACGTTGGTTTTGAGGACCCGGAGCTGGGAACGTCTATCCTTAAAGATGGCGGTACCATTCAGGACACCAAATCTGCCATGGTGCTGGAAGATTTAATCGGTCAGTTCCTTTACAACAGTAAAGGCAGTGACAATAAGAATTCAGGCGATGCGCAGAGCTCCGGCGAAGGACATACTGATGCTGCGGCGCCTGCTGCTGGCTCGACGAATTAATTTCAGGAGACGTAACTCATGTTTAAACGCTTATTGATGGTCGCTATGCTGGTGATTGCCCCGTTAACTGCGGCAACGGCGGCTGACCAGTCCAACCCGTACAAGCTGATGAATGAAGCGGCGCAGAAAACTTTTGATCGCCTGAAAAATGAACAGCCGAAAATTCGCGCGAATCCGAACTATCTGCGCGACGTGGTCGATCAGGAACTTCTGCCGTACGTGCAGGTAAAATATGCCGGAGCGCTGGTGCTGGGCCGTTACTACAAAGATGCGACGCCCGCACAGCGTGATGCTTACTTCGCGGCATTCCGTGAATACCTGAAACAGGCATACGGCCAGGCGCTGGCCATGTACCATGGTCAGACCTACCAGATCGCGCCGGAACAGCCGCTGAATGACGCGTCTATCGTGCCAATCCGTGTAACCATTATCGACCCGAATGGCCGTCCGCCAGTGCGTCTGGATTTCCAGTGGCGTAAAAACACCCAGACGGGTAACTGGCAGGCTTACGACATGATTGCGGAAGGGGTGAGCATGATCACCACCAAGCAAAACGAGTGGAGCGACCTGCTGCGTACCAAAGGCATTGATGGCCTTACCGCACAGTTGAAATCTATCTCTAACCAGCCGATTACGCTGGAACAGAAAAAATAATGGAACAGCTAAGCTGGACGCGCGACGGGGATATCCTGTCGCTGCACGGTGAACTGGATCAAGATCTACTGGTCCCCCTGTGGGACGCCAGAGCCGAAGCCACGAGCGGCGCTCAGGTGATTGATTTAAGTGGTCTAAGCCGCGTCGATACCGCTGGCCTCGCGTTATTAATCCACTTTATCGAGCTGATCCGCCGTCAGGGAAATACAGCCAGCGTTAAAGGTGTGAGCGAAAACGTCGCCACGCTCGCCGGGTTGTATAATCTGCCAGCAGATATGATCCCATAATACTTTCAGTGCGTTATTGCTGCTGATTACTCTCAAAGCCCCATCAATCTGCACGATGGGGCTTTTTGATTGTTTAAGCCTGCGTCACTTTCCTCTAAGATGTTGGGCTGTTTTCTCTATCAGATAAAAATGTGAACCCATGGAAAATCATGAAATTCAGACCGTGCTGATGAATGCACTCTCCCTTCAGGAAGCGATCGTCTCGGGCGATGGCAGCCACTTTCAGGTTATCGCGGTGGGTGAGATGTTTGACGGCATGAGCCGGGTCAAGAAGCAGCAGACTATCTATGCCCCGCTGATGGAGTATATTGCGGACAACCGCATCCATGCCCTGTCAATCAAAGCGTATACCCCGCAAGAGTGGGCACGCGACCGTAAACTTAACGGATTTTGAGCCATGGATTCGCCTGTAAAGGCGTGAATCGATGGCGAGTATGACTTTTAACAGAGAACAGAATAATGGATAAATTCCGTGTTCAGGGGCCGACTAAGCTCCAGGGCGAAGTGTCTATTTCCGGCGCTAAAAATGCCGCACTGCCAATCCTCTTCGCCGCACTGCTGGCGGAAGAGCCGGTAGAGATTCAAAACGTCCCGAAACTGAAAGACGTTGATACGTCGATGAAGCTGCTGAGCCAGCTAGGCGCGAAAGTTGAGCGCAATGGTTCGGTACACATTGATGCAAGCGGTGTGAACATCTTCTGCGCGCCGTATGAACTGGTGAAAACCATGCGTGCGTCCATCTGGGCTCTTGGTCCGCTGGTAGCGCGTTTTGGTCAGGGGCAGGTTTCACTGCCGGGCGGCTGTACCATTGGTGCGCGTCCGGTTGACCTGCACATTACCGGCCTGGAACAGCTCGGTGCGACCATCAAGCTGGAAGAAGGCTACGTGAAAGCCTCCGTTGATGGCCGCCTGAAAGGCGCGCACATCGTGATGGACAAAGTGAGCGTTGGCGCCACCGTGACCATTATGTCAGCGGCTACCCTTGCTGAAGGCACCACCATCATCGAAAACGCCGCGCGCGAGCCGGAAATTGTCGATACAGCAAACTTCCTCGTTGCGCTGGGCGCGAAAATCAGCGGTCAGGGCACCGATCGCATCACCATCGAAGGCGTAAAACGCCTGGGTGGCGGCGTTTACCGCGTACTGCCAGACCGTATCGAAACCGGTACTTTCCTCGTGGCGGCGGCCATCTCTCGCGGCAAAATCATCTGCCGTAACGCGTGCCCGGAAACGCTCGATGCCGTACTGGCGAAACTGCGTGAAGCCGGTGCTGAAATTGAAGTCGGCAGCGACTGGATCAGCCTGGATATGCACGGTCAGCGTCCGAAAGCGGTGAACGTGCGTACCGCGCCGCACCCTGGCTTCCCGACCGACATGCAGGCGCAGTTCACCCTGCTGAATATGCTGGCGGAAGGGACGGGTGTGATCACCGAAACTATCTTCGAAAACCGTTTCATGCACATTCCGGAACTGATCCGTATGGGCGCGCGTGCGGAAATCGAAAGCAATACGGCTATCTGTCACGGCGTTGAGAAACTCTCCGGCGCTCAGGTAATGGCGACCGATCTGCGCGCGTCTGCAAGCCTGGTGCTGGCAGGTTGCATCGCGGAAGGTACCACCATTGTTGACCGTATCTATCACATCGACCGTGGCTACGAGCGCATTGAAGACAAACTGCGCGCGCTGGGTGCGAATATCGAACGTGTGAAGGGCGAGTAATCGTTCTTCTCACAACGCCTCTTACGTGCAGCGTGAGAGGCGTTGTGCTTTCTGAGGTTTATTTCTTTTTCGTCTGACGCATCGACTGCGTCTTATCAATAAACTGATGCGTGATAGGGTCGTGATAGCGTGACGGCCAGATAACCCACGGCTCAGTACCCAGCGCTTTGGCGATAATCAGCTCACCTTTCGGCCACGGGCGCGACAGAACGTTGGCAAGCGTAGAGGAACTCAGGCCATTCTTACGGGATTCCGCCGCCATTGTTGTGCCTTTTTTGCGCAGACCCGCGATGATATCCGCAGGGTGCCAGTCAATAAACTTATCCATGTTATCTCCCTGTTCAGAAGCTAAATTGTTCGTGAAAACAGCACGGGAGTACTATAGCGCTTCCTGTTGGTAAGCTCTAAAAAGTTCATGTAAGTTGAGGCTAAATTCAGAAAACATCAAATTTTCGACGCTATCAGGCATGAATAATCATTTTTTGGATTTTACTGGAACTCTCCCGCTATGTGCGCGGGAGAGACAGACAGGATTAATGGTCGCGTTGAACAGCGATGTGGGCGAGGGCGATAAGCGCATCGCGCCATTGAGAATCAGGCAGCGGTGAGAGGGCGGCAATAGCTTTATCCGCTTCTTCTTCGGCGCGCTGACGCGTCCACTCCAGCGAGCCACAGGCCGCCATGGCTTCCAGAACCGGCTCCAGCAGATGACGCCCGTTACCCTGCTCAATCGCACCGCGAATCAGCAGCGCTTGTTCCGGGGTACCGTTACGCATAGCGTGCAGCAGCGGCAGGGTCGGCTTGCCCTCGTTGAGGTCATCACCCACGTTTTTACCGAGCGTCTCGCCATCGGCGCTGTAATCCAGTAAATCATCAATCAACTGGAAAGCAGTACCGAGATAGCGCCCATAATCCTGCAAACCTTTTTCCTGCTCTGGCGTACAGCCTGCAAGCAGGCCGGAACACTGGGATGCCGCTTCAAACAGGCGCGCGGTTTTACTGTAAATCACGCGCATGTAGTTTTCTTCGGTGATGTCCGGGTCGTTGACGTTCATCAACTGCAGCACTTCGCCTTCAGCAATCACGTTCACCGCTTCCGACATCACTTCCAGCACCTTCAGCGAGCCGAGACTGGTCATCATCTGGAACGCACGGGTGTAGATGAAATCGCCGACCAGGACGCTTGCCGCATTCCCAAAGGCGGCATTCGCGGTCGCTTTCCCGCGGCGCATGTCGGATTCATCCACCACATCGTCGTGCAGCAGCGTGGCGGTGTGGATAAACTCAATCAGCGCAGCGATGGTGACATGGGCATTTCCCTCGTAGCCGACCGCGCGAGCGGCCAGTACGGCGATCATAGGGCGAA
The DNA here is from genome assembly GCF_943590815.1 of Pseudocitrobacter vendiensis. Taxonomy (GTDB): domain Bacteria; phylum Pseudomonadota; class Gammaproteobacteria; order Enterobacterales; family Enterobacteriaceae; genus Pseudocitrobacter; species Pseudocitrobacter vendiensis. Next base: position 90,113 of record NZ_CALSBS010000014.1, on the reverse strand, counting down.
TGCGTTTTCCGCCTCCACTGACGATGTAATAACCCAACTGATTGATGAGCTGAACATCTGAGTTGAGCTGTTCAAGAATCGTTGCATTGACACCCGCCATATCCTGCGCGGTTAACTCATTGATTTGTTGTAGATTCATCGCAAAAGCCGGGCTTAATGTCCTGTTTACCACTTATCCGTACGGGATAATGAAGGTTTTACGTTAGAGTTGTAGCACTGATTGTACTGAAAAAACGGCTCAGATAAACGTTACCGTGAAAGTTGTGTTTTTTTTCTGCGTGTATTGATGGTAGCACTTGTCAAAGGCTCGCGTTTTGCGTAATATTCGCGCCCTATTGTGAATATTTATAGCGCACTCTGAATCACACGATTAATGTGCGCGGAAGCGGAGTTCTATATGTACGCGGTTTTCCAAAGTGGTGGTAAACAACACCGAGTAAGCGAAGGTCAGACCGTTCGCCTGGAAAAGCTGGACATCGCAACTGGCGAATCTGTTGAATTCGCTGAAGTTCTGATGATCGCAAACGGTGAAGAAGTCAAAATCGGCGTTCCTTTCGTTGATGGCGGCGTAATCAAAGCTGAAGTTGTTGCTCACGGTCGTGGCGAGAAAGTTAAAATCGTTAAGTTTCGTCGTCGTAAACACTACCGTAAGCAGCAGGGCCACCGTCAGTGGTTCACTGATGTGAAAATTACTGGCATCAGCGCCTAAGACCTGAGGAGAGATTTAAATGGCACATAAAAAGGCTGGCGGCTCAACTCGTAACGGTCGCGATTCAGAAGCTAAACGTCTTGGCGTTAAGCGTTTCGGTGGCGAAACCGTTCTGGCGGGTAGCATCATCGTTCGTCAGCGTGGTACCAAATTCCACGCTGGTAACAACGTAGGTTGCGGTCGTGACCACACTCTGTTTGCTAAAGCAGACGGTAAAGTGAAATTCGAAGTTAAAGGCCCGAACAACCGTAAATACATCAGCATCGTTGCTGAGTAAGGTTTTCGTGGTCCGGTAACGGATTAAAGCCCCGCAACTCGTTGCGGGGCTTTTTACATTCGACGCCCGGAAAATCACAGTGGTCTCAGGCAGGGAATCCGGTATGAAGCAGCAGGCAGGTATTGGTATTCTTTTGGCACTCACCACGGCGATATGTTGGGGTGCTTTGCCGATTGCAATGAAGCAGGTACTGGAGGTCATGGAACCGCCTACCGTTGTCTTCTATCGCTTTTTGATGGCCAGTGTCGGCCTTGGCCTCATTCTGACGGTGAAGCGCAAGCTGCCGCCGCTGCGAATTTTCCGTAACCCGCGTTGGCTGGTTCTGCTGGCGATTGCCACAGGCGGTCTGTTTGGGAACTTTGTTCTCTTCAGCTCCTCGCTGCAATATGTCAGTCCAACCGCTTCGCAGGTCATTGGGCAGCTCTCTCCCGTCGGGATGATGGTTGCCAGCGTATTTATCCTCAAAGAGAAAATGCGCGGTACGCAGATTGTTGGCGCCATCATGCTGGTCTGCGGGCTGGTGATGTTCTTCAACACCAGTTTGATTGAGATTTTCACGCGCCTGACCGACTACACTTGGGGCGTTATCTTCGGTGTCGGGGCGGCGATGGTCTGGGTGAGCTATGGCGTCGCGCAAAAGGTGTTATTGCGGCGGCTGGCGTCACAACAGATCCTGTTTTTACTGTACACTTTATGTACTATTGCGCTGCTGCCATTGGCAAAGCCGGCGGTTATCCATCAGCTCAGTGACTGGCAACTGGTCTGCCTGATTTTTTGTGGGCTGAACACGCTGGTTGGCTATGGCGCACTGGCGGAAGCCATGGCTCGCTGGCAGGCTGCGCAGGTGAGCGCGATTGTGACGCTGACCCCACTGTTTACACTGTTGTTTTCAGATTTATTATCAATGGCCTGGCCCGATTTCTTCGCCAGACCGATGTTAAACCTTATCGGTTATCTCGGTGCGTTTGTCGTGGTTGCGGGCGCAATGTATTCCGCCATTGGTCACCGTCTTTGGGGACGGTGGCGTAAGCGTGAGGCGGTTGTAGTTGTCCCCCGCTCAGGCGAATGATTTACGGAGAGTAAAATGAAGTTTGTTGATGAAGCAACGATCCTGGTTGTAGCAGGTGATGGCGGTAATGGTTGCGTAAGCTTCCGCCGTGAAAAATATATTCCACGCGGTGGCCCTGATGGCGGCGACGGCGGCGATGGTGGTGATGTCTGGCTGGAAGCTGACGAGAACCTGAACACCCTGATTGACTATCGTTTTGAAAAATCTTTCCGTGCGGAACGTGGCCAGAACGGCCAGAGCCGTGACTGTACCGGTAAGCGCGGCAAAGACGTCACGGTTAAAGTGCCGGTGGGTACCCGTGTTATCGATCAGGGTACCGGCGAAACCATGGGCGACATGACCAAACACGGTCAGCGTCTGATGGTGGCGAAGGGCGGCTGGCACGGTCTGGGTAACACCCGTTTTAAATCGTCCGTTAACCGTACTCCGCGCCAGAAAACGATGGGTACGCCGGGTGATAAACGTGACCTGCAGCTGGAACTGATGCTGTTGGCCGATGTTGGTATGCTGGGTATGCCGAACGCCGGTAAATCCACCTTCATCCGCGCCGTGTCTGCGGCGAAGCCGAAAGTGGCGGATTATCCGTTTACCACCCTGGTGCCAAGCCTTGGTGTGGTGCGTATGGATAACGAGAAGAGCTTCGTGGTTGCCGATATTCCGGGGCTGATCGAAGGCGCAGCGGAAGGTGCTGGTCTGGGTATCCGCTTCCTGAAACACCTTGAGCGTTGCCGCGTGCTGCTGCATCTCATTGACATCGCGCCGATCGACGGTTCCGATCCGGTTGAGAACGCCCGTATTATTATCGGCGAACTTGAGAAGTACAGTGAAAAACTGGCCGGTAAGCCACGCTGGTTGGTCTTCAATAAGATCGACCTGATGGATAAAGCGGAAGCTGAAGCGAAGGCTAAAGAGATTGCAGAGGCGCTGGGTTGGGAAGGTAAACACTACCTGATCTCCGCCGCCAGCCAGCAAGGCGTAAAAGACCTGTGCTGGGATGTCATGACCTTTATCATCGAGAACCCGATTGTTTCCGCAGAAGAAGCGAAACAGCCAGAGAAAGTCGAATTCATGTGGGATGACTACCACCGCCAGCAGCTTGAAGAAGCGGCTGTCGAAGAAGAAGACGATGAAGACTGGGATGACGATTGGGACGAAGACGACGAAGAAGGCGTTGAGTTCATTTACAAGCGTTAAACTTAAAAACCCGGCCTGATGGCCGGGTTTTTTATGCTCAGTTATTCTGATAAATGTCCTTATACAACCGGCTCTCAAACCGCACCAACGGAATTCGGCGGTTACGTTGATCCGCCGGTGAAACCGCATAGCCCGAGAGATACTGCACGAATGCCATTCGTTGACCGCTGGCGGTGGTGATAAATCCGGCCAGGTTATACACGCCCTGCAACGAACCCGTTTTCGCGGAGACTTTGCCATCTACCCCCGCCTGATGCAGACCTGCGCGGTATTGCAAAGAACCATCATGCCCGGCGAGCGGCAGCATAGAGATGTAGTTCAGCTCATTATCATGCTGAGCGATATATTGCAGCACCTGCATCATCGTCGCAGGGGCGATCAGGTTATGCCGTGAAAGCCCGGAACCATCGGCGATAATCGTATTGCCCAAATCAACGCCCGCCTGCTGGCGCAGGATCTGGCGTACCGCATCGGAACCCGCACGCCAGGTGCCCGGCACGTTAAAACGTGCGTGGCCGATCATACGGAAGACGGTATCGGCGATCATGTTGTCCGATTTTTTCAGCATAATTCGCAGCAGATCGTGCAGCGGCGCGGACTGCTTCGTGGCGATCACGGTTCCCGGCTCATTAACCAGGGTCTGGCGCAGCAGCGTGCCGCTGTAGGTAATGCCAGCCTGCTTCAGTTCATCTTTAATGATCGCACCGGCGTAGCTGGCGCCGTCCTGGATCGCGAAAGCCAGTGGAAGCGGCTCGGAACGCTGCGGCAGACAGCCGGTCAGGGTGTAGCGGTTAAGATCGCCTGGCACCACGTCCAGTTCACAGTATTGCGCGTCAGGGGAGCCTTTCGCCAGCGTACGTACCTGGCTGAACATGGTCACCGGATAATAAGACGCAACGCGAATAAACGCTAAATCATCCGCTTTTTGCGCACTATAGAGAGAAATTGAGAAGCAGTTGCGATCGACAATCGCCGCAGCAGGCGGGGCGCTGAAGCACTGGGTCATGTCGTTCCACGGCCAGCCAGGAGCTTTATCGTGACTGGCGAAAATTGAGGTATCAATGAGCACATTACCTTCAATTTTCTGCACACCTGCTTTTTTCAGGTTAGCGACCATATTGCGAATATCCTGACGTTTTAACGTCGGATCGCCGCCAAATCGCGCCACCAGGTCGCCTTTCAGCGTACCATCATCGATGCTGCCTTTGCTCTCAAGAGTGGTGGTAAAGCGAAAGTCAGGGCCAAGCTGAAGCAACGCCGCAAGCGCAGTGATCACTTTCTGCGTACTGGCAGGCAGCGCCATCTGTTGGCTGTGGTAGTCGATCTCTGGCGCTGCTGCGCCCACTTTTTGCACCATAAAAGCAAGATTGGCCCCTGCAGGAAGTTGACTGGTGTACTCTTCAACATTCGCGGCCTGGACGCTAAACGCTATCGTGGTGGTCAATCCAATGATAAATCTGGAAAATCGCATAATCCCGCGCTAACAACCTGGAAACAAGCCGACATACTACGGCGCAAAGCCCTGTAAAGTAAACGATGACCCATAGTGAACTTCAGGGTAAAATACTTATCAAATGAGAAATTGCTGCTGACCTGGGACTTTGTACCCGGGTCGGTTTTCTTTTGCTTCTGGCCTGGCCGCGTGGCGTTGTCAGGCGGGCTGAGAGCTGGAGCGGGGTGAACTGCTCCCAACAGGAATGTTCAAGAGGTATAACAAATGCAAGCTATTCCGATGACCCTTCGTGGCGCAGAAAAACTGCGTGAAGAACTCGATTTTCTGAAATCTGTTCGCCGTCCTGAAATCATTGCAGCCATTGCGGAAGCACGTGAGCACGGCGATCTGAAAGAGAACGCTGAATACCATGCTGCCCGTGAGCAGCAGGGCTTCTGCGAAGGCCGTATTAAAGATATCGAAGCCAAGCTGTCTAACGCGCAGGTTATCGATATCACCAAAATGCCTAACAATGGCCGCGTGATTTTTGGCTCAACTGTCACTGTCCTTAACCTCGATACTGATGAAGAACAAACCTACCGTATCGTGGGTGATGATGAGGCGGATTTTAAGCAGAATCTGATTTCTGTGAACTCACCGATCGCGCGTGGTCTGGTCGGCAAAGAGCAGGATGATGTCGTAACCATTCGCACGCCAGGTGGCGAAGTCGAGTACGAAATCATTAAGGTTGAATATCTTTAACGGTTGCCCAACGCAGAGATGTTGATGCATTGTAAAGATAAGAAAAAGGCCGCATAGCGGCCTTTTATCAAGCTGAAGAGCGTGGCATGTTGCTAGCCCTCGAGAAGGAAAACCCTCGTTTTACACACTGTTGTGTGCAAATTTAGGATATTCTTAACGTGGCAGCGAGATTTTACGTTCTTTACTCGGGCGATAAAGCACCAGCATTTTACCGATGACCTGTACGTTACAGGCGCCGGTTTCGCGCACGATAGCGTCCACGATCAAGGTTTTGGTCTCGCGATCTTCAGACGCGACTTTCACCTTGATGAGTTCATGGTGCTCTAACGCTTGTTCAATCTCGGCCAGTACCCCTTCGGTCAAACCATTATTGCCAAGCATAACTACCGGCTTGAGCGGATGTGCCAGACCTTTCAGGTGCTGTTTTTGTTTAGTACTCAGATTCATCGTATATTTTTGCTTACGTTGGGATTGAAAACGGGTCATTCTACCGCCATCTCCCATATATCGCCAAATAGTGCGTTGAAATTTACGCCGCATGGCAACGATGTTCTGCCCCGATGGGAAAGTTAAATGACAGGTAAGAAGCGTTCTGCCAGCTCAAGTCGCTGGCTTCAGGAACACTTTAGCGATAAATATGTTCAAGCGGCACAGAAAAAAGGGTTGCGTTCCCGTGCCTGGTTTAAACTTGATGAAATACAGCAAAGTGACAAACTTTTTAAGCCGGGGATGACGGTTGTTGACCTCGGTGCTGCCCCAGGAGGCTGGTCACAGTACGTGGTCACGCAGATTGGTGGCAAAGGCCGCATCATCGCTTGCGATCTTTTACCTATGGATCCAATCGTTGGTGTGGACTTCCTTCAGGGCGACTTTCGTGATGAACTCGTGATGAAAGCGTTACTGGAACGCGTGGGTGACAGTAAAGTACAAGTTGTCATGTCAGATATGGCACCAAACATGAGTGGAACACCCGCGGTGGATATCCCCCGCGCCATGTATCTGGTGGAGCTGGCGCTTGAAATGGCTCGTGATGTTCTCGCGCCAGGCGGTAATTTTGTAGTGAAGGTGTTCCAGGGCGAAGGCTTCGATGAGTATCTAAGGGAAATTCGCTCCCTGTTTACGAAGGTGAAAGTTCGTAAGCCGGACTCTTCTCGCGCGCGTTCGCGGGAAGTGTACATTGTAGCGACCGGGCGAAAACCATAGAAGGTGGAATTTCAGACGAAAGTTTGAAACAAACTGGATATAGAGTATCCTGACGCTGTTTTTAACACAGTTGTAATAAGAGGTTAATCCCTTGAGTGACATGGCGAAAAACCTAATACTCTGGCTGGTCATTGCCGTTGTGCTGATGTCAGTATTCCAGAGCTTTGGGCCCAGCGAGTCGAATAGCCGCAAGGTGGACTACTCTACCTTCCTGCAAGAGGTCAATCAGGACCAGGTTCGCGAAGCGCGTATCAACGGACGTGAGATCAACGTTACCAAGAAAGATAGTAACCGTTACACGACTTACATTCCGGTTAACGATCCGAAGCTTCTCGACAACCTGCTGACTAAAAATGTCAAAGTGGTTGGCGAACCGCCTGAAGAACCGAGCCTGCTGGCTTCTATCTTCATCTCCTGGTTCCCGATGTTGTTACTGATCGGTGTCTGGATCTTCTTCATGCGCCAGATGCAGGGCGGCGGTGGCAAAGGTGCCATGTCGTTCGGTAAAAGTAAGGCGCGCATGCTGACTGAAGATCAGATCAAAACCACCTTTGCTGACGTCGCAGGCTGTGACGAAGCAAAAGAAGAGGTTGGTGAACTGGTTGAATATCTGCGTGAGCCGAGCCGTTTCCAAAAACTGGGCGGTAAAATTCCGAAAGGCGTCCTGATGGTCGGCCCTCCGGGTACCGGTAAAACGCTGCTGGCGAAAGCAATCGCTGGCGAAGCGAAGGTTCCGTTCTTTACGATTTCCGGTTCTGACTTCGTAGAAATGTTCGTCGGTGTGGGCGCATCTCGTGTGCGTGACATGTTCGAACAGGCGAAGAAAGCGGCACCGTGCATCATCTTTATCGATGAAATCGACGCCGTAGGCCGCCAGCGTGGCGCAGGCCTGGGCGGTGGTCACGATGAACGTGAACAGACTCTGAACCAGATGCTGGTTGAAATGGACGGCTTCGAAGGTAACGAAGGTATCATCGTTATCGCGGCAACTAACCGCCCGGACGTTCTCGACCCGGCGCTGCTGCGTCCTGGCCGTTTCGACCGTCAGGTTGTCGTTGGCCTGCCAGATGTTCGTGGTCGTGAGCAGATCCTGAAAGTTCACATGCGTCGCGTACCACTGGCACCCGATATCGACGCGGCAATCATTGCCCGTGGTACTCCTGGTTTCTCCGGTGCAGACCTGGCGAACCTGGTGAACGAAGCGGCACTGTTTGCCGCACGTGGCAACAAACGCGTTGTCTCAATGGTTGAGTTCGAAAAAGCGAAAGACAAAATCATGATGGGTGCGGAACGTCGCTCCATGGTGATGACGGAAGCGCAGAAAGAATCTACCGCGTATCACGAAGCAGGCCACGCGATTATTGGTCGCCTGGTGCCGGAACACGATCCGGTGCACAAAGTGACGATTATTCCGCGCGGACGTGCGCTGGGTGTGACCTTCTTCCTGCCTGAAGGCGACGCGATCAGCGCCAGCCGTCAGAAACTGGAAAGCCAGATTTCTACGCTGTATGGCGGTCGTCTGGCAGAAGAGATCATCTACGGTGCGGAGCATGTTTCTACCGGTGCGTCGAACGACATTAAGGTCGCGACGAACCTGGCGCGTAACATGGTCACCCAGTGGGGCTTCTCCGACAAACTCGGTCCGCTGCTGTACGCGGAAGAAGAGGGCGAGGTGTTCCTGGGCCGTTCTGTCGCGAAAGCGAAACATATGTCTGATGAAACCGCGCGTATCATCGACCAGGAAGTAAAATCGCTCATCGAACGTAACTACGATCGTGCACGTAAGTTGCTTAACGACAACATGGACATCCTGCATGCGATGAAAGATGCGCTCATGAAATATGAGACCATCGATGCGCCGCAGATTGATGACCTGATGGCCCGCCGTGATGTTCGCCCGCCAGCTGGCTGGGAAGAACCGGGTTCATCCAACAATTCTGACAACAATGGCACCCCGCGAGCGCCGCGTCCGGTCGATGAACCGCGTACGCCAAACCCGGGCAACACCATGTCAGAACAGTTAGGCGACAAATAAGTTATCCACACGTGATAACGTAGCATCACCTGAAACCCTGAGGCTTGCCTCAGGGTTTTTTTACATTCAAGACAAGAATTAATCGGAAGGATTAGCCATGAAACTCTTCGCCCAGGGCTCCACGCTGGATCTCTCTCACCCTCACGTTATGGGCATTCTGAACGTCACGCCGGATTCGTTCTCCGACGGTGGAACGCACAATACGTTAGTGGAGGCGGTGAAGCACGCTAACCTGATGATTAACGCTGGAGCGACTATTGTGGATGTGGGCGGTGAGTCTACGCGCCCAGGGGCTTCTGAAGTCAGCGTCGAAGAGGAGCTGGAACGGGTGATCCCGGTCGTAGAGGCCATTGCCCAGCGATTTGAAGTGTGGATCTCTGTTGATACATCAAAACCGGAGGTCATCCGCGAATCCGCGCGCGCAGGCGCCCACATTATTAATGATATCCGCTCGCTTACCGAACCCGGCGCACTGGAAGCGGCTGCAGAAACCGGCCTCCCCGTTTCCCTGATGCACATGCAGGGCAATCCGAAAACCATGCAGGAAGCACCGAAATATGATGACGTTTTTGCAGATGTGAATCGCTTCTTTATTGAGCATATCGCACGTTGCGAAGCGGCAGGTATCGGAAAAGAGAAATTGATCCTCGACCCGGGGTTCGGTTTCGGTAAGAATCTCTCCCATAATTATGCATTACTGGCACGCTTGTCCGAATTCCATCATTTTGGCCTTCCGCTGTTCGTTGGGATGTCGCGTAAATCGATGATTGGCCAACTGCTGAACGTTGGGCCTTCCGAACGTCTCAGTGGTAGCCTGGCGTGTGCGGTGATTGCCGCAATGCAGGGGGCGCATATTATTCGTGTCCATGATGTCAAAGAAACTGTAGAAGCGATGCGCGTGGTGGAAGCTACGTTGTCAGCGAAGGAAAACAAACGCTATGAGTAAACGTAAATATTTTGGTACCGATGGTATTCGTGGCCGCGTAGGCGATGCGCCCATCACCCCTGATTTCGTATTGAAATTGGGCTGGGCAGCCGGGAAGGTGCTGGCAAGCCACGGTTCACGTAAAATCATCATCGGTAAAGATACCCGCATCTCAGGCTACATGCTGGAGTCTGCACTGGAAGCCGGCCTTGCCGCTGCGGGGCTCTCTGCGTCCTTTACTGGCCCAATGCCGACCCCTGCGGTGGCTTACCTGACACGTACCTTCCGCGCTGAGGCGGGTATCGTTATCTCCGCATCGCATAATCCGTACTACGACAACGGCATCAAATTCTTCTCCATCGACGGCACCAAACTGCCGGATGAAGTTGAAGAAGCCATCGAAGCTGAGCTGGAAAAAGAGATCAGCTGTGTGGATTCAGCCGAACTGGGTAAAGCCAGTCGTATCGTCGATGCTGCGGGCCGCTATATCGAATTCTGCAAAGCGACCTTCCCGAACGAACTGAGCCTGAACGACCTCAAAATCGTGGTCGACTGTGCGAACGGTGCCACTTATCACATCGCGCCGAACGTGTTCCGCGAACTGGGCGCGCAGGTTGTGGCCATCGGCTGTGATCCGGATGGCGTAAACATCAACCAGGAAGTCGGCGCAACCGACGTTCGTGCCTTGCAGGCGCGCGTACTGGCTGAGAAGGCACACCTTGGCATCGCCTTTGACGGCGACGGCGACCGCGTCATCATGGTTGACCATGAAGGTAATAAAGTCGACGGTGACCAGATCCTCTATATCATTGCCCGTGAAGGGCTGCGTCAGGGCAAACTGCGCGGTGGCGCGGTCGGCACCCTGATGAGCAACATGGGTCTGGAAGTCGCGCTGAAGCAGTTAGGTATTCCGTTTGTACGCGCCAAAGTGGGCGACCGTTACGTGCTGGAAAAACTGCAGGAGAAAGACTGGCGCATTGGTGCGGAAAACTCCGGTCACGTCATTCTGTTAGATCAAACCACCACGGGTGACGGGATTGTGGCCGCGCTGCAGGTTGTTGCAGCGATGGTGCGTAACCACATGTCTCTGCATGATCTGTGCAGCGGCATGAAAATGTTCCCGCAGGTGCTGATCAACGTCCGCTTCACAGCGGGTAGCGGCGACCCGCTGGAAAATGAAACCGTAAAAGCGGTGACGGCGGAAGTGGAAGCCGCACTGGGCAACCGCGGTCGCGTGCTGCTGCGTAAATCGGGCACCGAGCCACTGATTCGCGTGATGGTTGAGGGCGAAGACGAAGCACAGGTTACTGCATTCGCTAATCGCATCGCGGATGCGGTTAAAGCGGTCTGATATCTGCGATAAGTGATTAATAAGGCGGCGGTTGCCGCCTCTCTTTTAGGGAAAACAGGCTTTTTTGCTGTTTTTTTCCGCAGTTGATACAATGCGATAAAATTGCCCTTGCGAAGGTGATTCGCTTTGGTTAGTATTCACACCCGCTTCAGTGGGAAACATTAAAAAAGCCCACTTTAATTGGTCGAAGCAATTGGTATGCGGCAACTCCGCAAGGAACAGGTTGATTATGTACGAAGCTCTTTTAGTAGTTTTCCTTATTGTAGCGATTGGCCTTGTTGGTCTGATCATGCTGCAGCAAGGTAAAGGCGCTGATATGGGAGCCTCCTTCGGAGCAGGCGCTTCCGGCACGCTGTTTGGTTCAAGTGGTTCTGGTAACTTCATGACCCGCATGACCGCAGTTCTGGCAACGTTGTTCTTCATTATCAGTCTGGCGCTGGGTAACATTAACAGCAACAAGACCAATAAAGGAAGCGAGTGGGAAAATCTGAGTGCGCCGAAAACCGAGCAAACTCAGCCAACTGCACCGGCTCAGCCGACCAGCGATATCCCACACTAAGAGTAGTATCTGTGCTGAGGTGGTGGAATTGGTAGACACGCTACCTTGAGGTGGTAGTGCCCTAACGGGCTTGTGGGTTCGAGTCCCATCCTCAGTACCAATATTCCGAAAGAAAGACGCTGAAAAGCGTCTTTTTTTTCGTCTATAGTAAACGTAGGCCTGATAAGCGTAGCGCATCAGGCATTGTGCTCGCGGCAGAGTTGCCGGATGGCGGCTTCGCCTTATCCGGCCTACAGATGCACCGAACATCGAACACCAAACACCAAACACCGCACGCTTCGTAGGCCTGATAAGCGCAGCGCCATCAGGCATTGTGCAAGCAGCAGAATCGCCAGACGTCGGTACAACCTGCCCACAAAAAAAGCCGCATACGCGGCTTTTTAGATGCATCGACAGAGACGCAATTACTTCCCTCTCTTCTCCAGATTCTCAACCTGCGGAACACCGCTGGCGGCTGAGGAAGAGAGCAGGCCAGTTTTTGCATAACCGAACAACTTATCGCGCGTGTCGGTGATATCCAGGTTACGCATAGTCAACTGACCGATACGATCTTCGGCAGAGAACATGGAGTCGCCTTTCTCCATCGTCAGACGCTCTGCTTTATAGGTCAGGTTGTCAGACACGGTATTCAGAATGGAGTAGTCGTTCCCGCGACGCAGTTCCAGCGTGACTTCGCCGGTAATCTGGCTTGCGACCCAGCGTTGCAGTGAATCACGCAGCATCAGCGCCTGAGAATCGAACCAACGGCCCTGGTACAGCAGACGACCCAACTGACGGCCATGCGCATGATACTGCTCGATGGTGTCTTCGTTGTGAATACCGGTCAGCAGACGCTCGTAAGCGATATGCAGCAGCGCCATCCCCGGGGCTTCGTAGATGCCACGACTTTTCGCTTCAATGATACGGTTTTCAATTTGATCGCTCATGCCCAGACCGTGACGGCCGCCAATGCGATTTGCTTCCAGCATCATCTCCACGTCGTCACTGAAGGTTTTACCGTTCAGCGCGACCGGATGACCCTGTTCAAAACGCACGGTCACTTCTTCTGCCGGGATCTTCACGTTCTCATCCCAGAACTTCACACCCATAATCGGGTTAACGATTTTGACGCTGGAGTTGAGGAATTCCAGGTCTTTCGCTTCGTGCGTTGCGCCAAGCATGTTGGAGTCGGTGGAGTAAGCTTTCTCGACGGACATTTTGTAGTCGAAGCCGCAGGAAATCATGAACTCAGACATCTCATGACGACCGCCCAGCTCATCGATAAAGTCGCTATCGAGCCACGGTTTGTAAATCTGCAGTTCGGCGTTGGTCAGCAGGCCATAACGATAGAAACGTTCAATATCGTTGCCTTTGTAAGTGCTGCCGTCGCCCCAAATGTTCACACCATCTTCTTTCATGGCGGCAACCAGCATGGTGCCGGTAACGGCGCGACCGAGTGGGGTTGTGTTGAAGTAGGTCAGGCCGCCGGTGGTATTGTGGAAGGCGCCACATTGAATAGCGGCTATACCTTCTGCAACCAGCTGCTTACGGCAGTCGATCAGACGAGCGTTCTCTGCGCCGTATTCCATGGCACGGCGTGGGATAGCGTCGTAGTCTTCTTCATCAGGCTGGCCCAGGTTTGCAGTATAGGCGTAAGGCACTGCTCCTTTTTGTCGCATCCACAGCAGCGCCGCGCTGGTGTCCAGACCGCCGGAGAAGGCGATACCAATACGTTGACCTACCGGAAGATGCTTGAGAATCGTCGTCATAAAGTAAAACCCTGCTTTGATAGACTGATGGAGAAAACGCTTTTTCGCTCTCAGTGAATTTTTATGCAAAATAAATGAGTTTTCATTTAATCATCTTTTGCGCAATACCGGAAGTGCTTCGTGTGATTTTCAGTGAAAAATCCTTATTACTGCGGTGTATCGCTTGTGACACATTACTGCCAGTAATACTGCTTGTCCGCTGCATAGAATGTGAGGTTGACAGGATGTTACTTTCTTCTTTATACTACAGGCCGATTTTACGTCCCGTCCTCGGTACCAAATCCCAGCATTATTTGCATTTTTTACTCAAAACGCGTAAAATTTGCCACGTTTCAGGCGCGGGGTGGAGCAGCCTGGTAGCTCGTCGGGCTCATAACCCGAAGGTCGTCGGTTCAAATCCGGCCCCCGCAACCACTTTCCCTTAGAGTTCTTTTTCAAATATACTGTGAAGACTTAGGCCTTCGTAGCTGGATTTGAAAAAAATTCTTTCGGAAGGTTCTCCAGGCCGCAGTTGCGGCTATAGGGTTCAGTTATCTAAAGCCCCGATTTATCGGGGTTTTTTGTTATCTGACTACAGAATAACTGGGCTTTACGCCCTTTTTTTATGTCTTGGGGGTGGGTTTGTCCACATTAGAGCAAAAATTAACAGAGATGATTACGGCACCAGTTGAAGCCCTGGGCTACGAACTGGTCGGCATCGAATTTATTCGCGGTCGCACATCCACACTGCGCATCTATATTGATAGTGAAGATGGCATCAATGTTGATGATTGTGCTGATGTGAGCCACCAGGTAAGCGCGGTGATGGATGTAGAAGATCCGATTACAGTGGCTTACAACCTGGAAGTTTCCTCTCCGGGCCTCGATCGTCCTATGTTCACCGCGGAACACTACACGCGTTTCCTGGGTGAAGAAGTCACGCTGGTCCTGCGCATGGCGGTTCAGAACCGTCGTAAATGGCAGGGCATTATCAAAGCGGTAGACGGTGAAATGATCACTGTGACAGTCGAAGGCAAAGATGAAGTGTTCGCGCTGAGTAACATCCAGAAGGCGAACCTGGTTCCCCACTTTTAACAGTCTGGATTGAGGTGAAAGGCCCCGATGAACAAAGAAATTTTGGCTGTTGTTGAAGCCGTCTCCAATGAGAAAGCGCTGCCGCGTGAGAAGATTTTCGAAGCGCTGGAAAGCGCGCTGGCAACGGCTACGAAGAAAAAATACGAACAAGAAATCGACGTTCGCGTAGAAATTGATCGTAAGAGCGGCGATTTCGATACATTCCGTCGTTGGGTGATCGTTGAAGAGGTCACGCAACCGACGAAAGAAATTACCCTGGAAGCAGCACGCTACGAAGACGAAAGCCTGAACGTGGGTGACTACGTTGAAGACCAGATCGAATCTGTGACCTTCGACCGTATCACCACTCAAACGGCGAAACAGGTTATCGTACAGAAAGTTCGTGAAGCTGAACGCGCAATGGTCGTTGATCAGTTCCGCGAACACGAAGGTGAAATCATCACTGGCGTGGTGAAGAAAGTGAACCGTGACAACATCTCTCTGGATCTCGGCAACAATGCTGAAGCCGTTATCCTGCGTGAAGATATGCTGCCGCGTGAGAACTTCCGTCCAGGCGACCGTATCCGTGGTGTACTTTATTCCGTACGTCCGGAAGCGCGTGGCGCACAGCTGTTCGTCACCCGTTCCAAGCCGGAAATGCTGATCGAACTGTTCCGCATTGAAGTGCCAGAAATTGGCGAAGAAGTTATTGAAATCAAAGCAGCCGCTCGCGATCCAGGTTCTCGTGCGAAAATCGCCGTGAAAACCAACGATAAGCGTATCGATCCGGTGGGTGCTTGCGTGGGTATGCGCGGTGCGCGTGTTCAGGCCGTTTCGACGGAGCTGGGCGGCGAGCGTATCGACATCGTTCTGTGGGACGATAACCCGGCGCAGTTCGTGATCAACGCCATGGCGCCGGCGGATGTCGCGTCTATCGTGGTCGACGAAGATAAACACACTATGGATATCGCTGTTGAAGCGGGCAACCTGGCGCAGGCGATTGGCCGTAATGGTCAGAACGTACGTCTGGCCTCGCAGCTGAGCGGCTGGGAACTCAACGTGATGACCGTTGATGACCTGCAGGCGAAGCATCAGGCTGAAGCGCACGCAGCGATCGATACCTTCACCAAATATCTCGATATTGATGAAGATTTCGCGACAGTGCTGGTTGAAGAAGGCTTCTCCACGCTGGAAGAACTGGCCTACGTGCCAATGAAAGAACTGCTGGAAATTGACGGTCTTGATGAAGACACCGTTGAGGCACTGCGCGAACGTGCTAAAAACGCACTGACCACTCTGGCACTGGCCCAGGAAGAAAGCCTCGGTGATAACAAACCGGCTGACGATCTGCTCAACCTTGAAGGGCTGGATCGCGCAATGGCATTCAAACTGGCAGCTCGTGGTGTTTGTACGCTGGAAGATCTCGCTGAACAAGGCGTTGATGACCTGGCTGATATCGAAGGTTTAACTGACGAGAAAGCCGGCGAGCTCATCATGGCCGCCCGTAATATTTGCTGGTTCGGCGACGAAGCGTAATAAACTGTAGCAGGAAGGAACAGCATGACAGATGTAACCGTAAAAACGCTGGCCGCAGAGATACAGACTTCGGTGGATCGCCTGGTACAGCAATTTGCTGACGCTGGTATCCCGAAGTCTGCTGATGACTCTGTGTCCGCACAAGAGAAACAAACTTTACTGGCGCACCTGAACCGTGAAAATGGTTCTGCGCCGGACAAATTGACCCTGCAGCGCAAAACGCGCAGCACGCTCAATATCCCAGGTACCGGCGGTAAAAGTAAGTCGGTACAAATCGAAGTCCGCAAGACACGCACCTTTGTGAAACGCGATCCGCAAGAGGCTGAACGCCTGGCCGCGGAAGAGCAGGCGCAGCGTGAAGCGGAAGAGCAAGCCCGTCGTGAAGCTGAAGAAGCAGCGAAGCGCGAGGCGCAACAAAAAGCCGAACGTGAGGCCGCAGAACAAGCTAAGCGTGAAGCCGCTGATAAAGCGAAACGTGAAGCTGCGGAAAAAGACAAAGTGAGCAATCAACAAGACGATATGACTAAAACTGCCCAGGCTGAGAAAGCCCGCCGTGAAAGTGAAGCTGCTGAGCTGAAGCGTAAAGCGGAAGAAGAAGCACGCCGCAAGCTTGAAGAAGAAGCGCGCCGCGTAGCGGAAGAAGCCCGCCGCATGGCAGAAGAAAACGAAAAAAATGGTGTGAATAGCGCTGAGCCGACTGAAGACACCAGCGATTATCACGTCACCACTTCTCAGCATGCTCGCCAGGCTGAAGATGAAAACGACCGTGAAGTTGAAGGTGGTCGTGGCCGTGGTCGTAACGCGAAAGCGGCCCGTCCGGCGAAAAAAGGCAACAAGCACGCTGAATCGAAAGCTGACCGTGAAGAAGCGCGTGCAGCGGTTCGTGGCGGTAAAGGCGGCAAACAGCGTAAAGGTTCTTCTCTGCAGCAGGGCTTCCAGAAGCCAGCGCAGGCCGTTAACCGTGACGTTATCATCGGCGAAACCATCACCGTTGGCGATCTGGCTAACAAAATGGCCGTTAAAGGTTCTCAGGTCATCAAAGCGATGATGAAACTGGGCGCAATGGCGACCATCAACCAGGTTATCGATCAGGAAACCGCACAGCTGGTTGCCGAAGAGATGGGCCACAAAGTTATCCTGCGTCGTGAAAACGAACTGGAAGAAGCGGTAATGAGCGACCGTGATACGGGTGCTGCGGCTGAACCGCGCGCACCGGTTGTAACCATCATGGGTCACGTTGACCACGGTAAAACCTCTCTGCTGGACTACATTCGTTCAACGAAAGTGGCCTCAGGCGAAGCGGGCGGCATTACCCAGCATATCGGTGCATACCACGTTGAAACTGACAACGGTATGATCACCTTCCTGGACACCCCAGGCCACGCCGCGTTTACCTCTATGCGTGCTCGTGGTGCGCAGGCAACGGATATCGTTGTTCTGGTTGTTGCAGCGGACGACGGCGTGATGCCGCAGACCATCGAAGCTATCCAGCACGCGAAAGCGGCGCAGGTTCCGCTGGTTGTTGCTGTGAACAAAATCGATAAGCCAGAAGCTGACCTCGATCGCGTTAAGAACGAACTCTCCCAGTACGGCGTTATGCCGGAAGAGTGGGGCGGCGAAGCACAGTTCATCCCAGTATCCGCGAAAGCCGGTACCGGTATCGACGACCTGCTGAACGCTATCCTGCTGCAGGCTGAAGTTCTGGAGCTGAAAGCGGTTCGTAAAGGTATGGCAAGCGGCGCGGTGATCGAATCCTTCCTGGATAAAGGTCGTGGTCCGGTTGCTACCGTTCTGGTACGCGAAGGTACTCTGCATAAGGGCGATATCGTTCTGTGTGGCTTCGAATACGGTCGTGTTCGTGCGATGCGTAACGAACTGGGTCAGGAAGTGCTGGAAGCGGGTCCGTCCATTCCGGTGGAAATCCTCGGTCTGTCCGGTGTTCCGGCTGCCGGTGACGAAGTAACCGTTGTGCGTGACGAGAAGAAAGCGCGTGAAGTTGCACTGTATCGTCAGGGCAAATTCCGTGAAGTTAAACTGGCTCGTCAGCAGAAATCCAAACTGGAGAACATGTTCGCCAACATGACCGAAGGCGAAGTTCACGAAGTGAACGTCGTGCTGAAGGCTGACGTACAGGGTTCTGTAGAAGCGATTTCCGATTCCTTGCTGAAACTGTCTACCGACGAAGTGAAAGTGAAGATCATCGGTTCTGGCGTAGGTGGTATCACCGAAACCGACGCCACGCTTGCTGCGGCATCCAACGCCATCCTGGTAGGCTTCAACGTCCGTGCTGATGCCTCTGCGCGCCGCGTGATCGAAGCAGAAAGCCTGGATCTGCGTTACTACTCCGTCATCTATAACCTGATCGACGAAGTGAAAGCAGCGATGAGCGGCATGCTGTCTCCGGAACTGAAACAGCAGATCATCGGTCTGGCTGAAGTACGTGATGTGTTCAAATCACCGAAATTCGGTGCGATCGCGGGCTGTATGGTTACCGAAGGTATCATTAAGCGTCACAACCCAATCCGCGTTCTGCGCGACAACGTGGTTATCTATGAAGGCGAGCTGGAATCCCTGCGCCGCTTCAAAGATGACGTTAACGAAGTCCGTAACGGCATGGAATGTGGTATCGGCGTGAAGAACTACAACGACGTTCGCGTTGGCGATATGATCGAAGTGTTCGAGATCATCGAAATTCAGCGTACGATTGCCTAAGGTTGATTGGGTGTAGGCCGGATAAGGCGTTACGCCGCATCCGGCAGCCGTTGCCTGATGCGACGCTCGCGCGTCTTATCAGGCCTACGTGAACAGCCCTTTCTACCTGAGATTAATTTTAAAAGGGGCTTTTGGCCCCTTTTTTGTCTGGAGAATTTATTATGGCGAAAGAATTTGGTCGCCCGCAGCGCGTGGGGCAGGAGATGCAAAAAGAGATCGCACTCATCCTGCAGCGCGAAATTAAAGACCCGCGTCTGGGCATGATGACGACCGTTTCCGGCGTGGAAATGTCCCGTGATCTGGCCTATGCCAAAGTGTTTGTGACCTTCCTGAACGATAAAGATGAAGCTGCCGTTAAAGCAGGCATCAAAGCGCTGCAGGAAGCTTCCGGTTTCATCCGCTCGCTGCTGGGTAAAGCCATGCGTCTGCGTATCGTGCCGGAACTGACCTTCTTCTACGACAACTCGTTAGTTGAAGGGATGCGTATGTCCAACCTGGTGACTAACGTGGTTAAGCATGACGAAGAACGTCGTGTGAACCCGGACGACAGCAAGGAGGACTGATGAGTCGTCCTCGTCGTCGCGGTCGTGATATCCACGGCGTATTGTTGCTGGACAAACCGCAAGGTGCATCCAGCAATGATGTGCTGCAAAAAGTAAAACGTCTCTATAACGCGAACCGCGCCGGGCATACCGGGGCGCTGGATCCGCTGGCGACCGGCATGCTGCCGATTTGCCTTGGGGAAGCGACCAAGTTTTCTCAGTATCTGCTGGATTCCGATAAGCGATATCGCGTCATCGCACGATTGGGCCAACGTACCGATACGTCCGATGCCGACGGTCAGATTGTCGAAGAGCGCCCGGTGACCTTCACCGATGCGCAGCTGGCTGATGCGCTGGAGAGTTTTCGTGGCGATACCCAGCAGGTGCCGTCAATGTATTCGGCACTGAAGTATCAGGGCAAAAAGCTCTACGAATACGCCCGCCAGGGCATTGACGTGCCGCGTGAAGCGCGCCCGATTACCGTGTATGAACTGCTGTTTATTCGCCACGAAGGCGATGAACTGGAGCTGGAAATTCACTGTTCGAAGGGCACCTACATTCGCACCATCATTGATGACCTGGGTGAAAAGCTCGGCTGCGGCGCGCACGTTATTTTCCTGCGTCGTCTGGCGGTGAGTAAATACCCGGTTGAACGGATGGTGACCCTGGAACAGTTGCGCGAGTATGTCGAGCAGGCAGAACAGCAGGGGATTCCTGCCGCACAACTGCTGGACCCGCTGCTGATGCCGATGGACAGTCCGGCTTCGGACTTCCCCGTCGTCAATATTCCCTCCGTTGTGGCGGCATACTTTAAGAACGGCCAGCCGGTGCGTGCCTCTCAGGCGCCCGCCAGCGGATTAGTCCGCGTCACCGAAGGCGACGACGCGAAATTTATCGGCATGGCTGAAATCGATGATGAAGGTCGTGTCGCACCGCGTCGTCTGGTGGTGGAATACCCCGAGTGAGGCAATTGCCTCTCTTGCGATAACAGGTCGCTACGAGTAGAATGTTGCGGCTTAACGTCTGCGTAATTGTTTAACAATGGGCAAGCGTTATCTCAGGGCTGCTGAATTAGAGATCGGCACCCTTTCATTCTTTTAAATTTGGAGTTCAAAATGTCTCTAAGCGTTGAAGCTAAAGCACAAATCGTTTCTGAGTTCGGTCGCGATGCGAACGACAGCGGTTCTACCGAAGTTCAGGTTGCTCTGCTGACTGCACAGATCAACCACCTGCAGGGTCACTTTGCAGAGCACAAAAAAGATCACCACAGCCGTCGTGGTCTGCTGCGCATGGTTTCTCAGCGTCGTAAACTGCTGGACTACCTGAAACGTAAAGATGTTGCACGCTACACCGCGCTGATCGAGCGTCTGGGTCTGCGTCGCTAATTCTGGCGAGTTTCAGAAAGAGGGGCCTTTATGGCCCCTTTTTTCCACCAGATGTCAGCCAGTTAAGAGAAAACGTACCCGCAAAAAAATAGTGCTTAAGCGAAAGCCTGTGTGCCACGTAAATGAATTTACAACGCACGTTGCTAACGCAGCGGTATTTTGAAAGATAACGGGTATAATGTATTGTTGTTGTAGATGTTCTTCATTGCAGAGGTTCGCGCGGCTAATGAGAGGCTTTACCCATGAAGGGTTAGGGTTGTCATTAGTCGCGAGGATGCAACGAAGATCGAGTTCCTATGTCGGCACGCCTGAAGGTGTGCTGCCACTTATTGAGAAAGGATAGAATTTTGCTTAATCCGATCGTTCGTAAATTCCAGTACGGCCAACACACCGTAACCCTGGAAACCGGCATGATGGCGCGTCAGGCAACTGCCGCTGTGATGGTTAGCATGGATGACACCGCGGTATTCGTTACCGTTGTCGGCCAGAAAAAAGCGAAACCAGGCCAGGATTTCTTCCCGCTGACCGTTAACTATCAGGAGCGTACCTACGCTGCTGGTCGTATCCCGGGTAGCTTCTTCCGTCGTGAAGGCCGTCCAAGTGAAGGCGAAACCTTGATCGCGCGTCTGATTGACCGCCCGGTTCGCCCGCTGTTCCCGGAAGGCTTCGTCAACGAAGTTCAGGTTATCGCGACCGTTGTGTCCGTAAACCCGCAGGTTAACCCAGACATCGTGGCAATGATTGGCGCATCCGCTGCGCTGTCTCTGTCCGGTATCCCGTTCAACGGCCCAATCGGCGCCGCTCGCGTAGGTTACATCAATGACCAGTACGTACTGAACCCGACTCAGGACGAGCTGAAAGAAAGCAAGCTGGACCTGGTGGTTGCCGGTACCGAAGCTGCTGTTCTGATGGTTGAATCCGAAGCAGAACTGCTGAGCGAAGATCAGATGCTCGGCGCGGTAGTGTTCGGTCATGAACAACAGCAGGTTGTTATCCGTGAAATCAACGAGCTGGTGAAAGAAGCCGGTAAACCTCGTTGGGACTGGCAGCCTGAAGCCGCTAACGACGCGCTGAATGCACGCGTTGCTGCTCTGGCAGAAGCTCGCCTGAGCGACGCTTACCGCATCACCGACAAACAAGAGCGTTATGCTCAGGTTGACGTGATCAAATCTGAAACCATCGCAACGCTGGTAGCTGAAGACGAAACTCTGGACGCTAACGAGCTGGGCGAAATCCTGCACGCTATCGAGAAAAACGTTGTTCGTAGCCGCGTACTGGCAGGCGAACCGCGTATCGATGGCCGTGAAAAAGACATGATCCGTGGTCTGGACGTGCGCACTGGCGTGCTGCCGCGTACTCACGGCTCCGCGCTGTTCACCCGTGGTGAAACTCAGGCGCTGGTTACTGCTACCCTGGGTACGACCCGCGATGCGCAGAACCTCGACGAGCTGATGGGCGAGCGTACGGACAACTTCCTGTTCCACTACAACTTCCCTCCGTACTGCGTAGGTGAAACGGGTATGGTCGGTTCTCCGAAGCGTCGTGAAATTGGTCACGGCCGTCTGGCGAAACGCGGCGTACTGGCAGTGATGCCGGAACTGGACAAATTCCCGTACACCGTTCGTGTGGTTTCTGAAATCACCGAATCTAACGGTTCTTCCTCCATGGCTTCCGTATGTGGTGCTTCCCTGGCGCTGATGGACGCTGGTGTGCCTATCAAAGCAGCCGTGGCGGGTATCGCGATGGGTCTGGTGAAAGAAGGCGACAACTTTGTTGTTCTGTCTGACATCCTGGGCGACGAAGACCACCTGGGCGATATGGACTTCAAAGTAGCGGGTTCCCGCGACGGTATCTCTGCGCTGCAGATGGATATCAAAATTGAAGGTATCACCAAAGAGATCATGCAGGTTGCGCTGAACCAGGCTAAAGGTGCGCGTCTGCACATCCTGGGCGTGATGGAACAGGCGATCAACGCGCCGCGCGGCGACATCTCTCAGTTCGCACCGCGTATCCACACCATCAAGATCAGCCCGGACAAAATCAAAGACGTTATCGGTAAAGGCGGTTCAGTTATCCGTGCCCTGACCGAAGAAACCGGCACCACCATCGAAATCGAAGATGACGGTACTGTGAAGATCGCTGCGACCGATGGTGAAAAAGCGAAATACGCTATCCGTCGTATCGAAGAGATCACCGCAGAGATCGAAGTGGGTCGTATCTATAACGGTAAAGTGACCCGTATCGTAGACTTTGGCGCATTCGTTGCCATCGGCGGCGGTAAAGAAGGCCTGGTGCACATCTCTCAGATCGCTGACAAGCGTGTTGAGAAAGTCACTGATTACCTGCAGATGAATCAGGAAGTACCGGTTAAGGTTCTGGAAGTTGACCGTCAGGGCCGTATCCGTCTGAGCATCAAAGAAGCAACCGAGCAGTCTCAGCCTGCTGCCGCACCGGAAGCTCCGGCCGCGGAACAAGGCGAGTAAGGTTTGCCGTTTTGCCCTCTGCGTAAGCAGGGGGCAATTTTACCTGGCGGGATGCCTGTTTGCAGCCGGGGGACAGGACGTTCATCCAATTGTTGTCTTCGGGAGTGGGAAATGAAGCCTTTTTTGCGCTGGTGTTTCGTAGCGACAGCACTCACGCTGGCAGGATGCAGTAATTCTGCCTGGCGAAAGAGTGAGGTCCTTGCGGTACCATTGCAACCGACTTTACAGCAGGAAGTGATTCTGGCACGCATGGAACAAATTCTTGCCAGTCGGGCTTTAACCGATGACGAACGCGCACAGCTTTTATATGAGCGCGGAGTGTTGTATGATAGTCTCGGTCTGAGGGCACTAGCGCGTAACGATTTTTCGCAAGCGCTGGCAATCCGACCAGATATGCCTGAAGTATTCAATTACTTAGGCATTTACTTAACGCAGGCAGGCAATTTTGATGCTGCCTATGAAGCGTTTGATTCTGTACTTGAGCTTGATCCAACTTACAATTATGCGCACTTGAACCGCGGCATCGCGCTTTATTACGGTGGCCGTGCAAAATTAGCGCAAGATGATCTGCTGGCGTTTTATCAAGACGATCCCAATGATCCCTTCCGTAGTCTGTGGTTATTCCTCGCCGAGCAGAAGCTCGATGAGAAGCAGGCAAAAGACGCGTTGAAACAACGCTTCGATAAATCGGATAAAGAACAATGGGGATGGAACATTGTCGAGTTCTACTTAGGCAACATTGACGAAAAAACGTTAATGGAGCGCCTGAAGGCGGACGCAACGGATAACACCTCGCTCGCTGAGCATCTCAGTGAAACCAACTTCTGTTTAGGTAAGTATTACCTAAGTCTTGGGGACAAGGACAGCGCTACGGCACTGTTCAAACTGGCGGTTGCTAACAACGTTCATAACTATGTTGAGCACCGATACGCATTGTTGGAATTATCGCTCCTGGGCCAGGACCAAGATGACCTGGCAGAATCGGACCAGCAATAGCTGACGACTACATCAGCCCGTAATCTTTTTGATTGCCATCACCTTCGCGGGTGAGGGCGTTGTTGTTCGTTAATACACCTACTTTGAGCCGGTTCACACTTTTCAATGAAAATTGCAGATCAATTTCATGATGAGTTATGTAGACTGGCCGCCATTAATATCGAGGCACTTGTACTACATGGCTGAATTCGAAACCACTTTTGCAGATCTGGGCCTGAAGGCTCCTATCCTTGAAGCCCTTAACGATCTGGGTTACGAAAAACCATCTCCGATCCAGGCTGAGTGCATCCCGCACCTGCTGGGCGGTCGTGACGTGCTGGGCATGGCCCAGACAGGTAGTGGTAAAACCGCAGCGTTTTCCCTGCCACTGCTGAACAATCTTGATCCTGAGCTGAAAGCACCTCAAATCCTGGTGCTGGCACCGACCCGCGAACTGGCGGTTCAGGTTGCTGAAGCCATGACGGATTTCTCTAAACATATGCGCGGTGTAAACGTGGTTGCTCTGTACGGCGGCCAGCGTTATGACGTGCAATTACGCGCCCTGCGTCAGGGGCCGCAGATCGTCGTCGGTACGCCGGGTCGTCTGCTGGATCACCTGAAACGCGGCACCCTGGACCTCTCTAAACTGAGCGGTCTGGTTCTGGATGAAGCTGACGAAATGCTGCGCATGGGCTTCATCGAAGACGTTGAAACCATTATGGCGCAGATCCCGGAAGGTCATCAGACCGCTCTGTTCTCTGCAACCATGCCGGAAGCAATTCGCCGTATTACCCGCCGCTTTATGAAAGAGCCGCAGGAAGTACGCATTCAATCCAGCGTCACTACCCGTCCTGACATCAGCCAGAGCTACTGGACTGTCTGGGGCATGCGTAAAAACGAAGCACTGGTACGTTTCCTGGAAGCGGAAGATTTTGATGCGGCGATTATCTTCGTTCGTACCAAAAACGCGACTCTGGAAGTGGCTGAAGCTCTTGAGCGTAACGGCTACAACAGCGCCGCGCTGAACGGTGACATGAACCAGGCGCTGCGTGAGCAGACGCTGGAACGTCTGAAAGATGGTCGTCTGGATATCCTGATTGCAACCGACGTTGCGGCCCGTGGCCTGGACGTTGAGCGTATCAGCCTGGTCGTAAACTACGATATCCCGATGGATTCTGAGTCTTACGTTCACCGTATCGGTCGTACCGGCCGTGCGGGTCGTGCTGGCCGCGCGCTGCTGTTCGTTGAGAACCGCGAGCGTCGTCTGCTGCGCAACATCGAACGCACCATGAAGCTGACTATTCCGGAAGTTGAACTGCCGAATGCAGAACTGCTGGGCAAACGTCGCCTGGAAAAATTCGCCGCGAAAGTACAGCAGCAGCTGGAAAGCAGCGATCTGGATCTCTACCGTGGCCTGCTGGCGAAAATCCAGCCGACTGCCGAAGGCGAAGAACTGGATATCGAAACCCTGGCCGCAGCACTGCTGAAAATGGCACAGGGCGAGCGTACTCTGATCGTTCCGCCAGATGCGCCGATGCGTCCGAAACGTGAATTCCGTGACCGTGATGACCGTGGTCCGCGCGATCGCAACGATCGTGGCCCGCGTGGCGACCGTGAAGATCGTCCGCGTCGCGAACGTCGTGATGCCGGTGATATGGAACTGTATCGCATTGAGGTGGGCCGTGATGATGGCGTTGAAGTACGTCACATTGTTGGTGCGATTGCCAACGAAGGCGATATCAGCAGCCGTTACATCGGTAACATCAAACTGTTCGGTACGCACTCCACTATCGAACTGCCGAAAGGTATGCCGGGCGAAGTACTGCAGCACTTTACTCGCACCCGCATCCTGAACAAACCGATGAACATGCAGCTGCTGGGCGACGCGCAACCGCGTCCTGAGCGTAGCGGTGGTCGCGGTTTCGGCGGCGAGCGTCGTGAAGGCGGTCGTGGCTTTGGCGGCGAACGTCGTGAAGGCCGTGGTTTCGGTGGTGAGCGTCGTGAAGGTGGCCGTGGTGATGGTCGTCGTTTCAGCGGCGAACGTCGTGACGGTGGCCGTGCGCCGCGTCGTGATGATGCTGCCGCGCCGCGTCGTGATGACTCTTCCAGCCGTCGCCGTTTCGGTGGTGATGCGTAAGAAATCATCGCTTGTTAGCGTAAAGTAAAATATACAGCCCCGGTTGCGAAATCGGGGTTTTTTTTATTCCTTTTGTACTCGTGTACTGGTACATTAGCGCCATGCTAACGTATAGCAAAGAATGATTCACTGGAGATATCGGCAAATGGCGACACTTACCACTACAGCTTCACGACCGTCACTTTTTGGTGGCGTAGTGATCATCGGCGGGACCATTATTGGTGCGGGCATGTTCTCGCTGCCGGTGGTGATGGCCGGTAGCTGGTTCTTCTGGTCGCTGGCGGCGCTGCTTTTCACCTGGTTCTGCATGCTGCATTCCGGGCTGATGATCCTCGAAGCGAACCTCAACTACCGCATCGGCGCGAGCTTCGACACGTTGACCAAAGATCTCCTTGGCAAAGGCTGGAATATCGTCAACGGCATCTCGATTGCCTTTGTTCTTTATATTCTGACCTACGCCTATATCTCTGCGAGCGGCTCTATTCTGCATCATACGTTTGCAGAGATGTCGCTAAACGTACCGGCACGCGTGGGGGGCTTTACCTTCGCATTACTGGTGGCCTTTATTGTCTGGATGAGTACCAAAGCGGTCAGCCGCATGACGGCTATCGTACTGGGCGCGAAAGTCATCACCTTCTTCCTGACGTTTGGTAGTTTGCTGGGGCATGTGGAGCCGACAACGCTGTTTAACGTCGCAGAAAGTAATGCCTCTTACACCCCGTATCTGCTGATGACGTTACCGTTCTGCCTGGCCTCCTTTGGCTATCACGGCAACGTGCCAAGCCTGATGAAGTATTACGGTAAAGATCCTAAGACCATCGTGAAATGCCTGGTTTACGGTACGCTGCTGGCGCTGGGGCTTTACACCATCTGGTTGCTGGGAACGATGGGTAACATCCCGCGTCCGGAATTTATCGGCATTGCTGAGAAAGGCGGGAACATTGACGTGCTGGTACAAGCGCTGAGCGGCGTGCTGAACAGCCGTAGTCTGGACCTGTTGCTGGTGGTGTTTTCTAACTTCGCGGTAGCGAGTTCATTCCTGGGCGTAACGCTGGGTCTGTTCGATTACCTGGCCGATCTGTTTGGCTTTGACGATAGCGCGATGGGCCGTTTCAAAACGGCGCTGCTGACCTTCGCACCACCGATCGTGGGCGGCGTACTGTGGCCGAACGGCTTCCTGCATGCCATTGGCTATGCCGGGCTGGCGGCAACCATCTGGGCGGCGATTGTACCCGCTCTTTTGGCCCGCGCATCGCGCAAACGCTTCGGCAGCCCGAAATTCCGCGTCTGGGGCGGCAAGCCGATGATTGCGCTGATTCTGGTCTTCGGTATCGGCAATGCGCTGGTGCACATTCTGTCGAGCTTTAATTTGTTGCCGGTTTATCAGTAATTGTGCGGCCTGATGCCCTCACCCTAACCCTCTCCCACAGGGAGAGGGGACTGCCCGGAGTGAGGGGCACACAAACCGTACTTACCCCAACAACTCTTCCTTCACATCCATCGCCAGCCCGAACGAATGCAGACGTGCCTCGCTATCAAAAATCTGCCCGTTAACCATAATTTCATCCGCGTCGGTTTCACGCAGAATTGACTCGAGCCCGTGACGCACTTTCGCTTTATCTCCAACCAGCGACATACTCAGCGCCTGCTGTACGCCATACTGCTCGGACGGCGACCAGAACTGATCCATGTTTTGAATCGGCGGTGGTAGTTGCCCGGTTTCGCCACGGCGCAGTTTCACAAACGCCTGCTGCATGGAGGTGAACAGGAATTCCGCGTCGCGATTGCTGTCGGCGGCGATGATATTGATACACACCATCGCGTACGGTTGTTCCAGCCGCGCGGAAGGTTTGAAGTTGGTGCGGTAAAGGTGCAGTGCCTGGAACAGCATATCCGGTGCGAAGTGCGAGGCAAACGCGAACGGCAGACCTAACTGTGCGGCAAGCTGCGCGCTATAGAGGCTCGAACCCAGCAGCCAAACCGGGATTTTTTCGCCGTAGCCGGGAACCGGGCGCACGTGTGGATTGGGATCGCGGGCATCAAACCAGTCAACCAGCTCCGCAACATCGCGTGGGAAGTTATCCACATCGCCGCTCATATGACGACGCAGTGCCATCATGGTGCGCTGGTCGCTGCCTGGCGCGCGGCCCAGCCCTAAATCAATACGACCAGGGTACAACGTATTAAGCGTGCCAAACTGTTCGGCAATGACCAGTGGAGAGTGGTTCGGCAGCATCACGCCGCCGGAACCGAGATGCAGGGTGGTGGTATTCGCCGCCAGATAGCCAATCAGTACCGACGTTGCCGCGCTGGCGATGCCGGTCATGTTGTGGTGTTCCGCTAACCAGTAGCGATGATAGCCACGCTTTTCGGCGAGCTTTGCGAGATCGAGGGAACGGTCGAAGGCGTCTTTGGCCTGCAAACCTTGTGGGATCGGCGCGAGATCGAGCACCGAGTATGCAACGGTTTTGTCAGTCATAAAGGCTCACTTTGTTAGCTGCTGAACATTTCATACTGCATTAAAGAGTAGTGAATGTTGTTAACAAAGTGAGCTTTATACGGTAGGTGGCGCAGGTAAAATGCCTGATGGCGCTACGCTTATCAGGCCTACGCGACAATATATTTGTAGGCCGGATAAGGCATTTATGCCGCCATCCGGCGAAAGGTTACGCCTGTAGCTCCAGACCCGCCAGACGTTTCCAGTAACCGTTACAGTCGCTGTTGGCGGTGAGGTTCAGTGGTGCCTGGCCATTTTCGTTGGCGCGGAAGGCATCCAGCATGTCGAACGTCTCGGTGCCCAGCGGCGACAGACGCACGATATCCACCAGCCCCTGCATTGATGCCAGCTCATTACCCAGGTTGTAGACATAACCGCTCATGGTCTGAATGCCGTTGAGCACGAAGACCTGCTGGTTTTCCTGCGACAGCATACTGCGCCCATTCGGGTATTTAATGCAGCAGGTTTCGCATTCATCTTTTGGCCTATCTTCCGAACGCGCGGTAAAGCAGCGTGCGGAGTAGGCCAGCGGCAGATGGCCGTAGCTCAGAACTTCCACCTCAAACTGATTGCGGATGCCCAGCTCTTCACACTGCGTCAGCAGATTCGCCAGCCAGTCGCGAGACAGCTCGACTGGCATACACCAGCGCATCATGCCCTGTTTCGCCAGCAGACGAAGCGTTACTGCGTTATAGCAGTTCAGCGCATGCCCGGCGACGAACGGCAATTTGCGGTCGGCGCACATATTCACCACGCCGAGATCGCTCGCTTCCAGCAGGAAGTCGCCGTTTTCAACGTAACGCTTCAGCTCGCCCAGTTCAGAAGAGGCCTGCACCAGCGCCAGCGTGGATAGCACAATTTGCTTGCCGCTGCCCGCCAGCGATTTCGCCATATCCAGCCAGTCGCCCACTTTGGTGGCGCGACGCTTGCTGCATACCGCTTCGCCCAGATAAATAATATCAGCACTGCTGGTGGCGGCCTGCTGGTAGAAATCCTCCAGCGTCTCTTTTGGCCAGTAGTACAGCACCGGCCCTAATGAATATTTCATGGTCTTTCCTACTGCCATTTGCGGTGGTACGCGCCAAGCGTGGTTTGTGTGCCTTCGGACATTGAACCAAGGGTGTCCATCCATGCCGCCTGCGGCACAAAGTTTTGCGGGTCCGCGATGCAGCGATCGATGGCCTGACGCCATACTTTTGCGACCTGGCTGACATAGGCCGGGCTACGCTGGCGACCTTCGATTTTCACTGACGCGATATTGGCGGCCAGCAGTTCCGGCAGCAGTTCCAGCGTATTCAGGCTGGTCGGTTCTTCCAGCGCGTGATAGCGCTCGCCATCGACCAGATAACGCCCTTTACACAGCGTTGGATACCCGGCGTTCTCGCCGTCCTGGTAGCGGTCAATCAACACTTCATTCAGGCGTGATTCCAGCCCCTGCGGCGTTTGCTGCCAGCGTACATAGCGCGCCGGAGAACACGCGCCGACGGTATTTGGTGATTCACCGGTCAGGTAGGACGACAGATAGCAACGGCCTTCCGCCATGATGCACAGGCTTCCGAAGGCGAACACTTCCAGCGGAACGGGGGTGACGCGCGCCAGCTGTTTCACCTGATGGATTGACAGTACACGCGGCAGTACCACGCGAGCGACATCGAAATTACGATGATAGAAGCGAATCGCCTCTTCATTAGTAGCGGAAGCCTGAACGGAGACGTGGCGCTCAATATGCGGGTAGCGGTCTGCCGCGTACTCCAGCATGGCGATATCGGCCAGGATCAGCGCATCTGCGCCAAGCTGTGCAGCCATGTCTACCGCGCGTTGCCAGCGAACGTAACCGTCCGGGTGTGCAAAGGTGTTAATGGCGATGTGAAGCTTGCGCTTATGCTGGTGCACAAAGCTGACGGCTTCCTGCAGTTTTTTCTCGGTAAAATTCAGGCCGGCAAAATGGCGGGCGTTGGTGTCATCTTTCAGCCCGATATAGACAGCATCGGCGCCGTTTTCGATGGCCGCCTTCAGCGCCGGGAGATTTCCGGCAGGGCAGAGCAGCTCCATAATTCTTCCTGCAGATAGCGATAATGTTAACGAGGTGGGATTTTAGTTAACCTGGCGGCGATTATTTTTGATTTGAGGCAGACAAAAGCGTATTGATGGCACCAATAATGGTTAGTCTTTACCACATAATTGTTGATTTACGCCGCTATGTCGTTTATCTGATATGGCAAAATAACAGGATTATTGCATTCATGGAGTAAAGCTTGTGTTGGATAAACTGCGTTCACGTCTGGTTCATGTTGCCCCAACGCTGATGAGCGTGCCGGTGAAGTTCACACCGTTCGCCCTTAAACGTCAGGTGTTGCAGCAGATGCTCAGCTGGCAATTCCGCCAGGCGCTGGCCGAAGGTGAGCTTGAATTTCTCGAAGGCCGTTGGTTAAGCATTGAGGTGCGTGATATTGGCCTGCAATGGTTTACTACCGTCGAGAACGATCGCCTGATTGTGAGTGAATCGGCGCAGGCTGATGTGAGCTTTAGCGCGGACGCCAGCGATTTACTGATGATCGCTGCGCGTAAACAAGATCCTGACACGCTCTTCTTCCAGCGTCGACTGGTTATTGAAGGCGATACAGAGTTGGGGTTATACGTTAAAAACCTGATGGATGCCATTGAGCTTGAACAGATGCCAAAAGCGCTGCGTGTCATGCTGATGCAACTGGCGGACTTCGTGGAAGCCGGGCTGAAAACGCCATCAGACTCTAAACACACATCGGTAGGTGAGCCATGCTGATTCGAGTGGAAATTGGGATTGATGCACCGGGGATAGACTCTCTGCTGCGTCGCACCTTCAACGGCGACGGGGAAGCCAACCTTGTGCGCGAGCTGCGCGAAGATGGCTTGATTACCCTCGGGCTTGTGGCGACGGATGACGAAGGTCACGTGGTAGGTTACGTGGCATTCAGCCCGGTAAGCATTGAAGGGGAAGAACTGCAGTGGGTCGGGCTGGCGCCGTTGGCGGTCGATGAAAACTATCGTGGGCAGGGGCTGGCGCGCCAGATGGTCTATGAAGGCCTCGATTCCCTGAACGAGTTCGGTTATGCCGCGGTTGTCACGCTTGGCGAGCCCGCGTTGTACAGCCGCTTTGGCTTCGAACGCGCCGCACAGTACGACTTACGTTGCCGCTGGCCGGGTACGGAAGACGCGTTTATGGTGCATCGTCTGGCGGATGATGCGCTGAACGGCGTGCACGGTCTGGTCGAGTATTCCGATCACTTTAATCGTTTTTAAGGCCGCTTAGCAGGGCTTCAAACGACTCATCTCCAGCAACGAGGCGCTCTTTCTGGCGCTTCGTTAGCTGTTTAATGCGGTATTCCAGCCGCAAAGCCAGTGAGTGCTCACCAACTTCGCCAGAAAATGCCAACGTCAGTTCACCCTTGCCGCGTAGCGCTTTTGCGCCTTTTCCGCTTTGATGCTGCTTAAAGCGTCGCGCCACGTCGGTGGTGATCCCGGTGTAGAGTTTGTTATCCGCCGAGCGGACCAGATAAAGAAACCAGGGCACGAGTTGAAACCTGTATAGTAACGTGAACGCACCTTAGCATAACGGAGAGAAAAGATGGAAACGCTTGCTGCCATTAGTCGCTGGCTGACAAAACAACACGTT
This sequence comes from Pseudocitrobacter vendiensis, assembly GCF_943590815.1. GTDB lineage: Bacteria > Pseudomonadota > Gammaproteobacteria > Enterobacterales > Enterobacteriaceae > Pseudocitrobacter > Pseudocitrobacter vendiensis. Next base: position 57,877 of record NZ_CALSBS010000014.1, on the reverse strand, counting down.
GTAAGCTGGTGTGTGGCGAGTGAAGGCGAACTCTGGTGTGCGAATGCCTTCTTCGTGTATGACGCCGATCGCGTCGCGTTTTATTTGCTCAGCGACACCACCACTCGTCATGGGCAGATGACCGGTACGCATGCACTCGTTGCCGGAACGGTTAACGGTCAGCCGAAAACGGTGGCGTTGATTCGCGGCCTGCAGTTTAAGGGCGAGATTCGGCTGCTGGAAGGTGAAGAGAGCGACGAGAAGCGCGCGTTATATAACCGCCGCTTCCCGGTCGCCAGAATGTTGTCAGCACCCGTGTGGGAAATTCGCCTTGATGAACTCAAGTTTACTGACAACACGCTGGGCTTCGGTAAAAAACTGCATTGGCTACGGGAATCAGGCGCCCAGCAGGCGTAAAGCTTCCCGGTTAAATGCCGGTAAATCATCTGGCGTCCGGCTGGTCACCAGTTGGTCATTGTCGACCACCACTTCCTGGTCGTAAAAATCCGCCCCGGCATTTTTCACATCCACTACAATAGGTTTCACGGCGGTGAGCTTGCGTCCGCGCACCACATCGGCGCTGATCAACAGTTGCGGCCCGTGGCAGATGGCGAAAACCGGTTTGCCGGCGTTAACAAAATCGCGGGTGAAGGTGACAAAACGATCGTCGCCGCGCAGGTAGTCTGGAGAGTGGCCGCCTGGCAGCAGCAGAGCATCAAACTCCGCAGGGCTTACCTGGTCAATGGCGGCGTCAATCTTCACTTTCGCTTCGCCACGTTTACCCGTCACGGTGTTACCGGCCTGCTTCTCAATGGTGATAACCTGATGGCCCGCTTTGCGAAACGCATCGGCGGGAGAAGTAAACTCTGAATCTTCAAACTCGTCGGTGATCAAGACGGCTATTTTCTTGCTCATGATTCCTCCATGGTTTTGGCTTCAGAAAAAAATCCTGCGAACTATATAGTCTGGGGTAGGACGATGAGATTACAAGGGTGAAAAATCCGTAAAGGGGATATGAATGAGTCAGGTATTGATAACCGGCGCGACCGGGTTAGTTGGTGGGCACTTACTGCATCTTCTGCTTCAGGAGCCGCGTATTAACTCGATTGCTGCCCCGACGCGCCGACCGCTTGAAGGATTTCCCGAAGTCTTTAACCCGCACGATCCGCAGTTAAGCGACGCGCTCGCGCAGGTCACGACGCCCATTGATATCGTGTTCTGTTGCCTGGGGTCGACGATGCGTGAGGCGGGCTCAAAAGAGGCGTTCATTCAGTCGGATTACACGCTGGTGGTCGATACGGCGCTGACGGGTTTACGACTGGGGGCGAAGCATATGCTGGTGGTGAGCGCGATGGGCGCCAATGCGCATTCACCCTTTTTCTATAACCGCGTCAAAGGTGAGATGGAAGATGCGCTGATCGCGCAGCAGTGGCCGCGACTGACCATTGCCCGGCCCTCCATGCTGGTCGGGGAACGCCATAAAAAACGCCTCAACGAGTCGCTGCTGGCCCCGCTGTTTGGTTTCCTGCCCGGAAACTGGAAGGCGATTAAGGCGCGCGATGTGGCGCAGGCCATGCTGACAGAAGCGTTATCGCCGGAACGGGAGCCGGTCACCATTTTGAAGTCCGGGGTGTTGCGCGACATCGCGCGGCGAGCAGTGTAGGCCGGAGAAGGCGTTAACGCCGCCATCCGGCAATTGCGCTACACGGTGCCTGATGGCGCTACGCTTATCAGGCCTGCGATTGACGCAGGCCTTTGCCGTTACTGAATATAGGTAAACGCCGTGGTAACGCGTTTCACACCGCTAACGCGGCTGGCGATATCCGCAGCGGCTTTGCCTTCACGATCCGTTACCAGCCCCATCAGGAACACTTCTCCGTTTTCCGTTGTGACCTTCACGTTCGACGATTTGACCTGATCGGTCGTCAGCAACTGGGAGCGTACTTTCGTGGTTATCCAGGTATCCGTGGAGGCAGTCCCCAGGCTAATTGGCGCGCCCTGACGAATTTCGTTGAAGACTTCGGTTGCACCGTCAACGCCCATGGCAATCTGTTTGGCCTGAGAGGCCAGCGCGGTATTGGGTGCCTGACCGACCAGCAGCACTTTGCCCTGGTATGCTGTCACGTTGATTCGCGCCTCTTTCTTAATTTGTTCGTCTTTCGACAACGCGGTGTTTACGCGTAGCTCCAGCGTGCCATCGTCAACCTGGGTTCCCACTGTACGCGGGTCGGTTGCCGCTTTCGTACCAACCGCAGCGCCGCCAACCACGGCTGCGGCGACGCATCCCTGAAGCAGCAGCGCGGAAATAAGGACTGCGACGGGCGAGAATGCCTTCATATGTACTCCTTAATCGTCCTGGTGTGGGAAAAGCGTGTTATCAATCAGATCGCATAAGCAATTCACCGTCAGCATGTGCATTTCCTGAATGCGCGCGCTGCGATGCGAAGGGATGCGAATTTCCACATCCTGCTGACCGAGCAAACCAGCCAGCTCACCACCGTCGTAGCCGGTTAACGCCACAATGGTCATATCGCGCGTCACGGCAGCTTCAACCGCTTTCACGATGTCGCGGCTGTTGCCTCGCGTTGAAATTGCCAGTAACACATCTCCGGCATGACCCAGCGCGCGAACCTGCTTGGCGTAAATCTCATCGTGTAAGCGATCGTTTGCGATCGCCGTTAAGACCACGTTATCCGCATTAAGTGCAATCGCGGGTAAACCAGGGCGCTCGGTTTCGAAACGATTGATCATGCAGGCAGCAAAATGCTGTGCGTTGGCGGCGGAGGACCCGTTACCACAACAGAGAATTTTGTTGCCATTGAGCAGTGATTGCACAAGGGTCATAGCGGCTCGGGAGATAGCATCCGGGAGGGCTTCTGCCGCTGCAATTTGCGTTTGAATGCTTTCAGTGAAGCAAACTTTAATTCTTTCGAGCACGATTTCCCTTTAAATTCTTGATGTTGCTATTAGCTAAATGCGTTTTTAAGCCATTCGATCTCATTGCCCGTGAAGGCTACCACATCGAACCGGCAATCCACAGTATCAAAACTCCCATTGTGACGGGCGAGCCACAATTGAGCAGTGTGTAATAATTTATGTTGCTTGCTCCGGGTTACGCTGGCGGCAGCACCGCCATACGCACCGTAAGTACGGTAACGGACTTCCACAAAAACCGTTACCGTACCATCGCGCATAATCAGGTCGATTTCGCCGCCGCGAGCGCGAAAGTTGGCGGCGATGAATGTTAACCCCTGATGTTCCAGCCAGCGACGCGCACGAAGCTCCGCCGCGTCGCCAGTCTGTTTCGTGGTTAGTTTGCTGAAACGACCTGCCCCTGTTGGTATTTGAGCCATGATAACTTCCTGTTAATCACGCAATCCTGAGTTGCCGTCAAATCGCCGGTGTTGCCGTTCAGCTCAAAGCCTGGCACCTGGCGCATTTGCGAGAAATGATTCGCCAGCGACCAGGCATCTGCGCCCATTGCATACAGGCGCGCCAGGGAATAGTCGTTATTCACCGCACGCAGTGCCTGCTGCATCAGAGACGGATTACTGCCCGCCAGCATTGGAATCTCACTGTACTGTAAGCCTTCCATCTCTAAACGGAAATCGGGCCCGGCGACGCCCTGCGCGCTACGCGAGCTGGCATACAACGTTGCGCTGCCCTGGCTGCCATTACGCATGGCGATCATCGGCTTGATGAACGCAATTTCCTGCGCTGTCGCCACGATGTACGCGGCATCCACTTTACCCCCGCTGCTGATTTGCGCGTCGCTCGGCGGTGCCGGAATGGTTAAATCGCCAATCGTTACGCTCTGCGGTTGATTCTGGCTGGTGGTGACCGGGCTGCCGGTCAAGGCAATACCGGAACCGCCGTTCACACCGCCGCGCAGCTCAGACAGGGAGCCAAATTTCTGCTGTAACACGGTACCGCCGCCCAATGATTGCCACTCTTCTGCGAAGGCGCGCGTTACGCGATCGCCCAGTGCGCTGCGCGGTACCAACAGTAGCGGAGCCTGTTTTCCCTGCTCATGAATATGACGCGCGGCATCACGCGCTTCGTCTTCCGGAGAGAGCGCGAAGTAGCAAATGTTAGAACGGTTGGTGACTGACTCAGGCTGGTTAAGCGCCAGCACGTTCAGCGGCGTATTGCTTTTCAGCAGATCGTCGACATTGTTTTTCAACAGTGGGCCGACCACCAGCGTGACGCCATCCTGCTGAGCCTGCGTCAGAATCTGGCTCATAGGTTGCGTGGTGGTGTCATAAACTTTCAGCTCGGCAGACGGATTCGCAGCAACGGGCTGGGCCGCAGGCGTCGCAGGTGCGGTTGTGGCAGGCGCTTGCTCCTGTTGCTGTGGCGCAGTGGTGACAGACTGCACCGGTGCTTGTGCAGGTGCTGGGGCCTGTACTGGATGCGTCTGCGGTGTCGTCAGGTCAGTGACTTCAGCCTGAGACGGGCTCACCACGTTATTTGTCGATGCCGCCTGTGCAACCTGTTCCGGCACTGCGCTGCCGCTTACCGAAGAAATCCCGTTTTTCGCGGCTTCAAAACCTTGCTGAATGGCGCGACCAAACACCGCGGCCTGACCATTTAACGGCAGCAGCAGGGCTACCTTATTGGTTGATGCGGGTTTAAAGCTCTGCACATTTACCAGTTGGGTCGGCAGCAGTTTTGCGCCTGGATTCTGTGGATAACGAGTTTGCCAGTCTTTGATTCCGGCTTTCATCATGTTGACATCGTTACGATTATCGAACCAGACACGTTGCAGATCGAGCCAACCTTGTAACACATTTTCATCGGCATTAATCACCAGCGCGTTGGCCTGTTCCTGCGTCATTGCGGAAAGCGCCTGCCAGGTGGCATCGATATTTTTCTGTTTTTCCGGTACGGCCTTCAGCAGGGGTTCCTGCGCGATTAACGCGCGCAGCAACGCAAGGGTAGGCTTCCCTTGCTGCGAGGCGATGCCGTCGGCCCAGAAGCGGATCTGTTGATTATTGCTCAGACCCTTCGGGTCGATTTTCGCCAGCAGCGCTTCCGCGCCTTTGAAATCTTGCTGTGCCAGTTTGATCTCAACGGCCAGCAGGGACTGCTCCAGACGCTGCTCATCGTTAAGCTCTTTCGGTAACTGGCCGAACAGTTCCATTGCCTGCTGGCTCTTACCCTCTTTCAGCAGTGCACGAATGGCGAGTAATTGCCAGTTGGTCTTGCTATCATTCGCACTCTGCTGCATCTGCTGCAGGTAATAACCCGAGTCCGCTTGTGCGGTTCCCTCTAAATGGGATGCACTCTGGTCCTGTGTTTGCTGGGTGCCACAGCCGGCGAAAAGTAATGCCGCCATAACAACAGGCAGGCAGCGCGCGGCTTTAGAACGAAGAAATGTTGACGGTACCATATGTATCCAGTGATATTTTTTTGGCTCAATGCTCAATATTAAATCGGCAATACGGATGAAACAATGAAACAACACGAATCAGCTGAGAATTCTGAAGGTCAGCTCTATATTGTACCCACTCCTATCGGGAATCTGGCTGATATCACCCAACGTGCATTAAACGTATTACAAGCCGTTGATTTAATTGCCGCAGAGGACACGCGTCACACCGGTTTGCTGCTGCAACACTTTGCGATTAACGCCCGTTTGTTTGCGCTTCACGACCACAATGAACAACAAAAAGCGGAAACGCTGGTGGCGAAGCTGAAAGAGGGGCAAAACATTGCGCTGGTGTCTGATGCCGGTACGCCGCTGATTAACGATCCTGGTTATCATCTGGTGCGTACCTGTCGTGAAGCGGGCATCCGCGTTGTCCCACTGCCGGGGCCGTGTGCCGCTATCGCCGCACTGAGCGCCGCCGGTCTGCCATCGGACCGTTTCTGCTATGAAGGCTTCCTACCAGCCAAATCAAAAGGCCGTCGCGATGCGCTGAAAGCCATTGAAGAAGAGACGCGCACGCTGATTTTTTACGAGTCAACACACCGTCTGTTAGATAGCCTGGAAGATATCGTCGCGGTATTGGGCGAATCTCGCTATGTGGTTCTGGCCCGTGAACTCACCAAAACCTGGGAATCTATTCACGGCGCGCCGGTGGCTGAACTGCTGGCGTGGGTGAAAGAAGATGAAAACCGTCGCAAAGGCGAAATGGTGCTAATTGTCGAAGGGCATAAAGCGCAGGAAGATGATTTACCCGCCGATGCACTGCGCACGCTGGCGCTGTTACAGGCAGAACTGCCACTGAAAAAAGCGGCAGCCCTGGCCGCGGAAATTCACGGCGTGAAGAAGAATGCGCTGTATAAGTATGCGCTGGAGCAGCAAGGCGATTAAAACGAATTGACCAGGTTGCGGCTCCCGATTAAGCCGCAACCTGACAGGCGTTCTATCTCGCGATTGATCCATCAACCAGACACGTCAACTTCTCGTGCAACCACAGCAATGAGGCTGGTGTTAGCGTACTTATCCTTTTTGACATAAACCGTTCCACAGCATCCTGTTTTCCCTCTCCTGCAATCAGCATAAGAACTTCTCTGGCACTCATGATTTCTTTCAGCCCTAACGTAATACCGAATTCAACGGGAAGACCTGCTTGTTGCAGCATGTCATGACCCCGCGTTTTATCATCAAGCTTGCTGATGTGGCAGAACGGTTCGAGAGTCGGTGAGGGTTCATTCAGACCCAGGTGACCATTTTTACCCAGACCCAGAACGCAGAGATCCAGCCCGCCGCGTTGGGCAATTTGATGCGTCACACGCAGGCACTCTGTTTCATCAATCCCTTCGGATCGGAAGCCGATTAGCTGGTCTGCTCGTAACGCCAGCGATTGTATAACGTGTTGTTGCAGGAAATGCTCACAGGTTCCTGGTGTCTCTAAGGGTAAGCCCACCCACTCATCCAGTTTTACAAAGGTCACTTTGCTGATATCTATCTTGCGCTGGTGGATTTTCTCTACAAGATACTGATAGGTAAGCAACGGTGTCGCGCCGGTAGCAAGGCAAATGACAGCGTCCGGTTTGTTTTCAATGCAGGCAAGCAACAGTTCGCTGGCTTGTTGGCTCAAAACGTCATAGTGACGACAGACATTAATTTTCTGCATGATGATATCCTAAAGAATGCCCAGTGCTGAGGCGAGGATTGCCAGTACGAACGTCACCCCAATCAGTAATACTGGATGTGATTTTTTCACCCGCAGGAAGTAGTACATCAGTAGCGTATAGCCCAGAGGCAGAATATTCGGGAAGACTTTGTCGAAGAAGTCCTGCTGGAGCGCAACTTTATGAGTGGCATCAATAGCGAACGTGGTGATCACGTTGATGTGCACGTAAGAGGCAATCAAACCCCCGATGACGGTGATCCCGAGGATCGTCGCGGAACGGGCAATCATTTGCGAGTTCTCACGCACTTTGTCGATCGCTTTGACGCCCAGCGTATAACCAATATGCGTCCAGCCGACGCGCAGGAAGAATACGCCCAGATAGACGGCGAAAAAGAGTATTGGCCCGAGCAGGTTCCCCTGACTGGCAAAAGATGAACAGATCCCGGCCATAATCGGTAACAATGTAAACCAGAAAATAGCGTCGCCAATCCCGGCAATGGGCCCAAACAATGCAACCTTTAACCCCTTGATAGTGCTGCGATCTTCTTTATTTTCCTCCATGGAGATTAACAGGCCCATCAGGAAGCCCACCAGGTTAGGGTGAGTATTAATAAACTCGAGGTTATCCTTCATTGCCGCGCTCAGCCCGGCTTTGTCGTCCTTATAGATTTTCTTTAGCAGCGGTAACATTGCCCAGGTAAATCCGCCGGCCTGCATACGTTCATAGTTAAAGCTGGCCTGAAGCAAAGAGGAGCGAAACCCTAAGCGGGTAATATCTTTTTTGCTAATTTCAGATCCCATTGCTGTAGTCCTCTGTTGATTCATTTTTCTGCACGACCTGCGTCGCAGCTTTGGTTTTTGCGTTGAAGAATTCCCAGATAGCAAAGCCTGCACCAAGCACGGCAACCGGCAGTAAGTTATTGACTGGGATAAAACAGACAAACAGGAACCCGGCTATCAGGTAAGGCGTGAACTGCACCTTAAACATCACGCGTAACAGCAGGCCGAAACCGACAGCAGGTAGGATGCCGCCAGCGACTTCAAATCCATGTGTTAACCAGCCTGGCATGGCCTTAACCAGTGATTGCATCGCCCCCTGCGCCAGATAAGTACACAGAAAAGCGAGCAGGGCATATGAGCTGGCGACAATCAGCATGGTCGTCCAGTTAAGCCTTGAAAAAGCCCCTGTGTTTGCTTCCTCTGCACAGCGGTCAGCTTTAGCCATAAACAGCGAGAAGGCTGAGTAGAAAAAGAGAATGATGTATTGCATCAGCAGGCTGAAAGGGAGACCGAGGCCAATCGCCGTTTTGGCATCAACGCCAGTGGAGTAAGCAATAACGGTGGTCATCAATCCGGCCATAATGGGGTTCGGAGGTTGAACGCCGCCCGCAGGTGTAAGACCTGCAAAGGCCAGTTCGGTTAATCCACCCGTGATAAGCCCCGTTTGAATATCTCCCAGAATTGCACCCGTTAACGTACAAACGATAATGGGGCGAAAAAGGAAAAGTGCTTCCAGCCAAAAATCAATTCCAAGGAAGAACACTAACGCGGCAAGGGATATCCCTTGCATTAATGTAATATCATGCATATTAATGCCTCATGAATCAGTAATGTCGGGTTGAATATCTGGAGACCATTTACTCAGGTATGCTTTCTTTCTGATCTCCAGGGACGTCCTGAATAAAAACATTAATGTTCTTGTTCTTAATAAATTGTAAGTCTTCTAAATCTTGATCATTGATATAAACTTTATTGCTGATCTGGCGTTTACCCTCAGAGAAATGCATATTCCCTACATTCACCTCTTTAAGTGGTACACCACCTTCAACGAGTTTACGGACCGTTGCAGGCGTGCGGCAGATGAGGAATATTTTTTGATGGGGCGCAGCCTTACCAATGACGTTAATGGTTTTCTCTATAGAGAAAAATCGAATACCGAAACCATAGGTGTCTGCGGTCATGCCCATAAGCTTTTGCTGAATGTCATCACCCGCCACGTCATCATCAACAACGACTAACAGATTTGCTCCGATGGTCGATGTCCAGGTCACACCGACCTGACCATGAACTAAACGGTTATCGATACGTGTTAATAAAATATTTGGAGAACTCATGTTATATTTTCCTGTCATAGAAATTTATTGTATTATAAGGGTGGTGAATACTTATTTGTGTCATTCATAAACTGAGTGTTTTTAATTACGTATTACTACGTAATTATTTCAAAAATAGCGTTATCCAGTGAATGCCAGATAACGCTATTTTCATGCTTTAATGCAATGTCATTTTTTTAAATAGAGAGTTAAGCCAGGGTTTAACTTATTGACTCAGCGAGTAGTTTTTGTGCTGAACCACAGACGGCAATTTTGTTTCTAACGATTTCTTTCATTGCATCCATCCCTACGCGCATATAATAGCGTGGGTCATTACCATCAGGATTTTCGCTAAACCAGTTTTTAACTGCCGCGGCAAAAGCAATTTTCAATTCTGTTGCAACATTAACTTTGCAAATACCTAACTCAATGGCGCGTCTGACATACTCGTCTGGCACATCACTCGCACCATGGAGAACCAGCGGAATATCAACCACTTCACGAATTTCGGCTAGTCGAGCAAAGTCAATTTTTGGGCGCTGTTTATATAAACCATGGGCTGTTCCGATCGCAACGGCCAGGCTATCTACCCCGGTCAGTTCCACAAATTGACGGGCCTCTTGCGGGTCGGTAAGAAAAGCGCTTTCTGCATCGACGCTCATGTCATCTTCGACGCCACCCAGGCGACCTAGCTCGGCTTCAACGCTGCAATCGTGACGATGGCAGAAATCGACGACCGATTTCACCAAACGGACATTCTCTTCAAACGGATAGTGGCTGCCATCGATCATTGCGCTGCGTACGCCTGCGTCGACTTTACAGCGGATATCATCCAGTTTTTCATGATGATCGAGATGGAGAGCGAGGGGGATATCGTAGCTTGCTGAGTAGGCTTCACACAGCGCGTAAATCTCTTCAAAAGCGATGTGTTTAAAGGTACCCGGCGTTCCGGCCAGGATAACCGGCGATCGAAGTTCACTACATACTTCCAGGATCGCCTGAATAGTTTCGGCGTTATGAATATTGAATGCGGGAACGGCATAACCTTTTTCCTGGGCATCCTGAAGCAGGTATTTCGTCGAGATAATTGCCATTTGTCAGACCTCTCATGCGTTCCAGGGATGAATAGTGACGCCCTGAACGACACGGTTTACGGTTCCGTTAGCCGAAGGGGAGTCGGGGGTAATTCCGGCTTTTAGCGATTCCGAAAGGGCAAAAATTTGTGCGTAGATCAGGAAACAAAAGGCCTGTTCAACATCATGAAAATGGCGAGCGGGAGGTAGGTAGAAATGTGGGCCCGCGTCGATCGCCGGATGCTTCTCAGCAGAGATCGCGATGACGCGCATTGCTTGCTTGTCATTACGCAATTCGGTCAGAAGATCCAGATCGTACTGACGGGTGTACGGATGGCTTGAAATCATCACAACCACCAGCGTTTCCCCGTCGACCAATGATTTTGGTCCATGGCGAAAACCCGTAGGGGAATCGTAGAAGGCCGCCAATTTGCCCGCGGTAAGCTCGAGAACCTTCAGCGCTGATTCGCGTGCTACGCCTTGTAATCCGCCACTGCCAAGGTAGACGATGCGTTTAAAAGGAAGATCGCCGAAGGGATGGGAATGGAATTCGCCCAGAGATTCAATAATCTGCTGGCAGCGTTCAGAGACTGCGCTGAAGCTTGCAAGGTTAATGACTTCCGGGGCGAAAACGGCGAGGCAACTTACCATCATTGTGGTGATGCTGCTGGTCATGGCAAAGCCACGATCGTGCGTTTCAGCGGGCATCAACAGCGCGTATGCCCGAGGATTATTATGAGCATCCTGGTAAAGTGCGCCAGCATCATTACAGGTGATCATCAAATGGTAGCTGTTATCGATCATTTGATTGGCCAACTCAACGGCTGCCACGCTTTCCGGGCTGTTGCCGGATCGCGCAAAGGAGACCAGCAGCGTTGTGCGATCTTTACTGAAATGATCCATCGGATTACTCACGATATCAGTGGTCGGCACGGCAACGATATCAAGCTGAGTATGTCGGGCCAGCCAGGGCGCGATAATATCGCCAATAAAGGCTGAGGTTCCGGCTCCCGTGAGAATAATTTTGACGTTCCCGGCCTTCAGAACAGGTTTCAGGAACGCATCTATCTCAGACCGTTGGTTATCAAGATTTTTGAGCGCCTTCAGCCAGGTCTCTGGTTGTTGGCGAATCTCTTCCTCCGTCCAGGTGGGTGCCGCCGTTGCATTGATATCCAGTGTTTCACTCATCACATCATCCTTAGCAGTAGCCATTCAGGAAATTACAGTGAGGGAATTGACCTTTCATTTCATTTCACTGCTTCTTTCGTTTCTTTTCCTAAAATCTATAGAAAAGAAAGTGAAAGGTCAATCTGATAAAAGGAAATAAAACGAAATTTGTGAGATATGAAGGGTGTTTTATTTAAGAGGATGAATTATAAGGTTTTATTTGTTTATCAAGATAAGGAAGTGAAAGAATCTGACTTACTGAGAGACTCAATAAGTCAGTTGGAAACATAACGAAAGGTTTTAAATAGCGACGATGCCATTCACCCAGGTTTTCTGTACCTGTAAATGGCTATCCAGAGCGATAAGATTCGCGCGTTTTCCGACGTCGATGGTGCCCAATTCGCTATCCATACCCAGCAGTTTGGCAGGGTGCAACGATGCCATTTTGATCGCCTCTTCTGAACTGATGTCGCAGAACTGCACCATATTGCGAACCGCGACATCCAGTGACAGCGTACTGCCAGCCAGTCCACCTTCCGCAGTGCGTACCACGCCTTGTTTCATGTCGACAGCACAACCGCAGATATCGTAACGCCCGTCCGGCATACCCGCGGCACGCATGGTATCGGTAATGAGAATAATGCGCTGGCGAGCGCACGTGCAACTCAACGCGAGTACCGAGGGATGAACATGATGACCATCAGCAATAAGCTCCAGCCAGGCATGGTCATCCGTAAGGCCCGCCCCCACCATACCGGGTTCACGATGATGTAATCCCGTCATGCCATTGAAACAATGCACCAGACCGTCAGCGCCAACATCGAAGGCTTTCTGTGTTTGTTCCCATGTCGCATCGCTATGGCCAAGCATGACAAGAACACCTTGTTGTTTAAGGTACGTAATGGCTTCCAGTGCTCCGGGCTTCTCTGGTGCAAGCGCGACGATGCGTAAGGTCCGTTGTGAAACAGTGATTAAGCGGTCAAGTTCGTTGAGATCTAACTCCTGAAACAACGCAGCTGGATGCGCACCACTGTTCTTCGGCGTGAAAAAAGGCCCTTCCAGATAACTCCCCAGAACCGTTGCACCGGGCCCGCCAGACTGGCAACGTCTAGCAATGCGAGCCAGCGCGTGATGTATCTCTGCCATTGGAGCGGTGACCGTTGTGGGCAGCCAGGCGCCAACCCCTTGTTGTGCTTTGAAAATGGCTAATCTATCAAGCGCGTCAGGATCGCAATCCATCACATCTACGCCATCGCCGCCATGAACATGCAGATCGATATAGGCTGGGCAGAGTAACTCAGCTTCACGGAAAGGAATCCCAATCGGTACAGGTTCGATGGCGGTAATTATTCCGTCTTCAATGCGAAGCAACCTGTCGTGACACCAGCCTTGCCCGGTCAATACATGCCGGGCACGGATGATTTGCGTCATATTCCTTCCTCAACGGGTTCGCTTTCGCGATTGCGGACAAGCTCATCGGCCAGACTGGTCAAACCGCGGTGACCGCACTTGAGAGCCTGCTGGCGAAAATCTGTGCAGCTCAGATCATCGCGTTCCATCGCCATTTCTAACAATAATTGCAGGTTGGTGCCGGTGATAACTTCGCAATCAAGGCGTGGCATCGCAAGCGTTGAAGCCACGCGGAAAGGCGTACCGCCCAACAGGTCTGTGAGAAAAATGATGCCTTCGGTTTCCGGTAAGGTTTGTATTGCCTCTTCAAGCTGTGCGGTGAGAATCGCAGTGGAGGACGTTTCCGGGAAATCGATGGCAACAAACTGCTCCTGCTCACCAAGAATCTGTAACATCGCCTTTTCCATTCCGCTGGCGAACCCGCCGTGTCCTGTCAAAATAATGCTTAACATTGTGTCTCCTTATGCTCAAAGGAAGTGGGCAAATTTGCCGACGATCCCTAATACGACGGTGATACCAATAAGGCGCAATGGGCTCCAGCCGCGACGAACCAGTCCGTACATCGCCAGGGTGTAGACCAGGGGTAAAAAAGCAGGCATCAACTTATCAATGACATCCGCCTGAAGTTTAACGACCGCGTCGCCTGCGGTAATTTCGAGCGTTGTCGCCAGACGCACATAGGTTGCCACCAGCGCACCAATGACCGTCATGCCCACAATCGATGCCGCGTGCCCCACTTTACGCGTGTTGGCTTTTATAAGTGGAATTGCCGCGACACCCATCCTGTATGCGTAATGCGCCAGGCCGAAGCGCAAACCTAAATGCACCACGTTAAACAGAACAATAAAAATAACCGCGCCGAGGATTGATCCCTGAAGCGCCAGACTAGCCCCAATCCCGCCACAAATGGGTAACAACGTAAGCCAGAACATGGCGTCGCCAATCCCGCCCAGCGGTGCGCCGACGGCTATCTTGGTACTTTGAATGCTATTGACGTCCTGCTTAGAACGTTCCATTGCCAGAATGATGCCGATGACAAAGGTCACTAAAAAAGGATGGGTATTAAAAAATCCCATATGTCCTGTCATTGCCCGCGCGAGGTCGCGCTTATTTGTATGGATTTTTTTTAGCGCGGGGAGCAGACCATACAACCAGCCAGAAGCCTGCATACGCTCGTAGTTAAATGAGGCTTGTAAAAGCATTGAGCGCCATGCCACACGATTAATATCCTGCCGCGTCAGGTCTGCCCCCATTGACTGATCTTCATAAACATTTTCGTTTACGCCGGTCAGCAGGGTTTCCTCTTTATCAGCAACCGGGGTCAGCGTGGTGTGATTAGATGCCATCTTCAAATTCCTCCTGCTGTGACGGTGCAGTTTTGGGTTCGGGATCTTTACGAACGAAGTCAATGAGCGCCATTGCCAGCGCGGCGGCGGCAATGGCCAGTACCGGTAGCTTCAGCCAGGCTGCGGCGACAAAACCGAGGATGAAGTAGGGAATGTAGACATTCTTCATCATGATTTTTAGCAGGACCGCGAAGCCGATAGCCGGCATGATGCCGCCTGCCACGCCGAGACCATCAATCAGGCGGGTCGGCAGAACATCAATAGCGGTTTTGGCGTGTTCAGCGCCGAAATAGATTGGCAGGAACGCACACAAAAAGTAGAACGTCCCCAGAGCCAGAAGTGCCAGATAGTTGACGCGTTCAATACCACGGGTATCCGCGTTAGCGGCCATATTGTCACAACGTGCCATGACCCCTGACATAACAGAGAACAGGAACGTAATGCCCATTTGCACGGCGACGGCAAAAGGGACGGCGACGCCGACAGCAACCTCAGGTTTTACCCCTGTTGTAATCGCAAAGGTGGTGCCCACGATGGTGCCAATGATCACATTTGGCGGCTGTGCCCCTGCCAGAGGCGCCAGACCCATCCAGACCAGTTCCAGCGTACCGCCGGTCAGAATCCCCGTGTGCAAATCGCCCAGAATGAGTCCTACCAGCGGCCCGAGAACGACCGGGCGATGCATGTGAGTCAGGCCATTGAACATATCCAGACCGGCAATAAAGGCCAGTATTCCGAGTGCGGCAGCCTGTAATAAACTGATTTCCATGACACTCTCCTTCAGAGAAGTTTAAACAGATCCTGTGCGGGTTCTGTGGGGACGCCCTGGACAAAGCAAGCAACATTATTTGCCTTTAGTCCGTTGAACGCGGCGATATCCCGGGTATCGACGGAAACCGTTTTTGCGATTTGCTGTTTGCCGTTGACGTAGTGCATATTGCCGACGTTAATGCGGCTGACCGGAACGCCGCCTTCCACCAGTGCTAAAAAATCCGTTGGGTTTTTGCAAACCAATAGAATTTTCTGTCTGTCAGCGGCGCGGTGAATGTTGTCGATGACTTTTTGTAGTGACCAAAACCGTACAGCAATGCCTTCTGCCAGTACCATTTCCATGAGGTTCTGCTGAACGGGGTCTTCAGCCACTTCATCATTCGCGACCAGCACCAGATTTGCGCCAGCGAAACCCACCCACTGCACACCTACCTGCCCGTGAATCAGGCGTTCATCAATTCGGCTCAACACAATATTTGGCATAACATTTATCCTTTCTTTTCTTCTTTGTTATTGCGGCGTACAGGCTGCGTGATACTGACGCAGCACGTCCTGAATATGGTCGATGATCAATTCATGCACCGTCGCGGTGAGTTTGCCTTCGCGAACGCGCGCGTATTGCAGCGGTAAATATTGACTGAGGAGTGGAAGCGCGAGGGTTTCATGCTCCAGATTTCGTACTAACTGATGGTAAGCATCATCAATGCATTGATCGGGCCAGTAGTAGCGGATGCGGTCGGAATAGCTATAGCCTCGGGCCAGGCGGCGTACTGCGTTGTCTCCGTGGTAGTGGCTTTCCCAGTATTCTGGTTTTTCCAGCATGACATTTTCTACCACTGTACGAAGGCTGGCACTGGCACGAGAAGGGAGCAACTCTTCTTCAATGGCGCTAAGGGCAAAAAGCGCTTCCCGTAGCGCGAAGGTGAGCGCCGGGCCTACTTTAAGAATGGCAAAGTGATCGCAAACTAACTTTTGCAGCGATGCAGGATTCTGATAATCGGTCGAGTGCGCTTCAAAGATTAGTGTGTCGTAATCTTCGATCATTTGACTGAGTGCGGTGGCATTTTCAGGAACGTAATCGATAACCTGCGTGTTGTCGAATTCAACGCCTGGTTGAACGACAAGCCCGATGATTCTTGGCCAAATGGCAGTGAGCCCATGTTGTTCAAAGGCATCGTAATGCGCGCGTAGCGTCGCTTGCGCGGCAGAAGGCGTCGTCACTTCAAGTGTGTTTAGCGTTTCATGGGCCCCTCCCGGAACAGGCACTTCGGTACCGATGACGTAAACAAGGTCAGATTCACCAAACATCTCGCGGGCCGTTTCTTCGGCAATTGTCGCCAGTCGCGCGGCACGGCTGGCGACAATCGTGTCGGTCAGGGGAACAGGATCGTCGGCGCAGGACATGCTGCAATCAAGATGGATCTTTTTAAATCCGGCCTGAACGTAGCTTTTTATCAGATCTTCAGCGTGAGCCATGGCAGTAGCGGAGGATAATTTTTGCCAGCGATTTGGCCCTAAATGATCACCTCCAAGGATCAGATCCTCTGACGGGAAATGCCATTTGTTCGCAAGCTCTATAACAAATTGGCGAAAATCTACAGGTGTCATTCCCGTATAGCCGCCAAATTGATCGACCTGATTCGACGTGGCTTCTATCAGAAGCGGAGTTTGCATTTCACGGGCAAAGCGGATGGCGGCTTCAAGTACAACAGGATGTGCGGAACAGACCGCGTATATTCCTTTGGCTTTACCTTTTTTATGTTGCTCCACGACGTGCGTCAGATGTTTCACTTTCATCTCCCGGTAGGGTTTCGTGTCAGTAAATCTTTCGGTTTGTTTCATTTGATAGTGTATTAAGGTGATGTAAAAACAAAACGAAAGATAATAGAATTACGATCTGTTTCACAAAAGAAATATAACGAAAGGTTCTGGCGTGACTAAGAAACCGGTCTCTGCACCGTTTCCGGCTTGCTTTTTGGTAAAAGAAAGGGGTTAATAGACGAAACGAAATAAAACGAAAGGTTAAGAAAAGGATTATCGATGAGCGACTCTACTTCTGCGGACAAACGGATGACGGGCACCAGTGAGCGCCGTGAGCAGATTATTCAGCGGTTACGCCAACAGGGAAGTGTTCAGGTTAATGATCTTTCTCACTTTTTCGGTGTATCAACGGTAACTATCCGTAATGATTTAGCGTTCCTTGAAAAGCAGGGGATTGCTGTACGCGCCTATGGCGGCGCGCTGATTTGTGAAACGGGTGCAACAAACATAGAACCTAGCCTGGAAGACAAAAGTGCACTGAATACCGGTCTTAAGCAGCGTATTGCGCAGGTTGCGGCAGAACTGATTCATCCAGGGCATCGTGTGATCCTTGACCCCGGTACGACGACCTATGAGATTGCCAGGAAGCTGCGCCATCATCAGGGCGTAATCGCGATGACGAATGGGATTAACGTAGCCAATGCGCTACTGGAAGCAGAGGGCGTTGAGTTGTTGATGACCGGTGGGCATTTGCGCCGACAGTCACTCTCTTTCTACGGCGATCAGGCCGAACAGTCTTTGCAAAACTATCATTTTGATATGCTTTTCCTGGGTGTGGATGCGATCGATCTTGAACGTGGTGTCAGTACCCATAACGAAGATGAAGCGCGGCTGAATCGTAAAATGTGTGAAGTCGCGGAACGCATTATCGTGGTTACCGACTCCAGTAAATTCAATCGTTCGAGCCTGCATAAGATCATCGATACTCAGCGGATCCATACGATTATTATTGATGACGGTATTCCGCAAGAGTGCCTGGAAGGGTTGCGGAAGACAGGAATCGACGTTGTCGTGGTGGCGGAATAAAACACGATCGCCAGGGCGATGTCAGAGTGCTGACAAGGTGCGTGTTGTTATTGCCGGATGCGGCGTAAACGCCTTATCCGGCCTACAAAATAGTGCAAAATCAATATACTGAAGATAAATTGTAGGCCTGATAAGCGTAGCGCATCAGGCAATTTTGCGTTTATCATCGGTCTGACATGGCCCTAAGGCCATGTTTTGCGGGGAGTATTCCAAAAGAATATCAGGTCACCGGTGCCGGGTTAAATACCGCCAGCTGGTTATGCAGCCCCCACTGATCCGAGAATGTCTTTTTCTTACCGCTGGCGACGTCGAGAATAAAGCGGAACAGCTTCCAACCCACGTCCTCAATCGTCTCTTCGCCAGTTGCAATAGTCCCTGCGTTGAT
Organism: Pseudocitrobacter vendiensis; assembly: GCF_943590815.1. Lineage (GTDB taxonomy): Bacteria > Pseudomonadota > Gammaproteobacteria > Enterobacterales > Enterobacteriaceae > Pseudocitrobacter > Pseudocitrobacter vendiensis. Next base: position 39,721 of record NZ_CALSBS010000014.1, on the reverse strand, counting down.
ATCCATTAAGTCGTACCAGCGGTTCGCCAGTTCGGTACGCGTCGCCATCTTAATAACCGGGACCGCCATCAGGCCATACGGCGTGCCGCGCCCGGTGGTGAAGACCTGCACCGTAATACCGGAAGCTACCTGCTGCGTGCCGCAGACAAAATCGCTGGCAGGCGTGGCCGCGTAGATCAGCCCGCGTTTGGTTGGGCGCTGACCAGGTGACAGCACTTCCACAATGGCGCTTTTGCCTGATTTGGCAATCGAGCCGAGCGCTTTTTCCACCACGTTTGCCAGCCCGCCTTTTTTATTGCCGGGGGACGGGTTGGCGCTGCGGTCGGTTTTACCCATATCGAGATAGTTATCGTACCAGGCCATCTCTTCCAGCAGGCGTTTCCCCACCTCTTCGTTAATAGCGCGCGGTGTAAGCAGGTGGATAGCGTCGCGTACCTCAGTCACCTCTGAGAACATCACGGTTGCGCCGCAGCGCACCAGCAGGTCAGACGCGTAACCCACTGCCGGGTTCGCCGTCACGCCGGAAAACGCATCGCTGCCGCCACACTGCATCCCGACGACCAGTTCAGATGCCGGGCAGGTCTCGCGCTGGCGTTCGTTCAATTTTTTCAGGTGACGTTCAGCGACCTGCAAAATGTCATCAACCATCGATTTAAAGCCGACGTGCTGTTCGTCCTGCAAACGCACAATGCTGGCGCTGTCGACCGGGATGGCATTCACATCCGGCGTGCCTTCCAGCAGACGTTCCGGCTGAAGTTTTTCACAGCCGAGGCCAATCACCATGACCTCGCCGCCAAAGTTCGGGTTCAGGGCGATGTTGTGAATGGTGCGGATAGGTACGATGGCGGCAGGCGCATTAATCGCCACACCGCAGCCATAGAGGTGGTTCAGGCCGACGACACCATCAACGTTGGGATATTTCGGTAGCAGATCGCGTTCAATAATTTTGACGACATAATCGACAACTCCCGCTACGCAGTGAACACTGGTGGAGATCCCCAGCAGATTTTTCGTCCCCACGCTGCCATCGGCGTTGCGATAACCTTCAAAGGTGTAACCCTCAAGCGCAGGTAGCGGTTCCGGTACTTTGGTGGCCAGCGGCAGCGTATTCAGCGGCGGCGCTTCCGGCAGCGACACGGTGGATTCGTCGATCCAACTGCCTTTCACGATATCGCGCACCGCATAGCCAATGACTTCGCCATAGCGAATAATTTCACCATTAGCGGGAATGTCCACCAATGCCACCTTATGGCCTTGTGGAATATGTTCAATTAACTCCAGCCCATCAGGAAAACGTGTTCCTGCTTTTAAGCCATTATCATTAACAATAATCGCCACGTTATCCGTATCGTGCACTTTTATATAAAATGCTTTCGGGGCGTCTTGGCGAATTTCGATGTTAGCCATTGTCCAGTATTCTCCAGCCAGGTGGTAAACCTAAAAATTACAATAAAGGGTATCGCTTTCTGACGAAGCAAAATTATTACATCGCGTGATGGCATAAAGAATGTCAGGAGTTTAACGGTAAAAATGTGACGCAGATCACCACTTAATCGCCAGTCAGGCCAGCTATGACGGGTAATACGTAAATTTGTGCATCAGCGCCCAAAGAGATGTGCATATGCTCAATACTATGCAATATTAAAATATTCAAATTGTGTAATTGCACAGTGTGTAGACCAGCGATGCTGATTATACTGAATCACGATTTCATTGTGTCTGGTTAGCTATTCGATATTCCTGCTGTCGATAAATAATCAGTGAAATATGCCTTAGTAAAAAATAAATAATATAAGGCATCCTGTGCCCGAGGATAAATTAAATGATGCTGGATACTGCTGTCGAATCGAAGAAAGGTGTACCAACCCGATATTTAATCTTACTCATTATCTTTATTGTTACCGCCGTTAACTACGCGGACCGCGCTACGTTATCCATTGCTGGTACAGAAGTGGCCAAAGAACTGCAATTGAGTGCGGTTTCTATGGGCTATATCTTCTCCGCGTTTGGCTGGGCTTACCTGCTGATGCAGATCCCAGGCGGCTGGCTGCTCGATAAATTCGGCTCGAAGAAGGTTTACTCTTACAGTCTCTTCTTCTGGTCGCTGTTTACGTTCCTGCAAGGGTTTGTGGACATGTTCCCGCTCGCCTGGGCAGGTATCTCCATGTTCTTTATGCGTTTTATGCTTGGTTTCTCGGAAGCGCCATCCTTCCCGGCTAACGCACGTATTGTCGCGGCCTGGTTCCCGACTAAAGAGCGTGGCACCGCGTCCGCTATCTTTAACTCGGCGCAGTACTTCTCTCTGGCGCTCTTCTCTCCGCTGCTGGGCTGGCTGACCTTCGCCTGGGGCTGGGAGCATGTCTTTACCGTGATGGGCGTGATTGGTTTTGTGCTGACGGGGCTGTGGATCAAGCTGATTCATAACCCGACCGACCACCCTCGTATGTCGGCGGAAGAACTGAAGTTCATCTCTGATAACGGCGCCGTGGTCGATATGGATCACAAAAAGCCAGGCAGCACGACACAGGGGCCAAAACTCCACTACATCAAACAGTTATTGACCAACCGCATGATGCTGGGCGTGTTCTTCGGGCAATACTTTATCAACACCATCACCTGGTTCTTCCTTACCTGGTTCCCGATTTATCTGGTACAGGAAAAAGGGATGTCGATTTTGAAAGTGGGCCTGGTGGCATCAATTCCGGCGCTGTGTGGTTTTGCCGGTGGCGTACTGGGCGGTGTGTTCTCGGATTATCTGATTAAACGCGGGGCCACCATTACGTTAGCGCGTAAGTTACCGATTGTGCTGGGCATGCTGTTGGCGTCGACCATCATCCTGTGTAACTACACCAATAATACCGCACTGGTGGTCACGCTGATGGCGTTGGCGTTCTTCGGTAAAGGGTTTGGCGCGCTGGGCTGGCCGGTAATTTCCGACACCGCGCCGAAAGAAATTGTAGGCCTGTGCGGCGGAGTATTTAACGTGTTTGGCAACGTAGCCTCTATCGTGACGCCGCTGGTGATTGGCTATCTGGTTAGTGAACTGCATTCTTTCAACGCCGCGCTGGTCTTCGTCGGCTGTTCGGCACTGATGGCGATGTTCTGCTACCTGTTTGTCGTCGGTGACATCAAGCGTATGGAATTGCAGAAATAATTAACGGTTAAGAGACAAGGTATAAGCGATGAATAACGATATCTTCCCGAATAAATTCAAGGCCGCGCTGGCCGCCAAACAGATTCAAATTGGCTGCTGGTCAGCGCTGGCAAGCCCCATCAGCACCGAAGTGCTGGGCCTGGCCGGGTTCGACTGGCTGGTGCTGGACGGTGAACATGCGCCAAACGATATCTCTACCTTTATTCCACAACTGATGGCTCTGAAGGGCAGCAGCAGCGCACCGGTGGTGCGTGTGCCGACGAACGAGCCGGTGATTATTAAGCGTCTGCTGGATATCGGTTTTTATAACTTCCTGATCCCGTTTGTGGAAACCGAAGAAGAAGCTGTGCAGGCCGTAGCCTCGACGCGCTACCCGCCGGAAGGTATTCGCGGCGTCTCCGTTTCACATCGCGCCAACATGTTTGGCACGGTGCCGGACTACTTCGCGCAGTCGAACAAGAACATCACCATCCTGGTACAAATTGAAAGCCAGCAGGGCGTCGATAACGTTGATGCTATCGCGGCGACCGAAGGCGTGGACGGTATTTTCGTTGGCCCAAGCGACCTGGCTGCGGTACTGGGCCATCTTGGCAACGCATCGCACCCGGATGTACAGAAAGCTATCCAGCACATTTTTGCGCGTGCAAAAGCACACGGCAAACCGAGCGGCATTCTGGCCCCGGTTGACGCGGACGCGCGTCGCTACCTTGACTGGGGTGCGACCTTTGTCGCCGTCGGCAGCGACCTCGGCGTTTTCCGTTCTGCCACGCAGAAACTGGCTGATTCCTTTAAAAAATAACCACCACCGCAATAAGAGAGAGAGACAATTATGACGATGAAAGTTGGTTTTATTGGCCTGGGCATCATGGGTAAACCAATGAGTAAAAACCTCATTAAAGCCGGTTACTCGCTGGTGGTTTCCGATCGTAACCCGGAAGTGATTGCTGAGCTGATTGCCTTAGGCGCAGAAACCGCAAGCACTGCCAAAGGTATTGCCGAGCAGTGCGATGTGATTATCACCATGCTGCCGAACTCCCCGCACGTGAAAGAGGTTGCGCTGGGTGAAGGCGGAATTATCGAAGGTGCGAAGCCGGGCACGGTTCTTATCGACATGAGTTCTATTGCGCCGCTGGCGAGCCGCGAAATCAGTGAAGCACTGAAAGCAAAAGGCGTGGATATGCTGGATGCGCCGGTCAGCGGTGGTGAGCCGAAAGCGATCGACGGCACGCTCTCTGTCATGGTTGGCGGCGACAAGGCGATTTTCGACAAATACTACGACCTGATGAAAGCGATGGCGGGCTCCGTGGTGCATACCGGTGAAATTGGCGCAGGCAACGTCACTAAACTGGCAAACCAGGTGATTGTCGCGTTGAACATCGCTGCGATGTCCGAAGCGCTGACGCTGGCAACCAAAGCGGGTGTTAACCCGGAACTGGTATTCCAGGCGATTCGTGGCGGCCTGGCGGGCAGCACCGTGTTGGAAGCTAAAGCCCCTATGGTGATGGATAGAAACTTTAAACCCGGCTTCCGTATCGACCTGCATATCAAGGATCTGGCGAACGCCCTGGACACTTCTCACGGCGTTGGTGCACAACTGCCGCTTACCGCTGCGGTCATGGAAATGATGCAGGCCCTGCGTGCTGATGGACTGGGAACGGCAGACCATAGCGCCCTGGCGTGCTACTACGAAAAACTGGCGAAAGTGGAAGTCACTCGCTAAGGACGTTGTGCCCGGTGGCGCTTAGCTTACCGGGCCTACATTGTAGGCCGGATAAGTGAAACGCCATCCGGCGTTGTGCAGCAACAGGCTATCACTATGAAAATCGTAATCGCCCCAGACTCTTACAAAGAAAGCCTTTCTGCCTCCGAGGTAGCTCAGGCGATAGAAAAAGGATTTCGGGAAATATTTCCTGATGCGCAGTATGTTTCTGTTCCGGTTGCTGACGGCGGCGAAGGAACGGTTGAAGCGATGATTGCTGCCACGCAAGGCTCTGAACATCATGCGTGGGTCACCGGGCCTTTGGGCGAAAAGGTGAACGCCAACTGGGGAATGTCTGGCGACGGAAAAACCGCGTTTATCGAAATGGCGGCAGCCAGTGGGCTGGCGCTGGTTCCTCCGGAGAAGCGTAATCCACTGGTGACAACCTCTCGCGGTACCGGTGAGCTCATCCTGCAAGCGCTGGAAAGCGGCGCAACCAACATTATTATTGGCATTGGCGGCAGCGCCACTAATGACGGTGGTGCAGGCATGGTCCAGGCACTGGGCGCGAAACTCCAGGATGCCAATGGCACTGACATCGGTTTTGGCGGTGGCAGCCTTGATAGCCTGAATTCCATCGATATCTCGGGCCTCGATCCCCGCATTCAACATTGCAGCATCCGCGTCGCTTGTGATGTGACCAACCCGCTAATCGGCGATAGCGGCGCATCCCGCATCTTTGGCCCGCAGAAAGGGGCTGACGAGGCGATGATCCGCGAACTCGATAACAACCTGTCGCACTATGCCGATGTGATCAAGACATCGCTGCGCGTAGACGTTAAAGAGGTGCCTGGCGCGGGCGCGGCAGGCGGCATGGGGGCTGCGCTGATGGCGTTTCTTGGTGCGGAGCTGAAAAGCGGCATTGAGATAGTCACCACCGCGCTGAATCTGGAAGAGCATATTCACGACTGCACGCTGGTGGTCACCGGGGAAGGGCGCATTGACAGCCAAAGCATTCATGGCAAAGTGCCGATTGGCGTGGCAAGCGTGGCGAAAAAGTATCATAAACCGGTGATTGGTATTGCGGGTAGCCTGACGCGTGACGTGGGCGTGGTACATCAATATGGTATCGATGCGGTATTTAGCGTGCTGACCAGTATCGGCACGCTGGAGGAGGCGTTTCGCGGCGCATTTGACAACATTTACCGCGCTTCACGCAACATTGCGGCCACGCTTGCGGTCGGAATGCGCAGCGCGGGGTGACAAGGGCGCGCAAACCCTCTATACTTCGCGCCGAAGCTGACCAGACAGTCGCCGCTTCGTCGTCGTCCTCTTCGGGGGAGACGGGCGGAGGGGAGGAAAGTCCGGGCTCCATAGGGCAAGGTGCCAGGTAACGCCTGGGGGGTGTAACAGCCCACGACCAGTGCAACAGAGAGCAAACCGCCGATGGCCCGTGCAAGCGGGATCAGGTAAGGGTGAAAGGGTGCGGTAAGAGCGCACCGCGCGGCTGGTAACAGTCCGTGGCACGGTAAACTCCACCCGGAGCAAGGCCAAATAGGGGTTCATAAGGTACGGCCCGTACTGAACCCGGGTAGGCTGCTTGAGCCAGTGAGCGATTGCTGGCCTAGATGAATGACTGTCCACGACAGAACCCGGCTTATCGGTCAGTTTCACTTTTTTCAGGCAAAACCCGCTTCGGCGGGTTTTTGCTTTTCTGCCCCGACAACCGCTATTTCCTTCTCTTCCTCCTGCATCTACGTGTGCCATTTTGCAGAATTGCGACACAATGCACAAAACACTGATCGGGTGAAATACAGCGGATTTTTATGCTGCCTGTCGTGCTTTTTTCTTCATGATTTTACCGTAAAACAAAACAAAAACAGGTTTTTGAAATATTCGCAATGTTTCTTATATGTCTCAAGTATGTTAACGATAGTGATCTAAACATATTAACGTGAATGTATGTTTGTCCTGGGTATCTGTGACGTTGTACGAAGAATTTTTTTGATAACAGGCTTTTTTACCAGTTTATTTTATATATTAAAAAGAATGTTAATTCGCACAATAGGGTAAAAAGTGCCCTGAAATTGGTTGAAAGGTGATCTTTTGATTTGGTTTTTTATATGTTTAAAGGTGCTTTATTTATCGCCATAAAATAAAGTTATACACCTTATTTTTGTTGATAAAAGTCAGGGTAAAGTCACTTGAGTGTATTAATAACCATATGATTTATAATGTTTTTATTGTATTTTGTGACCTGTGTTTATACAGGTTTAAAGTAAATTGTGAGTAATAGCACACATCTTACTCTCCTATATTTATTAGAATCCCTCTCGCCAAATGGAAATAAAGGGGGAAAGAAAAATGGATAATGTTCTTCTGCCAAAAACACAACAGTTAGTGGTGTTTCAGGAAGTCATTAGAAGTGGTTCTTTTGGTTCAGCTGCCAAGCAGCTTGGGCTTACCCAACCGGCGGTCAGCAAAATTATTAACGACATTGAGTCTAACTTTGGTATCGAGTTGATGGTGCGTAAAAATACCGGCGTCACGTTGACCAGCGCAGGTCAGGTGTTGCTGAGCTACTCCGAATCCATCACCCGTGAAATGAAAAACATGGTCAACGAGATGAACAGCCTGAGCTGCAACAGCGTGGTTGACGTTTCGTTTGGTTACCCGTCGCTAATCGGTTTTACCTTCTTACCCGAGATGATTAAAACCTTTAAAACGGTGTTCCCGGCGGCGCAGGTCACCATGTTTGAAGCACAGCTTTCGTCGTTTTTACCGGCCCTGCGTGATGGACGCTTAGATTTTGCCATTGGTACATTGAGTGATGAAATGCAGCTTCAGGATTTGCAGGTAGAGCCGCTGTTCGAGTCTGAATTTGTTGTCGTCGCATCGAAATCGCGAACGTATACGTCAACGGTTACGCTGGAGTCGCTCTCGAACGCGCAGTGGGTTTTACCGCAAACGGATATGGGTTACTACAAAGAACTTCTCACCACCCTCCATCTTCATCACATCAGCACCGAAAATATTGTAAAAACCGATTCTGTCGTCACCATTTACAACCTGGTGCTGAATGCCGGATTCCTGACGGTGATCCCAAGAGATATGATTGCGCCATTTGGCTCTAAACAATTTATTACGCTAAAGGTTGAAGATGTATTACCGGTAGCGCGCTATGCAGCAGTGTGGTCTAAAAATTATCGGATTAAAAAATCTGCCTCAGTATTGGTTGATTTGGCGAAAGAATATTCGTCGAAGGCCGGGAAGGCGGAAATGAATTAATAGCCTGTTAAATAAAAACAGCTAATAACGTAAACGAAACCCAGAGTCATTAAATACTCTGACACCCTGATTTTGTCTAAACATCAGAAAGCCATTCTGATAAGAGGATATGATGCATATTACCTACGATCTGCCTGTAACGCTTGACGATATTCAAACAGCGAAAAAAAGACTGGCCGGTAAAATTTATAAAACCGGGATGCCGCGCTCAAATTATCTTAGCGAACGCTGCAAAGGTGAAATATTTCTGAAGTTTGAAAATATGCAGCGTACGGGTTCCTTTAAAATTCGCGGCGCATTTAACAAACTAAGCGCGTTGACGGAAGCTGAACGCCGTAAAGGCGTGGTCGCCTGTTCAGCGGGCAACCATGCGCAGGGCGTTTCTCTTTCCTGCGCGATGCTTGGGATTGACGGCAAGGTCGTGATGCCAAAAGGTGCGCCGAAATCGAAAGTTGCGGCGACGCAGGATTACTCTGCGGAAGTGATTCTTCACGGCGATAACTTCAACGACACGATTGCCAAAGTCAGCGAAATCGTTGAAACCGAAGGCCGCATCTTTATTCCTCCTTATGATGACGCGCTGGTGATTGCTGGTCAGGGAACGATTGGTCTGGAGATCCTTGAAGACCTTTATGATGTGGATAACGTCATCGTGCCAATCGGCGGCGGCGGCCTGATTGCCGGGATCGCCACGGCGATCAAATCCATTAACCCGACAATCAAAATTATCGGTGTGCAGTCTGAAAATGTTCACGGTATGGCCGCATCGTTCTATGCCGGTGAAATCACCAATCACCGCACCTGCACGACGCTGGCTGACGGCTGCGACGTTGCGCGTCCGGGCAACCTGACCTTCGAAATTGTGCGTGAGCTGGTTGACGATATTGTTCTGGTCACTGAAGACGAAATTCGCGACAGCATGATTGCATTAATTCAGCGTAATAAAGTGGTGACAGAAGGCGCGGGGGCATTAGCGTCGGCGGCACTCTTAAGCGGCAAGCTCGACGATTATATTCGTGGCCGTAAAACGGTCAGTATTATTTCAGGTGGGAATATCGACCTTTCTCGTGTTTCCCAAATTACAGGGTATGTTGGTGCTTAATCCATTTTCCTGATCATTATTTACGGGCCGCGCGCCGAACGGCGCTGGCCTGGTATTTAAAGAATGACGGGTACTTTAATCAAAGGATAAGATATGAGTACGACAGAAAGTATTAATGTAAGCCATTCTAAAGAAGCCTCCTGGCGTAAATCGGATACCACATGGACGTTGGGTTTATTCGGTACAGCGATTGGTGCCGGGGTTTTATTCTTCCCAATTCGCGCAGGCTACGGCGGCCTTATCCCAATATTATTAATGCTGTTATTGGCTTACCCCATTGCCTTTTATTGCCACCGCGCGCTGGCGCGCCTGTGTCTTTCAGGATCTAACCCTTCCGGAAACATCACTGAAACGGTAGAAGAGCACTTTGGTAAAACCGGCGGGGTGGTTATCACCTTCCTGTACTTCTTTGCTATCTGCCCACTGCTGTGGATTTATGGCGTTACCATTACCAACACCTTCATGACCTTCTGGGAAAACCAGCTCCAGATGCCCGCGTTAAACCGTGGCCTGGTGGCATTGTTCCTGCTGTTGTTGATGGCGTTCGTCATTTACTTCGGTAAAGATCTGATGGTGAAAGTGATGAGCTTCCTGGTGTTCCCGTTCATCGCGAGCCTGGTGCTAATTTCGCTCTCCCTGATTCCTTACTGGAACTCTGCGGTTATTGACCAGGTTAGCCTCAGCGATATCTCGCTGACCGGTCACGATGGCATTCTGGTCACCGTGTGGCTGGGGATTTCCATCATGGTGTTCTCCTTCAACTTCTCACCGATTGTCTCCTCTTTCGTGGTCTCTAAGCGTGAAGAGTACGAAGGCGAATTTGGCCGTGATTATACCGAGCGTAAGTGCTCTAAAATTATCTCCCGCGCCAGTATGCTGATGGTGGCCGTGGTGATGTTCTTCGCCTTCAGTTGCCTGTTTACGCTCTCTCCGGCAAACATGGCGGAAGCGAAAGCGCAGAACATCCCGGTGCTGTCGTATCTGGCGAACCACTTCTCCTCCATGGCGGGTCAGAAATCGACGTTTGCCACCACGCTTGAGTATGGTGCCTCCATCATCGCGCTGGTTGCTATCTTCAAATCCTTCTTCGGCCACTACCTGGGCACGCTGGAAGGGCTGAATGGCCTGGTGCTGAAGTTCGGTTACAAGGGTGACAAAACCAAAGTTTCCACCGGCAAACTGAATACCATCAGCATGATTTTCATCATGGGTTCTACCTGGGTGGTGGCCTACGCCAACCCGAACATCCTGGACCTGATTGAAGCCATGGGCGCGCCGATTATCGCTTCTCTGCTCTGCTTGCTGCCGATGTATGCCATCCGTAAAGCACCGTCGCTGGCGAAATACCGCGGCAAACTGGATAACGTCTTCGTTACCGCGATTGGTCTGCTGACCATTCTGAATATCGTCTACAAACTGTTTTAATTAACATGCTCAGGATGAGCGGAGTCGTAATATGAATGAGTTCCCGGTTGTATTGGTTATTAATAGCGGTTCATCGTCTATTAAATTTTCAGTACTGGATGTTGATACCTGTGATGTATTACTGGCGGGTATCGCGGAGGGTATTAATACTGAACAGGCGGGTTTAACGGTCAACGGCGGCGATATTTCGCCGCTGTCCCAACCCACTTATGAAGCTGCATTAAGCGCTATCTCATTTGAACTTGAAAAACGCAATTTAATGGACAATGTGGCCTTAATTGGCCACCGCATCGCCCACGGCGGCGATATCTTTACCCAGTCTGTTTTAATTACTGACGCAGTGATTGACAGTATCCGTAAAGTTTCGCCGCTGGCGCCGTTGCATAACTACGCCAACCTGAGCGGGATTGAGTCCGCCCGCCAGCTTTTCCCGGGCGTACAGCAGGTTGCCGTGTTTGACACCAGCTTCCATCAGACGCTGCCGCCAGAAGCGTATCTCTATGGTCTACCATGGAAATACACTGAAGAGCTGGGCGTGCGCCGCTACGGTTTCCACGGCACCTCTCATCGTTATGTCGCAAAACAGACGTATGGCCTGCTGGGGTTACAGGAAGCCGATTCCGGGCTGGTGATTGCGCACCTGGGCAACGGGGCATCTATTTGCGCGGTACACAACGGGCAGAGCGTAGATACGTCGATGGGCATGACGCCGCTGGAAGGCCTGATGATGGGCACCCGCAGCGGCGACGTCGATTTTGGCGCGATGGCGTGGATTGCCAGCCAGACCAACCAGACGATGAGCGACCTTGAGCACATCGTCAATAAAGAGTCTGGCCTGCTGGGTATTTCCGGATTGTCATCAGACCTGCGCACCCTGGAAAAAGCGTGGCACGAAGGGCATGAGCGCGCGCAGCTGGCGATCAAAACCTTTGTCCATCGCATTGCGCGCCATATTGCCGGACACGCGGCATCGCTGACCCGGCTGGACGGTATTATTTTCACCGGCGGTATCGGTGAAAATTCGGTACTTATCCGCCAAATGGTGATGGAGCATTTACGCGTGCTGGGCGTGGTGGTGAGTCGCGAAATGAATAACCAACCTAATTCCTGCGGCGAACGTATTATTTCTGACGAACATTCCAGTGTCGTCTGCGCCGTTATTCCGACCAATGAAGAAAAAATGATTGCGCTGGACGCTATCCGTTTAGGAAATATTAATACGGTAGCGGAATACGCCTGAGTTAATCGCTTTTAAAATTGAGAGAAGAGTTTCATGAAGGTAAATATCGATCTTAACGATATGCATTTTGCCGATGCATGGCGCGGTTTTAAGGGTAGCGAATGGCAGGACGAGATTAACGTTCGCGAATTTATTCAGCAGAACTACACGCCGTATGAAGGCGATGAGTCTTTCCTTGCGGAAGCGACATCGGCGACGACCGCATTGTGGGAAAAAGTGATGGAAGGCATTCGTACCGAGAATGCCACTCACGCCCCGGTCGATTTTGACACCAATATCGCGACCACCATCACCGTGCACGATGCGGGTTATATCGAAAAAGATCTGGAAAAAATCGTCGGCCTGCAAACGGATAAACCGCTGAAACGCGCGCTGCATCCGTTCGGCGGCATCAATATGATCAAAAGCTCTTTCGAGGCCTATGGCCGCGAAATGGATGCCGATTTCGAGTACCAGTTCACGTCGCTGCGTAAAACCCATAACCAGGGCGTATTTGACGCCTACTCGCCGGATATGCTGCGTTGCCGCAAATCGGGCGTGCTGACCGGCTTGCCGGATGGCTACGGGCGCGGGCGCATTATCGGCGATTACCGCCGCGTGGCGCTGTACGGCATCCGTTATCTGGTGCGCGAACGCGAGCTGCAATTTGCGGACTTACAGAACAAACTGGAGTGGGGCGAAAGCCTGGAAGCCACCATTCGCCTGCGTGAAGAGCTGGCAGAACATCGCCGCGCGCTGCTGCAAATGCAGGAGATGGCAGCGAAGTATGGTTGCGATATCTCGCGCCCGGCACGTAATGCTCAGGAGGCGGTGCAGTGGCTCTATTTCGCCTACCTGGCGGCGGTGAAATCGCAGAACGGCGGCGCGATGTCGCTGGGCCGCACGGCCACCTTCCTTGATATCTATATCGAGCGCGATATGCAGGCGGGTGAGCTAACGGAACAGCAGGCGCAGGAGCTGATCGACCACTTTATTATGAAGATCCGCATGGTGCGTTTCCTGCGTACCCCGGAATTTGACACGCTCTTCTCCGGCGACCCGATTTGGGCGACGGAAGTGATCGGCGGGATGGGGCTGGATGGCCGCACGCTGGTAAGCAAAAACGCGTTTCGTTACCTGCATACTCTGCACACCATGGGCCCCGCGCCAGAGCCTAACCTGACCATACTGTGGTCGGAAGCGCTGCCGAAAGCATTCAAGCAGTATGCGGCGCAGGTCTCTATCGTCACCTCATCCCTGCAGTATGAAAACGACGATCTGATGCGCGCAGACTTCGACAGCGATGACTACGCCATCGCCTGCTGCGTCAGCCCGATGGTTATTGGCAAGCAGATGCAGTTCTTCGGTGCGCGCGCCAACCTCGCGAAAACGCTGCTGTACGCCATTAACGGTGGGGTGGATGAGAAGCTGAAAATCCAGGTCGGCCCGAAAACCGCGCCGTTGTTGGATGAGGTGCTGGATTACGACACCGTCATGGAAAGCCTCGATCACTTTATGGACTGGCTGGCGGTGCAGTACATCAGCGCGCTGAACGTCATTCACTACATGCATGACAAATACAGCTACGAAGCGTCGCTGATGGCACTGCACGACCGCGATGTCTATCGCACCATGGCCTGCGGTATGGCCGGGTTATCGGTGGCTGCAGATTCCCTGTCGGCTATCAAATATGCCCGCGTAAAACCGATTCGTGATGAAAACGGGCTGGCTGTCGATTTTGAAATCGAGGGCGATTATCCGCAATACGGTAACAATGACGAACGTGTCGATAGCATCGCCTGTGACCTGGTTGAGCGCTTTATGAAGAAAATCAAAGTGCTGCCAACCTACCGTAACGCCGTACCGACCCAGTCGATTCTGACCATCACCTCGAACGTGGTGTATGGCCAGAAAACCGGGAATACGCCGGACGGCCGCCGCGCGGGCACGCCATTTGCGCCGGGTGCCAACCCGATGCACGGACGCGATCGCAAAGGTGCGGTTGCCTCGCTGACATCGGTGGCGAAGCTGCCGTTTACCTATGCCAAAGACGGGATTTCCTACACCTTCTCGATTGTTCCGGCAGCGCTCGGCAAAGAGGATGCGGTACGCAAGACCAACCTCGTCGGCCTGCTTGATGGCTATTTCCATCATGAAGCGTCGATAGAAGGCGGCCAGCATCTTAACGTCAACGTGATGAACCGCGACATGCTGCTGGATGCCATCGCGCATCCGGAAAATTACCCGAACTTAACGATTCGCGTCTCGGGCTACGCGGTGCGCTTTAATGCGCTGACGCGTGAGCAGCAACAGGACGTAATTTTCCGAACCTTTACTCAGGCACTTTGAGAACTGGAGAGCGCATGAAAAAGATGATTGAAACCACCCGTGCGCCGGGTGCGATTGGCCCCTACGTACAAGGGATCGATTTAGGAAAAATGATCTTCACCTCCGGGCAGATCCCGGTGAATCCACAAAACGGCGAGATCCCGGCGGATGTGGCGGATCAGGCGCGAATGAGCCTGGAGAACGTCAAAGCCATCATCACGGCGGCAGGCCTTGAAGTGGGGAGTATCGTGAAGACGACGGTATTTATCACTGACCTGAATGATTTTGCGACCATCAACCAGGTTTATCAGCAGTTCTTCGACGATCATCATGCGACTTACCCGACGCGCAGCTGCGTGCAGGTGGCGAGATTACCGAAGGATGTGAAGCTGGAAATTGAGGCAATTGCCGTTCGGGGAGATAGCCTGTAAATCAGTTGTAGCCACACCGGGCTGCTATCCGGCAGCCCGTCTCTGAAGTCGTATCGAGGTCACGGATATGATTAGCACATTCGATATGTTCAAAATCGGCGTTGGGCCATCCAGTTCGCACACGGTTGGGCCGATGAATGCCGGGAAATCCTTTATTGATGAACTCGAGAAGAGTGGGGCGCTGTCGCAAATAACCGGTCTGACGGTTGATCTCTATGGTTCGCTGTCGCTCACCGGGAAAGGGCATGCCACCGATATCGCGGTGATTATGGGGCTGGCCGGCAATCGCCCGGATAGCGTCGATATTGACGCCATTCCGGCATTTATTCGCGCCGTACAGCGCAGCGGGCGTCTAACGGTCGCGCAAGGCGCTGCCGTGGTGCCGTTCTCTGTGAATGATGACGTGGTCTTTCATGACGAGACCCTGCCGCGCCACGAGAACGGCATGCGTTTTACCGCGCGTCACGGCGACCAGATTCTGCTGAGTAAAACTTACTACTCGGTGGGCGGCGGTTTTATTGTCGAAGAGGAAAAGTTTGGCCTGGCGCATGACATCGAACAGCCGGTGCCGTTTCCATTCCGTTCAGCCAGTGAACTGGTAAAACAGTGCACGGATAACGGGTTGTCTATCTCAGGCCTGATGATGCAAAACGAGCTGGCGCTCAGGAGCAGAGAAGAGATCGACACCGGTTTTGCGCGGATCTGGCACGTCATGCGCACCGGGATCGAGCGTGGTATGAATACGGAAGGCGTGTTGCCCGGGCCGATGAATGTGCCGCGTCGCGCGGTGGCGTTACGGCGGATCCTCGTCTCCAGCGACAGTACATCCAGCGATCCGATGAATGTGATCGACTGGATCAACATGTTCGCGCTGGCGGTCAGTGAAGAGAATGCGGCGGGTGGGCGCGTCGTCACCGCGCCCACCAACGGTGCCTGCGGTATCGTACCGGCAGTGCTGGCCTATTACGACAAATTCCGTCGTACGGTGAACGGCAACTCCGTGGCGCGTTTTTTACTGACCGCCGGGGCGATTGGCGGCCTGTATAAACAGAATGCTTCAATTTCTGGCGCAGAAGTGGGCTGCCAGGGCGAAGTGGGCGTTGCAGCTTCAATGGCGGCGGCGGGCCTGACGGAGCTGCTTGGCGGCAGCCCGCATCAGGTGTGCATGGCGGCGGAAATCGCCATGGAGCATAACCTGGGCCTGACCTGCGACCCGGTTGGCGGTCAGGTGCAAATTCCCTGTATCGAGCGTAATGCCATCAACGCGGTAAAAGCGGTCAATGCGGCGCGAATGGCTATTCAGCGTACCAGTGAAGCGCGTGTCTCTCTCGATAAAGTGATCGAGACAATGTATGAAACGGGCAAAGATATGAACGATAAGTATCGCGAAACGTCTCGTGGCGGGCTGGCGATAAAAGTGGTGTGCAGTTAACACTCTCCAGTCACGAAAAAGCTCCGCACGACGGAGCTTTTTTTTATCCTTTTTCCCTGGATTAAAAATGTGATGTTGTTCAAACATACTTTATTGGTAGTATCTTTTTCTTCATATGCGCCTTGGCAGAGAAAATTTTTGTCAATATTACCCTCTATTCATCTTAATATTGTGAAATATTTCTCTCAATCTACGAGTATGATGCCTTTATATTAATAATAAGCCTGCCAAAAATACGTTGTATATCGCCTTTGTAGCAACGAGATAAATAATAAACATCTTACCTATACACAGAGTGGTTACGTTATGGAAACGGCGACAAAAAATTGTGTTGCTCGGGAAAGTGCTGTACCTCTTTCTCGGGAGAATATGAGTGAGCAAGCCTGGAAAGAAGCCATCAAGTTCGACAGCACCGATACTGGATGGGTTATTATGAGTATCGGCATGGCAATTGGTGCGGGCATTGTTTTTTTACCTGTGCAGGTTGGGCTAATGGGCCTGTGGGTTTTTTTACTCTCTTCGATTATTGGTTATCCGGCAATGTATCTTTTTCAGCGACTGTTTATTAATACCCTCGCTGAATCACCAGAATGCAAAGATTATCCCAGCGTGATTAGCGGCTACCTCGGTAAAAACTGGGGGATCCTGTTGGGCGCTCTCTATTTTGTGATGTTAGTCATCTGGATGTTCGTCTATTCAACTGCAATCACCAACGACAGTGCATCTTATCTGCAAACCTTTGGCGTAACGGACGGGTTGCTCTCCGAAAACCCGTTTTATGGGTTAGTGCTTATTTGCGTTCTGGTGGCAATCTCCTCCCGGGGAGAGAAACTGCTGTTCAAGATCTCATCAGGTATGGTACTGACAAAGCTTCTGGTTGTCGCTGCGTTGGGGCTGTCAATGATAGGGATGTGGCGTCTCTATAATGTTGGTGCTTTACCGCCGTTAGGCCTGCTAATCAAAAATGCGATCATTACGTTGCCTTTTACACTGACGTCCATTCTCTTTATTCAGACACTGAGCCCGATGGTGATTTCCTACCGTTCTCGGGAAAAATCAATAGAAGTCGCACGCTATAAAGCATTGCGGGCCATGAATATTGCATTTGGTATTCTCTTTGTAACTGTATTCTTTTATGCCGTCTCATTTACGCTGGCGATGGGGCATGATGAGGCTGTCAAAGCCTATGAGCAGAATATTTCTGCACTGGCGATTGCTGCGCAATTTATTAGCGGCGCAGGTGCTGGTTGGGTGAAAGTTGTCAGCGTTATCCTGAATATCTTCGCGGTGATGACCGCCTTCTTTGGTGTCTATTTAGGCTTCCGTGAAGCGACTCAGGGTATTGTAATGAACGTACTGCGCCGTAGATTTTCATCTGATGCAATCAATGAAAAAATCGTACAGCGCGGCATCATGATATTTGCAGTTCTCCTGGCCTGGAGTGCAATTGTTCTGAATGCCCCGGTACTTAGTTTTACTTCGATTTGCAGCCCTATATTCGGCATGGTCGGATGTTTAATTCCTGCCTGGCTGGTCTATAAAGTTCCTGCATTGCATAAATATAAGGGGTTATCCCTGTGGGTCATTATTGTTACTGGCCTTCTATTATGTGTATCTCCATTCCTCGCATTTTCCTGATATCGCTATAAAAGGTTGTTGTTATGTTTGAGAATGAAATAAACCCCAAATGGGATGTGTTTCTCGCTGCAGTAAAGCAGGAGGTAAAACCTGCGCTTGGCTGTACTGAGCCTGTCTCATTGGCGCTCGCAGCGGCTGTGGCGGCATCGCATTTACAGGGAAAAATTGAACGCATTGACGCGTGGGTCTCGCCTAATCTGATGAAGAACGGCATGGGCGTGACCGTTCCGGGAACCGGGATGGTGGGCCTACCTATTGCGGCGGCGCTGGGGGCGCTGGGCGGTGACCCGCGGGCTGGGCTGGAGGTACTGAAAAACAGCACCAGGGACCACCTTACGGCGGCGAAATTGATGCTGGAAAATGGGCAGGTACGCATCGTATTGCAATCGCCGTGCGAGGATATTCTCTACGCCAGAGCCAGGCTTAGTGCTGGCGAGCACTGGTGTAGCGTGACCATCGTTGGAGATCACACGCGTATCGTCAGCATTGAGACGCAGGATGGAGCGCTATTTTCCCTTGCGGAGAAGGGCGGCGAAACGCGTCGACCTAATCCTCTGGAAAGTCTGGCATCGGCTACGCTTGCGGAGATTGTCGATTTCGCTATTCAGATTCCCTTTGAGGCGATTCGTTTTATTCTCGACGCTGCCCAGATGAATGATGCGCTCTCCAGGCAGGGCCTGCAAAGCGAATGGGGATTACACCTTGGCCGAACGCTAGAAAAACAACGGCATCGTGGGTTGTTGGCTGATGATATTTCGACGGCTATTTTAATCCGCACCAGCGCGGCGTCTGATGCCAGAATGGGAGGGGCGTCGCTTCCTGCCATGACCAATTCAGGCTCAGGTAATCAGGGGATTACTGCCACGCTCCCGGTGTTGATTGTCGCGGAGCATTTTGCGGCCGATGATGAAAAACTGGCGCGAGCATTAATGCTGTCGCACCTAAGCGCCATTTATATTCATAATCAACTTCCGCGACTTTCTGCGCTCTGTGCGACTACGACAGCGGCGATGGGGGCTGCGGCGGGGATGGCCTTACTTGCGGGGGGCGATTATGCCGTGATCTCAATGGCTATCGCCAGCATGATAGGAGACGTAAGCGGAATGATTTGCGATGGGGCGTCTAACAGCTGCGCGATGAAGGTCTCTACCAGTGTGTCTTCTGCGTGGAAAGCCGTTCTGCTGGCGTTAGATGGATCGGCGGTAAGTGGCAACGATGGCATTGTGGGGTGTGACGTCGAGCATTCAATTGCTAATCTGTGTGCGTTGGCGCGCCATGCGATGCAGCATACGGACCAACAAATTATCGAGATTATGTCTCACAAGGCGACCATTTAAATAACAATCCCCGGTATCACCGGGGATTTTTTTACGCCACTTCCTCTTCCGACTGGCGGTTTTGGGCATCAGCGACAATCGCTTCGAGTTCGCCTAACATCTCTTCATAACCGAAACTTACCGGCGCTGAAATGACGGACTTGGGTTTTACCTGCTTTTTCGCCTGCGGCTTCTTATGGCTTTTTTTACTCATCTGCTCACTCTTTTCATCCTGAAAATCATACAGGTAAATCTATCAGTAAAGCGCGCAGCGGCGTATCGGCAACCAGCGTTATGTTATCTTCGTCACGAATAAATGCGCCATCACCGCAGGTGAGCGCCCCTTTTTCCATCGCCAGCGTTTCGGCATGCACGGTACCGTGAATCGATTGCAGATAAGCGCGCGGGCCGTTGAGGTGGAAACTGGCTTTTTCGCCTTTTTTTAAGTCGATATGGTGGATCCACACCTTCTGACGCAGTTGCAGACTGCCGTCTGCGCCGTCCGGTGAAGCGAGCAGTTGTCGTGATGCATCTGCAATGTCCACTTTCTGAACCAGCGGGTTTTCGCGTTCCGGGCAGGCGTCAAGCCAGAGTTGCATCCGGGTGAGCGGCGTATCTTTACTGACGTTATGTTCGCTGTAGCTGATGCCCGGCTGGGTCGAAATCAGCAGCGCTTCGCCTGCTTTCGCCTGGACATGATGGCCTTCGCTGTTGCGGTACTCCGCTTCCCCTTCGAGGATGATATTAAGGATATCCACTTTCGGGTAAGTTCGCGGCTGGAAGGAGGCCCCTGGTGCCAGCACTTCCTGGTTCAGGACACGCAAAGAGGCGTATCCCAGCAGTTTCGGGTCAAAGTAGTGTCCAAAGGAGAAAGTGTAGCGAGCCTGGAGCCAGCCGAAGTCCGCCTGTCCACACTGTTTGGCTGTTCGGGTAGTAATCATAGTTTTTGACCTCTCTTTACACTAAATCAATGGTAAAGGTATGGACGCTGCATTGTTAGCCAGATATTCTGCCCGGTATATTCAAATTTCCTGAATGATAAAACGATGGCTAAAGAGAGAGCATTAACGCTGGAAGCCCTGCGGGTGATGGATGCAATCGACCGTCGCGGCAGCTTTGCCGCTGCGGCTGATGAGCTGGGACGCGTTCCGTCTGCATTAAGCTACACCATGCAAAAACTGGAAGAAGAACTGGACGTTGTGCTGTTCGACCGCTCGGGTCATCGAACAAAATTCACCAATGTCGGGCGGATGCTTCTGGAACGCGGGCGCGTGCTGCTGGAAGCGGCGGATAAGCTGACGACCGATGCCGAAGCACTGGCGCGCGGTTGGGAAACGCATCTGACGATTGTCACCGAAGCGCTTATTCCAACGCCTACGCTCTACCCGCTGATTGAGAAGCTGGCGTTGAAAGCTAACACCCAGTTGTCGATTATCACCGAAGTGCTGGCCGGTGCGTGGGAACGTCTGGAGCAAGGGCGTGCGGATATCGTGATTGCGCCGGATATGCATTTCCGCTCGTCGTCGGAAATTAACTCCCGCAAACTCTATTCGGTGATGAACGTGTACGTCGCCGCGCCAGATCACCCGATTCATCAGGAGCCGGAACCGCTCTCTGAAGTGACGCGCGTGAAATACCGCGGTGTGGCGGTGGCAGATACGGCGCGTGAACGCCCGGTGCTGACGGTGCAGTTGCTGGATAAACAGCCACGTCTTACCGTAACCTCAATGGAAGATAAGCGCCAGGCTCTGCTGGCCGGATTAGGCGTGGCGACCATGCCGTATCCGCTGGTGGAAAAAGATATCGCCGAGGGGCGTTTGCGGGTAGTGAGCCCGGAATACACCAACGAAGTGGAAATTATCATGGCGTGGCGTCGCGACAGCATGGGCGAAGCGAAGTCGTGGTGTCTGCGGGAAATTCAGAAGCTGCTGGCGGTTAAGTAGTCATTATGTTCAGCGCCTTATCCGGCCTACAGGACTTGCGTAGGCCGGATAAGCGAAGCGCCATCCGGCAATAAATGCGCTACGAATTCAACTTCGGATCCGCCCCAAAGCGGTTCTCGCCCGGCGTACCCGACTGGCAGTTGAAGATAATAATCACCAGCCAGCCGATAATCGGGATGATCAGCAGCAACAGCCACCAGGCTGAGCGGTCGGTATCATGCAGACGGCGGAACTGGACGGCCCACCAGGGCAGGAAAATCAGCACACCATAAATTGTTGTCAGAATGCCTTCACCGCTGGCGCGTTGCCAGCCCAGCATCTTATCGAGAATACCCAGCACCAGCGTAAAGATGACGTTGACCAGAATAAACATCCAGTACTCTTTACGGCGCGCGCGGCCCCCAAAACCGATGTAATTTCGTAGAACTTTGAGATACCAATCCATTTTCTGCCTCAGCTAATCGTTAATCACTTGTTTTCTAAGCGATCAAATTAAGAATAGCTGTGAATGAAACGGTGGTAAATATTTACGTAACCAATTAATAGGGCATCCCGAAGGATGCCCTGTGTCATTAACGGAAGCGCTCATCACGCCCGTGCGGCTCGTCGAGATCCTGCCACGGCCCGATGGAAATGATTCCTGTAGGGTTAATCGTTTTATGGCTGCGGAAATAGTGATTGCGGATGTGATCGAAATTCACCGTTTCGGCAATGCCCGGCATCTGATAGATATCGCGCATAAAGCCGTGCAGATTCAGGTAATCGCTGATGCGGTGTTTGTCGCACTTAAAGTGCGTTACATAAACCGGATCAAAGCGAATCAATGTGGTCCACAGGCGAATATCAGCCTCAGTGAGTTGGTTGCCCGTCAGATAACGATGCTGACCGAGGATCTGCTCAAGGCGTTCCAGTGAGGTGAAGACTTTCTCGACTGCGTCGCTGTAGGCTTCCTGGCTGGTGGCAAAGCCGGCTTTGTAGACGCCGTTATTTACGGTGTCGTAGATCCAGCCGTTCAGTTCATCAATTTGCTCGCGCAGGGCGACAGGGTAGTAATCGCCCGCTTTTGCACCCAGACCGTCGAAGGCCGTATTGAACATGCGAATGATTTCGGCAGATTCGTTACTGACGATGGTATGGTTTTTCTTATCCCACAGTACCGGCACAGTAACGCGCCCGGTATAGTGTGGATCGGCATGCAGATAGAGTTGATACAGGAATTCATGCTGATACAGCGTATCGCCGGTCGCAGCCGGGAAGCTGTCATCAAAGGTCCAGCCATTTTCAAGCATCAGCGGGTTAACCACGGAAACGGAAATAAACGGCTCCAGGCCTTTCAGTTTACGCAGAATCAGCGTGCGGTGTGCCCACGGACAGGCGAGCGAGACGTACAGGTGATAGCGATCTTTCTCAGCGGCAAAACCGCCGACGCCCGTTGGGCCTGCTTCGCCATCCGCAGTGAGCCAGTTACGGAATGCCGAGACTGAACGTTGAAATTTACCCCCGGTGGATTTGGTGTCGTACCAGGTGTCATGCCAGACGCCGTCAATCAGTTGTCCCATTTTTTTCTCTCCTTCAGATGGCAAAAGCGAGGAGATGTCTCCTCGCTTTGATTCAGTATAGTGCGATTACCATTTTTTATTCAGCACGCGGTCGATGCTGAATGCGCCCGGGCCAGTGATAGCCAGCAGCAGGAAACCGCCCGCGATGGTGAGGTTTTTCATGAACATCAGCGAGTTTACACCTTCCGCGAAGTTGCTGTGGAACAGGAACGCGGTCAGGATGGTGAAGCCCGCAGTAAACAGTGCGGTGGTACGGGTCAGGAAACCAAACAGCACTGCCAGACCGCCGCCAAACTCAAGCAGGATAACCAGCGGCAGCATAAAGCCAGGGACGCCCATTGCTTCCATATATTGTTGGGTACCCGCATAACCGGTGATTTTGCCCCAACCTGCGGTAATAAACAGGATTGGCATCAGAATGCGCGCTACCAGTACACCAACATCTTCTAATTTTTTCATCTTATAACTCCAGGAAACCCATCGGGCGAACAATGTTATTTATTGTGCAAATACACGTTGATGCTGTGTGCCTGCTGTCGATGGAAAGAAGAATACCTGCGGCCTGGATCAATTGTTAGCAAGGAAAACTGTCGAATTGCTTCAAAAATTCTGAGTAATGCAATGCAAGATGAATATTTTTGTCGAGGCTGCTCGGGAAGAGGGGAATTGGCTGCTGACGGCAAGGGTTATCGGCAGGATACTCGGCACAGGACACTTATTGGACAGGATGTCATGACTGAAACAACGACCCCAACACCGCATGATGCTGTTTTTAAAACGTTCATGACCCACCCGGAAACCGCTCGCGACTTTCTGACGATTCATCTCCCCGCCCCTTTACGTGCGCAGTGCGACCTGTCGACGCTGCAGCTGGAATCGAGCAGTTTTATCGATGAGGAGCTGAAGGAAACACACTCCGATGTGCTGTGGTCCGTGGATACCGTGCAGGGAAAAGGTTATGTCTATGCGCTGGTTGAGCATCAAAGCACGGCCCAGAAGAACATGACCTTTCGCCTGATGTACTATGCCTTTTCCGCGATGCATCGCCATCTCAAAAACGTCGATAACCAGTTGCCTTTGGTTATTCCGATTCTGTTTTATCATGGCGAACGC
Organism: Pseudocitrobacter vendiensis; assembly: GCF_943590815.1. GTDB lineage: Bacteria > Pseudomonadota > Gammaproteobacteria > Enterobacterales > Enterobacteriaceae > Pseudocitrobacter > Pseudocitrobacter vendiensis. The sequence continues at coordinate 16,074 of NZ_CALSBS010000014.1, read as the reverse complement.
AGCCCTTATCCCTATTCCATGCGCTGGTGGGAAGCGTTTAGTCATCCGGCACTGGCGAAACAGGTCTATTTCGAGGCGCTGCCGCTGGTGGATATCACGGTGCTGTCAGACGATGAGATCGCCACGCATCGGCGAATGGCGGTGCTGGAATTTCTACAAAAGCATATTCGCCGCCGCGATCTTCTTGAGCTCACCGATGCGCTGGCAAGGCTTTTAGCGCCAGGTTACACTACCCAAAGCCAGTTCGATGCGATGATGAGCTATATCGCGCAGGCCGGCCATTCCGCCAGTCTGTTCGTCTTTTTTCGCCGGCTGGCGCGTAAGGTACCTCAACACAAGGAGACGTTGATGACGATTGCGGAGTGGATGGAAAAAGAGCGGGAAAAAGGGATCGATTTTGGCCGTCGGTTAGGGATGAACAAAGGGCGTCGCGAAGGTTTTAGTAAAGGGCTCGATAAGGGTTTTGATAGGGGCGAACGCACTGCCAAACGCCAAATCGCCCAGGCACTATTAGCCACCGGCATCGACGTGGCGATTATCGCCAAAACCACCGGCCTGGCTGTTGCCGAGATAGAAGCGCTCGCCTAAAAACAAGGCCCGGCATGGTATACCGGGCCCTGTGTCAGATTAACGCAGCGTATTTTTCACCAGCCGCCAGGCGCTCCAGACGCTGAATCCGCGTCGTGCCCAGCGCACCAGCCTGTTCGGCTGACGTAAACCCCAGACGGCGAACACACCGCTCCCCGCCAGCGCCCAGGTCCGCAGGCTGAGCAGCATCGCCCATTTACGGTCATAGACGTGGGTGAGTTCCAGCCAGTCGCGTCGGCCCGCACTTAAGTCCAGCCGCTGTTGCTGAATCTGGCTCAGCAAATACGCCTTACGCGCCTCACGCTCCTTTCGGTTACTCACGATCGTCCTCCAGCAGCGCCCGGTCGTTGGCCAGTTCGTGACGTGTGTGACGCAGCAGGGTTGAGCGTCGCACTTTACGTAACGTCCAAAGGCCGCCGATTAACGCCAGCACCAGTAAGGTGACGGTGGTACCAATCATCACGTTCAGCCGATATTGTGGATCGACTGCCCAGATAATCAGGACCAGCAGGCTCATCAGACCGAAAGCGGCAAACAGCAGGGTTAAGCCAACCAGCAGTAATAGCTGGAAGATGTTGGCTTTCTCTTCTTCCAGCTCCACCACCGCAAGGCGCACCCGCGTCTCAACCATCTGCACCAGTACGGTTACCAGACGTTGGCCGATGCCGAGGATGTTTTTCCCCGGGCCTTGTGTGTGTTGATAATCCGCCATTATTAGCGACGCGTCAGCAGTACGCCCAGCACCAGACCCACCGCCGCGCCAATTCCTACACCGGTCCAGGGATTTTCACGTACATAGCCATCGGCACGCGCCGCGGCTTCGCGGGTTTGTTTGGCCAGTGCATCGCTGGTTTCGCCCAGACGATGGCGGCTCTCTTTCAGTGCGCTTTCCGCTTTGCTGCGCAGCTTACTTATCTCTTCTTTAGACTTATCAGAGGAGCTATTCAGTACTTCTTCCAGGGTGTCAGCCAGTGATTTCAGTTCCGCGCGCAGATTATCTGCATTGGTATCTTTAGACATGATGCTCTCCTGTTTGAATGTCCATGTGCTTAGTACTGGCGAGACTCCAGTTCTTTAAGCTCGTGCTGAGATTCCGCGAGTTTACGCTCGCGCTTGCTAATTTTATCCGCATCGCCTTTTTGCTTTGCTTCCTGCAGGTCACGCTGACGTTCAGCGATCTCTTCTTTCTGCTCGGCAATTTTTTCCTGATGGTCGGCGCGTAGCTTACTGTCGGAACAGTGTGCTTTGACCTCACTTAACGCTTTTTTCAGGCCATTTATACGGTTTTGATTGTTATGCTTTTCGGCATAGCTTATCTCACGCTGGATGTCCTGTTCTTTCTCCTGACAGAGCGTGGTCGCGCTAGCGCCAGCAGTAAGGGACAGAAGAGCGATGGTCAGTGCGATGCGGTATTTCATGTAAGAAACCTTCCATTGTGTTAAGTACATCAGGAATGTACGGGTTCCAGTAATGTGGGGTGATAGGTTACGCCCACTTACTTAAGCATAGTTAGAAAAAAGGGAAATCACCAAAGCCAGTGATTAGATACAGAATTATCCAAAGCGATGCGGCGTGTCGCGCAATAGCGAAAGCCAGGTGGAGGCATCGCGATCGTCATCTTGTTGGGCGATGATGTACTCATGCGGCAGCGTGCTGTCGAGCACCTTTTTGGCTGCGGCGCTTTGCGCGCTGGACTCAAATTTAATCAGCAGCGCGTCGTTTTGCGGCGTAATGCTCTTGAACTGAATACCGTTAGCATCCAGATGATGCCAGATGGAGAAGCCATCCGGCATGCTGACGCCCTGATTGAGTGGGCGAATCGCCAGCGTGGATTCTTTCTGCTGTAACGTCGCGCAGAGCCAGAGAATGGCGCAAAACAGCAATAATGCGCCAAGGCTCAGGGTAAATCGACGTAGCGTGACCTGTTTCAGCTCCATTATGAGCTCCGGTTGCCGTATTTTTTCTTCCACAGAACAACCAGCGACCCTACCAGGCCAATTATCAACAACGCTACCGGCAACAGCATCAGACAGGACATCAACGCATCTTCATACTTCAGGAATACCGGCGTTTTGCCAAGCAGGTACCCCAGCGAAGTCAGGATAAGCACCCACAGCAGGCCACTCATCCAGTTAAAGAACTGGAAGCGCGCATTGCTCAGCCCGGATATCCCGGCGATGGTTGGCAGAAGGGTACGTACGAAAGCGATGAAACGGCCAATCAGCAACGCAGAGAGCCCATGTTTATGGAACAGATGATGCGCGCGTTGGTGATAGTGGGCCGGAAGATGCGAAAGCCAGTTCTGCACAATGCGCGTATTCCCCAGCCATCGCCCCTGAATATAACTGAGCCAGCAGCCCAGACTTGCGGCGGTGGTAAGCAAAAGAATGGTTTGTGGGAAACCCAGCGCGCCTTTGGCAATCAGAACGCCAATCAGCACCAGCAGGCTATCGCCTGGCAAGAAGGCGGCAGGTAACAGCCCGTTCTCAAGGAACAGGATCATAAACAAGACGAAGTAGAGCATGCCAATCATGGACGGATTCGACAGGGTTTCGAAATCCTGGCTCCATAACGCATTTAATAACTGGGATAATAGTTCCATTCACGATTCCTGGTACAACGATTAACGTAACGCCTGAACGCACTGCGACATTGTTTATATTTTAATCGGTCGCGGTAAACACATCCTTGTTAATGGCGAAGTAAGCAATTGCTAACTCACAGAACGACAAAATGCATCTAATTGTAACAAACGCCTGAGTTTTACGTCACAGATTTTGCAGTTTGTTGAGGTTTGATTTTGCGTGTTGTGTGGGGGAGAGGCGAGGGTATTTACAAAGGCTGACACTATATATGTTTTGCTTACCCACATTAAACGTCAGGCCAGTCCGAAGACTGGCCTGATAAGGGATAGACGATTATTTAGTGCCGTTGGCGGCCGTGTCGAGATGCACAACCGGGTTTTCAGCGAAAAGGTAGCGATCGGCATTAAATTCGAAGTCATCGCTGGTTTCGTTGAACAACATCAGCTTGGTGTTTTCCAGATGCTGCCACATCGCCAGTTTGGCAGCATGTGGGTCTTTGCGGATCAACGCTTTCAGGATTTGGTCATGGTCATCGCACCAGTTATCGACCGTACGCGCATCAATATGTTCATGCAGTTTTTTCCAGTACGGGTTATGGCTACGCTGGGTCCACATTTTCTCGACGATGGCGGCAAGGGCGGTATTCTGCGTGGCCATCGCGACCTGAATGTGGAATTGCAAATCCCATTCGGAGTCGCGGAAACACTTCTCGTTGCGCGCTTTGTCCTGGATCTCCATCAGCTTCATGATGTCCTGCTTGGTCACCTGGGTAGCGGCAAATTCGGCGATATTACTTTCAATGAGCTGACGGGCCTGGAGCAGCTCGAACGGGCCGTAATTGGCGAATTCCATGGATTCGTCAGGCGCCTGCTGATGGCGTGGCGTATTGGAAATAACATGGATGCCGGAGCCTTTGCGCACTTCAACGTAGCCTTCGACTTCCAGCATGATAATGGCTTCACGAACCACTGTACGGCTCACGCATTTTTCGTCAGCAATAAAGCGCTCGGCAGGCAGTTTGTCGCCCACGAGATAAACGCCTTGCTCAATGCGCTCTTTCAGCTCAGCGGCAAGTTGCTGATATAAACGACGTGCGTCAGTGATTTCCATATTCTCTCCAGGCAGGGTACGGCAGATTAGATTTGTTATACCACTTTTACGAGGATCTAACCATAACGCCGCATGAAAAAGCCGCCATAATCGGCGGCTTTTGCTACAGGTTTAACACTCTCAAACTAGCTTTGCGTGGCCGGTTGGTGCGTTTCTTGCTCAACCTCTTCAGCCGGTTTGTTTTTCAATACCGTCCAGATGACCAATGCACCCAGCAGGTCGAAGATGGCCAATACCGCGAACAGCGGGCTGAAGCCGATGGTATCTGCCAGCGCACCGACCACCAGGGCGAACAGAGTACTTGCCAGCCAGGCGGACATCCCGGTCAAGCCGTTAGCCGTGGCCACTTCGTTACGACCGAATACGTCAGAAGAGAGCGTAATCAGCGCGCCAGACAGTGCCTGGTGAGCAAAGCCACCGATGCACAGCAGGCCGATTGCAACATACGGGCTGGTGAACAGACCAATCATACCTGGGCCAATCATCAGCAGGGCGCCCAGGGTGACAACCATTTTACGGGAAACAATCAGGTTCACGCCAAACCAGCGCTGGAACAGCGGCGGCAGGTAACCCCCCACGATACAACCCAGGTCAGCAAACAGCATTGGCATCCAGGCGAACATGGCGATTTCTTTCAGGTTAAAGCCATACACTTTAAACATGAACAGCGGGATCCAGGCATTGAAAGTACCCCAGGCAGGCTCTGCCAGGAAACGTGGCAGGGCGATACCCCAGAACTGACGGTTACGCAGAATCTGACCCACGGACATTTTCTTCGCCGTACCGACCTGGTGCTGGGCTTCCTGGCCGTTAATGATGTAGTCGCGTTCTTCGTCGGTCAGTTTTTTCTGGTCACGCGGGTGTTTGTAGAAGATAAGCCATGCCATCGCCCAGGCGAAGCTCAGCACACCGGAGATAATAAATGCCATCTGCCAGCTGTGCATGACGATTGCCCATACCACCAACGGAGGCGCAATCATCGCACCGATTGAAGAACCGACGTTGAAGTAACCGACCGCGATAGAGCGCTCTTTCGCCGGGAACCATTCGGAGCTCGCTTTCAGGCCAGCCGGGATCATCGCAGCTTCTGCCGCACCGACCGCACCTCGCGCCAGCGCCAGCCCACCCCAGCTACCTGCTAATGCGGTTGCGCCGCAGAAGACAGCCCAGGCAACGGCGAAGAAGGCGTAACCAATTTTGGTGCCCAAAATATCCAGCACATAACCGGCAACAGGCTGCATTACCGTATAGGCCGCGGAGTAAGCGGCAATGATATAGGAGTATTGCTGTGTAGAAATGTGCAGCTCTTCCATCAGGGTTGGAGCAGCGGCTGCAACGGTATTACGCGTCAGGTAACCCAGCACGGTGCCCAGCGTCACCAGTGCGATCATGTACCAACGTAATCCTTTAATTTTACGCATGTAAACCTCATCGTGTCGTTATTCCGCATCTTCATACGGTCTTCATCCAGTACTACGGGAGGATGTCTCAATCGAGGGGCTTACCGGGAGAACCCGGTACGACCCGAACCTTGCCTTCGTACTTGTGCTTAATTCGGTATCCGTACCGTTAAGTCAGGTGTATCTTTCACCAACAATGCATTCCGTCGGCTTATGTTTGACGGGGTGCACAATAACTTGTCATACAACTTTAAAAGGTGAATGCTGTCACAAAAGAGGTATTTTACGTGTGGGTATAGGTGGTAGGGCTTGAAGTCAGTCATGGCGCGGCTTTGGTCGCTTTTTTTAGTTTTTTAATGTCATTTTTTGTCAATTTTTATTGATCTAACTCACGAAAAAATCTTCGGCTTGACGAAATTGGTGTGATAACTTTGTCGGCATTACAGATAAACATCTGACCACTCGTGAGAGGAAGACGATAATGACCCCGTTTATGACTGAAGATTTTCTGTTAGATACCGAATTTGCCCGCCGTCTGTACCACGACTACGCAAAAGATCAGCCGATTTTTGACTATCATTGCCATCTCCCGCCGCAGCAGATTGCTGAAAACTACCGTTTCAACAACCTGTATGACATCTGGCTCAAAGGCGATCACTATAAGTGGCGCGCCATGCGTACCAACGGTGTCGCTGAGCGTCTGTGTACCGGTGATGCGTCTGACCGTGAAAAGTTTGATGCGTGGGCGGCGACCGTGCCACACACCATTGGCAACCCGTTATACCACTGGACGCACCTTGAACTGCGCCGTCCGTTTGGCATCACCGGCAAACTGCTTTCGCCGTCTACCGCGGACGAAATCTGGAATGAATGCAACGAACTGCTGGCGCAGGACACGTTCTCCGCACGTGGCATCATGCAGCAGATGAACGTGAAAATGGTCGGCACCACCGATGACCCGATCGACTCGCTGGAACATCATGCGACCGTTGCCCAGGACAGCACTTTCTCCATCAAAGTCCTGCCGAGCTGGCGTCCGGATAAAGCGTTCAACATTGAGCAGTCCACCTTCAACGACTACATGGCGAAACTGGGTGAAGTGTCTGACATCGATATCCGTCGTTTCACCGACCTGCAAACCGCGCTGACCAAACGTCTGGACCACTTCGCCGCGCACGGCTGTAAAGTGTCTGACCACGCGCTGGATGTGGTCATGTTCGCCGAAGCGAGTGAAGCCGAGCTGGATAGCATCCTGGCGCGTCGTCTGGCGGGTGAAACCCTGAACGAGCATGAAGTCGCCCAGTTCAAAACGGCGGTACTGGTCTTCCTCGGCGCAGAATACGCCCGTCGCGAATGGGTACAGCAGTATCACATTGGTGCGCTGCGTAATAACAACCTGCGTCAGTTCAAACTGCTGGGCGCGGACGTCGGTTTCGACTCCATCAATGACCGTCCGATGGCGGAAGAGCTCTCTAAACTGCTGAGCAAACAGAACGAACAGAATCTGCTGCCGAAAACCATCCTGTACTGTCTGAACCCGCGCGACAACGAAGTGCTGGGCACCATGATCGGTAACTTCCAGGGCGAAGGGATGCCGGGCAAAATGCAGTTCGGTTCCGGCTGGTGGTTCAACGATCAGAAAGACGGCATGGAACGTCAGATGACTCAGCTCGCACAGTTGGGCCTGCTGAGCCGTTTCGTTGGCATGCTGACCGATAGCCGCAGCTTCCTGTCGTATACCCGTCACGAATACTTCCGTCGCATCCTGTGCCAGATGATTGGCCGCTGGGTGGCTGCGGGCGAAGCGCCGGCGGATATCAACCTGCTGGGCGAGATGGTGAAAAACATTTGCTTTAACAATGCGCGTGACTACTTCGCCATTGAACTGAACTAAGGTCCGGGGTTGATATGCAATACATCAAGATCCATGCGCTGGATAACGTTGCGGTAGCATTAGCGGATTTGGCTGAAGGCACGGAAGTTTCGGTCGACAACCAGACGGTAACGCTCCGTCAGGCGGTAGCGCGTGGGCATAAATTCACGTTGTGCCCTATCGCCAAAGGTGAAAACGTCATTAAGTATGGTTTACCGATTGGCCATGCGCTGGTAGATATTGCGGCAGGTGAACATATTCACTCGCACAATACGCGTACCAATCTGAGCGATCTGGATACGTATAGCTATCAACCCGATTTCCAGCCTGAAGCGGCGCAACCGGCAGATCGCGATATCAACATTTATCGTCGCGCTAACGGTGACGTTGGGGTGCGTAACGAAATCTGGATCCTGCCTACTGTGGGCTGTGTTAACGGCATCGCGCGTCAGATCCAGACTCGCTTCCTGAAAGAGACCAATGACGCCGAAGGTACCGATGGCGTGCATCTCTTCAGTCACACCTACGGCTGCTCTCAACTGGGCGACGACCATATTAATACCCGCACCATGCTGCAAAACATGGTGCGTCACCCTAACGCGGGCGCGGTGCTGGTGATTGGTCTTGGCTGTGAAAACAACCAGGTTGATGCCTTCCGCGAAACGCTGGGTGACTTTGATGCCGACCGCGTTCACTTTATGATTTGCCAACACCAGGACGATGAAGTGGAAGCGGGGATTGAGCATCTCCATCAGCTGTACAACGTGATGCGTAATGATAAGCGCGTACCAGGCAAGCTGAGCGAGCTGAAGTTTGGCCTCGAGTGCGGCGGTTCCGACGGCCTCTCCGGGATCACCGCCAACCCAATGCTGGGTCGCTTCTCCGACTACGTGATTGCCAACGGCGGCACTACCGTGCTGACCGAAGTGCCGGAAATGTTTGGCGCGGAACAGCTCCTGATGAGCCACTGCCGTGACGAAGCTACGTTTGAAAAACTGGTGACGATGGTCAATGACTTCAAGCAGTACTTCATTGCCCATGACCAGCCTATCTACGAGAATCCATCACCGGGTAACAAAGCCGGTGGCATCACCACGCTGGAAGATAAATCGCTGGGCTGCACGCAAAAAGCGGGTTCCAGCAAAGTGGTGGACGTACTGCGCTACGGCGAACGTCTGAAAACGCCTGGCCTGAACCTGCTGAGCGCGCCGGGTAACGACGCGGTTGCGACCAGTGCACTGGCGGGAGCGGGCTGTCATATGGTGCTGTTCAGCACCGGTCGCGGCACGCCGTACGGCGGTTTTGTGCCGACGGTGAAAATTGCCACCAACAGTGAACTGGCGGCAAAGAAAAAACACTGGATCGACTTCGACGCGGGTCAGCTGATTCATGGCAAAGCGATGCCGCAGTTGCTGAACGAGTTTGTTGATGTGATTGTTGATTTTGCCAACGGCAAAGAGACCTGCAACGAACGCAATGATTTCCGCGAGCTGGCGATCTTTAAGAGCGGTGTCACATTGTAATAAAAATGTGATCTGATACGATAAAACGGCGTTTCACTTCCTGAAACGCCGTTTTTTTATGGTGTTCAACAAGGACCTCTCCATGACTGCGTATTGGCTCGCCCAGGGCGTAGGTGTACTCGCGTTTATAATCGGTATCACCACCTTCATCAACCGCGATGAACGGCGCTTCAAGTTTCAGCTCTCCCTCTACAGTGCGACGATTGGCGTGCATTTCTTTCTGATGGGAGCCATCCCGGCAGGGATGAGCGCCGAACTCAACGTTATCCGTACCATCATCTCGGTGTATACCCGACGCATCTGGGTGATGTTTGTGTTTATCGCCCTGACGTTGATCCTCGGGTTAAGCAAGCTACACCACGCCATGGAACTGTTACCGATTGCCGGTACGGTGGCCAGTACGTGGGCATTGTTTCGCTGCAAAGGGTTGTCGGTACGCTGCGTAATGTGGTGCTCAACGGCCTGCTGGGTTATCCATAACTTCTGGCTTGGCTCAATTGGCGGCACGATGATTGAAGGAAGTTTTCTGGTAATGAACGGACTGAATATTATCCGTTTCTGGCGCATGCAGCGTCGTGGAATAGACCCGTTCAATGTTGAGAAGAAAACACAGGAAGAAAGCCCCTCCGCCTGACGGCGAAGGGGGAAAAAATTAACTACGCAGCGCGTTTTTAGCCAGACGCTCGTCTTCTGCGATGCAGGCCGCAGCCGTAAACAAGACGTCGGTAGAGGAGTTCAGCGCCGTTTCACAGGAGTCCTGCAGCACGCCGATGATGAAGCCGACGGCGACCACCTGCATGGCGATATCGTTGGGAATACCGAACATATTACAGGCCAGCGGAATGAGCAGCAGTGAACCGCCCGCCACGCCGGATGCCCCACAGGCGCACAATGAGGCGACGACGCTCAGCAGCAGCGCCGTGGGCAAATCAACCGGAATACCCAGCGTGCTGACCGCCGCCAGAGTGAGTACCGTGATAGTGATTGCCGCGCCGGCCATATTGATGGTGGCTCCCAGCGGAATAGAAACAGAATAGGTGTCTTTATCCAGATTCAGTTTTTCACACAGCGCCATATTAACCGGAATGTTGGCCGCAGAACTGCGGGTAAAGAACGCATAGACACCGCTTTCACGCAGGCACATTAGTACCAACGGGAAAGGGTTACGGCGGATTTTCCACCACACCAGCAGCGGGTTAATGACCAGAGCGACCAGCAACATGCAGCCTACCAGAACCAGCAACAACTGCGCATATCCCCAAAGCGTTTCGAAGCCGGTCGTCGCCAGGGTGGACGCCACCAGGCCAAAGATACCGATTGGCGCAAAGCTAATCACCAGCTTCACCATAAATGTCACAGCATTTGAGAAATCATTGACCAGGTTTTTGGTGGATTCATTACCATGGCGAAGCGCGAAACCCAGTCCCACAGCCCACACCAGAATACCGATATAGTTAGCGTTAAGCAGCGCGTGAATAGGGTTAGCGACTACGCTCATCAGCAAACCCCGCATCACTTCAACGATGCCTGAAGGCGGCACGATATCAGTGGCTGAACTTGAGAGATGCAGCGTTGAGGGGAAGAGGAAACTGAAGACGACAGCGGTAAGCGCCGCGCTGAATGTGCCTAACAGATAAAGGAATAATATTGGGCGAATACTGGTTTTTTGACCCTGCTGATGGTTGGCGATAGAGGCCATGACCAGCATAAGTACCAGCACCGGGGCGACCGCTTTCAGCGCACCGACGAACAGCGTACCCAGAAGGCCAACGGCGATAGCCGCGGGTTTAGAAACCCATGCCAGCAAAATACCGAGAACCAACCCGACGAGAATTTTTTTTACCAGACTACCCTGAGTGAACCTGCGGAGTAATCCGCTTGTTGGTTGCGTTGTCATTTCTGTTTCCTTGAGCGTGTTGTGGCTGCCATTCTGACGTACTCTGGAGGTACTCTTTGTCAGAATGTAACAAATGTTTGCACAGTCGAGTATAAAGAAACGGCGGCCGGGGGGAAGTGCAAAATACTGGTTTTTTATCGCGGATCTTATTTTTTAACTATCTATAAACAATATTTTGACATTGATAGAAAACTCAAGGGGACAACCCCGGTGAAAAATTCACCGGGGCCACCTCTTATTTTGTCTCCAGCTTTTTATCGTTCTGGTGGTTGACCCAGGCATTGATCAACAGCGTCAGTACCAGAATACCGCCTACGACCCCAAGGGAAATCGCGATCGGGATATGGTAGAAATCGACAATCAGCATCTTGATACCGATAAACACCAGGATCACCGCCAGGCCATATTTAAGCATCGAGAAGCGCTCTGCCACGCCCGCCAGCAGGAAGTACATTGCGCGCAGGCCGAGAATAGCGAACAGGTTAGAGGTCAGTACGATAAACGGATCGGTAGTGACCGCGAAGATCGCCGGAATGCTGTCGACGGCGAAAATAATGTCGCTGAACTCGACAAGAATCAGCACCAGCAACAGCGGCGTGGCGTAGACAACGCCTTTTTGACGCACAAAGAAGTGCTCGCTCTCTATCTTATCGGTCATGCGCAGATGACCGCGCAGCCAGCGCACCAGCGGTTTATCGCCGATGCCGCTCTCATCTTCTTTCGCCAGCGCCATTTTGATGCCGGTGAACAGCAGGAATGCGCCGAACACATACAGCAGCCATTCAAACTGGGTGATGAGCCAGCTTCCGGCGAAGATCATAACCGTACGCAGCACGATCGCGCCCAGCACACCGTAAACCAGTACGCGTCGTTGCAGCGCAGGTGGTACGGAGAAGTAGCTGAACAGCATCAACCAGACGAAGACGTTATCGACGGCCAGCGATTTCTCAATCAGATAACCGGTAAGGAAGGCGAGCGCTTGTGGATCGGCCACCGCGCGACCCTGTGTCTCAGCCAGATACCACCAGAAGGCAGCGTTGAACAACAACGAGAGCGTGACCCAGACGATAGACCAGGCCGCAGCCTGTTTCATGGTCATGGCGTTAGCGCCGCGTCGGCCCTGCAACATCAGGTCGATGGCTAACATGATCACGACGACGACAGCGAATCCGCCCCACAGCAACGGTGTGCCGACACTATTCATAGATATTTTCCTTACGCATAAAAAAACGGCTAATGTCGGAAGACGTCAGCCGCTGCTTTTTTATGCATAGACCTCGCCTTCCGGCAAGGTCTCACTTACAACAAAAAGTATGCACTTCAAACGGTTGCCCGAAGGTGCATACGTTTTATTGCCCGGCGACCGGATATGGTTTTTCACATATCGTAATGACGATCCACCGGCAAGGAAGTTACTCCCCTTTGCAGGTTACAAAATATTACAGGCCATCGACGACGTCAATGACCTGTAACATCCGTTTTACATAGCTTTACGCTGGTACCTGCTCACTGATGTCATCAGCAGGGAAGGTGACGCCAGTCTGGCGGCGAATCTCCGTTTGCAGTTTCGCTGTTGTACGGCTGACAGCAAGCCCCGGATGATTCACTTCATTGGTTTCGACCAGACGGGCAAAGACCTCTGCTTCATACAGCATAGTATTAATATGCTGAGGCTGAGTGAGATCCTGCGCTTTGCCGCCGCGCGGCACGAAGGTGACTTTCTGGCATTCGGAAATCTTCTCAATGACCAGCGAACCCTCTTCGCCCTGGATTTCGCTTGGCAGCACCGAGTCACTCACTTTTGAGTGCTGAAGGGTAACGCTGAAATCGCCATAATCGAGCACCACCAGACCGTGCGCATCTACGCCGCTTTCCAGCAGGCTCGCGGATGCCTGCACGCCGTGCGGCTCGCCCCACAGCGCGACCGCTGAGGCCAGGCAATAAAAACCGATATCCATAATCGAACCGTTAGAGAACGCCGGATTAAAGGTATTTGGGTTTTCACCGTCGAGATAACGCTGGTAGCGGGACGAGTACTGGCAGTAGTTGATGAGCGCTTTACGCACCTTACCCACTTTGCTTAACGACTGCTGCAAAAGCAGGAAATTTGGCAGGCTGGCAGTTTTAAACGCTTCAAATAGCACCACCTGATTTTCGCGCGCGGTTTCAATCGCGGCTTCCACTTCGCGCAGGTTTGACGCCAGCGGCTTCTCACAAATCACGTGCTTTTTATGGCCTAAGAAAAGCTGCGTTTGCGGGAAATGGAATGAATTTGGGCTGGCGATATACACCGCATCAATGGCATCACTTTGCGCCATCGCTTCAAGCGAAGTAAAGAGATGCTCGACGGGGTAATCGTTGGCGAAGGTTTGGGCCTGCTCAAGGCTGCGGGAGTAGATAGCGGTGAGCTTATATTTGCCGGTCTCGTGGGCGGCATCGACAAACTGTTTGGTTATCCAGTTTGTACCAATGACTGCGAAACGTATCATAGACGCTGACGTGCTCCATAAAAGGGGATCTTCCTTCAATGTAGCACGCGGGCGTGACAAATTGAGTGCGCGGTAACGCACTTATTTCGTGGCGGGGCAACCATGCTCGCTGTTTGGGCCAATCACCACCGTGGGGCCGAGATATTTGGGTTGCCTGTGAAGGATTTGGGCATCAATCAGTGCGCTGACGCGGGCGAGTTTTTCCCGCAGGCGTGTGTACGTTCCACGCTTATTCTCCAGGTCTGGCGCGTTAAAGCCTATAGCATCGATGCCATATTGCTTTGCCAGCCAGATGGCGCGCTGATTATGAAATTCCTGCGAGATAATCGTAATGTTATTTTCGCCAAAGACTTTATTGGCACGCACGACCGAGTCGAGGGTAGAGAAACCGGCGTAGTCACAGAAGATAGCGCTGGCGGGCACCCCTTTGGCAATCAGCGCCTGCTGCATGCCGGAAGATTCATCGTAATTTTTACGGCCATTATCGCCGCTCACCAGCAGCCATTTCACTTTTCCGGCATGAAATAATGCCGCTGCCGCGTTAATCCGCCGGGCGAAGTAATTGTTGCCCGGTTTGGCGCCTAACAGCAGGCCGACATTGCGCGTGGGTATTGCATCGACGTCATTCCATGTCAGTTGCTGGCTTGCTTTGACTATCTCCCGGTTGGCGAAAAAAATCATAGCAATAGCCGCAAAAAGCAGAAAACAGACGAACCTGAACATGCGTCGAGAAAAAAGAAGGCGACGGAGAAAACGGGCTAATACGCGAAGCATTGATCGTTATCCTTAACGAAAGCGGGGGAACGTCGATTGTAGACGTTAGTGGATAAATTCATAACGATCGACAATCGAATTCAGATTTTGTCTTAACCCAATGACATTTGTGTCAGCCACAGCCGGGTATCAAACTCCAGCTGGTGGTACTGCGGTTCCATATGACAGCACAACTGATAAAACGCTTTGTCGTGCACTTTCTCTTTCAGGTGCGCTAATTCATGCACCACAATCATGCGCAGAAACGGCTCTGGCGCATGGCGAAAAACGGTGGCGACGCGAATTTCTGCTTTGGCTTTCAGCTTTCCGCCCTGAACGCGCGAAACGGCGGTATGAAGCCCTAACGCATTTTTCAGAACATGGATTTTGTTGTCGTACATCACCTTGTTAATTGGCGGCGCATTACGCAGAAACTGACTTTTCAGATCCTGCGTGTACTGCCAGAGGGCTTTATCCGTCGCAAAATCATGCGTTCCCGGGTAGCGTTTCTCCAGTACCTCACCTAAACGCTGTTCGGCGATAAGCGTGCGCACTTGTGCCAGCAGGTGTTCTGGGTAGCCCTGGAGATAAGTTAGTTGCGTCATCACAGCCCCAAATCGGATTAAAAAGTGTATACTCACGCACCCTTTTCAGGGATAACGCCAAATTTTACCATTCTGGAGGGCCGATGAGCCACATAGACAACGGTTTCCGTTCACTGAACCTGAAACGTTTCCCGGAGACGGACGACGTCAACCCGCTACAGGCGTGGGAAGCGGCGGATGAGTATCTGCTGCAGCAGTTGGACGACACCGAAATCAACGGCCCGGTCCTGATCTTCAATGACAGCTTCGGTGCACTGAGCTGCGCGCTGGCGGAGCATAAGCCCTACAGCATTGGTGACTCTTACGTCAGCGAGCTCGGCACGCGCGAAAACCTGCGCCATAACGACATTGAAGAATCCAGCGTCAGATTCCTCGACAGCACTGCTGAATATCCGTCTGCGCCTGCCGTCGTGCTGATTAAAATCCCAAAAACGCTGGCGCTGCTTGAGCAGCAACTGCGCGCACTGCGCGAGGTGGTTACGCCGCAAACGCGTATTATCGGCGGTGCGAAAGCGCGTGATATTCACAACTCCACGCTGGCGCTGTTCGAGAAAATCCTCGGCACGACTACCACCACGCTTGCGTGGAAGAAAGCGCGTCTGATCAACTGCACTTTCACTAAACCGGTGCTGGCAGACGAATCGCAGATCCTGAGCTGGCCGCTGGAAGGCACCTCGTGGACCATTCATAACCACGCGAACGTCTTCTCTCGCACCGGGCTGGATATTGGCGCGCGCTTCTTTATGGAACATCTGCCGGGAAACCTGGAAGGTGAGATTGTTGATCTCGGCTGCGGTAACGGCGTGATTGGCCTGACGTTGCTGGAGAAAAATCCAGAAGCAACGGTAGTGTTTGTGGATGAATCACCGATGGCGGTGGCCTCCAGCCGCTTTAATGTTGAAAGCAACCTGCCGGACGCCATCGATCGTTGTGAATTTATGATCAACAACGCGCTTTCCGGCGTCGAACCGTTCCGCTTCAACGCGGTACTGTGCAACCCGCCGTTCCATCAGCAGCATGCGCTGACTGATAACGTGGCATGGGAGATGTTCCACCACGCGCGTCGTTGCCTGAAAATTAACGGCGAGCTGTATATTGTGGCTAACCGTCACCTCGACTACTTCCATAAGCTGAAGAAGATTTTCGGCAACTGCACCACTATCGCCACCAACAGCAAGTTTGTGGTGCTGAAAGCGGTGAAACTGGGGCGTCGCCGTTAAGGCGAATCCCTCACGCCGGCCCTCTCCCACT
>NZ_CALSBS010000013.1 GCF_943590815.1 Pseudocitrobacter vendiensis | reverse complement strand
GGCACAACAGAGAGTTCTGGCAACATCGCTGACCCGTTCACCCCGATGAAGCATTAGCATGGCCGTGAGTCTGCGGGCATGATTTTTATCACGCGTTTTATGAATAGCTTTCTGCATCAGGCGTCGTTCGCCACGGGGTATTGGTACTATGATCGGCATCGCTCAGCCCGGTTGGTGATTTTGGTTGGTTTGGCGATTGATCAGATCGCACAATCCGGGCTGAGTTCCCTTTCAGTGATCTACTATTCCGCGCAGCTATTTAGTGGACAAGCGATTGGCTATAAAGACAATCCAGCATTTAATGGACTACTTAAATAATTATCTCAACGAGTATCCGGGATCGCTAGAAATTCTCAACAATTCCTACAAGCATATCCATGACGAAGATGGTGTTTCGTACATAAAAGAAAATTACGCAAATTATCGCATTGGCTGCATTTTTTATTCCAAGCACCAATCAATCATGGGGAGGGCTGAGATGCTGGAGCTAAAATATTCCAAGGTAGTTGAACGTGAGTACGAGAAAATTGGAATTGACATAAGAAAGGAAGATGCTCAGTTCTCTAAATATAGTCTTGTCAGCCTGAACGAGAATATTCAGATATTCAACGACAAGGATAGTCAGACAATACGCGATGAACGCATAGGGCGACACTTCTGGATAAAAGTTCCGAGGAAGCTGCTTACCTCTATCGAGGAACTCATTGAAAAAGGAATGCTGTCCGAAATAGCATTCAGGATTGATTACGTCTCCGATTATGTCCCTGCAATGGAGGAGATGGAGTTTGGCGCTCCGTTGCGATTGAAAATATCTTCCCTTCCTAGATTGTCAAAGTTCTACTCCACCGATAAATATGAGAACAATCTATGGATTCACCATGACGCAGAGAAGCTAAGTTTGACTTTTGAAGAATTGATGGAGGACTTTGAGGTGGCAGGCGACGACGTCGTAACGCAAGTCATCCATCTTGAATACAGTTCAAAAGGCGATGATTTTTTTATAACTCACTTGGATCACGAATTTATCGTATATACGTTGGATAGCTATCAAGAAAGATTGAGCAATGCCAACATCAAGGGGCATAGAAAAATAAAGACATTCAAAATAGATAACTCAATGATCCCGTTTGATATAAATATTAGCGGGGATCTTTTTCTGTTTCAGGTTCTCGATTCGTATTTAAAAAATGATGACTTGATTCGTGAATATTTTGAAAAAATTAACTGACTTTATAGTTTGAGATATTTAATTAAAACAGCGATCGGCATAGAACATGGCGCTGCTGCCCGCGATAATCATGTGATTGGGCGCTCGCGCCCACTAGCCCCAGCGCATCCTTGAGCCGCAGGCCAGTTCCTTATCGGCCTATGGCGATTCCACACTAGCATGGAGCCTCGATAGAGCAAGAGATCCGTTGCCACATGCTCGTGCTGTGGTTTGGGTGTACGGTTGGACAGATGCTGCTGTCAGGACTTCTCGCCAGGCTGCCGCTGCTCGATCTGCAACCGCGCCCGTTCGGTCGCCTGCTGCAACCGCTCCCCCAGCACCGCACGCGGCGGCAGGGTCGTCAGGTATTCGGCTACGTGGATGCCCGACTTGTCCAGCTCCAGCAACTCGATCTGCTCTGACTTCTTGCCGGTACAAAGAATGATGCCCAGCGGCGAGGCTTCCTCCGGTTCGCGTTCGTGCTTGTCGAGCCAACGCAAATAAAGCTCCATCTGCCCCTTGTATGCTGCCTTGAACTCGCCGATCTTCAACTCCACCGCCACCAGCCGCCGCAGCTTGCGGTTATAGAACAGCAGGTCCAGGTGGAAATCCTCGTCGTCGATCTGGATGCGTTTCTGCCGGGCTAGGAAAGAGAAGCCCGCGCCCAACTCCAGCAAAAAAGACTCCATTTCGCGGATGATCGCGGCTTCCAGGTCGCCTTCCTGCCAGGTATCGCGCAGGCCCAGGAAGTCGAGGATGTACGGGTCGCGCATGACCAGCGCCGGCGACATGCGCTGCGCATCGCGCATCGCCGCCAGCTCTTGCGTGATCGTCTCGTCCGGCTTCTTGGACAGCGCCGTGCGCTCGTATAGCATCGAGTCGATGCGCTCGCGTAGCGTCCGCACGCTCCAGCGTTCGGCGCTGGCCATTTGCACGTAGTAGTCCCGCTGGAGCGGGTCTTTTAGCGGCAGCAGCGCCACGAAATGCGACCAGCTCAATTGTCGTGACAGCGTCACGACAATTGGCTCGTCCGAGAAGGTGGCGGCGAACTGCACCATCCGGCGCAGGTTCTTGTCCGCGAAGCTACGTCCGTAGTCGCGGACAAGCTGCGCCGCCAGGGTCGGCAGGATTTCGTCGCCGTACCCGGCCCGCTGCCCGGCAAGCACTTCCGTATGGATGCGCTGGCCAATGCGCCAGAACAGCAATGTCAGCTCGGCATTGACCGCCGAGGCGACGCGCTGGCGCGACGCTTCGATCAGTGCCCGGATGTCGCCCAGCAGCGCGGGCGGCGCTGCTGGCGCTGAGACGGATGCCTTGCGCCGGGTCATGCGGCCACCTCCTTGGCTCCCTGCATCCCGGTGATCGTCTTACGCCGATTCGCCACCAGTTCGGCCGCCTCTCGCACCGGCTTATCCTCGGTGTGGACGTAGCGCATGAACATGACGACGGTCTTGTGCGCCGTTAGCGCCATGCCGACCTTGACCGGGATGCCCGAATTGGCAATGTCGGTCGCCGAACGGTGGCGGATGCCGTGCGTGCCCACGTGCGTAGCGCCAGCCGCCTTGAGCGCACGGCTCCAGCCACCGTAATACTCGCCCGTGGTTAGATGCTTGCCAGCGTGGCTAGGAGAAGGCAGCACATAGCGGCTACCCTCCTGCCGGGGTGCCGTCGAGAGTAGCCGATAGGCTTCCTCGCTCATGGGCTTAGACATGCCGCCTGTCTTGCTGTCAGGCCAGACGACGCGCCGGTTCTGCAAGTCAACCCAGTTCCATTCCAGCGCGATGATTTCCGAGCGGCGGCCGGCGAACTCGAACTGCAGGCGGATTCCCAAAGGGATGACGTAGTTCTCCAGCCCCTCCGACTCGATCTTGTCGAGCTGTCGGAACAGGTTGCCCATTTCTTCGTCGCTGATGAGGTGAGTCGATTTGCCGGCAGGGAACATCGGGACGTGACGGCAAGGGTTGGTACCGTCGGGCCGATAGCCCCATACCTCGGCCATGTTGAACATCTTGCGCAAGACGCTGAATACCTTGTTCGCCTCGGTCTGCTTGTACGAAAGCTTTTCCATCAGTCCGGCGATTTCAGGACGCTTCACGTCCTGAACTTTCTTGCGTCCCAGCAGCGGAATAATGTTGCGATTGATGACAGCCTGATAGCCGGCTTGGGTGCTGAGCTTGTTGCGCTTCTTGGAGTAGTCCTCCATGAACTTCGTGCATAGCTCCTTGATCGTAGGTGCCTGGCGCGCCTCCGCCTTCTCTGCGGCGGGATCTCCGCCTCGGCGGACTTGGGCCAGCCATTCCTGCGCCAGCGACCGCGCCTGTTCGACGGTCAGCTCCCCGTACAGTCCTAGCGAGGGCTTGCGGCGCTCGCCAGCGTTCGTCCGGTACTGGAGCATGAACACCTTGCGACCCGCCGGGGTAATCTTGCACAGGAAGCCGGGGACCAGCGTGTCCCGGAGTTCGACGGCCTCTGCCTGGGGTTGCGCCGCATCGACAGCGGACTTAGTGAGTTTGATCTTAGCCATGATGACTCCTTGGAAAGACCTGGATTCCAAGGGCCGGATAGGAGTCAGGCGGTCGGAAGTCAGGTCAGGTTTCGGAAAGCACCGGCATATGTTGAACTCGCTTAAGTCATTGATAAACCTGCTGTATCGGGCTGTAGCGTAGTCCAGCGAATTTCGGTGCTGGAGTCATGGTGAAATAAAAAAGCCTCCCGTTTAGGCGCCTCTTAAGGATGGGTTTTCGTGGCTAAAGATGAAAAGCAACACGCTTCCCGGTTAGGAGAGTTGCCCAAATCCACTATGCCGGGTGAATGATGTGTTGATCCATGCTGACGGGTAGGTGTATGGGCAGATCCGCAGAGAGCGGCAGGCCAGTTTCATTTGCGGTTTTAGTGATGGGACATCAGGTTATCCACAAAAACGGTGCATAAACCTGTGACCGGAATCTGGATAAGATGGGATAATCATCATCGCGGTGCCATTACCTTGAAAGGGTGACCCGGTACCGGGTCACCCTGCCTCGCTTTTACTTCAGTTCCTCGATATTCAGCATAAATTCTGACGTTCCGCTGACGCCGGAAATCGATGGGAAAATCGGGAAGCTGCGGCTGTCACCCAGACCCAGATCCAGCTGAACGTTTTTGCTCTCCCCTGGTGCTGCGGAAACCCCATTCACCGTAACGCCGAAGGCCGCATCCTTACGTACCGTCAGTATCGCGTCCTGTTTCCCTGTTGCGATAGAACCGTCCTTCTTGCGCAGCTGGCTGGCATACAGTACAGCCAGCGGCGTGTTGTCGGACGTTTTCAGGGCGGTACTGACGGAGATGGTCTTAAGGTTCTCCAGACGTACCAGGTTGTTCGGCAGGTAGTTAAATTCGACGGCGCTTTCTTTAACGTTGTTCATCTCGTCTTTGGCATACACGGTCAACGTGTAGGTTTCACCGTCATTAAGTGACGGGAAGATCTTCGGGTAATTCGGTGTATAGAGATCATTTCCGAGATTTACCCAGGACAACTCAACAGCATCAGATACCGGTCCACCTCGAAGCGTCATGCGAGTTAACGAGGGTTTGGTCAGAGTATCTGCGAGCTGAATTCGGACGTTTTCCAAGCCGAACACTGTCACGTTGCTGGTGATAGGTTTGTTTTCGTAGTTGATACTGATGGACGGCGGCGAGTTATCGACCGTCACGGTTTTGTAGGCTAAGCTTCCCGTGTTGCTGAAAGAATCCTGGGCGTTGAGCTGCACGTTATAGCTGCCCTCCGGGATCTGTTTCAGGTTGAAGTCGTAAGTATAATTCCCGGTTGCTGTGTTACGCCCCGTTTGTTTTCCTGTCACGTTGATATCCGCGTTATTGCGGGATTTGTCAGACAACCACACCCGGCTCAGTTTAACGGCATCGAAATACCATCCGTCTCCTGGCTCGTTGACGAATACCTGAAGAATGTTGGTCGCATCATTGTAGTTGTAGCCAGTAACTGTGGGCCCCTTTGTATGCCAGGCGATGTTTTCCCAGAGCGGCATGAAGAAGGTGGACTCGGTTGTCGAACGCACTTCATAGGCAGTATGTATATAGCCGGTGGTACCGTTTGTAATCGCCTGTGTCAGGTCGACAGTACACGACGTTGACCCGGCAGGGATCTTGCAGGTGGCACTGCCGGTAATTGCTTGTTCGTAGGGGCGTGCTTGCACAGTGAAACGGATCTTGGTTAGGTTCACCGGCATATCTGAAGCCAGAAAATTTTTCCAGTCGACGCTATTGAACCAAGTGCCGTCAGACTTCTGTCGCTCAATCGCAGGACTCCCCCACGCAGGACTTTTTACCGCCGCCGGGTCCCAGTTCAGCCAGGAGGCGTACTGAGTCAGACCGCCACCGGCCCATTGGTACCTGTTCACAGGGCGATAGTAGTTTCCATCCAGAGTACCCTGTGGGAGCTTCACTTCTACGTACACATAGGTCGTGTCTTCTGAAATAACCTTAGAGCCGCCATAATTGTTAAGAATGGTGATGCCGCCGTTACGGTATGGCTGCCAGTTAGTTCGGGGAATACGAATGACCATCCGGTACGGGTTTTCGAGTACAGAGAGCCCCCGCACAAACGGTACGTACCCTGAAGAGATCCCTGGAACCACACTCGTACTGACTCGTGAGTCATGGACCGCAAAGGGCGTATATTCACCTATCTGGTCATCAAATAAAAAGCGCTGCGGAGGAATATTCAGCGTGTTTCCGGCCTTATCAGTGATGATAAAATTGAAGGTGAATTCTTCATTGAGATCGCTGGTGGGCATGCCAGGTTGAGTGACCGCTTCCTTTATCCAGGGGTAAAAGGCACGTTTTGCCGCCGTGTCGTAGCTGAGTGTATTATCGGAAACGACTGTTCCATTGCTGCGCTTGATGACCAACCGGATCTTGTCTATGCCATACGCATCATCAACGCCGTCAGCAAAGATGGAAAACTGGCCAGAACCTCCGCGACCGAGCTCCCAAAGTGGTCCACTCAGGACCATGTCATAGCCTGCGTTCTGGCTTGGGTATATGCTGGTGTACTTCGGCGCTGTAGTATCGATGGTGAAACGATACGTTGTGGAACTTACGACGGCTTGCTGGAGATCTAGCGTGTCATTGATTACCGTGAAAGACCCTTCACCAAGTGCAGGTAACCCCATGTCCTTTCCGTAATACTCTGTGCCGTCGGCAGCAACAATGCGGTCTGCAACACTTATCTTGGCCGTTAGTCCCGAATACATAACCTTTTTATCACTGTCCCTGGTTACAGTCACACGTTCGTACCGGTCTAGACCGGAAATTAAGTTTAGGGTCAGGGCGCCAGCCGGATTGAGATAGCTCTGCGTTGCAGGCTTAAGCGTCATTGCCAGCTGATTGGTGTCGGTATAGGAATAACTGAAAATCTGAGCCGCCGCCGGATAAGTTGAAGAGATGGCCGTGGCAATGATACAGCCTGTCAGTATTTTACGCATGTGATGCTCCCGGGATGTATTTGTCCCTATTTTACAAAATCATTTCTTCTGACCTTGCTGGTTATCAGAGGTATTTCATAGCTTTAAACTTTTGAAAATGTCCGTTATAACAACTTTGGCGAGGTAAAAATTGGCAACGGATTGACTATTGAGATGGATCTTCACCAGGACGAGAAAAAGTGACTTTTCGTACACGAACAAGTAAGCAAGAATTCATGTTTTGATGTAAATGCCACAGTGCGGGAACTGAAAGATATGGGTGGAGGTTTGGCTATATTTCAGCAAGGTGCCGACTTAACGACACCCCAAAATTATTCAGAACTGCGGGAATTCCACGGCAAACTCAGATGTACCAGAAACGCCACTCTTTCCTGGTGTGACAGAATAAATACGTTCTTCACCCTGCCCCATATCAAAAATGATTGCCTTTGTCTCTCCTGGCGCAACGGTTACGCCAGCTACACTTACCGGGAAGTCAGCATCTTTCCGCACGGACAGCGTACCGTTTAACTGCCCAGTAATGACAGAACCATCCTTTCGGCGAAGTACGCTTGTCCGGATAAAAGCCAGTGGCTGGTTATCCGTGGTCTTTAGTGCAGCCGCAGTAGCAAGGGTACGTAGCCTGTCCAGAGTGATCATGTTTGCTGGTTGATAGAGGAAATTGAGCTTTTTCGAGGACCGGTTTCCAGAGGCATCGACTGCGTGAGCTTCAATTGTATAAATGCCATCCTCTTTTGCTATTACGGGAAAGATACGCGGGTACTCTGGCGTATAAACTCCTGAGCCCTGACTGGAATAAGCTAATGTCACCTGTTCACTGTTTGGTCCACCGCTCAACACCAGTGATTCAAGCGAGGCGTCACCTGAAGGGTCAGCTACACTAATTCTGAGGTTTTCTAGTCCCTTAACCAGTTTGCCTTCAGGATCATCATTCAGATACCGGTAGGAAATTAGAGGGGCAGTGGAGTCAATGGTAAGCAAATCATTTATCACGTAGTTTGCCGTGTTGCCCACAAGATCTCTTGCATAGGCGGACAGAACGGTATATTTGCCGTCCGGCAGATCAGCATAGGAAATGACCGCGTTTTTTGTTTTAAAATCACTCTCTGTCCATGTCCTGGCGGGTAGGTCAATCACATTCCCCGTTTCGGTTTTAAGCACCACGCCAAATTCTCGGGTATCCCATGCTCCTATTTGCCATCCATTTATCCGGTCATCATCAGTAACCGTCATGGTTACATTTTTATCCATACGGTTAATTTTTACGGCGTTAATAACCGGTGGGTTGTTATCCCAAATCACTACGAATGCCCCAGCCAGATTATCATAAATAGCAGTACCGTCTTTACCTGAGACCAGATGGATGTATTGCATCCCCTTATCGGAAGTAAAGGTATAATCCACGTTCATGGTACAACCAGTGCTTCCTACCGGGATAAGGCAGTACCAGTTACGGTTCGAATTAGCTGCAACCCGTTGTACATAGTTACGAGGTTCGGTAGTCACGCGTATTTGGGTAAATTTGGCAGTTCTTACATTCCCAGTAGCACTGCTCCATTTACCGGTATCACTACGAAAAATTTCTTTGCTTGTGACCTTTGGTGCAAGTTCCATGGTTGGGGAAGGAGTGAAAGATAACTCAGAGTGATGGTACCGACGAACGCCTCCCGCAAGTGTCTGGAATTCGTGATAAATATCACCGGTACTGGGGAAAACAAAATTGAACGAATAAATATTATATGTGCTGTCAGAACTTTGATAATTGGCATCTGCCCACCCAAAGCTTGTTTTATTAGCAGCAGTAAAGTTACTTTTATTCCTGAGTACCCGCAATGATATTGGATTACTGTAAACAGTTATCCCAGCTGAGTAGTTTTCCCAGGTATTTGTCCTGGTATTAAGCACCTGTAGAACAGAAGGAGGGTTGACCCGATCAATCACACTTTGTCTGCTTACTGATGCTTTATTTCCTGCCTTGTCATAAACATAAAGGCCCATACGGTATTCAGACTGAGAAGCTGGCGCCAGGGCTGGATCGCTCGCAGTAGTATTTTGGACGGTTACTGAATTATCGACCAGGTTAATTACAGCCCCTCTCTTTCGTTCAACGCCGTTCGAATCGACAAGAAAGTACTCAGCCCGGTCGAGACCAGAGCGACTGTCTGAAAGGCCTGAAAAGACGAGAGCCTGAACAGAGGCATACTGCATACCTGAAGGAACGCTGGTAAAGATGGCTTCGCTACCATATTGCCATCCATTTCGCGTATATCCAATTGTGCTAGTTTTAGGGGGAGTGCGGTCGATAGATATAACGTAGTCCCGGCGAGAAATTTCATTATTTTGGAGATCTGTGATCACTTCCCTCAGGGTGTAATTATCTTCACCAAACGCAGGGACACTTAACCTTTTTCCATAATAGTCATACCCGCTACTGGAGGTCATACGGTCATCAACCGTAACTTTGCTACTTTTCGTGCTCCACAAGCTTGCACCGTTGACATTAAGTAACGACAACTGGACGTACCGGTCTAAGCCGGAGATTACATCAGCCTCGAATGAGGTTGCTGGATTAATCCACTGCACAGATGGAACAACAATCTTTGGTTGATTCTGAGTGTCATTGAATCTTAACTCTGCAATCTCAGCTTGTGCCGTAAACGAAAAAGCTATGAGTGGTGCTAAAAGTATCGCCCTGCATTTCATGATTATCCTCCCCCAGTCAGGTATCAATAATACCAAGTGAGCAAGGCTAACTTTTCTGGGAAGGGGATATAAAAAACAAGAAAAAAAGAGTGAAATGTTCGCCAATAAAAGCAGGAATGCGAAGTGCTTAACATGCACTATTAATCACAGTTTATCTCATCCTGAGTAATAACCACTGCTCGGGCTCCCCGCTATCTTGTAGGGAGCCCATAAAGGGAGCAATCTGTACCAACTCCTTTAACAGGTTAGTTTTCAAACCAGGGCGAATCGGCAGCGTTGGCGGAGTCTTCACTTTGCGGTGACTCTCCCAGAAATTGCACTTCATGTACCGGTTTACTTTTCCCCAGGCTCTGCTGGAAATCATCCATCATAAATTCAACATCATTTTGGTCCTCTGGCAGGCCAGGTGAGATTTCAGACATGGTCTTTCCTTCAGTTAAAGGCATTCTACATACAGAACACGGACGGAGACGGCAGTGTTGTCAAACTCGTTATCGAAGGTGTCCATCCATTCAGCACGGTATCCCTCGCCCAGCAGGTTATCGATCCCCTGAAGGGATAGCGGCAGGACGGCCGCTAAACGCCCGCCGGAAACGAGATGAGACGCAGCGGCCAGTAGATGGAGTTTAGCCCGGTTGTCAGCAAAAGGTGGGTTCATCACCACGCAGTCGAATTTCTGATTTGGGTTCGCTGCTGACCATGCCAGAAAATCGGCCTCCGTTGTATCGTAACCTTTAGCTCGGGAGACCAGACAATTTAGTGTATCCAGTTCGATGCCGGTAACGTTGACGCTCTTAGGAAAACATTGCAGCAAATCCCCGTGCCCGATGCTTGGCTCTAGCAGTCGCTCCCCCTCCCCGGTCGCAATAATGGATGCGACGTATTCACTGAGTCGCAGCGATGAAGGGTAAAACTGGTGGGATACAATATCGGGCATGGCACCCATATGACCGATGAAGCGCATCACTTCGGTCGGGTCATAATCAAATGTCACATGGTAGCTAGTAATCCGGGCACCGAGGAACCGCAGAACCTCCGCGTTCACCTGCCGCGTTTTATCAGCGAACTCACCGGCATAACCGAGCGATGTCCAGCTGGACCATTCCTTTTCATTCCGAGTGAATTCCAGCTCTGCGAGCTGCATCCGTGAATGAAAATCGATGCAGCGTTTCAGTGCCGGGAACTCCTGCAACGTGGCTTTGTAATGGGCTAAGCGTTCAGTAGGCAGCGCCAGAGGGACAATGGCAGCAAGAATGTTGTTAAGCCGTTCTGCAATATCAGGATGTACATCAATGTGCATCGAACCATTCTTGTAAACCCGAAAACGAATACTGTTGCCATCCAGGCTGATCCAATTTCTGAACCCAGCATGACCAACCATATTCTCAACCATTTTTTTCGTGTCATAGACCGGTTTAACTGTTTCTCCCCGGAAATAAGAACAGATCACCCGCAGTTCCGACAGTGGCATGAGTCCTGATTCTTTGAATTCAACTTTAAGTTTTACCCACTTGTCTTTCACCCCTTCACAGACACCGACGGTGATCATGCGGGTTGAGAAACCAAAAGCTTTATTGGTTTTGTGGTGACGGCTTAATGATTGAAAAACGGCATAGACGCGCTCTTTAATGAACTGATGCCGGTCATTGAGCAATGTGACAACCGTGGCAACTACTGCGTCGAGTGTAAACTCAGGGATCTCTTGCGGAGGCCGGTGATACCGGTCAGCAGTAAATTGCTTGTCCCATTCGTTCTTTTTTTCGTCAGACATCACGGACAGCACATCGGTAAGGGCCATTACCCGCTTCCAGTACTCAGAACGAAGTGCATTTTCTGCGTACAGGGCATCTGTTTCTGAAATGAGATGGTTATAGCCCGAGAGGTAGGAATAGAGCTTCTGATTTCCGTATTTCATAAACTGAGTGGACATGGACCTCAGTAAACTAAGCTCTTCGTTATAGGATTCGACCTGGCTGGCAATGATGCCAAGCTCTTCCCGCATTTCGGGCAGAAAGTTATCCTCGTTAACACTGAGGCCAGTTAGGGGCATACAAGCGACCAGAGAGTTCCCTGGGGCGCCAATTTGGGGGAAATTAGATTCAACAGCAGACATAGTATCAGTCCTTTATGTAGGAATTATCTATTACCAGGATATCAACCTCGTTCAAAAAGCTAATAGGTTGGGCGACATAAAAATCTCGAAAGTTGCGCTGCGGGAGGTAGGACAGACAGATGTCGTTTTAATGAAGAGAAAGCGTGCCGGAGACAGGACAAAAAAAAGCCCCTACTTAGTAGGGGCAATGGGCGAGAGCCTGGGTGGCTCGTTCTTGAATATCGTACTTCTAATTATGTGCTACTCATAAGTTGAAATGCTTAATTCAAGCCTGTGCTGGTGGTGCTTCAGATTGTGGTTCTCCGCCAGTATTTGTGTTTTTCGCGGATTTGTAAGTCACTTTCTCCCCTTTCAATCGAGCTTGCCGATTTTCGACCCGGCGAAGCTGCTTGTTTTCTGCTTCAGTGATCTCACTTTGCAGGTTCTTGAGCATCTCCAGCATGCTTCGGTTCAACGTAAAGGAAATTTCTTCATCTTCGCTGGAGTCGGTCACTTCGGGAAGTTGGATATCACCGAGTTTCTGCAACAAACTCGTAGTGATGAGTTTGACCCCTTCTACGGCTTTTGTGGCGAGAACAGGTGGAACACGTGCCGGTTTAAAATCGGAAGGGACAACACGAATACTGCCACGTGGCGTCTTCTTAATCTTGATACCGCTTGAATCAGCTTTCTCAAGCTCGGCGATCATTTTTTCGATACGAGAGATGGCTTCCGTTTCACCGAACTCATCAATAAGGGATAGGACTGCAACATAGGAAATAGCATCGGCATGGATTAATTTTTTGATGTAGACAGAGCATCCGGTCAGACGAATGAGAGCAGCAATGGTTGTACTACTCTTGCCCTCACGTTCGGCAATACGATCAAGCGACCATCCGCCCAGCGCCTGAAGACGTCTGTAGGATTCACCCAGTGCCACTGGAGAAAGAGCCAGACCACGGTTCCCGTCAATTGTCGTCAGTTCGCAGCTGATCTCATCGGCTTTCATCTCGATGCAAAGAATGGTGAGGTCAGTATGTCCTTCTGCCTGAGCCATTAAAGCCGCTTTTAAACGGCAATGGCCCTGGCAAACGTACGGAATACCGTCTTTGATCAGAACGCGTATAGGGTCAACGTAATCACCCCGGATGAATGCACACTTGATGTTATTGAGATGATCTACGACTTCCGGCAGCTGGTAATATGCCTCCCCCATCCCCATCTCACGGGAGTTGAAGCCTGGCGAGATTTGAACCACTGAAGGGTTGATAGCCCAAGCTTTTTGTTCAGTGACTTCATTACAAAGGTCAGGGTTCGCGTCGCGGAACTGCTTCATGCCACTGACGAATCGGCCGGAACCTGTCACTGTTGAAAATGACACGAGGGGTGATTTAAAGACCCGTGAGTTAGTTTGCTGGGAATCAGTCATCAGATCACTCATAGATACTCCGTTGTATTCTTTTTTGCCATACCTTTCATCTGTGCGTGAATACTACCGGAAAAAAAAATCTCACTTTTTCGTTAAAAAGGTACTTTTGGGGTTTATTCCGAATTTCGCGAAGCAAAACGTTCTGATGCTCAGACCTAAAAGATTAAATAAACAATTAAAAACAAATGTTTATGCGAGCTAAGAAGGTAGTTAACTTTTTTGCCAAAAAGTGAAAAAAAATAAAAAAATGTGTCGGAATGAAAATTTCTTTCACAACACCCGCGATTTTCCCTGCTTAAACCTTGTTGGTTGTAATCCGGCTTTCGGTACCATAAGGGTGACATACCGATAATGCTTAAAGGAGAATACGCGTTGCGAAAACATACACCAATCATCAAATGGGCGGGGGGTAAAACCAAACTGATGCCATTCATCAGTCAGCATTTCCCACATGATCAGAGCCGTCGGTGGGTCGAACCATTTATCGGCGGGGGCGCTGTGTTCCTTAACATGTTTGCCACCGATGCACTCTTGGCAGACAGTAATCCGGATCTAATCAATCTGTAC
Source organism: Pseudocitrobacter vendiensis (assembly GCF_943590815.1). Classification (GTDB taxonomy): domain Bacteria; phylum Pseudomonadota; class Gammaproteobacteria; order Enterobacterales; family Enterobacteriaceae; genus Pseudocitrobacter; species Pseudocitrobacter vendiensis. The sequence goes on along the minus strand of NZ_CALSBS010000013.1, from coordinate 118,088 downwards.
CGCAACATCCAGCGGAATAAATCGGCATTCATCAGAGAAGTGAATCTTCTGGCGGAAAGGGAATTTGATAAAGAGGATTACTTAAAGCTGAGGAACACGTTTAACAGCACCAGTTTGGATGATGCCCCGCTGCAACGAGCAGTCCTTTTCTACGCAATGAACCGACTCGGATATAACGGCCTGTGTCGTTACAATCTGAAACGTAAGTACTCAGTTCCGTGGGGGAATCGATCCAAGTTAACTCTGGACCCCCAGAAAGTCGATTATCTCTCATTCAGACTTTCTGGCGTTGAGCTGACAACCGCAGATTTTGGTCTGACGTTGGAGAGTGCTGGTGGTTGTGACCAAATTTATTGCGATCCGCCTTATGATAAAATCAGCAAAACCAGCTTTGTCAGTTATGACGGCATACCGTTCAATAAGAGCGCACATGTTAAACTGGCGGATATGCTGGTGGCAGCTCATCGTAAAGGGGCTTCAGTGGCCATATCCAACAGCTTGACTCCCTTTACGCTGGAGCTCTATGAAGAACGCGGTTTTGAAATTCATACTCTCAATGCTTACCGTTCTGTCGGCAGTCAATCAAAATCGCGAAAAAAGGAAAAAGAGATCCTGGCTGTCCTTCGTTAAGTGACAGTCAGTGGTTAGTCGATCGGGCTTATCCATTCCTCAAAGCTCAAAACTTCGGAATGGTCCCGACTGGCATAAGGAATAAACTGAAGCTCTTCGATGGACCGCTCCCCTCTCTTACCTTCACAAATAAACGATATAAGCCCCAGATCTGCAAGTTGGGTAAGAACATGCATGATTCGTACGTTCACCGTCTGCAACTGAAGAGCGTTAGCAATATCGGTAATTTTATGGGAATGGCGCCGAGACTTTCGCAAATATTCAAAAATGACAAGTTGGGTATTACGTCTCTTCAATAACTTCTCGGTCATAAATTCCTGAATTAACCCCCCAAGTAACACCAAGATCGGCCGCAGCACACCAGGGAACATCAAAGTATAAGACTGTGATGTTTTGATCAGTGTAAAGGACGTCAGAAAGCTAAAGTTCAGGCGCTTCTTTGAATACGGGATATATACGGCCAATGTAGTCGACAAGTGAGTAAGTAATTCTTCCAGATGATCCAATGTGATCATTGCTGTTTTATCGGTATTACGCAGACCGTGATAATCAATAAATGCCACTCTGGCACGACTCAGCCATTCATGTATGTTAATGGATACAGTGAACGGAGCATTTTCATCGACAACGTTGGCGGCATGATCAGCGAGCTGGTTGTGGATTAGCATAGACAGCTGGTAAAACGGAAACCGGCAGGATGGATGACACTGTAGTCCCGTTAGGGTAAGTTTTGTAGTACTCGAGCCATTTAGCGGAAAAGTAACTTTCCGGGATATAATTTTTGCTGACGCTCTTGCTGACTTGCAGATGAACCCAAGTCCAAGATCATTTTGCATACATCACTCCGTTTTAACAAAATCGCCTTAACCTGAATGTTAAGGAGAATAAAATTAAATATATAATTAATAAGATTATCATTTTTAATTTAAAAGATTAGTTAATAACGGGTGTTGAATTTAAAGAAATAGGCATATTTTTCGGAGTTTAAAACCGGGTAAAAACCCGATGCGTGAGCAACAAATTTGACGTGAGTGAGTCGGCACGACAGTGCAGAAAGCCTGTGGCTAATGAATAAACACCCTGTATTTGGGAGTTCTGTTCACTACGCACTAGGCTTTGTGGTTAATTTAAACACCGTCAGTAATGCGTAGGGCACAGAGTCAAAATAGTGGATCTTTCTCACCCTTCCGGAAAGATGATAGCTATGCCCCAATAAAACATGATCCTGCACATTACCTGTTAATGCGAATCCATCATTCTGCTTTTTGCCTGTAAAAGTAAAAAAGTAGCTGTGGGAGCCTTTTGAAAAAGCAGCTCGCACTTCTGTAAAAATGATATCAATACTCACTACATCACCAATGCTGAAAGAATGCTCAACAGGTACATCAGCGTTTTCTGGCAAATCTTTAGAAACGGGTTGGTAAGTTGAGTAGAAAGATTCTAACTGACGAACTGTTAAAAAGAGATTGTTGTTTAACTGCTGTGAAATGCTTACTGCAAACTTAGAATTATCGGCTTGTAACAATGCCAGGTGCCCGCTGTGCCTACGTTTCCAAGCGTCTAGATCGGGATTGCAGCGAAATTCCGGGATAGTTTCAAGAAATTCGATGCCCTCTTTCAGTACCAGTTTTTCCTCTGTGGCCGGTGACGTTTTGCTTCCATTACATGTCACGCAGACGGCGTTTGCGATTTCTCCTGTCCCTCCGCAGGCAAAGCATTCACGTGTGATCATGGCATAATAGTGCCCATCGTTACCGTGGAAAGGCTTTACGACCGCTGGCAATAAATAACCATCGTGAGTAAAAAAAATTGAATGTTTCATTTTTTAAGGTTCTCCAGACGTCCCTCCACGATAAGTAAAGCGTCAGTCACTTTCTGTACATACTGATCATGTCCTTCTTCAAAATGATCAAAGCGCTTACCAGCGTTGATCTCAACAATGTTACGGTCGAGCGAGGCTTTCGCAATAAGTAAATCGTTAAAAGTATTAATGACGGTAAAATGTACAATCTTGTCCATAAATTATCCTCAGCTATCTACTCATTTGTCAAAAGGTCACGAATTTCGTTCAGTTCTGTAACCTTAGATTTTGGAATGATGATTGCAGTATTTTCATCATTTAGAAGACTTAATACAAGTTGAAGTTTTGCTTCATCTAAAGTGATCTTTACACTTTCATTTGTTTTTGTGATTAAAGTGTTACTGACGTTCATAAATAAATTAGAATGCTGTCCGTCTAAAATTAATTCTGTCAGTTTATTATTGTCTGACATTGTTGACCCTACATTATCAATCAAACCAATAAATTCATTTTTTAACCGTTCAGTTTTTTTATGTGAAAGACGTTTAATACCTAACGAACTGCGAGTGATAGACTTTGTTTTAATGTCTTTAGGGTTAATATGTACAGGAGGTTTTTCCTGTTCTTCGAGTGGCTCACTGTTTGTTGCTGTTTCAACGGTTGTTGGTTTCGATAAATCAAGTACGCCAGAAGATGGCACTAAAAAAGAACAGGACTCCAAGTGTGCAAGGACTTTTGCATGATCATTGGAATACTTCAACATGATTTCAATCGCGAGTGTTTTTTTAATAAGGTTTAGGCTGATTAAACGTTGCAGTTCTAAAGGCATATCAAGGATTTTAAGCTGATTGCGAATCGCTGTGCCAGACCGCTGATAGCGCATAGCAAGGGATTCAACGGTAGAGCCAAGCTTCAGGGTCTCTGCGAGTGCGTAAGCTAGTGCAACGGGATTGAGACTGTTATTCCTGTTCCCATCAAGGTTCTCTAGGTATTCTTCGATTTTATCCTTGTAGTGCATAAGTACGACTGAAAAGAGCTGGATGTCAGCTCCTTCCGCGAGAGCAAGCAATAATGCTCTGTAACGACAATGCCCTTGCCGGACAACGTACTTGGAGTCCTTCTTTACTACCTTAATTAAATCAACACGTCGCCCCTCTTTATAGGCTTGCTTGAGAGAAATAATTGCCGATTTTACTGGCTCCTGTTCGTAACAAAGATCACCGATTACCGCTTCCCGTGGATTAAATCCAGGCTCGATAATAAGATCTTTTGGGCTGATTTCAATAATCTGATAGTCGCAATGATTCATATAAGCACCTTTTTTTATTACATGATACATTAATGCTCTCAGATTCAAACAACTCTGAAGGCATAAAAAACAAAATTTCTTTTAGTGGTTAGGTATCTTACTAATTCAAAAATAGGCTGTTTTAAAAATTAAATTAAAAAGAAAATCTGAATAGTTTGAATTTATCTTTCTTAATAACTTCATGCTAACTGATATTTTTCCCGGCTGCATTCTATACAGGGTTTGTATCCAATCCTAAATTTGTAGGGCCAGAGCTCTTTCTCAGAGGGAATTTATCCCCGTTTTCCACAAGATAGATCAATTCTTTAGATCAATAGAGATCAATAGAGAACAATAAAGATCACGACCATTGTAACGTGATGATTTTTAAAAGAAATAGCAATGATCCGGCATTCAGGTGCATGCGAAAAGCATTTGATCGAATAAGAAAAGCATTTACTTGAATTGAAAAGGCATTTAGTTTAATGCGTGAAAAGCATTTGGACGAATAATCTATTCACAGCTAAATGTAGAAAGGGAAAAACATGGTGGGTAAGTTTAAATGAGTGATAACAATGAGTTAGCACATCCGTTTGATGTGACCAACACGGATACAGGGAGGACTTATCAACTGAGTCCAAACTCTTCGAAATCGGTCCAACCCATTGCTTTACTGCGCTTAAGTGTTTTTACCCCGGTGGGAACTAAAGAGAAGCGATTCAGAAATTTTGAGGTTGATGCTTCTGATGAGTTGTCGAGCATGGAACTGGCCCGGTCAGAAGGATACGATGACATCCGGATCACTGGCCTTAAGCTTTCGATGTCCACGGACTTCAAGTGTTGGCTTGGGTGCATTATGGCGTTCAGTAAATATGGATTCGCCTCCGAGAAAATAACATTGTCGTTCAATGAGTTTGCAAAAATGTGTGGTATCAGTTCTACAAATATCAACAAGCGAACCCGTTCACGATTTCAGGAAGCGCTGGCAAACCTCGCGTCCGTTGTTATTTCTTTCCGTGATTCTAAAACTGAACGCTTCACTGTCACACACCTTGTGCAGAAAGCTATGATTGACCCTAAGAAGGACACAGTAGAGCTCGTGGGTGATCCCTCGATGTGGGAGCTTTACCGGTATGATCATAAAACCCTATTAAGCTTACAGGTACTGTCGGTTCTCGCCAAAAAAGAAGCTGCACAGAGCCTGTACATCTATTTTGAGGCAATGCCTGCCGGAACGTTATTCGTTAACATGAAGCGTTTGCGTGAGCGGCTTCTTTTGACGACTCCAGTACGTACTCAAAACCAGATCATCAGAAAGGCTATGCTGGAGTTAAAATCAATAGGATACCTTGAATATCAAGAGGTTAAGAAAGGTAGAGATATTCAGTTCCAGATTTTTAAGAGAAGTCCAAAGCTTGCTCTGGCAAAACAAAGCTGATCCTCTGGTTCAGTTCGCAGAAAAGTAACTTTGGATGTAATGAGGCGTACGGGCATTCATCCAAATGCTTTTTTGGACGCCTCTGCTGATATGAATACCCTTCCCTGCTTCCCTGCTTCCCTGCTTCCCTGCTTCCCTGCTTCCCTGCTTCCTTTCTTACTTTTGCTTAAGCACCCTGGGAATTTTGAGCATTCGATCGAATGCTTTATTTAACTAATTTTCACTGAGTTAGATAACGAATACTAAGCAATTGATTTTGAATGATTTAATCAGAAGTCATTCATCCAGATGCCTTTAGATAAAACTACCCATCAACGTTTGTGCATAGTGGCTATACGTGAAAAATCCCTGTCCTTCTCATGTCACACTGAGATTTGCACAGAAAATTAAAGCCTGTAATTGTCTGGGACATGATTAGAACAGAGGCGTTTTGATAAATATCCAGTTCAAAACAGAGGTCCCATAAGTAAACATAACCTCATGAAAATAAAAGCAAATCGTTTAAAAATCCCATAGTGGTGGTGAAAAGCATTTGCTTCAATGGGGGGAGAAAAGTGACCTTTGTGAAAAGCACTTGCTTCAATGGCGACAGAAAAGTGCCTTTTGTATAAAAGCATTTGCTTGAATGAGTTTGTGTAAGGTGCCTACGTTGGAAACCCCTGGCATGAATGAGGCGGGAAGATGCCTTTAGCTGAAAAGCATTTGCATGAATGGGACAGTAAAAAGGTGCCTTTAGCTGAAAGCATTTGCATGAATGGGGCCGCAAACGGTGGCATTGGTCGAAAAGCATTTGCATGAATGGTGCAGCAAACGGGGCATTGGTCGAAAAGCATTTGCATGAATGGGATAGTAAAAGGTGCTTTTGGTTGACAGGCATTTGCATGAATGGCGCCGTAACGGTGTCTTTGACCGGAAAGCATTTGGATGAATCGACCTGAAAAGGTGCCTTTGGACTGAAAGTACCTCTCTTAATGGGATTCGATAGCTGAATTTCACCAAAAAGCATTTACATGAATGGAATAGTAAAAGTTGCCCTTGGTCGAAAAGCAACTGCATGAATGAGCCCGGAAAAGGTTCCTTTGGTCGAAAAGCATTTGCATGAATGGGTTTCGGATATGTGTCTTTGCTACAAAGGCATTTGCATGAATGAGGCTGGAAAAGGCGCATTGTTTGAAAAGCATTTGCATGAATGGGGCGACACACAGGATGTGGCTGAAAAGCACTTGTATCAATGGGAAAAGTGACTTTTTTAGAATGACATCCTTACACAGAGCTTTCTCAAATATCGGACTGGATGGTTATCACAAAAATGGTGAAGAGATAGACGATGAACTTCTTCCCTATAAAGAAAAAATAACCTGCCTCACCTTCTTCAATCCGATATACACACGGTATTCACATGTGACATTCATAGGCTAAAAAAACACCAGGCGCAATTAAGGGAAAAAAAGGGTGGTTAACAGAAAAATGAAAGAAAAATAAAAAGTATTATGCAAATGCGTTTACGTGAACTCAAATCAACACGGAGTAATTATGGAACTGACATTGAATACTAACGTTGAAAGAGAACAAACTAACGCTTTTGCATTTCTGAAGTCTAAACATGCAAAAGTGCCTTTGTTTATTCTCCTGTTTTTAGCAAGTTGCGGTTTAGCGTACGCGGGTTCCGACGACGGAGCCTTCGGCGATATCTGGGCCTACATGAGCGAAGCATTAACTGGTGCGCCGGGTAAAATCATCGCTTGCGGCATGTTGTTCTCCGTAGCTTATTTCGGCGTTGTAAAACCTAACCTTGGTTTGGCGCTGGTTTCAGCATTAATGATGCTGATTATGGCAAACGGTGAAAAAATTATCAGCACGTTCCTGGATGCTGGTATCCCGCTGTGATTTGTTAGAACAATAACGATGAGGGGGATATTCCCCCTCTCTGGAGTTTTTATGACAAGTCAGTACGAGGTACCTCCACATACCTATCGTTTCCCTTACAGAATTAATATGCCTTTGTTGATTCTATTCTGGGATGCAAAGCAATTGGGTATAACATTCGTGACTATCGCGAGTGGTAATATTTTTGATTTCTTTATAACTTCTGTAGTTGTTGCGGTTGTGTTTTGGTTTGCATATAAAAAAGCAGCTGAAGAAGGAGTTAGAGGAAAACTCAAACACAAACTGTGGTGGTTCGGCTTGTTTCCAGGGAAATCAGTGTTTAGTAGTCGTTACTTTACCGATCCATTTATCAGAAACCTCTATTCTTGATGGAGCTAAGAATGAAACTTCTCAGCAAGCTTAAAATTCCATTCATTAAAAGTGCCAGTAATGGCGATTTTGATAAAAAGGACGAGACTTCGCAAAATGGAGGCGAAGACTCAAAAGGACGCTTTCGGGATTCTAAAGCTCGCTTTAGTAAAGAGATTGAAGCTTCTGAAATTGGAATTACTTATAGTGCATTGATTAAACGTGACGAAAAACTCTTACGTGTGAATTCAATTGCTATATTAGTCATCGCAGTTTTAGTGGTAAAAAATCAATTTCTTACCGATCCTGTGACTATTGTGCTTCCGCCTAATATGACGGAAGAAGTTAAAGTTGTGGGAAATAAAGCCTCAGAGTCATATAAAACTCAATGGGCCTTATTCTTCAGTACTTTAATTGGGAACATAAACCCAACAAACATAGGCTTTGTAACAACAACCATATTGGATGCGCTTTCTCCGGATTTACAGGCGAAAACCCGTGAGTCATTACAGCAGCAGACCAATATTATGCAAGCTCGTGGTGTTGAACAGTCATTTAAACCGATCGATATGTATTATGACACCAAAAATGACATGGTCTATGTCTGGGGAACGAAATCAACGCGTTTGATTAATGTTCCGGACAAAACAGAATCATCAAAATGGACGTTTGAATGGGTGCTGGGTATGAAAAACGGACGACCACGCATAGCCTATGTAAATCAGTATTCTGGTACACCAAATATTAAGAAAATTACAATCAACGGCAAAGAACAACTGGCAACACTCGATAATCCCCCGCCGTCTACAGGTAACTAATTATGACTTCTAAAAAGGGCTTTCGCTGTCACGCGATTACAGCAATGATCTTGCTGGCAACTTCGAATGTAGTCTTTGCTGAAGACTATCAGTTACCGGCGACAGTAAATAACCCGGTTGTTATGCCTGTCGGGGCAGATGAATTTCAGAATGGTGTGAAAAATGCGATTATTAAAGAATCTGGCACCGGCCCCGCGCCTGAGACGTCACAAGCAACAAAACCGACCACTGAACTACCAAGTCTTTCACCTGCAAGTAGTGCCTCCCCAGCTGTCAATGAGATAACTGGCGCATTGTCAAAAAACCCTACGCTTGTCGGTTATCAGCAACAGGTTAAATCCGGAAATTTTGATAGTTACGGAAGACCGGCAGGGAAAGAGCCTCAACAAAATGCACAAAGCACCGGGGCCCCTTCAAAAGCAGATGAGTTATATGTAGAGGCTCGTAATCGCTACAAAGAAGTGCAGCGAGTAAACGTCCCACCGGGTGGGAATATTGTACTGCCAGTTTCACGGGGTCTGCAAAACAGAATTTCAACTTCATTTAAAAACGCATCTGTAAGTACTTCAACGCCAGGTGATGAAGCCAGTATTTTCGTTAACGGCGGCGATGTATTTATTTCAACAAACACGGATAAGCCAATTGGAATAATGCTTTCAGAAGATTCAGTGCCTGAATCGACTTATAACCTGACACTGGTTCCACTGGATGTTCCTGGTGCAATGATTTCGGTCACAACTTCTTTGAGCCCGACAATGCAGGCGAAACGTGAGACATCTTTGGATAAACATAATTATGATGAGATGCTGGCACGATCCCAGTCAGAAGAGTTGGCACCATCTGACCCTCGTCAGGATGACCATAAACAGCGGATCATTGATTTACTGACTCCGGTTGCGCTAGGTGAGGTTCCTTCTGGTTTTAGTTTACAAGAAGACCGCTTGTCACGTATACCGAGCTCAGAGCAGTCTCCGTGTAATTTCAATATGTATTCAAAGTTAGGGCAAAGACTTGTGGGATCTAGGGAATTGATAGATGTCATTCTTGTTAAAAATGACAAGCCTTACGGACAAGTTGTCGCTGATCAGCAATGTATAACTGAAGGAGTAATTGCAAGTGCTTTGTTCGATAAAGCATTTCTTCAGCCTGGAGAGGAAACCGAGCTTTACATTGTGCGGGATAAATTATTTAAAGAGCGCCAGACTCGTGTAACCACACGACCAAGCCTGATTAAAAGATAAAATGAGAAAAGCTACTTTTCTTACAGGGGTCTCATTTGGACTAGTCGTTTTTTTGGGTACCAGTTATTACTACCAAACTGAGTACATTCCAAAAGGAACAGTGAATATAGTTCCCGATGACCACCGACCGGGTGAGACAGTTGACGATGCGTTTGAAGAACATACGATAATTATAAGCGACCCTACCCTTGCGCAAAAATTCGTTGGAAGCTCAACCGAGTTTGAAAGTCGGCGCGGAGTTAAGGAAATTAAAGAAGTTGGTTCGCTTAATAATGGTAAGGATTTTGCCCCTGTTGAATCCGATAATTCAGGATTGAATTTTAAAGATAAATGGCCCAGGGCGGGTGAACCTTATATCGTGCCTCAGATGACAGAAAACGAACGAAATTTGAAAGTTAAGCGCTTCCAGCAACCAAAGAGTGGAGTTAATAATGGACATTAAAAATGCCTGGGAAAATAAAACTGTCAGAATCTCAGTAATTGGTGCTGCGTTGATTGTATTGATTATCGTTATTAGTCAATCAATTTTTTCCACTCCGGTTAAAAAAGAGAAGAAAACCCAGAAAAAAGATATGCAAACTGGGTTCCTGATTGATGATTCACAAATGACTAAGCTGAGTAACGAGGAAAGCCAGAAGACTTATAACGAAATGGTCAGGCAGAACCGCATTGATCAGAATGCGGCAAAGGCAGATCGTGATAAAGCTGAAAAGGCCCAGCAAGAAAGCAAAGTACAGATTGCCAACCTTGCTTCACAAGTCCAGCAGCTCTCGACGCAGTTGACTGACATGCAGACCTCACGAAACGGTAATCGTAATCTCGACGCAGGTGGGTCACGCAAAAACGTCAATGAGCAGGCCCCAGCAACGCCATACCAGCTAAATCCAAATGCTGCGGTGAATGGGGCTAGTTCCGGATACGCTCCGATCACACCGACCCGAAATAGCCCAATGCGGACTATCACGCAGAGTTCAATTAAGACAAATGGTTCTGATGGTGTCATTCAGGTTATGCCGATATCCGAAAGCCGGATAAGAGAGGGGCGTGAGGTCGTTGCTGGCGGTGACAAAGCCCCGACACGAACTATTCGCGGCGACGGGACCGCTCCTGTAGACAGTAAAGCTCGGCATGCGGCACGTAAAGACGAAATGTTTCTCCCAGCGACGTCAATTATCACAGGGGTGCTAATTAATGGTCTGGAAGCCCCAACGAGTCTGTCGTCTAAAGCTGAACCCATGCCAGTCACTATGCGTATTAAAAAAGACATCATCATGCCAAACAATTTCACGATGGATTTGCGGGATTGTAATTTGTTGGGTTCAGCTGTGGGTGATCTGGCGTCACAGCGAGCATACATTCGGGCAACATCAATATCTTGTGTGAACTCGAAAGGAAAAGCTTTCGACGTCAAACTGGAAGCATACGCAGTTAGTGAAAATGACGGGAAAAATGGTATTCGTGGAAATCTGATAAGTAGAAATGGAAATGCGATCGCAGGTTCTGCTTTTGCAGGAGGCCTGTCAGCACTGGCTGGTAGTCTGAGCCCATCTAAGGTGTCTTCGTTAAATATCGATCCTAACTCAACGGCTGAATACCAATCGCCGAACATCGGGGCATTAGGAGCGTTGGCCGGAGCCGGAGCAGCTCAGGGCGGTCTAAACCGTCTTGTGGACTACTACACATCAATTGCTGAGCAGCAGTGGCCAATAGTCGAAGTTAGCCCAGGGCGCCCAATTACGTTTATCGTTCAATCAGGCGCAACAATACCTACAAACCTGACGAGTCGCTGAGGTTAATTATGGAAAATAACATTGAACCAGGAACAAAAAGTGATTCTGCTGAAAACGTGAAGCTTGAGGCGGCTAAACCTGTTGGGGGTATACGTACAACCAAAAAAGTAACTTTGGAAATAGATATCGAGAAAACCCTCAAGTATTTGATGCTAGCTGGCCTAGCTGTGCTTTTCGTGATCTATGGATACAAGGGGGCGAGTTTTGTTTATGAAAGCGTCAAAGCAATGTCGAATCCGTCCTACCAAATTGCAGTACTTGATATGCAAACTTTAAGGAAAGAATTTAATAAGCAGAATCCTGAGCCGGATTTGGTACAGTCTAAAAACAACTTTGAAAATTACTTTAAAGCATTAATGAAAGTTTACCGTTCTCGTGGCTATTTGGTTATTGATGCATCATTAGCAGTAACAATTCCAGATAATGTTCAAATAGTCTCTTATATCGACCTTGGTGGAAGTTTTGGTGAGGTACAATCTCTACAAGGCGAAACAAAAGAAAGTGAGATACGATAATTGAAAAAGTTACTTTTATCTCTGCTGGTCTCTATGATCACAGTGTGTCCACCCCTTACAAATGCTGCTGAAAATGTATTAAACAACACTGATGCAGCTGCATTAATGGAAAAAGCAAAAGAAGGTGGAGTGTCCACGAAACCTTTAGAGGGCGTACTGGCGAAAATGCAAAGCTATAAGCCTAAAGATGTTATTTACATCCCGACTGGAGGTCTTTATCTGTTCCAGGATGAACGTTCGCAGTTGATGGCTGTGACCACTGATGGACGTTATACAATAACGGGTGGTAGCGTCATGGACATTCTTCAGAGAAAGTCAGTCTTATCCGTAGAAGATGTACGAAAATCCTACTTTATTAATTTAGACGACGCCCCCTTTCCTCTTGATACTGTGGCATTGATCCCTTTAGGAAACCCAAAACTAAAAAGACAAGCCGCTATTTTTATCACGCTTGATTGTGATGGTTGCCAAGATTTAATAAAAAAATTCTATGACGAAAGAGAAAAATACCGGGTTGACATCATTTTAATCCCCTCCCCCGGTGAGCCAAAGCAAGAATTACGTCAACTATGGTGCAGTAAAGAAAAAGGCAAAGTGAATGACCTTGATATCTTGCGTTGGCTTATGGGAAATAAGACCGATATAGAACAAAGGCTCCTGACAAAAAAAGAGGCAGAAACATGTCCGGCTGAGCCATTGGTAGGATCTCTGATGCTGGCAGGTATTTATAAATTACAGGGCGTACCTTCAGTTGTGAGACAAGACGGACTTGCCGGTAATGGCATACCGAAAGATTTTGATTCATGGTTAAAACAAAGTGTCGAACCCTTACTCAAAAACCCATTTGCTACTAATTAAGGTAATGAAATGAACATTAAAAAAGTTATTTTCAGCGCTCTGGTTGTTGGTTCATCTTCATACCTAGCGGGTTGTACTATCGGCAGCTCAGAATCAGAATGTCCGGGAATTGAAAAAGGGGTCGTTTGTAAAGGCCCTCGTGAAGTTATGGAACTAACGAATAACCGTGATGATCTTTCCGGCCTTGCGGAGGAAGAAGCTAATTCGGGAAAGGAGAAATCGGCTGTCAATGACAGCCAGTACCCTGCCCAAATTTCGCCGCCTGGCGCTGTGCAATACCCTAAGTCTGCCGTCTTGGTAAATAAGCCTGTGACATACAAGACGACGCAAATTAAACCTGCTGGCCAAGTCCCCGTTATGTACGATGAGACATTAAAAATGGGCGCGCCAACATCAACAATCGGGCCACGGCCGATAAGCGGCGTTCCAGTTAATTCTAATGTAAGGATGACAACGAGCTACAGCTCAACAGGTGCATCCGGTAACCCTTTTATCCATCCGACTGCTGATGTCATGAAGCAAACAACACAGGTTGTATCTCCGGCACCTGTACCGCGCTACGTTGCGCCAAATTCCGATATCAGTGCTAGTAAAGACCTTTACTCCGTTAATAATGGACAGCCTGTAAACCCTACGCTCAGCTCTGGCCAGATCCAGCAATACCGTACACAAGGGTATAAACAGGCTGTGGTAGCTCCAGAACCGCTTGCTGTACTTCAGCAAGGCCGCGTCATGAGAATCACCTTTGCACCATACACGGACGATAATGACGCTTTAAACCTGCCTGGCTTTGTCTATGTGAATGTCAAACCCCAAACTTGGATTGCGGGTAAAAATTCGACATCAAATCCGGCGCGAATAGTTCCTTTGCAAGTTCAGGATGCCGCTCGTGAAAATATGCAACAGCAACAGCGAGCAACGAAAGCAGTTTCGTCTAACGGTATTATCAGACAACTCTGAGGTCGCGAATGAAATCTGCTAACATCTATAATAAAGAATTAAGTCGCCACCAGTTTGGTGGGTTTATTCCTGTATACGACCAGATTCCTGGCACGAATTATTTTCTAATAGACGGTAATCGGCTTGGGTTTATGTTTATTTGTAACCCCTCACCTGGTGTTTTTGATAATCAGCAGGATGTGTTAGCTGAATTATTTAAAATGGATTTTCCTACTGACACTATCTGTCAGACCTCATTAACAGCACTGCCGGACCTGACCTTGCATTTAAGTGCCTGGTCGGCAGTTCGTGGTGGTCGAATGGAAGGACATGATAAGCTTAAGGGGGACTTACTCACGGCCTACCAGCTGGATTATTATGATAGAAGTCTAAATGAACCCTTAAAACCGGATCATGATAAATTAATGCTTCGTGACTTTCAGATCTGGATGTCATTTTCTATTCCGTTGAAATCTGCGCTTCCTACTGAAATTGAAATTAATCGCATCGATGCACTGTACTCTGACCTAATCAGTAAGTTGAACACACTGGGCCTTTTTCCACATAAAGTTAGCGCCGAAAACTGGCTTTATTGCATGGATAAATTAATGCATCCGGGAAAAACATCACGTTGGGCTGAAGGTCATGTTGAAGTCAACACTATGAGGCGTCTTAACGAACAGCTAAATGTTCCGGGGCGAAAATATACAGTAACTGAAAATAATTTTTCATCTACAACGCAGAGTACTGATGTTTCTGAACATCGTTATTTCAAACAATTATCTGTGGTCAAGTTCCCAGAACATGTAAATTTTGGAAGCATGTATGAACTTGTAGTGAATTGGATGAATGGGCGTAAAACTATATTTAGCCCATTTATGATAACTCAAACAGTCCATTTCGCCGATCCCTTAAAATTAGCTAGAGATAACGTCAGATATAAGGCAATTACTAACAAACAAGCTAGTATCCCAACCGTCTTAACGTTTTGTCCAAGACTGAAGGACATGGATAATGATTACATGGCGGTAACACGTGAACTGGAAGATGGGGCCCGTCTTTTACACAGTTATCTGACATTTACCGTCATGGGGAATTCAGCATTAGATGTCCAGTCTGCCGCAGACCAGTTAAAATCATTTTATCTGGAAAGTCGCGTTAAAGTGGCTGATGATTCATACATCATCTTTCCATCTTTTGTCTCTTGCCTTCCAATGTGTAATGACCCCAAGACGATACTAGATCTGGACCGTTTTGAGGTAGTCAGTAATACTGGTGCAGCGCATATGACCCCTCTATTCGGCCCATGGAAAGGTAATACTGACAGACCTGTACTTAACCTCGTCTCACGAGAGGGCCAGCTGTTGGGGCTTGATATCTTCAAGACTTCTGCCAGCTATAATATGGTTGTTGGGGCGACTTCTGGTGCAGGCAAATCGTTCTGGGTTGCATACATCATTAATAACTATCTTGGTGCAGGGCCGCGTTCTAATAATCTGATCCATTATCGTGATACTTTTGAAGGTTTCAAAAACAATGCTTATGATGCATTTGACCCTGATGGAGCCCAGATTTTTGTAGTTGACGTTGGTCGCTCGTATCAGGGTATTTCGGAGCAATATACAAATAGTCAGTTTATAGATTTTGGTAAAAAGCCTGATTTTACTCTGAATCCGTTCGCATTTTTGACCGATGTCACTGTTGCAGACCGAGTTTTTGATGAAGCGCCTGTTTTCAATGACGACTCAAATAATAACGATGAAGAAAAGGATAAAGTTGCACAGACCATTATGGTCCTGAATCAGTTAAAAATAATGGCATCTGAAAAAGGAAATATTGACGACTTTCAACAATCGGTCATGCTTCAACTGATTGGTGATGAATATAACGAATCACGTAAAGTCGGAAGTACAGGCTCTATTACAGGATTTGCACGCCGCTGTTCTGCCCATGAAGATAAGCGTATTAAAGATATCGGTGAGCAATTAGGGCAATGGTGTGAAGGAGGCATTTACGGAAATCGATTTACCGAAAAGCTCCCGCCAATAAACTTCGGTAGTCGGTTTATAGTTCTTGAGCTTGAAGAGTTGAAGGGTACCCCTCACCTCCAGACAGTCGTGCTCATGTCGATCATTCAAGCTGCTCAGCATGCAATGTTTATCAAAAAGGACGGTCGCCGCCGGTTGTTCATCCTTGATGAGGCATGGGAGTATATTCGCCCGGATAATGCTTCAGGCTCCAGTAATCAGTCAAATCAGTTTTTCTCATCTTTCCTTGAAGCTGCCTGGCGCCGATTCAGGAAAACGAACTGTGCTGGTATTTGTATTACCCAGTCCTTTGAAGATTACTTCACCTCCTCGGTAGGTCGAGCCCTGACGGCCAACTCGCCGTGGAAGATCATCATGAAGCAGGAAAAGGAGAGCATAGAAGCCATGAAGGCTAATAACTACTTCTCCACGACTGATGCTGAATATGAGCGTATGAAAAACATACGAACGATAAAGCGTGCATTTTCTGAGATGCTCGTCCGATTCGAGAATTTCCAGGAGATATGTCGCCTCTATGTAGACAGGAAAATGGAGCTTTGTTTTACGACTGACAGTACCGACCGTGGAAAGCTATGGGAAATACAAAGCCGTCTTGATTGCTCTTACGGCGAAGCAATTGAGATACTGTATGAACAGGAAGTTGCTAGCAATGCAGCTGCATAACGTTTAAGTAGTACTGGATACCTCATCTTTACTGGATGAGGTATCCGTACTTTACTCAAAATACAGGTTTTTAACTGTGTTACACTGCCCTCCCCCGCAACAATTGTTCAGGTTCAGAATTTCTGGATCGAATTAACTCCCCTAAATATCCCTAAATATCCCTAAATTTTATTTGTAGATACTGTTGATTGGCTTCTCTGGGGCTTCTACTTAAGTTGATTGGTGATGTAGCTTTTATACGGCTGATGTTTAATCATGCTCGGCCTGTGCTGAGCTAAATTTCCTGCCTTGGATACGGATGTTGTGGTTGCAAGTGATAACCAAATTTGTCGCGCTACTGTATATTAGATATAAACACTATCTTTATGGTTAGCTAAGCAACCCATAATTTCTTATGTATCGATTTAAAGTTTGGTAAGGCATTGAAAAACAAACAATAACTCATGTCTTGTTGGTTTGTTTAACAAGTTAGAGATAATATTTGTGAGTTGGTTTCTTTTTGTTTTGTTAGTCAATTTTCGTATTTGTGGTTATCTAAACCAACCATAACTATTAAGTTGCAGTTTTGTTTTGAACTAAAATGAAATGCCTTCTATTTAGGTTGGTATAGTCAACCATTTTCAGCTTCAAGTGATTACTAGAATATGGTTAATCGAGATGTTGTAACTGGTTGCTATCTGTAAAACAAGCGTAGTGCCATTTACCAAAAAACCTGAAATTCGCATCTTGAAATTGGGGAAGTTTATTCCTAATAAAACAATTTACTGACGATCCAACCAATTCGCTCCGCCGGGTATGTGCGCCTTAATCTCCAAAATTGGTATATAAACACCTTAAAGTTTATCCCGGGTGTTGAGTAACATTGCTTTGCATAATTTAGCCAAAGGGTTATAGGCTCAGATTCGGCGTGCTTTCTTAGTATTCTGAATGCCATCTTTTGGATCACGAGGTAAGCAGGAAGGATTTAGTTCATTCCTGAATGGCGCCTTAGCCGTCGAAAATTTTGCGGGGGCCTGGCATATTCTACTCTTTTGCCCGGTATTAGAGTCCAGGCTTTAAATTCCAACAAAGTTCTAGCACACCGAAACCTTATTTCGAAAACACTAGAAAAGGTAAAGGAAATTAAATGTTAGTAACATAGAGATAATTAGAACGGCCTACGAGATTTCAGAAGAAGTAATCTGCACAAGTCTCCACAACTTTTGTGAGAACGCCCTCTTATTTTGCTGCGAAGAATTAACATTATTGTCTGGGTTCACGCCGAACCACACGGTACTCTTTCAGTCTGTGCGCTTCAGACCGGACGTCGTCTAACCAGCTTCCCATAAATATGTAGATTTATGTTTGCACCATAAGTCATTACCACTAACGTTAGAGAGGTCCAACCCGCGTTTCATATTTCAACTTTGTACTTTTCAGTTCTTACAACCAAACTTTAATGTTGTTTTGCTTTTATCGTAGGTCATGTATAGATCCCTCCCGGGAACTGATTCATATAACCCCTTAATCGCCAGCTCTAGGCGGGATACTGTCCGGGTGCCGGAACACATTTAACCCCCTTAATCGCCAGCCCAGGGCGGGATGCTGTTCGGGTGCCTGTATATTTAACCCCCTTAATCGCCAGCTCAGGGCGGGATACTGTTCGGGTGCCTGAATATTTAACCCCCTTAATCGCCAGCTCAAGGCGGATACTGTCCAGGTGCCGGAACATTTAACCCCTTTAATCGCCAGCCCAGCGCGGGATACTGTCGGAGCGGCGGTACATTGAACCCTCTTAATCGCCAGCTCAAGGCCGAATTCTGTCCGGGTGCCGGAGCATTCAACCTCCTTAATCGCCAGCCCAGGGCGGGATGCTGTTTGGGTGCGGGAACATTTAACCCCCTTAATCGCCAGCCAAGGGAGGGACGCTGTCCGGGTGTCGGAACATTTAACCCCCTTAATCGCCAGCCAAGGGAGGGACGCTGTCCGGGTGTCGGAACATTTAACCCCCTTAATCGCCAGCCCAGGGCGGGATGCTGTTTGAGTGCCGGAACATTTAACCCCGTTAATCGCCAGCCCAAAAAGAGATGCTTTTGAATACAGGGGAATTGACGTTAGTTGCCACATAGCTGACTCTTGTTAAGTCGGTAGTTTGCTATCGCCAATGTTGAAAGTCATTCCTTATAACTCTCTTTTTACACATAACAAAGTAAACCGATGAGGCTGATATCCCATAATCGACGAAAAAGAAACAGAACGTTAGCGTATAGTTAGAATTACGGTTACAATTAAACGCATAAGGCACGAATGTACGCATTATGCGTAAAGTGTACATATATGCGTTTAATTTCATTATTTAGGTTAAAAGGGATCGGAAGAGAATGAATCTAATTGATAAGATCGCCCTTGTCGGTCAACGAATGAAGAGCGAGCAGATTTCCCTGAAGGAGTCATTATTGGTCTCTTCAAGGGTTTCGGTCTCGGATGATAGTGTTGAAGGTGTAGATCGCCTCATCTATAACCATTGTTTGAATAAAAAAAATCTGTCAGATTTTTTTGGCAAGTCACGCGTCACCTTTAATAAAATCCTTGCCGATCTTGAAGATAGAGGTCTGGTTGGTGCTCCTATCTTTCAGAACAAAAACCATCTCTATACCAGGTGGGACGTCCAAAAAATCATGGATGCTCTGGGCTGTCCTCGGTACAGCGACTATTACCATAGCCGTGCAATCGTAACGCAGAACCATAAGGGCGGCACGGGTAAGAGTACAACTTCAGGGGCTCTTGCTGTAGCCGCAGCGCTTGATATGCATCTAAACGCAAGGACACTTTTGATCGAATGGGACCCACAAGGCTCAATTGGTAGCGGGATGATACAAAGTGTAGCGGAAGATGATGTTTTCCTCACTGCTATTGACGCCATCTTAGGGGTTTATGAAGAGGACTCAGATTACAAAAAATACCTTGATTTAGGGTATTCGGAAGAAGAAATCATTGAGAGTATGCCTTTTTCGACACACCTACCGAATCTTGATGTTATTACAGCATTTCCTACAGATGCGCGATTTAAAGATAAATACTGGCAGTGTTCCAGAGAAGAACGAACAGAGCTATTACTTCGATTCAAAGAAGTTATTCTGCCTGTTTTGAAGAAAAAATACGGCCTGATTATCATCGATACTCCACCAGAGGATTCGCCAATCACTTGGGCAGCTGATGAAGCCGCTGATGGCATTCTTGTTGCCGTATCACCTCGTGAATACGATTATGCTTCCACAACTGATTTCATGTTGACCATCAGCGAGCGTTTCAAACAATCGCCGAGCAAGGGCGAAAATCTGAGGTGGTTCAAAGTGCTGGCTGTTAACGTAGACGATAAGAGTCCATATGAAAAAATTGTTCTGGATAAACTGGTAAGAACAGTGCAGGAACTCTTTATGTCTGCAAATATTAAAAATTCCGAAGCGTTTAAAGCCGCAGCATCAAGGGGCAGAACCGTATTGGATATTAAAAAGTCTGAAGAGCTTTGCTCACCTAAGCAGCTTGATGTGGCTGAAGAATCTGTAATGGCGGTCTACCAGCAATTTATAAATGAGATTAAGAGTTTTTCTGTGAAAGAAAGGAGTAACGCATGAGTGATGAGCAGCATATCGGGAATGACAAATCCCGTTATATTAATGCACCTAAGCGTACTGAAGTCAGCCATCGCTCCGGGCTTCCAGGCCTGAAATCACAGCCTCGACTGAGGAAGCTGTTTGCTTTACATAATGGACGTAAGCTGGAAGCTGAACACATCATTGTACCGGCTGAGAAGGTGGAACTGGAAACCGCAGTACACCCTATGAACCCACGAAACCAGGAAGCTCTCACTGTAAATGCAGTTCGAGATATCCTGGAACAAATTAAGGTACGTGGTGTTGATACAGAAGGCGTTGCTGTCAAACGAAATGGGGTGTATCTGCTTATAGAGGGCAGTCGTAGGCGTTTCTGTTGTATTCAATCTGCGAAGGATTTGCCACTATGGGTGTTGCCGGATGAATTATCCCCGGAAGATATTAATTCCATCATTACAGCAGCACAGACATCACGGAGATTTTCTTACCGTGAAGTTGGATTCCAGTATTTACAGAAAATGAAAGACCTTGGATTTGCAACTAATGAAGAGCTTGCTAATTATCTCGGAATCAGCCATGTATCTGTTTCTAAGCGTATCCAGGCGGCGAAGATAGATAATTCTCTTATTGCTCTCTTTCCTGACTATGAAGGTATTCCTAACTCGTATTACAATCGCTTATCCCGACTACAGAAGTACGTCGAAAAGAATTTATTCTCTCTTGAGGAAGTTGTAGATAATGTTCGGGAGGAAATAAGGAGCTTGGATGTAACCGATATTTCCGAAGCACAGAAGACAGTAATAGATAAAATTACTACAGTAGTTGAACAGCTTGACATAAAACCTCCTAGCAAGGGGTGGGAAACTCGTGAATTAGCCGTGTTTGATAATAAAGATAAATATGCAAGGATTAGCAAAAATGCGTCTGGAAGAAAAATTAGGTTTGAATTTAATAGAATTAATAGCGAATTGATCGCAGAAATTGAGGAGTTTATAAAATCGAAGTTGAAAGAAAAAGAATAATTAAATTTTGCATTAATCCGCATCGCAAGGATGCGGATTTATTACTATGTTGACCTTAATTTCATTCCCTCCATTATCAATACTGTAAAGCCTTAATCATTCTAGATGCGTGTAACTGCATGATCTTTAGAACAAATATCCTTATAAATGAGATTGCAGGTCCCCATGACAGGGACCTAAATTAACTATTGAATGGGTTGATGTACAGGTTCAGAAAGAAAAGGCCTGAGATCTATGTGAACTGCTGCTGCATTACTGTCATTAATTACGTTTAAAGGGGCTTTACCTGGTAAAGACATTGTTGCAACGTCGGGACCTGAAACAGTAAAGTTATTTTCCGCGCTTGGCATTACTGTGAATATTTTTATTGCAACATTCTCATGCCGATACATAGATATCCCGAACGTGGAGCCTGCTTCAGTATTACTGACATCAACTTCAACCGGTGTCCTACCGATCACTTCATTGGTCAGTATATTTTTCACAATGGCACCATCAGGTGCTGTGTAGATGCGATAAGGATAAGCAAAAGCCACCTCGCAGCAGCAAATACAGATGACGGCCAATATAGATTTCATGATTGCTCCTGTTCCAAAAATGCAAGACTTAATGATTGCGTAACTAGCGTTGTGTTTGTTTCACCCGAGCCGGGAAATTCATATCTAATACTGAACAACAATGGCAATGTGGGTCCATCACTCGACTTTTGTGAAATTTTGGTAAATGCGTTATTAATAAACGTTAATTGGTCAGTGTTGTCGTAGCAAAGGCCGAGTAAACCAACAGTCGGAACAGTAAACAATGAAACTGAACCAGGTGTTAATAACAGTTTCCCACGCGATGAATAGGTGCAACGGCTTCCGGCTAGATTTAGATCCGATAACTCAATAAATTCCTTGGTACCATTCTTGGCGAGCAGCCAGACATCAGTGCCTGAACTCTCAATCAGAAAAGTAACTTTTCCGTCGGTATAGGATTCACTTTTGTTGCTCATCACAGGGTCGAAACCTACTGAGGGGAGGTCTGCAATTTTGCTTCCAACCGACTGACAGCCAGTCAAAAGACAGATAAAAATCACTCCGGCTGCTTTAATCATTACTAGCCCTCATAATCGTTTTCTGTATGGTGCTGATATCGAATTCTTCACCTGGGTAAACCGTCAAATTTTTGGAGAAATAATTAGAACCAACGAGGAAGCTGTTACGTTTACCAACCCAAACAAACTCTGAAAACATAAAAGACCTGAGTTTATCAGTCGCTATAATCTCGTAGGTATGTGAGGACGGTAATGATGCAGTCGCGACATCTGGGATTGTGACGGAAGAGTGAATTTTTTTGGGCACATTGAGACGTAGTGCGACTTCTGGTGAAGGGTCATACTCCTTTGAAAAATCCTGTGATTTTGAAGTTTGGGGGAGGGTGAATTTTTTACCCTGGTCTGGTCCAAAAATCGCAATAACGCTTTTATTCAATTTACTTACGGACACTATCGCCTGTAATGGGGTACTGGATAGGTCATTGACGAAAGAGATTGTCAGGCTGGAACCCGGCTCTAACCATAGAATTTTTTTACCGGCTGCATCTTCATCCAGGGATACAATATTTGATAACAAAACGCCATTTTTGGCTATAACGTCAAATGCAATTTTGGGTATCACAAGGTTCAAAGGCGTAAGTGTTGACTGATTTGCGATCTGGAGATAGTTACGCTTAGTCATGCTTGTTTTAATTACAGGTCTTTGTTGACCATTAACAAGCCACATACCGTCGACATATTTTGCAGAAATAGAAATAAATTCATAGTTAGCCTCAGATTTAGCAACTGACTGCTGAGAAGTAGGCATTGGTGTTTTAGTCGATGCGGTTGCATTGATTGATGGCCACACAAATGCCAGCACCGGTAAAATTATCAGTTTTAATTTCTGCATTATAAAGCAGCCTCTATGTTGTTATCTTTTAAATCCAGGTCAAGTGGTGTTGTGTTTTGTGTGTAAATGCCGTTCTTATTAAGGATCATTTGGTGGCAAATTAGGGTTGGTGTTGAGGCCAGTATCAACTCGACCAGCGTTATTGCCGGAACTGTAGTACGAGGTATACCTGGGGCTAGTAGTGCTGGATCGCTAATTGCTGACATGAACAGCGAGCCAGTATTGATATGGAGACAGTTGCCGACGAGTACAGGTAAGTTAGTCAAAGGTAACCCATGAGCCTTTCTGATGCTATTGACCGGATTCCGACCCAGTACAACGAGGTTGACATCGCTAATATTCATTGGGCTGACTGCGTGATCCATACCAAAAAGAAACTGACTCTGAAAGATATTCACGTTTGCCTGATTAAACGCGAGGAGAGCGTTATAGGTATTGTCGAAACCCTGTCGTATGTCCGTGTAGTCGGATGGACAAACACCGATAGTAATATTTCCTTTAAAAAGCACCTTCATCACCGTGGCCAGCTGGGTGGAGAGCAGTTTGCTGATCTCCTCTTCAAGATAACTGCGGTTAATTTGTTTATGCCAACGTCCGCCTCTTGCACACCACCGTTCGTTAAGAAATGTGCTTGGGTAATAAGTCCTACGATCATTATTTGTGGGTAAGAGCTTCTTCATCATCTCTTCACCAGCCCCGGCTGCTGAGAACACTCGCACAGAACGTCCATCAAAAATACCAGTGTTTATCGCTGTCATTAACTCCATGGGCTCAGGACCATAATCAAAGAGATTCCCGGTAGGGAAAATGATTAGTTCCTCATCTGGGCTCGATATCGAATGGATAAGATTACAAAGCGTCGAATAATGTCCATGGGGGTCTGCCAGAAAGAAAACCCTTCCGGAATAATTAGTCAGGTCAATTGTCTGGACGTGCTCAGATGCCATAAATGCCTCTTCTAGAAAGTACAGTAATAATACCGGATGAGTGTCGGCAATATTTTCGTTAAGAGGGCTAATTTCTGCGCTTAGGCAAAATAGAAGTTGAATTCATCTGTAGTATCCGCACAGAGAGACTTTTAAGTGCCGTCTTTGGATAGGATTTTTTAGTGTCGTAAAGCTGAAGAAAACGTCATTTATGTGTGTTTTTATCAAGTGTACATAAAGTAGAGCAAGACAATTTTTAAAAACGAAGGATTCTTTTTTAACAATAACTTACGTGTGTTTCTTGCCTCGTTTTTGTTGACCTAAAGCAACCATTAGTGTATAAATCCCATATCAAAAGTGGTGGGTTAATTAAACCAATTCGAGGGGTTCTGCATGACTGAATTAGTAAAAACAAAACTGGCTGTAGCTGAATCAAACTCTACTGAATTAGAGACACTTAAAGTTGTTATTGATGATGGTAGTAAAGCGGCAAAACTGGTTTGTGTTAACAATCAAGGTGACCTTGTTCCCTTATTGACTCAAAATAGTTTCGTTGCAGATTTCCGGGTAAGCCATGACGGGCTTATTCCGTTTAATTACCTTATTGATGGCCTTCAACGATTCTCTCATCACAGTGAATCTAGTAATGCCCTTGAAACTACCGACGTTGCGCATCAGTACGATGAGATCAGTCGTCTGAATGTTCACCATGCTCTTCATTCCTCTGGTTTAGAGCCGCAGGATGTTCATCTCTATGTAACATTGCCACTTAGTCAGTTTTATACCGCTTTGGGTGAAACCAATGACGAAAACATCCAACGGAAAAAAGACAACCTGATGAAGCCGGTTGAACGTTATATTGATGGTAAGCGTGTTTCATTTAATGTTGTTTCAGTTACCGTGTTTCCTGAGTCACTTCCGGCGGTAACTCGTGCAGATGAAATTGAGTTAATTGAATCTTTTGAATCAAGCCTGGTTATCGATTTAGGTGGGACAACACTTGATGTAGCAAGCATTACTGGTCAGCTGGAACAGATCTCCCGAGTCAAGGGTTTTGACCGTATTGGTTGTTCTATCGTATATGATGAAGTCCGTCGTTATCTGGATTCTTCAAAGCTGAACGCAAGCTACGCGTATATTCAACACTTGGTCGACAATCGTGATAACAAAGCCTCACTAAAGGTTTCTTCCGATGATCTTGATGGTGTCTTCCAAGCCGTAAATAGTGCCGTAGCGCAACTTCAAGAAAAAGTGATCAAAGCAGTCACTCAGGTGGAAGAACGTCCGCACAATGTATTCCTAGTCGGTGGGGGTTCTTACCTGATTGAACCGGCAGTGCGTGAACATTTTGATAAATCGAAAATCATCATGGTAGATAATCCGCAATTCGCTCTCTCACTGGCTATTGCAGATACTGTTTTTGCGTGATGATGGTTTTGTAAAGGGGGGGGGGTATGACAAAAAAAACTGAGAAGGAAAACGATCGCATCCAGATTAGCGCGTTTTGGTTATCGGAAAGGCAATCTCCGTATGCCTATAATTTTCTAAAAAAAAGTGACTTAACACATCGTGGCGAACAGCTTTCCATAATAAGGTCTGCAATCACTACGGGGTTAGTGCTAAATAACCTCTTCCCCGAGCTATCAAGTTTTATTAATGGACTGAATGAGAGATTAACGGCTGCTGATCTAAATCGGTTTTTTAATGATGAATTTAAAAAGAGTGATTTAAGTAATGAACAGTTGAAAGAACAAATAAGTCTTATGCTTGATTCGAAATTCAACGATTTAATTTTAAAGATTAATAATTGCAAGAATCCTGCTGCTGTATTTTCAACTAATTGTCAAACTGATGTCAGTGATGCAGTAAAGCCTGAGACAGCAAAGGAACAGCGGTTGGAATTAATGTCTACAGAACTGGCCAAAAACTCCATGCCTGTGACTGTAGAGACCTTGCCGCCTGTTGCGATCGCAAATCAGAATGATTCAGTTCTAAAAACTAATCATGGTTCTCCGGACGTTAACTTAGCTCAAACCGAAACCATGGCGCTCAGTGAACAAGCGCAAGTGCAGGGTGTGACAACAAAGCAGAAGAAAAGGGCAAATGCAAACCTCGCAAATCTTGCAAAGTAAATATAGAAGTATCAATTGATTAAAATTTGTAATCTCTCAAAAAAGTCAGCTTACCAGCTGGCTTTTTTGTTGGTATATTATTAGTAGATGAGGTTGGATGGTGAACCGGTTACATGTAGTTAATGGAACACTCAATGCTGCATAGCAAGTTAAATAATTTCGTAGAATTATAGATCCAACTCAAAAACTCATTATGAACCTCTTTGGTTGTTTCAGGTCTAACCAGTTTGTTTTATGAAACCTAATTTTAGTTATGTATACTACTAAAAAAAAGGTGGTTTAGCTCCTGTTTATGGTTGTTCGTTTGCACGATTTAAGAACAGGTGTTAAAACGGGTACAGATTTGTCCTAAAGTATTGGTTGAAGTAAGAAATATCTTACTAAAATTGGTACTTATTTATTATTTTATGTAAAAAATCTCTATGCTTTACTGGTCAAGTTAGGTTTTTTTGTTACCCTAGCACCCTATGATCCTAAGAGTTTCTGCCGTGCAATCTGGATGAGCGTAAAGAAACTAACGGCATCATGTGTAACTGTTTGATTATTATAATGAAGGCTGACTGAATGTTATCACGCAACTCACTAATACATGGTTTACGTCGAGATCAGTTAATCGAAGTTCTGTCTATTTCTGAATTCCCAGTTGTCCTGGTCGAGAATCCCTTCATTCAGCCTGAATCAACGGGCAAAAAACCTGTAATTTTTAATATTGATGAATTTCATGTTTCTATCGCTCCAATTTCCTCCCTTAAGTACGACTGGGAATGGGCTCCAATTGATACAATACTCATCGAAGTGGTCATTCCACCTGCGGAAGCAGACCTCGTAAGCGCCGAGAATGATTTTCTTCGCGATGCGGGTATTGGCCATATTCAATGCGAGCCTGGTGGTGTATCGATACGCCGTACAGTGACATTTGTTGGTGGTATCACCGCCGACAATTTGCTGTATCAGCTTAGGCTTATGTGCGTGAGTGCTTTACACCTGATTGGAGAGGAACTGGAGGATGAAAGTTAATTACAAGAAACTATTACCTCTTGTAGTGCTCGGTTTAACAATTGCGGGGGCTTACTCGCTTTTCAACGCAAGACCGGCGGAGCCCGACTTGTACGATTTTACTGGCAAAGTTCTTAAAGCCACGTCTGTTTTCCAACCCTGTGATAAAGAATCCACACCTTCGTTAAACGTTAAAATTGCAGATAACGGAAACATACATATCAATGGTGTTGCATCAAAAGTTACTTTTGTTGAAAAAGTTTCGCCTGATGAAATTTCTGTTAAGTGTGCTGGGTTACCAATCAAAAATGCTCGGCTTGTGCATACGAGCTCTTACACCATGATAATTTCGGAAGGAAAAGGTGGTTTTGTTATTTCGGATTTGATACGCATCCAGGATAATGAAGTCATCTCCGGTATATGGTTCTTTAAGAAGAGAGCATAGCAATGAAAGAACTGGAAGCTATTGGAACGAAGGCTCTACGGGCTAGGGTCTTCAGCCAGTCAGTGGCGATGGCATTTGAAGTGAACGTCGACATAAGTCGGTCTGCTGATAATTCAGCCTTCATAAGCGAGGCTGAAAAATATTACCTTACTCTCCAATTCGCCCCTCCGGCTGACAATAGAGAATATGGGTGGAATTCAGAGGGAAGTATTCTCATGAAACTATCCCAAAACGAAGCCATGGCGCTGGCTTCTGTCTTCCTGAGAATTAAACCTACACTTAAAATTGAAAAGAGAAAAACCACGCATCGCACACACCAGGCTTACAAAAATATCACTATCGGCCCAAATGACCGTGGGGGCTTGTTAGTCACGTCAGGCATTGTTCCGGTCGAAAGGGGTTCATTTAAACCCATAAATTATAATCTTCCCGTAACGCAAATGGATTGTGTTTCAACAGGACTTTTTTTGCTTGGATTCTTGACGCTTAAGATGCCATGGGTATCCTCAGAATCGATAATAACTGCTCTGCGCCTTTCGGAGTCGAAAAGCTGTCAGTGAGTTAAAAATCTTCAATTTTTAGCAAAAAATTAATATTTTTTTTTCCTCTTAACGAACAAGATTTCAGATTTTTTTATCGTAGAGTAATTTTAATTCTGCGTAAAAAAAACAGGTGTTCGTCATGAGAAAATCAGGTTTATGTTTAACCCTGTTGTTTTCTTTAATTGCCTCGATTAAGTCGGTACATGCCGAGGCAATTATGATTTCCGGAAAACTCCAGGCTGATATGCCTGCCGTCACGTTTAATCCCGGCCCGGGCGATTTTGTTGCATTCGTAAACAATAATATAATTACTGCCTCAGGCTCTGGAACCGCATGTAATGTGACGGTTGATGATCGTGCGACATCAACGGTGGATAATCTTGTCTGCTTCTTTGAGTGGCTTCCAAATAGCTCTGGATTTACTGCTAACGGGTTCACGTTAACCGGGATTCCAAACAGCTCAGGAGACCTAAAACTCCCTTACAAAATTTCCTATTTTTCCGGTACAGAAAGGCAAAAAGTAGAAGTAGTGAAAGGGGAGTATACAGTTAATGCTCTCGTACCGGTTAAACCGACGATCACCGGCCTAAAGTCGTCTATGAATGGGCTGGTTCAAGAGGGTTACACACTTAAATCTTATATTAAGGATGAAGTGATCAGGAGTTTTGCCGTCTCAGTAGAACCCCGCAATTTTGTGCAATATATTTCTATCGGATCGGGTTCTGCCTGTGAAGTCCCTATTGGTGGGACCAGTTGCACGATCGATGTAGGAAGTATTAAAGTAAGTGATTCGGATTTATTGATAGGTTCACGGGAAATAACTGTCACCGCTAATTCGAAAAATAATTACTTTGCCCCTCCTGAAGCGCAAAAGCTTACGCTGACCTGGGACTACCGTCCTCCTGTTGTTGACCATACTCTCTGGAATTTCACTGATGAAGCTAAAACTATCAGTATTGGCGGTCAGCAAATCTATACCGGCGCTAAAACGGTAGCTGTAGCCGTCAAAGTGCCCCAGGAAGAGACTGAAGGCGAGTGGTGGCTACCAACAGCTATGACGCTGACGATGGTGCCGGACGGGGTTTTCAAGCCGACAACAAAAGTAACTTTGGATGACGGTACGGTTATCGACTTTAAGCAATCCTGGGTAACACCGATACGGCGTACCCTCCAGCCCGTGAGCGGACCCCAGAAGGTCGGCGATGAGTATCTGTATATCTTTGACTTAACAGACCTGACGAATGGCTCTTATGCCGCCACGTTCACTATAGAGAATACTAGCAAGAATACGTCTACGTACAATGAGCCCGAAAGCAAACTGATGCTTTCTGATAACCCCACACTCATGGTACTTAAGGATGGGGCAGCGCTGGCAAAACGAGCACCTGTTTATTTCTTAAATGAAATTATTGTTGCCGCATTCCAGGGGCAGGCCGGGGTTGCGGATATTAAAGCCGTTACTATCGATAACAAAGTTGTTGAACTCACCCCAACGAACTACAAAGGCATTTATTATCTGCCGGTGGGGGATGATCTAGATGTGAATGCTGACCACGAAATCACAGTCGTGGCGGAAAACCTGTATGGCAAGATTGTGACATTCAATACCACTTTCACGTATCAACCGACAGGGTTTGCGCTTAAAAACTTAGAAAAAGACGTCACCTTGTATTCTCGCGTTCGGCAATATACCGATCTGATGAGTCAGACAGCCGGTGATAAATGCACTCTCTTTACTACGGAAGAGAACGCGCAGGCTTATCTTGAGTGGTATGGCGGCAAATCTGATATCACTGCCTGTTACCCTCAGTGGAACAATGTACCGGACGGGCTTGAATTTTACTTTAAAGGCAGGACGCCAGGACTTACGGGGTTCTTCAATAAAACTGGCGAAAACCTGCTCGATTACCAAGTCTATATGATAAACGGTAGAGGCTCTAAAGCTGTGTCGGCCAAATACCGCCGCGTATTGACAACTCAACTGCCATATAACCCAATCCTTACTTACAAGAAAAATAAGTTGGTAACTGGGATCAACCCTAACACTGCACTAGCGTACACGACAGGTGGGGAAGCTGCTCGCCTCTTGGCAAAAGTGGTACCTGCTGATGTGACAGTCTATGTTTCGCAAAACGGGGGTGAGAACACAAAAACGACGTTTAAAAACCGTTCATCAAACAACGATGCAACTACATTCGTTCAGCGTCTGAAAGTAGCCGCAGCCCCACTGTGGACGAAAAATGTATTCGACATTGCTGTAGAGTACTCGAAGGACCCGACAATGCGGACCGCCGATACACTTAACGTGTATACGGTCCCCGACTTCAGCATTCGGGCTACGATGGAAGTCGAAGACAAAAAGACGGCTACTACAATGGAATTACCGTTGAAGGTGTCAGTTGGGCGCTATAACAATTCAACTCGCAAAAGCTCATTTAGCCGGACGACAATGGGTGACTGGGATGTAACCATTTACGCTCAGAAAAGTATCTATGGTAAAGATCCAGAAACAGGCCGTTTTAAAACGACGTATGAACGTACCCCATTAACCGAGGCATTGCCGGTGAATGATGCCGGGGTAGTCGAAACAAAAATCAAAATCGAGAATATGGACCTTGGGAACATGCGTCTTGTCGGGATAGCTAAAGTCCGTTCGCCTTTCGCTGATTTTGAATTGACCCGGGAAACAAGTGCGGTCGGCATACGTGTGTATAAGGGTGAAGAGCTGGAGGGTAATCTCTCAAAGAGCCTGATTATCGGCCGTATCCCGCTCAGTACGCTTGTGAACTTCAAATCGGCCAGCACAGCTAACTCTGATGCGCTTGCTCCTACCGAGTGGCAGGAGTCGTCAGACAATGGGCAGACATGGACGATGCTTTCGGACATGACTGGGAAGAGAAGTATTTCAATCAGAAAAACTGACGTCGGTAAGTGGCTCTACAGGGCCAAGATGACCAACAAGTTTACGTCAAAAGTGTCTTATAGCGACGTGCTGACAGTTGTAACGTACAAACAGCCTAAGCTAAGTATTGATGTTGCGGAAATTCTTGAAGGCGATGATTTACCAGTCTCGTTGCTGGATAATGATGAGCCGATTCCGCAGGGTACGGCTGAAGTAATGTGGTCGGAAGATAAAATTAATTGGGTCGCGGGTGACACTACCTATACCGTGACTGCCGCTGAGAAGCTTCCGCCAACTATCTACGCCCGGATGCGCTATCTGGATTCAGACGACCTGGCTGAAGAGTCCTCCTGGAAAGAGACGTCTGCGCGGTTAACGGTCGCTAAACCCAAGCGCCTTTCCGTTTCAGTGAGCAGCATTTCAAAGGTAGAGGTGGGAAGTAAAGTTACTTTAGATGGTAAATACTCCAACCCGAACAGTCGGTACCAGAACGGAAATGACGTCATTGAAGAATGGACTGCCCCTGACGGACAGAAAATCAGAGGGCCTAAGTTGTCGATGACGCTGACAGAGGAGATGCTGGATAAGCAAGGCTATGCGGCATTTACATACAGTGCATGGCTCGCTGACAGCAAGGAAAGTACCATTTCCACGCGGAAAGTATCGATTAAGTCCTGGGTGTATAAGTTCCCTGAAATGAAAGTCAGTACGAAGCTAAAATACACTATGGCCCCGTCGACCTTACACGTCGCCCTGACCGGAATAAAAGACGGTGACTATCCGGGAGTAACTTATTCACGGGAGTGGATCTACGATAAGGAAAATATCTCCATTTCAAAAGATGAAGGAGATACGAAAGAGTTTGCAATTGCGAAGCCGGGTAAATATACGTTGATGATCGTTTTCCGCGATAACCGTAATAACGAACAGCGTATTGAAAATACCTTCGTCGTCGATGAGCAAACTCCGATGACTGTTGAAATGACCCCAAAATTCTCTAATAAGTTCATGAGGGCTCCTCTTGATGTCACACTAAGATCTAATATTAAACTGGCGCACTCTGCTGACAGTATTGATACGGTGACGTATAAAGTAAATGGAGAGGTTGTCCAGGGTAGTAAAAACTATTGGGCTCAGGGAATTCCCGGTCTTACTGAGAAAAAATATGAAATCACGCTGGATGTTGTCAGTAAAATGGGACAGCGTGGTACAGCATCAGTAGATTTTGATGTTGTAAAAAACGCCGCTCCGCAATGTGTGCTAAGCCATACAGAATCCAATATGAGCTGGAGTTTCACAAATAAATGTGTCGATACTGATGGCAAACTGGTTCGTTATGAATGGTATATCAATGATGAACTAAGGAATGTTTTTGGCAGCACTGCGACACTATCGAAAAATCTTAATCGTGGGAAGCAAGATATCCGTGTAGTCGCATATGATGATAGTGGAGATTCAGCAACACAGCGCACGGTCGTATATGGCCCAGATGAGGAAAAATCAAAGGCTGTAGAAACAACTGGTACATCGCAGTAAGACAAATTTATGTACTGAAATAGAAGCCGGGACAGTAATGTCCCGGCTTTTTGTCTTTGGTCTTTTGAATTGATTTCGTCGGAAAAGTTACTTTGCATGAACGGTGATACAAGTCTCATGAATCACCAATCAATGGCAATAATGAAAGAAAAAGAGGGGCGTAAATTATCAGAAATAACTGGCTTTGTAGAAATAATGACGGTCCAAAACATGGATAATAGGTATTAAGGTAATGTAAAAATTAGTCCTTTGGTTCCGGTATCTGAGAGAAGCAGGTTATGAGCGAATACATACCTAAGAAGCGTGGGTTACTGAGTTTTGATTGGTACGTGCCGATCAATTTGGCAATTCTGATACTGGTACTGGCCATCTTCTTTACTCGATTTACATTTGGACATGGGCTATTAAATGGTTGTTTACCTGCTGATTTTTACATGATTGACTTGAAGGATAAATCTGTCAAGGCAGGAAACATCATTGCATTTCATATGCCAAAATCAGTCCGATTTATACGTGAAAATGAGAAGGTTATTAAAATTGTGGCGGGGGTAGGCGGAGATCGCCTAAGAGTCACAATGGATGGCGTTTATAACGGGAGCAAGTTTTATAAAGCTAATGCCAGACGTATTTCAATGAAATACAACATACCTGCTGAGTCTATTGAAAGAGAATTAACTATTCCGAAAGGAGAAGTTTTTTTAATTGGCCAAACGGATCACTCATGGGACTCACGATTTTGGGGGCCGGTTAAGTTGACTTCAGTTATTGGGAAAACATATGCGATCTATTGAATTAAAAACAACGATTAAGCCTCTGGCCACCTGCCTGGCGTTTTACGCCTTGATGTCCACCGCTACGGCTAGCCCCCAGTATCAACAGGTTGCTGACGACATTGCTAGGCAAGCTCAAGTATTGGGCGCTCAGTCAACGCCGCCGGAAACAGCAGAAGGCCCGCTCTCGTCAGGCTCTCTGGATTCTCCGGATGTCCAGAAGTACGTCCGCCAGGCTGAAGCTTTGAAGCAAAACAGGGACATCAGTCAGCCAACGAATCGGGGCTATGTACCGGGTATGAATGCTGACAGTGTGCAGGCGGTTATCGATCATACTCAGGCTATACGCGCTCAGAATAATAATTCTGAAGCAGTTAATGACATTATTCGCAGACGTGATGAAATTCAGGGAAATATTCAGCTGAACGACTCAGCACTGAAGTCTGTCGAAAATAAACCAGAAGTAATGCGCAGCCAGTCGACGAATATCGAAAAAATGTTTGGTACCTCAGGGATCACCGCCGCTGACTTCGAACGAAAAATAGATAGCAGACGGGAAGAGGTGCTTTCGACAGAAAACGGTATCACTATCTTTGCGTCATTTAGCCTGCCTGATTACGTCCTAGAAGATCTACTCCGTACCGCGTCACAAAATAAGGCGAGAGTGGTTTTTAATGGTCTGAAGAAAGGCACGACGCGTCTTCCGGAGACTCAGGCTGCAATCAATCAGTTGGTGGTGAAGGGGAAGTTTGACTCTCCACTGATTACGATTGACCCTGATGCGTTTGACCAGTACCAGGTCACGCAGGTCCCGACAATTATCTCCCGTGAGGAATCCCGATTCGCTAAAATGGTCGGTTCGTTTAACGTTGATTTCTTCCAGCGAGAACTGGCCAGAAATCCCGATCAGGATATTTTACCTAATGCTGGTACGACCTATCCGGTCGAAGAGAAAAGCATTATTAAAGAGCTCGAAGAGCGAGCACAAAAGTATGACTGGGAGGGCGCCAAGAAGCGAGCTGTTGCAGACACATGGAAGAACCAATTCATGGTTAATCTGCCTCCGGCTCAGGAGCACAAGGAATGGTTAATTGACCCGACTATCAGGGTCACTCAGGACGTGAAAGATAAGCAGGGCCGCGTCATTGCTTCTGCGGGCGAGCTGATTAACCCGCTGAGCAGGTTCCCGCAGAACCTCACCATGATAATTTTTGACCCATTGAATCCGGGGCAGCTTGATTGGGCTGAGAAGCAATATCGCCAACTTCTTGGCAGCGGACAGGTTATGCCGATGTTTACGCGAATTAAACAGGAAAATGGTTGGGACCATCTGAATGATCTGCGCGAGAAATTTAACGGGAAAGTATTCAAAGTCAATGAGCAAATTATTTCCCGCTTCCAGATTAAAAACACTCCAGTGTTGATTTCAACTGAAAAAGATAAATTCCGGATAACGCAATTCAGTGAAGCTGAAATACGTGGTGTTGGAGAAAAAATCTCGGCAGAGGAGAACTGATATGAAGATCGGATTTATTTTAGGGGCGCTGCTGGCCACATGGCTGACTCTGAATTACCCGGACCTGATGAGAGAGTATTTCAACAAAGTGGTTACGTATATGGAAAGCGTGACAACATTCATTACTAAATAGTGAGCGTGCCGGTGAAGAAGCTAAAAAAGTTACTTTTGGAAATTTTGGTTGCTGTCATGCTGTCATTTTCCCTGCCTGCAATGACCATGGCCGCAGATACCGGCGTCCCGGGAGCAATGTGCCAGTCAGCTGGTGTGTGGCAGGGACTAATCAAAAATATCTGCTGGAGTTGCATCTTCCCGATGCGGATCATGGGAATTGGTGCGGCACCTGAAGGTGCCGCACCCTCACGCCCCGGCTGCTATTGCACAGACCAAAATGGGATACCAGAAATCGGATGGCAGTTAAGTTTTTTCCAGCCAGTTAAAATCGTAGAAGTAGTGAAAAGCCCATGGTGCAGCCCATTTTTGGAGGGAACCATGTTGCAAAAATCACAGTTCGATATTGGCAAGAGCAATACTAACCAGCCTATGACTGCTACAGAAGCCGGATTCTACGACGTACATCTCTGGGAATTCCCGATCATGACAATGTTGAAATTGCTGATAATCGGTGAATGTACAGCAGAACCTTATATTGATGCCAGTCTGACGTATATCAGCGAAGTTGATCCAATGTGGGAAAGTGATCTGTTGACGCTCGTGCTGAACCCCGAAGCTGTGGTATTTGCAAACCCTATTGCCTCAATGGTATGTGCTGCTGACTGCGTGGCAGTGACTGCCGGAAAGGATAATTTGGCTGCCTATTTTTGTGCCGGTTGTGATGGTAACTTGTACCCGCTTACAGGGCACGTCTATGCGAATGATGATGCCGTCAGAACCAGTTCCCTTATTACACAACGACTACTAACTAAGTTACATCGGCAAGGAATGCTAATGAGAACAATGGGAGCAGATGCAATGTGTGAGAAAACATGGGAATACTTCACTCCTCGTTCACAATATAGACTTTCAATGCTTTACCCAACGCCAGAAGCTAAAGGGCCTGATTGCTGCCATAGGCTTGGTGACTCCGTACATGATTGGTCAACGCTGAAAGGTGGACGAAAGAAAATAGGCATAGATAATTATGTCTATATGCTATGGAGATATAATGACTGTTGCGTGCGTTTTAATCCCGGCGCTTAATTGCAGGAGGCTTTTAATATGAAAACTAGGAAATTAATTGCTTCAACAATTATTGCGTCTATGCTCGCAAATACTATGAGTTGGGCATTTTACGTTTCGCTCATTAACATGGTTATGACACCAAAAATATACGCAGCTGATGCGATATTTGATCAGTTGGAAAACAATTTTGACCTTGCGAACCCCAACGCAAATCGAAATGCAACAACAAGTGCTCAGGATATTGTAGAGAAGTACAAGAATGCTGATTCCGGGGAAAACCTGAGCGGAAAAATATCAGATAAATATGTAGGTAAAGCAGATTCAATAAACTTAGACGTTGGGAAGTACGGGGCGCTGAACTCAAACGAAAGTGTTATGAGTAATGCTGCATCTGACGGCAAGTCGATCGGTAAGACCGTACAGTTACCGAGCATGACGGGCGGTACGATCAACTCTAATTATACGAAAGAGGGGGCAAAGTTACTTTCCAGAGACAGTAGCGGTAACATTGGTATAAGTAACAACACGAATACAACGGCAGGAACCAAAACCAGTACAGGAGAGCTATTCAGCTCAGAGCAGAAGCACAGTGATATTCAGTTTAATTCCGGTGGCCGGTATGGAGATGAGGATGGATTCATCAATGACATCAAAAATCGAAAAAGTCAGCTGTTTGAAGCGCAGAGTTACGATGGGGTTGCCTACCGTACACTGGTGAATGCAAATAAAGACAACCCAGCATCTAATATTAAACCTAACGACCCTATGTTCAATGCTGGCCGAAATGAAATTGGTAATGCTGTAGCCGGTACAGGCAACTGGCTACAGAGTTGCAATACGGAAACAAAAAAACAAACTATTACTACACACTATCCAGATTATAAAGAGTTTTACTGCAACTCACCCAAGAAAGATAACTTTAATAGTTGCACAATAACTCGTGATTTTTCCGTACCTGTTTATATCTCAGGTGGTAATGGTGATATGTCTATGTGCGGGGATAATTGTGTGAGGGTCTGGTTCGGCAGAAGAGACGACAACTATTGGAACGATGGAGTATATGACAACTCATTAACCTTAAAATTTCATCCTGATGCAAAGCTTGCAACTGCGAAAATAATTAATGCAGAGTGGGATGATCATATGAGGGTCACGCTTGATGGAACGCAGATTTTTGCTCACATAGATGGAGAATATAGAAGTAGCAATTATCCATCACCACAAGGGCCATGGGAGCTGAAAAAATCATGGAAGCTTGACAAAGTCTACGATATTACCGACCAGGTAAGAAACTCTGTATATCAGGAGGTGGACCGTGAAGTGACAATGGCGTCACGCGTTTGGGTAGGTGGCGGTGGGGAAGGCTATTTTGAAGTTGAGCTGACTTTTGAAAATATGAAGCTGGAGGATAAACATATACAGGAACCCGCAGGTTGTTTTGATGCAGTACAAACGCCGAATTCATTCTGTCGGTTTGACCGGTTTGTGAACATGGATGTCGGTACAAAGCGGCTCCCGGAAACTGTGCTTAAAATGGCCACACCGCTTTATAAAGGCGATACCGGGTTCTTAACCTGGAAAACAAACCTTGAAGGTTACTTCTGTGATCCCCTGGCGAAGGAAAAGCTGTGCTCATATGATGCGAAGGGAAACATCATGAAAGACGCCGCAGGAAAAGACCTCTGCTACAACTACGACGACATTAAAAATATGCCTGACGCTTGCGGCACATATAAAAATGATGCTGCGTGTGTGCTCGATACACAGACTTGTGCAGAAGGTTGGTTCGATGAAGGCACAAATACATGCTACATGTATGAGCAGAAATATACGTGTGACAGAGGTAAGGACGTCGTCAGAGAGGTAGAGTCACAGACTAACGCCTGTGTAGGTATGATCCCATGTTCTGGTGGAACATGCGAAACCGGCCCAAAAGAGGAAAACAATGATTTTGGGAAAGTGGCCGCGTACTCAAACATGGTTCAGTACATGCAGGGTGAGGCAAAATGCGAAGATCCCAACGACCCTAATTCCTGCTCCGTCTTTGAGGGGAAAGCAGAATGGTGCGGCAGGTCCGTTGGTTTTGTGAACGGGCTGGCCAAAACAGATTGCTGCGAACAGCCACAGGGTACCGCTGGCTCACTAGAGGCGATTATGCTGGCTGGGTCGATGATCCGAAACACGAACTGGACACGAGTGAATGCTCAGCTGGTAAGCTGGACCGGTGGGGAGAGTGGAACCTGGGCTTCAATGGCTAACTCGGTTGGTGAATGGACAGCATCGGCAGGTAAAACTGTTGGTCAGATGTGGAACAATGTCACCAGTTCGCTAACCAGCGTCTACGAAAATGTGGCCGGTAACCTTGGGCGAACAGTAGGTTCATCCACTGCTGGTGGAAGTGGTCAACTTGCTAAGGAGACAATGAGCTCTTTCGGGCTTGGTACCCTTAAGAAGATGGCCATGGAAAAAGCATATGACTTGCTTCCCGATACAGTAAGGGACTTCGTTTTTAAAAATGTAGCGACAACGGGTGGCGAAGTAGTCTTTTCAGCAGCAATTCAAAACTTTATGCTTGCATTAAATGTCATTGGCTGGATTTATACCGCATATCAAATAACAAAAATGTTGCTTGAAATGCTTGTGGCCTGTGATCAAAAAGAAATGGAAGCGTCTATTCATAAAAATCAGAAATCCTGTTTCACACTGGATACTGAACGCTGTGTTAAATATCTCAATATGGGATTTACAAAGAAGTGTGTTAAAAAAGCAACAGACATGTGCTGCTACAATTCAATGTTATCTCGCGTGATTATGCAGCAGGCGTATCCTCAACTTGGAATAGATCCGGTTGCTTCGAGTTGCGTTGGATTATCAATTAGTCAAATACAGAGATTAGATTTTGATAAGATCGATTTAACTGAATGGATTAACGATGCCGTCCAGGTCGGAGAAGTTCCTGATCAGTACGCTACATTCTCCGAGTCATCGATAACAGAAAATTTGCCATTTAAAAATGAAAATTACCAACTTCCATCCCAAAGAACGAAAGAATCAATGGGTGGTGAGGATAATATGATAAAAGCTAGACAGGAAAATAATCAGGCAATTAAAGAGGAGAATGTGGACTGTAGCTATCTACCACGGCCCGCGATTTGTGAAGTTGGGTCAACTTATGTAGACCCAATTACTGGGAAGGAATTACCAAAATACTAAATGTAGGGGCTGTAAAGCCCCTTTATTTTTATTTTGCTTTAAGAGTTTTTTCAGGGAAACCCTTCTGACCATATTCTCCTGCGAAAAGATAATAATCTTTACCGTTAATAGATGCAGCAACGCCACCTGGGGTAGTGAATTTTGGACTGTCAGAACGGAAAATAATACCTGAGAAGTTAGTACTAGATTCATTGCCTTTAAATGGAATGAATACGTAACGAACTACTGAATAATCACCGGCAGGTAGATTAAGTTGAGGGATTTCAGATCCAGACGCTGGGCGAATAACCTGGAAGCTGTACATGGACTTAGTCGGCATTACGTCGGCAGCTGGCTTTGAAGGGAGGTCGCAGGTACTCCATTTATTCATCACTGCCATATCAATCTTGCATGAAGCCAGAGCCGCACTTTGCTTCGAAGGATTGAACCCGAGTGCCACCTGTGACTCTTTGGTGTGATTATAAACATATGCAGCACCGGCACGTACTAAGCTTTCATCGTTATAAGGAAGTTTTTTAGGGTTCGGGACAAAGACGACGTATTGGTTAACCTGGATATATTCAGCGTCAGAGGAGCTGTACATTGATCCCAAACTCATAATACTTAATCCACTGAGCCCTCCTGTAACATAGCCCATAGAGCCACTAATTAGCAGTTTGGAAAGCAAGTTATCTGCATCGCCACCCGGCTGGACTGTTTCTTCATTAAAAGTAACGTCAAAACCGGCCAAAGAGTAAGCATTTTTGGCTACCGAGTCTTTAGAATTAGCATGCCAGTAGAGCCCATGAGTGTCGCTGTGCTGTGCAGAATTCGGGGTTTTACCAGCATCCCGGGCACAACCAACCAGCGATGCACTGGCAACAAAAGCAGAAACCAGAGATACAAAACGTTTAGTTTTCATTTGAGACCCTTCTTTGAATGATTTTTTTGTCTAGAAGCATTATTTCATACTCGTCAGTTTCTCAAACAACCAAAATGCAGAAAAAATGAAAAAATGTGAAGCGAACAAAAACCAGCCTTGTAAAGAAAAATCCCTCTAAATTAAATCGTATAATCAGTGGGACTAAATATTCAGAGGCTTTTATGGGTAAACCAACAGATGAGCAAAGGGTCATCATTGAAAATGCAAACGCAAATAATATGGTTATTGCAGCACCAGGGTCTGGGAAGTCATTTACGATGATCGAGGCTGTGATCTCAATCCTCAGGCAGTTCCCATATGCCAAGGTTGGAATGGTCACATTTACTCGCGCTGCAACAAATTCATTGGCTGAAAAGCTGAAAAGTCGGTTAAGTAAAAAAGACCAGGATAGGGTGCTGGTAAATACTTTCCACGGCTTTATCCGGATGCAACTGGACATGGTCAACTGGAAGGGCAAGATGCTGATTAGCTCGGCACAGCGTTCTGTAATTCATCGTGCGTTAAAGGAGTCAGGCGCGCCTTTCCGTTACCCGGAAGCTGAATTTGCTATTGATGCGATTGGAAGGGAAATGGATACAGACATCATTTCAGTTCGCCATACGCGTCAACAAATCCACTTGTTCAACACATACCAGGCAATATGTCAGAAAGACCACGTAGCTGACTTAAATGCACTCTCACGTTTTGTCGTGGGCCAGATGCACTCAGGAAAAATGCAGCCACTAAATTTGACGCATTTAGTTGTAGATGAGGTGCAAGACACCGACTCGATTCAGTATGCCTGGATCGCACTACATACAAGGGGTGGTGTTAACACGAGCATCGTAGGGGATGATGATCAGGCAATCTATTCTTTCAGGGCCTCCGGCGGGGTAAAAATATTCCAGCAATTTGAAAAACAATTCAGGCCAAACATATTTTATCTAAATACCTGTTTCAGGTGTGAACCAGAAATTCTTAAGGTTGCAGGGGCATTGATTGAAAAAAATGTTTACAGATACGTTAAGGATCTGCGTTCAGCTAAAAGTGGTGGTGGAAAAGTTAATTTCCGCTCATATGTTGATATGGATGAACAGATTCAAGGCATCCTCAATCTAATTAACCAAGACCCAAATGGCTGGGCAATCCTTAGCAGAGGTAATGCACATCTTGATCAGCTTGAAAGCCTCATAGAGCAGCCGGTTCTTCGTTATGGAGGCAAGTCCTTTTGGGATGAGAAAGAGACGAGCGACGTACTGCATCTGATGGCTTTCTTTCGGCAGTCCAACGATGTTCGATTAATGAAGAGGGTGCTGGCGCTTTTCGGTGAAAATGAAGAAGTTTTGGATCAAACAGCATTTAGCATGAAAGGGAGAAAAGTAACTTTTGGTGAACTGAGCATCCCAGATGCAAGTTCCCTGGAAACAAGAACACTTCACTCAAACTTCACCCGGTTTACACAGGAGACTCGGGATAAAGTTGAAATCGAAAAGCGCTTCGCAAATCTGATTAAATGGATGGAATTGTCATCAATAAAAATGAGGACTCAGAAAGGTTCACCTTCACTGACACGAATTGCGTTAGATACCTGTAAGCAATGGGCTGAGAAAAATGGCTGGCAAAACATGATAAATCGAGCTGCGGCGATGTGTTTGGGGCCTAAAAAGAAGGATGAGGAATATACGCCGGATAAAGTAGTTTTATCGACATTGCATGGTTCGAAGGGGCTAGAATGGAAAAAAGTCATTATTATGAGTTGCAATGCTGACCAGATCCCAAGCAAGAGATCAGTGGGGCAGGAAGCGATTGAAGAAGAGAGAAGACTTCTATTTGTAGGATTTACACGAGCAGAACAACAGCTGCATGTAATGTGGTACGGTGATCCGTCCTTCTTTTTAAGCGAATGCGCCGAAGAAAAATTGAAAGAGGCAGCGAATATGAGAATAGAATCAAATTTAACAGAAGAATTTTCCAATCAGTATTTACAATAATGACTCTATGTTGTATAAGAATATTGAGCTTTGTATTATCGCTCCCACATTTCAAGTAACTGACAAAAGTTACTTTGCGCATTAAGCGCGGATTCAGCCGTGAAAAGCGGCCAGCTTACTTAAGCTGCAAGGCACCACCGGCAAAATGTCACCTTTGTCGCTGGTGCCTTTCCTATGCCCGTAAAAAGGCAAACCGAATTTACCAAATCGTAACTAATTTAGCTCTTGATTGAGCTATTTTCGTTGCGTACTTCTAATGCCAGAAAGTATAAATCAGGCGGTTCATAGCTTACGGGAGATGAATGACAGGCTTTGCCTTTGTGTTGGAATATTCCATTATTCCTTCCTTCTTACTATATATAGGTGACCCCAAATGTCTAAAAGCAAAGCACGCAGTAAAGCCCTTCTTCTGGCCTTCGCCGATCTGATTCCGGATATGGACAAGGCAGTTAACAAGAAGTTATTGGAATCTCTGATTATTTACTCAGGGCATGATAATGACCTTATTGTTATTTTGAATGAAGACGGACCAACTATAATTGAACTGAACTCTTTAAAATCGGTTTCTATGCTGGCCCAAAAGCTTTCAGCTTTTTCAACTTATTATCATGTAGAAATGCAGCAAATTCATGTCAATCCAATTGACTTTGAGAAGGCTTATAAGCTACTCAAAGAAGCACCTGCAATTCCCATGTTTAAAACTTTAGCTGAACTGGATAAGTTTTTAAATGAAGAGTTTGAAAAGTATGGGTTGAACACATTCCTTGATGTGGATGACCTAGATTATTCACTCGATAAATCCAGAGAGTTAAAAAATGATCAGTTGATTGCCTGGGTTTCTGAAATTATTGTGAAGCGCGATAAATTAGCATTGCGTAATCGCTTTAATGAAGTGACAAAGGCACATTATGAAACTGTAGATGCATTGTATGCAGCCGTCCGTCCCTTAATGAAAGAATTAGGTTTTCCTGATGAACTCATGCTACATACCTTTAGTGAATTGAGCGTTTTCGATTCCAAAGGCTGGGACCATGCTATCAAATCTAAAATTGAATTTCTCACAAAACGAGAAGCGCAATATTTAGATGACAAAATGAAGGCAGAAAAACGGCAGTTAACAATTGATGAACTTTTGACTCAAGTCAATAGCGCTAAAACAGCTAAAGAACCAAGACCTTTTGGTCAGACGTTTTGTTTTGCTGTTCTTGGCATGATGTCATTGATGTTCATTGTAAATAAATTTATTTAATCCTGTTAAGGGGGAACCCTGACAGGGCTTCTCTTTGATTAAAATGAGGAGAGAAGAAATGTCACATCTTGAATATGTTAATGAAGTTAAAGTGTCCGGGATAGTTATCAGTGCAATGGAGAAAGAAATGACTGACGGTAACGTTGGGTTATTAATAAAGCTCAAAAACAGAATGAAGACTGAAATTAATGGTGAAATCGCTGAGAGAGAATTTTCTATTCAAATCAAAGTGTCACCAGAAATGTATTCAGGCTGTTTCACTGGTATAAATCAAGGTGATGAGTTAATGGTCTCCGGTTATCTTGTTGTGGATATTGTCACGTTGGAAGGGAGAGAGCACCCTCTTGACTACATGAGAGTCGTTGCAACAAGTAAGTTAGCTCACATACCTAAACCCCCCAAGGGTTTTGGGCAAAGTAGCTTTAGACAGATCTGACATTTAAACCACCCTAAAGGGGAGAAATCCCTTCATGGGAGATCTCCCTTTGGAGGCCCCATGAAACAAAAAATTAGCTCGACATCATTTATTGGTAAACAAATGGATTTTTTCTCTATATTCGATTTTGAAGAAGAGGAAAATGAAATAATACCCATAGTTGAGTCTCCGCTTGAATATATAAATAATGCAATAGCCCAAAAGCAAAGCATGCAATCAGAAGAAAAACATTCTGGCCCGGAACTGGTGCCTC
The DNA here is from genome assembly GCF_943590815.1 of Pseudocitrobacter vendiensis. Lineage (GTDB taxonomy): Bacteria > Pseudomonadota > Gammaproteobacteria > Enterobacterales > Enterobacteriaceae > Pseudocitrobacter > Pseudocitrobacter vendiensis. The sequence continues at coordinate 74,291 of NZ_CALSBS010000013.1, read as the reverse complement.
ATGTGTCGGATGATGTTGCATTGCTAGGTCATTGTTCCAAATTACTCAACAATCAAATTCTGCATGGAATTAGTTTTGCTTCTGAAACTGATTATCTCTTCACTTTAGAAGAATACAATGCAGAATTAGGTGGTCTGGTTATCGACTGGGCTCCTGAAGATGTATATCAGTTATACGTCGTCGCAATGGAAGAGTCGTTGGAAAACGTTAAATATCTTGTCTTTACAAAATCACTCTATACAACTGATGAATTCGGAAATATCAAAGTGAATCCGCTTCTTGAAGCAGAAACACGTTGGTATATGTCGCAGTCATTTGAGCTTACATGTGCCACTCATGGTATAGATGCTATTGAGTTTAGGTCAGAGCTTAAAAAAAGCTTGTATGAATACACGCACAGTTTTGAAAGTGAAAATGTTAAATTATCTCAATATCATCAGGATAAAGAGATTATTTTGCATGATTGTAAGGAAGATATGGGATGGGATATCTTTTTCGACCGTGACTATTTATTGGCAGAAAATAAACTGGCAGTAAAATGGACTGATCGGGATATAATGGATGTCTATTCTAAAGCATTTAAATCAACAATTAATTTGTTTGAAAAACTTGTCGTAAATAACAAGTTAACATTAAGGGATACATCAGGTTGGGTTATCGTAAACCCTACATTTGAGCGCCAGTTCGAATGGATTGAATCTGAAGTATTCGAAATTGTAGGGACTCATCTTGGTTACAACGTTGATGCTATCAGAAAACAGATGGTTACAGCGTGTAAGATGACCTTCAACTAATATGCCACTGGCAAACATCTGCCAGCGGGCGGTGTTTGCATTTTACCGGAGTTTTAAAAATGACTAACGCCGCAACTATATTAGAAACCGAAAATTCATTACTGGAAGAAAATATTGGTAATCTGTTACCCGCAAATGTTATATCTACAAAAGCATATGCGAATAAGGAACAATATTACCTGGTTAAGGCCAAAGATTTGTTTGGTATTCCTGAAATGTCCGAGGATATGATAGTTCCAGTATTTAAACGTTTATCTCCACATCGTGCAAACCTGAATAAGGATTATATACCGAATGCTCGTATACTTGAGCAAGTAGTACAATTGCTCGTAAGTAACGATATAGATTTAAGTGTATGCCTGAAAGGGGAGTCTGGTTCTGGTAAGACTGAAATGGCAATGTACATTAGCCATATGCTGAATTGGCCGCTAACCATAAAGCAAATCAACAGTAATATTCGTGCTGATGAACTTGAAGGTGAGCGTAGTCTCATTAACGGAAACACCAGTTTTGTGCCCAGCGAGCTTGTAACGGCGTTTCAGGAAGGCCACCTCATTCTTCTGGATGAAGTGGACAAGATTGACCCTGATACCGCCGCGAAGCTGCATATGCCTATAGAGCGTAAGCCCTGGTCACTAGCCGCCAACGGTGGCGAAGTGGTTAATGCCAATAAGTTTACGCGGTTTATGGGTACAGCAAACACAAACATGAGTGGGGGATCTCGTAAGTTCGTTTCATCACAGCGGCAGGATGCAGCGTTTATTAAACGCTTCCTGATTGTGGAGATGGAAAGGCCTTCAGAGGTTGCATTAACCAACGTTTTGCTTAAACGCTACAATAGCCTGCCTATGCTGGTAATTGAAAAATTCGTTTCGGTAGCCGTTGCAGTAAACAACATAGGAACTGAAGACAGTGTAATGGATATTCGTCAGCTTGTGGCATGGGTTGGAACGTCGATGACGTTAAAGACCATGTCCTTACTGGATACGTTTAAAATTGCTTTTGCGTCGGCTCTGCCTGCACATGCCAGTGGTATGGTGCTGGAAGCCATCGATTTAAAACTCGGTGACGATAAGAACCGTACAATGGAGTATTACACTGCAAAAAAGTAGTTATAGATGGGACGAGTTATCAGAAGGCTGAATGCCTTGTGACAGACTTTGCTCATCTTTCGTTTTACGGTTTTTTGAGTGCAGACGGGGATGAAACTTTCGCGATTGCACAGGAAGGAAATCAATATATAGGTCTTAAGCAGCACAATAATGACTATTCATTTATTTGTTATCAAGATTGTGACAAAGATATGGAAGCCATGATTAAGGGCCTTGAATCAAAAGGATTCATGTATCAAGGAAGTATTCAATCGACGTCTGTCGAGAGTGAATTTCCTGGAATTCTTTTAACAACACTTGAGAAGTAATAATCTTAACCCTATCGGGAAATCTTTCCCGACAGGGAGGTTTTCCCATTTTTTTAATCTGGAGAAAACCTATGACTTTCAATACTTCTAAACTTAATAAAGTTTCCGCTAAGCAAATCTGTGATAACTTTGTAAAAGCACATCCTGATTTGTTGGAAGGTGCTGTTATAACAAAAATCGAAATCAGTGGTTGTCAGGGCTCTCGGCGTACCGATAAAATCGAACTGTCCTATGGCGGCGATGATATAACGGACCAGAAGAGCGTGTCTAAAAGTGAAGTTCGCTGGATAGACATAAAGGCACTGAGTTTCAAAAGCACTATCACTAGTCGAATTTCAACACTCTGTTCACGGTTGTGTATCCGCTATAGCAATATGTGGATTTTGCCTGTCGAAAGAATGGAGGAGTTTCTGGAAGAGGCACAAGAAATTGAACGTGAATTTCAAGCCGGTATCCAGAATGTGGTTGATAACTATGACACTCATATTCAGGCTGAGAAAGATCGCAGTCCGTTGATGTCAGATTTAATCGACCAGTTGAAATTAACGAAAGATGATTTTATTAAATCATTCCGGTTTAATCTGGCGCATTTCATTCCGTTTTCACCGATTAGTGTGGAGGGGGATGAAACACAGGACTTTTATCAGGAACAACTGATAATCGATTTGGCCGATGAAGCTATGAAGGTTTATGCAAAAATCAGTAAAAATGATAATTTGCGTTCCAGCACGATTGACCGATTAAAACAGATGCAAGATAAAATCATTAGCTTTATGTTCATTCATAAAGAGGCGGTTGTTCTTGCAGAAGCTATCAAGCACGTCATGAATAATTTACCCAAAGGCGCCATTTCTTCTCCCCGTGATGTTGCGGTGTTAAAGCAATGGTTCTATTTCATGAGTGATGCGTCAATGCTGAAACGTATTATTTCTGGTGAGCAGAAAGTAACAGATTGGCTGGATTCCATTACCCGGTCATTCAATATTGATTCACAGGATAATACGGCTAACTCTCAGAATGCTTTTGAGGATGATGTTTTTTCTTCAGCAAATGTGTTCAGAGAAGATCCGCTTGAAGAAGTTGAGAAAAACGCAGTAACTGCACCTTTGTCTGCTGTTGTCCCTGAAGAAGATGTTTCCCTTCAGGCCAGTGGTAGTAATAGTGCTTTTAACAGCGAACTCGAACTGAACGGCTGGTGATTTAGTCTTGTAAAAATAACCCCAGATGGGTACTTCACCATCTGGGTGAGTACCCTTTATTAATTAAAGGTACTCAAATGAAATTTGATTTGAAATCTTCACCCCGCCATATTCAACGCCTGACGAATATAGCCAGCGTGATAAGCGGTATAAGTGGTCTTAATGTTGTAATAGACAATAAGGTACATACACCTTATTTCAACAGCGAAAAGAACGTTTGTGTATTACCTAATGGTGATTATAGCGATGAGAAATTCGTCAAGCTAATTGAAGGGTTTATATGTCATGAAGCTGGACACGGTCGCTATACAGAACATGAAGTATACCGTGAAGCTTTTGTTGGGGAACTGATTAATGCAGATGGCTTCATCAGTATAGATGATAAGCTGAACGCTGAATTTCAAACCCTTAAACAAAAGAAAATCGCATATGCCCGGGCTTACCGTCTACATGGACTTATTAATCTCTTTGATGATGTCCAGATGGAAGAGAAAACGGGTATTAACTATCAGGAGGCAAAAAAGCGCCTCGCGGTAAGTTATGCCTTGATGGTTGAAGCTGGGCGAATGACGGTTGATGTTTCTTCAAGCCCTCAAAACCCTGTTCAGTTTATTGAAATGTTCCTGCTTAATACATTGCGGGTTAACGTTCTCCAGCAAGAAGGGCATAAAGAAACGCTTGATCCATTTTTCGATTATGCAAAGAAAATCCTTGAGCCTGTAATTTTAGAAGTTGATGAGATTATTCATCAGGCTCTAAGTTGCAAAAGTACGCAAAATTGCGATTCTCTGGCGCGTAAAACCTTGGCTCTTTTAGAGCGTTTACGGGATGAAGCCAAAGAGAAACAGCAAGAAGAGGATCAGAATAAAGACCCGCAAAACGACACAGACAATTCATCTGGCTCTGAGAATGAACCTGATTCCGAAACCAATGGTGACAACCAGGGTGAAGGGGATGGAGATTCCGAAGAGCAAGACGATGATGCTGGTAATGGTAAAGCACCTATGGAAGATAATGAGCCGTCAGAGCAATCTAAAGGGGATGAAGAAAGTGCTGAGAGCGGTAACGGTGAACCTGATGGAGAGCCCGAAACCGATGAATCGGCTAACCCTGACTCGTATGATGCTGACGGAACTCCTTCCCAAATCGACAGTTCCAATGGAAATCCTTCCGATGGGGAAAGTAACTTTTCTCCTGAGCAGTGGAGTATCCTTGCCAAATTGCTGGATGATTTTCTTAACAGCGATGAGGAAAGTGAAGATTTTCATGAGGCTCTTGCAAATGAAATCTCCGTAATTGCTGCCAGTGTGTCGGATGAGGTTAAAGCTGAATTTGGTGCAAATGAGTGGGATCTTCCAGATTTGCTTATTGATCTGAATGTCTACAATGAAGCATTAAATATCAGTCAGACTCTTGGGGCAGACTTATCTGTTTTACAGCAGGTAAAAATGCGTGGTCAATTTAAAACCCGTGATAGAGGCTTGTCATTCGACATTAATCGATTGATCCAGTCTCCGATGGGTGTGAGGGATGTATTCCGGTCGCAAAGCGAATCTAAAAACCGGGGCCACGTCGGCTTGGTTATTGTTCGTGATATTTCAGGTTCTATGATTCTGGATCACCGTTATATCCACGCAATTAAGACTGACCTTGCATTAACTTTGGCGATTGAAGCTAATTCAAAAATGCACGTTGCTAATGTGATTTATCCGTTTGTCGACAAAGACTTTGAAGTTATCAAAACGTTTGATGAAAACGCGGAAGAGACGCTTTCAAAATTTTCACTCGGCTGTAAAGGGAATAATACCCCAACGGGTTCCGCCTTAATGGCTGCTGTAGAATTGTTACTTGAAAGCCAGTTTGACAGGAAAATTGTTTTCCTTATTACTGATGGTTATCCGACAGAGTCTGATTACACCATTAGTGATGTTCTTACGGTAGCTGAAAGTAACGGTATTGAAATCGCTGGTGTAGGCATTAAAACTGATGAGTTAATTGGTTTTGATGAGGGCACCTTCGTAAATGTTGATGATATTTCTTTACTGCCGAATGTGGTCAGTAAATTAGTACATCAAATTCTATCTAATTAACTCTACCCAATCGGGGCAAAATGACGCCCGGTTGGGTCGTTTTGCTCCCTGAAGGATTAAGGAGCAATATATGACTCAGATAAAGACTTACCGTGTCGAGTATGAAAAAGTCGGGATGATGCATCGTGTCCGTATTTTTGGTCGCATGGGTGAAGTTGTCAAAAGTGAATTGCCAAAAGAAGTAATTCTCCGGGATGTATCTATACCGGAGGGTAATGTAAAAATGGCAACATCAATGGTTGATGGTTTTATCCAGCGTCTTGAAAATAATGGCTTCAAGTCTGAAGCGTAATTGTTAAGGGCCATTATGGCCCTTATTCTTAGATTCTGCGTTGTGGGTTTCTCCCTGTTTTCTGCATCGCAGAGGGCATTGAGAAACCCACAATGCCAGATAAGAGAGAACAAAATGACTTATGCATCACCGGCTGTTAAGCGTACACCACATGAAGTATCTGAGCACTTTATTAAAATGGTTCACGCTCGTGTTGCGGAAGCCTCTGGCTGGCGCTATGTATTCGATAGAATACCGGCATTTAAAGATGCTTGTGATAAAGCACCTAGCCAGGTTCCTTGCCCCTTCACCGGGGACGGGAAATCAAAGTTCCGTTTCCGAAAAAAAGACCTCTATACCGGTTGTGCTATTCACAATGATTTCCCTGTGAATGCATTTTGTGACGGTATTGATGTGCTGGCAGAGTATTACAAGTTGAGCAAAACCCAGACTTGTAAGAAGATCTTGACTGATTTCTTTGGTATGGATCTGTACGCTCCGTTAACTGATGCGGATCTCGAAAGTGAACGGCGTTATAAATCAACAGTTCGTGCAACCGAAACGCTTGATAGCGATGAAGTTGAAAAACGGCTGCGTAAACTTGAAGTGTTATATCACTATACAGGTGAAATCAAGCCAGGGAGTCCTGTGGGCATGTATCTCCGAAATCGTGGTCTTAAACGAATTCTGAGTAATCTGCCTAAGGATCTTGGTCTGAACAACCGACTTTACTATATGGATAAGTCACTAGAGAAACCGTCAACTTACCCGGGAATGATCGCAATTTATCGTGATACACGGGGACGTCCTCTGACAATCCATAGAACGTTCGTAGAGAAAAATGGTGATAAGGCTCGGGTAGAGAATCCGAAACTGATGATGAAACCGCCTGCCGATATGACCGGCGGCTCAATTCAGCTGTACGACCCACACTACAACTCAGGTACCCGTACCTGGACGTTAGGTGTGGCTGAAGGCATAGAAAACGCGCTGTCAGTAACTGAAGCGACTTCAACACCGTGTTGGGCTGCGAGCTCTGCCTGGTGTCTTGAAAACGTTGAAGTGCCGGATAGTCTACTGCCTCCTCCGGATGTGAAAGAAATACAGTTTTACGTCTGGGCGGATAAGGATGTTGTGAATTCAAGAGGCGCTTGCCCGGGTATGGAGTCAGCAATACGACTTCAGGCCCGAATGGAAGAGTTTTTTGCAAAGCGATATCCCACTTCAGAGCTGACAATTAAAGTCTTTGAACCAGATTTCGATATTCCTGAAGGGACGAAAGGAATCGACTGGAACGAAGTATTGAAATTAACAGGACCTGATGGCTTCCCAGTAAAATGGGCTCCTGAATGTCTTGCTCAGCTTTAAACCCGATAACTCCCCCGCCTTTTTAGGTCGGGGGGGGTTATCTCTTTAGTGTTTAATTTCATAAATACTAAACAGATAATTAGATTTCCTTCGTGAAAATCACCTGTTATTCAGGTTTTTTTTACGGCTGAGATGCTTGCTCAGTTAAATAAATGTGCGGTACATCTGGCTACGGTCGGTTGTATGACGTGGTATATCCATATAACTCAAAACCCCTGACGGGAGTATTACCGTTAGGGTGATGCTCATCGTTTAATATAAGAGAGCATTGTTATGAAAACTGAAAATCAAGACTTATTTAATAAGTTTGCTGCTGTGATTTCATCTCGTATCGTTGAGCAACCATCATCATGCTATTATCTTCATGATAGTGAAGTTGACCTTACGATTTTAAAACACAGCATAATAGATAAGGACAAAAACCTGTTGTATGTAATTCGCCCTTCAGGTACATGTTTGTTACGCTGTGATAAATATTTTTTTCCGAATTACTATCTTACCTGTCGTGGAGATTATAAAGCATTCATTTATGTGCATTTTAATCTTGCTACAGGAAAAGCGGAAGATATCACGTGGCAACAAGCTTTAGAAGTTTTGTCCAAACCGGGAAGGCCCCCATTGAGAGGTTCTCTTGGAAGATTTGATTATTTAAAACTTGTGGTTGATGATCTTCGTACCCGTGGTTATGCCGATTTTCTACCGGCATATAATCTGGATGGACTTCGTCATTTTGCAGTAAAGGATGAGCGACCATCTCTTGTCAGTTATATCGACAATGTCATAGCTCTTTGCGCATAAACATATCACATATTTTAACTACATCCCTGATGGCCAATCCCATCGGGGGGGCCCTCAGCATTTAACCTGGAGGCCTTATGAAATTAGCTACAGATCTTGTCAATGCAGTTCTGATAAAGGATGGTGTTGTACCGGTTTCCATTACTGAGATGCCTGTACAGTCTCTTGTAAATCCTTTGACACAAGTGCATCTCAGCCTGTACCTGAAAACAACGCATTTATCGCGGTTCGTCCCTGACTATGTCGAGACTCTGAAAGATTGTCCGGTATCGTATGATATCGGCCTTGAACTTCAGCAGTGTATCAGCAGTGCTGAATTGCTCTGCGAAGACATGGAATCGCTTGAATTTATCTCTGTATGGATAGAACTCTATACGTGTAATTCAAAGCAACAACGGTTTGAGGAAAGTAACTTTTCTCTTCGTTCCGAAGATATCGAGCTGGCTAAGATGCTAGCTTGTTCCCATGATCTCTTGATTAGCCAGGCTGCTTGTTTCTGGCTTTTATATTTTGATGACTTCATGAGATATGTGCGTAATAGACTCTGTACTTTACTCAGAGAAGTTTTAATACTGATTGCCGGACTGCGGAATGCATTCTTGCACCGTAATGAAGATCAGTTAATTAAGAGAGTGAAGTACGGGAATGAAATGCTGGAGGTAACTCTTAAAGCTATTGCACTATGTTCAATGGACCGGTATCTGAAATCATTTACCTCTTTACGAACAGAAGCGGCAGCTTCGGGTTTTATCAAATGTGTTAAGTCTTATATCAGTACAGGGTGGAGACATGGTTATATAGTCTGTCACTATTATCGAAATGGACAGTCTCTTGGTAAGTCATTACCACTTTTTATAAGTGAGACGTCTGAATACAGTATACAGAAACGAGTAAATCGTCTTATATCTTCCACGATATCAGGGCGAAATAAAGATTTAGGTCTTTCTGATTTCTGATTAACACTACCCATCTGGGGATTACTCCCCTGATGGGCGTAATCCCTTTTTATAACGAGAGGATTACATGAAAATTATCGAGAAAATCATTAATGCATTTCTGATGTCACGCAATCACGCTGTGAAGGTCAGCAATGTTATCTGCTTAACTGGTTGTGACGGTAAATTTACTGGTATACGCTGTGACGCCGATGTTTCATTTGATTTTCTTCATTCGTATGCTAACGCATACAGTTCAATATTTTTAGATATCCCGTTCCCTGGGTTCGAAGACCAGAACATTACGGATTGTGTTAAACGTCAGTTAGATGTAGTGAAAAATAAGCAGAATCGGTCTTTCTTTATTGACCATATTAGATTCCCGGTTACTGTCAAGGAAGGATTCACTCTACAGCGCGGTGGTAGTTACGACGTGACTGATAGTGAATATAACAAGCAACGATTGCTGCATTTAACTCGACATGGACGTTTTGGTGAAGACTATCTCACGTACAAAGAAGGACTGAGTCCCTTCTTTTCATTTGTGAATGTAGAATTACATGAAACTATGAAGGAAGGTATTCGTTTAGCACTTGATGTTTTAAATAAGATAACAACTGACCAACCTGACCGTCTTATAAAGGACTTTAAATATCATGACTGTTACAATAGTTATAATGTTCAAATATTTTGTAAGGGGTTGCCAGTTGATATTCTGGAAACGATGATCGCACCTGACTTTTTGTCATCCGACATGTCTGGTAGTCGTCAGATCATCAAAAATGCACGCCGCTATCTTAAAGGCTTTGCCCACAGTAATCGTGTTTACATGAAGTACGGTTGGCGCTTAGCGGATATCGACACGTCTGATTATGCTAAAGTCATGTCAGATAAAGAAATGCATGCCAGAGATGATCTTAAAATGTTTTGCGGTGTCTTTGTTAAAGAGTGCTTCGCATCCGGAAAAGATGAATACGAAGCCTACCTTCAAGAAAGACAACACGCTATTCGTTACGGGTATTAAAACTTATTTTCAACTTATCTAATCCCTGAGGGAACTCTTCCCTTGGGGAGAATTCCCTCTTAACCGAGGGCAATAAAATGAAAGCTATTTATAAATTAATTGAAGCGATGCTGGTGAAGATGGGTTTTGAAGGTGCTGCGATCCAAAGTGTCAATCTGGAAACCGGAGTCATTCAGAGTCTTGTTGTGAAGGTTGATATTCCAGTCCGGACTTTAAAACCGCATTTAATGCGTTATCTGCGCGACTGGGAGCCTTTATGGGGCCCTGACGTGGATAACCATCCTGTTGCACAATATTGCTCAGGAGCTGCGTTGTTGAAGGCTGGGCCGGTCACTCTTGAAACCTTGCAGTTTGAGGTTTCAGTGTCAGCAGCTCACCTGCGTCTTGTTGATGTTGAGCCAGACTGGCTGAATGAAGGTGTGAACCGTGAAAAACTGGACTATGTCTATTATCGTTCCAGCAATGCAGACAAGGATTTAATCCTTGGTATGGTTGAAAACGGTCACAATTTCATCAGCCATCTTCATGGCCAGTTACGGTCACGCTTATCTCAGGTTCTTCCGCTTATTTTCGCAGTTACAGAAAAGGTTGCGGAAAGTTCAGTTCCACAAGTGTTAACCAGGTTCTTCAGTGTTGACCATCAAATCAATACTCAGATAGTAGTTGAACCGGTACCCGTTTCAGTTGCAGACCAGATAATTTCTGCCAACTGGGATGTGAGTAGTATTTCTGGGGCTGACAAGTTCCTGAACCATGTTAATCGTTACCTGTCGGGTAGGGTGATGAAGCGGCGCATTTACGCTGTTATTGAATCTTGCAACGATGGCCCTTTAACTCTCGACGCGAATCTAGGTTGCTTTACTTCACCTCTTCTCGTCACTGAGTACAAAATGGTTCAATCGCATTCTTCATCGCTGTACAGAAAGGCTATAAATAACTCGCTTAAGCAAATCAATTCGTATGCTCCAGAGCATTCGGATGATCTGCTTTACATGTAATTAATAAATAACCCTAAGGGAAGCTCAATCCCTTTAGGGGATGCTTCCTTTATTCTTTCAAGAGGAAGTAGATATGTTTAATGAAAACGATGATATAAATTTTGTTAGCGCCATGCTTAAAAAACAACTTGGTCTGACAGTAATTCAACAGGATATTAAACTGTTTGATAAGTCTAATTTCTTTGAACAACTCTCATTCAAAGCAGAAGTGGCGACTGATGATTTGTTATTCTATCTTGATTCATATATCGAAGAGTTGATAAAACATAAAGCGCCGTATTCTGAAACCGAAGTTCTCCGGAATAAAATCAAATACCTTTTTAAAGTATATGAAAAGTCTGGGTTTCAGAAAATAACAATTCGTGGTTATCATAATGCGCATAGCACTATGAAATTTTTCGATATAGCAACATCAATATTGGCGGCCTCAGAATCGTTGCCTGAATATGATGAATTTCAGAAAGGTCTCAGAAAGGAAATTTATCAGAATAGAATGAGTGTTGACGGGAAAGTTCTTATTGCCCGGTATGCACTGAAGCAATTTTTCCATTCTGATTTTGGCGACTTTATCTATGAGTTTGAGAAAAAAATAACAGAGTGTCTATTTAATTCTCTTCAGGTTATCAAGTCTGTTAAAAATTCATTTCATAGTTTAGGTCAATATCAATATCACCGTCGTGTAAATCATGAACTGATGTTGCATCTTGAGCTGAACACTGATGAATACCCGGCTTGCATGCCTGATCTTTACATTGGTTTCAATGAGTCTGAAGGCACGACGGGGGCGTATTGCGATGATGAAAAACTCATTCGTCTTTATACCTGCGTAAGTTCCGGACACGATGTGCCGGTTATGATGAACGTTCGTTTCACTGGCAGTGATGGGAGTGTTAAGTGTGAATCCTCGCACGGAACCTTCTCTTCTGTGGGACCTTGTGGCCGAGTACAAATCTGTGACAGAGCAGCGTTGATCCATGAAGCGATTGAAGAGTTTCGGGACGGTGTTTAACCGGTCCTCATTCTCACCTCATCGTAAAAAGTAACTTTGTTCGACTAAATGATTGCGTTCACTTTCCTGTTTAACTGGCAGGATAGAATGATTTAGAAAAACATATTTTTATCCACCCACTGGGGAAGTTGCTCCCCTATGGGGCACTTCCTTTCAATTTTCCTGAGGAAGTGAAAATGACTAATTATACTGATAATCAAAACTACGTTCGTGCAGTACTGGCAGACATTGGCATTGATTTTGATGAGACAGAGATTCATATCAATGTCTCTCACTGCCAGGGCGACGAGGTTTCTTTTTCTTGCAGTATATCAGCCAGTGAATTAAGACAGTCTGTGGACCATTATGCGGAAACGCTTAATGCTACTCAACTGGATGGACTGGATGCTAATACCCTCAAGAAGCGCCTGGTTTACTTCCTTGAGGTCTTCGACCAAGTTTCCGGTCAGTATCTGGATATCTCTGGTAAACACTACGCGACTAGCCGCTTTGAATACGATGATGTCTGTTGTGATATCCTAAGTCTTTCTGCGGATAGCACACAACCTGGTGGCTATGATCGTGAAGAATACAAAAAACTGATGGAAGTTGATGGACAGGTTTTAATCGCCCGTTTTGCACTGGAACAATTCTGGAATACGCATTTTATTGGGCTTATCAACTATGTATCAGATGAAATAACATCCGGTCTTCATGATGCTTATCGCACTTTCAGTGATATAAGCATGGCCGCTTATACATTTAGTGAGTATTCATATTCACGTCGAATTACCGACGAACTGAGTCTGCATATTTCACTTCAAGAGGACGATTTCGACGATCAATTAACCGATTGTTATATGGATGAAACAACGCTGCCGTCCGGCAAAGTAGTTTTACGTCGTAATAATGAATCGATTATTGATATTTATGAAAGTTATGCTGCAAAATCTTACTTTCATATGGTTGCTCATGTTCGAGTCCTTGATCAAGATGGTGAAGTCGTTAATGAACTTTACCAAGGGGTGAATGTATCTGAATTGACTGGTGGCCGGGTTAAAATCCATGACCGTCAGGATCTAATTTATGAAGTATTCTCCACATTACGTAAACTCATCCCCGCTACAGAGGTTAAAGTCTCCGTTGCGGCATGAGTGCTGAAGATAGTTTTATATCTTCAGTTTTTTATACTCCCAAGAAGGCACGGTTATCCGTGCCTTTTTTTATTCCTCAAATCTGTTCTTTAATCCGCTATATTTCAACGTACTCATTGACCGATATGATTAACTGCATTGCTCTCCGGTCACAGCTCTTCATAAACCATCCGTTACCTTCCGCATCAACTCCAATCCAAAATGACACTCTTTCTGCTGCTTCCTTTCCTGCTCCGGTTAGTTTCAATTTTTTGACACGTGTTTCCGTTTCCGGCCGCAATCAGTCTACATGCTGGAGACTGCATAAATAAAATTTACTTACTTTGTTTTAGTTTCGCGAAAATAGGTCTCTTATCCGAAAAATGGAACGATAGAGATTTGTATACTGTTTAAAACAAAGGAGTGACTATGCCTGCCACCATAAGTCTGAGCAATATCCCTGTGAACTCGGTCTTTTCCCACGACCAAAGCCAGTTCTCTTATCGGCATGTTGATTTCAGTATTGAGTTGCTGCTTTCTTCGGGAAGTGACTCACAGCTGGAGTATCTTTTTCTCAAACCGGCAGCTGAAGTAAAGGCCGATCTACAGCGTCGTTTAGGCCGTGGGGAACTCTTTGTGACAACAGACAGTTGCGACAATTTTAGCGAAGTCTATGGCTGTATGGGACACGATTGCTGAGGGCTTTATAAAGGCAAGCGTCCGATTTTATAACAATACGAGACACAAGCACCTAATGATGACTGAATCGTTCTATGACTGGGTTGTGTACTGCATCACGGGCGTAATAATGGCGTCGGCGCTCCTCGAAGGAAAAAGAACCCGTTTCCCGGCTGCATTTTTTTACGGAAGCATTGTGCTTCTGGTTGTTTTGATTGTGGCCGGTGGCCTGAACTGGTGGTTTTACCGGTCAAAATTCGGCTCAGTCGTCGTTATTTTTGCTGCTACAACACTGTTAATGACCCGATTCAGGATGGTCATTTATGCGCTCAGGTTTCGGTCGCTGGTTGCAGGTCTGCAATCACACGTTAACAAGGGGTTCAGGATAATCCTCGTTTTACCCGAAAATGAGGACGAGAAGATCGTATTAATGAGCATGTTGTCTAAAAAAATACCCGCAGGCGCGTTGTTTTATACCCAAACTGCTCTGGGTCCATATTCAGGGGATCTACTGCATGCATTGGGACAAAAGCATCTTATGGGCGAAGGTTACCTGCTTCTCTGTGAGCAACAACTTCCTGCCCGAACCTGGCTAAGCACTGTGGAAAACGGTGAACCAGAGACGTCTCTTGCAGTCAATTTTCATTCGATCCCTGATATGGAGTGATACCCCTATGTACAATACCGATTCACAGACCGTACCAGCTGACACCCTGTGTGAAAGCAGTTCTCAGGTGAAAATTCAGTTAAGTCGAAGTGCCTCCCGGGCGCTGACGACGGCGAAAGAAATTCTTGAAACCCGGGGACTGGAATCTGTATCAACTGAAGATCTCGTTCGGGCATGCCTCGAAGAAAATCATCCTCTCGATCTGGCCAGCATCTATCTTGAGCATCGACTAAAACAGAAGGGGACCAGCATCTGCGAATTTTAGCGTTTTGCAACCTATTGGGGAAAATCCGGAATGTGTTTAAATAGCTGTAAATAAAGCAATCTACAGGTAAATCATGAAAAGCAATCTTCATCCTTTTGGAGCGTCTGGCACGAAACGAGTACTCAAAACGGACATTGCGTTGTCGCTGCTCTGTTGGATGTTTACCAGTCCCTTTAGCAACTGGACCGAAAAATATTTTACCGGCACAGAGGTGCCTGAAGCACCGATGCCCGAGTTGGGTCAGGCACCTGAGGCTATCTTTCGATTTGTGCTTAATGATGATGGTTTTGATGTTGGTTATGACGCTGTGGGTATGGATCTCTGCTGTTTCTCTATCCCACTATCTGCAATGCCAACAGTAAATCTCGACGAAGAAGAGACGTTATCCAGGCTGACTGGCGAAATGATCCACGGCGTACTGCTTTCTCTGCCTGAGTACCTTGAGATGCCAGACAGGCTTGTCTATCAGCTAAATGATGAGGTAATGGCGTTCAATTCACACTGTGGCAACGGAATTCTCCATGGATGGACGTCAGCGCAAGAGCTGTGGCGAAACGAGATCTTGCCACGCACACCTATTTTGATGCAGCACACCTCAGTCATTCACTGAGTTCCGGGGGCTCTGGATGAAAAAGCGACTTTACCTGTTGGAATGGAAACTTTGTGAGACACGAGCCTGGTTAGGATGGATGGTTTTTTGGTTGATCATCAGTTTTATGCTGTTATCTGCGATGTTGATGACAGGGCATTTGCTAAACAAGTTTGTCCTAGCGCCCGTCTGGCTGTTTATCTGGTGCTCTCCCTGGTTATGCTTCTTGTTGAAGGTACGCGTGACCGAGATTGATAAAGGGCTGGTGAATACCCTTCAGCTCGGAGGTTTACCGGTTTGTCGGTGGAGCCGTCCTGTAGTTCCCGGCATTTGGTCTGTTGATCGAATGAACGGCCGCTACAGGCTGAACCGTATTGGCACGGATGGCCTAACGGTACATTATCCGTGGCGCTTGCATTATCAGCCTTTGTTCCTGACTCCGGATAACCAGATTTCTGATATTAACGGGGGTAAACATGAATGAAAAATATGACGCTGTAGTGAGTGCAGCTACCTCCTGTCTGTTGTATGTCCGTGAAAACGGAAGGTCAGGCCTCGGGGAATGCCCGGTGGCGTATTCGAATGAACTCATCAACAGATGGCTTAGTTCGGCTGAACGTCGTAATTTGCATTCTCGTCAGTGTTTGCGTTCGATCCGAACCATTCTGAAGCAAGCCAGAAAGTGTCGTCAGCCTGATTTTAAGAGCGTGATGCATTTGCTGGTGGAAGGTAATGGCGTTATCCCGGATGTTACAGTATCGGATTTGGGTAATGTGCAGAGTATACGAAATGAACTTATTGGACTGGGCTGGTGGGTGAAGTTCGGTGTACCGCTGGACTGGCAGCGTATCAATCTGCAACACAGGCCTGTCAGTTTTGGCCTTTTGTCCGACCTTAATCGTTGTTTCAGGCATGACGGCCAGCAGGCTGAACCTCTGCCCCTTTATACAACAGGCAATTCCGATGAACTGCGGAAGGTGTTGGAAAAGTACAGCTACCGGCTGCGTATCGCATCTTCAGAAGTGGTTGAGGATGTAACGGTGTTGCGCTGTTTTATTGAAACCGGAGTGATGAATGTCCAGTGAAAATTTACCTTTCTACCGTGATCGGATTCTGGAGCGAATTGAACAGCTCAGAGCCTTTCTGAATAACCATCAGCCGGTGATGGCGGAACTGATGACTGTGGGGGCCGTCACGCGCCACGAAGAGCGGCTGAAAGAGGTTACCCCAATTGAGGTGAGTACTATTTCTGATGCCTCTGTAGATGACATTATCCGTGTATTTCAGGATTTTTGTATCGATGACATCGATGTACTCAGCAGGAATTCAACGAAAGTAACGACCAAATATCCGGGGCTGATTATTGTTCCTGAGGGTGCCGAACTGCTGAGCAGAATTATTCGCGATATCAACGACGCCAAAACTGACTTTGCCTCAGCTATGAAAAGGGTAAATGATCAGAAACACATCCGCTTTGAGGAAGTTCACCGTAAACTTCCCGGCCTTGTGACAGTGGCGTCTACTCGCAAAATTATGTTTGTGGAGGCACGGCTTAAAAAAGTTACTTTTTGCTGGCGACTAAACCGGAACCAGGTAAAAACCAACGCCAGTGAGCTCATCGCGATGCTGGATAAGCGTCGTACGGCAGCGGTCAAATCGCCAGCGACCACTGACCTGACAGTGGTTGCGAACATCGATAGGGCGAAGGCATTACTTGAAAGAAAGGTCCTACAAGACGGGGATGCGTTACGTCTTTGTCGGACCAATACCTTCCCGGTTCCGATCGCGCATCTGTTCTCATACCGTCCTGAAGGCACGGAGCGTGGAAGTAGCAAATACGCCGAGACGGATTACAAGGTGGTGAAAGCCTCACTGCCCATTTTCGCTGTTGGACAAAAGCCAGCATTTAAAGGTCTTCAGAACTGGGTGCCTGCGTCGGATGACGCACCGTCAAATGCACGAAGGATCAACCATAGCTACACGGAGCTTGTACCCGGTGCGGATCTTGGCATTTTCATTATGAGTAAGGTCTGAGGAGAAAAGCATGCAATGGATCTCCACTACCAGCCAGAAGCTCGATGAGAGACTTTATCGTGTCTGTGTCTGGGTGAAAAAATACCACGAGGACGCTATTAACCGTGTTGTATTGACGGTGGATCTCAGTAAAGCCCGACATGACCCGGGAGAGGATAAGGTACGGTCCGAGTTACTGTGTGGCCATTACTTTCTCATGAGGAAGGAAAACAATGCGAAATCGGCGCCAGCGGATCAAAACTTTGAATTTTTACCTGACGGCCGCAACCTGAGCTGGCAGACGTCGACCCCGGGGCTTCAGCAGCTTCTGCTGAACAATAATGTACCGGAGTCCCTCAGGACCCTGGCTGATTATATTCACATACGTCTGACCAAACTGACAATGGTCCCGATGTCGGGAACCATAATGAAAGCTGCACAGGAAGACAGTATCAGCTGGGTGAAAGTGGATCTGCGATATTTCTGGCAGTATGAACTGGTTGATTCCCATCTGGGACCTGTCCAGGTGTCTCATAAGGCGCTTGTGCGTTTTGGCCGTCTGGCTAAACACGATGAAAATGCCAGCGCTATTCGTATGCTTCGCCAGCGGTTGTCATCACCATTTATTCAGGAATATGAGATGCCTGAGGAGGAGCTGAAGCGTAAGCAACAGATCATGAATACCGCCGATGTGAAAATGCTTTTTCATGCTCATTATCCGGGGCAGAAATTGCTGTTGGCCCGGTATGCCAATGGCTGGGTGCTGGTGGATTGTTTCCTGTTCCACCATATCAAACCCAAAAAGAAGGCGAAAAACAAAACCAAAGCAGGCAAATCAGAAACACAAAATATAAAAACGACGGGGAGTGAGGATCATGGAACTGGGCATTATGGTGTGCATCGTGTTGTTACTCTCACTGGCAGCGGTGTGGATCAGTAACAAGGCGGTGGGATTACTGGAAATCCATTATTTTAAGCGACCGCTGAGCATGGAATATGCGGCGTGGCTGAGGGTGATGTGTGCCGGTTTGTTGTTTATTTTTATCCAGATGGCCCCGGCATTCACGTTTCTGTATACGCTTAAGCTGGTGGCACTGTTAAACTTGGGTGTGCAAACTATGAAGCTTAACGGCGTTTATAAAATGAAACGCACAGGTATGCTGCCGCCGAAAGACGCCCTTCAGGATCTGAACCGGTTTAATCCTTTCCGTAAGAAATAACCCTCAGCAGCGCCCGCATGGGCGCTACTCATCCAGCGCTCCGCGCATGAATTGCGTCATCGCTTTTTTACCAGCTTCAATGTTACGGATATAGCGTGAAACCATCTCCGCGTTGCTCCAGTTACCCATCTCCATGATCTGCAAGAGCGTATACCCGGCATGAGCAAGTTCGATGGCACCGCCTACGCGGACGCTGTGACCGGTCCAGCATCGGGTGCCCGTTTCCTGCGGATGAAGCTCTTCCCAAAGCGCTTCAAAGGCCCGGAGTAGCGTGTTCTTACTAAGCATACCCTCATCCTCGACGGGAATGGGTTCGCCATTTCCCCCGAGCGGGGTTCGGGTAGGCAGATAGGGCATGTTATGGTTTCTCAGCAGCGCATTGATTTCGTTACCCTGGCTTCGTAAACCCCATTCAGGTGGCATATATCCGTTATCCTGAAAGTTAACGGCCTGAAAGAGATAGTCCTTCGGATGGCTGTATTGATCCCTTCCGACCATACCCATCAGCCTTCTCAGTGTGGCTGTGAGGTTAGGGGTCAGATGATAGGTGAGCAGGGTACTGACAGTGGATTTTGTCCGGTATACCGTCAAGGTAAAGCTGCCGGTCTTTTCATCCAGCACAAGGTCTTCCATCCGAATTCGCCTGATCTCCGCTGAGCGAAGCAGTGTTTCAAACCCTGTCCAAATTAGGCAAAGGTCGCGGAGTTTGCGCACCGACTGCGTCGTACTGTGTGCTTTAATCAATGCCTTTAGATCCGTCACCATGAATGGCGTAGCCTGGCGGGTAACTTTCTGCTTTCGGGCTTCAGCCTGTTCGAGGGCCGCAAGAATATAACCCACTTCAGATGTGATGATCCCAGGCTGATCGAGTGCTTTCCTTTGGATACTGTTCAGGGCATGCAGGCACCCTTTAATACTGCTTCGTGACAGTGACTTCTGAAGATGGTCTAAATAGGCCAGCAGTGGAGTTTCAGTCACCGGGAGAGAGCTGGCGGGCCAATCTTCGTTCACCTCCTTTCCTGCATTTGCCTGATACCACTCATTCCAGGAACGCAGCCAATGGAGATACGTCTTAGCCGTATGGTATTTCAGGTGAGAAAAATAGCGGATGAGGCGCATCAGTTGCTTGTCATTAACTTTAACCGTAGACAATTGTTGATGGAGATCGTTGTCTGCAAACCGTCTGGTTACTGGCTGGCTATTCATTGTGTCCACCTGAATACACTGTTTTTATTTACAGCCATTTTAGCATTGCGGTACCTGCTTATGAACAGGTTCCGGGCAACAAAAAAGTGCCGGTGTCAAGTCTTTCGCGCAAATCAAGAAGGACTTGAAACCGTATATGGGACAGTAGGTTAGCTCCTTTCGGGGCCGCTTAGAAGAAGAGCGGCGTTGTCGGCTAGGAGCGACATAGGAGCGTTGGGAGAGAAAGCCGCATCGCACTGTGTAGTGCTGGATTGCCGAGGAACGGCGGGCCTGTCGCATCATCATAGCCCAACAGGCTCGGCGGCATCCAGAATGAAGAACGCGCAGCCTGGGCTGCGCGTTCGATGGATGCCGTTGAATAGCATGCGGTGCAATCATGGCGGCTTCGGTGGTGTGCTGCGGGTCGCCGTGCCCTTCCTGAATCCTCGATCCCCCGCCATGAACGCTTCCAGCATATGCGGGATCAGCGTCGCCGCATCAACGGCCTCGCCATACGCCTGCGCGTGTAGCGCGGCGTAGCGGTCGAGGTCGGCTTTCAAGCTGGTCGGGCAAACGAAAGTCAGCTTGGTGCTCTCGGTCTTCGGCAGCGGGCCGAGCCGCAGCTTCTTGGTCGTGCTCATCGTGAAGTCCCCCGGTTGAAGAACAGCGGCTGGTACCGCCGCAGCACCAGATCCCGGTTGACGATGATGCGAACCGGCAGGCCCGGCCGTTGCGTTAAGGTCGGCTGGATGTTGAGGTTGCGCCGGGTCATCTCCTGGCCGACCTGATTGATGCTGTCCTGCGCGCTGTCGCGCCCAGCGATGATGACGCGATCACCATCCTGCCGGTTCTCCGGCGCGGCCAGCTCGGCACCGACGCCCAGCAGCGTGGTGAGTGCCGCACCGGCAAAGATGCGGCCCCAGTGGTAGTCCACATCGTCCTCCAGCCCGGCATAGCCGGCTGGGTCGGTGCCGGCCAGGTTGTCGAGCGTGAGCGAAGACGTGTCCGGCAGGATGATCCGGTTCCAGACGACTTGAACGCGGCTCTGCCCGTAGCTGACCTGGCTGTTGTATTTGCCCAGGATGCGCGAACCCTGCGGAATCAGCAGGAAGCGCCCGGAGGCTGTGTCATAGACCGGCTCCGTCACCGTGGCGATCACGTCGCCGGGCAAGTCCGACTTAATCCCCGTCACCAAGGCACCTGCGACCACCGTTCCGGCCATGACCTGATACGGCGAAGTTGGCAGGGTCAGATTGCCGGAATTACGGGTTTCAGTGGAGCCACCTTTCAAGAAAGCATCTTTATGGTCTTGCCGGTTTTGCACCGCTGTCGGGTCAGCAGGCTGGGCCGCCGTGGAGACCGGCCCGGCCGCCAGCGGGTCAAACACCGCATTGGCGGCGAAGCCCGGCGCAGCGGCCACCTGTGTCTGCGCCACCGGCGCCGCATTCTGCCCTCCCGAGCGGAAGAACACGGACGAGGCCGCGGCCGCTTCGGCTTCTTTGCGCAGAGCATCGTTCGGGTCGTGGCCGGGGGCCGCGTAGGCGGCCGTCGCCGGCTGCTGCGACTTCACGATGGCCGGGCCAAGATCGCCCGGCAGCGGCGGCCCCAGTTCGGGAACGGCAGGCGGCAACGCCGGCGGCAGCTTGGAGTAGTCCGTCGGCAGCGCATCCAGTCCTTCAGACTTCGAGACACGATCGACGTTGTAAAGCTCGGTCTGCTCGCCCGCACCGCGCCGCTGAGGTTGCAGCGACCACATCACCGCGCCGAGCACGGCCACCGCCAGGACGCCGGCGAGGATGGCCAGCGTGCGCCGATTCAGGCGCGTGACCGGGCGCGGCTGGGCGCGAAGCGCGACCGCCTCGGGAGCGATCTTGCCCGCCGCCTGCGGCGCGGCAAGGTCGGGAGTGTCATCCTGGCTCATGGTCAGTTCCTCCGCGCAACGCCATCGGTGCGCTCGATCCGCACCACGTCGCCGCCGTCGCCGCCCAGCCGCAGTTCGGCCGCGCCGAACAGGCGATCCACGACGTAGTACGGCGCGCGGAAACGGTAGTTCACCAATTGCCCGTCGCCCTGCGCGCCGATGACAAACAGCGGCGGCAACTCGCCCTGGGCGATGCCCGCCGGAAACTGGATATAGACCTTCTCTCCATCATCGAAGGCGCGTAGCGGCTTCCACGGCGGGTTGCTGCCCGATACCGCGTAGCGGAAGCGGATCTTGTCCAGCGACAGGCCCGTATCGACAGGCGTTGTCGCCTGCGCAGCCTGCGCCTGGCGCTGCAACGCGAGCATCCGGTCTTTCGGGTAGTCCCAGGATACCGACGCCATCCATGCCTTCTCGGTCGAGGTCAGCTCCAGCAGGTAGGTGCGCCGACTGGTGGTGATGACGAGATTGGTTTTCAGGCCGGAACGGATGGGCTTGACCAGCACATTGACGCGCAGATCGGCCCCGCCGCCGCTGGACGTGTCGCCCACGATCCAGCGCACGGTATCGCCGGCGGCGACCGTCACCAGTTCCTCGCCCGGTTGAAGCGAAACCACCGTCACGCGCCCCGGCGACGCATAGACCTGATAAAGCGCGCCATCGGTGAACGGCCACACCTGAATCGCGTTGACGTAGCCCTCACGGGTAGGCGCGATACGCGCTTCTGCATTGGCACGGGAAACGCGCACCTTTTCGTCGGCCGGCTCCGGCGCAACGGGGGCCTCATCGAGTTCCGGCAGCGGCTTCAACTGCGCCGGCAGCGCCAGCGGTTCAGGGACGGCGACGACTTCGACGGGCTTGGGCGGTTCGGGCAATGGCTGGGCCAGCACCGGCTCGTCGAGCGAGATGGACGGCGGCGGCTTGCCCTGCGAGGCGCAGCCCGCGAGGGCCAGCAGCGTCAAAGGAAAAACGTAAAGGCAGAAACGAAGTTTCATGGTTTGGCTCCTTCGGAAGAATCCAGTTCGCGGCTCCATGACAGGCCGTTGACGTAGATACCCAATGGGTTCTTGCGCAAGCGCTGTTCAGTACGCGGGGTTTGCAGGACGGTCGAAAGCACGGCGTTCCAGCGTTCGGTGCCGGCGGGCGCACCGTTGACATAGCGCTGCTCTGTCCAGCGCACGTTGAAAGACGTGTCGCTGGCGCGAACCACGCTGGTGATTTGCACCGTTACCGATTCCTTGCCGATGCGGGCGAATGGGTCATTGGTGCGGGCGTAGTCGTTGAGCACCGCCGCGCCCTTGTCGGTGGTGTAGTCGTAGGCATCGAGCCAGTTCTGCCGCACCACGATGGGGTCGATGGACAGCGAGCGAACCAGCGTCACGAAGCGCGCCAGGTGGTGCGCGATCTGCGCGTCGCCGGGCCGATACGGCGTAGCGGCCTTACCTACAGCGCGCACCTGCCCGGCCTGATCGACCTCGATGACATAGGGCGTCACGATGGACTGCGCCGAGCGCCACACCAGGCCGCCGGCCATCAACAGCGCGAGCACTAGACAGCCGAAGGCCATCAGGCGCCAATTCTTCGCCTGCACGCGGGCGGAGCCGATACGGTCGTCCCACACCTGGGCGGCGGCTTGATACGGGGTGGCAGGCTGCGGCGTATCGGCGTAGCGCACCTGCGGTCGTTTGAATCGCATGGGTGTTCTCCTTGAAGGTTAGGTATCGGAATCCCGCAGGCTCGGGCCTTGCCCGGAGCCGCCGCCGTCGCCCCCGCGCAGCGTGTGGGCGGCAGTGGTCGCGGCATGGGTAGCCTGCTGGCGGCGGTGCATCCGCTTGGCCCAGGCCGGTTGCTCTTGCTTCTGCGAGCCTGCGGTGCCGTCTGCGGTCTGGCCGCGGCCAGCACCGTCGCTGCCGGCTTCTGTGCCGTTCCAGCCAGCGCGGAAGGAGTCGGCCACCTTCTGCCCAACAGCGGAAGCACCAGAGGTGACGCTGCGGCCTGCGGCTTGTGCGCCGGTCTTGGCGACATTGCCGAGGCCAGCCGCCGCGCCCTTGGCACCGCCGCCGGCCGCAGCGGAACCGGCCTGGAACGCCGATCGGGCACTGCCGGCCGCCGAAGTCGCGGCACGCGCGCCGGCACCGGCCAGCTTTGCGGCCGCCGGGGCCATTCGTGCCCCAGCCATGACGGCGCCGCCCACTCCCGTTGCGGCGGCTCCGATGGCAACGCCGGTGCCGACAGCCCCGACCGCAGCACCAGCCATCGCGCCCGCACCAAGCTGTGGCGCACCGGACACCAGGCCGGTGGCGATACCGGGGCCGAAAATGCCCAGCGCCAGCAGCGCGAGCGAGGCCAGCATCACGACCAGCGCGTGGTCGATTGATGGTTCGTCGGGATGTACCTGGAACTCGGCAAACAGCCCGGAACCAATGCCGACGATGACGGCCAGCACCAAGACCTTGATGCCTGACGACACCACGTTGCCTAGCACCTTTTCCGCGAGGAACGAGGTCTTGTTCCAGAGTGCAAACGGGATCAAGACGAAGCCGGCGAGCGTAGTCAGTTTGAACTCGATCAGCGTGATGAAAAGCTGTACGGCCAGCACGAAGAAGCAGAGGATCACCACCAGCCAGGCGATGAACAGAACCACGATAGGGTCGATGTTCACGAACACCTCGGGGAACCCAGCCATGTCCCCGATCTGTTCCAGAATCGGCGCGGCTGCGTCGATGCCGGTCTTCGCCAGCCGGCCCGGCTGAAGAAAGTTCTCCATCGTGATGGCCGAGCCGGTAGCGGTGATTCCCAAGCCGGCGAACGAGCGGAACACGATGCTCGCCAGCCAGTTGAAGTTGCCGATGATGTAGGCGAACGCGCCGACATAGAGCACCTTGCGCAGCAGCTTGGCGATCACGTCGTCGCCCTGGCCGGTGGCGTGGCTCATGGCCCAATACAGGCCAGCGATCGTCATGTCGATGACGATGAGCGTGGCGGTGAGAAATGCCACTTCGCCCTGCAATAAGCCGAAGCCCGAGTCGATGTAGCGCGAGAACGTATCGAGGAAACGGTCGATGATGGTCACGTCGTTCATGGCGAATCCTCGGGCGGAGTGAGCGGAACGGCGCCCTCTGGCAATTCATCTGCGGGCGTATCGAAGCTCGGCGGAATCGGCGGGAGTTCAGCCAGCGAGTTGTATTCATCCGGCCCGGTATGGCCGGCGAAGAAGCGCCGCCGGAAGGCTTCGGCGGCGGCGCGGCAGGCATCCTCGCCCATGGCCTGCCGGTCGACCGCGCATTGCCCGCGCAACGCCTTGAGCCGCACCGGATCTGCGGCCAGGGCGTCGGCCAGGTTCTCGGCCGGCTGCTGGCCGCACGCGGTCAGCAGCACGGCCAGCAGGACGGAAGCGCATCGCATGGCCGCCTCCGGTCAGTTGTTGTAGAAGTTGACGGACTGCGGCGTGTACGGCGTGCCGGTGCCGAGGAAGCGCCGCCGCACTTCGCGGGCGCGCTCCATAGCCGCCGCTTGCCGCGCCAGTTCCAGCGAAGCGGCCCGGTCTTGCGTGATCTGGAGCTGCTGCGCCTGGATCGACTGCTTGGCCTGCAAAGCCAGGAGCTGGTTCGTCGCCTGCATCGCTTGCAGCGCGCCGGTGGCCGACTGGCTCTGGCTCACGAGGTCGGCCAGCGCGCTTTCGTCTTGGGCGAGGTTCTGCGACACCTGCGCCTGCATCCGCATCGCGGTGTGCAGGCCGTTCAAGGTGTTCTGCCAGCGTTCGCGGGCATCCTGTGCCATGCGGTCGCCGCTGATGGTGGAGGCGTACTGTTCCGGGTACAGGCGGGCGAACGTGGCATCCATGCTCTGCACGTCGTAGGCCAAGCCGCGCGCCTCGGCGATCAGGCGCTCGGTGGTGGCGAGCGTCGAGCGCAGGCGGTTGACGATGTTGAAGTCGAGATTTGCCAGGTTCCTGGCCTGGTTCATCAACATCTGCGCCTCGTTCTGGAGCTGGTTGATCTGGTTGTTGATCTGTTCCAGCGTGCGCACGGCGGTCAGCGTGTTCTGCACGAAGTTGGACGGGTCGAACACCGTCAGCGCGGATGCGGGCTGCACGGCCAACAGCGATACCGACAGCACAGCAGCGAGTGAGACAGAGAGCAAACGGGGCTTGGTCATCATGGCGAAACCTCCAGCGGTTGAGAAGCGAGAAAGGAAGCTGCCGCCGGAGCGGACGGCAGCAGGTCGGCGGCCCAGCCGAGGCCGCGATGGCGCAGCCACGCGCCGGCGAAGCCGGGAGCGCCGGCCTGCGTCAGCACGCGGTCAATGTCGCGTTGGTCTTGAGGGGTGGATGCGCTCGCGAATGCGAGCGCGACAGGCCCCAGGTCGAGGTCGAACAGGCGATTGCCGAGGCGCGACTGGTAGTAGTAATCGCGCTTGGGCTGGGCGGTCGCCACGATCTCAATCTGGCGGCTGCTCAAGCCGAAGCCTTCGTAGATCGTGCGAATCTGCGGCTCGGTGGCCTGCGGGTTAGGTAAGAAGATCCTGCTCGCGCAGCTTTCGATGATGGCTGGCGCGATGGTCGAGTCCTTGATGTCGGCCAGCGACTGCGTGGCGAAGATGACGCTGACGTTCTTTTTTCTGAGCGTCTTGAGCCATTGCCGGATGCGGGCCGCGAAGGACGGCTCATTGAGGAACAGCCACGCTTCATCGAGGATCAACAGCGTGGGCGCGCCGTCGAAACGTTCGTCGAAGCGGGCGAACAGGTAGCGCAGCACCGCTTGCACGGCGGCCGGGCTGTGCATCAGTTCTTCCATCTCGAAGCCCTGCACGTCGGCCATGCCCAGCCGGTCGTGGTCAGCGTCCAGCAGCTTGCCGTGTGCGCCGCCCAGCACATAGGGCGCGAGCGCTTGGCGCAGCGCGTTAAACTGCAATAACACCGACAAGCCGGTCATGGTGCGCTGCTCCACCGGCGCACCGGCAAGGCTTCTCAGCGCCGACCAGATGGCAGCCTTCTCGTCCGGGCCGACCGTCACGCCTTCGTGCAGCAGCCGGCCCTCCACCCATTCGGCGGCCCAGGTGCGGTAGCCCTCGTGGGCAATTCGCGCGAGTGGCTGGAAGGCGATGCCGCCATCGGCGCCGAGGTCATAGTGCTCACCGCCAAGGCCGAAGATGGTGGCGCGCATCGAGCGGCCCATGTCGAAGGCGAAGATCCGCGAGCCGAAGTAGCGCCGGAACTGCATGGCCAAGATGGCGAGCAGCACCGACTTGCCCATGCCGGTCGGCCCGGCGACAAGGGTGTGCCCCACGTCGCCGATGTGCGTCACCAGCCGGAACGGCGTCGCGCCATCGGTGCGGGTGACGATCAGCGGCGGGCCATCGAGGTGTTCGTTCTTCTCCGGCCCAGCCCATACCGCTGACATCGGCATCATGTGCGCCAGGTTCAGCGTCGAAACGATGGGCTGACGCACGTTCGCGTATGCGTTGCCGGGGACGGACGACAGCCAGGCATCGACTGCGTTGAGGGTTTCGGGGATGGTCACGAAACCCCGGCCCTGGATGACGCGCTCCACCATGCGCAGCTTCTCGTCGGCCACGGCCGGGTCGGCGTCGAGCACCGTCACCGTGGCGGTGAGGTAGCCGAAGGCGACTTGATCGCTGCCCAGCTCCTGCAAGGCGGCATCGGCGTCGGCGGCCTTGTTGCTGGCATCGGTATCGACCAGCGGGCTTTCCTGCTGAAAGATCGTTTCGCGCAGCAGCGCGATGACGTTCTTGCGCTTGGCGAACCATTGGCGCCGCAAGCGCCCCAATTCCCGTTCCGCCTCGGCTTTGTCCAGGCACAGGAAGCGCGTACTCCAGCGATACGCAAAGCCCAGGCGGTTGAGGTCGTCCAAGATCCCCGGCCAGGTCGAGGTCGGGAAGCCTCGTACCGACACCACGCGCAGGTGCTGATCGCCCAGCATGGGCGCCAGGCCGCCGACCAGCGCGGCATCGGCAAGCAGTGCGTCGATATGGAACGGCACGTCGGGCACGCCGACGCGATAGCGCCGGGTGGAGACTGTGGCATGCAGGTAGGTCAGCGTCTGGCTATCGTCCAGCCAGGCAATCTCCGGCATCACACCATCGAGCAGGTCGAACACGCGATCGGTCTCTGCCACGAAGGAATCAAGCCGACCACGCCAGTCCACACCCTCAGTGGGCCGGTTCTCGTACAGCATCCCAGCCGCACGGGCGCGAGACTCTTGCGGCGGTAGGTGTTGCAACGTGAAGTGATAGACGCTCTCGAAATGGCCATCCGACTCCTCGAACGCCGCGCGTCGCTCCTCATCCACCAGCCAGGACAGTGGTTCGGGAAAGGAGGATTGCGGATAGCTCGATGCCCGCATCCGCTCGGCCTCGATATAGAAGGCCCAGCCAGACCCGGTACGGCGAAGCGCGTTGTTCTGCCGCGCCGACGTGGCAATCAGCTCGCCCTGTGTCGCACTGTCCAAGTCGGGGCCGCGAAACTGGAACGTGCGTTGAAACGAACCATCTTTGTTCAGCACAACGCCCGGCGCGACCAGCCCGGCCCAGGGCAGCCAGTCGGCAAGCAAGGCCGGGCGCTGACGATATTCGGCAAGGTTCAGCATGGCGTCCTCCCCTCACACGTCCAGAAGCGGGCGGTGTTTGATATGCCGCGCGAAGACCTGCATGAACTGCGGATCGACGCGCGCACCCCATACGGCCAGCGAGTGGCCGACGATCCAGAGCACCACGCCGGGAATCCACAGTTGCAGGCCCAGCCCGACGGCGGCGGCCAGCGTGCCGTTGGCAATTGCCACGGTGCGCGGCGCGCCGCCCAGCAGGATTGGCTCGGTCAGCGAGCGATGCAGCGGCACCTCGAAGCCTGGAAGGTCGCTGGCCGTACTCATACGACGGCCCCGCCGGAGAACGAGAAGAACGACAGGAAGAACGAGGAAGCGGCGAACGCGATGCTCAACCCGAACACGATCTGGATCAGCTTGCGAAAGCCGCCGCTGGTGTCGCCGAAGGCCAGCGCCAGGCCCGTGGCGATGATGATGATGACCGCGACGATGCGTGCCACCGGCCCCTGGATCGACTCCAGAATCGACTGCAAGGGCCCCTCCCACGGCATCGAGGAACCGGCGGCTTGCGCCGTTCCGGCCAGCAACAGCAGCAGCGCGGCCAGCAGCAGCCCCTGCCTCGCAGGGCGGGTGAGGCTGCGCAGCCGCGCCAGGCCGGACAGGCGAGGAAGCGGATTTACGGAAAAGCGGAAAGAATCAACGTGCGTCATGGCAGTTCTCCAAGTTGGTTGGGGGACGGGAATGTGCAGCGGCGTCGGCTGCGAGAGGAACCGGCGTCAGCTCGGGAAACGGCGTTTCCAGTGCGTCCGCCAGGCGATAGCCGGTGCCGTCGAAGCCGACGACACGGGCGATGGTTTCGACGTGGCGCTTGCGGCCGCGTCCGGCGATGTTGATGACGACGTTGACCGCCTCGGCGATCAGCGCCCGCGGCGGATTCACAGCGACTTCGAGAATCAACTGTTCGAGGCGCAGCAACGCGCCCAGCGCGGAGCCGGCATGGATGGTCGCAATGCCGCCGGGGTGGCCGGTGCCCCACACTTTGATGAGGTCGAGGGCTTCGCCGCCGCGCACCTCGCCGACGATCACGCGGTCAGGCCGCAGGCGCATCGTGGCCCGCACCAGCTCGGTCATGGTGACGACGCCGGCGCGGGTGCGCAGCGGCACATGGTCGCGGGCCGCGCATTGCAGCTCGATGGTGTCTTCGAGCACCAGCACGCGGTCGCCTGTGGCGGCGATCTCGGCCAGCAGCGCGTTCGCCAGCGTGGTCTTGCCGGTGCTGGTGCCGCCGGCGATTAGGATGTTCTGCCGCTCGCGCACGGCGCGGCGCAGGAACTCGGCCTGCCCGGCGGTCAGGATGCCGTCGGCCACGTAGCGATCCAGGCCGATGATGCTCACGGCCCGCTTGCGTAGCGCGAAGGCTGGCCCCGGGGCGGCCGGAGGCAGGATGCCCTCGAAACGCTCGCCGGTTTCCGGCAACTCGGCGGTCAAGAGCGGCTGGCCGCGATGCACCTCCGCGCCGACATGCGCGGCGACCAGGCGGATGATGCGTTCACCATCGGCCTCGGGCATCTCCACGCCCAGCGGCGAGCGACCCGACGACAGCCGATCCACCCACAGGGTGCGATCGGGGTTGAGCATGATTTCCACCACATCCGGGTCTTCGAGCGCAGCGGCGATCAGCGGCCCCATTGCAGTGCGCAGCATCTGGATGCGGCGATCCTGGGACGCTGCTGCGGATGAGCGAGGTTCGGGCTGGATCTGTGGAACGGCACTCATGACGCACGCTCCGCAGTTCGTTCATGGGCGGAGGCCATCGCTGCTGCGTCATCCATCTGCATCGGATCGGGGTGCAGTTCCTCCACCACGTCGCGCACCAGACTGCGGCCACGCAGAAGGTGGCGACCCAACTGTTCGACGAACTGCTCGAAGCGCACCTTGCCCTGGGCGCGTGCCGCATCCTGATGGGCTTCGGGCACCGGCGTGCTGACGGTCAGGAAGTAGCGGATGAACAGCGCCAGCGTTTCGATCTGGATGTTCTGGTCGCGCTCCAGGCGTTCGGTCTGCCGCGACAGTCGATCCAACCGCTTGGCAATGGCGGCCTCGCGCTGGTCGCCAGCATCGGGCGACAGCCAGGACGCCAAGGCCGCTGCGACGATGGACGACTTGGACACGCCTTTCTTGGCGGCCAGTTCGTCCAGGCGCTGGGCGTGCTCGGGCTGGATGAAAAGATTGAGGCGGTATTGGCTCATAGGTCGATTCCGTCGTTGGGGTCGAGGGAAGCCAGCCGGGCCGTGCGCTGCATGGCCGGGTCGAGCTGGCCGGGAAGCGGCAGCGCCAGGTCGTCGTCATCGAGCAGCGCCAGGTCGTTCGCATGTGCGTCCGGCTCGGGGTCGTAGGCGACGGTTTCGGAGAGTTCGGGCTGGCGGCGTGGGCCGCCGTCATCGGTGCCGCCCAGGCCATCGGCGGATGCCGAGGCCGGCGCCGCAGGTACGGCCGGGATCGCCAAGCCGCTCCAGTCGTC
Organism: Pseudocitrobacter vendiensis; assembly: GCF_943590815.1. Taxonomy (GTDB): domain Bacteria; phylum Pseudomonadota; class Gammaproteobacteria; order Enterobacterales; family Enterobacteriaceae; genus Pseudocitrobacter; species Pseudocitrobacter vendiensis. Next base: position 43,651 of record NZ_CALSBS010000013.1, on the reverse strand, counting down.
GGGGCGGGCTGGCGGCGCGTCGGCGTACCTCCCGGCTACGAGCGCGGGCGGTGGCAGGACGCGATTCTTGAAATTGGCGTCGGCGTAGTAGCGCAGCTTCTTCGCGCGGATCGGGGCGACGCTGGACACCATGACCACGGCGTCATCAGGTGGAAGCTGCATCACCTCGCCGGGCGTCAACAGCGGCCGTGCAGTTTCCTGACGCGACACCATCAGGTGCCCCAGCCACGGAGCGAGCCGGTGGCCGGCGTAGTTGCGCTGCGCGCGAAGCTCGGTGGCGGTGCCGAGGGTTTCTGAAATCCTTTTCGCCGTCCTTTCGTCGTTGGTGGCGAAAGTCACCCGGACATGGCAGTTGTCGAGGATGGAATGGTTCTGCCCATACGCCTTGTCGATCTGGTTCAGGCTTTGAGCGATGAGAAAGCTGCGGATGCCGTACCCGGCCATGAAGGCAAGCGCGGACTCGAAAAAATCGAGGCGGCCCAGCGCCGGAAACTCGTCCAGCATCAGCAGCAGCTTGTGCCGGCGCGCGATGCCATCGCTGCCGTCGAGCGATTCGGTCAGCCGCCGCCCGATCTGGTTCAAGATGAGCCGGATCAGCGGCTTGGTGCGGCTTATGTCGGAGGGCGGCACCACCAGATAGAGCGATACCGGGTGCTCGGCGGAAATCAGGTCGGCGATGCGCCAATCGCAGCGCGATGTGACTTCGGCCACGGTCGGGTCGCGGTACAGGCCGAGAAACGACATGGCGGTGGAGAGCACGCCCGATCGCTCGTTGTCCGACTTGTTAAGCACTTCGCGGGCAGCGGATGCGACAACCGGGTGAGGCGCATCGCCCAGGTGCTTCGTCGTCATCATCCGGTGCAGCGTCAGCTCGAACGGACACGCCGGGTCGCTGAGGAAGTTGGCGACGCCGCGCAGCGTCTTGTCCTCGCCTGCGTACAGCACATGCAGGATGGCGCCGACCAACAGCGCGTGACTGGTCTTTTCCCAATGGTTCCGGCGTTCGAGTGCGCCATCGGGATCGACAAGAATGTCGGCCACGTTCTGCACGTCGCGCACTTCGTGCGCGCCGCGCCTCACTTCCAGCAGCGGGTTGTAGGCTGCCGACTGCGCATCCGTGGGGTTGAACAGGAGGCAGTGGCTAAACCGCGAACGCCAGCCTGCGGTGAGCGTCCAGTTCTCGCCTTTGATGTCGTGAACGACGACGGATGCGGGCCAACTCAACAAGGTGGGAACGACCAGGCCCACACCCTTGCCCGAGCGCGTTGGTGCGAAGGTCAGGACGTGTTCCGGGCCTTCATGGCGGAGGTACTGGCCGCGATGCAGCCCGAGGAAAACCCCGTCGGGCTGGATCAGCCCAGCTTTGCGTATGTCTTCCGCATCGGCCCAGCGTGCCGAACCGTAGGTGGTGACAAGGCGCGCTTGCCGCGAGCGCCACACCGACATGGCGATGGCGACCACCACGGCCACCAGACCACTTCCACCCGCGATGGCCCCGCCGATATCGAAGACGTGCGGCGCGTAGGCATCAAAGAAGAACCACCACTCGAACAGCCGCCAAGGGTGATAGACCGGGGTTCCAAAGAAGTCGAACCATGGCGAGCCAAGGCGTAGTTGATAGCCCAGGGCGGCGGCTGTCCATTGCGTTGCACCCCACACGCCGGCGATCACGATGCCGAATACGGCGGCGATCTGCCCGAACAGTACGCCCTGAGCTTGCATTGACTGGCCTCCGATTTCCCTGCACTGATTCCTCGTTCAAAAGCGGCACAGGAACGTGCCGCATAGAGCGAGGATCGGTGCCGCGTGGGTGCCCGTCAAAGACCGTTTTGAGCACAACGGTCGAGGGAAAAGAAAGAATGAGCGGCGGGGCGAGTCGAAGACAAACGCCGCAAACTAAAGCACCCTATGGCGCATTTGGAGTTTCCAAGAGGTTGCCCAGAAAAAAATTCTCGCTGGGTCTCGCTCCCCTCATGAGCAGAATCTAGATATCATGGGAAAGAATTATTTATTGAAATCTGGATAAGAATGAAAGATATCAAGAGCATGGATCTCAACTTACTCAAGGCGCTGGACGTATTGTTGGACGAACGCAACGTGACACGGGCGGCAGCACGTCTTGGACTAACCCAACCGGCCTTGAGCGGCATGCTTGCGCGGCTGCGTGAAAGCTTCGGCGACCCGCTGTTCGCGCGTGCGCAGCGGGGCATCGTTCCGACGCAGCGGGCGCTAGACATAGGGATATCTGTCAAACAGGTGCTAGCGGAAATCGACGCGCTGCTCCAGCCACCTTCTTTCGACCCGGCCACCGCACAACTGACCTTCTCCATCGCCGCGACGGACTATGCGCTGCGTGCCATTGCTGTCCCATTTCTATCGGCACTCAAACAGCACGCACCGCGCGTTCGAGTCTCATTAGTGCCAGTCGAGAGCGGACTGCTACAGAACCAGCTTGAGCGCGGTCAAATCGATCTAGCCCTCCTGACGCCAGAGATCACTCCGCCAAATCTGCATGCCCGAGAGCTATTCAAGGAGCACTACGTGTGTGTCCTGCGGGAAGACCATCCAGCGGCTATGGGGCGCAAGCTGACAGTTAAGCAGTTCTGTGCTCTCGACCATGCGCTTGTTTCCTACGATGGTGGAGGTTTCCGCGGCGTCACCGACGATGCGCTAGAACAGTTGGGCAAACAACGAAGCGTCACACTGTCGGTCAAGAGCTTTCTGATCTTGCCAGACATCCTGCGTGCCAGTGACATGGTCGCGATCTTGCCGAGCCGCTTGGTCGCCGGTATGGACAAGCTGGCTATCTCCCTGCCGCCGATGAAGATACCGGGGTTCACCAAGACGGCTGCTTGGCACGAACGCACCCATCACGATCCAGCACATCGCTGGATACGAGCACTGCTGTTCACTTCCTGTGCTAACAACAAGTAGGCAAGATGGCTCTCATCGTCATGCTCAGCACAACTCTGCCTCGCACTACAAATATGCAATCAGCCGGCTCAATTGGAGACGGACCCTTTCGTAGCACCGCTGCGAGATAGCCTTGTCGGCGGATGGCAGAACCTAGACGCTGATATCAAATTATATGATTTCAAAAATAAAAAATTAGGATTTCACTTATTTCACAGGGAGGCTCATGATTGCTCTATGACCACTTGAATGACGCAGCCACCCCTGTTGCGTCATTGACATTTTGTGAAGGAGCTTCGATATGAGCAAGCAACAGAACGCCATCCTCTGGCCCGAAGGCTACACGCCGGGCTTTACTGAGAATTTCGCCTCTAATGAGATCATCGCCGCCGGCTTGAGCGCGGCCGACGTATGGCCGCTACTCGTCACACCATCGCTGTGGCCAAGCTACTACGCCAACTCGGCTAACGTGCGCTTTCATGGCGGCAAAGGCCCGGTACTGGCCGACGGCGATCGATTTTATTTCGAGACCTTCGGCTTCCCGGTAGAGGGGCAGTGCAACGAGTACGTGGCACCTGCGGATGGGCAACCCGGCCGCGTGGCCTGGCACGGCTGGTCCGGCGAGGAAGGCACAGATACGCGCCTGGATGTGCATCACGCCTGGCTGGTCGAGAACCTGGACGGCGGGCGCGTGCGCATCCTCACGCAGGAAACGCAGAAGGGCAAGCCGGCCGAGGAGCTGCACAACGCCAAACCCAACCCGATGATCAACGGCCATCAGGACTGGCTCGACAGCTTGGTCGAGACAGCGCGCAAAGCCAAGCAGGCGTAATGGTCGCTGGCCGCTTGATCCCAAGCGTCTGAACTGAGAAAACCATGATGGGAACTCCCCTCGAGATTCTGCTGGTTTTGACTTCGCAGGCAACGATGGGCGACGACCCGCGCCTGACCGGCGTGTGGTTCGAGGAACAGTCCACCCCGTACTACGCCTTGGTCGATGCAGGTGCCAATGTGGATATTGCGTCAATCGCCGGCGGCGAGATTCCGGTGGATCCTCATTCCATAGCGAGCGAAGGCATGAACCCGCCGAGCGTGGAATGCTTCCTCGATGACAAGGTGTCGATGGACAAGCTCGAAGGCTCGCTGAAGATCGACAGCATCGCCCCGGAAGGGGGTGCGGTGATGTTCCTGCCCGGCGGCCATGGCACCATGTGGGACTTACCCGGAGCGGGGCGCTCGTCAATCTGCTGTCGGGCGCTTGGGCTGACGGCAGGGTGGTCGCGGCGGCCTGCCACGGCCGAGCCGGACTGGTTAATGTCAAGGAAGCGAATGGCCAGCCGCTGGTTGCCGGCCGTCGCGTCAGCCCCTTTGCCAAACGCATGAGCCGCGAGACTGGGCTACCTGTGGCAGTGAGTTGGGGCATCGACGATCCGCGAATGGCCGAGCACGTGATCGCTGGCAGGTAGATGGGTTTGGTGATTCTTGGCCGCGCCATGCTAGCCAACCCACACTCTTTCTCCACCTTTGCAGGAGCTGAAGGTGGAGCACCCGGAATGGCTGCTCCACCGCCTTACGCGCACTGGCTCGAACTCTCCCGAGGCTGCGGCAAGCTCACCACATATAACGACTAGGAGGAGGTGACCGTGCGAGTTCCCAGAACCCGATCCAGTCTGTGTCGCAGGGTGTCCCAGTGACTACGCTATCAAAGGAGCTAGTACTCAACTCGATAACTTGAGCGTGATAACGCCCAGGATGATCAGCGCCACGCCAAGGTATCGCATCAGGGAGGTTGGGTCGCCATAGAAATGAATTCCGACTAAGAACGTTCCCGCCGCTCCGATACCCGTCCACACCGCATAAGCAGTCCCAATCGGTATCTGACGCTGAGCAAGCCATAGGAAGGCGCCGCTAATTGTCATGAAAGAGACGGCTACTGCGACCCCACTCCAACGCGATGTTGGCTCTTGCGCCATTTTCAGCCCGACCGGCCATCCGATTTCAAACAATCCAGCCAAAACAAGATAGATCCAGCCCATTGCAATTCTCCTTCAAGTTTTTCATATCCGGCATACATACTCCAGCGTGACCACCAGCTTAGAACTTCGGCGGCTCTTTAGGTGTGGTGTAGGGCACATCGCCATCTTCGTAAAAGCGCTTTCGCGTAGCCTCGGCAACCCGGTTACATAGTTGGTCGCCCAGCATAGGACGATCCAACTTGCATTGCTGGCGCAACTTTTTCAGCCGCTCAGGATTGAGCGCTAATTCATCGACCGTCGGAAGGTTGCCTTTATCTGGTTTCCCGGATGGGCTGCAGGCTGCCAGTGTCGAGGAAAGCAATATGAGAGCAATCTTCTTCATGGTTAAGTTTCCTTGGGAGATTGTGTGATGGTTTACCGCCGACTTTTGGCGTCTGGAGATTTGATCGAATGAACGCGTTCCATGAAGCGAGTCAGTATTTCTGACGGCTCGCTGGCCGGTCGTAGCAGATAGGTCGTGAGCATGGGCGAACCTCCAGTCAGCGGCCGTGCGACCACACCCTGTTCCCTGCTGGCAGTAATATGCGCACCTCCTGTGAGGCCTAGTGCAAGTCCCGCCGAAACCAGGACCATCATTAGATCGCTGGAAGTCACGCGTTCGGCAATTAGAGGCTCAATGTCCACGCGACGTAGCACCCGTTCAACTTGCCGAGCATGGCCCTCACACGCCACCGCGTCGCAGAGCACCAGCGGATACCGCAACAGCTCTTCCAGGGGAATCTGTTTGTGGGATAGCAAGGGGTGCCGTGCGGGCACAGCTACCATCAGAGGGTCACTCCACACCGGCACGGCGATGATGCCTTCGCCGACTTCATCCGATTGAGCGAAGCCGAGATCGTACAGTTCGCCACACAATCCCTTGATTTGCTGTGACAAAGGCACTTCGAAGAAGCGAACTTCCACTTCCGGCTCTTCCTGCCGGCAGAGCGCCAACAACGCAGGCAGGCGCGATGGCGTGATTCCATCAGACAATGCAATACGGAGCTGGCAATGAAAGCCATTGGCTGCGGCGTTCACACTGTCGCGCGCCTGCTGCAAAGCTGCGAAGACACGGGGTACGCTCTCAAAGAAGAGTCTGCCTGCACGAGTCAAGCGGGTGCTCCGAGTGGTTCTCGCAAATAGCGCTACGCCCAACTCCTCTTCAAGCTCTTTGATGGCGCGCGACAGCGGCGATGTCTCGATGTGGAGGCGCTCTGCGGCTCGGGCAAAGTGCAGTTCCTCTGCCACCGCTAGAAAGTAGCGCAGATGCCGAATTTCCATGTTCGCATTCCTCCTCACTTAGGCCTCACCACCTTCGCCTTGCGCCACGCTATCTAGCCTTCGCAAGCTGCTCCAGCAAGCTTCCCCGATCAAACAGGTGGGCCGGATAGTGCTTTTGCCAGCACACCCCATTGCACGGCTGTCTCGGCCCGCGTGCGGATCAGCGAAGCCTGCGCTGACATCACCCCCGCCTCAGCCTCGGCCACCACCGTGGCGTCCACTTGTCCCGCCTCAAACAGACGGCGGCTGCGATCGAGCTGACGCTCCGCGACTGCGACCCCCTCGGTCTGATGCTCCAGTGCGGCGTGCTGCGTATGCCAACCGAGGTATGCGTTCTCTACGTCCTGCAATGCACTCAACAAAGTGCGCTCGAACTCCGCGCGCGCAGCTCGGCTGCGCGCCTCTCCGGTCTCGATGCCGGCACGGATCGCGCCACCATCGAAGATCGGCAACGAAACCCCGGCCCCAAGTGAAAAAATGTTGCCGGTAATGCGCGTCCCCGCACTCTCAACGCGCTGCCGTCCGCCGCTCAGGTCCAACACCAGCTTAGGGAAGCGTTCGCCTTCGGCTGCGTTCCAGCGCGCGGTTTCGGCTGCGAACTTCGCTTCGGCGGCGCGCACGTCGGGCCGCTCACTCAGCAGGTCCGCAGGTATGCGTGTCGGTGTCCAATTGGGGGCGGCGAGTGAAGCAAGAGTCGGAGAAGCTGCAGACGCTCCGGGCGTTTGTCCCGCTAGTACATCAAGTGCATGCGTCGCCTCGCCGCGCGCACGCCGAAGTTGCTCTTGCTCCACACGCAGTGCGACGACGCCGGAGCGGGTTCGCTCGATGTCGAAGCCGGTAGCTTGTCCGGCCTCGAACTTCCGTTGTGTCAGCAAGACGAGTCGCTCGGCGGATGCCAGCCGCGCCGTGGCGAGCGCTTCGAGTTCACTGGCTTGGCGCTGCTGCACAGCCGCCGACACTGTTTCAAACGCGACCTGCCAACGCGTGGCAACCCACGCTTGTTCGGCTGCCACCGCATCCAGGCGCGCACCTTCTGCTGCCTGCGAAAGCCGCCCCGACAGGTCTGCCTCCCACGATGCAGACAACGTGGCGCGGCCATCATTGCCGATCGCAACGTTCTCTGAATAGTCGCGTCCTCGAGTTGCCTGCGTGCCCGCGGACAACGAGGGGAGCAGGGAGGCCCGTGCTCGCCGCGTGGCGGCCGAGGCCTCGTCGACGCGCGCGCGCGCAATCGACAGTTCGGTGTTGCGCTCCAGCGCCGCCCGGACTAGGACATTGAGCTGTGGATCGCCGTAGGCCGTCCACCAGTCGACGGGAAGAGTACGGCGGGATGATTTGTCCAGGATGCCTTCACCTCCCTCTTCATTTGAGAAATGGGCCGGTACATCCAGGCGAGGCGGATCGGCAGAGTGCGGAGCATGGCTGCAAGCCGCAAGAAGCATTAGCGGCGAAATCATGGCCATGAGGCGATAGCGTTCAAGAATTTGAGACATGGCAGGTCCTTGCATTCCGAAAAAGTCTTGACGGACTGTTTTACGCCTTCTACTATACCGACTGGACTGTATATGACTCAAGCTTTTTTTGGAGCACGACCATGCCGCCTCGCGCGAAAACAAAGTTGCCCCCCCCGTCCACCGCCCATAGCAGCACCGATGCGCAGCCCGTTCTCCAGCAAGGAGCCCAGCTAACTCGCGAGCGCATCCTGCAGGCCGCTCGCGAACTGGTGCTGGAGGAAGGCGCCAGTCGTCTGACGCTGGACGCCGTCGTCGTGCGGGCCGGGTTGAGCAAAGGGGCGTTTCTCTATCATTTCAAGACCAAACGCGATTTGTTCGTGACACTGATCGACGAGATGATCCGGGCGTTCGACGCGGTACAAGCCAATCACGAGCGCAGGTTTGCCGGAGATTTGTGGCTCGCGCTCAAGCGGATTCCGATCAGCGCGGCCTCTGCAGCCTGGGCAGGAATCGGGCTACTTGGAAACTTGGGTATCGGCGCCCTCTTGCTAGGCGATCTCGCATCAGTGACGCGCTGGTCTGGCACCGCCCTCATCGCAGCAGGCATTGCCTGTCTTAGTTTCGTTTGATCAAGGAGACCCATTATGAAGAGCAAAACTGCATTGATCCGCGGCGGCATTTTTTTTTGCGTAGCAGCCGCGCTCTCTGGATGCGCGACCAACAGCATGACGCGCTCCGGATTTCTCGGCGACTACGAGAAGTTATCGCCGACACGATACGAGAACGTACTGATGTACCGCGCAGCGGGATTCGAGCCCAAGCGTTATGCCGCTGTCGTGGTGGAAGATGCGCAGATCAAGACCGCCTCGGGTCGCATCGATGGGCTCGATGACGCGCAGCAGCGTGAAGTGCTAGACCATGTGACGAGCGAACTGAAACGCCAGGAAGGCAAAAGTCCCGCCACCCCAGGTGGCACGGGACAGGTTCGGGTGCGTGTAGCGGTCACCGAACTGCAGACACCGAATCGGGCAGTCAATGCAATGACGACCCTGCTGGTTGGACCCGTGACGACGGGCGGTGCCAGCCTAGAGTTCGAAGCAGTCGATGTAAGTACGGGACGACGCGTTGCTGCCGCCAGTTGCTTCGAGCGCGGCAACGTCATTAAAGAGTTCGCCGGTTCGTACACATTGCTGGGTCATGCCAAAGCGGCGATCACGAACTGCATCGAGCGCATCGACAGCGCTTGGCGGGACACGCAGCCATGAGCAACGCTTCACAGGCTTGGCTCCGGCAGGATGCCATGGTCGGCGGTGATCACAAATGGCTGGCGGGTGGCGACTGGACGATAGAGCACTACGCCAGTCTGGCAAAATCCGTGTCCGCCGCCCGCATCAGCCATGCCGAGGGGTACGCCACTCCCTTGCTCGACTGGACGCAAGTCCAGAGACTGGACACCGCCGGCGCGGCTCTGCTGGTGGAAATTCTCGGGCCAGACTCGATACTCGACCGGCCGGAGGCAGCTCCAAATCTGTCCCCGGATCGCCTCGCCCTAATGAAAGCGCTTGCCGCCGCTGCTACCGCTCAGCAGAAGACGGACAAAGCAGCGGTGAGCGGGAATCCTCTGCTCCGCGGTCTGGGACGCATAGGCCTGACCGTGGAACAGGGCTGTCGTGCGTGTCTTGGTCTGGCCGGGTTCGTGGGTCAGATCATCGAAACATGGAGCCGTACCGTTCGTCACCCGCGTCGCTGGCGCACGACCTCGGTGATCGCTCAAATCCAGCGGTCAGCGGTGGACGCCATTCCCATCGTGGCGCTACTGAGCTTCATGGTAGGAATGGTGGTGGCGTTCCTGGGCGCAACGGTGCTGGCCAACTTCGGTGCGAGCATCTTCTCGGTGCATCTGGTCGCCTTCTCGTTCATGCGCGAGTTCGGAGTGCTGCTCCCGGCCATATTGATTGCAGGCCGTACCGCAAGCGCGTATACCGCCCAAATCGGTTCGATGAAGGCAAATGAAGAGATCGATGCGCTTCGCTCCAACGCGCTCGACCCCATCGAGTTGCTGGTGCTGCCACGCGTGCTGGCGCTTCTTGTGTCCTTGCCACTGCTCACATTAGTAGGCATCTTGGCTGGCATTGTGGGCGGCGCCACTGTATGCGCACTGAGCTTGGAGATTCCTCCTGCACAGTTCCTTGCCATCGTGCAGGAAAAAATCGAGGTGCGCCATTTTCTTGTCGGAATGAGCAAGTCCCCGCTCTTCGCGGTGATGATCGCCGCTATCGGCTGCCATGAAGGGTTCAAGGTCGCCGGTAGCGCTGAGTCGGTAGGCGACCACACGACTTCTAGTGTTGTGCAATCAATCTTCATGGTGATCCTGATCGATGCCATCGCTGCACTGTTCTTCATGGAGATGGGCTGGTGAGCGCGGTGAAGGAAGACACCGACAACGGTGTGCGACACGCTATTGAAGTGCGCGGCCTAGACAACAGGTTTGGAACCCAGCAGGTCCATCAGGACCTGGACCTGGACGTGCGACGCGGGGAAATCCTTGGCGTGGTGGGAGGATCAGGCACCGGGAAATCCGTGCTCTTGCGTAGCATCGTCGGGCTGCAGAAGCCGCATTCGGGCGTGGTCCGTATCGGGGGGCGCGACCTACTGCGAGCCCAATGGCTTGCACGCGCGCGTATGGAGCGAAGGTTCGGCATTCTGTTCCAGAAGGGCGCGTTGTATTCATCGCTGACCGTCTTGGAGAACGTCGCTCTTCCTTTAATCGAGCATGTCGGTCTGGCGCGGCCTCTTGCCGAGCGTTTGGCAAGAAGCAAGCTGGGCTTGGTGGGGTTGCCTGCCGGAGCGGGAGACAAATATCCGGCCTCGTTGTCCGGAGGCATGGTGAAACGAGCAGCACTGGCGAGAGCCTTGGCGCTTGATGCGAACATCCTGTTTCTTGACGAACCCACCGCAGGACTGGATCCAATCGGGGCTGCATCTTTCGACCAATTGATTCTGACCCTGCGCAATGCACTGGGTCTCACGGTGTTTCTGGTAACCCACGACCTCGATACGCTGTACACCATATGCGACCGTGTCGCGGTCCTGGCGAACCAGAAGGTACTCATCAACGACGGCATCGAGGCAGTCGAGCGATTCAAGCACCCGTGGATACAGGAATACTTTCACGGCCCCCGTGGCCGTGCGGCCGCACAGGCCACTGGTGCTTCCAGCCAAGAGACGCAGCCATGAAACCCTTCCGCATCTGCATCATTCTTCCGTCGCGCACGCATTGGGCTGGGCGCACGCAATATTTACACTCTGAAAACGAGGTGGTCTGATCATGGAGCCACGTGCCCATCATGTATTCATTGGTCTGTTCGTCGTGCTGCTCGGTGCGATTGGTATCGGCTTCGCGCTCTGGCTCAGCGACACACGTTCCGACCACGATTACCAGTATTACCGGATCATGTTCGATGAGCCAGTGACCGGGCTTACGCCCGGCAGCCAGGTTCAGTACAGCGGAATCACGATTGGCGAAGTCGTTGCACTTTCTCTTTCGCCGCCTGACCCAAGGCGGGCGATAGCGCGCGTGCGTATCAATGCCACCATCCCGGTCCGGCAGGATACCCGCGCTGAATTGGTCATCACGGGAATTACCGGCAACGCGGTGATCGAGTTGAGCGACGGTGGGCCAAACGTGCCATTGCTGGATCGGAAAGAGGACGAGGAACCGTTGATCCTCGCGCCACGTTCGGCGATGGCATCCCTGGTCTCCGGCGAGGGTAACAGCATGACGACACTCAACGGCATCTTGCTGCGCACGCAGGAGTTACTGTCGAAGGAGAATTTGGCTCTTGTGCACCGCAGTCTAGTGAATCTCGAACAGACTACGGGCGCGGTCGCTGACCAGAGGGCCGAGATCGCGACGTTAATCAGCAATCTGACCGAAGCAAGCAGAGAATCGACAGCTGCCGTGCGCCAAGCAAATAGCACTCTTCGCGATGCCAACCTGCTACTAAATAACGATGGTAAGCAAATCATGGTGAACACGCGTGATGCAACGGCATCCCTCGAACGCGCCGCTTTCAGGGTTGAGACGCTACTGCAAAACAATCAGGAATCGCTGAACCAAGGCATGGCCGCCACAGGCCCTGCCATGCACGAACTCCAGCAGGCGCTGGCCAATCTAAACACCGTGCTGCGCCGACTGGATCGCAATCCGGCGCAATACCTGCTCGGTGGAGAGAACATTGAGGAAACCAAGCCGTGAACACTTCCGCCAGGATGATTCCCGTCGCTGCCGCGACTATGACGCTAGTACTCGGCTTGTCCGCGTGCAGTGTGCTTCCCAAAACAGCTCCAATGGTCACCTACAAACTGCCCGACTATCACATCGCCCAGGCGGAGAGTACGCCACGCGCCGTTCCTGGACCTGGGGCGCTGCGCGTCTACGCCCCTGAGAGTAGTCGCGTCCTGGATTCGGAGCGGCTTTTCATTGCGCAGCCCGATGGTCGCTTGTCGGCTTGGCAAGGAGTGCGTTGGGCCGACCCCGCACCGGTGCTGCTACGCGACCGAATCGTCGAAGCCTTCATGCGCGATGGGCGGTCGACTTCGGTGATTACCGATAGCACGCCAATGAGCGCCGATATGGAGTTGCGCAGTACGCTACGGGCGTTCCAGCTCGAATACCGCGGCACTGAAGCGATCGCCGCGGTTCGGGTTCGGCTCGATGTGCAACTGGTCGATCCGGCCAAACGGACTGCTATTGCCAGTAGACGCTTCGAAGCAATCCAAGCTACAGGCAGCAAGCGAGAGGCAGATGTGGTGAGCGCGTTCGGTGTCGCGACGGACGTGTTGGCCGGGCAGATCGTTGAATGGGCAGTTCAGGTCGGGGCAGCGCGTTTGCGAGTTGCACCGGAATCGGCAAGCAACCATGCACCCACAGCGTCGGCGATAAGCACAGACTAGTCGCCTTAACGGAGCACAGAAGCTAGGGCCAGAACGCTGCTCGACACCTTAACTCGGTACGACAGCCTACGGCCCCTATCCAATCCCAGGACCTCGTTGCCGTCCAACCTCCCATGACACACCGCCGCCGCGTACAGTCGCGGCGATCTGCTGCCCCAGTCGTGGCTCGATTATCGGCCGCCAAGGCACCAGACTGAACCCCATGCCGTCATCGAGCAGCGCATAGCGACCGCTGGCGAGAATGACCGAGCGCCGGTAGATGCCGGCTACGCGCTGCCCGTCTGTGACGTGCCGATGCTCCAACCCACTATCGGCGGCAATGTGCTGGGCGGCCTGCGCCAGCTCCCGATTGCGCAGCGTTTCCAGCAGATTCCGGGAGAGAATCACCCGCTGCCCACGCCGCTGGGCCAGCCCCTGTTCTTCGAGGAAGTCGGCGCGCTGCTGCAAGGCTTGCTTGGCATCGCCACCAAAGCCCAGGTCGCCCAATCCCCGGCCGCCGCCGATCAGTTGCTGGTCGAGCCAGGTGGCGCCGATCACGCGGGCCTGCCGCTCGATCGGCAGGTGAGATTTCAGGTCCACGGCCACGCCGCCCAGTCGCTGCGCATCGTACTGGCGCCCACGCTCGGATAGGTCGTCCGGCACTTTCCATAGCCCTTCCGCCACGCGCTCCACGATGCCGGCCCGGCGCAGGGCTTCCAGCCGTCGGACGTGGGCCGCGACGACTTCCTGCGGGTCGCGGCCGGGCTTGGCTCGGCCTTGCTCGATCGCCAGGTGATGATCGGTACGGTACAGGCCATCGCTCGCCAGTGCGGCGATGTTCTTGTCCGCCGCCCGTACCTCGGCAGAACCACGCACCTCCACCACCGCGCCGGTGGGGTAGCTCGCCAGTTCGTCGCGGGCGTTCAAAGCGACGTAGTGGGCCTTGCCGTCCACGCCGTCGATGACCAGATAGCCGCGGTCGTGCAGCTCGTCGGCCAGCCCCTTGGCGGCCACGCGGCCGACGAGGGTACGGCCGTCGTCGGCCGGCTCGAATACCGCCAGCTCGCGCGGCTGGCCGCTCATGGCGCGCTGCATGGTGCGGATGATGTCGCCACGCTCGCCCAGGGCACGCAGGGTCTTCTCAGCGTCGGCATGGATGGCCCAGGTGCTGGGCTGCACCTCGTCGGCCAGGCCGAGCCGCTGCAAGCGTTGCAGCCGGCCGATCAGTAGCAGGCGCTGGCGTTGCAACGTCGGTTCGTTGAAGCGTTCGATCCGCACCCGGTCATCCTCGCCGACCTCGCGCTGCAACGTGCGGTCGAGGCTCGTCCACCGCTCTTGCTTCACCTCGCGCTGCCAGGTCTGCTGGATCTCCAGTTCGGTGCGCGGCCCCAGCCATTCCGTCGCCAGCTCGGCGGCGCGATGGCGGAAGCCGTGGGCGATGTAGTCGCCCGCGATGACGAGGTCTCTGCCGGTATCGTCGCGTCCGCGCACGATCAGGTGCGTGTGCGGGTTGTCGGTGTTCCAGTGATCGACCGCCACCCAATCCAGCCGCGTTCCCAGGTCGGCCTCCATGCGGTTCATCAGGTGCCGGGTGTAGGTGCGCAGGTCGTCCAGCTCGGCTCCGTCTTCCGGGGAAACAATGAAACGGAAATGGTGTCGGTCGTCCTGGCAGCGTTCCTTGAAGGCATCGAGGTCGGCATGGTCGGTCTGCGGCCCGTAGGCACGGCCCGGCTCGCCGTCCCGGCCGGCACCGTCGCGCTCGATGTAGCGCAGGTGCTTGGCGAGCGACTGCGGGCTGGCGTTGCGCTGGTTGACCAGCAGCGTCTTGACGGTCACGCGCCGTGACATGGGTGTCAGCTTTGCACCTGCGAAGCGCGCTGCCGTATGGCCGCGCCCAAGCCGTGAGCCGGGCCGCTGGCCCGCGTGCTGGCCGCTCCCGCCAGCGACAGGACGGCGCACCGCCGACTTGCCGCCGCTGGCTTTGCCAGCCCGCTTGAGCACCTTGGAAACGAAGCTCTGGCCCTGGCCTTTGCCTCGGTTCTTCGGCGCGCCAGGGCGCACCCGGAAATCGTCGTCGCGGCGGTCGGTCATGGCAGCGCCCCTGGCAAGCTCCGGCGTCTCCGGGCGTGCGAAGCACGCGGACATGCCTGCATTGGCGCGGGCCTCGCGCCCCACGCGGCACGGCGGCAAAGCCGCTCCGTGCCGCGCCACCCCCATGTGCAGACAGGCCTTCGACGCGGCCCGGTGCCGCGTCCTTTTGTCTTGCCTTCCGCCTTTGCCCCTCGCTCCCGCTCCGGGCATCGGCGGCCCGGCGGCGCTGCTGCACCAGCAGCCAGCCCGCCGGCGAACACGCCAATGGCCGCAGGCCAGGCGCGTTCGAGGCAAGACGCCTGCACGTTGGACGGCTGCGCCGAAGGCAGCGCGAAGTGCGGTGCGAATGCACCCGCACTGCACGTGCGATGACAAGGCGACGAACAGTAGAACGACATGCCCGATGGCACGATGAGAGGCGCGGCAAAGTGCAGCGAATCGGCGGCCATCATGGACGTGTCTCCAGCCAGATCGGATGCGCAACGCCGATCGCGGTGGATGCACTGACCGGCCCGAAATAGCGGCTGTCGAACGACGCTGGGTTGGTCACGCTCAAGAGGAACAGTTCGCCCGGTTCGAGACGGCGGCAAAGCTGCAAGGATGGCAGCGGTCGGCCCTGCCGGTCGGCAGGCAGGGCGGCGGCCACCGGCACGCCGTCGATGCGAACCTGGCCGGCGACGATGCAGACGTGTTGTGGCGCGACTGCGCCCACACGTTTGAGCAGCGGAACGCGGGTCGGTAGGTAACTGCGCTGCGCAGCCAGCATGGCGGCCCTGTCGGGCAGCGGCACCAGCACGATGCTGTCCACGGACAGCGGACGTGGCCGCGAGGCGGTGCGCGGGTCGAACGGTTCGATGCGATACCAACCGACCGCCACGCTGTCGGACGGGTTGTAGGCCATTCGCGGCAGGGGCTGCACGAACGCAGCCCAGGCCAGCGCAGCGAGGCCGACGGTGGCGAAGCCTGCCAGCACGAGGCGAGTGCGCAGGCGCGAGCGAGGATGCGGCACGGGGCCGGTCGTGGAAATCGTGGTCATGGCAATGCCCTCCCTGCCAGCCAGGCGGCGTGCCGTTCTGTGGTGTATGTGGGTAACGCCGAGCGCGCTGCGAGCCGGTTCGCGAGCGTGCGCCAGTACGCGGGCGATGTGTCTGCGGCTGCGATGCCCAGCGCCTCGATGTCGTCGATGCGTTCCAGCACGGCGCGAACGTTGGCATCGCCTTCGGCGTGCAACAGCAGACGCGCGCCCGGCTGCACGCCGGGGATGCGTTGCACGGCGTCCAGCGGCGTGGCGGTCTGCATCACCATGAGCTGCCAGCGGATCGTGCCGTAGTCGTTGGCCTGCCAACGGATGCGGCACAGAACCGCGTTCGGCAGGAACACGGCGCAGCGCCGCCAGCGGTCGAGCTGGAGCGTGCGCGCCGGTTCGCCGAAGCGCAGGTAGAGCTTGAAGCGGGGTTCGATGTAGGTCAGCGCCACGCGCGTCAGCGGCACGTTGCCGGCCTGGCCGGCGAGTGTCGAAGGCGCCGGCGGCGGTGCAGCCGTGGGCGCACTTGCTTTGGGGGTGTGGGCGGTCGAAGCGGATGCGTTCACGGCGTGCCCTCCGGGGGAAACTCCCGCTCCAGCAGGCTGCGCAGCAGTTCGGCTACGGTCACGCCTCGCGTGAAGGCCGACACCTTGATGCGCGCCCGCATGGCGGGCGTGATGTCAAGCGTCAGTCGAGCGGTGTAGAGGTCGCCTTTCTGCAAGGCATCTGCGTCGCCCTGGCGAATCCACGCTTCGGCGTGCGGATTCGCTGGGGGACGTACACCGATGCCGACGCGCTTGCTGCGTGGTGATGGCTTTCCAGTCATGTCGGCCACCGCAGCAGTTCGTCGGTGAGCGCGGCGATCTCGCGGGCAGCGGCGCTGTCGGGCGCGGTTTCGCGGGCGAGCCGGCCAGCGGCTACGCTGTCGGCAAAGACGATGCGCTGGTGGATCTCCGAGCGCAGCGCGGGCAGCGGCTGTTCGGCCAGCGATTGCCGTGCCTCCCTGCCGATGATGGTGGTGCTGACGCGCCGGTTGATGACGAAGGCCGCGCGTAGCGCTGGCCGGAACACCTGTGCTTCGCGGATCAGTGCGACCATCTCGGCAGAAGCCCATACGTCGTAGGGGCTGGGCTGCACGGGGATCAGCACGCGCTCGGCCGCCAGCAGCGCGGAGCGCGCGAGGGCGGCGATGCGCGGCGGGCCGTCGATGATGATGTGATCGGCCCGCCTGGCGAGTTCTGGCGCTTCCTGATGCAGCGTTTCGCGGGCAAGGCCCACGGCGCTGAACAGACGGGGCAGGCCCTGCTGGCTACGCCGCTGCGTCCAGTCGAGCGATGACCCCTGCGGGTCGGCATCCAGCAGGATGACATGCAGGCCGCGCATCGCCAGTTCGCCGGCGATGTGCGTGGCGAGCGTGGTCTTGCCGACGCCGCCTTTCTGGTTGAGAAACGCGAAGATCATGGCGCGGCCCTCCGAGCTGGAAAGCCGGCCTGGGCGTGCCATTTCGTGGTTGTCCACCGAAACGGCGCGCTTCTACTAAAAGTTATGTATTTCTTGTTAGGTAAGTTAGAGGGAACGCAAACCCGCGCCGTTGTTGGCTTTCCGGCGTTTTCGTACTCCTGATAGCACGAGGGTCGTACTCCTGATAGCACGATACCCGGTACTCCTGATAGCACGAGGCCGTCCACAGGTTCTCCCGCAGTTATCCCCGTGCCGCGTGCGGCACGGGCCGGAAGGTCAGCAGCTCGGTGTTGTCGTCCGGCATCCGCTCGATGCCGAGGACGTAGCCGGGCAACGACTGCCGCGCCACCAGGGCGCGCACGTCGTAGGCGAAGTCCGAGAAGCGGGCCGCGCTGCCGGATTTGCGGTACAGGTGTCGGAAGTCGAATTGCCAGCCGTGCTCCTGCCGCCCGCCATGCTTGCGCACCAGGCGGTACAGCCAGCGTTCGATACCGCCTTTCAAGCGGAAATAGGCCGGGTCGATGGTCAGCACCAGGGCGGCGTCGAGCACGCCGGCATAGAACCAGTCCGGCAAGATCAGCTCGATGCCCAGCGGGGTGCCGCTGGCGTCGGCGAGTTCCTTCCACTCGTTGATCCACGAGAAGCGATGCAAGCGCCTTCCCGTGGTTTCGCGGATGGACGTGGCCACCGTGGTCGATTGCAGCCGGTCGAGGGCGGCCTTCAGGCGCTGGTAGTCGTTGAGGGACGTGCCGCGCCCGATGAAGCGCAAAATCTCGTAAGGCGTGGCGCGTATCCAGCGCGACGGGCGCAGGCCCGCGTCGCGCGCCTCCACGATCTGCGAGGCGGCCCATATCAGCACGTCGGCATCCCATATCGTTGCGATGCCGTGCTCCTGCGTGCCTTCCACGCGAATGGTGACGTTCCCGCTGCGGAAGTCGATCGGCGCCGTGCGCCGCGACTTGGCAAGCGAGAAGAACGGAAAGGCCATCAAGTCCTGGGAATCGCGTGGCGCCATGTCGCCCGGCAGCGCTCGGAACAGATCGAGCTGTTCGCGCTGCGGCAAGGCTTGCCCTGGCGGGCTGGACATGGCGAAGGCCACCCACGCGCCGACGATCAGCGGCCATCACGGTAGTCGCCCGCGTGGCGCTCGGCGTATTCGGGATCGGACGTGGCCTCGTAGCTGCGCTGGTCGGCCCAGGCATCGAGGTCGGACACCGCGTACATGACGCGGCGGCCGAACTTGCGGAACTTGGGGCCGCCGCCGATCACCCGCTGCTTCTCCAGCGTGCGCGGCGACAGCCGCAGGTAGTCGGCGGCTTCGTCGTTTGTCAGGTAGCGTTGAGGCTGCGAGGTCGCAGTGACGGCAGCGGCGGCAGGCCGCGAGGGAGCAGGTCGCATGGGATGTACCTCCATCAAGCCCGGCCACACCACGCGGCCGGATAGAGGCACTCTCAAGAAAGCAAGGCTTCTTGCTAAGGGACGATTCGCACGGGTCGAGAAACGTCCCCCCTAATGCGACGGGAACATTGGAAGCTGCGCTAGTCGGCGGTAGCCGCCGTGCATCAGCTCATCGCCGCGGCGTACCAGCCGCCGCACGCGGGCACGCAATGCACTGTCTTTGTGCCAGTCGGCCGCGACGGCATCCGCGCCGAACAGACCTTCGGCCACTTCGCGCAAAGAGGCTCCCGCGAGGGTCGCGTCGAGCGCTTGCAAGGTATGCAGTTCCAGCAGCGCGGCGGGCGTGGGGCGAGAGCGGGCTGTTGCCACAGGCGCGGCCACGGTTGCGGCAGATAGCGCATCCAGCTTCGCAGCGAGCGTGCGGTAGCGCGCACAGGGCGTGGCGCAGGCGCGTGTGGCGTAGAGATAGGCCGAGCCATCTTCTAGGTCGGGTGCGAGTGCGAGCCGAACGCAGCAGCCTGGCCAATGCGATACAAGCACCAGGCGCTTGCCGTCGTGGGTCAGTTGCTTGCGCCCAGGAATGCGCCAGAACTCGAAGGTATGCGCATCGGGTGGTGGGTCGGCGTCGGGGTATAGCTGCACCACGCCGTCGTGATCGGGGAACCAAGCAGGATGTGCATCGCGCGCATCCAGGCCGGGATCTTCCAGCAGGCGCAGGCCCCAGGCCTGCGCCGCATCTGGCTTGCGACGCCGGCGTAGCCAGTCGCGCCGGTAGCTTGCATTCCTGCGCAAATACTCCCAAGCCAGCGCTGGGCCATCGAGGTGCAGCGTGTAGAGATACGCGGCCGTGGGATACCAGTGTTGGCTGCTGCGGTCAGTCATGGCGAAACCTCCCTGTTTCTGGGAACGTCGCCACAATTCCGCTGTGCGGGAGCTATCGAATCGCCATCAAGTGGTCATCAAACTCGGGTTACGCTTTAACTGCTGGTGTCAAGACAGATTCGCTCCAGTGCATTGCCGAAATCGTCTAAATGCGACGACTGCACCGCCCGGAAATGGGGTGCAGCATTGAACACCGTGCCGAATCTCGCGCCTGGCATCATGACTGTTTTGGTCAGGAGCGCACCACCCTGGTGCAAGCATGCGGATCAAGACTTGCCAGGTCTTGGCTAAGACCGAAATAGTCACAATGCGATACTTTTTGCCTGGTCGCGCTGGAATGCGTCAATCGGTGATCGAACCGTTTTCCTGAGCCAGTCGAACGTATTCCGACAGCGGCCGCGTCGGCTGGAAGTACCGATCTCGTATCACGGGCTGCTTGAGCGGCCCGACGATGGACGCCAGATCGGACAGCTTCACCGTCGCCAGGGCAGGCATCCCGATCCCGAGGTCGATCAGGCCGTAGGCCGTATCGCCATCGGTCGGATCGAGCGCGGCCAATAGCCAGGTCGCATGTGCGTCCGGTGTGAACAGGCGCACCACGGGCAGCGGGTCACATTCCTGGCCTGCGGCGCGGGTGAGGCCGTGGGCCAGTAGGTGCACCCGGTCTTCCTCGGTGACAAGCGTGGTCAAGGCCGCGCCCCTTCCACGAACACACGCAATCGCCGAGGCGCATCTGTGCCTGCGGACGGATGCACGTATGCGCAAGCGCACGAAGCCGCAAAAGCGGAGAGGCACGAAGGCGTATTGGTGGAAGTCAGGAAAGACACGGACGCGGTTCCCTGGGTCTGAGGAAATCCGCAGATGCGGATCTCCGTAAAAGCACGGAAAAGGAAAACATCACCACCAAATGAACACTATAGATTGTAGTCCTATAGGGCGCAATGGGCTGTCATCTTGGTTTTTTGGGGAAACCATAGGTGGCAGCGAAGAACTCATTGGCAGCGGCGATTCGGACGGTAAGGAAGGCGCGTGGTTTGAGCCAGGAAGCGTTCTCCAACGTGTCCAGTCGCACCTACATGAGCACGCTGGAGCGCGACCTGAAAAGCCCAACCATCCAGAAGCTGGCCGATCTGTGCGAGGTCATGGAAGTGCATCCGCTCACGCTGCTCACATTGGCTTATGCCGGTGACAGCACCCGCGAAGCTGATGAATTGCTGGCACAGGTGCGCCAGGAACTCAGGGCGATATTGGAAGAGCCCGACACGCCGTAGCGCGTTGGCGTGTGGTACTGAATTGCAGCAAGCGGAGCGCGCAGCGCCGCAGGCGCGAAGGCGTGAGGGATTGAAGCCGGATGGCCGTGACGGCTTGCCGGCACGGGGCGAAGCCCGAAAGCCCGGCGGCGCTTACAGCGCCGACACGCCACACACCGCTCGTTGACACGGATTGCGAGCCACAAGGCACGCATGCAGGCCCGCGGTGACGGGCGTATCCAGCACGCGGCAGCAGCAGAAATCCTGCGCGTGCGGTGCTGCGATCAGCAGCATCGCGCCCCGCCGCAGTGGGCGGGACGCGGTAAGCGGCTGTCAGGCCGCCTTCGGCTTGTTGCGCGACCAGATCAGGTCGTGCGTGCCGTCCTCGTTCTCGATCAGGCGGGCATAGACCGTCGCCGGGAACGAAGGGTCGTCGATGGATACGGACAGGTATTCCCGCCCGGCCTCGCTGGTCTTCTTCCACGCTGCGCCGACTTCGTGGCCAGCCGCTTGCAGGTGGAAGTCGGGGGCGTTCTCGGTGTCGCCCTTGTCGTTGGGAACCAGCTTGACCTTGACGTTGAGCGTCAGGGTGCGAAGCGTGCCGGTGAAGCCGTCTTTCTCTGCGGTGAAGGTGCCGATGTTAGCCATGATGTTTCTCCTTTCGGGTTGAACAAGGTCGCGCCAGTGCGTCCTTGTTGTGATCCGGCCGGCGGGGGATGGGCTGGTCGCACCGCGCAGCGGTCGCAACAACGTGGAGAACCTGGAAGCGAAAAGAATTTGTCCCGCGAGGAATGCGCGCAGCGCAGGGGAAATTGTTTTCGCTGCAAGGTTGCGGCCATGAAGCCCAAGGCGCAGCCGCGCCACCGCCAGGATTCACAACAAGACAAGGACGCACAGGCCGCCCGCTCCCGAATGGAGACGTGGCCAACTCGGCATCCCCGCGTGACGGCTGCACCGGCTTGCGCCCTGACGCGGGCCAGGTCAATGCCCCGACGACAAGGCCAGAGCGCCCCTGCCGCAGCTCACGGCCACATACTGAGGCGTGGTGTGGAAGCTCCATAGAAGCGAGGCTGGGCGGCGTGTCGGTGAACCGTCTTTCGTGACGTACAGACAACGAACCGCCAGCGTCGGGGACGGCACGCTTTCGTGCAACCTGCCGCAGCAAGCCGGGGCGTAGCCACACCAGCCCCGCCCATTGCGGCGGGGCTCGGTCGAATCGTTGGCGGCGCGATGCGCCGCCACACTTGCTGGCTTCGTGGATTTCGCGCACGAGCGCCCTTGTGCGTGGCCCCATCGCCGCCGACCGAAGGCGGCGATGGGGCTTTTTTTTAGCAGTGAAACCGGGCGCGGCCACCGCCGCGCCCGGAGTTTTCGACCACCGGCCCCAAGGCGGCACGGCTTGGGGCCGGTGCGGCTCGTTATTTCTTGGTTTCGATGATCCACCACACGGCGCGCGGCAAGGCGCGGCCCGTGAGGGGATGCAGATCGGTCAGGTCGGCGCGGGCCGTCCAGCCACGCGGCGGACGGTAGCCGCGCACGTCGCCGTCGCCGTGCCAGCGGCGGGCGCGCACCGTGCCGGAGGCATAGGTCGCAGCCATACGGGGGCGGTTTGCGGGTTGGTGGGTCATGGCAGGCATCCTCAATATGAAGCGCCCCGGCCGGAACCGGGGCGCTATCTACGGTGCGAAGTCACGCGGCCAAAGCCTCGGCCTGCGGCTGGACATCCGCCACGGCGGCCGCTTCTTCCTGTGCTTCGGCTTCGCCATCCGCCGGCGCGTCCTGCCCGGCCTGCTGCGGGCCTTCGGTGCGGAAGATGGCGGGCATCCAGCCGGTGCCAGCGGCGAGCCGTTCGGCTTCGCTGGCAATGTCGCCCTTCTTCAACTTCGCCAGTCGGGTGACGTGCGAGGGCGCGAACCCGCCAACGGCTTCCAGAATCGCGGCCTTCGGCACATGCCGGAAGTAACCCTCATTGGTGGGCTGCCACCACGCGGCCATATCCAGCCCCACGGCCTGCGCCAGTTCCGCGCCGGGCTGGTGCGGCGTGGCGCGAGGCGTCACCACGTCCACCGTGGAAGCTAAGCACACGGCCAGCAGCCGCACCAGTTCATCCTGTGATTTCGCCAGCAGCGCGGCGAACAGTTCGGCGCTGTCCTCCGGCAAGGTTTCGCCTGCCACCTGTTGCAGTTCGCGCAGCGCCACGGCGGCGGGTGATTCCGGCCAGTCCGGGGCCATGCCTTCCAGCCGGTCTTGCACCGTGAGGCGCACGCCCAGCGGCAGGTCGTGGCCGTAGTGGCTTTCCTGCAAGACGGTCTGCACCATGCCATGCACCACGGCGGCCAGCGCGGCTTGCGGATGCCGGGCCACTTCGATTTGCAGCGCGGCGGTACGGTGCGCGCTCAACCGCTGCGCCAGTCGGTCGGACATGGTGGCGGTCTTGGGCTGCTCGTCGTCCTCGCCTTCGTCCTCGTTTGCGGCTTCGCCTTCGCTGCCGAAACCCTGCCGCAGTCGTTCCAGCGTGCGCAGCGCCTTGGCTTCGGCTTCGCGCAGCAGCCCGCGATGAATCGCGGCCTGCCCGTCGCGGTCGATGGTGACGATGGCACCGGCTGCGGCCTTCACATTGGCCGCATAGTCCAGCAAGCCTTCTTCCAGCGCCTGCAACTGCTCGCCCAGGCGTTCGCCTTCTTCCTGCAAGGCATCGGCCTTTTCTTCGTCTTCGTCGTCCAGCGCGGCATCCACGGCTTCGGCCAGTTCGTGCAGCTTGGTTTGCAGCTTCTCGATGCGCTGCGCGTCGCGCTTGTTCGGACTGCGGCGTTCCCTTGGCGCACGCTGGAAGGCTTGCAGATCGGCATGGGTCATGCCCGGCGTGGCATCCACCCACGCCCAGCCCTCGGCCTGCACCTTGGCGGCGATACCTGCCAGCTTGTCCTGCGCCAGCCGTTCCAGCAGTGCGGCATCGGTCAGATACACGCCTTTGTCGCCCTCCGCGAACAGGTCGCGGCGGATGCCACCGCCTTCCTGCTCGTAGCCGTCCAGCCCGACAAAGCGCACCAGCGGATGCCGGTAGGCGTCGATTTCGCGTTCGGTCAGACGGTCGCGCAGGTTGTGCGGGCTGCGCTGCCATGTCGGCGCATCGTAGAACGCGGCTTCCTGCGCGGCGTGGTCGTCGGTGATGGCAAGGGCCATCAACTGGTCAAGGCTCACGGCCTCGGCGCGATAGTCGGCCAGCAGGCGCGGCGAGACGTTGGCGAGTTTCAAGCGGCGCTGCACCACCAGCGGCGTGACGGAAAAATCCGCTGCGATATCCTCGATGCTGCGGCCTTCGGCCACCAGCGCGGCGAACGCCTCGAACTGGTCGGCGGGGTGCATGGCTTCGCGCTGCACGTTCTCGGTCAGGCTGGCCGTGCGTGCGGTGCCATCGGCCACCTGCAGGCAAGGCACCTCCCATTCCTTGCTGATGCGGTGCTTCTTCGCCAGCAGCTTCAACGCTGCGAGGCGACGGCCACCGGCCACGACTTCGTAATGCTCGCCGTCGGCGGCGGCAATCACGATGAGGTTTTGCAGCAGGCCGACACGCTGGATGCTGGCGGCGAGTTCGGGAATGGACATGCGCGGGGTCTTGCGCACGTTGCGGCCAGTGGGGCGCGACACCAGCCGCGACAGCGGAACCAGAATCAGGTTCTTGGTCGGGTCAGCGGCTTCCAGCGGGATAGCGGCGGCGGTGTTGATGGCGCGGGCTTCGGTTTGGGTAACGGCGTTCATGGTGATAACTCCTATCGGTTCAGGAATGCAGCAGCGAAGAAAGCGACAAGGGCTGCTGCCTGCCCCTGCCGCGTGGGGATTCAGGCTTTCAACTGGCGCATGCCATCGGCCAGCAGCCAGAGGGCGCGATTCAGTCGGATGTTTTGGTCGATGCCCTGCACCGGGCGGGTTTGCTGTCGGCGCCCGTTGGCGCTGCGGCCACGCAGCCCGCCTTGGGTCAGGTTTTCTTGGGTGCGGTTGAACACGCTCCACAGGTCGGGGCGGCGGTCGTCGAAGCGGCGCGGCATCAGGATTTGCGATTCCGTGATGGGCGCGGGCTTGTCGGGGTCGTCGTACTTGAGGGCGAGCGCGGCGCGGGCGAACACTTCGGATTCGCCATCGTCCAAGGTGATGCCGCGCATGGCATCGCGCGATTCCTTCACCCGATCGAAACCGCTCAAGACTTCGTAAGCGCCCTCAATGACCAGACCGGCCACGTCGCCTTTATGGGGCACTCGCACATCGGCCACGGTGTTGCCGCAAACAAGGCCATTGCTGCACACGAACCGGAACATTCCGGCCAGCATCTGATAGCTGCTGGTGCCGTCGTGCGAGTTCAGCAGCACGATTTCGTTGGCCTCCGCGCCGTTGATCTGGCTGGCATGGCGCAAGCGAATCATGTGTTTGGTGTGCTCGCGCTTGCCTTCGTCGCGCACGCGGGTTTGCGTCACCATGAAAGGCTGGAAGCCTTCTTTGCGAAGCTCGGTCAGCACGGCGGCGGTGGGGATATAGGCGTACCGCTGCGAACGGCTCTCGTGCGGGGCATCCGCGAAGATGGACGGGGCCACGCGGTGAATCTGGTCGTCGGACAGCGGGTAATCGCTGCGCAGCGAGGGGGAGCGGAAAGCGAAACGGGATGCGAGTTGCATGGTCTTTCTCCTGACAAAAGAGGTTTGCTGTTCACACCGCACACCGGATTTCTAGATTCGGAGCCCAGCCTTTCGGCTGTTTGGTGCGGTCGGCACGAGGAACCCGGTTGGCCCTGTTGCCACCGTCTTTCCTGAGTTCATCGCCCGCGGCCAAAGGAGCGCGCGGACGGGGGCCGTCAAGGAGCCAAGCGCAGGGTGGGTGCGGCCCGCAGGCGCAGCCGAGGACACGGCCCTGCGCGCCTTGACGGCACACGGGCGCGGGCTACGGTCGCGGGTAAGGTGATGAAGTCAGGGGAGACGGCTGGACAAGGCAACGGCCATCCCTTTGTGCTGACCGCACGCAAGCGAAGCGCGCAGGCCCGAAGCTGGAAGCCGGGCCGTAGGCGTCAGCGATGCGGAAGGCTGGCGAAGCCAGTCCCGCCAGGGATGAGCGACTAGCGAACCTGGAGCAGCGCGATCCGCGAAGCGGAGACGCAAGAGGACTCTTCGTTTACCATTTGTTTCGCAAGCTAATGATGGGAAAGCAAGAACACGGAGATCTAGAGATGATTGTCTGCATCAACCGCCTCAAACAGTTCGGAATCTTCAGCGACTTCAATGGAACGAAGATCCAAAAGTTCGGCCGGTACAACCTGGTCTATGGTTGGAATGGAACAGGCAAGTCAACGTTATCGAATCTATTCTCTTGCTTTGAGCTTCGCTCGATGGTTCCCCGCTTCAGCACGGGCCAATTTTCAGTAGTTCTGGAGGATGGCTCAACGATCACGGAATCCACACTCCACTCATCCCAATTGAATATTCATGTTTTCAATCAACGCTTCGTGCATGAGAACATTGATTGGGACAAATCCGTAAAGAGCATCCTTCTTATTGCGAAAGAGAAGATTGATGACTTGCAGAAGCTGGAGAAGCTGAAGAGCGAGCTTCAGTCGAAAAAGAAGGCTCACGACGACAAGCAAAGCGATATCAAGAAGCAGCGTGAGGCATTAGAGAAGTTCCTGACCAATGCTGCCAAGAAAATGAAGCTTGGACTTCAGGCGATTGATACGAGCGACAGTTATTACTTGAATTACGACCGCCGCAAGCTCTCCAACTTCATACAGAATAACGGCGAGACAATTATCAAGGCGGAGTCGGTTCTTCCAGATGAGAGGGTTATCGACCTTACGAATGCCGCCAAGCCAGATCAGCTTCCAAGCATTGCTTTCGCCTCAACGGCCATTGAGCCGGACTACTTTAAGAAAGCGGCGGGCCGCATCAGAGATTTGATTGGGACTACGGCGGTCAATCAAGCAATCCAGCGGCTTACCGATAACCCGGACATCCGCGAATGGGTTCAAGCAGGCTTGGAAATCCATAAAAACCACGACTCGCAATCCTGCGAGTTCTGCGGCTCTCCGTTCGCCCAGCTTCGTGCCGAGGCGCTTGCTGCCCACTTCAGCAAGGAGTTCACGGAGTTTCAGAGCCGACTTCAGAATGCGGCGACATGGATTGAATCTCAAGGCGCTCCAGCTAATCAGTTTCCCGCATCGACCGAGTTTTATAAAGAACTATCGGCCGAGGCAGAAAAGCTTCAAAAGGACTACGCAACTGCTGCTGAAAAGATCGACCAGCAAATGGACGCCTGGCGGGAAGCCCTGAAGGCCAAGATCACAGACCCTGGGAAGACAGACATTCAGATCTCGGATGTGGTTGAAGACGATGTCACCAATTTCAATGACATCCTGAAGTCGATTGTTGCTCTCGTTGGAAAGCACAACAATAAGACTTCAAATTTCAAATCTGAGACCTCAAAAAGCAAGGTGGCACTGGAGCTTCACTTTGCTGCGGCTGAGGTGCAAGAGTTTGACTATGCTGGAAGTGAGAAGAAGTGCAATGACCTTGAGTCAGAAGCAAAGAACGACCATAAGGAAATTGAAAAAATTAGTCTAGAGGTCGGAGCCATAGAAGCGGCGCTCTCGAATGAAACGGTCGGGGCAAAGGAGTTCAATGACATCCTGCATCGCTTCATTGGCCGCTCTGAGCTTTGCCTGAACTTCAATCAGAAGAAGAAAGGCTATGAGATCATCAGAAACGGGGTTGGTGAGCACGATGGGAATTTGAGCGAAGGTGAGAAGACTGCGATTGCATTTGTCTATTTCATCACGAAGCTCAAAGAAAATGGAAATAACATCAAGGATACGATCGTCGTCGTTGACGATCCGGTCTCAAGCTTTGATTCTAATCACTTGTTTCACGCCTACTCGTTTTTGAGAACGCAATGCACTGAAGCCAAGCAACTTTTTGTGCTGACTCACAACTTCACTTACTTTAAGCTAGTGAGAGACTGGTTCACTGGCACCAATAGGAATCGAGTCAAAAAAGGCAACGCCGAGAATTGCTTCTTTTATCGCCTGGATGCGCCACCTGGCTCCCCTCGTCACTCCCTACTTGTGGATGCCGACGACTCACTCAAGAACTACGGTTCCGAGTACCACTATATCTTCAAGAAGCTTTACGAATATAGGGCGCACACGACACTCAATCGAGATGAGGCGTTCTTGACCGCCAACCTCGCCCGAAAGCTTGTTGAATCGTTTTTTACCTTCAAATATCCAAGGCGGCGAAGCGACATTAGTCAATTGATGGAGGCTGGCCTAAAAGATTGCACCATCACGACACCAGAGCTTAAAGAAAAAATCTACCGCTTTATCAATAAGTATTCACATAGCGACGTTATTGAGATAACAGAGGAATCCGCAGAAAACTTGGCAGGCGAAAGCCACAGCGTCATCGGGAACATCTTCCAGTGGCTGGAAGAGGTGGACAAGAAACATTACGACGAGATGATTCAGGTTGCGACGGCCTGAGCATCAGGCCGCGAGGGCCATAGCTATGCCACCAGGCGCAGCAAAAAGGGGCCGAAGCCCCTTGGGCTAGATCAGCCCATGCTCGGCGAACGATGCCGTTTCGTTGCCCGCAACGATGATGTGATCGAGCACGCGCACGTCCACCAGACCCAACGCTTCCTTGAGCCGCTGGGTCAGCGCCCGGTCAGCCGCGCTCGGCTCGGGGTTTCCGCTCGGATGGTTGTGCGAAACGACGACCGCCGCCGCATTGAGCCGCAGCGCCTCCTTGACCACTTCGCGCGGATACACCGACGCACCGTCAATAGTGCCGTGGAACATCTCCCTGTATTCGATCAGACGATGGCGCGTATCCATGAACAGCACTACGAACACCTCATGCTCGAAGCTGGCCAACTTTGTACGCAAGTATTCCTTGACCGCCGCCGGCGAAGTGAACTCTGCTCCG
Organism: Pseudocitrobacter vendiensis; assembly: GCF_943590815.1. Classification (GTDB taxonomy): domain Bacteria; phylum Pseudomonadota; class Gammaproteobacteria; order Enterobacterales; family Enterobacteriaceae; genus Pseudocitrobacter; species Pseudocitrobacter vendiensis. Next base: position 14,986 of record NZ_CALSBS010000013.1, on the reverse strand, counting down.
CGCTGCATTTTCCGGTCAATGACCTGGCGCGCAGCTTCCAGAATGTCGTCGGCCGATGCCGGTAGATAGCGCCCGTGCGCGTCGCGCACCAGCAGACAGGAATCGAACGAGGGAAAGGACAGTTGCGACATGATCGTGCTCCGGTTGCTCGGGCGGAATTGCCCGGAACCGGCGGCAGCACGGCGCAGCGCAAGCAGTCAGGGGTCGCAGACGGCCGCCAGGACGCAAGCGCGCATGGCGCGCGCCGCCCTTGACGGCGAGAACGCCGTGATACGGTGAAGGGAACAGCAAGACCGCCCACACCCGCCCACTGCACAGAGTCGATTTTTGGCAAGCGGAGCGCGCAGGCCCGGATCAACGAGCCGGGACGGAGGCGTCAGTGATGGAAGCCCGACAGGGGCGAGACTCGCGCAGCGAAGCTCGATGCGCAGCACGACAGCGCGACGGCGGCACGCCGGGACGCCCGACTGCTTGGGACAGGACTACTCGTTGTCCGTCTTGCGCTGCTCGATTTGCAACTGCGCCCGTTGCGTTGCCTGTTGCAGCCGCTCCACCAGCACGCCCCTCGGCGGCAAGGCGGTCAGATACTCGGCAACGTGGATGCCGGACTTGTCCAGCTCCAGCAATTCGATCTGCTCGCGCTTCTTGCCGGTGCAAAGGATGATCCCGAGCGGCGAGGCTTCCTCCGGCTCCCGTTCGTGCTTGTCTAGCCACCGAAGGTAAAGCTCCATCTGCCCTTTGTAGGCCGCCTTGAAGTCACCTACCTTCAACTCCACCGCAACCAGCCGCCGCAGCTTGCGGTTGTAGAACAGAAGGTCAAGGTGGAAATCCTCGTCGTCGATCGGAATGCGCTTCTGCCGGGCGACGAATGAGAAGCCCGCGCCCAGCTCCAGCAGGAAGGACTCCATTTCACGGATGATCGCCGCTTCCAAGTCGCCTTCCTGCCAAGTGTCCCGCAGGCCCAGGAAGTCGAGGATGTACGGGTCGCGCATGACCAGGGCCGGCGACATGCGCTGCGCATCGCGCAGGGTCGCCAACTCCTGCGCTATGGTTTCTTCCGGCTTTTGGGAAAGCGCCGTGCGCTCGTACAGCATCGAGTCGATACGCTCGCGCAGCGTCCGCACGCTCCAGCGTTGGGTGCTGGCCATCTGTGCGTAGTAGTCCCGCTGGAGCGGGTCTTTCAGCGGCATCAGGGCGATGAAGTGCGTCCAGCTCAATTCTCGTATCAGTGATACGAGAATTCGCTCGTCGGGGAAGGTGGCGGCGAACTGCACCATGCGGCGCAAGTTCTGCTCTGCAAAGCTGCTGCCGTACTCCTCCACCAACTGCGCAGCCAAGGTGGGCAGAACTTCCTTGCCGTAGGCGCCCCGGCGCCTGTCCAAGACCTGCGTGTGGATGCGTTGGCCGATGCGCCAGTAGAGCATCGTAAGCTCGCTATTCACCGTCGAGGCGGCGCGCTTGCGCGCCGCCTCGATCAGTGCCCGAATGTCGCCCAGCAGCGCCGCGGGCGCTGCGAGCGATGCTGCTGATGGCCGGCGCCCGTTCATGCCACCGCCTCCGCAAGCTGCCGCGCGCCCGTGATGGCTTGGCGGCGGCTGGCCACCAGCTCGGCCGCCTCGCGCACCGGCTTGTCCTCGGTGTGGACGTAGTGCATGAACATCGCCACGGTCTTGTGGCCCGTCAGCTTCATTCCCACTTTGGTCGGCACACCGGAATTGGCAATGTCGGTGGTCGAGCGATGACGGATGCCGTGCGTGCCTACGTGCGGCACGCTGGCGGCCTTGAGCGTCCGGCACCAGCCGCCATAGTGCTCGCCAAAGGTCAGGTGCTTGGCCGGGTCGTTCGGCGACGGCAGGACGTAAGGGCAGCCTTCCAGACGCGGCGCCGTCGAAAGCAGCCGATAGGCTTCCTCGCTCATGGGCTTGGAAATGCCGCCAACCTTGCTGTCGGGCCACACCACGCGCCGGTTCTCGAAGTCCAGCCAGCTCCATTCGAGCGGGCAGATTTCGGAGCGCCGCGCCGCAAACTCGAATTGCAGCCGGATCGCCAACGGGATGACGTAGTTCTCCAGCCCCTCCGCCTCCAGTTTCTCCAACTGGCGGAAGATCCGCACCATTTCCTCGTCCACGATGAGCCGGGTTTCCTTGCCCGGCGGGTACATCGGGACGTGGCGGCACGGATTCGTACCGTCCGGGCGGAAGCCCCAGACTTCGGCCAAGTTGAACATCTTGCGCAGCACGCCGAAGGTCTTGTTGGCCTCGGTCGGCTTGTAGGCCAGCTTTTCCATGAGCCCCGCAATGTCGGGCCGCTTCACGTCATGCACCTTCTTGCGGCCCAGCAGCGGGATGATGTTGCGGTCGATGACGCCCTGGTAGCCGTCCTGCGTGCTGACCTTGTTGCGCTTCTTGGAGTAGTCCTCCATGAACTTTTTGCACAACTCGGCCATCGTGGGCGCCTTGCGCGCCTCGGCCTTGGCACCGCCGGGATCACCACCCCGGCGAACCTCGGCCAGCCAGTCCTGCGCTTTGACCCGCGCCTGTTCGACGGTTAGCTCCCCGTAGAGTCCCAGCGAGGGCTTGCGGGGCTGGCCAGAGTTCGTGCGGTACTGGAGCATGAACACCCGGCGTCCCGTCGGGGTAATCTTGCAAAGGAAGCCGGGCACGACGGTATCCCGTAGTTCGATGTCCTTCGCCTGGGGTTGCGCCGACTCTACGGCGGTCTTGGTGAGCTTGATCTTTGCCATGATGACTCCTTGGAACGACCCGGATTCCAGGAGCCAGATAGGAGCGGCGCGAGGGAGAACCGGGTCAAGTTTCAGAAAGCACCGGCATATGATGGACGCGCGTAAGCTATTGATAAACCTGTTGTATCGGGCTACGTCGCAGTCCAGCGAACTACCGGGCTGGAGTCATCGTGAAACAAAAAAAGGGGGCCCGCCAGTTCAGCAACGAGCCGGAGTTATACGTCAAATAGTTGCAAAAAAAATTAGATTCCCGGAACAAATCCACATAAGATTGGGATACTGTACTTTTGCTGAAAATAACTTAAGGTTGACCATGTCCGAAACTAAACAGGCGTATTTGATGAAATTTCGTAAGTGCTCTTCATTTGACACACTGGAAAAAGTATTTGAACGACTCTGTGAAAAGAATGTTGGTATAGTTTCACTAGAAATTTCCGGGGCATATGACCATCGAAAAGCTGAACTGACAATGAAAAAACTCTACGATAAAGTCCCCGCCAGTGTATGGACCCTGGTTCGTCAGTAAAATGAAAATCCCGGGAACCATTATACAGCCGACGTTTAACAAAAAGAGGTTTATGAAATCGTCTGTTGAACATATAAATTTATTAAATTATTTATTACCACCTCTGGGAATTAGTTTAATCAGAAAAGTAATAACTTCACTTAAAATGCTTTACTTGCTCTGTTGTGGTAAAACGCATGGGAATTAAACCTTTATTAATTTTAACTCTTCCATTCATCTCCTTTTATTTAAACGCGGCGAGCCTAAACGAGTTCAGTCAAAAACTGGATGAAGGTTACCGTTACGCCTGTAACGCAACTCAGACGGGCAACGCAGAGGTTGCCTCTCTGGCGCTTGAGAACTACAGGGCAAATTTCACTACCTCAGACCCAAAAGTTGGTTTCAGCCAGATAATGAATGATGAAATAAACAAGGTTGTCTCGAATTTTTTCAGAATGGGCATGATCCAGGGGAACACCAGTACTGCGGCCTGCGAGACGCCTTCGGAGTTGCTGAGTCAGACCGCTTTGGCGGTATATTCCCGACAGGAAAAGGCGGCGTTGGCATCGAGCCTTGATGCTGTCCGCTTCACTGAATATGCGGCGCAGGCCTACCCGATTTTTGATTCAATCCGGAGTACAAGCATCAGTGAGGATGAAGTAATTAATCAGATTAATAAAATTGGGAATAATGCAATTATAAATGACAAGAATGCTATTGACGCCAGCAATGCGACAAGTGCGATGAAAAACGTAGTGACTGTACTTTTTTCTGCCCGGAGTGACCCGGAACTTATGCAATTTATGATGGGTTATATTGATCAACACAAACTGCATTGAATGTAGGGTCCAGTATTTATATTAAATCAGCTTTCGTCCTGAAAGTGAGCCCACTGTTGGAATGCTCACTAATTCCGGTTCCGTCCGTATTAATAAGTCTCACTGCTGGTGGAGGGACGGGCAACCGGAAAAGTAGCTTTTTACCAGCATAGAATTGCCATCGCTTTATCCATTTGCCCCTGCCACAGTAATAAAAGCAACTTAAAAACTCATGAAAAAAGACCTCTTATCGAAATGTCATACTGCTTTCGTCCGATATAGTGAATGTCTGTATGCTGCGGGGGAAATAACATGCGAAAGAGCTATACCTATGGGATTCCTTTCGGACTCCATCGCGAAACTGGACGGTATCTGGACATCACGGAAGTAAGCAGAGGGAGTGCATGCAACTGTATCTGCCCCGGGTGTCGTACGGATTTGATCGCCAGGCAGGGTGAGGTCAAACTCTGGCACTATAGCCACACCACGGACCTCTTCGGTGATTGTGACGGCTTGATGGAGGCGATTCGGGGAAAAATTATTGAAGTTGTCCGGGAAAGACATCTTCTCGGTTTCCCGCATCTTCTGGCCGGTTATGAAGGCGGGAAGGTGCCACTTGATGAGGTAAGCGGCAGCGGAAGCATGTTCGGCGCCACGGCAGATCTGTTTGTGAAGGTTAACGACCTCTGTGTCGCCGTGTTTCTTGATACCGATCGCAGCGTGGCCGGGAAGCTGACGTTCGACCATCTCCATCCCTCGGAAATGGTAGCAGCATTACGTATCGATCTGCCGGATATAGAATACGAAATCAGTCAGGTACAACTTGGCAGGCGAGATGGAACCTACAGCGAACGTATCGAGAAAATTATCATTGATGAGACGGAGTCACGAGAGTGGTTGTATCATCCCATGATGCAGGAACTGGGGACTGAACCCCTGAAGGTTTATCAGGGCCGTGAGCCTGCGGAAGCAGGACCACTTCTCCAGCGTCTTTCCGACTGCTACATGAAGCTGCCGGACATCTTACCCCAGAGCATGAATACGCTGATAAGAATGCAGCAGGACACCATCGTTTGTTTGTGTCGGCTCACCGTCAGAGCATCCAATATAGCCCAGACTGATGAATTTCCGCTGTTTATACGTTACTTCCGTCTGCATTGTCTCGACACCAGTGAGCATGTGAATTACGAGAAATTGCTGAACTGGCAGGACATGATCACAAAATCACAGGAAGGGCAGTCGCTAACGATGGAGGAACGGGATTATCTCCAGGAAATCGCCCGTATTGGCCTCTACAACCACCGACTTAAAAGTGTCTGCCTGACGGCCTGCGAAGACAGTAAGGTGGCAACAACTGAAGGACCAACAAATTTCTCATTGCTCTGAAGGGGGCTGGTGAGTTACGGGCCTGGCGGGCATGGAAACGTAAACAAAATCTACTTGCTCGCCTTAAGCAGTAATGGGTTGTTCATTTCTTACATGGTCTCAGAGTACCTATCATGATCAGTCCGGTAATATAAACTGGCACAGCCATCATAACAGCCCAACGCTAATGGACATACATTAGCGTTGGGCTGTTATGGCCGAAAGACTGGATCAGGAGTTCCGGATTTTTGCGCGGTAGGTGTGTTTGATCCTTTCAATCGTGGCAAGAGATGCATTCCAGTAGCGTTCAGCGTCGGGGCGATATTGGTCATCGAAGATGCAAAGATTCAATAATAGTGTAATTAGCGTCTCCTGGCGGCAAAGTCAGTCGGCCGGAACTGGTAAACTGTATTCCACCTCACCCGGGCTGGCGGGCGACTGACGTCTTGCCGGTTCATAGCCGGTGGTCGCGTCTGACAATGCGGTGTCCTGCCGGTAGTGACGCTGGCAGGGAGGTTTGCCAAATATACCCTACAGGGACTTCAGGAATGAATACGTTCGAACAGTTTAAAGCACAGGTCACCCAACATGCCTGTGGACTCGGTCCGGAACAACTGGCCGGGTACTGGGGGCGGTCCACCAGCGGCGAATGTGTTTCGCCATCGTATGAAGTGTTCAGGGGTTATCCGACCCGCCATCCGCTGGCGGAGTTTGTGGAGATGGCTGCATCCCGCAACGGCATCAGGCCGGATGACTACCTGGGTGATTTACTCCGGGGGCCGCATGAGGTTGTCGGCTCCCTGACGGATGACAGCACGTCACCCGCCGCCAGCCTGCCTGTCTATTTCTTCCCGGGTGCCGGGATTTACGCTGCGGCGGTCAGTGATACCGAGGTGCTCGATGTCTGGATGAGCTGGCCTTGCTACCCGGAAAACTGGTGAACATCCGAAACCGGGTTAACCGGCCGGGGATGATTTCCACGACAGCTGGTGCGGACGTGATAACACAATTGCATGTCCTCATCCCTCAAGCCCCCTGCCAGGCCCCAACGTGCTGTCAGGCTTCGCCTGATTCCCGACCTTTGCACGTACTTCAGCCGATAACTTTTTGTTTTCTTTTTATTTTCTCCCCATTTCCTCAAAGTTCGCGGGCGGCGTGGACAGGGCACCATTGCCGCATGTGGGGTCTTAATAAGGGCAGGGTGGTCAGGTTTGCTCGATGCCGGGGGTAGGCCCTACCCTTTATGGGATGAGGACATGCAATTTACTAAATTAATCGCCAGCACCGGTGGTGGCTTATCTGTAACGGGTCAGTTTTTTGATACGGGGAATGTTTCAGGGTTAAGATCTGGAATCATAAAAATATACGCTCCCGTTCAGGACATACGACTTGAAATGGATAATGCCATTAAAGAAATTCCAGCCTTTCGTCGATAACAGTTTCTGACCATCGCCATAACCATGTCATGGAGGAGACTAACCGTGTTTCAGAGGTGAGCTGTTGCCTGGCAAAACATACAAACTCAAATATCAGGAAGCGAGTTTAGTTGTTTATAACATGCAGCCGTGTAACTGATTAGGTACCGGCAAAAGGAGGAAATAATGTTTGAAAACTACGTTTGTAAAATCTATGTAAGCAATGATCCTCATTTTAGTAGCCATCTCGAAGCAACTGCGTTTGGTTTCGATAATGGTCAGCAGCAAAAGATTCTCACCGCAGCCCATGTTGTTACCAATGCTCTTGGAAAAATTTATCCCGTCAGCAATACACTTAAACTTTACGTCAAATTTCTTAACCATCAAGGACTGGTGAACGAAGAGCCTGTTCTAGTCGATTTCATTCTCAATGAGGCTAATGACAGGGCAGACTTTAAAGACGGCATTCCGTTTGTTGACAGTGCAGAAATCGTATTACCAGCTGGAATACAACAGCCTGTAAGTAGTTACTTTAAGGTCCTAGCACCCGCAGCTGGCATGGATACATTGGGTGTCGGATATCCAATGAATGAGACAACAATTTCGGCATTCCCTGGTGAAGTTTCAGGAATTTGGCCTTTAAATTGCTCAAATCATTCTCCCCAACATCTCACAACTCGCTTTGTAATAGCACATTTCAACACCGATGGTTGCTCTGGTGGACCCTATGTCGTCTCCGAGAAGGACGAGCATTTTGTCATTGGAAGTCTGGTTGGAATAATGTCTGGAACCTGCCCAGATTCAAATCCACACATGTCTGTTCAGTCCGCTACTGATTTTTAGCAAAGTCAGTTCCAAAATGACGCTGGCACGATAGTTATTTTGGGTATGCCAGATATGGCGTCTGCCCTTACTAACAGCAACAGCATTGAAACTGACAAACATGAACTGGAAAGTGCCACAATAGTAAGTCATGATTTCTTCATCACTTTTATGGTGCTCTTTTTCACCTATCACACAGCAAGTTATGAATACGAGGCCTGTAATGGACGCTACCGAAACTGAAGAGCTCGAAAAAATTCGCAAGAAGGCAATGGATGAAGTTACAAGTGCTCTTCAGGCGCTTGAAAATAAGTTCCCGGGTATTACTGAGGGCGCAGCAGCTTTGGCGGGGTCAGGCGTAGGCGCAGCGGCTTCCTTCGGTGCTCTCTATACGCTTGGTACAACGGGAGTGTCAGCAGCAGGCATAACCTCCGGGCTCGCTACAGCAGGGTCTATCGTCGGTGGCGGTATGGTTGCAGGCATTGCGGTATTGGCCGCACCTGTAGCTGTGTTAGGGATTGGCGGGTACGCGATAGTGAAACACAAAAAAAATGCGAAACTGACAGCCGCCCTTAGTCAGGCCATCCAAAAGCTCTACGAAGTTCAGGAAAGGTTGATGTCGAATGCGGAATATTTTAAGGCAGAAATTGCTGGCATCAAGGCAACAATCGACATGCTTACTAAGAAAGCTCCAAAAGGTAGCCTGGTCGCGGTGAGGTAAACACATGAGTCAGTCTGAACCGCCCCGGTTTTTTTGGAGAGTGTTTAGTCCGGAAGCTCAGGCTGCCAGATCATTATTTGTACTGGTAGCATAATAAGCTTTTTCGGCTTCTACCGGCGGTATGTGTCCTAGCCGTTCCAGTAACCTTCGATTGTTGAACCAGTCCACCCACGCCAGTGTCGCAAGCTCCACTTCCGTGTGGTTTTTCCAGCTTTTACGGTGGATCACTTCCGCTTTGTAAAGGCCATTGATACTCTCGGCCAGGGCATTATCGTAAGAGTCGCCTGTACTGCCTGTCGACGCCAACAGCTCCGCCTCCTGCAGCCGCTGGGTGTACGCCAGTGACACGTATTGGGAGCCCTTGTCCGAGTGATGGATTGTACCTGAGGGGCGACGTGCCCACAGAGCTTGTTCCAGAGCATCCAGCACGAACCTTGCTTCCATCGACGATGAGACCCGCCAGCCAACGATCGTGCCTGCGAACACATCGATGATGAACGCCACATAGGCGAAGCCATGCCAGGTGCTAACGTACGTAAAATCTGCACACCAAAGCTGATTGGGACGTTCTGCCACAAACTGGCGGTTTACCAGATCCGCTGCTGCCGCTGTTTTACGACCGATCGTGGTCTTGATGACTTTGCCACGGAGTACGCCCCGAAGACCTATTATTTTCATCAGGCGTTCAACAGTACACCGGGCGACGCTAAAGCCCTCGCGGAGCAACTGACGCCAGACTTTTCGTGCCCCATAGACACTGTAATTTTCTCCGTAAACGCGTTTTATCTCCTGGATGATTTGAGCATCGCACTTTTCTCGTTGGCTACATTTCTCAGGATGTAGCTGGCGTTGCTGATGCCAGTAATATGTCGACGGGGCAATATCCAGTTCGCGACATACCGGCCCGACCCCGTGTGTACCACTCAGACGCTGCATAAGTGGCATTATTTTTTCCAGTGGCGGTCGAGCTCCGCCTGAGCAAAATAAGCTGAGGCCTGGCGCAATATATCATTGCTGCGGCGTAGCTCCCGATTTTCACGCTCCAGTTCTTTTAAACGCTGGCGCTCATTGGTGCTCAGTCCACCATCATCAGTGCTGACGGGGCTGACACCACCACGGACATCATTTTTATGCTGACGCAACCAGGCTCGTAGGGTGTCGTAATGGCACCCGATTTTTGACGATATGGCACGAATGGCATCCGGCTCAGAGTCATACTCATCACGGTGTTCCAACAACATTCTGACAGCGCGCTCACGCAGTTCAGGGGGATAGCGTTTGGCGGATTGTGATTTCATTTTGGGTCTCCTTTCACTGAGAGTTTAGTCTCCAAGAAACCCGGTACGGTTCAGTCTCCTTATGATGATGAGTTCAGGGCCATCCGTTATATTCAGCTCCGTGGTCAGGATATCGCGAACGCTCACGAGACAATTAACAGTGATATAGAGAGCCTTAAGGCACAGTTGACCGGGCTAATCAGCGGCACTGAACTTGATGAAGCGGAGCATCTGGCGCTTAAAGAACATCATCTGCGAGAAATGACCCCTTCAGATACTGCCATGCATTCTACTGGTCTCAAGACTATATATAGCGAGGCTAACCAGCGTGTATGCGGTGATATTGGACTGGCCACAATACTCTCCACGGATGACCTGGCTGTTGTAGATGCCCGGATCCAGAATCATATTAAAGAATTTAATGATCGCTACGCACTCGACGCCTGGGATTATGCTATTGCCTGCGGATGCGGGCTCATAGCATCCATGCTGGATTTACTTTGCGTCAGAGCCCCGCCAAAACCTACGGTGAGCTTTACGGCAGAAGTGGATGGTATTTTCAATAAACAGGTGCAGAAAGCCTTCAATGCCATTTTGCCGGAGGACCTGAGTACAAAACTCTCAGATTTGTTCCCTATAGGGGCACCAGACAGTTCGATCAGCAGCGATTTAGTGGGTGCGGCCGGTGGCGTTTTGTCTCCCACAAATCACCGCTTAAGAGCTTTGTCACACGATCCCATACTGGGCATTATTTTCGGTATAAAGGATATGCTGAACGGGACCTGTACGGTGGTTCAGAATGGACAGATCGTGGTTTATCCTTCCAGTAAAGGCGTTACTGACGAAACCAATATTTTCAGGCTCATCGCCAGAATGTTTGGACACCTGGCATCGGATGTTAATGCCCCCTCAGCAAAAGGAAACCGTGGCATGGGTTTACCGGCTCCTTTTATGGGGCTACTTCGTATGCTTGAGGGGATCCCTGTGGGGAGTTCTAACTTCGGCAAACAAATAGAGTACATGTATGTCAACGGATATGACTTTCGTCAGTTTATCGTGACAAGTATTCCGATGACCATAATGGAAGTTTTGATGCGGGTTTTCTATGTGGTGAAACAGGTATCGCTGGGAAAAGGAGCTTTTGGGGAGACCTTACTGGATACCATGCCGTTGCGGCTAAATCCACGCTTCCGGATGATGCTTGCCCTGGGTTATGGAACTTCCAGTGCTGTTAACGCAGGTAAAATGTATATCACCGGCAATATTCTCAATGCGAATTACGCCTCTTGGATGGGGTTGGCCTGGAATGGTTTTCACTCACTCAAGTGGTCCCTTTATCAGCGACACTTAAAGCTTTGGGCCGGTATTGAAAAGGCAGAACTGGAACGGCTTCAGAACAATATAGACAGCATCGAGGCATTGACCATCAGAGCAGGAAACTTGCCAGTCAAGTAACATTCACCGGAGCACCTCCGGAACCCCATAGCCCACCAGCTGCTAAAAATGTCTGCCTTTGCTTTTAATGCTCTCTCTGCCTCCTCCCCGAGGCAGAGAGTAGCTCGTAGTTATTTATACAGCTCACAACAGGGCCATAAGATACTCCGCTTCTCGTTTACCGATGATCCTGATCTGTCAGCTCTCTTCCCGGATGCTGTACGAGCGTAACGGCTTATTATTGATAGTTCTCTCATATCAAACGTCATAAAGATTTATGCTGCCACTTGGTAACAGCCTAAAGGTTGTACTCTCTATTTAACAGCTTTTAGGCTGTTAATTTGATATTACAGCTTTTAGGGTGTATTTTTAGAAAACAGCGTACAAGGTGTATCAGAGGAACTACTGAGGCCAGCTTATGATCAATAATGATTACCCGTTAAACACGCTCAACCAGTTGCGTCCCTTGCTCATTGGTTTTCGCAAGGCGAATGGCCTGACGCAAAAAGACCTGTCCGAAAGGTTAGGTGTCACTCAACAGACATACTCACGTCTGGAAGCCAACCCTGCCAGTGCGAGCATTGAACGGCTATTCAAGGTGTTTTCTGTCCTGGGTGTAAAAATCAGCTTCTCCTCGGCAACCACTTCTTCAGAGAGGAAGCAGACGGAAGAAATATATAAATTTAATTCACCTGCACGACAGGAGGATTGGTAACGATATGAGCCGGAAACAGCAACGTCTGGTAATTTGGATGAACGGCATCAAAGTCGGGTACTGGGAAAAAAGCAAAGGGGTAGACAGCTTAGAATACCTTCCTGAATGGGTTGCTGACGAACAGGGAAGGCCGCTGTCATTATCCCTTCCTTTTACTCCCGGGAACCAGGTCTGGCGTGGAAATGTGGTACGTGACTATTTTGATAATTTACTCCCGGACAGCGAAGGCATACGCAGACGTCTGGCAATGCGTTACAAGGCCGATAGCCTGGAGCCTTTTGATCTGCTGACGGAGCTGGGAAAAGACTGCGTGGGCGCGATACAGCTGCTTCATGACGGAGATGAACCCACTGATTTATATTCCGTGAAGTATCACCCGCTTACTGAATCAGAAATTGCGGCAACTTTGCGTAATACCACGGAGACATTGCTACCGGGCAGGCCAGAAGATAACGACGACTTACGTTTATCTATTGCCGGTGCTCAGGAGAAAACAGCCCTACTGTGGCATGAAGATCGGTGGTGTATGCCGGAGGGTAATACACCAACGACGCATATATTCAAGCTACCGCTCGGACTTGTGGGGAACATGAAAGCCGACATGAGCTCGTCGGTTGAAAATGAATGGCTCTGCTCGGTACTTCTCGACCAGTACGGGCTCCCCGTGGCAAGAACGCAGATTGCTCACTTTGAAGATCAGAAAGCGCTGGTGGTAGAACGTTTTGACCGAAAATGGTCAGGAGACGGACAATGGATCATTCGTTTACCCCAGGAGGATATGTGTCAGGCCCTGGGCGTTTCGCCATTACGAAAATATCAGGCGGACGGCGGGCCAGGTATATCGGAAATTATGGAGGTTCTGAGTAATTCAGACCGTGCTGAGCGTGACAAAGCGCAGTTTTTTATGACGCAGATAATTTTCTGGATGATGGCCGCAACAGATGGCCACGCTAAAAATTTCAGTATTTCTATTGGGCCACAGGGACGTTATCACCTTACACCAAACTATGATGTGTTGTCGGCATGGCCGGTGATCGGTCATGGGAACAATCAGATATCTTGGCAGAAGTGCAAACTGGCGATGGCCGTACGTGGCAGTAGCAACTATTACCAGATATATCGAATACAACGACGCCACTGGATCAGGCATGGTGAGATAACCGGCCTGAGTAAACAGCAGACAGAGGCGATGATAGAGGAAATCATCGCCAGAACCCCGGGTGTCATTGAACGTGTTAGCGGGCTTCTTCCGGACCAGTTCCCCCAGCAGCTTGCGGAAAGTATTTTTGATGGAATGAGGCAGCAATGCAGGCGCCTGGCTGAGAAATGACAGCCGCAATTTATAGTGTGCATGTTTTCAGAATAGCTGGTGTAAGCGTGAGGATTCAGTATGACTGAAGAACAAAAAAGAATAGAGCGGGCTATTGAGTTGGCTTGTCGTTACGGCGGAACCGATGAAATGCATCATCTGCAATGGGTCGTGGATCAGATGGTAAGAGAACTTGCTGGAGAACGTTATGCACAGATAGTAGCTGATGCCACCAGCGGAGAAGATGGGCCTGATACTTACAAATGGAGTGTTGGGATCGCGCCTTAACAGCTGTCGGTCTGGGGGTGAAAACGTATTCTTCATTCAGCGAATTCCCAGGCTTCACATTAAGACTAAAGCGGCGGCCGCAGTAACGTAAGAGAAAATAAATGGCTATTTTTGTCCTCCAGATAAAAAGAGCGGCCTATCGGCAGAGTATCGAGTCAGATGGCAGCAGTTGCTGGAAAGCCATGGGGTGAAGCAGGCCCGTTTATCTCATCAGGCGTTATACGCCTGGCTGTATCGGCATGATCGAAGCTGGTTTCTGCAATTTAACCGGCAACACCATCAGGGCCATGCTAGAGACAATCTCCGTGTCGATTGGCCAAAGCGGGATCGCATGGTTTGTCGTCAATTACTCCATATCCTCGATCAACATGAGTTGATGCTTGATTCCCCTCGGCTGTCGAGGAACTGGTATCTATCGAAACTTCTATCGGGAGCCATGATTGAGAAAAACTTGCGCTCTATGCCTCTTACTCGCTTGTTTTTTCAACGATATTGTGAAGATATAACAGGTTATCAGATTCGTCGTTTGGCTCTTGCTGCCGGATTGCTGGTGCAGACTGGTAATTCATTGCGCCGATGGCGACTTCTTCGCCTGGCTGGATTGAGTGATGAGCGATTAACCTCGCTGGCTGATGACCTATTGCGAGATGTATTGGGGGCTTGATGCAGGATATCCGTTTTGAAAAGGTATCTGACGATACAACCATTTTGGCAATCGGTTCTCTGTTCCGGCGAGTTAATCACACACAGTGGGGCATCAATCTGGATCTGGCTCCTCAAGCTGAAATCGGGTCGCTGCGGGTTTCGAATCTTCCTGTTTTGGCTCGTAAGCGGGTGTTGAATCCGACACAGAAGCATAAGTCTGCCGGTTTTCGGCTCTCTTTTACCATCGAGAGCTCGGCTACTTGGCAACGCAGATATTTAGGTGATTTCCCTGTTCCCTTGGCCATTCGCGCCATGGATAAGCGGAGAACAGCATGAGCCAACAGACCCTCAACCGCCTGCGCGAGCTCAGACTCGGCGGCATGGCCGCTGCCCTGCAGCAGCAACAAGAACAGGTCGCGACCTACGACGGCCTGTCGTTTATCGAACGGCTGGGACTCTTGGTCGAGCAAGAACATCTGGCGCGCGAGCAACGCAAACAGGCGCGGCTGGTGCGCCACGCTCGCCTCAAGCTGAGCGCCACCACCCAAGAGATCGACTACCAGCACCCGCGCAACATCGACCGAGCCCAGATCGCCCGGCTGGCCCAGGGCGACTGGCTGCAACGCGGGCAGAACCTGCTGATCACCGGCCCCTGCGGCAGCGGCAAGACCTATCTGGCCTGCGCCTTGGGCTATCAGGCCTGTCTGCAGGGCTACGGCACCCACTACCACCGCCTGTCACGGCTGCTGCAGAGCCTGACCCAGGCCAAGGCCGACGGTAGCTACGGCCGGCTATTGGCCCAGTTGGCCAAGGTCGAGCTGCTGATCCTCGATGACTGGGGGCTGGAGCCGCTGCTACCCGCCCAGCGCCACGATCTGCTGGAGATCATGGACGACCGTCACGGCCGCCATTCGACCGTGGTGATCAGC
>NZ_CALSBS010000012.1 GCF_943590815.1 Pseudocitrobacter vendiensis | reverse complement strand
TCTTGTAGCCCCTTCTAATGAGAGATATCCAGAAAGTAATTAATAAATTCACTCTCCGTATTTTATAATGTCTTTGCCCAACTTTATTTTCTTATAAAAAGTAGCTTTTTTAATTCCTTTCAATATAATCTCATTCTCATTACAAAAAGAAATAATATCATTATATATAACACTATTATCGCTATAATTTGCCTTTCCATGTTTCTTAAGTAATTCAATTAGTAGGTAGATTAATTTACAACTATAATTATCCTCGTCATCTTTTCTATACTGCCCTCTGCCATTACTCCTTAATTTTTTACCAATTTC
This sequence comes from Pseudocitrobacter vendiensis, assembly GCF_943590815.1. GTDB lineage: Bacteria > Pseudomonadota > Gammaproteobacteria > Enterobacterales > Enterobacteriaceae > Pseudocitrobacter > Pseudocitrobacter vendiensis. Next base: position 137,192 of record NZ_CALSBS010000012.1, on the reverse strand, counting down.
ATATAATTCACTTCCTCCTAGCATCATTAAAATATCGCCCCAATCTTTATTTTTTACCTGTTGTTGCAATGCGTTCTCAATTCTTTCCTTAATCTCCACGGGTACAATATCTTCCTTCTGAAAGATATAAGCGGCAGTTAGTACTAAGTTCGCTTCCACTTTTTGCGTGGCGGATATGCTTTTATATTCATTAATCAGTTGTAGATTTCTGGTTATTGCCTTTCTTAATCTAATAACCTCTTTTAATTGAATCTCAGTCAATTCATCATTTTCGGTATCATAGTCAAAACCATTCATAGCAAGCGCCATTTCGTGTGGCGTAATGTACGTTAACCTATTAAAATAAAACAAATCATTATCAGATTGTGTGTTATTCATTTAAATCTCTCCGCAGCCCCACAATGGTAATTATTTTCCATGCACACGCGCAAAATCATATGGTGTGATAGATCCATTCTTGTTAGCATCAATGTAATCAGCCCACCATTGCAGCATTAATCTTCTTTCTTCAAGATATTCAGAAGTGTGCATATATGAACCTTTCACGTTTTTTCGTTCAACGTGGCTTAACTGTCTTTCAATAGCGTCATCATTCCATAGTTTCGACTCACTTAGTGCACCCCGCGCCATAGTTCTAAATCCATGACCACATACTTCTGTTTTCGTATCATATCCCATTACACGTAAGGCACTATTTACTGTATTTTCACTCATTACTTTTTTAGGATCATGATCGCTGGGAAATATAACCTCACCTTTACCACTCAAGGCATGTAAACGTTTAAAAATATCAAATGCTTGTTTGCTAAGCGGAACAATATGTTCAGTTTTCATCTTCATCCCACGCTCAGAGTGTTTTACGCCGGGAATAGGCTTACGAATTCCGGGTATCGTCCACTCACTTCGTTCAAAGTTAACCTCACTCCAGCGAGCAAAACGCATCTCACTTGAACGAATAAATGTGAGTAGCGTTAATTCAACGGCAAGCCGTGTCATTAGTCGCCCTTTATAACGTGACAATCTTTCAAGGAACTCAGGGATTCTTTTTGGGGGTAGCGCTGGGTGATGGGTAGACTTAACACTTAAAAGCGCTCCAGCCATATCACTGGCAGGATTTGATTCAAGAAGGTCATTCTGCACACCAAAACGCATAATTGCGTTTACGCGCTGCATCAGTCGCTGCGCAACATCATGTTTACCTGCCGTATCGACAGCTTTGATCGGATTGAGAAGCTGGCTGGTTCTCAACGTCCTAGCGTCAATTTGGCCTATCGAGGGGAAAATATACTGCTCAAGCGTCAGCAGAACGCGACGACTATGATCTTCGCTCCAGGTTAGATTACTTGCGTGCCATTGCCTTGCGATAGTTTCAAATAAATATGCCCCCTCAATTTCAGCTTGTGCCCCCTTTTGCTCAGCTTTGGGGTCAATGCCCTGAGACAACAATTTCTTTGCTGCATCGCGCTTACCCCGAGCCTCAGCCAAAGTGATCGTCGGGTATACACCAAAAGCGAGCCGATCTTCCTTTTTGTCTGATGGGCGGCGATATTTCATGCGCCAGTACTTGGAACCTTTAGGGGAGACTTCAAGATACAAGCCGCCTCCATCAGCCATTTTATAGGCTTTCTCTTTCGGCTTTGCGGTCTCTATCTGGCGAGCATTGAGTTTCATTTTGGGGGCACAAATCCTGATCGAATTGACATGCCCCCGATTATGCCCCCAAAAGAGGGTAGACCACAAGAGACCAATGAAGACCGTGAAATACTGTAACTTGCTTGTTTTTAAGGGGTTTTTTTGGATTTGTAGACTTCAGGAAACGTCAAAAGAAGTGTTAATGGTGCCGAAGGCCGGACTCGAACCGGCACGTATTTCTACGGTTGATTTTGAATCAACTGCGTCTACCGATTTCGCCACTTCGGCACTGAAGGGTATGCGGAAAACGAGTGGATTATACCTGTCGCACGCCACCTTGCAAGCGACACCGCGCGTTATGCGCGCTAAGTGTTGAAAAAATCAGCGTTCCCCGTACCCGGTCACACTCTGCCCCCCTCCCAAACCCTTTTCCAGGCGCATTCCGCTAAGCACCGCCCTGCCGCTTGCTCTACACTGTCAATTCAACACCATAGTGAGGGAAGTACGATGTCCATCATCAAAAGCTACGCCGCGAAAAATGCGGGCGATACTCTGGAGCTCTGGGAGTACGACGCGGGGGAACTTCTGCCGGAAGACGTGGAAGTTCAGGTTGATTACTGCGGGGTCTGCCATTCCGATTTGTCGATGATCGATAACGAATGGGGTATGTCCCAGTATCCGCTGGTTGCGGGTCATGAGGTGATTGGTCATGTGGTGGCGCTGGGTAGCGCTGCGCAGAATAAAGGCCTGAAAGTGGGCCAGCGCGTGGGTATTGGCTGGACGGCGCGCAGCTGTGGGCACTGCGATGCCTGCATCAGTGGCAATCAGATAAACTGTACGGAAGGGTCGCTACCGACCATTCTCAATCGCGGCGGCTTTGCCGATAAGCTGCGCGCAGACTGGCAATGGGTGATCCCACTGCCAGAAAAAATTGATATCGAAACTGCAGGCCCACTGCTGTGCGGCGGTATCACCGTCTTTAAACCGTTGCTGATGCACCATGTGACGGCCACCAGCCGCGTTGGGGTCATTGGTATTGGCGGGCTGGGGCACATCGCTATTAAATTACTGCGCGCGATGGGTGCGGAAGTGACGGCGTTTAGTTCGAATCCATCAAAAGAGCAGGAAGTACGGGCGATGGGTGCCGATAACGTGGTGAACAGCCGCGATCCGGAAGCACTGAAAGCGCTGGCGGGCCAGTTTGACTTGATTATCAACACCGTGAGCGTTGACCTCGACTGGCAGCCGTATTTCGAAGCGCTGGCTTACGGCGGTAACTTCCATACGGTTGGCGCGGTGCTGAAACCGCTGCCGGTGCCGGCCTTTACGCTGATTGGCGGCGACCGCAGCATTTCTGGTTCGGCGACGGGTAACCCGGCCGAGCTGCGTAAGCTGATGAAGTTCGCCGGACGTAGCGGCGTGACGCCGACGACCGAGCTGTTCCCGATGTCGAAAATCAACGATGCGTTGCAGCATTTGCGCGACGGCAAAGCCCGTTACCGTGTGGTGCTGAAGGCTGATTTTTAATGCTGTTCCGGCGGCGTTCTGCCGCCGGCTCTCTCGTTTAGCCTTTTGTCAGTGCGGCAAAGACTTCTGCCACCGCTACCGCTCCCGGGTCGGTCACGCCGTCCAGGTTCTGGCTGTTTACGTACGACGCGCGCCCCGCGCCGGCTTTTTGCATGGTCGCAGTTTTCTCCGCACCGGCTTGTGCGGCGCTTGCCGCTGCCTGTGCGTCGTTATCGCGCATCGCTTCCAGCGCGGGTTGCAGGGCATCGATAAGCGTGCGGTCACCGAGATCGGCTCCGCCGTACTGTTTCATCTGCGTCAGCCCTTTTAATAGCGCATCCGGCAGTGCGTCGCCGCGCTGGAGTGATTGCCCGGCAGCGGTGAAAAAGATAGACATCAGCACGCCACTGGAGCCGCCCATCACCGTGGCCAGCCGGTCGCCTACCAGTTGCAGTAACTGTGCGCCGTTGTTAAGCGGCAGTTCGCCCTTGTCGAGCAGTTCAGCGATATCACGCGCCCCCAACGCAAACGTTGAGCCGGTGTCGCCGTCGCCCACTTTGGCATCCAGCGCGTTCAGGCGGTTCTCAAGCTGGATAAGCGTCCGGGTTATCTGCCCTACACGTGCGGCAATCGCCGGGTTGTCGGAAGGCTGAATCTCCAGGGCGTCGTACACTTTGCTGTGCTTGACGGTTTTTACCGGCGCGAAGGCGACCGGTTTTAACCAGCCGACCGTCTCGACATCTGCCTGTAAAGCGCGTTCAAACTCCGGGGTCAATTTTAATACCGAGAGCGAGAAACCTTTCATATCCAGCGAGCTCACCAGCGGCGCCGGGCCAATCAGCCAGGCAATCTGTTCCTGTAGCGCCGAGTGCGCCAGCTCTTTGGTGAGCAGCGCCATCTCCAGCGCCGAGACGCCGCCGAGGTTGTTGATAAGCACCGCCACGCGAGCGTCACCTACCTGATCTTTAAGAGGTTTAACCAGTATTTCGATAAGCGCTTTGCTGTTGTGGCTTTCTACCACCGATGCACCCGGTTCACCGTGAATACCCAACCCCAGTTCAACCTGCCCCGGTTTGATGCGCCCTTCTGCGTCGTCGCTGCCCGGTAGGTTGCAGCTCTCCATTGCCACGCCCAGGCTGAAAACGCTGTCGCTCGCCTGTTGCGCGATGTCACGCACTTCGCTGAGGGATTTACCGTGCTCGGCGGCATAACCGGCAATTTTATGCACCAGCGCAGTGCCCGCGATGCCGCGCGGCTGTTTGTTATCCGGCAGCGCGATGTCGTCGGCGACAATCACCATCTCGACCTTCAGACCGTAGCGTTTGGCTTTCTCTGCCGCCAGGCCGAAGTTGAGGCGGTCGCCGGTATAGTTTTTGACAATCAGCAGGCAGCCACGGTCGCCCGTCACCGCCACAATGGCGTTTAATACGGCATCAACACTCGGCGAGGCAAACAGGTCGCCGCACACCGCTGCCGTCAGCATGCCTTTGCCGACGAACCCGGCATGCGCGGGCTCATGGCCCGAGCCGCCGCCGGAAATCACCGCCACCCGGCTTTTATCCCAGTCGCTGCGCGCGACAATCCGAATCGCCGGGTCGATATCGAGCCGCATCAGGTTGCCGTGCGGTGCGGATAACACTAAACCTTCAATCGCATCGTTGACCAGCTGTTTACGATCGTCATAAAAGAATCTGGACATAACCTTCCAAAAAAATGCAAACCGTATGCAAAGCATAGTTCGCACTGGATAAAGCGCCGCAAAGCGCGGAATTTCCTGCCGCCTTTTGTCGGCAATTTGCCTATACTCGACGCAGATAAATGGAGGAATAATTCAATGAGCGCACCTTTGCTAATTGCACGCACGCAGGATAAAGAACTGCACCTGTTGCCCGGTATGGCGAACCGTCATGGGCTGATCACCGGGGCGACCGGTACCGGGAAGACCGTCACTCTGCAAAAGATGGCCGAGTCGTTCTCAGAGATTGGCGTGCCGGTATTTATGGCTGATGTAAAAGGTGACCTGACGGGCGTGGCGCAGGCAGGCCAGGCATCAGAGAAGCTTCAGGAGCGTCTGAACAAAATTGGCGTCACCGACTGGGAGCCGCACGCTAACCCGGTTGTCGTCTGGGATATCTTTGCTGAGAAAGGCCACCCGGTGCGCGCCACGGTGTCAGATCTCGGCCCGCTGCTGCTGGCGCGTTTGCTGAACCTGAATGAAGTGCAGACCGGCGTGCTGAACATTATCTTCCGCATCGCCGACGACCAGGGCTTACTGCTGCTGGACTTTAAAGATCTGCGCGCGATTACCCAGTACATTGGCGATAACGCGAAGTCGTTCCAGAATCAGTACGGCAATATCAGCAGCGCGTCTGTCGGGGCGATTCAGCGCGGGCTACTTACGCTGGAGCAGCAAGGTGCCGAGCACTTCTTCGGCGAGCCGATGCTGGATATCAAAGACTGGATGCGCACCGACAGCAATGGCAAAGGGGTAATTAACATCCTCAGCGCCGAGAAGCTCTATCAAATGCCGAAGCTTTATGCGGCGAGCCTGCTGTGGATGCTCTCCGAGCTTTACGAGCAGTTGCCGGAAGCGGGCGACCTGGAGAAACCGAAGCTGGTGTTCTTCTTCGATGAGGCGCACCTGCTGTTTAACGATGCGCCGCAGGTGCTGCTGGATAAAATCGAGCAGGTGATCCGCCTGATTCGTTCGAAGGGCGTAGGGGTCTATTTTGTATCGCAGAATCCGTCCGATATCCCGGATGCGGTACTCGGCCAGTTAGGGAACCGCGTGCAGCATGCGCTGCGAGCCTTTACGCCGAAAGATCAGAAAGCGGTGAAAACAGCGGCGCAGACCATGCGCGCCAATCCGGCGTTTGATACGGAGAAAGCGATTCAGGAGCTGGGCACCGGCGAGGCGTTAATCTCATTCCTGGATGCCAAAGGCAGCCCGTCGGTGGTCGAGCGCGCAATGGTGATTGCACCCTGCTCGCGCATGGGGCCAGTTACCGACGATGAGCGTAACGGGCTGATTAACAACTCGCCGCTGTATGGCAAGTATGAGGATGCGGTTGACCGCGAATCAGCGTTCGAGATGTTGCAGAAAGGCGTGCAGACCAGCACCGAGCAGGCCAATGCGCCTGCGGCAAAAGGCAAAGCCGTTGAAGTGGATGACGGTATCCTTGGCGGACTGAAGGATATTTTGTTCGGCACCACCGGGCCGCGCGGCGGTAAGAAAGATGGCATCGTGCAGACAGCGGCGAAAAGCGCGGTGCGGCAGGTGACCAACCAGATTGTGCGCGGGATGCTGGGGAGTTTGCTCGGAGGAAGACGGCGGTAATGCGGTCTGTTATTGCCTGATGGCGCTTCGCTTATCAGGCCTACCGATCGTACTTAACCGTAGGTCGGGCAAGCGCAGCGCCCCCGGCACAAAAAAGGGAGCGAAAGCTCCCTTTTTCAAAACGTTACGCTTTTCGCATCATCAGCCAGAGGCTAATAACGAAGAAGCTCGCGCTCGGCAGTAGTGCGCCAATCACAGGTGGGATGCCGTACACCAGGGTCAGCGGGCCAAAGATTTGGTCCAGCACGTAGAACACAAAACCAAAGCTGATACCGGTGACGACGCGCACACCCATCGCCACGCTACGCAGCGGGCCGAAGATAAACGACAGCGCCATCAGCATCATCACCGCCACAGAAAGCGGCTGGAAGACTTTGCTCCACATGTTGAGCTGATAACGGCCGGAATCCTGGCCGCTCGATTTCAGGTACTTCACGTAGTTATGCAGGCCGCTGATTGAGAGCGCATCCGGGTCTAACGCCACCACGCCGAGTTTGTCCGGCGTGAGGTTGGTTTTCCAGGTGCCGCTAACGGTCTGCGCACCGGTGATTTGCTTGCTGTCCGTCAGGTTAGACTCATCTACCTGCGACAAGCGCCACACCTTGTTTTCCGGGTCAAATTTCGCGGAGGCCGCGTAGCGAACAGATTGCAGACGCTTTTCCGGATTGAAGGAGTAAATGCTTACACCACCCAGTTCGTCGTTCCCTTTTACCCGTTCGATATAGACAAAGTTATGACCATCTTTCGCCCACATCCCTTGCTGGGTGGAAAGCAACGAACCGCCGTACATTGCCTGCGCACGGTAGTTACGCGCCATCTGTTCGCCCTGCGGGGCAACCCATTCGCCCATCGCCATGGTCAGCAGCACCAGCGGAATAGCCGTTTTCATAACGGATAACGCAACCTGCATACGCGTAAAGCCGGAAGCCTGCATTACCACTAACTCGCTGCGCTGCGCCAGCATCCCCAGGCCTAATAACGCGCCCAGCAGAGCGGCCATCGGGAAGAAGATTTGAATATCTTTCGGCATGCTCAGCAGGGTATACACCCCGGCGCCCAGCGCGTCGTAGCTCCCCTGCCCGGCTTTTTTTAGCTGGTCGACAAACTTGATGATGCCAGAGAGCGACACCAGCATGAACAGCGTCATCATGATGGTGGTGAAGATGGTTTTACCGATATAGCGGTCAAGTACACCAAATGGCTGCATCACACCGCTCCTTTAGCCGAGAAACGCGCACGGAAGCGACGCATCGGAATGGTATCCCACAGATTCAACGCAATCGCCAGCGCCAGATAGGACAGGTTCACCACCCACATCCAGATAGCCGGGTCGAGCTTACCCTTCCCGCCGTTGGATTTGAGCGAGGTTTGCAGCAGGAAGAAAACCAGATAAAGCAGCATCGCCGGAAGCATCGACAGCACGCGGCCCTGACGCGGGTTAACCACGCTCAGTGGAACCACCATCAGCGCCATAATAACCACCGTCAGAATAAGCGTAATACGCCAGTGGAACTCGGCACGCGCGCGGTCATTGTTGGTATTCCACAGCGTGCGCATATCCATTTGATCGGTGTCGTTCGGGTCGAGCGTCACTGCCTGGTGGCCGACAATCGCCTGGTAATCTTTAAAATCGGTAATGCGGAAGTCGCGCAGCATCGCAGTGCCTTCAAAGCGGGTACCCTGGTTTAAGGTCACCACCTGAGAGCCATCTTTCAACTGCGAGAGATGGCCGGAATCGGCGACCACCACGGAAGGACGCGCGTTGCCTTTGGGACGCAATTGCGCCAAAAAGACATCGTTAAAGCTGCTGCCATCAACGCTTTCAATAAACAGCACCGAGTCGCCGTTCGTCGCCTGCTGGAACTGGCCTGCCGCCAGCGCCGCCATGCCGGGGTTAGCTTTTGCCTCCGCCAGCACTTCATCCTGGTGACGAGAAGACCACGGCCCCGCCCACATGACATTCACAGCGGCAATGATACTGGTGAACAGTGCCAGCACCATGGCGGCTTTAATCAGCACCGCTTTACTGAGGCCGCAGGCGTGCATCACCGTAATTTCACTTTCGGTGTAGAGTTTGCCCAGCGTCATCAATAAGCCGAGGAACAGGCTCAGGGGGAGGATCAATTGCGCCATTTCAGGCACGCCCAGCCCCAGTAATGAGAGCACCAGATTTGTCGGGATTTCGCCGTCTACCGCCGCGCCGAGGATCCTCACCAGTTTCTGACAAAAGAAGATCAGAAGCAGGATGAAGAGGATCGCAAGCTGGCTTTTAAGCGTCTCCCGCACCAGATATCTTATGATTATCACTATAAATACGCCCGTAAAAACCCGTCTTATTGCAGGAAAATAGCTTGTTTCATGGCTTAAACGTCATTTATTCTCTTGAGTCGTCGAAAACATCGCTAAGATTATATGACTCAGCGGTTTCACGTTTCAGGACTCGGTTCTGACGTGCCAACACCGTAATAACGTTAAGATTAACACGAAGTCACCGCAACAGCGGAAATGAGTTACGAAAGCTTGCAATTCTAACTGTAGCCACCGCCGTTGTCTTTAAGATTCAGGAGCGTAGTCCATGGAGTTCAGTGTAAAAAGCGGTAGCCCGGAAAAACAGCGGAGCGCCTGCATCGTGGTCGGCGTTTTTGAACCGCGCCGTCTTTCCCCGATTGCCGAACAGCTCGATAAAATCAGCGACGGCTATATCAGCGCCCTACTGCGTCGCGGCGAACTGGAAGGTAAGCCCGGCCAGACGCTGCTGCTGCATCACGTTCCGAACGTGTTGTCAGAGCGCATTTTGCTGATTGGTTGCGGTAAAGAACGCGAGCTTGATGAGCGTCAGTATAAGCAGGTCATCCAGAAAACCATCAACACTCTGAATGATACCGGGTCAATGGAAGCCGTTTGCTTCCTGACCGAACTGCACGTTAAAGGGCGCAACAACTACTGGAAAGTGCGTCAGGCCGTAGAAACGGCAAAAGAGACGCTGTACAGCTTCGATCAGCTGAAAACCAATAAAACCGAGCCTCGCCGTCCGCTGCGCAAAATGGTCTTCAACGTGCCAACCCGCCGTGAACTGACCAGCGGCGAGCGTGCGATTCAGCACGGCCTCGCCATTGCCGCCGGGATTAAAGCAGCAAAAGACCTTGGCAACATGCCGCCAAACATCTGTAACGCCGCGTACCTGGCATCGCAGGCGCGTCAGCTGGCAGACAGCTACAGCAAGAACGTGGTAACCCGCGTAATTGGCGAGCAGCAGATGAAAGAGCTGGGTATGCACTCTTATCTGGCGGTTGGCCACGGTTCGCAGAACGAATCGCTGATGTCGGTGATTGAGTATAAAGGTAACGCCTCCGAAGACGCCCGCCCGATCGTGCTGGTCGGTAAAGGTTTGACCTTCGACTCCGGCGGTATCTCCATCAAGCCTGCCGAAGGCATGGATGAGATGAAGTACGACATGTGCGGCGCAGCGGCAGTCTACGGCGTGATGCGCATGGTCGCGGAACTTCAGTTGCCGATTAACGTGGTTGGCGTGCTGGCAGGCTGTGAAAACATGCCTGGTGGGCGCGCGTATCGCCCGGGCGACGTGTTGACCACCATGTCCGGTCAAACGGTCGAAGTGCTGAACACCGACGCCGAAGGCCGTCTGGTGCTGTGCGACGTGTTAACCTACGTTGAGCGTTTCGAACCGGAAGCGGTTATTGACGTGGCGACGCTGACCGGCGCGTGCGTGATTGCCCTCGGCCATCACATCACCGGCCTGATGTCGAATCACAACCCGTTGGCGCATGAACTGATTGGCGCGTCTGAGCAAGCAGGCGACCGTGCATGGCGTCTGCCGCTGGCCGATGAGTTCCAGGATCAACTGGAGTCCAACTTCGCGGATATGGCGAACATCGGTGGCCGTCCTGGCGGCGCAATTACCGCAGGCTGCTTCCTGTCGCGCTTTACCCGTAAGTATAACTGGGCGCACCTGGATATCGCCGGTACCGCATGGCGCTCCGGCAAGGCTAAAGGCGCTACGGGCCGCCCGGTAGCGTTGCTGTCGCAGTTCCTGCTCAACCGCGCCGGGTTTAACGGCGAAGAGTAAATTAAGGCTTAAGGGAATAACCCCTCACCCCGCCCTCTCCCCTGGGGAGAGGGAGAAAACCAGCGCCGTAATGTAATACCGTGCTCGAATGGTCCCCTCTCCCTTAGGGAGAGGGTTAGGGTGAGGGGTCAATACATTTAAATCCACCACAAGAAGCCCCATATATGAAGAATGCGACGTTCTATCTTCTGGACAACGAAACCACCGTTGATGGCTTAAGCGCCGTCGAGCAACTGGTGTGCGACGTTGCCGCAGAACGTTGGCGTAGCGGTAAGCGCGTGCTGATCGCCTGTGAGGATGAGCAGCAGGCTATACGCCTGGATGAAGCGCTGTGGGCGCGTCCGGCGGAGAGCTTTGTGCCGCATAATCTCGCGGGCGAAGGCCCTCGGGGTGGAGCGCCGGTCGAGATTGCCTGGCCGCAAAAGCGTAACAGCAGCCCGCGCGATATACTGATCAGTCTGCGACTCAATTTCGCAGATTTTGCCACCGCTTTCACAGAAGTGATAGACTTCGTTCCTTACGAAGATTCGCTTAAACAACTGGCGCGCGAACGATACAAAGCTTACCGCGTGGCTGGTTTCAACCTGAACACGGCAACCTGGAAATAATGGAAAAGACATACAACCCAAACGATATCGAACAGCCGCTTTACGAGCACTGGGAAAAGCAGGGCTATTTCAAACCGAATGGCGATGAAAGCCAGGAAAGTTTCTGCATCATGATCCCGCCGCCGAACGTCACCGGCAGTTTGCATATGGGTCACGCCTTCCAGCAAACCATCATGGATACCATGATCCGCTACCAGCGCATGCAGGGTAAAAACACCCTCTGGCAGGCGGGGACCGACCATGCCGGTATCGCCACCCAGATGGTGGTTGAGCGCAAAATTGCCGCTGAAGAAGGTAAAACCCGTCACGACTATGGGCGCGATGCGTTCATCGACAAAATCTGGCAGTGGAAAGCGGAATCCGGCGGCACCATTACCCGTCAGATGCGCCGTCTTGGCAACTCCGTGGACTGGGAGCGCGAACGCTTCACCATGGATGAAGGCCTTTCCAATGCCGTGAAAGAAGTCTTCGTGCGCCTCTACAAAGAAGACCTGATTTACCGTGGCAAACGCCTGGTAAACTGGGACCCGAAACTGCGCACCGCCATCTCTGACCTGGAAGTGGAAAACCGCGAGTCCAAAGGCTCAATGTGGCATATCCGCTATCCGCTGGCCGATGGCGCGAAAACCGCAGACGGTAAAGATTATCTGGTTGTCGCCACCACCCGCCCGGAAACCGTGCTGGGCGATACTGGCGTGGCCGTTAACCCGGAAGACCCGCGTTATAAAGATCTGATTGGCAAATATGTCATTCTGCCTCTGGTTAACCGCCGTATTCCGATTGTGGGCGATGAACACGCCGACATGGAAAAAGGCACCGGCTGCGTGAAGATCACGCCAGCGCACGACTTTAATGACTATGAAGTCGGTCGTCGTCATCAGCTGCCGATGATCAACATTCTGACCTTTGACGGCGACATCCGCGAAACGGCGGAAGTGTACGACACCAAAGGTAACGAATCTGACGTTTATTCCAACGAGATCCCGGTTGAGTTCCAGAAACTGGAGCGTTTTGCCGCGCGTAAAGCGATCGTTGCCGCCGTTGATGCCCTCGGCCTGCTCGAAGAGATCAAACCGCACGACCTGACCGTTCCTTACGGCGACCGTGGCGGCGTGGTTATCGAACCGATGCTGACCGACCAGTGGTACGTACGTGCCGACGTGCTGGCGAAACCGGCAGTTGAAGCGGTTGAGAACGGCGACATTCAGTTCGTACCGAAACAGTACGAAAACATGTACTTCTCCTGGATGCGCGATATTCAGGACTGGTGTATCTCTCGTCAACTGTGGTGGGGTCACCGCATCCCGGCATGGTATGACAACGACGGTAACGTCTATGTTGGTCGTAATGAAGACGAAGTACGCCAGGAAAATAACCTGAGCGCGGACGTTGCGCTGCGTCAGGACGAAGACGTTCTCGACACCTGGTTCTCCTCCGCGCTGTGGACCTTCTCCACGCTAGGCTGGCCGGAAAACACCGACGCTCTGCGTCAGTTCCACCCGACCAGCGTGATGGTATCCGGTTTCGACATCATCTTCTTCTGGATTGCCCGCATGATCATGATGACCATGCACTTCATCAAAGATGAAGATGGCAAGCCGCAGGTGCCGTTCCACACCGTTTACATGACCGGCCTGATTCGTGATGACGAAGGCCAGAAGATGTCTAAATCCAAGGGTAACGTGATTGACCCGCTGGATATGGTTGACGGTATTTCGCTGGAAGACCTGCTGGAGAAACGCACCGGCAACATGATGCAGCCACAGATGGCGGAGAAAATCCGTAAGCGTACCGAGAAACAGTTCCCGAACGGCATTGAGCCGCACGGCACCGACGCCCTGCGCTTCACCCTGGCGGCGCTGGCCTCTACCGGCCGCGATATCAACTGGGATATGAAACGCCTCGAAGGTTATCGTAACTTCTGTAACAAGCTGTGGAACGCCAGCCGCTTTGTACTGATGAACACAGAAGGTCAGGATTGCGGCTTCAACGGCGGCGAAATGACGCTGTCGCTGGCGGATCGCTGGATTCTGGCGGAATTCAACCAGACCGTGAAAGCGTACCGTGAAGCGCTGGATAGCTACCGCTTCGATATCGCTGCGGGCATTCTGTATGAATTCACCTGGAACCAGTTCTGCGACTGGTATCTGGAGCTGACCAAGCCAGTGATGACCGGAGGTTCCGAGGCTGAACTGCGCGGTACACGTAACACGCTGGTAACCGTGCTGGAAGGTCTGCTGCGCCTCGCGCATCCGATTATTCCTTTCATTACCGAAACCATCTGGCAGCGTGTGAAAGTGATTTGCGGTATCACCGCCGACACCATCATGCTGCAGCCGTTCCCGGAATACGATGCGTCTCAGGTTGATGAAGGAGCACTGGCTGACACCGAGTGGCTGAAGCAGGCGATCGTTGCCGTACGTAATATTCGTGCGGAAATGAACATTGCGCCGGGCAAACCGCTGGAACTGCTGCTGCGTGGTTGCAGTCAGGATGCACAGCGTCGTGTGAACGACAACCGTAGCTTCCTGCTGAACCTGGCGCGTCTGGAGAGCATCACCGTGCTGCCAGCCGATGACAAAGGCCCGGTATCCGTGACCAAAATCATCGACGGCGCAGAGCTGCTGATCCCGATGGCTGGCCTCATCAACAAAGACGATGAGCTGGCGCGTCTGGCGAAAGAAGTGGCGAAAATCGAAGGTGAAATCAGCCGTATCGAAAGCAAACTGTCTAACGAAGGCTTTGTGGCGCGCGCACCGGAAGCGGTGATCGCCAAAGAGCGTGAGAAGCTGGACGGTTACGCTGAAGCGAAAGCCAAGCTGATTGAACAGCAGGCGGTCATCGCCGCGCTGTAATGCCTTGAGGTTGTGCCTGTTTGTTTGCCGGATGGCGCGTTGCTTATCCGGCCTACATTCAGGCACCCGCCTGATTTTCCTTCCTGAATTATCCTCGCTTGCACTCACCTGTCCTGCGGTGTTATTAACTGCATATCTCCGTCATCATTTATTTCGAGTTTCGCTATGAGTGTTATATCTCCGGTCGCCGTCACGCTGCGCCCGCTCGCCGCTGACGATAATCCCGCTATTGCCAGCGTTATCCGCCAGGTCTCCGCCGAATATGGCCTGACCGCTGACAAAGGCTACACCGTTGCCGATCCGAATCTGGACGAGCTTTACCAGCTCTACAGCCAGCCAGGTGCCGCCTATTGGGTGGTTGAGCAAGATGGTCAAGTGGTTGGCGGTGGCGGCGTCGCCCCATTAGGCTGTAGCGAGCCGGATATCTGTGAATTGCAGAAAATGTATTTTCTCCCTTCCGTGCGCGGTCAGGGGTTGGCGAAGAAGTTAGCGCTGATGGCACTCGATCACGCGCGTGAACAGGGTTTTAAACACTGCTATCTCGAAACCACCGAGTTTCTGCGCGAAGCCATTGGTCTGTATGAACACTTAGGCTTCGAGCACATCAGCGAGCCGTTGGGTTGCACCGGCCACGTGGATTGTGAAGTGCGGATGCTGAAAGCGTTGTAAGGTTATGCCTCACATCGGCACGCCACTATGAAAACGAAACTCCGCATCCGGCGTGCTAATTAATGCCGCTTCCACTTCACCAAAGAAGCGCACACGCGGAGTAATATCCGTTTTCGATACCTGCTGCGCCAGCGCCAGGTAATCCTGATAATGGCGGGCTTCAGAACGCAGCAGTGAGAGATAAAACTTCTGCAATGGCTCATCGAGATACGGCGCCAGCGCGGCAAAACGCTCGCAGGAACGCGCTTCGATATAAGCCCCGCAAATCAGTTTATCAATCAGCGTCAACGGCTCGTGCGTGCGCACCTCTTTTAGCATGCCTTTCGCGTAGCGGCTGGCGGTTATCTTCACATAGGGGATCTGACGCGCGGTCATGGCTTCGCGCACCTGCCAGAAGTGATGCAGCTCCTCTTTGATCAACAGCACCATGCTGTCGATCAACGCTTGCCCCCACGGATCGTCGGTCTGCGGCATGACGCTTTTACCGATTTGCTTATGCAGCGCGACAAAATCCGGCTCCGGCCCATCGCGAAACGCAAACGCTTCATACGGCTGTAGCCACGCCAGCAACGCGTCCGCGCCTTGCTTATCAGCGACATATTTACGCACCAGCAGCATGGCGGTTTGCGCAGCTTTGAGCTCGCACACCAGATGGTCGGTTAACAAAAGCGGCAGATTCACCGGGTCACGGGCTTTATCAAGCCAGGTCTGCGGCGTGGTGCACTGAAGAAAATTGAGAACAGGGGAGAGAATTTGCGGGTAATCCATGCTTTATCCTTGCCCCACGGCAGCGGGCGCTGCCGTGGGTGAGTGATGCTTAGTGACGTACACCATCATCATCTTCGTCGACGTCATCTTCGTCGTCGTCGCCTTCTTCGCCGTTAGGATCTTCGTAGTAAGTGCCCCAACCGTCATACTCGACTTCAAACTTCTCGGCCAGCGTCATCAGTTGCTCAACCTGCGCGTCGATCAGATCGGCATTCAGCGCGGATTCGCTGAGGATATCGCAGCAGATGACGGTGTCGCCCTCTTCCACTTCCAGCTCTTCCGGCTCGGTCACTTCATAACCCATTTTGAAGGCTTCAACCGCAAACTTCTCCAGCGCGTCGAAGTCATCGGCAGAGAGGTGGTGTTCAATGGTATACAGCGCATCAGGATCGCTGCCGTCTTCCAGCAGTTCTTCAATGATCAGGCGCGTCTCTTCACGCTGCTCTTCCAGTAATTCCGGGTTTGCCATGGCTCGTTCCTCGTAATGTGGCGTTACTCTTATTGTCACATACCGCAAGCATTGCCTCCACCTTTCCGCGAAAGATTTGTGCACCGGGGTTGCAATTGCATATTCATACATATAAATTGAATTTTAATTCAATAAGTGGCCTAAGCCATGCGAGGACAAGATGCCGAATTTTTATCAGAAGCACTTTTTAAAATTACTCGATTTCACCCCTGCCGAGCTGAACACGCTGCTGCAACTCGCCGCCCAACTGAAAGCCGATAAAAAAAGCGGTAAAGAGACGCCAAAACTGACCGGTAAAAACATCGCGCTCATCTTCGAAAAAGACTCAACCCGCACACGATGCTCTTTCGAAGTTGCCGCATACGATCAGGGCGCTCGCGTGACCTATCTCGGCCCAAGCGGCAGCCAGATTGGCCATAAAGAATCGATTAAAGATACCGCCCGCGTACTGGGCCGCATGTATGACGGTATTCAATATCGCGGCTACGGGCAGGAGATTGTCGAAACGCTGGCGCAGTACGCGGGTGTGCCGGTCTGGAACGGTCTCACCAACGAATTTCATCCGACACAATTGTTGGCTGATTTGCTCACCATGCAGGAGCATTTACCGGGTAAAGCATTCAATGAAATGACGCTGGTTTATGCAGGCGACGCGCGTAACAACATGGGTAATTCCATGCTGGAAGCCGCCGCATTAACCGGGCTGGATTTGCGCCTGGTTGCCCCGCAGGCCTGTTGGCCGGAAGAGAGCCTGGTGACCGAATGTAAAGCGCTGGCGCAGAAGAATGGCGGTAACATTACCCTCACCGAAGATATTGCGGCGGGCGTGAAAGGCGCGGACTTTATCTACACTGACGTGTGGGTATCGATGGGCGAAGCCAAAGAGAAATGGGCAGAACGCATTGCGCTGCTGCGTGATTATCAGGTGAATAACCAAATGATGGCGCTCACCGGCAACCCGCAGGTGAAATTCCTTCACTGCCTGCCTGCCTTCCATGACGATCAGACCACGCTCGGCCAAAAAATGGCCGAAGAGTATGGGATGCACGGTGGAATGGAAGTTACCGATGAGGTATTTGAATCCCCGGCAAGCATCGTTTTCGACCAGGCAGAAAACCGCATGCACACCATCAAAGCGGTGATGGTGGCGACGTTAAGCCAGTAAGAAATTATCTCTCCGGCCTGTATGCTGTGTGCATCCAGGCCGGGAAAGACGTTTACTCAACCAACATCTTCACCACAATCTTACGCACTTTCGCGGGCGCGCCGACCGCACACAGCGGCTTATGCACTTCCCCCGGGTAGAACACCACAAAATCGCCTTCGTTCAGAATGACGGTTTTCTCTTCTTTTCCTTCCGGCAGGAAAGCGATGTCTTTATCTGCCAGCCAGTCGGTCTCCGGCGCGCCCGCAGGCAGCGTGCTGAAGGTCATCCCCTCCTGCCCTTTCACCAGAATCTGGATATCCAGATAACGCGCGTGATACTCGGCACGACGTTTTTCACATGGCTCGGTCATATCTTCCGCGACCAGATAAAAGGCGCGGTCACCGTCGATAGGGTGCTTGCCCAACGCGGTCGCATCGTTCACTTCGGCCTTAACATGCGCGATCGCCTGGCGCAGCGCTTCCGGCAGCCACGGCTGCACATTATGGATGTTGCCAACAATCATGGTAATACCTCAATTAAAACATCGTTTCATTTTTAGTTGTTATACGAGAATTCAGGCTGCCATACCACTACTTTTTGGTGGGGATTTGCGCTGGCGCATAGTTATTGAATGATGAGGGCAATGGAGGGTTCACAACTGCATACCAGTGGTGTTTATATGCATTAGTATTCAAAGAGAATCGTTTTCGTCGCGTAAATTATGAATCTGATACTTGATTCAAAAACAGACCTGCGTATAATCCCGTCCCGTTTGCCGGGAGGAATTATGGTTCAGTGTGTACGACATCGCGTCTTACCGCGTCTGAAAACAGACGCTGGCCTGCCGTTTTCTTTCCGTTGCTCACTCATTCTCGAAGCCCCTTATTTAAGGGGCTTTTTTTTTGCGCAGGCGTCAGGAGAAAAACATGGCTAATCCGCTGTATCAAAAACATATCATTTCCATCAACGACCTGAGTCGCGACGATCTGGAACTGGTACTGGCTACCGCTGCAAAGCTGAAAGCAAACCCGCAACCGGAATTGCTGAAGCACAAAGTGATTGCCAGCTGTTTCTTCGAGGCGTCAACCCGTACCCGCTTGTCGTTTGAAACCTCAATGCATCGCCTGGGCGCGAGCGTGGTCGGTTTCTCCGACAGCAACAACACCTCGCTGGGTAAAAAAGGCGAAACGCTGGCGGATACCATTTCGGTGATTAGCACCTACGTCGACGCCATCGTGATGCGTCACCCGCAGGAAGGCGCATCGCGTCTGGCGACCGAGTTCTCCGGCGGCATTCCTGTTCTAAACGCCGGTGACGGCGCCAACCAGCATCCGACGCAAACGCTGCTCGATCTCTTTACCATTCAGGAAACGCAGGGTCGCCTGGAAAATCTTAACGTGGCGATGGTCGGCGACCTGAAATATGGCCGCACTGTTCACTCCCTGACGCAGGCGCTGGCGAAATTTAACGGCAACCGTTTCTACTTTATCGCACCTGATGCGCTGGCGATGCCGCAGTACATCCTGGATATGCTCGACGAGAAAGACATTGCCTGGAGCCTCCACTCTTCCATTGAGGAGGTCATGGCGGAAGTCGATATCCTTTATATGACGCGTGTGCAGAAAGAGCGTCTGGACCCGTCAGAATACGCCAACGTGAAGGCGCAGTTCGTGCTGCGCGCCGCCGACCTGGAAGGCGCGCGTGACAACATGAAAGTGCTGCATCCGCTGCCGCGTATTGACGAAATCACAACAGATGTCGATAAAACGCCGCACGCCTGGTACTTCCAGCAGGCTGGCAACGGTATCTTCGCCCGCCAGGCGTTACTGGCACTGGTTCTGACTCGCGACCTGGATCTGTAAGGGGAAATGACTATGACACACGATAACAAACTTCAGGTAGAAGCCATCAAACGTGGCACGGTAATCGACCATATCCCGGCGCAGGTAGGCTTTAAGCTGCTGACCCTGTTCAAACTGACTGAGACAGACCAACGCATCACCATCGGCCTGAATCTGCCTTCCGGCGAAATGGGCCGCAAGGACCTGATTAAAATCGAAAATACCTTCCTGACCGACGAGCAGGTCAACCAGCTTTCCCTGTATGCCCCGCAGGCGACGGTGAATCGCATCGATGAATACGAAGTGGTCGGTAAATCGCGCCCAAGCTTACCGGAACGTATTGATAACGTGCTGGTTTGCCCGAACAGCAACTGCATCAGCCACGCCGAGCCGGTTTCATCCAGCTTTGCAGTGAAAAAACGCGCCGATGATATCGCACTCAAATGTAAATACTGCGAAAAAGAGTTTTCCCATTATGTGGTGCTGGCCAACTAATTGAGGTTGGTAATGAAATCCCGGCTGTTATAATGGCCGGGAACATTCTTAACGCTGTAATTCTGGAGAAAACATGAGCAAAGTACTCGCGACGGAAAATGCACCAGCAGCTATCGGCCCATACGTTCAGGGCGTTGATCTGGGTAGCATGATCATCACCTCCGGCCAGATCCCGGTAAACCCGAAAACCGGTGAAGTGCCGGAAGACGTAGCCGCTCAGGCGCGTCAGTCGCTGGATAACGTAAAAGCAATCGTTGAATCAGCTGGCCTGAAAGTCGGCGATATCGTGAAAACTACCGTTTTCGTGAAAGATCTTAACGATTTCGCGACCGTTAACGCCACTTATGAAGCCTTCTTCACTGAGCACAACGCCACCTTCCCGGCACGTTCTTGTGTGGAAGTTGCACGTCTGCCGAAAGACGTGAAGATTGAAATTGAAGCGATTGCGGTACGTCGCTAATAGCGACCCGGCAAGCGCCTGATGGCGCTACGCTTATCAGGCCTACGGCATATCGCGCGTAGGCCGGGTAAGCATCAGCGCCACCCGGCACTGTTTTACTGCCAGCCGTACCGACGGCTAAAGAACCCTTTCACCATCTGCGTCAGCGTCATATACCCCGCCAGAATGGCAATCAGCCACGGGAAGTAGGAGAGCGGCAACGCCTGCAACTGTAAGTACCCCGCCAGCGGCGAGAACGGCAGCGCGATACCGACGACCATCACCACCAGCGTCATGATAATCAGCGGCCAGGCAGCGCGGCTCTGAATGAACGGAATACGGCGCGTGCGGATCATATGCACAATCAGCGTCTGCGACAGTAACCCCACCACGAACCAGCCGGACTGGAACAGCGTCTGCGCTTCAGGTACGTTGGCGTGGAAGACAAACCACATCACGCAGAAGGTCAGAATGTCGAAGATGGAGCTGATCGGCCCGAAGAAGATCATGAAACGCCCCAGTTCAGACGGCTGCCAGCGCTGCGGTTTCTGAATCTGCTCATCGTCGACGTTATCAAACGGAATCGCTACCTGAGATACATCGTACAGCAGGTTCTGAATCAACAGGTGTAACGGCAGCATCGGCAGGAACGGCAGGAAGGCGCTCGCTACCAGGACGCTAAAGACGTTACCGAAGTTAGAACTGGCGGTCATCTTGATGTATTTCAACATGTTGGCAAACGTCCGGCGGCCTTCGATAACCCCCTCTTCCAGCACCATCAGGCTTTTTTCCAGCAGGATGATGTCGGCGGCTTCGCGGGCGATATCCACCGCGCCATCGACAGAAATTCCGATATCCGCCGCACGCAGCGCGGGCGCATCGTTGATGCCGTCACCCATAAAGCCGACCACATGGCCTTCGCGGCGCAGCAACGTTACGATTCGCTCTTTATGCATCGGCGTCAGGCGAGCAAACAGCGTGGTACGCAGAGCCAGCGCCGCCAGTTCGTCGTCGCTCAGGGTTTCAATATCACTACCGACCACCACCTCACCAACGTCCAGCCCCACTTCATGGCACACTTTCGCCGCCACAAGCTCGCTGTCGCCGGTGAGAATTTTCACGGTGATACCGCTCTCTTTTAGCGCTTTCAGCGCCGGTGCGGTGGTCTCTTTCGGCGGATCGAGGAATGCGATGTAGCCTTCCAGAATCAGGTCGGATTCATCAATACGCTGGTAGTCGCCAACACGCGCGGGCAGATACTTGCTCGCCACCGCCACCACGCGCAGCCCCTGACGGTTAAGCGTGTCGGTGACGCGTTTAATGCGGCGCAGCATGGTTTCGTCCAGCGGGACGATTTCGCCGTTATGGCGAACCTGCGTTGAGACGTTGAGGATCTCCTGCAATGCGCCTTTACAGATCAGTTTGTGTACGGACGGGCGTTCGCTTACTACCACCGACATGCGGCGACGTTCGAAATCAAACGGGATTTCATCCACTTTCTGCCACTGCCCGGAAAGCTCACGCGCCGCATTTTCATCCACGCCTTCCAGCACGGCGGTATCCAGCAGGTTTTTCAGCCCGGTTTGATAATGGCTGTTGAGCCAGGCGGTATGCAATACACGCTCGCTGGCCTTCCCGGAAATATCAGTGTGATTTTCCAGTACGATTTTATCCTGCGTCAGCGTTCCGGTTTTATCGGTGCAGAGGATATCCATCGCGCCAAAGTTCTGAATCGCGTCGAGATGCTTAACGATGACTTTCTGTTTAGAGAGTTTCACCGCCCCGCGCGCCAGCGTCGAGGTGACGATCATCGGCAGCATTTCCGGCGTTAAGCCGACGGCAACCGACAGCGCAAACAGCGCCGCTTCCCACCAGTCGCCTTTGGTGTAGCCGTTGATCAGCAGCACGATCGGCGTCATTACCAGCATAAAGCGAATCAGCAACATACTGACGCGGCTGATGCCTTTCTGGAACGCATTCGGCTCACTTTCCTGCTCGCTGACGCGCCCGGCCAGTTGACCAAACCAGGTGTGACCGCCCGTCGCCGTGACGATAGCCTGTGCCGAGCCGCTCACCACAGTGGTGCCCATAAAGCAGAGGGTATCGCACTCAAGCGGGTTCGCCTGCTGTGGGTCGCGGCTACGCGCCACTTTTTCCACGGGAAGCGACTCGCCAGTGAGCGATGCCTGAGCGACGAAGAGATCGCGCGCCTGCACAACGCGCAGGTCTGCCGGGATCATATCGCCCGCCGACAGTTTGACAATATCGCCCGGTACAAGCTGGTCGAGCGGTATTTCACACCAGCGGCTTTCGCCCTTAATATTCACCACGCGCAGCACGGTGGCGGTGTTGCTCACCATCGCTTTTAATGCGTCGGCAGCGCGAGTGGAACGCGCCTCCTGCACAAAGTTAAGCAGCGTGGAAATCACCACCATCAGCGCAATCACCCCGGCGGCGAAGAGATCTTCGGTCGAGTAAGAGACGATGCCCAGCACCGTCAGCAGCAGGTTGAAGGGGTTGCGATAGCAGCTCCACAGGTGAACCCACCACGGCGCGGGCTTCTGCGCCGGGATTTGGTTATCGCCATAACGCTCGCGTTTAGCCGCGACTTCGGCCTCGTTGAGTCCTTCCGGATGCGTATCAAAAGCGTGCCATACGGCCTCTTCGTCCATCATTGCCACATTCAGGCAGTGCTGGCTCAGAGAATCCGGCATCGGTACGCCAGAGAGATTTTTGCCATCCGGCATCGGGTCGCGCTGGACTAAACGGCGTGGCAGGTGGCGGCTAAGCTGTGCAAGCAGCTGCCGGGTCATATTTTTCAGCATAAAACGTCCCCCGCATCCGTAGAATACGGACGCAGCTCGGCTGACAGGCGCAACAATGCCGTGCCTGTCAGGCACTTAATTTTTCTACAGGGACATCGGGGATGTCACTGCCTCACATGTTCGGTAAGGCAGCGAAAACTGACTTACCGGAAAATTACGCTCCCGTGCGGGAGAGGGGTGGGATCGGGATCCATACGGCCTCCGGTAAGGTAAGTAATAAATAGCGCCGCACATTATACATATAAAACCATAATGTTTGTGCCAGTTCGGGCGGTATAATACCTCCCGGCAACTAAACCGAACGTAAACCAGACTTTGCTCATTGCACATTGTTTGCGTAGGATGAAACACTTAATCTGAAATAACATTTTATTAACACGGGAAACGAGATGCAGAACCGGCTGACCATTAAAGATATCGCCCGCCTGAGCGGAGTGGGTAAATCGACCGTTTCCCGCGTGCTGAATAATGAAAGCGGCGTCAGCGATCGTACCCGTGAACGTGTCGAAGCGGTGATGAATCAGCACGGCTTCTCCCCTTCCCGCTCCGCACGCGCGATGCGTGGGCAGAGCGATAAAGTGGTCGCCATTATTGTTACGCGTCTCGATTCCCTTTCAGAAAATCTGGCCGTACAAACCATGCTGCCAGTGTTTTACGAACAGGGTTACGACCCCATCATGATGGAAAGCCAGTTCTCGCCGGAGAAAGTGGAAGAGCATCTCGGCATGTTAAAGCGACGTAACATCGACGGCGTGGTGCTATTCGGTTTTACCGGCGTCAGCGAAACCATGCTGGCGAGCTGGCAGTCGTCGCTGGTGATGGTCGCGCGCGATGCCAAAGGTTTCGCCTCTGTCTGCTACGACGACAAAGGTGCCATCAACATCCTGATGCAGCGCCTCTACGACCAGGGGCATCGCCATATTAGCTACCTTGGCGTGCCCCACAGCGACGTCACGACCGGCAAACGCCGCCACGATGCGTATCTCGCTTTTTGCAAAAAACATCACCTTAACCCGGTCGCCGCGCTGCCCGGCCTCGCCATGAAGCAGGGCTTTGAATATGCCAGCAAAGTGATGACGCCGGACACCACCGCCCTGCTGTGCGCCACCGATACGCTGGCGCTGGGGGCGAGTAAATATTTCCAGCAGGAACGCATGGATACCGTGCAGCTTGCCAGCGTCGGCAACACGCCGCTGATGAAGTTCCTGCACCCGGAAATTATCACCGTCGATCCCGGCTATGCCGACGCGGGACGCCAGGCAGCAGAACAGCTAATCGGCCAGGTAACCGGCCGCGCTGAACCACGTCAAATTATCATTCCCGCCAACCTCATCTAAGCCTGAACGCGCAAATTATGTGATCCTCGCTGCGTTTCGGGAACGTTCCCATTTTCCAAAAATCGGTTAACGGATAGGCTACTGCTCAGGTCATCAACACAATATCTCTCCTCGGCACTGAGGTTTTCATAATGAGTAAAATAAATCAGCAGAACATCGATAAACTTATCGAGCTGGTCGGCGGACGCGATAATATCGCCACCGTCAGCCACTGCATTACCCGCTTACGCTTTGTCCTCAACAACCCGGCGAAAGCCGATCCAAAAGCTATTGAAGAACTGCCGATGGTGAAAGGCTGCTTCACCAACGCGGGGCAGTTTCAGGTGGTCATTGGCACAGAAGTCGGCGACTACTACCAGGCCCTGATCGCCTCCACCGGCCAGGCGGCTGCGGATAAAGAGCAGGCCAAACTGGCGGCGCGCCAGAATATGAAGTGGCATGAACGCATGATCTCGCACTTCGCGGAGATCTTCTTCCCACTGCTGCCGGCGCTGATTAGCGGGGGTTTGATCCTCGGTTTCCGCAACGTGATCGGCGACCTGCCGATGAGCAACGGCCAGACGCTGGCGCAAATGTATCCGTCGCTGCAAAGCATCTACGATTTCTTATGGCTGATTGGCGAGGCGATCTTCTTCTATTTACCGGTGGGTATCTGCTGGTCGGCGGTGCGCAAAATGGGCGGTACGCCGATTCTGGGAATCGTGCTCGGCGTTACGCTGGTCTCCCCGCAACTGATGAACGCCTACATGCTGGGCCAACAGGTGCCGGAAGTGTGGAACTTCGGCCTGTTTACCATTGCCAAAGTCGGCTATCAGGCGCAGGTAATTCCGGCGCTGCTGGCGGGCCTGGCGCTCGGCTATATTGAAACGCGCATGAAGCGCATCGTACCGGATTACCTCTATCTGGTGATTGTGCCGGTCTGCTCGCTGATTCTGGCGGTTTTCCTTGCTCATGCCTTTATCGGCCCGTTTGGCCGTATGATTGGTGATGGCGTTGCCTTTGCCGTGCGTCACCTGATGACCGGTAGCTTCGCGCCGGTTGGCGCTGCGCTGTTCGGCTTCCTGTACGCGCCGCTGGTGATCACCGGCGTACACCAGACCACGCTTGCTATCGACATGCAGATGATTCAAAGCATGGGCGGCACGCCGGTTTGGCCACTGATTGCGCTCTCTAACATTGCGCAGGCTTCTGCGGTAGTGGGCATTATTATTTGCAGCCGCAAGCAGAACGAGCGTGAAATTTCCGTGCCTGCCGCCATCTCCGCCTTCCTCGGCGTAACCGAACCGGCCATGTACGGCATCAATCTGAAGTATCGCTTCCCGATGCTGTGCGCGATGGTAGGCTCTGGCCTCGCTGGCCTGCTGTGCGGCCTGAGCGGCGTAATGGCAAACGGCATTGGCGTCGGTGGCCTGCCGGGCATTCTTTCCATCCAGCCGACCTACTGGCAGGTCTTTAGCCTGGCAATGCTGATTGCCATCGTGATTCCTATCATCCTCACCTCGGTGGTTTACCAGCGTAAACACCGTCAGGGCACCTTGCAGATTGTTTAATGTTTTCACTTTGGGGCGCCCTTGCGCCCCTTCGCATTTCAGGACAGCACTATGAATATTCTTCCCCACTGGTGGCAGAACGGCGTTATTTATCAAATTTATCCGAAGAGTTTTCAGGACACGACCGGCAGTGGTACCGGTGATTTACGCGGCGTGACCTATCGCCTCGACTATCTGAAGACGCTGGGCGTAGACGCCATCTGGCTGACCCCTTTTTATGTCTCGCCGCAGGTGGATAACGGCTACGACGTGGCGAATTACACCGCCATCGACCCGGCTTACGGTACGCTGGACGATTTCGATGAACTGGTGGCCGAGGCGAAAGCACGCGGTATTCGTATCGTACTGGATATGGTGCTCAACCACTCCTCCACGCAGCACGCCTGGTTCCGTGAATCGCTGAACAAAGAGAGCCCGTACCGCGAGTTCTATATCTGGCGTGATGGCGAGCCGGGCACTCCGCCGAATAACTGGCGATCGAAATTTGGCGGCAACGCCTGGCAGTGGCACGCTGAGAGCGAACAATATTACCTGCACCTGTTTGCGCCGGAACAGGCGGACCTCAACTGGGAAAACCCGGCGGTGCGCGCCGAGCTGAAAAAAGTGTGCGAGTTCTGGGCCGATCGCGGCGTCGACGGTCTGCGTCTTGATGTCGTGAACCTGATTTCCAAAGATCAGGCATTCCCTTCTGACCCTGACGGTGACGGACGTCGCTTCTATACCGATGGCCCGCGCGCTCATGAGTTCTTACAGGAGATGAGCCGCGATGTCTTTACCCCACGCGAGCTGATGACCGTGGGCGAAATGTCGTCAACCTCGCTGGAGAACTGCCAGCAGTACGCCGCGCTGGATGGTCGAGAACTGTCGATGACCTTTAACTTCCACCACCTGAAGGTCGATTATCCCGGCGGCGAGAAGTGGACGCTGGCGAAGCCGGACTACGTCGCCCTGAAAGCGCTGTTCAGCCACTGGCAGCAGGGCATGCATAATCGCGCGTGGAATGCGCTGTTCTGGTGTAATCACGATCAGCCGCGCATTGTTTCGCGCTTTGGCGATGAAGGCGAGTATCGCTTGCCTGCCGCCAAAATGCTGGCCATGGTGCTGCACGGCATGCAGGGCACGCCTTATGTCTATCAGGGCGAAGAGATTGGCATGACCAACCCGCATTTCACGCAAATAACCGACTACCGCGATGTCGAAAGCCACAATATGTTCGCCGAGCAGTTAGCGCAGGGCCAGGACGCGCAAACTTTACTGGCGATCCTCGCCAGCAAATCGCGCGATAACAGCCGCACGCCGATGCAATGGAATGGCGAAGCGCACGGCGGATTCACCACCGGCACGCCGTGGATCGCCCTGTGCGACAACTATGAAGCGATCAACGTCGATACGGCGCTGAACGATCCGAATTCGGTGTTCTGCACCTATCAGCAGTTAATTGCGCTGCGTAAAACCACGCCGATTCTGACGTGGGGCGATTATCAGGATCTTCTGCCCGATCACCCGTCCCTGTGGTGCTATCGCCGTCAGTGGAAGGGGCAAACACTGTTGGTGGTCGCTAACCTTAGCGCCGAGCTCCAGCACTGGCAGCCAGATGCCCCTCACGGCGACTGGGCGGCCTTAATCAGCAACTATGACGAAGTGGCAAGCGCCCCGTCTGAAATGACGCTACGGCCTTTTGAAGCGGTCTGGTGGCTGCAAAATTAACCCTCTCAGCCGGCGGCTTACGGTCGCCGGCTCCCTGCAAATCTTACTGTTTTTGTTGAATTTTTAAGCGACTTTCAGTAGTGCAAAATTTACATTAGCCGTAGCGCCCGTCATCTGTACGCTTCAATTTTTACTTTGTCCTACATCAATAAAATCGCAAACTTGTTTGATGCAAATCACTATATATAGACCTTAGAATGCTCGCCGACCCAACATATTGGGTTTATCGTCTACAATATCACCATACCCTTCCAATGAAGAAAGGGGGTGATATGTGGATAAATTTGACTGGAGAAGCGCTAACACGCGGGCAGGCTTTGTAAATCTGGCCCCCGCCCCGACTTCAGTTCTGTGGATAACCTGTTTTTATAATGGAGTGATCATGACACCGCATGTGATGAAACGCGATGGCTGTAAAGTGCCGTTCAAATCAGAGCGCATCCAGGAAGCTATCCTGCGTGCCGCTAAAGCAGCGGGAGTCGATGACGCAGACTATTGCGCCACCGTCGCGGCAATCGTAAGCGAGCAGATGCAGGGCCGCAGCCAGGTTGATATCAACGAGATCCAGACCGCGGTTGAAAACCAGCTGATGTCTGGCCCGTACAAACAGCTGGCGCGCGCCTATATCGAATATCGCCATGACCGCGACAGCCAGCGTGAAAAGCGTGGCCGTCTGAATCAGGAAATTCGTGGTCTGGTTGAACAAACCAACTCGGCATTGCTGAACGAAAACGCCAACAAAGACAGTAAAGTGATCCCAACCCAGCGTGACCTGCTGGCGGGTATCGTAGCAAAACACTACGCACGTCAGCACCTGCTGCCGCATGATGTAGTCATGGCGCACGAACGTGGCGTTATCCACTATCACGACCTTGATTACTCCCCGTTCTTCCCGATGTTCAACTGCATGTTGATCGACCTGAAAGGGATGCTGACGCAGGGATTTAAAATGGGTAACGCGGAAATCGAGCCGCCGAAATCCATCTCTACCGCGACGGCCGTTACCGCGCAGATCATCGCACAGGTTGCCAGCCACATTTATGGCGGCACCACCATTAACCGTATTGACGAAGTTCTGGCCCCGTTCGTGACCGCCAGCTTCAATAAACATCGCCAGACCGCTGAAGAGTGGCAGATTCCGGACGCAGAAGGCTACGCCCATTCCCGTACGGAAAAAGAGTGCTATGACGCTTTCCAGTCGCTGGAATATGAAGTGAACACGTTGCATACCGCCAACGGCCAGACACCGTTCGTGACTTTCGGTTTTGGTCTTGGTACGACCTGGGAATCACGCCTGATTCAGCAGTCCATTCTGCGTAATCGTATTGCGGGCCTCGGCAAAAACCGTAAAACCGCCGTGTTCCCGAAACTGGTGTTCGCTATCCGCGACGGCCTGAATCACAAACCGGGCGATGCCAACTACGACATCAAACAACTGGCGCTGGAATGCGCGAGCAAGCGCATGTATCCGGACATCCTGAACTACGACCAGGTTGTGAAAGTCACCGGTTCGTTCAAAACCCCGATGGGCTGCCGCAGCTTCCTCGGCGTGTGGGAAAACGAAAACGGCGAGCAGATCCACGATGGCCGCAACAACCTCGGCGTCATCAGCCTGAACCTGCCGCGCATCGCGCTGGAGGCCAAAGGCAACGAAGACGCGTTCTGGAAACTGCTGGATGAGCGTCTGGTGCTGGCGCGTAAAGCGCTGATGACCCGTATCGCACGTCTGGAAGGCGTAAAAGCGCGCGTGGCTCCTATCCTGTATATGGAAGGCGCGTGCGGCGTGCGTTTGCAGGCTGACGATGACGTTTCTGAAATCTTCAAAAACGGTCGTGCGTCTATCTCGCTGGGTTACATCGGCATTCACGAAACCATCAATGCGCTGTTTGGTAATCAGCACGTTTATGACAATGAAGCGCTGCGCGCCAAAGGCACTGCCATCGTTGAACGTCTGCGCCAGGCCGTTGACCAGTGGAAAGATGAAACCGGCTACGGCTTCAGCCTCTACAGCACGCCAAGTGAAAACCTGTGTGACCGCTTCTGCCGCCTTGATACCGCTGAATTCGGCGTGGTACCTGGCGTCACCGATAAAGGTTACTACACTAACAGCTTCCACCTGGACGTTGAGAAAAAGGTTAACCCGTACGACAAAATCGATTTTGAAGCCCCGTATCCGCCGCTGGCGAACGGCGGTTTCATTTGCTACGGCGAGTACCCGAACATTCAGCACAACCTGAAAGCGCTGGAAGATGTCTGGGATTACAGCTACAAGCACGTGCCGTATTACGGCACCAACACGCCAATTGATGAGTGCTACGAGTGCGGCTTTACCGGTGAATTCGAGTGCACCAGCAAAGGCTTCACCTGCCCGAAATGCGGCAACCACGACGCGTCCCGCGTATCGGTCACCCGCCGCGTATGCGGTTACTTAGGCAGCCCGGATGCGCGTCCGTTTAACGCCGGTAAGCAGGAAGAAGTGAAACGCCGCGTGAAACACCTCGGCAACGGGCAGATCGGTTAAACGGCTCCCCCTCACCCCGGCCCTCTCCCTAAGGGAGAGGGAGAAAACCACGCCGTCCTGTACGATCCGCTCGGTCGGTCCCCTCTCCCTTCGGGAGAGGGTTAGGGTGAGGGGCCACAACCCGCACTATACTCAATAAGAACAACCATGAATTACCATCAGTACTACCCCGTCGATATCGTCAATGGCCCCGGCACACGCTGCACGCTGTTTGTGGCAGGTTGCGTTCACGAATGCCCCGGCTGCTATAACAAAAGCACCTGGCGTGTGAATTCAGGTCAGCCATTCACCACCGAAATGGCCGACCGCATCATTGCCGATCTCAACGACACGCGCGTGAAACGCCAGGGGATTTCACTCTCCGGCGGCGATCCACTCCATCCGCAAAACGTGCCCGAGATCCTCAAGCTGGTCAAACGCATCCACGCGGAATGCCAGGGGAAGGATATCTGGGTGTGGACCGGCTACAAGCTGGACGAGCTGAACGCCGCGCAAATGGACGTGGTCAATCTCATCAACGTGCTGGTCGACGGTAAGTTTGTGCAGGATTTAAAAGACCCGGCGCTTATCTGGCGCGGCAGCAGCAATCAGGTGGTGCATCACCTGCGTTAAACTTCAAGCCGTTTGTCAGCATCCTGATAGACGGCAGATTTCTCCCGTTTGCCTATCGCTATCACCAGCACCGTAACCTTAGCCTCTTGCACCTGGTAAACCAGCCTGAACCCAGAAGCCTTTAGCTTGATTTTGTAGCAATCGGGGAACGTCCGTAACCTGTCAGCTTCATTGCGCGGATGAAGCAAAACTGATTTCAGTTTCTTTTTAAACTGCTCCCGGACGGTCGCACCTAACTTTTGCCACTCTTTTAACGCCCTCGGGTCAAAAGCCAGTTCATAGATCATCCAGCCTGACCTTAACGGCCTCTCGCGGATTGGCCAGTCTTTCCCTGACAGTTTGTAGCAGCGCCTCTTCACTGTCGCTGATGGTGACGTTTTTTACCGGCATCCGCCCGTTATCTGCCACATACTGAAACAGTAATCGCACGGCTTCCGTGGGAGTGATGTTGAGTTTTTCCAGCACGGCGTACGCCTCTTTCTTGAGTTGATCGTCAAGCCTGACGTTGATGGTCGCCATTGTGCCTCCAGAAAAAGAAAAAGTGTAATGCATTATAGCATTACACCCGCATTACATTCGATTCTGGAAAACGCCTCTCAAAACCGACTCACACACTCCATCGCCACGGTTTTAAACTCCGCAAAGTCCCGACAGGTGCACAGCCGCGCCATTGCGCGTTCGCGCAGGAAGGTGACGAAAATATCGTAGATCGCCATCGCTTCTTCATACTCACGTTTGCTGATGGCGAGCAGGAAGATGACATGCGCGGTTTCCTCGCCCCACGCAATCCCCTGCGGCGCCAGCACCGTGTAGACCACCGTTTTTTGTGCCAGCAATCCCAGGGCGTGAGGCAGCGCGATGCCGTCGCCGAGCATGGTGCTGACGATGGCTTCACGCTCCACAACTGAAGAGTGGAACTCGGCGTCAACAAAGCCTTCTTCATGAAGCTGAGCGCAAAGTTCGCTAAATAACGTCTGTTGGTCGATATCGCCGTCGATAATGCGAAAATGCGCCGCATCGAAATATTTGTTCAGCATCCACGGACGGGTGCGGTCCACCAGAACCAGTTTGCCGATTTGTTCAAGCTGGAACTCGGTTGGGAACGGGGCGATGGTCACCACCGGTTTATCTTTTTCGTTGATGCGGGCGGTCGAAATAACAAAGTCTTCGCTGATGCTCTCCCGCTGTTCGTAATCACGTAGCGAAAGCACATCGGTCACGTCAATCTGTGGATATTTGCGCTGCAACACCGCTTCAATCATGCGCACCATCGCCGTGCTGGTGTCGCACACCAGTAAGACACGCGGCTGACGCTGATAGCCGATATTGTAGTGCCGCTCCAGCCCGACGCCGATGTGCAGCACCAGGAAACCAACCTCGTTTTCGCTGATGGTGTACGGCGTGTACTTCCCCCAACTCGACACCGCCGCCAGGGTCATATCCCACGCCATCGGGTAGTGCTGTTTAATGTTGTCCAGCAGCGGATTGGGGATCATGATTTGGTAGCGCACGCGGGTGATCATCGTTTTGATATGGGTGAGCAGATCCGCGTGCAGCTGATCGTCGTTTTGCAGGTTGTAGTTATAGTGACTATTGATGTAGCTGAGGATGTAGTTCACCAGCGCTTCGGCATCGTCGGCACTGATAGCGCTTGGCGAAACCTGCTGGGTCTGGCGCGCGGAGATATGCACGCACAACCAGGCTTTCTCCGAGTCGGCCAGCGGTTTGCCCGCCAGTTTCTGCATGGCCGCCGCGATATCGCGCGCCGCTTCGCGCACATTCTGCGATACCTCTTCTTCCGCCGCGAATTCTGCCAGCGGGAAGCCCTCGCTGATACGCCGTACCGCCACCGCGCAATAAAGACGAATAAAGCGCTCTCCTTCGTCAGTCAGGCGAATCGCATAGCGGGTGAACGTTTCCTGCAACGTTGCGGTAAGCGAGGTGACGGCCCCCGCGTTAAGCGCTTCCGCCATCAGTTGGGCATTAAACCCTTCCTGCTGCGGCAGTTCCCAAAGGATATCCGTCAGGCAGGCGCGAACAGAGACTTCGCTGCCAAACAGCTTCATGCCGTGGCGCGGGCGCGTCTCCAGCGTCAACTGATACCGCTGAAAACGTTCACGCACAGCGATCATGTCGTTTTGCAGCGTGGCACGGCTGACAAACCACTCATCCGCCAGGTCTTCCAGCTTGAGTGAAAACGCGGATGTCAGAAAGCGCACCGCCAGAGAATGTTCGCGGTCGCTTGCCGTACGCGGAATTCGTAGCGTGCCCGGCGCACTTTCTTCCAGTTTTTGATAGCGATTCGGGTCGCTGATATTGAGCTGATAGCCGCTGCCGCGCGTGAGCGTAAACTGCGCGCCGTAGCTCGCCAGCAAGGCATTAAGCGCCGTGATATCGGCGCGAACGGTACGGGTGGAAACGGACAACCGTGCAGCCAGCTCATCCTGCGGCAAAACTTCGTTTTGCAGTAAATTGAACAGTTGGGCTAAACGTTGGTTGGGGAATCGCACGTCAGTTTCCTTATTACGCCTCAGGGGTTAAACGAAATCACCATCTGCGATGGGCTGCCGACCGATGTGTATTCGGGGACAAACGTCAGCGTGCCATCGTCAGGCGCGACGCGAAAACGGGTGATGTTATCGCTGCGCTGATTCATCACGTACAGCCAGCGGCCCGCGCTATCCAGCGTCAGGCTGCGCGGGTAGTCGCCTCGCGTCCATATATTATCATTTTGAATCAATGAACCGTCATTCATAACCGTGAAGTGGGCAATACTGTTGTGCAAGCGATTGGCAACATAGAGCTGTTTTCCGTCCGCACTGATTGCCAGCCCGGCGGCGAAGCTGGTTCCCTGATACGCTTTCGGCAGCGACGACACCGTTTTCCCTTCCTGAAGTTGCCCGGTTGTTGCATCAAGTCGGTAATGCGTCAGCGTGGAAGACTCTTCGTTGATCAACCAAAGCCCATCGCCTTTTGCTGTAAACACAAAATGACGCGGCCCCGCGCCCGGCGATGAAGCATTGATGAATGGCGGCGTATTCGGGATCAACTTGCCGTTCTTTTCATCCAGACGATACTGGTAGATCCGATCGAGCCCCAGATCGGTAGAAAAAACATATTTCCCGCTGGGATCGGCGGCGATCATATGCGCATGTGGGCCGTTATGATCGCTGGCGGCAAAGCTGCCTTTGACCGCAGCCGCAGGTTTCGCGGCGCCGGGATCACCCGCATCCTGATGAAAATCGCTGGCCTCCGCCAGGCTGCCATCGGCTTTCACCGGCAACATCGCCACGGAGCCGCTGACGTAATTCGCCACCAGCAGATGTTTTCCGCCGGGCGTCAACGAGAGATACACCGGGCCCGCGCCGCCGGATGAAACCTGATTGAGCTCATGAAGTGCGCCCTTCTCATCCACCCGCAACGCCTGCACCATGCCCTTCTCTTCTTCGCTCGCCACGTACAGGGTTTTGCCATCGGCAGAGACGGTAAGCTGCGCGGCATTGGGCAACGTGCTGACCAACGTTTTGTCGCTTAACGCCCCGGTTTGGCTGTCGAGGGTAAAGCGGTACACGCCTTCGCCGTTGGGGTTGTAGGTGCCCACCCACGCGTATTGCGTCTGCGCGATAGCGGTGGTGGCAAGCAGAGAAAGTGAAGCGACAAGCAGGTGGTGGGATGGGTGCATGATGGCTCCTTGGGAATAGTGTGGTTGGTTCCCCCTCACCCCGGCCCTCTCCCACAGGGAGAGGGTGAAAACCAGCGCAGGTATTTCACATTTGCACTGTCGGTCCCCTCTCCCTGCGGGAGAGGGTTAGGATGAGGGGGCACTCTTATTACTTCACTAACGCCTTCGTCATCTCCAGTAGCGCGCGCACGTCGTCCGGGCGCGTGTTGCCGCTGGCTTTATCAATAATAGAACTGTAGATGTGCGGGATGATTTTGCTTACACCGGCATCGAGGGCAATTTTCAGGATCTCGCTGAAGTTTTCCAGATCGATCCCCCCCGTTGGCTCCAACCAGAAGTCGTGACGTGCGCAGGCTTCCGCCACCGCTTTGTATTCCTCACGACACTTCAGGCCACCCATCGGGAAATATTTGATTGAGCTGCCGCCCATATCTTTCAGCAGGGCGATCGCCGTTTCAACCGGCACGATGCCATCCGGCGCGGTGCTGCTCAGCGGCCCGGTGGAGATTTTCACCATACCCGGCGTGCCGGTTGGTGAGACCAGACCGTTCACCACGGTGTCGTTCTGGCCCAGCAACGCACGGCTGGTCGCCACACCGGTAAAGACCTGGTTGACGTGCTGCGGCTGCACTTCAGCGGAAATCGCGCTGACCATCGCCGACTGATTCGGGTCGCCCGCGCCCAGACCTACGGAGAGTGCATTATCAATCCGCGCCGCGTAATCACGCATATCGGCCACGGCACTCGCCACATCCGGGTAATTTTTGGAGAGCACGCCCACCAGCACATGACCTTCCGCCGCTTCATAGATCTCGCTGGCGTTTTCTTTGCTGCCCGCCAGAACGTTCAGGCAGACGCGGTCACGGTAAAAGTTTGGGGTCAGTTTCATGCGTTAATCTCCTGTTTGATCACTTCTGCAATACGGCGGGCAACAATGTCCAGCTGCGCCTGGTCGACGCTGCGTACATCAGCTTCGATAATGCCTTCATTGGCTTTATATCCACGGAAGTAGATGGCGTATTGCCCCTGCTTGAGCGCATCGACCAGCTCGCCGGTGCCAATGCCGGTGACGGCTTCGTCGAATTTAATTTCGGTACGCGCAATGTCACGCCCGGCGCTATCCCAGACCACACGGGCGGACACGCCGTTGAGCGTATTCAGTGCATCGATAAACGGCGTCATCTTCGCCACCATCTCCGCGCCGCTCTCTTTCGTTGCGGTAAGGTAATGTTCAATGGCGCAGGTCAGGCCAAGAATGCCCTCTTTGCCCACTTTCATCGCGCGGCCAATACCCGCCGACTGGCGCTTCACCCACTCAACGTACTGGGTTTTGCCAATCACCAGACCGCTGGTCGGCCCTTCAATGGCTTTCGCGCCGCTGTAAATGACCAGGTCCGCCCCAGAACGGTAGTAACACTGGAGATCTTCTTCCGCCGCCGCATCAACAATCAGCGGCAGGTTATGTTTACGTGCGACAACCACCGCCTGCTCAACGCTGAGCATGCTTTTCTGCACGCAGTGGTGCGATTTGATATACAGGATAGCCGCCGTGCGCGGGGTAATTGCCGCCGCCAATTGTGCTGCGGAACATTCGTTAGCGTAACCCGCTTCCACCAGCTTGCCGCCGCCGAGCGCAACCATGGTGCCCACTGGTGCGCCGAAGTTGACGTTGTGACCTTTCGGTAGAACGATTTCGTTGTTTTCAACCGGCGTGACATGCAGGTTTTCCAGCAGCCAGTCGCTGTCTTTTACCAGCACCGCCGCCACGGACTGCGCAATACCTGCCGACGCGCACGAGACCACCGTCGCCCCTTCGACATCCAGCAAATTAGCAATGTACTCGCCGGTTTTATTGACCAGGTCTTTCATCTCGAAATACTGGTTCATGCCGTCCATCGCCGCCTGGACCACTTCCGGGCGTGGGGTTGAAACACCCAGCGCGGTCATGCGGCCAGAGGTGTTGATGACTTGTTTTAGATGGTATTTCTCAAAAATCGAAGGCATTTTCTGCACTCCCTTGTTCGGTCATATAGCCTTTGCCTGCGCGAACGGCAGCCAGTGGCACCAGAATTTTGTCAGCCTGAAGCGAAACGTTTTCCGCATCGGTCAGGCTCATCGGTTGATCTTTCACGGTAAAAATCGTCAGATCCGCGTCCATCCCCGGCGCCAGGCGACCTTTGTGGGCCAGACGTAAGCCTTCTGCGGCATGCGAGGTGACACAGGCAATGACCTGCGGCAGCGACAGACCGATGGCGAGGAATTTGGACATCACCAGCGCCAGCGAGCGTACCGGGCCGTCGATGCGGTTGCGGCAGTAGATATCGGAACTGATGGTGTGTGGCAGAATGCCCATTGCGATGGCGCGTTTCGCTACCTCAAAGCTAAAGCTGGCGGTACCGTGGCCGACATCGAGACGCACGCCACGCTTCAGCGCGCGCGTAATCGAGGCGCGCAGTTCACCTTCCGGCGTAAGAATGCGGTTCGGTTTGCCGTTATAGCAGTGGGTAATGATGTCGCCGGAACTCAGCAGGTCGGCAATCTCATCCAGGTTCGGCGGGTTGTTGCCGATATGCACCATCAGCGGCAAATCGCCGTTGGCTTGCTGCATGGCTTTCGCATGTTCCAGCGGAGTGATGCCGTTTTCGCCTACCACACTGCTGCTCATCCGCGCCTTCAGGCCGACGATAAAATCAGGGTGACGTCTCACCGCCTGTTGCACCGCGTCGGCGTCGATATTGGCCATATTGGCCAGCTCGTTCTGGGCAATCAGCCCGACGCGGGAGATATTCAGCAGCGCATAAACGTCGGTCGCCGCCTGGCGAGTGAGTTCATAGAATTCATCCACGTCATCTGCCCCGGTGCTACCGGCATCGATAACGGTGGTCACGCCGGTGGCGATCCCTACGCTATCGGGTTCGTCGTGGTAAATCGGTGATTTCGGGTAGCAGTGAACGTGGGAGTCAATCCAGCCCGCGCTGACGTAGTAGTTGCCGTGCAGGTCGATCGTTTTCTTAGCGGGTGACGTCAGGTCGCCCAGCGCGTGGATTAAGCCATCCTGAATGGCGATATCGGTCAGGGTATCGTCGACGAGGCGCGCACCGCGCAGGAGTAAATCAAACATCTCGTTCTCCTGAGAGAGCGGGCGTTTTCACGCCCGCCTGGGTCATTGCCGGATGACGGCATTTTCGTCTTATTCGGCCTACCGCTCGTAGGCCTGATAAGCGAAGCGCCATCAGGCAGTTAGCTAATCGCGATTGGGAACAGCGCACCAAACAGCATCGCGCCCAGAATCGCACCGCCGGTAATCGGCTTCTGCCAGAGGTAGAAAAGCAGCGCGCCAAGCAGGGAACCGATACCGATAGGAATGGATGCGGTCATCGCACTGAGAATAATCAACGGCCCGAGGAAGCGGCCAGAGGCGTTACCCGCCCCCATCATCACGTCCGCCCCGTAGGTCGAGTCGCTCTGATTGATGGTGAACTTACGCGCCAGAATAATGACGTAACCGATCGCCAGGCCAATCACCAGACCGGTAATCAGTGAAGCGATAAAGTTGGTCACCGGGAACATGATGCCCGCGCCGAGCAGCAGCGCCGGAACACCGAGGCCGACGCCGGTTTGAATCGCGCCGCCGATATCCAGAATCCCCACCAGCGAACCTTCGATGATGCGGGCAAACAGGAAGCTTGCGCCAAACGCCGCCACCGCGCCGTAAGCGCCGGTATCAATCCCGGCACGCAGCATCGAGACAAACGCCACTTCGTTAAATGCGCCGATGCCGTAGAGGTAGTACATGTGCGTCCCGGCGAACACGCCGGAAGAGAGCAGGCCAACAAAGATCGGGAACGACCAGTCGGCATACCAAAAACCTTTATTCTGTTCCATTTCGAGGCTCCCGTTATTTGCCGCTGAGCGAGCTGTGGATCAGATCGAGCCAGTTCGGCACGGTCAGGTGGAAGGATTCGATCATCTTCATGTCGAAGCCGCGGAAGAAGGCGCTCAGGACAAACAGCACCACGATGGCGCTCATCATCACTTTGGTGATGCGGTTCCAGCCGCTCTCTTCAACGCCCTTACCAATCAGGATACCCAGCACCAGACCCGGTACAGCATTCCCCATGATCATCTGCGCTGCACCACCAAAGACGGTCGCCCAGAAGCCCGATTTCTTGCCCGCGTCAATCGCCGCCAGCCAGAAGATTACCGGCATCACCGTGTTCACCAGCAGGTTCGCTGCCGGAACCAGTACCTTAACGGCGGTCACCTGGAGTGATTCCGGTACTGAGGAGGCGGTTAAGTTGAGGAAGGTAACGACCAGCATGCCGATCACGCCGCAGGCAATCGCCATTTTCTTCGGATCGTGCAGCGTCTCGCCGACATTGCGATTTTTAATCATCAGTGCCGCCGCGCCCCAGTTCGGGATGATGCGGTGGTCAACGTCCTGGGTAAATGAACCTGCTGCAACGGAAGAGGCCCAGGCGTTAAAGAAGAAGCCAAGACCAAAGGAGAAGTGTGACGCCGGGTCGCCTTCACAGGAGTTCAGCTCCCCCAACGTACGAAACGCGCCCATCCCTTGTGTGGTTGGCGCATGGAACATGCGTGCAGCACCGGCCCCTACACCGACGCCGACCAGGCCGCCGATAATGAGCGATTTTATTAATATAATTAAGAACATCAGTCTGCCCTTCTGTGTGATTTAGCTCTGCGTGACGAAATCCACGTTGTCGAGATTGATGGCGGTCACGTTGACGGTCACATCCAGCTCCACGCTGTAGGTGCGTCTTTCCCGGCGCAGAAAGAAGAATAAGAACGCTTCTTTTCGCACCGCTTCATACGCATGAACAACCTGCACATCCTGTGGCTCAATACGCAGTAAGATATGCGGTGTATCTTTCATCACCGCGGCCTGAACATGGTTTAGCGCGTCGGCAAAGGCGCGCGCTTTGGCGTCGCCTTTCCCTTTGACTCTCACCGTTTTGGTGAATTGTTGTTTCATACTCACGCGCCGTACTTCTTCTGCCACGCCTGTACCAGACGCTCGCCCAGCTCTTCTTTATCCATAAAACCGAAGCCCAGTACGTTGCAGCCTTC
Organism: Pseudocitrobacter vendiensis; assembly: GCF_943590815.1. Classification (GTDB taxonomy): domain Bacteria; phylum Pseudomonadota; class Gammaproteobacteria; order Enterobacterales; family Enterobacteriaceae; genus Pseudocitrobacter; species Pseudocitrobacter vendiensis. The sequence continues at coordinate 98,014 of NZ_CALSBS010000012.1, read as the reverse complement.
GTTGATGGCCGTCACGCCCTCATCAACGGAGCGCATACCATATTTGGCTTTGTAGCCATATTTGGTCTGCGCAGTAATCGCACCTGCACCGCCGCTGCCGCAGAAGGAGATGCCGAATGTGGCGTTTTCCGCTTTCATCACATCGCCCAGTTTCATATCTGCTGCCACGCCCGGTACGACCACGGCACGACCACCCGCTTTCTCAACGCCTGCTGCCACTTTCTGGCCTTTGCCTAAACGATCGCCAATCACAACGGTAATCTGTTCCATGTTTTGCTCCTTAAAGGTTTTCTTTTGCGACTTCGAAGTGAACGGAAAGCAGCCAGGACTCTTCATCAGGAAGATTGCCAAACTGCGCGACCACTTCGCGGGCAAGTTGCATTGATTCAGGTGAAATTTCGTCGAACAGGCTGGCATCTACTTCTGGCAGCGGTTCACCGGTCACAGACCGATGCGCCATTGCGCGCAAATGAGAAGTCAGCATCTGCTCCTGTACGTCGTTGGGGATAATGTTGTGGCTGCGTAACAGGTCAAAAACCTGCTTCAGCATGGTGTCGGCAAGCTGTTCTGTTTGCGCTGCCGGTTCCACATCATTGTTCAATACCGCTGCATTCATCACTCGTCTTACCCCGTTAATGGCTCTGGAATTAAAGTAACGGCGCGGGTTGCAGGTTTGTAGCGAGTTGTTTTCCACTTCGAAGTGGAAAGGTGAAGGAGGCCAGTGATCTGTGCCACAAAATTAGCGGTTTTAACGAGTTATCGGCGGAAAAGCGTGATATTCATCACGCGAATATATCCTGAAACGGAAGTTCAGCGGCGGAATACGTATTGAGGATTTGTACGAAAATGTGAGGTGGATAAGGTTTACTTATGTGCGGTGAAAGTGCCGGATGGCGCTGGCGCTTATCCGGCCTACGGGATAAGGCTCAGCCACCATCCGGCGCTCACTAATAATCAACGAAACTTCTTGTGGTTCTCGTTGCGCGTGGCTTTAAACTCTTCCGCCGCCGCCTTGGCTTCCTGCACTTTGCCTTCGTTGGCCAGCTTCAGTGCGCCATCGATTTGCCCGACCAGCACGTCAAAGCCGTGACGATAATCTTTCATCTCGGCGCTGTCAGCCGCTTTACTTTCCAGCTTCGGCGGGGTTTCTTTCTGGGCGTCCAGCGCGGCGGTGCGCATTTCGGTGAGCGCCGCTTTCAGCTCGGTCGCATCCGAGGTGCTTTCCACCACTTTGAGGTTTTTCGCCAGCGTATCCATATCATCCTCGAGATCGGCGAACGCAGGTGCTGCCGCGCCCAACGCAAGAGAGGATACGGCTAACATTGCTAAGAGTTTTTTACGCATTGCTCACTTCCTTTTTTATTATTAAGCAATCAGACGCCGCAGGGCGCGTCCGTAAAAACCGGGCATTATTGCCCGGCGATTTTCATCTCCGGCAGAAGCACGGAGCCACACTGGATATTGCTGCGCGTTTCGATATCGTCAGCAATCGTGACGATATTACGCCACATATCTTTCAGATTTCCTGCGATCGTAATCTCACTGACCGGATACTGGATCTCGCCATTTTCGACCCAGAAACCGGATGCACCGCGAGAATAGTCGCCGGTGATTCCGCTGACACCTTGTCCCATCAGTTCGGTGACGACAAGACCCGTGCCCATCTCTTTAAGCAACTTTTCAAAACTCAGGCCGCGCCCGGCGATACGCCAGTTGTGAATGCCGCCCGCGTGACCGGTACTCTTAAGGCCCAGCTTACGCGCAGAGTAATTCGTCAGCAGCCACTGCATCAGCACGCCGTCTTTGATGATGTCGCGACGCTCGGTGCGCACGCCTTCACTGTCAAATGGCGTAGAGGCGAGCCCTTTCAGCAGGTGCGGGTGCTCTTCAATGGTCAGCCACTCCGGCAGGATCTGCTTACCGAGGGAATCGAGCAGGAAGGTCGATTTGCGATACACCGAGCCACCGGCAATCGCACCAACCAGGTGGCCAAACAGACCGGTCGCCACTTCATTAGCAAAAATCACCGGCGCTTTCATGGTAGAAAGCTTACGCGGCGACAGACGCGCCAGCGTGCGGCGGGCGCACTCTTCGCCGACAAACTCCGGGGTTTGCAGGTCGCCCAGCGCGCGGCCAATGGTGTAGGCGTAGTCGCGTTCCATATCGCCATCGGCTTCGGCGATCACACAGCTGGAGAGCGAGTGGCGCGTCGAGCAGTAGCTTTGCAGCATGCCGTGGCTGTTACCGAACACTTTGATGCCGTAGTGGCTATTAAAACTGCCGCCTTCGGTATTGGTGATGCGTTTATCGGCCTTCAGCGACGCCTGTTCTGCGCGCGCGGCGTATTCAATCGCCTCATCCGGCGTCACTTCAGCCGGGTGGAACAGGTCGAGATCCGGCGCATCAAAGGCCAGCAAATCTTTTTCTGCGACACCTGCACACGGGTCTGGCGAGGTATAACGGGCGATATCCAGTGCAGCCTGAACGGTACGCGCGATGGCGTCCGGGCTGAGATCGGTTGAGGACGCGCTGCCTTTACGATTCTGGTGATACACGGTGATGCCAAGCGCACCATCGCTATTAAATTCAACGTTTTCCACTTCACCATAACGGGTGCTGACGCCAATGCCCGTGGTCTTACTCACCGCGACTTCAGCACCATCTGATTTGCCTGATGCCAGTTCCAGTGCGGTGGAGACAGCTTTTTCCAGCGCAATACGCTGTTCTGCAACTTGTGTGATTACTTTCATCGCCAATGCCATAATGTTAGGTAAAGTTACCTGAAGTCTAACAGAGAACCCTTTCTCAGTGTGCGCCCAAGCTGTTAGTATTAGCCTCTTTTTTAAGGAGCCTGAAATGACAAAGCAGCCCGAAGACTGGCTCGACGACGTCCCCGGTGATGATATCGAAGACGAAGATGATGAAATTATCTGGGTCAGCAAGAGTGAAATTAAACGTGACGCCGAAGAGCTGAAGCAGCTTGGCGGTGAGATCGTCGACCTGGGTAAAAACGCGCTGGATAAAATCCCGCTCGATGATGACCTGCGTGCCGCCATTGAGCTGGCGCAGCGCATCAAGAAAGAAGGTCGCCGCCGCCAGATGCAGCTGATTGGCAAAATGTTGCGTAGCCGTGACGTCGAGCCGATTCGCCAGGCGCTGGATAAGCTGAAGAACCGCCACAACCAGCAGGTTGCCCTGTTCCATAAGCTGGAACAGATGCGCGATCGTCTGATTGATAACGGTGATGAAGCGATGGATGAAGTGCTGAATCTGTGGCCGACAGCTGACCGTCAGCAACTGCGTTCACTGATCCGCAACGCGAAGAAAGAGAAAGAAGGGAATAAGCCGCCGAAGTCTTCGCGTCTGATTTTCCAGTATCTGCGCGAACTGGCGGAGAACGAAGGGTAAGTTGGGAGCAGGTTTGTTCCCCCTCACCCCGGCCCTCTCCCACAGGGAGAGGGAGAAAACAGGTGCGGACGGTTCCCTCTCCTTCAGGGAGAGGGTTAGGGTGAGGGTTGTTTCAGCCCCATCACTATCCCGCACAACCCCTCATTAAACCGCTGATACCCCGCCGCATCGATCCCCTGCGGGTAACTCAGCACCACCAGTTCATGGTCGGCAATCCCCTGATGATACGTCGGGTGCACGTGCGCCCACGGATTCGCGATAAACCCCATTAATTCATAAAACCGTAGCCGCCTGTGGGCAATTTCCGTGGTAAGCGGATCAATTTCCAGCACCGTTAACGGGGCGCGGGTCAGGAGTTCAGCCAGCAAAATCTTGCCGTAACCTTTTGAGCGCAATGTGCCATCGACCGCCAGATGCTCAATGTAAAGCATCTCTCCCAGTCGCCAGCTACCGCTCATCCCCACAAATTGCTCACCGTCGAACCACGCTTCCAGCGCATAACGTGGATCATTAAGCGCCTCTGTTTTGGCCGCCGCTTCGCGCTGTTCATGCCACGGAAAAGCCTGCGCGTACAGCGCATCGACGCGCGCAAAAAGTGGCGAGTCTGTTGAAGTGATTTTATGTGGCGAAAGCATCCGCGATCTCCTCCAAAAATAGCCATAAAAAAAGCCAACCGGTTTCCCGGTTGGCTGCGCAGAAACCTGACCTGAGGGAGGTTACTGTTGTTGCTGTTCCGCTTTTTTCGCCAGGCCGTCCAGCAGTTTCTGATGAATACCGCCGAAGCCGCCGTTGCTCATCACCAGAATGTGATCGCCTGGATGCGCGGTTTTCAGCACCATGTCCACCAGCGTGTCAACGTCGGCGCTCCAGTGGGCAGGCTGCACGCAGGCTTCTGCCACTTCGGCCACCTGCCACGGGATGTGCTGCGGCTGAAGCAGGAAGACTTCATCCGCGCGCCCCAGTGACGGAGCGAGATCGTCTTTGCAGACGCCCATTTTCATGGTGTTAGAGCGCGGTTCCAGCACCGCCAGAATGCGTGCTGTGCCGCCGACTTTGCCGCGCAGCGCCTGAAGCGTGGCGAGGATAGCCGTCGGGTGATGTGCGAAGTCATCGTAGACGCTCACGCCGTTGGCTTCGCCGCGCAGTTCAAGGCGGCGACGGGCGTTGATGAACGTCCCCAGCGCGTTTGCCGCATCTGCAGGCGTAACGCCGACGTGACGCGCAGCAGCAATTGCCATCAGGCCATTGTGCATGTTGTGCTCGCCCACCAGGCCCCATTTCACCTGACCGACCACCTCGCCATCGAGCAGCACTTCCCACTCGGAGGCATCGGCATTCAGTTTTTTCGCCTGCCAGTGGCCCTGTTCACCTACCAGCTCCTGCTCGCTCCAGCACCCCATCGCCATCGTCTGCTTCAGGTTGATGTCGTTTTCCGGCCAGATAATGCGCCCCTGCCCCGGAACGATGCGTACCAGGTGGTGGAACTGTTTCTGAATCGCTTTCAGGTCGTCAAAGATGTCCGCGTGATCGAACTCAAGGTTGTTGAGGATCAGCGTGCGCGGGCAGTAATGCACGAATTTAGAACGCTTATCGAAGAAGGCGCAGTCGTATTCATCCGCTTCAATAACGAAGAACGGGCTGTCGCCCAGACGCGCAGAAACCTCAAAGTTCCCCGGCACGCCGCCGATCACAAAGCCCGGCTTGTAGCCACACGCTTCGAGGATCCAGGTCGCCATACCGGCAGTGGTGGTTTTCCCGTGCGTACCGGCAACGGCCAGCACCCAGCGGTCGCGCAGGACGAAATCATGCAGCCACTGAGGGCCGGACATGAACGGAATGTTCTTTTCCAGCACCGCTTCAACACACGGATTCCCGCGCGTCATGGCGTTACCGATGATCACCAGATCCGGCTGCGGGTCGAGCTGGCTGGCGTCGTAACCCTGAATTAAATCAATGCCCTGGTTCTCAAGCAGCGTGCTCATTGGCGGATACACATTCGCATCCGAGCCCGTTACTTCATGGCCGAGGGAGCGGGCCAGCATTGCCAGGCCGCCCATGAAAGTGCCACAAATTCCCAAAATATGAATGCGCATACGTCACTATCCTTCTTTTATCTGCCGCACATTTTACCCACATGTTCGCCAGCAGAGAAATGCATTTCAGGATATTCCGTACTTTGCTGGCGCGATTCACCTGTGCGCATTCTTTTTATTCTTTGTTAAGATTGTTGCAGTCGCTTTACTCCACATTAACTGCAGGGAAAGTGTTATGAAAACGTTAGGTGAATTTATTGTCGAGAAACAGCATGAATTTTCTCATGCGACCGGTGAGCTTACCGCTCTACTGTCGGCAATAAAGTTAGGTGCCAAAATCATCCACCGCGATATCAACAAAGCAGGTCTGGTTGATATCCTGGGTGCCAGCGGTGCTGAAAATGTTCAGGGCGAGGTGCAGCAAAAACTCGATCTGTTCGCCAACGAAAAACTGAAAGCCGCACTGCGCGCCCGCGATATCGTCGCTGGCATTGCATCCGAAGAAGAAGACGAGATTGTGGTCTTTGAAGGGTGTGAACACGCGAAATATGTGGTGTTGATGGATCCACTGGACGGCTCCTCCAACATCGATGTGAACGTCTCTGTCGGGACGATTTTCTCTATCTATCGCCGCGTGACGCCTGTCGGCACGCCGGTTACTGAAGAAGATTTCCTGCAACCGGGTAACAAGCAGGTCGCTGCCGGTTACGTGGTTTATGGCTCCTCAACCATGCTGGTTTACACCACCGGTTGCGGCGTCCACGCCTTCACATACGACCCGTCTCTTGGCGTGTTCTGCCTGAGCCAGGAGCGCATGCGCTTCCCGCAAAAAGGTAACACCTACTCCATTAACGAAGGTAACTACATTCGTTTCCCGACTGGCGTGAAGAAATACATTAAGTTCTGCCAGGAAGAAGACAAGTCTACACAGCGCCCATACACTTCGCGCTATATCGGTTCACTGGTGGCGGACTTCCACCGCAACCTGCTGAAAGGCGGTATCTACCTCTACCCAAGCACCGCCAGCCACCCGGAAGGGAAACTGCGCCTGCTGTACGAATGCAACCCGATGGCCTTCCTCGCGGAACAAGCGGGCGGTAAAGCCAGCGACGGTGAGAATCGTATTCTGGATATCATCCCGGAAACCCTGCACCAGCGTCGTTCGTTCTTCGTCGGGAATGACCATATGGTTGACGATGTTGAACGTTTTATCCGTGAGTTCCCGGACGCGTAAATTCGCCAAAAAATGAAAAGGGAGCCTCGCTCCCTTTTTTATTGCTTTGTCGCAACCCTTGTCACAGGCGCATTCTGCCGATTTTCCCACAACACGGTCAGCGCACGTTGCAGGGCGATAAAGACAAACAACAGAATGCCGATGGCGATCTTCGTCCACCATGAACTGAGCGTGCCGTCGAAGTTGATGTAGGTCTGAATCAAACCCTGAATCCCCACGCCAAACAGCGTACCGAGCACCGTTCCAACCCCTCCGCTTAACAGCGTGCCGCCGATGACAACCGACGCAATCGCGTCCAGTTCCACACCTACGCCCGCCAGCGCATAGCCCGCCTGGGTGTAAATCGAGAAGACAATGCCCGCCAGCGTCGCCAGCCCGGTTGAAAGCATATAAATGCGAATCGTCGTGCTGCGAGTGGAAATGCCCATCAGGTTCGCCGACGTCGCGCTGCCGCCGATGGCATAAACCTGATTACCAAATCGCGTGCGATGGGCAAGGAAAATCCCCACCACCACCACCATCAGCATCAACAGCCCCATCGCGCTTAAGCGCCCGCCGCCGGGGATCATCCACGCAAGGCTGGAGAGCGTGTCATAAACCGGATGGTTAATCGGAATCGACTCTTCAGAGACCAGATAGCTGACGCCGCGCAGGAAGAACATCCCCGCAAGCGTAATGATGAATGCCGGGATTTTCAGCGCATCAATCAGCAGCCCCATAAATGCGCCGAACGCACAACCCATCACCAGCACCAGCGGGAAAGCCAGCAGCGGTGAGATCCCCCAGAAACCGATCGCTTTGGCGAGGAACACGCCGGTAAAGGCGATCACTGACCCGACCGAGAGATCGATCCCACCTGAAAGGATCACAAACGTCATGCCGACCGCAATGATCCCCAGAAAGGCGTTGTCAGTGAGAATATTGCAAATCACCCGCGTCGAGGCGAAGCCGGGAAACTGGGTCAGGCAGTAGAGATAGCCGAGGATGAAGACGCCGAGCGTGATCATCAGCGGTAAATTACGTTTTATCATGGCTGCGCATCCCCTTCAGTATGCTTATAAAGCGTGGCGACTGGACAATCAGCACGCACAGCACCACCACCGCTTTCACGACCTGATTGAGCTCCGGCGGGAAACCCGAGAGCAAAATCCCGGTGTTCATCCCCTGAATAATCAGCGCCCCCACCACCGACAGCAGCAGGTTAAAGCGCCCGCCCATCAGCGAACCACCGCCAATCACCACCGCCAGAATGGCGTCCAGTTCCAGCCAGAGCCCGGCGTTATTGGCATCCGCGCCGCGAATGTCCGCCGCGACAATCACTCCGGCGATGGCCGCGCACACGCCACTCAGGACATAGGTCAGCATCACCACAATGCGCGTGTTGACCCCGGCATTTTTCGCCGCACGGATGTTGATGCCCACCGCTTCGATAAACATCCCCAGCGCCGTTTTACGGGTGAACAGCCAGAAAATCAGCAGCGTAGCCAGGGCGATAATCACCGGCGTCGGGAACAGCAGCAACGAACCGCTGCCCAGCCACGCCAGAGGCGGCGAATCAAAGGTGACGATTTGCCCGGTGGTGATCAGTTGCGCGACCCCACGCCCGGCGACCATCAGAATCAACGTCGCCACAAAGGGCTGAATTTTCAGGATCGCCACCAGAACGCCGTTCCATAAACCCGCCAGTACGCCAGAGCCAAGCGCCGCCAGCAGGACTACAGGCAGGCTATGCCCAGCGACGGTCATCGAGGCCGCCGTCGCACCGGCAATCGCCATTACCGCGCCCACAGAGAGGTCGATCCCACCAGTCGCAATAACCAGCGTCATGCCGATAGCGAGTAGCGCAACGGGTGCCGCGCGGTTAAGAATATCAATCGGGCTGCCGAACAGACGGCCTTCCTGCAACACCACCTGTAAGAAGTGCGGCGAGACGAGGCTATCAACCAGCAATACCAGGATAAGCGCAATAATTTGCGGCATCCCCGTCGGCCATTTGAAGCGCCGTTTGGGCTGGCCTGGCTGGGGTAAGGATTGTGGCATCACGGTTTACTCCTTATGCCGCAATAGCATTCATAATGGCCGGGACGGAGAGCTTCTCGAGCGGGATCTCCGCCACCTGTCGGCGATCGCGCATGATGATGACCCGGTCGGCATAGCCCACCAGTTCTTCCAGCTCAGATGAGATAACCAGCAGTGCCAGCCCATCGGCGCACAGGGTTTCGATCAGACGGATGATCTCCGCATGCGCACCGACGTCGATCCCGCGCGTGGGTTCGTCGAGGATCAGGAACTGTGGGCGCGTCAGCAGCCAGCGTGAGAGCAATACTTTTTGCTGATTGCCGCCGGAGAGAAATTCAATCGGCTGTTCAGCACTCGGCGTACGAATGCCGAGCTGACGAATAAAGCGTTCGGCAATCTCGTTTTGTTCTTTACGTGGAATGGGTCTCAGCCAGCCGCGCTGCGCCTGAAGCGCCAGAATGATATTTTCGCGCACCGACGCGGCGGCAATGATCCCGTCAGTTTTGCGATCCTCCGGGCAGAAGCCGATCCCCAGGCAGGACGCCTGATGCGGCGATCGTAGCGTTTGGCGTTTGCCTTTGATCGTCGCGCTGCCGCTATCGGCGGGTTTGATACCGAAGATCACTTCCGCCGTTTCGGTTCGCCCGGAACCGAGCAATCCGGCCAGGCCGACGATCTCACCGGGGCGTACCTGGAGATCGAACGGTTCAATAGTGCCCTTTTTGCCGAAACCTTCAAATGCGGCAACCGGTTTGTCGCTTAACAACGTGCGGCCTGCGCGTTGTAAGGCGTGGGTATCCAGTTCGCGGCCGAGCATCATTTTCACCAGATCGATTTGCGGCAATTCGCGGGTTTCCCGGCAGCCCACAAACGCGCCGTTACGCAGCACAGTGATACGATCGCTCACCGCGTACACCTGATCGAGGAAGTGGGTCACAAAGATCAGGCTGACACCCTGATCGCGCAGCTGGCGCATCAGCGTGAACAGCATCTCCGCCTCTTTGGTGTCGAGGCTGGCGGTCGGTTCATCGAGGATCAGCACTTTGGCGGAGAGATCGATAGCGCGGCAAATCGCCACGATTTGCTGCATCGCCACGGAAAAGCGGTTGAGCGGCTCGCGGACATCCAGCGAAAAGCCGTAGGATTCCATCAGCACGGTGGCGCGCTTTTCCATCTCTTTGCGGCGCAGAAAACCGAAGCGTTTCGGCTCGCGACCAATGAAAAGGTTATCCGCTACCGACATATTGGGCAGCAGGTTCACTTCCTGATACACGGTGCCGATACCCAGCTGTTGGGCGTGAGCGGTGTTTTTGGGCGAGATGGTATTGCCATCCAGCCAGATTGTGCCGCGATCGGCGTGATATACGCCGGTTAAGGCTTTGATAAGCGTCGATTTCCCCGCGCCATTTTCGCCCAGCAGCGCCATGATTTCGCCGCGCCGCAGGCTGAAATCGACGTTATCCAGCGCTTTGACGCCGGGGAAGAATTTGCTTAATCCTTCAGTGCGGAGGATTTCCTGGTGTTGGTTGGTGCTCATGGTTTCCCCCTCACCCTAACCCTCTCCCGCAGGGAGAGGGGATAGAATGTGCATAATGGTTGGGTCCTGCTCCGGTTTTCTCCCTCTCCCTGCGGGAGAGGGCCGGGGTGAGGGGCCAAACTCAATACCCCATATTTTTCTTCTTCTCTAACTCTTCTTTCGCCGTGTCCGGCAGGTAAAGCGTCGATTTGGTGACGGTCACTTTTTCCGGCAAGGTGCCGTCTTTTTTGAATTTCTCCAGCGCATCAAACGCCGGTCCAGCCATGTTTGGCGTCAGCTCCACGCTGGCGTTTGCTTCACCGGCAATCATCGCTTTATAGATATCTGGCACGCCGTCGATAGAGCCGGTGAGGATATCTTTGCCCGGCTTGAGCCCGGCTTCTTTAATCGCCTGAATCGCGCCGATTACCATGTCGTCGTTATGGGCGTAAACCATGCAGATGTTCTTGCCGTTGTTCTCGGCCTTGATGAAGCTTTCCATCACTTCTTTCCCCTTACTGCGGGTAAAGTCGCCGGATTGAGAACGGATAATTTTGATATTTGGCGCTTTAGCAATGGCTTCGGCGAACCCTTTCTTACGATCAATCGCCACGCTCGCACCGACAGTGCCTTGCAGTTCGACGACGTTACACGGTTTGCCATCGACGGTTTTAGCAAGCCATTCGCCAATCAACTGCCCTTCGAGCACGTTATTTGCCGTAACGGTGGTCATGTAGAGCGATTTGTCTTTAACATCAATTGAGCGGTCGAGCAGGAATACCGGAATCTGCGACTCTTTCGCTTCTTTCAGTACCGGTTCCCAACCTGTCGCCACCACGGGCGCAATGAAGATGGCGTCCACGCCCTGGGCGATGAACGAGCGTACCGCTTTGATTTGGTTCTCTTGTTTCTGCTGACCATCGGCGATTTTCAGGGTGATACCGCGCTTCTGCGCTTCACTCTTCGCAACGTTGGTTTCCGCCGCGCGCCAGCCGGATTCAGAACCTACCTGCGAAAATCCCACTGTTAATGGGGCAGCCATGACCATAGACGACATGGCTGCGGAAACTGCTGTGACAAGAAGTAAGCGCTTCCACATAAAGTTATCCTCGTAGGGTTATTGTTGGTGAAAAACACGCCTGCGGACAAACTATAGACAATGGTAAATGTAACAGAATGCGTTACATCACAATTCGGGAAAGTGAATGTAATGTTAATTATCAGTATTGGCAGGAGCTGAGGAGGAGCAAGGGATCGGGCGATGCTTGATATTGCAGAATTTTCGTACGATACGGAGTGCGTAAAGGCATTAATGTAAACGGTTTCACAATTTTATTCAGGATGCGGCTAACTTTATGGATTTTAGAGTCATCAGAAGGTGCTGAAAAAGGCTCTGCCGGTTAGAGAAGAGATAAAACAGGTCAAGACTTTCACTGCGAGTTGGCTATAATACCCGCCACTTGTTTGCCATACATTTTAAAGGAAACAGACATGAGCTTACTCAACGTCCCAGCGGGTAAAGATCTGCCGGAAGATATCTACGTCGTTATCGAGATCCCGGCGAATGCGGATCCTATCAAATACGAAGTCGACAAAGAGAGCGGCGCACTGTTCGTTGACCGCTTCATGTCCACTGCGATGTTCTATCCGTGCAACTACGGTTACATCAACCACACCCTGTCTCTGGACGGTGACCCGGTTGACGTACTGGTCCCGACGCCGTATCCGCTGGAACCGGGTTCTGTGATTCGCTGCCGTCCGGTTGGCGTGCTGAAAATGACCGACGAGTCTGGTGAAGATGCCAAACTGGTTGCAGTACCGCACACTAAACTGAGCAAAGAATACGATCACATCAAAGATGTGAACGACCTGCCGGAACTGCTGAAAGCGCAGATCACCCACTTCTTCGAGCACTACAAAGACCTCGAAAAAGGCAAATGGGTTAAAGTTGACGGTTGGGACAATGCTGAAGCGGCTAAAGCGGAAATCATTGCTTCCTTCGAACGTGCGAAGAAATAAACTTTCTTTCTGCGTGATAAAAGACACCGCTTCGGCGGTGTTTTTTTATGCCTGAGTATCAGCATTGCCGGATGCGGCTAACGCCTTATCCGGCCTACAAAATAGTGCAAATTCAATACATTGCAGAAACCTTGTAAGCCTGATAAGCGTAGCGCATCAGGCAATGTTTGCGTTCGTCATCAGTCTCACACCGCTTCGACGGTGTTTTTTATGCCTGAATACGGCGGCTTACGCCTTATCCGGCCTACCAACTCTTCCCACCTAATCAAGAATCGCCTGCGCCCGAAGTAACACATCTTCCATCACTTCCGCGCTCGCCTCACCCAGCTTCTTTGCGCCACGCGCGTTAAGATCCATCATGCGGAACTGATTAACCAACACAACACCGCTAACGTCGCCCGTTTTGCAGCTCAGCGGAACCGCAAAACCGGCATAGCGTGCGTGGTTTCCACCACGGGTAACAGGCGCGACAAGCACCATTCCTAAGCGATTAAAAGCGCCGACAGAGAGCACTAATGCAGGACGCCCTTCGCCCTTTTGTTCGTGCCCACTCGCGGGGTCAAACCCCACCAGCACAATATCACCGCGCGCAAACAAGGTGCTTTTTACCATACTTCGTCACCCTGCGGACCGCTTTGCCCCCAAAGCTCTTCTTCGCTTAACGCGGGCGCATTGATGTCGCACTGGGCCAGCAGCGCATCCAGCGAATAGTGCCGCTTCAGCGGCGTCAGAATGATTTGGTGTTCTTTCACATTGACCTCCATGTTCTGTCCGACGGACAGATTCAGCTCTTTGACGACGGTGCCTGGAATGACCATCCCCATACTGTTTCCCCATTTCTTAATGGTTACGTGCATATCGCCTCCTGAAGTTATACAAAGTATAACTCAGAAGGTTCATGACGAGTTTGCCTTTTCTGTATAAAACGCACCAGCACGGTTTTTAGGATTTTATTAAGTCTGGAAAGCGCAATGTGAAATGAAGAGAACACGAAAATGCGTTGCAGATTAAGCACGTTGCGGCGCACAAAAAACAACGCCACCCGAAGGTGGCGTTATGAGGATTAATACTGGTCTTTGTCTAACCAGTCTCCGCTTTCTATCAGCGGCAGCCCATCAACCGGGCGCTGATAGACGTACATCCAGGCACTACCGTATGGCGTTTGGATAAGGTGACGAGCATATTCACCCGCTTTGGTGCGTAGCTCGTCAAGTTCAGCCATCGTCGCCGCATCAACCCGGTAAACCTCACCGTGTACTGTGCCCTTTCCCGGCACTGCGCCTGGATAGTGGCCCAGGCTGTACAGTTGATAGTCGGCTACGCTGTGCTGGCCCAGCAACTGGGCGTTGGTCATCCAGTGGCTGTTGCCTTGTTTACGCCGCAAACTGCCGTATACAAATATTCGCATTGCTAAAACTCAAACTGATAGAGCAAATCAAGCGCCTGGTCGATACCAGACACCGCTTCCAGATATAGCTTAGGCATCAGGCGGTAGCGTAACGTGAGAGTCGCTAAGGAGTCAAAGATCCCGACACCATATTTCACCTGTAGACCTGGCAGTACGTAGCCGCTGACCACCACCTGAGATGAGTCACCCACCCCTTGCGTGTCCAGCGCCAGATTGCTTACGCCAAATGTCTCGCCGATTTTACCCACAACCTGGCCACTTTGTGCAACCCCCAGGCCAATAAGCATGGATGTCATCGCGGCACTGTCGCTCTGATCGCTGTCCAGCCCCTGTCCACGAACCAGGTAAGAGAGGGCCATCTGTTGCGACATCGCCGGGTCAGAGAAGACTTCGGCCTTCGGCTGGTCTGCCGGACCGGTGACGCGAATACCGGCGGTCACATCATCTTCGGTGGCGTCCGGGTTACGGATCGCTTCGATGTTCAGCAGCGGCTGGTCCGGCGGGCCGGAGAAGAGCAGCTCGCCTTTACGCACAATTAAATCCTGGCCGTAGGCGTGGAAGCGCCCTTCCGGAATGTTGATTTGCCCATTCAGGCCGAGCCCCTGTTTATCCTGCGCCACTTTCAGGTCACCGGTCAGTCGCGCTTTCAGCCCAAACGCATCCAGACGCACGTTGTTACCGACGTGAATGGTCAGGTTACTGTTGATCGGGATCGACGCAGTTTTCGGGTTTTCCGGCTGTAGTTTATCGTTGAGCATCACTTCATCGCTGGAGACGCCCACCGCACTTTCCGGTACGTCATGCACCACAATGCGCGCCCACGGCACATCAACGCTGCCGTCGAGGGTAAACAGGCTTGGCGTGGCGTTAAACACCACATCCGGCGAAACGTCGAGGCGTACCATCGGCGGCACGGTAATTCGTACCCGGCTGCCTTTCGCCGCCACGCTGGCGCGCCAGTTGTCGATCTGCGTCCAGTCGGCGTTGCCGCTGAGGCTAATGCTCCCCTGCTGTGTGACCACTTCACCTTGCAGAGTGGAGCGCGTGCCGTTGAAGTTCATTGCAATCTGACTCGGCTGCATATCGAACGGCATGAAGTTAGCGTCGAGATCGACACCGTTGAGCTGCATTTGGCCAAACAGCTGTGGCCCCTGAACGTCGCCCCCTAAACGCAGGTTGGCATTCAGTGTGCCCGCCGCTTTCTCGCCTTTTGCGAAGATAGGGTTAATCATCGCCAGCGAGAAGTTGCGGATGTTGACGTTGCCGCCCAGGTTGCGCCGACCCTGCGGATCGGTCACCTGAACTTGCCCATCAAGTTGCCCGTTATTGGTCAGGCGAATCATCCAGCCCAGCTCGGCGCGGTTGTTGTGCAGATCCGCATTGAGATTCAGCGTGTCGAAGGCCACCGGTAACGGCGCGTCGTTGACGATCTGGGTGACCTTCACGTTACGCCCGCTGAGCGTCACTTTCCCCTGCGGCAGGCCTTCTTTGGTGGTATCCCAGATCACATCGGCGTTACCGCTGAACACGCCGCTGGCCTGCGTCTCTTCTGGCATAAACGGTTTGAGCATCGCCAGGTCGAAACGGTTAAGGTTCACCTGCGCACGCCCCGTCGCCCCGGCGTCGATGGTTTGTGGCACGCAGAGTTCAGCGTTCGGGTTAGTCCAGCAGTGCGGGCCAACGCTGATTTTCTGCTCTTTGTTACGGAAATCGAGTGCGATGGCGCGAGACAGCGACCACGGGCCGACCGGCGTCTGGAAACGGGTATCGCTCAGCGAACCTTTCCAGCGCTCTTCTTTGCGGTCAAAACTGCCCGCCAGCGCCAGTTGCCCGGAGACTGGTTCACCGTTAATGCGCAGATTCAGCGTGTGCTGCTTCTCGCTACCTTTGGCACTGAGATCCACCAGGCTGATATCTACCCCCGGCTGTGCAATGCGCTCGACGCGCACATCAAGATTGCCCGCGATCTGGTCGGTGGATTTCACATCGCCTTCCACGCGTACCTGACCGACGGTCAGCTCCTGCCAGCGCAGGCCGCGCGCGGTGATGTCCGCCAGCAACTGCGGCGCTTCCACCGTACCGCGCACTTTCACCAGCCCTTTCGCCGTGCCGCCCAGCCCCGGTAAGGCGTTATCCAGATTCGGCGCATCGATGGTGGCGTCGAGATTGAGATCTTTAACGCCCAACTCACCTTTCACGTCCGCACTGTTGCGCCCCAGCTCCAGATGCAGACCTGGAATGGTCCACTGCATGTAGCTGTTGCCCTTCAGGGAGCCGTCAACGTTCACTTTGTTCTGCTTCACGTTGCCGGTGATTTTCAGCGACGGGACATCCATCTGCCAGGTACCGCCGTACAGGCTGCCCTGAGTTTTGATCAGGCCATCCAGCTTCGACGGCCAGTCCGGCACTTCTTTTGCCGTGTTGATGCCGTGTAATGCCAGCTCACCACGCCAGCTGATCGCCTGCTGCCAGTCGAGCAGGGCTTTCAGCTCGGTGGTGCCTTCCAGTGCCGCCACGGTGAGTTTATCGAGATTAACCTGAAGTTCGTTGCCTTTCGCATCCAGTTTGATGTTGGCGGGCGGCACGCCCTGACCTTTCACTGCCGTCGCGAACGACAGGGTGTAGTCGGTCATTTTGCCGCTGAGTTTCAGTTTCAGATCGTCGGCCTGGAACTGCTTCTCGCCGGTAAATGGCCAGTAAAGCTGCTTGCTGGTCACGTCCAGATTCAGCGGCAACCCGGCTTCGGCCAGTTGCGTTTGCGCGCGCAGTGACATATCCACCGGGCCGGAGAGATTCACGCCCAGTTCCAGTTGCTTGCGAACATCACCGCCCAGCTTAAGTTTGATTTTCTCGCCCTTCAGCGGCTCAATGTTCAGGGTGCTGTTGAGGGTGATATCCACCGGCCAGTCGTTGGTCAGCTGCGCGGTACCGGTGGCATTTACCGTTCCCTGGCTGGAGTCGATATCGAGCGTATCCAGCTTCATGTTGCCGTCGATGCTGCTCACCTTCAGCAGCATTTTATACACCGTCAGATCCGTATCGCCGGTGATGCGCAGTTGTTCGCCGCTGAAAGATTCAATGTTCAGATTAAGCGGCAGATGCACATCGGTCATCTCCGGCAGCACCGGTTTCGAGAAGAGATCTTTCATCGTCTCGCCGAGCGGTTTTTCCTGCGGCTGCGGGTTGTCAATCTTCGGCTCTACCACCTCTTTCTGCGCCACATCCGCCACTTTCGGCAGGGCGATCAGCAGCCCTTGCAGCGTGGTTGGCGTCAGCGTCAGGTTTTTCTCCTGCCAGTTCAGCCCGGTCATGAAATCCATCACCGACACGGTGGTGTCGTCGATTTTGATATTCACATTGTTGAGCGACACGCGGCTGAGAGTGATTGGATACGGCGTAGAGAGATTCAGCGGGCCGCTCTCTTCCTCTTCCGCAGGCGTCGCTGATGGCGGCATTTTGCTGCTGTCGATGGCGACGTTGACGTCACGCAGGCCGATGTCGTCCACGCACAGGCTGCTGCTCCACAGGCATTCGGTTTTTACCGCCAGATGAAACTCACCCGCGTTCACCGCCACACCAGGCTGGGTATAGCGCACGTTTTTCAGCGTCAAATTGCGCCAGCCGCCGGTCACCTGGCCGATTTCCAGCCCCGGTACCCAGCGGTTCGCCGCATTAAACAGCAGATGCAAACCTGTGGTGGTGCTAACCAGAAACGCGACGGCCCCAATAAGCAGCACGACAAAAATCAGTACGCCGAGGCTTATCTTCTTCCATAAACTCATAATTCAGGCCCCAGACCGATGTAGAACTGTAATCCATGCTCGTCTTTATCGCCCAGCGGTGCGGCAACATCGAGCTTGACCGGCCCCACAGGAGACTGCCAGCGAACGCCGACGCCCGCGCCGGTTTTCCAGTCGCTACGGCGAATATCGCTCACCGCTTCACCGCCGTCCATGAACACCGCGCCCCACCACTTACCGGTAACGTTGTATTGATACTCAACCGAGCCTGTCGCCAGCTTCGAGGCCCCTTTCAGTTTGCCATCATCGTATTCCGGCGAGATCGATTTGTATTTATAGCCACGAATACTGCGGTCGCCCCCGGCGAAAAAGCGGAGATCCGGCGGCACTTTGTCGAAATCGCCCGTTTCAATCCAGCCGAGGTTGCCGCGCATCACGAAGCGGTGTTTGTCGTATAAAGTCCGAATCCAGACGTTTTGCGCCTGCCAGACGCTGAAGTCGACATCAGATCCCCAGGCAGTATTGGAGTAATCGATAGAGTAACGTTGGGAATCCCCCCAGGTCGGCATCAGGCCGCCGCGGGAGCGGGTACGGCTAATCATCACGCCCGGATAAAGCAACATCGTGGTGTTGGTGACATTACCCTGGGTAAAGTGGTCGAAGCTCCAGCGCAGGTTAATCGCCCGCTGCCAGCCACTGGAGAGGTCCCAGTAGCGCGACAGCGCAAGCGTGGTGGAGTCGGCTTCCGTATCGTTCAGGTCGGTACGCTTAAAGCCCCCTTGCACCAGATAGTACTGTTCAAGCGGGTTCTTTAAGAGCGGCATCTTGTAGCTGAAATCGAGGATCTGCTCAGGCGATGAGATGCTGGCGCTGGTCGTCAGACTATGCCCATAGGAGTTGATCCACGGTTTTTTCCACGTTGCCTTCACGCGCGGACCGACGTCCGTTGAATAACCGACACCGGTTTCGATGGTGTTTTCACTGCGCGGCGACACGACGCCATGTAGCGGTAATATTTTGGTTTTTCGTGATTTTTCGAATTCAGGTGCGACCACCACCGATTTAAACCAGCCAGTGGCCGACAGGCGGCGATTCAGTTCAGCCAGATCGCTGGACTGGTAATAATCGCCCTGCTTAAACGGCACGAGGTTTTGCAGATACTCTTCACGAATCTGCGAGCCTTCAAAGGTGACCGCGCCGAAACGATAACGCTCACCGCTGTCATAATCGATATCCCAGAACGCCTGATGGCGATCGAGTGCGATGCCGAGCTGGCTCTTTTTAAATTCGCTATCAAAATAGCCGCGACGCAGCGCAACGCTGGTTAAGCCTTTTTTGAAATCGTCGTAATCGCTGTGATCGAGCACCGTGCCAATCGCCGGGCGCGTTTTAAGTAGCGCGAGATAATCTTTGTCAGTGCGCGCACCACCGCGCAGAATCACGTCGGTGCCGCCAATGCGCACCGGTTCACCCGGCGTGACTTTCGCCAGTAGCACCTGACGTCCTTTTGCCGGTGGCGGTTTCAGTTCAAAATCGATAGTCGGTTCGTAATAACCAAGCGCTTTTAAGCCTTCACGGATGGCGTCATCGACGCGCGCGCGAAAACGGCGATCTGGCGTGACCTCATCACCCTGAATTGTCGAGAGCTGCGCTCGAACGTTTTTTTCCAGTTGCCCTGAAAGTCCTTCAACCTGCAAACGTATATTCGCTGCACTGGCAACACCGCTGGTCAGCAGTAAACCGACCACACATAACTGGCGGATTTGTCGCACATTTTCTCCTGAATATCCTGTTTCCACCCCAATGGAAACGAAAGCCTTTCCACGGCAATAACGGCGTCGGATACGTATCAACCAATTCCCTGCTCATACGTATGGCGCTCTGTTTTTAATAACCCTAAACATTCTCGGGTTGAAAAAGAGACAACACCCCAAATTATTCTTATGTTTAAATCTAGACGTATTCGGCGTGTTTATTGTGTTAAAACTCACGCCTGGTTACAACCTTAACTGTTCATACCGTAATCTGGAGACCGTCCTATGAGCTTATTTGAGAAAAATCACCTTGTGTCTCAATCGGATGCGCTCCCAGGACGCAATACGCCGATGCCTGTAGATACGTTACACGCCGTTAACGGTCACTCAATGACGAATATTCCGGATGGAATGGAAGTGGCGATTTTCGCGATGGGATGCTTCTGGGGCGTTGAGCGCCTGTTCTGGCAGCTTCCTGGCGTATACAGTACGGCGGCTGGCTACAGCGGCGGTTACACGCCGAATCCGACCTACCGCGAAGTCTGCTCCGGACAGACCGGGCACGCCGAGGCAGTACGCGTGGTGTATGATCCATCCGTTATCAGCTATGCGCAACTGTTGCAGGTATTCTGGGAAAATCACGACCCGGCGCAGGGCATGCAGCAGGGAAACGACCACGGAACGCAGTATCGCTCTGCGATATATGTGCTGACGCCGGAGCAGGAACGCGAAGCGCACGCCAGCGCCGAACGCTTCCAGGCCGCAATGAAAAGCGCGGGCGACAATCGCCGCATTACCACGGAAATCGCCACCGCCAAACCGTTCTACTATGCGGAAGATGACCACCAGCAGTATCTGCACAAAAATCCGTATGGCTACTGCGGTATCGGTGGAATTGGCGTCTGCCTGCCGCCTCAACTGGCATAACGCTACGGAGAAATCGCCGCGCGGGCCGTATGCCGCGTGGCGCTGACCACGCTGCCCGCTTCGCGCGTTTTACCCTGCAACAGCAAATTGAAAATGGGTGCCTGCGGGCGATTCAGCCGGGTTTGCAACAGATGCACGGCTTCGATACCGAGTTCCCGACACGGCACTTCAACGCCCGTCACCTGGGCATTTTTCAGGTGCCAGCCAAAATCAGTGGTCAATAGAGAAATATCCTGCGGCACGCGCAGTCCATGACGCGTCAGCACACGCTGCACGCCCACCGTCATCCCTGAACTTCCGGGGAAAATCGCCTCGGGCCAGAGGTCGCGCGGGTGACAACTCAGCCAGGCGTCCAACGCCTGTTCCGCTTCATGCGCTGAAAATCCTTCCGTGACAATCAAAGACTGCTCCGGATCAAACGGCACGTGGTAGTCGCGATAAGCCTGTTTTATCCCTTCCAGACGCGTATAGAGCGTTTCGCGCCGCAAACAGGTAAGTGATAACACGCGCCGATGGCCGTTCTCAAACAGATGACGCAGCGCGCTGTAACCAATGGCGTGGTGATCCGGCGACACCGCATCGAGCGCCATCTCTTTGTCATGAGAATTAATCAGCACGCAGGGTTTATTCAGGCTGGCAGCAAGCTTGAAAATAGTCGGGTCGTCGGTGCCGATAATAATGATCGCATTGATGTGCTTACTGCCGGTCTTATCGAGAAACAGGCGAATGTCCGCCTGCCGCTCCTCCAGCCCGCACCAGGAGAGATACACGTCGTGCGGGGCCACGGCGTCAGCAATGCCTTTAGTCACTTCCTGATAAAAGGTGTCGCCGTTAGCGGTAAACGTTCGCGCCGGCGCAAACACGGCGATGCCGTTAATCAGCAAACGCCCGCTCGCCATCTCTTCCAGCACGCCTAAACGGCGCGCGCATTTCACTATCGCCGCCCGCGCTTTTTCACTGGTGTACGATTTCCCGCTCAGCACGCGCGAAACGGTGCTGATGGAGTAGCCCGTAAGGGTGGCGATCTGCTTCATTTTCAGCTTGCCGGACATGATGTGATCTCGCTCGCAATCAAATTCTGCAAATATTTGCAGAACCAGTAAGCTGATTTTAAAACCTTTTTTTACCCTTTCGCCCATATTCCTGCTTTCCCTGCGAGCATTCTCACAAAATCCGTTTGTCGCCCCGTTTCGCCTTTTCTATGTTGCAGACATCAACCCTTTTTACGACGCAAGGTGCAGCATGAAGAAGGTACGGTTTGGCATTATTGGTGTGGGGAATATCGGCACAGTTCACGCCCGCTATCTGCTGGCGGGAACGGTCAAAGAGGCCTGCCTGACGGCGGTGTGCGACAACAATCCTGAAAAACACGCGACCATTCGCGCGTTAGTGGGCGAAGAAGTCGCGCTGTTTAGCGATGCGCAGGAGATGCTGCAAAGCGGACTCATTGACGCAGTGATTGTCTCTACGCCGCACTACGAGCATCCGCGTTTGTCGATGATGGCAATGCGCCTGGGTATTCATACGCTGTGTGAAAAACCGGCTGGCGTCTACACCGCACAGGTACGCGAGATGAACGAATTCGCGCGCGGCTGCAATGTGGTGTTTGGCATGATGTTCAACCAGCGCCCTAACCCGCTGTATCAGAAAGTGAAAGACCTGATCGACAGCGGCGAACTGGGCGAAATTCGTCGCTCTAACTGGATAATCACCAACTGGTATCGCTCGCAAAGCTACTACAACTCGGGCGGCTGGCGCGCCACCTGGAAAGGCGAAGGCGGCGGCGTGCTGCTCAACCAGGACCCGCACCAGCTTGACCTCTGGCAATGGCTGGTCGGCATGCCGGTACGCGTGCGCGCGTTCTGCCAGTTCGGCAAACATCGTCAGATTGAAGTCGAGAACGAGGTGACTGCCTACGCGGAGTACGCCAACGGCGCGACGGGCGTATTCATCACCACCACCGCAGAAGCCCCCGGCACCAACCGTCTGGAAATCGCTGGCGATCGCGGCAAAGTGGTCGTTGAAGAGGGCAAGCTGCGCTTCTGGCGACTGCGTGAATCGGAAACCGAATTCAACGCCCGCTGGCAAAACGGCTTTGGCGAACCGGAGTGCTGGGAAGTGACTATTCCGGTAGCGCCGGAGTGCAGCGATCATCATGTGATTACTGCCAACTTCGCTGCCGCCGTGTTGCACGGCACGCCGCTGCTGGCACCGGGCCAGGAAGGTATTCACGGCCTGACGCTCTCTAACGCCATGCACCTTTCCACCTGGACGGACAACTGGGTCGATCTGCCGCTGGATGAAGCGCTGTTTAAACAACTGCTGGATGAGCGGATTGCAACGTCAGTTGATAAAAACGTCGAGAGTAAAACCCTGGACGCGTCCGGAACCTGGTAATGCCCTCACCCCGGCCCTCTCCCACAGGGAGAGGGAGAAAACCGGTCCCCTCTCCCTTGAGGGAGAGGGCTAGGGTGAGGGGAAAACCCTGCACCGCAGCCATAAAGGAACACAACAATGAGCATCAAAGACGGAATGAACTACGCCCCGGTGGGCAAACCGCAGCCGGTGGTTGCGCCGGGTGAATTTATCATTGCCGCCGCCGCACTGGACCACGGCCATATCTATGGCATGTGTAACGGCCTGATTGAAGCGGGCGCAACGCTGAAGTGGGTGTACGATCCCGACCCGGCTAAAGTGGCAAAATTCGTCGAGCAGTATCCGCAGGTGAAGGTGGCTGATTCTCTGGAAACCATCCTGACCGACACCAGCGTACAGTTGGTTGCTGGCGCCGCCGTGCCTTCTGAGCGCTGCCCGCTGGGCCTGAAAGTGATGGATGCAGGCAAAGATTATTTCACCGATAAAGCGCCGCTGACCACCCTGGCGCAACTGGAGCAGGCAAAACGCAAAGTGCAGGAAACCGGGCGTAAATACGCGGTGTATTACAGCGAACGCCTGCACGTTGAAAGCGCCGTCTTCGCCGGGCAACTGGTGGAACAAGGGGCGATTGGCCGCGTAATGCAAACCCTCGGCGTTGGCCCGCACCGTGAAGGCGAAGGCCGCCCGGAATGGTTCTACGATAAAGCCCTGTTCGGCGGCATTCTGTGCGATATCGGCAGCCATCAGATTGAGCAATTCCTCTTTTATACCGGCAACCGCAACGCACGCGTGGTGGCAAGCCAGGTGCGCAACGTCAATCATCCGCAGTATCCGCTGTTTGAAGATTTCGGCGACGCGATGCTGGCGGGCGACAACGGCGCAACCGGCTATTTCCGCTGCGACTGGTTCACGCCGGACGGCCTTTCAAGCTGGGGCGACGGTCGCCTGACGCTGCTCGGGACCGAGGGCTATATCGAAATTCGCAAGTATGTCGATATCACCCGTCAGGAGCAGGATGTGGTTTATCTGGTCAACAAAGAGGGCGAATTCCGCTATCCGGTGGCGGGCAAAGTGGGCTTCCCCTACTTCGGCCAGTTGATTCTTGATTGTCTGAACCGCACCGAAAATGCCATGACGCAGGAACACACGTTTAAAGCCGCCGAGCTGTGCGTGAAGGCGCAAATGCTGGCTAACGCACAGGCCTAACGGAGGCACGATGGAACCCATTCATGCAGCGATTATCGGCGCAGGCGCCATTCATGGTTGCCATGCAGAGCCGATACTCCAGCACCCGCAAGCCCGGTTGTACGCACTTGTTGATACGGATGTCGATAAGGGCCGGGCGTTGGCAGAAAAGTATAATTGCCGCTTTTACGCCGACTACCGCGACCTGCTGGCCGATGCAGACGTCGATGTGGTGCACATCTGTACACCCCATCATCTGCACCGGGAGATGATTATCGCCGCACTGGCGGCGGGCAAACACGTTTTTAGTGAAAAGCCAGTCGCCATGAATGGGAGTGAACTGGCGCAGATCCAGGCCGCGGTCGAGCGTGCCGATACGCAGCTTGCGGTCTGCTACCAGAATCGCCTTAATCCCACCAGCCAGCGCATCCGCCAGATTATTCAGGACGGTGCGCTTGGCAACATGTTAAGCATCAAAGCCAGCCTGACCTGGCACCGCCACGGCGCGTATTATAACGAAAGCCCGTGGCGTGGCCGCTGGGCAACAGAGGGCGGCAGCCTGTTGATAAATCAGGCGATTCATACGCTGGATTTGATGCAGTGGTTTGCCGGCGGCGTGCGGCGCATTAAGGGGGTGGTGGAAACCAGCCTGCTTGAATCGCTTATCGAAACCGAAGATTCGGCGATGGCAACGATGGCGTTCAACAACGGCGCGCGCGGCATTTTCTACGCCACCAACGGCTACACCACTGATTCCCCACTGGCGCTGGAGATCCACTTCGAGCGCGGCTTTTTACAGCTCGAACGCAGCACGCTCTGGCAGGTGGTCGATGAGCAACGCGCAGCGCTCGTTAATGACGAGCTGCCGCACGGCAACGTCAAACGCTACTGGGGCGACAGCCACCGCCAGGCCATCAACGATTTCTATACGGCAATCCTCGACCCGACACAATACGGCGGGGCCGATATTCACGATGCGGCGGTATCGCTGAGAATGGTCAACGCCCTTTATCAATCCTCGGCGCAGCGTCGCTGGATTGACCTTCCCCGTTAAGCAAAATGCGCCCACTGGCGAATTTACACTCTTTTACGCTATACTAGCTGCGAATTCGCCGGTCCAGTGCCTTCGGGCCGGTTTTTAGTGTATTCCACACGACGTTCAACTTCCCTTCCGAGGATCTGGCCTTAAAGGTCGGATAAGATATGTTAAACAGTATTTTAGTAATACTTTGCCTGATTGCCGTCAGCGCCTTTTTCTCGATATCCGAGATCTCGCTGGCTGCCTCCCGTAAAATCAAACTCAAGCTGCTGGCCGATGAAGGCAATGTGAATGCGCAACGCATCCTGAAGATGCAGGAAAACCCCGGTATGTTCTTCACCGTGGTGCAAATTGGCCTTAACGCGGTCGCCATTCTCGGCGGTATCGTGGGCGATGCAGCATTCTCACCGGCGTTCCACAGCCTGTTTTTGAATTACATGTCCCCTGAGCTCGCCGAGCAGCTGAGCTTTATTCTCTCCTTCTCGCTGGTGACCGGCCTGTTTATTCTGTTCGCCGACCTGACGCCGAAGCGCATCGGTATGATTTCGCCGGAAGCCGTGGCTTTGCGCATCATCAACCCGATGCGCTTCTGTCTTCTGGTCTTCCGTCCGCTGGTCTGGTTCTTCAATGGCCTCGCCAACAACATCTTCCGTATTTTCAAACTGCCGATGGTGCGTAAAGACGATATTACGTCTGACGACATTTATGCAGTGGTGGAAGCGGGCGCATTGGCGGGTGTGCTGCGTAAACAAGAACACGAACTGATTGAAAACGTGTTTGAGCTGGAATCACGTACCGTGCCGTCTTCCATGACGTCGCGCGAAAACGTAATTTGGTTCGATCTGCATGAAGATGAGCAGAGCCTGAAAAACAAAGTGGCTGAGCATCCTCACTCTAAGTTCCTGGTGTGTAATGAAGATATCGACCACATCATTGGTTATGTCGATTCGAAAGATCTGCTGAACCGCGTGCTGGCAAACCAGAGCATGGCACTCAACAGCGGCGTGCAGATCCGCAATACCCTGATTGTGCCGGACACGCTGACCCTTTCTGAAGCGCTGGAAAGCTTCAAAACGGCGGGTGAAGACTTCGCGGTTATCATGAACGAATACGCGCTAGTGGTGGGCATCATCACCCTGAACGACGTGATGACCACCCTGATGGGCGACCTGGTTGGCCAGGGCCTGGAAGAGCAGATCGTGGCGCGCGATGAAAACTCATGGCTCATTGATGGCGGAACGCCGATTGATGACGTGATGCGCGTGCTGGATATCGATGACTTCCCGCAGTCTGGCAACTATGAAACCATCGGCGGCTTCATGATGTTTATGCTGCGTAAAATCCCGAAACGCACCGATGCGGTGAAGTTCTCCGGCTATAAGTTCGAGGTGGTGGATATTGATAACTACCGCATCGACCAACTGCTGGTCACGCGCATTGATAACAAGCCGACGGTATTAGTGCCAAAACAGGCTGAAATCGAAGAAAAAGGTACAGCGGCATAAATCGCTTCCCTGAAAACATCAACGGCTCCCATTGGGAGCCGTTTGCTTTTCTGCCGCTAGCTGCCGTTATGCCATCTCGGTTTGCAGACGCATAACGTGGCGGTTGACCTCGGACATCACAGAATAGTGCTGCTTGTCCTTAATCTTGGGGAGCAAAATTTTCCCCTTATCAAACTCAAAAGCACCAACGTCCTTGATGTACAACCGTCCACGGAACAGGATTTTTACGTACTTTGCCACCTGAAGCGGGTTGTAGCGTTGGAAAATTTTCATTCTTATCTCCTGCGAGTATAACGCCCTTGTTGATTCCAAATTTGGTTCAACGCTCCGGGGCGCAATGTTAAATACCCGTTAACTATAGTCCATAACCACAGAGCTACCCTAGTATAGGGAGCTTTATTTACCTTTTTATTACAATAATTGAGAATTTTCTTTTCAGCTATACGATGAATACAGTATAAGCCTTCGATTTACTGCGGTTATGTGCGTTCCGCCACAAAGTGGCACTAACCTTGCGGGAAAAACATATCAATAGCACTTATGCTTAAAAGCATCGGCCAAGTGGTCGGATCACCTGCATAAAAAGAAGGACACACCATGACCTTACGTTCTCTGTTGGCCATTTCATGCCTGTTAATGCCGTTGATGGCGTCCGCCCACGCGCTGAAGGAGGGGGAACGCGTACCTGCGGTAGGCGTTGCCGATCGCGGTGAATTGATACTCGACAATGATAAGTTTAGCTACAAAAGCTGGAATAGCGCGCAGCTTCCTGGAAAAGTGCGAGTGGTGCAACATATTGCCGGACGCACCTCCGCCAAAGAGAAGAATGCCGGGCTGATTGAAGCCATTAAAGCGGCGAAGTTACCGCACGACCGCTATCAAACCACTACTATCGTCAACACCGACGACGCCATTCCCGGCACCGGGATGTTTGTGCGTAACAGTCTGGAGAGCAATAAAAAGCTCTTCCCGTGGTCACAAATTGTGGTCGACAGCAACGGCGTGGTGAGAAAAGCCTGGCAACTGGAGGAAGAGAGCTCCGCGATTGCGGTGCTGGATAAAGACGGACGCGTGAAGTGGGCGAAAGACGGCGCGCTGACGCAGGATGAAGTGCAGCAGGTGGTTACCCTGCTGCACACATTACTTAAAAAATAGCGACGCGGAAGCCGGGGTTGAGGAAGGATTCACGCGGCGTGTAGTCGAGGGTTTTCCCCTGCCAGTCGTGAACCCGCGCCCCGGCGGCAACAGCCACCGCATGGCCTGCTGCAGTATCCCAGACGCAGGTCGGCCCGAAGCGTGGATAAAGCTGCGCCTGCCCTTCCGCCACCAGGCAGAACTTGAGCGATGAACCAATAGACGTGGTCTGATGCTCACCCAGTTGCTGTAAATATTCAGCGAGTTCCGGATCGCTGCTGTGCGAGCGGCTGATCACTACCAGCGGCGGACGCGCATCGCGGGCGTGAATTTGCTTACGCACGCCGCACTCTTCTTTCCACGCTTTGCCTTCCGCTGCGCTGTACATCACCTTCGTGACCGGCGCGTACACCACGCCAAGCACCGGTTTACCGTGCTCAATTAAGGCGATATTGACGGTGAATTCGCCGTTGCGCTTAATAAATTCTTTGGTGCCATCCAGCGGGTCCACCAACCAGTAGCGCTGCCAGTGCTGCCGCACATCCCAGCCCGGCGGGTCCTCTTCCGATAGAATCGGAATATCAGGCGCCAGCGCCTTGAGTCCGTTAACAATCACATGGTGCGCCGCAATATCCGCTGCCGTGACGGGAGAATCGTCTTTCTTGCTGGCAACGTCCATCGGTAGCGCTCCATCATAAACCTGCATAATGGCATCGCCCGCGTTCCGTGCAAGCTGACATACTTGTTCTAACATTCTCCACCTCGTTGAGATTGCAGTGGTGTTAACTCGTTGTTTTATTTATATCGCATCGTCACGCATTGCGCCATTCCCATCGGCGACGCCGGGTCTGGATATCTGTGAAGCGCTGCCGGCTTCCGGTCACCCTTTTCTGGCATGATTCACATTCTCGTAAGCAACAGAATGTACATACATTTTCTTATGTGCCCTGGATCTGAAAAGGACGCCCCCTGATGATTAAGTTTAGCGCAACGCTCCTGGCCACGCTGATTGCCGCCAGCGTCAATGCCGCCACGGTCGATCTCCGTATTCTGGAAACCACTGATTTGCACAGCAATATGATGGATTTCGACTATTACAAAGATTCTGCTACCGAAAAATTCGGACTGGTCCGCACGGCCAGCCTGATTAACGCCGCCCGCGCGGAGGCCGCCAACAGCGTGCTGGTGGATAACGGTGATGTGATTCAGGGCAGCCCGATGGGCGACTACGCGGCAGCCAAAGGCTTAAAAGCCGGGGAGACGCATCCGGTTTATAAGGCGATGAACACGCTCGATTACGTGGTGGGAAACCTGGGCAACCATGAGTTTAACTATGGACTGGACTTCCTGCATACGGCTATTGCCGGCGCAAAATTCCCGTATATTAACGCCAATATCATCGACGTTAAGAGCAAGAAACCGCTTTTTACACCCTATCTGATTAAAGAAACTACGGTGAAAGATAAAGACGGCGCAACGCATACCTTGCGTATCGGCTATATCGGTTTTGTGCCGCCGCAAATCATGACGTGGGATAAAGCTAATCTTGACGGCAAAGTGACAGTCAACGACATCACCGAAACCGCCCGCCACTATGTGCCAGAGATGCGTAAAAACGGTGCAGATGTGGTGGTCGTTATTGCCCACTCCGGGCTCTCCGCCGACCCGTATCAGGCGATGGCGGAGAACTCCGTTTACTACCTGAGTGAAGTGCCGGGCGTCGATGCGATTATGTTTGGCCACGCGCACGCCGTTTTTCCGGGGAAAGATTTCGCGGATATCAAAGGCGTAGACCTTGATAAAGGTACGCTGAACGGTGTGCCTGCGGTGATGCCAGGGATGTGGGGCGACCATCTGGGCGTGGTCGATCTGGTGCTGAATAACGACAGCGGCAAATGGCTGGTCACCTCGTCGAAAGCGGAAGCCCGGCCAATCTACGATACAGCAGCGAAGAAATCGCTGGCGGCAGAAGACAGCAAGCTGATTGAAATCTTAAAAGCTGATCACGATGCCACGCGCGAGTTTGTCAGTAAGCCTATCGGAAAATCGTCCGACAATATGTACAGTTTCCTGTCGCTGGTGCAGGACGATCCGACCGTGCAGGTCGTGAATATGGCGCAGAAAGCCTACGTCGAGCACTATATTCAGGGCGATCCGGATCTGGCAAAACTGCCGGTGCTTTCCGCCGCCGCGCCGTTTAAAGCCGGTGGACGTAAAAACGACCCGGCAAGCTATGTTGAGGTCGAGAAAGGACAACTGACGTTCCGCAACGCCGCCGATCTGTATCTCTATCCGAACACATTAGTCGTGGTGAAGGCCAGCGGTAAAGAGGTGAAAGAGTGGCTGGAGTGTTCCGCTGGACAGTTCAACCAGATTGACCCGACCAGTACCAAACCGCAGTCGCTCATCAACTGGGATGGCTTCCGCACCTATAACTTTGACGTGATCGACGGCGTGACATATCAAATTGATGTCAGCCAACCGGCACGCTACGACGGTGAATGCCAGACGGTGAATGCCAAAGCAGAACGCGTGAAGGTTCTGAAATTTAACGGAAAACCGATCGACCCGAACGCAACGTTCCTGGTGGCAACCAATAACTATCGCGCCTACGGAGGCAAGTTTGCGGGTACGGGCGACGGGCATATCGCATTTGCCTCACCGGACGAGAACCGTTCCGTGCTGGCCAACTGGATAAGTGCCGAATCAAAACGCGCAGGCGCCATTCATCCGGCGGCGGATAACAACTGGCGCTTAGCGCCGATTGCCAGCAAAACCGCGCTGGATATTCGCTTTGAAACCTCACCTTCTGAGAAAGCGGCGGCGTTTATTAAAGAGAAGGCGCAGTACCCGATGAAGCAGGTCGCAACGGATGATATCGGGTTTGCGATTTATCAGGTGGATTTAAGGAAGTAATACCCTCACCCTAACCCTCTCCCACAGGGAGAGGGAACCGATAGTGCGGTATAAAAGCTTTGCGCCGGTTTTCTCCCTCTCCCTGTGGGAGAGGGCCGGGGTGAGGGGCATTTACGCCGCACGTTCATCCCGCACTGCCAGCACCTCGGGCAGATTCAGTTCAATCCAGTCGGCTAACGCGGCGACTTTCTCACTCACCTGCTCACCCAGCGGCGTGAGGCTATACTCCACATGTGGCGGTACCACCGGATAAGAAACTCGGTTGAGAAAGCCATCCTGCTCCAGCGCCTGTAACGACTGGGCAAGCATCTTCTCACTCACCCCGCCCATCTTACGGCGTAGATCGCTAAAACGGTGCGTACCTTCGCGCAGCGCGACCAGAATCAATACGCCCCAGCGGCTGGTGACATGTTTTAACACATCACGCGACGGGCACTGTTCGGCGAAAAGATTACCCTCTTTCAGTTGTTGCGACAGGCTCACCTGACTCATTTCATACTTACCTTTTTGTATGTACTTACTAAAAGTAAGTTTAGGTGTTAGCGTAATCAAACACAAGACAAACGGACGGAGACTTCCCATGATCGCAATTACCGGCGCAACCGGCCAACTGGGCCAGCATGTTATCGAATCCTTACTGAAAACCGTTCCCGCGGACAATATTGTGGCTATCGTGCGCAACCCGGCAAAAGCACAGGCACTGACTGCGCAGGGCATTCACGTACGCCAGGGCGACTACAATGATGAAGCTGCGCTGAAACTAGCCCTTCAGAGGGTGGAAAAACTGCTGCTGATCTCTTCCAGCGAAGTGGGCCAGCGTGCCCCGCAGCATCGCAACGTGATTAACGCGGCGAAGGCGGCGGATGTGAAATTTATCGCATACACCAGCCTGCTGCATGCGGATACCTCTCCACTCGGTCTGGCAGATGAACATATCGAAACCGAGAAAATGCTGGCTGATTCTGGCATCGCTTACACCCTGCTGCGCAATGGCTGGTACACCGAGAACTATCTTGCCAGCGCCCCGGCAGCGCTGGAACACGGCGTATTCATCGGCGCGGCGGGCGACGGCAAAATAGCCTCCGCAACGCGTGCCGATTATGCGGCCGCTGCGGCGCGTGTAATTAGCGAAGCAGGTCACGAAGGCAAGGTCTATGAACTGGCGGGCGACAGTGCCTGGACGCTGACGCAGCTGGCAGCGGAACTGACCAAACAGAGTGGGAAACCGGTTACCTATCAGAACCTGAGCGAAGCCGATTTCGCTGCCGCGCTGAAAGGGGTTGGCCTGCCTGCGGGTCTGGCGGATATGCTGGCGGATTCGGATACTGGCGCGTCAAAAGGCGGTCTATTTGATGACAGCAAAACGTTAAGCAAATTGATTGGCCGACCGACCACGACACTTGCTGAGAGCGTGAACGGTATCCTCTGAAGGTTACTGATTGGTTAATTTTTGTAGCGTCCCTCCGGGTCATCTTCGATAATGAAAAGATGATACCGGAGGAGCCTATCCGTGCAGGGCGTACCTGACCACTTCACAGACGAAAAAGACAGCGCCAACTTTCGGCACCTGGCGCAGGTGCCGGGCGTGGAGCTGTATCACGCGCATATCTCGCGCTACGCCTTCGAACCGCATACGCATGAAGCCTTCGGCATCGGCACCATTGAGCTGGGCGCGGAGCGTTTTCGCTATCGCGGCAGCCAGTATGTAGCATCGGTGAATTCGATTGTCACCATGAACCCCGACGAACTCCATACCGGTGAAGCGGAAACCGCCGACGGCTGGCGTTATCGCATGATTTACCTCGACCCGACACAGCTTGAAGAGATCACCGGTGTCCGTCACTGGTGGTTTAGCGATGTGTTGCGCCATGACCCGCTGCGCTCGCAGCTTATCGGCCAGCAGATTTATCAGTTGTGGAATACCCGCGATCCGCTGGCGCAACAAGGTGTTCTGCTCGATCTTATTGATACCTTCCGCCCCTTTGCCCACCATGCGCCGCAAAACGCGGAAGCCAGCCATCGCTTCGACCAGGTGCGCGACTATCTGCACGATAACTACATGCAGCCCGTGACGCTCGATGAACTGGCGCAGGTCGTAGCGCTAAGCCCGTATCATTTTCAACGCCAGTTTAAAGCGCATTTCCACGTCACCCCGCATCAAATGCTGATGGCGATCCGCCTGTGGCGCGCGAAAGCGTTTCTCACCCACGGCATGCCTGCTGCGGAAGTTGCTGCAGCAACCGGATTAACCGACCAGTCTCACCTCACCCGCGCATTTACCCGTCGGTATGGGATTACCCCGGTGCGCTACCAGAAGCAGGTTGCCCGGCGCTAATGCGCAATCCGGTACAATATTCTCACCCTGCGCCCGCCTACACTGTGGTGAACAGTGAGCAATATGGATATGAAAATGATTAGTGGTGTGCTTTACGCTCTGCTGGCGGGGCTGATGTGGGGTTTGATTTTTGTCGGGCCGTTGATCGTGCCGGAATATCCTGCGGTGCTGCAATCAACCGGGCGTTATCTGGCGCTGGGGCTTATTGCCCTACCGCTGGCATGGTTGGGGCGCACAAGGCTAAAACAGCTCAACCGGCGCGACTGGTTTACCGCCCTGGCGCTGACCATGATGGGCAACCTGATTTATTACGTGTGTCTGGCGAGCGCGATTCAGCGCACCGGCGCGCCCGTCTCAACCATGATCATCGGCACACTGCCCGTGGTTATTCCGGTTTTTGCTAATCTGCTCTACAGCCAGCGCGACGGCAAACTCGCCTGGTCGAAACTGGCTCCGGCGCTTATCTGCATTGGTATTGGCCTGGCGTGCGTGAATATCGCCGAGTTAAGCCACGGCTTGCAGGACTTTAACTGGACACGCTACGCAACCGGTATTGCGCTGGCGTTAGTCTCGGTGGTGTGTTGGGCGTGGTATGCCCTGCGCAACGCCCGCTGGCTACGCGAAAACCCGGATAAGCACCCAATGATGTGGGCCACCGCGCAGGCGCTGGTGACGCTGCCGGTGTCGCTGCTGGGTTATTTTGCCGCCTGTGGCTGGCTGAGCACCCAGCCTGATGGATTTCCGCTGCCGTTTGGCCCGCGTCCGATGGTGTTTATTACGCTGATGATCGCTATTGCCGTGCTCTGCTCCTGGGTGGGCGCACTGTGCTGGAATATCGCCAGCCAGCGTTTACCTACAGTCATCCTTGGGCCGTTGATCGTGTTCGAGACGCTGGCCGGGCTGCTTTATACCTTCATACTTCGCCAGAGTGTACCGCCGCTGCTGACGCTGAGCGGAATTGCCCTGCTGGTGCTGGGCGTGGTGATTGCGGTACGCGCAAAGCCCGTTGAGCCTGCGCTGCGGGAGTTGAGTCAGGAGACAAAAAAAGCCTGATGGCGCTGCGCTTATCAGGCCTACAGAGTTTTTCAACATATTGAATTATCACTACTTTGTAGGCCGAATAAGGAGTTTACGCCTCATCCGGCAAGAACAAAGCGCACTTTGCCTGTCACGCCACCCGTTCCGAGGAAGATCACCCCCAAAGGGGTATATCTTCGCATTAAAGATGCATTTAAAATACATCTTATATTATCGATGACGAGGTAACGACTATGGCCTTCCGCGACCAACCTTTAGGTGAGCTGGCGCTCTCCATCCCACGCGCATCCGCGCTGTTTCGTAAATACGATATGGACTACTGCTGCGGCGGTAAACAAACCCTGGCTCACGCTGCGGCTCGCAAGGAACTGGACGTTGAAGTCATTGAGGCTGAGCTGGCAAAACTGGCCGAGCAGCCGGTTGAGAAAGACTGGCGTACCGCCCCGCTGGGTGAAATCATCGATTACATTATTCCGCGCTACCACGATCGCCACCGTGAACAACTGCCGGAATTGATTTTACAGGCCACCAAAGTCGAACGCGTACACGCCGACAAACCGAACGTGCCAAAAGGTCTGGCAAAATACCTCACCATGCTGCATCAGGAGCTCTCCAGCCACATGATGAAAGAGGAGCAGATTCTGTTCCCGATGATCAAACAGGGCATGGGTAGCCAGGCGATGGGGCCCATCAGCGTGATGGAAAGTGAGCACGACGAAGCAGGTGAACTGCTGGAAGTCATTAAACACACCACCCAAAACGTGACCATTCCGCCAGAGGCCTGCACCACCTGGAAGGCGATGTATAACGGCATCAATGAAATGATCGATGACCTGATGGAACACATCAGCCTCGAAAACAACGTACTGTTCCCACGCGCGCTGGCGGGGGAATAAAAAAGGTGCCTTAGGTTCCTTTCCCAGGAATCGGATCCGACTATGCGGGGATTGCTCCCCGCATAACGGCTATTTCTTCGTTTCGCAAGCGAGAACAGCCTTAAACTCAATACCGCGCTCCTTGACGCTCAATTCGCAGAGCGAATCTCCCATCATTAACGCCAATCCCAGCACCGTAAAACAGAGCACTATGATTGCCACAAGGGCGTATTTTGTCAGCATCGCGTTGCCTCCATGCGAAGAAGAGGCTACTATCCGATTGTTTGGGTCGGGTAGTCAGCCTCAGGTTGATAGTTAACATCTTCCTGGGGCCTCCTCTCTCCGACCTCCGCAGTAGCCTGAAGTCAGAAAGCCTCAGGCACCCGCCAGCAATCATACCCTTCACCGCGCAAAACACTGTTTATTTATACAGTCAGTTTCATTTTTCGGAATACGTTTAGACAGGCATAAAAAAAGGTGCCGTTAAGCACCTTTTTGACATTTTTCATCCGCTTATTTGGCGATGGCTTTTTTTCTCAGGAACATCCAGCCCAGCCCCAGAATCACGAACCACAGCGGGGTGACGATCAGCGCCTGACGGGTATCGGTTTCCAGCGTCAACAGAACGATAACGAACGCAAAGAACGCCATGCAGACCCAGCACATCACTTTACCCAGCGGCATCTTGTAGATTGATTTCTCATGCAGATGCGGACGCTGTTTGCGGTACACCAGGTAAGAACACAGGATAATCGTCCACACGAACATAAACAGAATCGCGGAGACGGTGGTGATCATGGTAAACGCCGCGATCACGCTTGGGTTCACATACAGCAGCACCACGCCGCCCAGCAGGCAGATGCAGGAGAAGGTCAGCCCTTTCGCCGGTACCGCGCGTTTAGAGAGCTTAGCGAACGCTTTCGGCGCCACGCCGTCCTGCGCCAGGCCGAACAGCATACGGCTGGTTGAGAATACGCCGCTGTTCGCGGAAGACGCCGCTGACGTCAGCACCACAAAGTTGATAATGCTTGCTGCCGCAGGAAGACCTACCAGCACAAACAGTTCGACGAACGGACTCTTCTCAGGCACCACAGAACTCCACGGGGTGACCGACATGATAATGATCAGCGCGAAGACGTAGAACATGATGATACGAACAGGAATCGAGTTGATTGCACGCGGCAGGGATTTCTCCGGGTCTTTCGTTTCCGCAGCCGTCGTGCCCACCAGTTCGATACCCACGAAGGCGAAGACCGCTATCTGGAAACCTGCAAAGAAGCCGCTAATGCCTTTCGGGAACCAGCCGCCGTCATTCCACAGGTGCGCAAATGAGGCCTCGGTGCCGTTTGGTGCCTGGAAGTGCATCAGGATCATCACCAGACCAACGACAATCAGCCCCACAATGGCGACGATTTTGATCATCGCAAACCAGAACTCCATCTCGCCGAACATCTTCACGGTCGCGAGGTTCAGGCTCAGCAGCAGCACGACAACGGCGAGCGAAGCCACCCAGTCCGACAGCCCGGGGAACCAGAACTGCGCATAGGCGGTTATCGCCACAACGTCGGCCATGCCGGTGACCACCCAACAGAACCAGTAGGTCCAGCCGGTGAAATATCCCGCCCACGGGCCAAGCAGGTCGGCGGCGAAGTCGCTGAAAGATTTATATTCGAGGTTGGATAACAGCAGCTCACCCATCGCACGCATCACGAAGAAGAGCATAAAGCCGATTATCATATAGACAAAAATAATCGACGGGCCGGCAAGGCTAATGGTTTTCCCGGACCCCATAAACAGCCCGGTACCAATTGCGCCACCAATAGCAATAAGCTGAATATGCCGGTTCGTGAGGTTTCGCCGCAGCGATTGTTCAGCCGGAGCCTGTTCTTCGTCGGCTGCGACTTTTATCTGATCTACCATGTAATTTTCTTCCTGTTGGTTCTGTCTGTGTTGTGCAGGCTCTTGTGGCCTTTATTTCATCTAATGAGACGATCCCATAAATAGGATGACTCGATATTAGGTAAGAATCGGCGGGATGAATACTATGATTTGAATATAATGTTAATTATATGTTGAAAGTGAGTGTTATATCACTTCAACTATGGGAAACACGTCACAAAAATACACGCAATAGATGTATTTGCAAGATAAAGTTCCAGCAAATGTCTAACTTAAGGATTAACCACTGATTTGATAATCCCCTCACCATAAGGAGAGGGGATGACGCGTGCTTACAGAATTTCCAGCAGCTCGACTTCAAAGACCAGGGTGCTGAACGGCGGAATGGACGCACCTGCGCCGCGCTCGCCATAGGCCAGGTTATGAGGGATAGTCAGTTCCCATTTGGAGCCTACCGGCATCAGGGTCAGCGCTTCGATCCAGCCTGCGATAACGCCGTTAACCGGGAATTCAGCCGGTTCGCCGCGCGCAACGGAGCTGTCGAATACGGTGCCGTCGATCAGTTTACCGGTGTAGTGCACGCGAACATGGTCGGTGCGCGCCGGAATAGCGCCTTCACCCTGAGTCAGAACGCGGAATTGCAGACCGGATTCGGTGCTGTTAACGCCCTCTTTTTCACGGTTTTCTTCCAGGTATTTCACACCGTCTGCCGCCATCGCCGCAAAACGTTCTTTACGCACAGCATCAGCACGTTCGTGAATTTCACGCAGCGCACGGTGAACAGCTTCAACCGGCACAGCAGGCTGTTTGCCTTCCAGTGCGTCGGCGATGCCAGCTACCAGCGCTTCCGGCAGCAGGCCCTGCAAACCGGACTCGCTCAGTTGCTGTCCTACCTGCAGGCCGATACCGTAGCTTGCCTGTGCTTCGATGGTGTCAAAAGTCGGGGTGGCCATTGTCTTTCCTTTCTTCGGGTATAAAGTAGCGGGCAGCATAACAGTCATGCTCTTTACGGTAAACTTTGTGTCAGGAAAGATGACAAATCGCGGGGAAAAAGAAACAATGGGTTGTGAGAATAACCTTACCGATGCTTATGTTGCGAAAGCGCGCTTTGCCACGCCGTTCAGGCAGTTAGCCAGCTATACTCGTGACAAGGATAATAAAAGACGCGGAGCAGGAGGAAAACCATGCCCGGGCGATTTGAGTTAAAACCTACGCTGGTGAAGATTTGGCATGCGCCGGATAATCTTCGCATCATGGACCCGCTACCAACCATGCACCGTCGCGGCATTATTATTGCTGCACTGGCGGTGGTCATCGGCTTCCTGCTGCCGTCAAACGACGACACAACGTCCGACCCGGTAAGCCGCACTGCGCAGCTCGATGTGCAGTCACAATCACGCCCACAGCCCGATAACGCGCCAATGCAAACGCAACTGGTGACGCCGAGCAATGACCCCGGGCTGGTGG
Organism: Pseudocitrobacter vendiensis; assembly: GCF_943590815.1. Classification (GTDB taxonomy): domain Bacteria; phylum Pseudomonadota; class Gammaproteobacteria; order Enterobacterales; family Enterobacteriaceae; genus Pseudocitrobacter; species Pseudocitrobacter vendiensis. The sequence continues at coordinate 60,187 of NZ_CALSBS010000012.1, read as the reverse complement.
CGCCTGTTGAACCAGAGCCAATTCCGGAAGAACAGCCGCAGGAGCAAGAGCAGGCACAAAGCCAGCCGCAAACGCAACCGTTCCAGGAAAATCAGGGCATCGACCAGCAGTGGCGCTCCTACCGCGTAGAACCCGGTAAGACGCTGGCACAGCTGTTCCGCGACCACAATCTGCCGGCAACCGATGTGTATGCGATGGCACAGGTTGAAGGCGCGGGCAAGCCATTGAGCAACCTGCAAAACGGCCAAATGGTGCAAATTCGCCAGAATGCCAGTGGTGTCGTCACTGGGCTAACCATTGATACCGGAAATGGGCAGGTGCTGTTTACCCGCCAGCCGAACGGCAGTTTTATTCGCGCGCGGTAATGCTTTAGCCCGATGATGACATCATCGGGCTAACCTTACTTTTTGCTGACCTTATTTACCCACCAAATCCCCGAACACACCAGTACCAGCGCCACCGCGTATTTCACTTCGAGAATATTTTCACCGAGGAAGATAGCGGAGAGCACCGTTCCCGCGACCGGAATAACGAAGTTAAACGGCGCAATCATACTGACGCGGTTGTATTTGAGAATAACGCTCCACAGGGCAAAAGCCACGGATGAGAGGAAAATGAGGTAGGCGAGGATCGCCAGCGCCGTCGGGCTCTCGATGGCCAGATGCCCGCCCGTAAGATAGCCGCCCACCACCAGCGCGCCACCGCCGATCGCCAGTTGCCAGCCCGTCATGACCGTCGGGTCAACCGTTTGGGATATACGTTTGCCATACAACGTGGCTGCCGACAGGATAAAGGCGGCCAGTACGACAAAACCATCCCCCTGCCAGACAAAGCTGAAATCCGCCAGCGAGTGGTTGAAGTTCACCAGCATCACGCCGATAAAACCCAGCACGCAGCCGATGGTTTTGTTATAGCTCAGGCGGTCATTCTGATAGATAAAGTGCGCCAGCAGCACGCTAAAGAAGGTGCCTGTCGCATTCATGATGGACCCCTTCACGCCCGTCGTGAACGCCAGGCCGATGTAGAAGAAGGCGTACTGGATAGAGGTTTGCGTGAGCCCCAGCAGCGTGAGCTGACCGAACTGGCGACCGCTCAGACGTGCGATAGGTTTACGCTGCGCCAGCGCAAAAAGCAGCAGCACCAGCCCGGCAAACAGGAACCGGTAACCCGCAAAGACTATCTTCGACGGAATATCGTCGGTCGCGATGTGAAAGAGTTCATAACCGTTTTTAATAGCGGGATAGGAACTTCCCCATAACAGACAACAGAGCGTGGCACAGGCGTAAGCAACGTGTTTACGCGCGAAGACAGGAGCCGGGCAGGCAGTTTCCATTCCATACACCAGAGTTAAAATGACGTTTCATTTATTATCATGGATTGTATAAGAAATAGCGACTATCGCTGCGAGAAAGCATGGAGTAGAAAAGCAAAACGCCGGCACAGGGCCGGCGTCTTGTCGTGGTGATGAGTAATTAATTACTCAGCAACAACGTTTACAACCAGTTTAGCGAACACTTCGCTGTGAACCTGGAAGTCAACTTCGTGCTCACCAGTGGTACGCAGAACGCCGTTCGGCAGACGAACTTCGCTCTTAGCAACAGCAACGCCAGCAGCAGAAACTGCATCAGCGATGTCGCGAGTACCGATGGAACCGAACAGTTTACCTTCGTCGCCAGATTTAGACGCGATAGTAACGGTGCCCAGTGCGTTGATTGCTTCAGCGCGTGCGTTAGCAGCAGCCAGAACGTCAGCCAGTTTAGCTTCCAGTTCAGCGCGACGTGCTTCGAAGAACTCAACGTTTTTCTTGGTAGCAGGAACAGCTTTACCCTGTGGTACCAGGAAGTTACGAGCATAGCCCGCTTTAACGTTAACCTGATCACCCAGGCTACCCAGGTTTGCTACTTTATCAAGCAGAATAACTTGCATTACCTTATCCTCTCAAAGTCGTATTAATGGACCGTGACCGATTACTGATGACGATCAGTGTACGGCAGCAGGGACAGGTAGCGAGCGCGTTTGATAGCGCGAGCCAGCTGACGCTGGTATTTTGCACGGGTACCGGTGATACGGCTTGGGACAATCTTACCGCTTTCGGTGATGTAGTTTTTCAGCGTAGCGATATCTTTATAGTCGATCTCTTGAACGCCTTCCGCGGTGAAACGGCAGAACTTGCGACGACGGAAATAACGTGCCATATGGCTAGTCTCCAGAATCTATCAATTCAATCTGCTCGGCATGCAGAACCATTTTTGTCAGGCCATTCTTTGCTTTGTGGCAAGAGATAAAACCCTGAACGGTGACTGCGCTACCGACCGTTATACTGTGAGTAATGGCCTGGTTTTCGTGTCCGCTAATAATAACGGGCATTTGGCACCACGCCTGCCGGTGAAAGCCGGCTTCCTCTTGCACAGAACGATGCTCAAGCACGAACTGGCAATGAGGAATTCCTGATGGACTGACCTTTCGAAGGGGCATCCTGCACACGGTGCCGGACAACACCAGACGGTTGGTCATCAGAAATTACTCTTCAGAATCCCCAGCTTCAGCATCATCTGCGGTTTCGTTTGCGAAATCATCGCGACGTTCACGACGCTCGTCTTTCGCTTTAACCATCGGAGATGCTTCGGTAACAGCGTGTTTAGTACGCATAACCATGCTGCGGATAACGGCATCGTTGAAGCGGAAGTTAGTTTCCAGCTCATCGATCGCTTCCTGCGGAGCTTCAACGTTCAGCAGAACGTAGTGAGCTTTGTGCAGTTTGTTGATCGGATAAGCCAGCTGACGGCGGCCCCAGTCTTCCAGACGGTGGATCGTACCTTCTGCTGCAGTGATTGCACCAGTGTAGCGCTCGATCATGCCCGGAACCTGTTCGCTCTGGTCAGGATGGACCATAAAAACGATTTCGTAATGACGCATCGAATTGCTCCTTACGGATTATTCAGCCTCCTGTCTGGGTCAGCCGCGGCCCATGGAGGCAAGGAACGTGTTAAAGGGCGGCTGAAAAATTGACGCGTCATAATACTGGTATGCCCCGTGAAACTCAAGGTGATTGCACAAATAATTCGCACAAAGCGTAAAGCGGGTCTAAGGCGATGATTTAGAATCAAACAGCATGAGATACGCTGCTTTTTTGAACAACCCCATCAAAAATGGTCACGATTTGCCCTAAAAGAAATGATTACACTTTACTCAGAGAACAACCGTATTGAGAGGAGCGAAGTTACCGTAACGTCAGTGCTGAAGTGGAGCGTACAGGATGAAAAACATTACCATTGCCATTCTCGCGGCGCTGTTTCTAAGTGCAAACGTCTCCGCCGCCATCAAAATCGACGCCCGTCAGGTTCGCAATATGGACGATGTGCAGAGCTTAGGTGTCATTTACATTAACCATAATCTCGCGACGGTCAGCGAGGCTGAGCTGGCGCTGAATGAAGAGAGCGACGCTCAGGGCGCGAAATACTTCCGCCCGATATTAATGCATGAGCCGGGGAGTAATGGCGTGATACATGCAAGTGCCGATATTTATCGTTAAGCATCATAACGATGCAGTAGAGAAAGGCCCCGTCGCCTGACCGATGACATCCCTGAGGAGATTCGGCAACGGGGCGCTTAGTTACTTCTGCCCGTAATAGGCGTTAGGACCGTGCTTACGCATGAAGTGTTTATTCATGAGATAGCTGTCGATGTGATTCAGTTGCGGGTTAATGCCGCGGGCTATCCAAGCCATTTTCGCCACTTCTTCCATCACCACCGCGTTATGCACCGCATCGTGAGCATCTTTCCCCCAGGCGAATGGCCCGTGCTGATACACCACAATTCCCGGCGTATGCAGCGGCTCAACGTCACCCAACGTTTCGATAATCACTTTGCCAGTGTTTAGCTCGTATTCGCCCTGCACTTCTTCTTCGCTTAACCCGCGCGTACACGGGATATCGCCAAAGAAGTAGTCAGCGTGCGTGGTGCCTAATGCCGGGATCGCCAGCCCCGCCTGCGCCCATGCGGTGGCATGCGTGGAGTGGGTATGGACAATGCCGCCAAGCGACGGATAACGGCGGTAGAGTTCAAGATGCGTCGCAGTGTCGGAAGACGGACGATACTCCCCTTCCACCACCTTGCCGCTAATATCAACCACCACCATATCGTCTGCTTTCATGGTTTCGTAGGCGACACCGCTGGGCTTGATCACCACCAGCCCGCGTTCGCGGTCAATGGCGCTGACGTTACCCCAGGTAAAGGTCACCAGCCCGTAACGCGGCAGATCCATGTTGGCTTCAAATACCTGCTGTTTCAGCTTTTGCATTATGCCGCCTCCACCATGCCTGCTTTAGCCATGCGCGCTTTCACCCAATCACGCGCTTTCGCCACTTCTGCCGCCGGGTCTTCCGCCGTTTCGCTCCACATCTCAATCAGGTACGGCCCGCAATAGCCACTCTGTTTGAGCGTTTCGAAGCAACGTTCGAAATCCACTACACCTTCGCCAAACGGGACGTTTTTGAAGATGCCTGGTTTGGTGTCTTTCACATGCACCGCGACGATATGCCCGATTCCGGCCTGCAACTCCATCTGCACGTCGTTGTCCCACGCCGACAAGTTGCCGATATCCGGGTAGAGCTGGAACCACGGGTTGTTAAGATAGTGCGCGTAACCCAGCGCCTTGCTGATGGAGTTCATCAACGGGTAATCCATGATCTCCATTGCCAGCGTCACCTGCGCGCGGCTCGCCATCTCAACGCTCTCTTTCAGGCCGTCACGGAAACGACGACGCGTTTCGTTATTGGCTTCCTGATAGTAAACGTCGTAGCCCGCCAGTTGGATCACGCGAATACCGACATCCTGGGCGAACTGGATAGCTTTGCGCATAATCTCCAGCCCCTGCGCCCGCACTGCGTCATCTTCGCTGCCCAGCGGGAAACGACGATGAGCAGAAAGGCACATGGACGGCACGCGCACGCCGGTTTCAACAATCGCGTTCACCAGCGCCAGACGCTGCTCGCGGCTCCAGTCAAGGCGCGAGAGGCGATCGTCCGTTTCATCTACCGACATCTCGACAAAATCGAAGCCTAACGCTTTTGCCAGTTGCAGCCGTTCCAGCCAGCACTCCCCGGCGGGGAGCGCTTTTTCGTAGATGCCAAGCGGGATTTGTTTGGACAACATATCCGCTCCTTAGCCCCACAGTTCGGCGATGGAACGTTTGAACTGACGCGCGGCTTCAACCGGAGAGGCGGCATCACGGATACTACGCCCAGCGATAAACACATGAATCGGAATGCCTTTGAACAGCGGCAGGTCTTCCAGCGCCAGGCCACCGGTGACGGTGACTTTGAAGCCCATATCGGAAAGACGTTTGATCGCGGTGATATCCGCTTCGCCCCACGCCACGCCTGCGGCCTGCGCGTCACGGCTGCGGTGATAAACCACCTGCTGGATACCTGCGTCGCGCCACTGCTGCGCCTGTTCCCAGGTCCAGTAACCGGTCAGTTCGATCTGCACGTCGCCATTAAACTCTTTTGCCACGTCCAGCGCGCCTTTGGCGGTGTTGATATCTGCACAGCAAATTACGGTCACCCAGTCAGCGTTGGCTTCGAAGCACATACGAGAAAGGATTTTGCCCGCATCGGCGATTTTGGCGTCTGCCAGCACGATTTTGTGCGGATAAAGCGCTTTCAAATCGCGAACCGCACGCACGCCTTCGCCCACGCACAGAATGGTGCCCACTTCGATAATGTCGACTTCTTCGGCAATCAGGCGAGTGGTTTCGTAGGCGCTAGCCATAGTCTGGTTGTCCAGCGCGACTTGCAACATCGGTAATGACATTTTCAATTCCTTCTTAAGCAGCCGCGTTGGTGCGGTCAATGAGATCCAGGACTTCCTGCTCGGTACGGCAGGCGCGTAAACGGTCGAAATTCTCTTCATCTTCAAACAGGTTGACGATCTGCATGATGCCCACTTCCTGATGCGTGTTGGCATCGACCGCCGCCATCGTGATGAGGATATCCACCGGGTCGTTATCTTCGTGGTTGAACTCCAGCGGCTTTTTCAGCGTCACCAGTGCAAAACCGGTTTTCTTAACGCCCTCTTCCGGGCGACCATGCGGCATTGCCAGGCCCGGTGCGAGCACAAAGTACGGGCCGTGCTGTTCAACCGCATCCAGAATCGCCTGGTAGTAACGCGGCTCTACCACATCTGCCGCCACCAGCAGGTCAACGCCGATTTTCACTGCGTCCTGCCATGTCTCAGCTTCAGCCTGCAGACGGATAGATTTATTCTCCGCCAGCGAATCACGTAATTTCATAGGGCGCCCTTACTTCACGTCCTGCGGGAAATGTTCTTTGATCACTTCCAGCAGTTTCGGGCCAAAGTCAGCAGGAGAGAGCATGTTGCGCACGCCAACGACATATTTGTTGCCGGTCACGGTGATCTCGCCCGCGATGTGCGTAGAAGCGATGATGATATCCGCGCCGCTCAACTCGCTTTTGTATTCGCCAACCGCGCAGCTGTTTACCGTATGGTCGATGTTCGACTGGGTTAAAAACTGGTCCACTTTCATTTTCATGATCATGGAACTGCCTTGTCCGTTACCACACACAGCCAGAATACGTACGGTCATAATCAAAACTCCTTATTAAGCAGACTGTTCTGCCAGTTGTTTTTCTGCATCTTCTTCTGCGCGCAGTGCGCGACCAGCGAAGAACATATAAGCCAGTGCAATGACAATGATGACGGCCATAAAGGCGATGCCGATGGAGAAGAAGCCCTGCATCATCGGCGGTGCCAGAATCGACCAGTCCGCCATGCCCATCCAGGCGCTCATACCGGTAAGTTTCACCGCCCAGACGCAACCAAAGATTTCAATCATCCCCATCACCAGACAAATCTTCAGCGCCGCGCGCCAACCACCGAAGTGGTTAGCAAACACGCCGATAGTGGCGTTAGAGAAGAACATCGGGATAAAGCCAGGGATAATCAGAATGGAAGAGCCGCAGGCGACCAGAATGCCAACTGCAATCAGTTGACCGATGGTGCCCCACATAAAGCCCCAGACCACAGCGTTCGGCGCGAAGCTATAGATGGCCGCACAGTCAATCGCCAGAACCGCACCGGGGATCAGGCGCTGGGAGATACCGTTAAACGCTTCAGAGAGTTCCGCCACAAACATGCGCACGCCCTGAGTGATGATGAAGATCGCCACCGCAAAGGAGAAACCGGTTTGCAGGATGTACACCGTCCAGTTCACTTTACCTGCCATCGCCTGCACGGTGTCGATCCCGAAGGAGAGCAAAATGGCACCAAAGAAGATGGTCATGACAATCGCCGTGGAGACGATGTTGTCGTGGAAAATGTTCAGCCAGCCTGGCAGTTTGAGGTCTTCAACGCTCTCCTCTTTTTTGCCGAGGAAAGGCGCAACTTTATAAGCAATCCATGATGCAAACTGTTGTTGGTGACCGATGGAGAAACCACAGCCGTCCGTCACTTCCTGAGTCGGCTTGTACATCATGTTAGAGGTAATACCCCAGTAGAGCGAAACCAGAATCGCGGTGCAGATAATGGTCGTCCACATGGAGTAACCGAAGATAAACAGCGTAACGGCAATCAACCCGGCCTGCTGGAACATGATGTGACCCGTCAGCATGATGGTGCGAATACCGGTAATGCGACGTAGCAGCACGTAAGAGATGTTCAGCGCCAGTGCCAACAGCACCGCGTAGCCCACCCAGCTATAGGCATCGCCCATACGCTCGATGGTAGCCATCATGGATGCGTAAGTATCGGAAATCGCACCATTGATGCCATAAACCTCCGACATTTTCGCCACCACCGGTTTGAAGGTGCTGGTCAGGATGCCGGACCCGGCCTGCAGCAGCATAAAACCGATAATCGTTTTGATGGTGCCTTTGATAATCACGCTGACGCTTTTACGCAGCAGGATGTAACCCAGGCAAGTCACAATCCCCAGCAACAGCGGGGCATTGGTCATTACCTGATTAAAAAAGACGGTAAAGATGTTGTAGAGGATATCCATAACGCTCTCCGGGATTGAAGGCGCAGCGGTCAGCGTGCGTCTGTCTGTTTTGTACGCTCACTCTAATAATCAAAAGTAATCACAACAAGATTTAATTTGATTAAATGTGACTTGCGCCGCAATAATAACCACCATCAAAAAATGGAGATAAATGATTCTGATTATCGATAAGATAATCTCTTTAAAATCATGAAAATACAAATAAAACACTTTGATTCAAACCGTTACAAAAATCACAAAGGGACGTCGTTTCCTGCACATCTTGTGATCAAAGTCCGTTGCTTTCTTGAAAAAACAGCGTCATTATCAATCACAATAAATCACCTAATGACGTATTTTGAGAACAGAAAGAGGGATAAATCATGAGTAAAGTCGAAACCATCACGCGTGAATCCTGGATCCTGAGCACCTTCCCGGAATGGGGCAGTTGGCTGAATGAAGAAATCGAGCAGGAGAAAGTCGCACCGGGAACATTTGCGATGTGGTGGCTGGGATGTACCGGTATCTGGTTGAAATCTGAGGGTAATACCAATATCTGCGTCGATTTCTGGTGCGGGACTGGCAAGCAGAGTCACGGCAACCCACTTATGAAGCAAGGTCACCAGATGCAGCGTATGGCAGGCGTGAAAAAACTGCAGCCTAACCTGCGCACCACCCCATTTGTTCTTGATCCGTTCGCCATTCGCCAGATCGACGCCGTACTCGCCACTCATGATCATAACGATCACATCGACGTCAACGTCGCCGCCGCGGTTATGCAAAACTGCGCTGATGATGTCCCGTTTATTGGGCCGAAAACCTGCGTGGATTTATGGATCGGCTGGGGAGTGCCGAAAGAGCGCTGCATCGTGGTTAAACCGGGCGATGTGGTGAAAGTAAAAGATATCGAAATTCATGCGCTTGATGCATTCGACCGCACGGCGTTAATCACTCTGCCAGCCGATCAAAAAGCGGAAGGCGTACTGCCTGACGGCATGGACGAGCGCGCGGTAAACTATCTGTTCAAAACGCCGGGCGGTACCCTATATCACAGTGGCGATTCCCACTACTCTAACTACTATGCGAAGCACGGTAACGAGCATCAGATCGACGTGGCATTAGGTTCATACGGTGAAAACCCACGTGGTATCACCGACAAAATGACCAGCGCTGATATCCTGCGTATGGCAGAAGCGCTGAATACGAAAGTGGTGATCCCGTTCCACCATGATATCTGGTCAAACTTCCAGGCCGATCCGCAAGAGATCCGCGTGCTGTGGGAGATGAAAAAAGATCGTCTGAAGTATGGCTTTAAGCCGTTTATCTGGCAGGTTGGCGGCAAATTCACCTGGCCGCTGGATAAAGACAATTTTGAGTACCATTATCCGCGTGGTTTTGACGATTGCTTCACCATTGAACCCGATTTGCCGTTCAAATCGTTCCTGTAAGCACTTGTTCTGCCGGATACCCTTCACGTATCCGGCTCGCAACGCTCTCCTTTGCCGGATAGATCCTATCCGGCACTCTCCTGACATAGTATTTTCGTGACATTTCAAATATCATCTTTGCTCATCATTTTTTATCGGATTAGCTCATGACGGAAGCGCAAAGGCATCAAATTTTACTCGAACTGCTGGCGCAGACAGGCTTTGTCACCGTAGAACAGGTGATGACCCGACTGGGAATTTCACCGGCCACCGCCCGCCGGGACATCAACAAGCTTGATGAAAGCGGCAAACTGAAAAAAGTGCGCAACGGTGCCGAAGCTATCAATCAACCGCGCCCGCGCTGGTCACCGATGAATATTCATCAGGCGCAGAATCATGATGAGAAAGTGCGTATCGCCAGAGCCGCATCCCAGCTGGTGATGCCCGGTGAAAGCGTGGTCATTAACTGCGGGTCAACCGCTTTTCTGCTGGGGCAGGAAATCTGCGGAAAACCGGTGCAAATCATCACTAACTATTTGCCGCTGGCGAACTATCTGATTGAGCAGGAACATGACAGCGTGATCATCATGGGCGGGCAATACAACCGCAGCCATGCGATTACGCTCAGCCCTCAGGGCAGCGAAAACAGCCTTTACGCAGGCCACTGGATGTTCACCAGCGGTAAGGGTCTTACCGCCGAAGGGTTGTATAAAACCGACATGCTCACCGCGATGGCCGAGCAAAAGATGCTCAATGTTGTCGGTAAACTCGCCGTACTGGTCGATAGCAGCAAAATCGGCGAGCGAGCAGGCATGCTGTTCAGCCGCGCCGATGAAATCGATATGGTTATCACCGGCAAGCAGGCTGACCCGGATATCCTCAAAGCGCTGGAAGCACAAGGCGTGCAGGTGCTGCGCGTTTAGAGATGGCGCGTAAAGAAATCCACGGTGCGGGTTAAGGCTTCTGGCGTAATGCGATGACGCACGCCAGCTTGCCAGACACAGGTCAGATTAGCGTCCAGTTGGTCGCGCTTTAACGCCTGCTGCAGTCGAAATGTTTCATCAGGCGGCACCACATCGTCAGCATCACCGTGCCAAAGCAGCAGTGGCCTGTCTGCGACACGGGCGAGTTGCTGGCTGACATCCCACTCGGCCAGCAGCGGCGCAAGGCCAGCACGCTGCGCTTTCGCGGGTGGGAATAGCGTTGTGGACAGCGAACTGAAATAGCCCGATCCCATCAGGCTGGCCACGCATTTAAGCTCAGGATGATGCGTCATGATCCCCAGTGCCGTCATTCCGCCCATCGAGGCCCCTGCCACCGCAAGACGCCCCTCGCTCACCAGTCGCTCACGGTATAGCGCTTCCTGCAATGCCGGAAACTCATGAAAGTTTTGCAGTAGAATCTGCCAGAAGTGCTGTAACCGTTGCTGCTCGTCACCGTTAAAGCGCGCTCCGTGTTCGGCCGCGCTCGGCATCACCACGCGAAAACCGGCTTGCGCCAGCGCGACGGCAAAATAGCTGTAAACCAGGTTTGAGGAGGTAAATCCATGATAAAACACGATGCATGGCAGCGGCTGTTCAGCGCAGCCTTTCGGGAACGCATGCAGGATTTCATTCCCCGCGAGCATGCGCATTTCCAGTTCAATCATCGGTTGCCTCCTTCCGGCATACTGAATATCAGGCAAAGCAGTGGGGCTTTAGCAGATGATCCTTTGTCTGATTTTTAACATTGAGAACCCAGTTGCACTTTCGTGAGATTTTCATTCGAAAATAGCGCTTGAGATAACAAATCGGGAACATTCCCCTAATGGGAATTTCCTTATACCACTACACTGTGAATATCAGGAAACGGGATATGGTTATGCGTCGCTTTACTCCTCTGTTACTGGCGTTACTGTTGAGCAGTTGCAGCATTCTGGAAGGTACACCTACGGCCCCTCCAGCGGCAACGGATACTCCACAAGAAATTCGTCGTAACCAGACGGAAGGTTTGCAGCGGATGGGCACCATCAGCGTCATGATATATGGCTCCCCAATGGATGTCGAAGCCGCACTGAAAGCCAAAGCGACTGCGGCCAAAGCGGATTACTACGTCATCATAATGATTGATGACAGCACGGTGGTTCCGGGGCAGTGGTATTCGCAGGCCATCCTTTACCGTAAATAATGAACAACATTGTTGAATCATATTTACACAGGTTTGTACCTTATTCACGTTTCCCTGATGCAATATGGCGTCACCAATAATTCATTCGAAGGAGCGAATGAAAGAATGCCCTGACGTCTGCTATGGACTGCCCAATTGGGTTTTGTATATGGAGCTGACGATGAAACGATCTCTTACCTTATCTACCCTGCTCTTTTCTGGCGGTGCCAACACCAGCGCGGCGCAATCGGCTGAATTTGCCAGCGCGGATTGCGTTACCGGGCTGAATGAAATCGGGCTGATTTCCGTGAACAATATTTCCGGTAGCCAGCAAGATGTCGAAGATGCCATCGCCCAGAAAGCGGATGAACAAGGTGCTTCCTGGTATCGCATTGTTCAGATGTACGAAGAGCAGCAACCGGACAACTGGCGAGCACAGGCGATTATCTATGCCTGAGACAATAAAACGCGTGGAAGAGTAACCGGCAGAAAGCCGCTCTTCCACGACGTCGCCTTTTCCTCACACGCCTCCTGTCGCCCTCAGCAGTACATCACTGATAACCTGTTCGTTAAGCATTACGCCGCCGCGCGTATCCAGCATCATTCGACACCAGGCCTGCGCCATCGGTGGTGACGCATATTTCAGCATCTGCGCGCCCGTACCCAGTAAATAGATTTGCATCGCAATTTCGCGCCCCTGTGCTTCCGACGGCTTGCGTAAACGCTGTTGCAACTGCCGCCACTGGCGATCGTAGTGGAGATCCTGGCCTTTCACGTCGCCGCACATCTCCGCCAGCAGTTCCAGCGCATCCGGCTGCTTTATCAGCACGCGCAGCACATCCAGGCACATGATATTCCCGGAGCCTTCCCAGATACTGTTCACCGGCATTTCGCGATAGAGACGCGGCAGTTCGCTCTCCTCGCAATACCCGGAACCGCCCAGCACTTCCATTGCCTCAGCCACAAACGGCATACCCGCCTTGCAGATAGCGAATTTCGCCGTTGGCGTAAACAACCGCGCCCAAAGGCGCTCAGCTTCATGTGACTGCCGTCCCCATGCGCCAGCAAGGCGAAACAGAAACGCCGTTTGTCCTTCAAGCTGTAATGCCATTCGCCCCAGCACCTGGCGCATCAGCGGTAAATCGACCAGATTCTTGCCAAACGCCTGACGCTGGAGGGCATGATAAAGCGCCACCGACAGTGCCCGGCGCATCATGCTATGGCTGCCCAATGCGCAATCAAAACGTGTCAGGCCACCCATGCGCAGAATTTGCCGCACGCCCTCGCCCTCTTCACCCAGCAGCCATCCGATCGCGTCCTGAAATTCAACCTCACTGCTGGCGTTAGAACGGTTACCGAGCTTATCTTTCAGGCGTTCGGTGCGAATGGCGTTGCGCTGCCCATCGGGCAATAAGCGCGGCATAAAGAAGCAGGAAAGCCCGCCTTTTGCCTGCGCCAGCACCAGGTGCGCATCGCTTTGCGGCACTGAGAAAAACCATTTGTGACCCACCAGCCGATAGCTGCCGTCCGCCAGACGCTCCGCACGCGTGGTATTGCTTAACACATCCGAACCACCCTGCTTTTCCGTCATCCCCATCCCAATCAGCAACCCGCGTTTTTGCCCGCCGGGCAACAAATGCGGGTCGTAGCGATCGCTCAGAAGCGGCGTGAGCCACGCTTTAAACTCACCTGGCAGCGCCTGTTGCAGCAAGGGAGTGGCCGCAAATGTCATGGTAATCGGGCACAGCGTTCCGGCTTCTACCTGCGCATGCAGCATAAAACGCGCGGCGCGAGCAACAAACGAACCCGCGCGAGCATCCTCTTCCCACGGCAGGTTGTGTACGCGGTTGGCGCACAGCCCCTGCATCAGCAGATGCCACGCGGGATGAAAACGAACGTCGTCCAGACGCGTGCCGGTGGCGTCGTAGCGCAGAAGCTCAGGGGGATTGGTGTTGGCGAGCCGCCCAAGCTCCAGCGATTCGGCGGTACCCAGTTGCTGACCAATACTGGCCAGCAGATCGCTGTCCCAGCCTGCGCCTTCGCGGACCAGCGCCTCGCGCAATGCGCCATCGGACAAAAACAGATTGCTGTTATTTAACGGGCCAGGCTGATTAAAAACGGTGTGCGTTTGCCAGGACATGTGTCTCCCTCCGTCAAGTGGCAGTGCTTTAAGTATGGACAGAGGTAAGGATTTGGCGCCGGATGGCGGTCACAAAAAAGCCATCCCGTGGGATGGCTTGATTTCAACGCATGATGCATTAACCGCGCTGGCGTACCGCTTCAAACAGGCAGATGCCCGTTGCGACGGAAACGTTCAGTGAGGAGACGCTGCCCGCCATTGGAATACTGATCAGCTCATCGCAGTGCTCACGGGTCAAACGGCGCATACCTTCGCCTTCTGCGCCCATCACCAGCGCCATACGGCCGGTCATTTTGCTCTGATAGAGGGTGTGATCCGCTTCGCCAGCGGTACCTACGATCCAGATGTTTTCTTCCTGCAGCAGACGCATGGTGCGCGCCAGGTTGGTCACGCGGATCAGCGGTACGTTTTCCGCCGCACCACAGGCCACTTTCTTCGCGGTCGCGTTAAGCTGTGCAGAGCGGTCGCGCGGAACAATCACCGCATGCACGCCCGCCGCATCGGCGCTACGCAGGCAGGCGCCGAGGTTGTGCGGATCGGTGACGCCATCGAGGATCAACAGGAACGGGTTTTCCAACGAAGCGATCAGATCCGGCAGATCGTTTTCCTGATACTGACGGCCCGGCTTCACGCGCGCAATAATGCCCTGATGCACGGCACCTTCGCTTTTCTCATCCAGATACTGGCGGTTGGCCAACTGGATAACCACACCCTGCGCTTCCAGCGCGTGGATCAGCGGCAACAAACGTTTATCTTCGCGGCCTTTTAAAATAAAGACTTCCTGAAAACGTTCAGGAGCGCGCTCCAGCAGGGCCTGGACTGCGTGGATACCGTAAATCATTTCACTCATTGATGGACTCGTTGTTAACTTTGTTATCAGGTCACCCTCACCCCGCCCTCTCCCTGAGGGAGAGGGGGAAAACCGGCGCCGGACCAAACATCGGCTCGATCGGTTCCCTCTCCCTTTGGGAGAGGGTTAGGGTGAGGGGCGAATTTTACTCCGCCACTTTCTTCTTCGCTGCGCGTTTTGCTTTCGTCGCAGCGGCGATTTTTTGCGTTTTCGCCGATGGCTTCTTCGCTTTTCTCGCGTCTTTTTTCGCGGCTTTAGGTTTCTGCTTTTTCTCACCGCGGAATGCGCTGTCCGGCTCGAAATTCACTTTCTTGCCAACCTGACGACGGCGACTGCCGTTTTTATTCGCCGGGCCTTTCTTCGCTTTTTCGCGTTCAGTTTTGCCGACATTACGCGGCGCGCGTTCGCTGGAAATCAGCGAGAAGTCAATCTTACGCTCGTCCATGTTTACCGCTTCCACGCGAACTTCTACGCGGTCGCCCAGACGATAGGTCTGCCCGCCGGATTCACCAATCAAACGCTGACCAATCTGGTCAAAACGATAGTAATCGTTATCCAGCGATGAAACGTGGACCAGGCCATCAATAAACAGCTCATCAAGACGGACAAAGAAGCCGAAGCCGGTCACGCTGGCAATCACGCCTTTAAAGACGTTACCCACCTGATCCTGCATGAAGTCACACTTCAGCCAATCCGCGACGTCACGCGTGGCTTCATCAGCGCGGCGTTCGGCCATAGAACAGTGCTGACCGAGTTGCAGCATCTCTTCCATCGAGTAGTGATAGCCACCGGTCTCCGTGGTGTTGCCTTTATGGCCCTGCTCTTTCGCCAGCAGATACTTGATGGCGCGGTGCAGCAACAGATCAGGATAACGACGGATCGGCGAGGTAAAGTGCGCGTACGACTGCAACGCCAGACCGAAGTGACCCCGGTTTTCCGGGTCGTAAATCGCCTGCTTCATCGAACGCAGCAGCATGGTTTGCAGCATTTCGGCGTCAGGACGGTCAGCGACGGATTCCAGCAGCTCGGCGTAATCGCGCGGCTCCGGCTTATTACCGCCAGGCAGTTCCAGACCCAGCTCCGACAGAACCGAACGGAATGCGGTAATCGCTTCCGTCGTTGGCTTATCGTGAATACGGAATAGCGCCGGTTCTTTCGCTTTCTCAACGAAACGCGCCGCCGAGATGTTCGCCAGAATCATGCACTCTTCAATCAGTTTGTGCGCATCATTACGCTGCGTCTGCTCAATGCGTTCGATACGACGTTCTGCGTTGAAGATAAACTTCGCTTCTTCGCTTTCGAACGAGATACCGCCGCGTTCAGCACGTGCCTGATCCAGCACTTTATAGAGGTTATGCAGCTCTTCGATGTGCTTAACCAGCGGCGCATACTGCTCACGCAGATCCTGATCGCCCTGCAGCATATGCCACACTTTGGTGTAGGTCAGACGCGCGTGCGAGCTCATCACGGCTTCATAGAATTTATAACCCGTTAAGCGGCCTTTGGATGAGACGGTCATTTCGCAGACCATACACAGGCGGTCAACCTGCGGATTCAGCGAACACAGGCCGTTAGAGAGCACTTCCGGCAGCATCGGTACAACCTGCGACGGGAAGTAAACGGACGTACCACGGTTGCGCGCCTCTTTGTCCAGCGGGGTTGGAGGACGAACGTAATAGCTTACGTCGGCAATCGCCACCCACAGACGCCAGCCGCCACCGCGTTTTTTCTCGCAGTAAACCGCATCGTCAAAGTCACGGGCGTCTTCACCGTCGATAGTCACCAGCGGTAAATCACGCAGATCGACGCGGCCAATTTTCGCGTCTTCCGGCACCAGCTCTTTCAGCCCGGCAACCTGCGCTTCTACCGCTGGTGGCCAAACGTAAGGGATTTCATGCGTACGCAGCGCCATGTCAACGGCCATGCCGGTGCCCATGTTATCGCCGAGCACTTCGACAATTTTACCAATCGCCTTGGTGCGACGGGTTGGGCGCTGGGTCAGTTCGACCACCACCACAAAGCCCATACGCGCCCCCATCACCGCTTCTGGCGGGATGAGAATATCAAAGCTCAGGCGACTGTCGTCGGGCACGACAAAACCGACGCCCGCATCGGTGAAGTAGCGGCCAACGATTTGCCCGGTTCTCGGCTCCAGCACGCGCACAATACGCGCTTCGCGACGGCCCTTACGATCCGCGCCCAGCGGTTGCGCCAGCACCTGGTCACCATGCATGCAGACTTTCATCTGCTCGCTGGAGAGATACAGGTCGTCTTTACGCCCCTCTACGCGCAGGAAGCCATAGCCATCACGATGACCGATAACCATGCCTTTCAGCAGGTCGAGGCGTTCCGGCAGCGCATAGCACTGGCGGCGGGTAAAAACGAGTTGCCCATCACGCTCCATGGCGCGCAGGCGACGGCGAAGCGCTTCTATCTGCTCTTCGCCTTCAATGTTCAGTTCAACCGCCAGCTCTTCACGATTGGCAGGTTTTTCACGTTTTGTTAAATGATCGAGGATAAATTCCCGGCTCGGGATAGGATTGGCGTATTTTTCAGCTTCGCGGTCCAGGAAAGGGTCTTGTGACATATCGGTTCCTCCGTTGTCATCTTTGGCAGAGATTTTCGTCACTCCACCATCAATAATTTATAAAGCGGTTGATTCTCTTCAACCAAATCGGCCAGTGTGTAGTTATCCAGTTCCTTGAGAAAACTTTGCACGGCTTGAGAAAGTGCCTGTTTCAATCGACAGGCTGGTGTGATGTGGCAGAACTCACTGCTGCAATTCACCAGCGAGAGAGGTTCCAGTTCGCGGACAACGTCGCCTACGCGAATCGTCTCCGCCGGCTTGCCCAGCCGGATCCCGCCATTTTTCCCCCGCACTGCCGTCACGTACCCCGCGCGGCTTAGCTGGTTGATGATTTTCACCATATGGTTACGTGACACGCCGTAGACCTCTGTCACTTCAGAGATACTGGTCATCTTGCCATTTGGCAACGACGCCATGTAGATAAGCGCACGTAATCCATAATCGGTAAAGCTTGTTAACTGCACATCAACCTCAGGGGAACAGGAACTCGGGAAGAATAATTTCGAATATTTATATTGATGATAAACCAGCCACCAGCCAGGTCGCTAATTTTTTCGGTGCGGGAAGGAAAAAAGCGCGGATCTTGCAAGATATTAAGCCGGATACAGCGCAATGCGCGTTATCCGGCCTACAGGCCCGGTGACTCTCGTTACCGGGCATTTCCATTCATTATGCGTCGAACGGGTCGCGCAGAATCATGGTTTCGGTACGGTCCGGGCCGGTAGAGATAATATCAATCGGCACACCGGTCACTTCTTCGATACGTTTGATGTAGTTCAGCGCTGCCTGTGGCAGGCCGCTACGGTCTTTCACGCCGAAAGTGGATTCAGACCAGCCAGGCATGGTTTCGTAAATCGGTTCGATACCTTCCCAGTCGTCTGCTGCCAGCGGAGTGGTGGTAACTTCACGACCATCCGGCATACGGTAAGCCACGCAGAGTTTAACCTCTTTCAGGCCGTCCAGTACGTCCAGTTTGGTCAGGCAGAAGCCAGACAGGGAGTTGATCTGCACCGCGCGGCGAACCGCAACGGTATCCAGCCAACCGGTACGACGGCGACGACCGGTGGTTGCACCGTATTCGTTACCCTGTTTGCACAGGAATTCGCCTGTGTCATCAAACAGCTCAGTCGGGAACGGACCCGCACCCACGCGAGTGGAGTAAGCTTTGATGATACCCAGTACGTAGTCAACATAACGCGGGCCCAGGCCGGAGCCGGTCGCCACGCCACCCGCAGTGGTGTTGGAAGATGTTACGTACGGATAGGTACCGTGGTCGATATCCAGCAGCGTACCCTGCGCGCCTTCGAACATGACGAAATCGCCACGTTTGCGCGCCTGGTCCAGCAGGTCAGACACATCAACAACCATACCGGTCAGGATGTCGGCAACCGCCATGACATCGTCCAGCACTTTCTGGTAGTCAACTGCGTCGACTTTGTAGTAATTCACCAACTGGAAGTTGTGATATTCCATCACTTCTTTCAGTTTTTCAGCGAAGGTTTCTTTGTCGAACAGATCGCCAACACGCAGACCGCGACGCGCGACTTTATCTTCATAAGCCGGGCCGATACCACGACCGGTAGTACCGATCGCTTTCGCGCCACGCGCTTTCTCACGTGCGTTATCCAGCGCAACGTGATAGTCGAGGATCAGCGGGCATGCTTCAGAGAGCAGCAGACGTTCACGAACCGGGATACCACGGTCTTCCAGTTCTTTCATCTCTTTCATCAGCGCGGCAGGAGACAGCACTACGCCGTTACCGATGATGCTGGTGACGTTTTCGCGAAGAATACCTGATGGAATAAGATGGAGGACGGTTTTTTCACCGTTGATTACGAGAGTATGGCCTGCATTGTGACCGCCCTGGTAGCGTACCACATATTTAGCCCGTTCTGTCAGGAGATCGACGATCTTCCCTTTACCTTCGTCACCCCATTGGGTGCCCAGTACGACGACGTTGTTACCCATTTTTCAAAATCACCGTTTGCTTAAAAATGGATTCTACCATCGCTTTTTCAGATATACAGCACTTTTTATATTCGAAATCATGCTGAAATGGCCGTTTTTTGTTCAGCTAATCGATTTCGTCAACATGTAGTAGATCACAATGCCCGCAACCACAAGACCGCCGCCAAATCGGCGCAACATCGTATCGGGTAATTGGGTCATCGTAGCGATCATTTTGCGCCAGGCCTTCGGATAAAGCATCGGGCCAAGGCCTTCCAGCACCAAAACTAACGCCAGCGCGAGCCAGATTGTGGAGTTCATTTTTCGTCCTTATAAAAGAAAACCACCGGCATCCGAAGATGCGGTGGTTTTTAACAATCACGCTGTAAGCGGGCGATTAACGCGCCGTAGCGTTCGGCGTTTTCATGTAGCGGAAGAAATCGCTGTCCGGGCTCAGAACCATTACGTCCTGGTTGCTCTGGAAGCTGCTTTCATAGGCACGCAGGCTACGGATAAAGGCATAGAAGTCTGGATCCTGACTGAATGCGTCAGCAAACAGTTTAGCCGCTTCGGCATCGCCTTCACCGCGCAGGATACGGCCCTGACGCTCAGCTTCCGCCAGCGTTTTGGTGACTTCATAGTCAGCCGCCGCGCGCAGCTTTTCAGCCTCCTCCTGACCTTGTGAACGGTGGCGACGGGCAACCGCTTCACGCTCAGCACGCATACGGTTGTAAATCGCTTCGGACACTTCGGTCGGCAGGTTGATCTGCTTGATACGCACGTCGACCACTTCAATACCTAACGCCGCCATACTGTTCGGGTTGATGACCGGCACTTTCCCGTTGGTTTCAGCGGTGACGCGCTCAGCGGCTTCGGCAATCGCGTTATCCGCGGCTGGCGTTTCCACTTCGTCTTCGGTACCCGCAGAACCGGAGTTCAGCGCATCACGCACTTCCAGGGTCAGACGACCACGGGAATCGGTGACGATGTCTTTCACATCCAGACGACCAATTTCAGAACGCAGACGGTCAGAGAACTTACGTTTCAGCAGCACTTCTGCCTGAGAAACGTCACCACCGCCTGTTGCCAGGAAGTAGCGGCTGAAATCGCTGATGCGCCATTTGATATAGGAGTCAACGATCAGGTCTTTTTTCTCTTTGGTCACAAAGCGATCGGCCTGGTTGTCCATGGTCTGAATACGTGCATCCAGCATTTTAACCGACTGAATGAACGGGACTTTAAAGTGCAGGCCCGGCTCATAAATCAACGGTTTTTTGTCGCCGTCACGCACGACGCTGCTGAACTGGAACTTGATCCCACGCTCACCTTCTTTAACCACAAAGATAGAGGTGTAAAGCACTACCAGCACGATGATGATAATCGCGATAACTGACTTACGCATCGTTATTCCCCCTGACGCTGGTAGTCGTTACGCTGCGCGTTAGCGCGGCGTTGGTCCATAATGTCGCCCTGACTGGTGGACGATGAGTTGCTCGCTCCGCTGTTGCTGGAGGAAGACGCCGGCGGCAGACGCAGCAGGTTGTTGGCCCCGCTGTTATCGTTCTTTGCACCGGAAGTGTTCCCGCCTTTCAGCATCTGGTCGAGCGGCAGAACCATCAGGTTGCCACCTTTATTATCGTTAACCAGCACTTTACGCGTATGGCTCAGGACTTTTTCCATGGTCTCGATGTAGAGACGCTCACGGGTGATCTGCGGTGCAGCTTTATACTCCGGCAGGATCTTAGCAAAGCGAGCCACTTCACCCTGTGCTTCCAGAACGGTTTGCGTCTTATAGGCGCGCGCCTCTTCCAGAATACGTTGCGCCTGACCGTTTGCACGCGGCTGAACTTCGTTGGTGTACGCTTCCGCTTCACGAATGTATTGCTGCTCGTTTTCACGTGCGGCAATCGCATCATCGAAGGAAGACTTCACTTCTTCCGGCGGACGAGCAGCCTGGAAGTTGACGTCCAGCAGGGTGATACCCATGTTGTACGGACGAATGGTTTCTTCCAGCTCGCGCTGGGTATCGCTACGAATAACGGTACGACCTTCCGTCAAAATGCGGTCCATGGTGTATTTACCGATGACACCACGCAGGGCGCTGTCGGTCGCCTGACGCAGACTGTCGTCGGCGCTGGTGACGCTAAACAGATAGCGCTGCGGATCGGTCACGCGGTACTGCACGTTCATCTCAACGCGCACCACGTTTTCGTCAGAGGTCAGCATCACGCCGGAAGCGGCCAGTTCACGCACGGCCTCCACGTTCACCGGCGTCACTTCGTCGATAAACGTCGGCTTCCAGTTCAGGCCCGGCTCAACCAGATGGCTGAACTTACCAAAGCGCGTAACCACGCCACGTTCGGCTTCTTTAATGGTATAGAATCCGCTGGCTGCCCAGATAATGACGACGGCTGCCGCTGCGATACCGACGATGCGACCACCCATTGGCGCACGAGGCCCCTGGGTTGTACCGCCGCCAGAACCACTCTTACCGCCGCCGAGGCCACCAAGCTTTTTGCTCAGTTTGCGGAAGATATCATCCAGATCGGGCGGCCCCTGTTCGCGACCACCTTTGTTTCCATTTCCCTCAGAGTTGCCGCCAGGTTTGCTGCTTCCCCACGGGTCGCGGTCTTGTCCGTTATTACCGGGCTGATTCCACGCCATGTATGTGCTCCATATTTGTTATGCGGTGATCCCCAATGTCTTGCGACGGCAGGGGACAGGCGAAATGACTCCATGCTCCAGGCAAGCTGCCGGCTAGACCACGTAATCGGTCAACGCCGGTTCTTGTTTACAGAGGCGACGCCAGTCAACAATCGGCATACGAACTTGCAGACTGACACTGCCGTCTTCCTCCATCCACTCTTTTTCTATCGCCTGAAGCTGATAAAACCGGCTTCTTAAACGCCCTTCCTCAGGTGGTAGACGCAGAGTATGCTGCGCGACTTCCCCGGAAAGCCGTTCGGTTAAAGCCTGGAAAAGCAGTGGCACACCCAACCCGGTCTGCGCGGAAAGCCAGACCCGGACAGGTTTGTTTTCTTCATCACGATCGATGCGCGGTTCGAAATCGTCCAACACGTCGATTTTGTTCATGACCAACAGCGTCGGGATCTCAAGCGAGTCGATCTCCTCCAGCACTGTATTTACGGCCTCTATATTTTCCTGCACGCGAACATCCGCTGCATCAATAACATGCAGCAGCAGCGTCGCCTGACGGGTTTCCTGCAATGTTGCTTTGAACGCCGCCACCAGGTCATGCGGCAGGTGGCGAATAAAGCCTACCGTGTCCGCCAGCACTGTCTCGCCAACGTCAGCGACATCAATACGGCGCAGCGTTGGGTCCAGCGTCGCAAACAGTTGGTCTGCCGCGTAAACCTTCGCTTCGGTTATCTGGTTAAACAGCGTCGATTTCCCGGCGTTGGTGTAACCCACCAGCGATACCGTCGGGACATCAGCTTTCGTACGGGAACGACGTCCCTGCTCACGCTGCTTTTCTACTTTCTCAAGCCGCGAGAGGATTTGCATAATTCGGTTACGCAGTAAACGACGGTCAGTTTCGAGCTGGGTTTCACCCGGGCCACGCAAACCAATCCCGCCTTTCTGCCGTTCAAGGTGGGTCCAGCCACGCACCAGGCGCGTCGCCAGATGGCGCAACTGCGCCAGCTCAACCTGCAGCTTACCCTCATGGGTGCGCGCACGCTGGGCGAAAATATCTAAAATCAGACCGGTACGGTCGATCACCCTGCATTCACACAGCTGTTCCAGGTTACGTTCCTGGGCTGGGCTTAATGCATGGTCAAAGAGTACGACAGAAGCGCCTGTCGCTTTTACGGCTTCCGCAATTTCGACAGCCTTACCTTCACCAACAAAATACTTTGGGTGCGGTGCTTTACGGCTACCAGTAATCACCTGCATTGCTTCGACACCGGCGGAAGAGACCAGAGATTCAAACTCCTGGAGGTCTTCCATATCTTTGTCTTGCGAAAAATAGATGTGTACCAGCACCGCCTGCTCACCGGCATCATAACGGTCAAACAAGCGTAAATCCTCATAAAATACCAGCGGGGAACCGGGTAAACCAGGCTCCCCGACCGGGAAACAGCGTTAACTTATTCTGTGTCGTCGCTGTCTTGCTGCGCAGTGGTAGAACCCTGCGCGTTGCTACCATGATGGTAGTTACTGCTGGTGCCGCCGCCAGCGTTATTGCTGTGATGAGATACCGGACGGGACGGAACAACAGTGGAAATTGCGTGCTTATAGACCATCTGGCTGACCGTGTTTTTCAACAGGATCACGAACTGGTCGAAAGACTCAATTTGACCTTGCAGCTTAATACCATTCACCAAATAAATAGAAACCGGAACACGCTCCCGACGTAGTGCGTTCAGGAACGGGTCTTGTAAAGATTGCCCCTTAGCCATTCTCTCTTTTCCTTATATGCTTATTTGTACTTAGAACCCACAGGTCCTTAAAATTGCGCACGAATACGGTTCAATTGTACACATTCAGTCTACACAATCACCAACTACCTGTATTACTTCGTTGAACGCCTGTTCAGGTTGTTCGCTATCTAACCAGTGAACCCCATCCCAACCGCGCAACCAGGTCACCTGGCGCTTGGCTAACTGTCTCGTGGCGCAAACTCCTCGATAAACCATTTCATCGTACGAGATCTCGCCTTCGAGGTATGACCACATCTGGCGATATCCAACACAACGAATGGAAGGCATATCCGTATGCAAATCTCCACGGGCAAAAAGCGCCCGCACTTCTGCTTCAAAACCTGAAGCTAACATCTGATGAAAACGCTGCTCAATGCGCTGATGGAGCAGTTCACGGCTCGCCGGGGCGATGGCGAACTGATGCACCTTGTAGGGCAGAGCGTCTCCTGACGTTTGCGTCAGTTCCGTTAAAGTTTTACCCGAAATGAAAAAAACTTCCAGTGCCCGGGAAAGTCTTTGCGGATCATTTGGATGAATCCGTGCAGCGGCAACCGGGTCAATTGACTTAAGTTGCTCGTGCAGCGCTGTCCACCCCTGCTCTGCTGCCTGTTGCTCAATTCGCGCTCTGACCTCGGGAACTGCCGATGGTAACGGCGACAACCCTTCAAGCAACGCCTTGAAATACAACATCGTTCCGCCAACCAGAAGCGGGATACGCCCTGCAGCGGTAATCTCAGCCATTTCGGCCAACGCATCGCGGCGGAAATCCGCGGCAGAGTACGCCTGTGCCGGGTCGAGAATGTCTAACAATCGGTGCGGCGCGGCTGACAATTCCTGCGCGTTCGGCTTGGCCGTCCCGATATCCATCCCTCGATAAATGAGGGCGGAATCAACACTAATCAACTCTACAGGTAAAACTTTACGTAATTCGATAGCCAACGCCGTTTTACCGGAAGCGGTTGGCCCCATTAAAAAAATTGCCTTTGGCAGGCGAGCCTCGGTCACGTCACTCATTTCTCAGGGCGTTCATCGCAGAATCTAAATCAACAGGTTGTAACAGACCACCTGGAGGTGCTTTGACCAGCTGTGGGCAGAGTCGTTCAACATCCGCCAGCATCGCGATAGCCTGAGACATGTTCCATTGAACATGCTCGCTCGCCAGGTTACGGGCCAGCCATTGGGCAATATCACCCGCCTCAACCTGACTTTGTTGCACCAGATAGCCTATCAGTTCAGGAATCAAGTTTTGTAAATTTTGTTGGCGTAAGGGTAAAGGCACAGCGCGAACGGTCACGTGCTGGCCTTCTGCCAGAATATCAATGCCTAACGAGGCGAGTTGCGGCTGCGCCGTTTGCAACGTCTGGCTTTCGACATCGCTCGCTTTCAGGCGCAGCGGAATCAACAGCGGCTGCGCGCAAATCGGCGTTTCACCGGGCGTCAACTGCGCCAGGCGCAGCCAGCGTTCCGCCACGGGCAACGCCAGCAGGCTAAGTTTGCCGCCGCGTTCCAGTAACGCATAACACGGTGGCACAATAGTTAAAACACGACCAAAGCTCTGACTGTGCCCGGCGAGAGACTCCGGCGTCGATGGCTGCGGTTTCTCCGGCGTTTTCGGGGTATCGAGCAACTGGCGATAGAGCGCACCCTGCTGCTTTTGGTATCCCGGCTGCGCGTTCGGCCAGCTTGCGCCGCCACGCGTGCTCACGCCCGAAGACGGTGCATTAAAACGCGGGGCGTCAGGCTCACGCGCCGCCGCAGGTTCGGCGAACTGATTGCGCCCCGCCGCCGCACGGTTTTCCGGAATGGAGCGCGGCGCGAGCTCGTCATCGTCTTCATCGAGTGCTAGCGGCGATTCCAGCTGCTGTTGCAGCACACTCAGCACGCCCTGGTAGATAAAATCGTGGACCAGCCGCGATTGGTGGAAACGCACTTCATGCTTCGCCGGATGCACGTTGACATCCACCTGATGCGGGTCTATCTCCAGGTAAAGCACAAATGCCGGCTGCTGATCGGCGCCCAGTTTATCTTCACAGGCCTGGCGAATCGCGTGATTAATCAGGCGGTCGCGCATCATGCGGCCATTCACGTAGCAGTATTGAATTTCCGCTAATGCCGGAGTGGTATGGTTCGGGTCCGCAACCCAGCCGTGCAGGGTTAAATCGCCATGCTGCCACTCAATTGCCAGTGCGTGTTCAAGAAACGCGGTGCCGCAAATCGCGCCAAGACGACGTTCACGCGGTGAGCCCTGCGCAACCGCGCGGTACTGACGGATCATCTTACCGTTGTGATTAAGGGTGATCGCCACGTCGAAACGCGCCAGCGCAATGCGTCGGATGATCTCATCAATATGATTAAATTCGGTTTTTTCGGTGCGCATAAATTTGCGCCGCGCCGGGGTGTTGTAGAAGAGATCCAACACTTCCAGCGTGGTACCAACCGGATGCGCGGCGGGTTTCACCGTCACGTCCTGGTCGCGCCCTTCCGCGTAAGCCTGCCAGGCTTCGGGCTGTTCCGCCGTGCGGGAAGTAAGCGTTAAACGGGCGACGGAGCTGATACTGGCCAGCGCTTCGCCGCGAAAGCCGAGGCTGATAATGGCTTCCAGATCGTCGAGCGAGGCAATTTTACTGGTGGCGTGACGAGCCAGCGCCAGCGCCAGCTCGTCTTTTTTGATACCGCAGCCGTTATCGCGAATGCGGATAAGCTTCGCGCCGCCGCGTTCGATATCAATATCGATGCGGGTTGCCCCCGCATCGAGGCTGTTTTCCACCAGTTCTTTCACCACCGACGCAGGTCGCTCTACCACCTCGCCAGCGGCAATCTGGTTCGCGAGCTGTGGCGGCAGAACCTGAATCGGCATGAAGACTCCTTAGTTAATCAACGTTCCGGTTGATGCGTTGGCGCTGGCAGTCTGGGCCTGATCTTCTCTCGGGCCAGACTGGATCGGATGCGCCTGGAAATAGTTACGCAACCCGTTGTAAATCGCTTCCGCCAGTTTCTGCTGATAGTCGTCGCTGGCCAGCAGGCGTTCTTCCGATGTATTACTGATAAAACCAGTTTCGACCAGAATCGACGGGATATCTGGCGAGCGCAGTACGCCAAGGCTGGCGTGTTCCGGGCGACGCTTGTGGATATTACCCACGCGCTGTAGCTGGCTTATCACATTGGTGGCGACGTCATAGCCTACGCGCTGGGAGTGGCCGAACTGCAAGTCGAGCACCGCCTGGCTCAGGTACGGGTCGGCCTGGCTATTTGCCAGCACATCGCCCGCGCCGCCCAGCAGCTCGGATTGTTTCTCGTGCTGCTCCAGCCAACCCGCCATTTCGCTGTTGGCGCGACGGTTAGAGAGTACCCATACGGACGCGCCGCTTGCTGAGCGGCTTGGCGCGGCATCGGCATGAATCGACACCAGGAAGTGTGCGTTTTGTTTACGCGCCACATCTGAACGCCCCATCACCGAAATAAAGTAATCGCCGTCGCGGGTGAGCACACCTTTAAACATCGGGTCGTCATTGAGCAACGTGCGCAGCTTACGGGCAATGGAAATCGTCACGTTCTTCTCACGCGTGCCGCCAGGACCGATAGCGCCTGGGTCCTGACCACCATGCCCCGCATCAATGGCAATAATCACTTTGTCGCCCGAGGCTACGCGTGTGCGGCTGGCAGGGCGCGAAATCGCCGTATCGGTATTGGTCACCGCCGTGATGCGATCGTTTTGCGTTTTAAACGGATTACGCGCAGGTTCCACCGGACGCGGCGCAGGCGCCACCACTGGCGCTTCTACCGGTTTGACCACTACCGGCGCAGGAGGTGGCGGCGGTGGCGGCGGAACATCAGCATCGATGGTAAACACCACCACATAGCTGGCTCCGTTTTGCTTTTTCACCGCCTGGGTTTTACCCTTTTGCGTGAGATCGACCACCAAACGTAATGACTGATCGTCTTTTGGCGTACCGGAGTGAATTGCTTTCACCAAATTATTGCCGCTAAAACGCAGCGGCAGCCCCTGAATCACGCCCGTCTGTTTGATATCCAGCGCCACGCTGCGCGGGCCATCCTGGCTGAATGCGTACTCAGGATCGCCCATAAAACTGAAGGTAATGCGCGCCTGCTGATCGCCATTTGAAACCTGAATATCGGATAACGTGGCCGCTGTTGCGCCGACGCTGAACAGCATCAGCGCCGCAGCCAGCCAACCTTTTGCGCGTAAAATCATCCCGTGATCCCTAAAATTAACCGGCAAACCGCGCCAGCAGAGACTCACCCAATGAGGAGACAGCGGTTATGCGCGCCTCACGCCCTTGCGCCTGGTAATCTAAGTGTATTTCGATATCCGGTTCAGGCAGTACACCCGCGCCCTGTTGCGGCCATTCCACCAGGCAGATGGAATCATTAGAAAAATAATCGCGGATCCCCATAAATTCGAGCTCCTCGGGATCGGCAAGACGGTAGAGATCGAAATGGTAAACCATCAGTTTATCGAGGGTATACGGTTCGACCAGCGTATAGGTTGGACTTTTGACGTTGCCGCGGTGTCCCAGCGCTTGCAGGAAGCCACGGCTGAAGGTGGTTTTACCGGCGCCGAGATCGCCGTACAGATAGATAACCGTCGCGCCATCGCAGGCTTTCGCCACACGGTCGCCAAGGTTTAAGGTCGCCTGCTCGTCGGGTAAGGGAATCACTCGATTAATCATGGTCTACGTCAATCACATCCGGGTTAACAACACGCCGCAGCGTGGAAAAGAGATCGGTGGCCAGCATACCGCGGGTACCGAAACGCGCCGCGAGTTCATCTGCCGCCGCACCGTGCGCGACACAGCCCGCACAGGCAGCATCATAAAGCGAGAAGGCCTGCCCCAGCAATGCGCCAATGATGCCGGAGAGCACATCACCCATTCCGCCGCTGGCCATCCCGGCATTTCCGGCGTCAATTAGCGTTATTGCCCCCGCTTCACAGGCCACTACCGTGCCCGCGCCTTTCAGCACCACCACGCCGCCATACCGTTTTACCAGACGCTGCGCAGAAAGTAAGCGATCGTCTTCAATTTCTGACACGCGACAGTTCAGTAACCGCGCGGCTTCGCCGGGATGCGGGGTTAACACACGATTGTGACGTTTATCGGGATTGATTGCCAGCAGGTTCAACGCGTCGGCGTCCCAGAGCATCGGTTTATTGACGTTTTCTACCTTTCTCAGCGCCTGTTTTCCCCACGCGCTTTGCCCAAGCCCGGGGCCAATGACTACCGCATCCGCCCATTGCAGACTCTCATCAAGAATTTCAGGCGTCAGTTCATGCACCATCAACTCCGGCCTGGCGGTAATAATCGGTGCAACGTTCTCAATGCGAGTAAGCACTCGCACTAATCCTGCCCCCGCGCGCAACGCGGCTTCACCGGTCATGCGTATCGCGCCAGCGGTACCGTGATCGCCGCCGATAATCACCAGTTTGCCGTGGTCCCCTTTATGCGACGTCGGGCGACGCGGCGGGAACCACGCGGTGAGTTGTGACGCATCGGCACGGCTGATATCGGTCGTCTGCGCGTCAAGCCAGCATTCCAGACCTAACGCATGATGATGCAAACGCCCCACGACGTCTCGCGCCTTGCCGGTTAATAAGCCAGGCTTCAGGGCAATAAACGTGAGGGTATGCGTGGCGTGAATCACTGCACACGGCGTGGTGCCGGTTTGCGCGTTCAGGCCAGAGGGAATATCGAGAGCGAAAATGGGCGCGGAATGCCGATTCGCCAGCTCTATCAGGCGAGCAATATTCTCGCGCGGCGCGCTCTGTAAGCCCGTGCCGAGCAGCGCGTCGATGATAAGGTCGGTCTCTTCCGGCCACACGGTTTGCGGCGAGTGAATCACACCGCCCGCATTCAACCAGGCCTGGCGCGCGGCTTGGGCCTCTTCCGGCAGCGGTTTATCGCTCTCCTGCGCCAGCAGGGTAACGTTGATGCCCGCCGCCTGCGCCAGACGCGCCACCACGTAGCCATCGCCGCCGTTATTGCCGTGGCCGCAGAGAATCAGCCAGTTTGTGGCTGTTGGGTACGTGGCACGCGCCAGCGTAAACGCGGCGTCGCCCGCGCGCAGCATCAGTTCAAACAGCGTCATGCCAAGGCTATCCGCCGCCTCTTTTTCTGCGCGACGCAGGTCATCCGCAGCCCACACGGAGTGTGGTATACTTGCAGGGTTTCTCATCAATGTATGGTCCGTCATGTCACAGCCCCTCAATCTCAATCAGTTAGCGCAACAAATCAAACAATGGGGCACTGAACTGGGCTTTCAGCAGGTGGGTATCACCGATACCGATCTCAGCGCCTCTGAGCCCAAATTACAGGCATGGCTCGACAAACAGTACCACGGCGAGATGGAGTGGATGGCCCGCCACGGTATGATGCGTGCCCGCCCTCACGAGCTTCAGCCCGGCACGTTGCGCGTCATCAGCGTGCGAATGAACTATCTGCCCGCCAATGCGGCCTTTGCCAGCACCCTGAAAAATCCCGATCTCGGTTACATTAGCCGCTACGCGCTCGGGCGCGATTATCATAAGCTTCTGCGTAATCGCCTTAAAAAATTGGGCGAGATGATTCAGGAACAATGCGTCTCGCTGAATTTTAGACCTTTTGTCGATTCCGCGCCCATTCTTGAGCGCCCGCTCGCCGAAAAAGCCGGGATTGGCTGGACAGGTAAGCACTCACTTATCCTCAACCGCGATGCCGGGTCGTTCTTTTTCCTCGGTGAGTTACTGATTGACCTGCCCCTACCCATCGATGAACCGGTAGAGGAAGCGTGCGGACGCTGCGTGGCCTGCATGACCATCTGCCCGACCGGCGCTATCGTGGAGCCTTACACCGTTGATGCGCGACGCTGTATCTCCTATCTCACCATTGAGCTGGAAGGCGCCATCCCGGAAGAATTTCGCCCACTGATGGGTAACCGCATCTACGGCTGTGACGATTGCCAGCTGATTTGTCCGTGGAATCGTTTTTCACAACTGACAGACGAAGCAGACTTTAGCCCGCGTAAGGCGCTGCATGCCCCGGAATTGATTGAACTCTTTGCCTGGGATGAAGCCTGGTTCCTGAAAGTCACTGAAGGTTCGCCTATTCGCCGTATCGGCCATCTTCGCTGGCTGCGTAATATCGCCGTTGCGCTGGGCAATGCGCCGTGGAGTGAAGCGGTTATTCAGGCGCTTGAGACGCGCCGAGGTGAGCACCCACTTCTCGATGAACACATAGAATGGGCGATTGCGCAGCAAATTGAGAAACGAAATGCCTGCGTAGTCGAGGTGCAGTTACCGAAGAAACAGCGTCTGGTGAGAGTGATTGAGAAAGGATTACCGCGGGACGCGTAAAACATTCACAGGCTGTGAATAAAAATAAAAAAGCAAAGGGATTCAAAGCACACAGAGAGGTCAAGTGATCGAATTAACATTTTGAAATGTTATTTTTTCAATGTTTATCAATAAGATATAAAGATACTATTCACCGTTCGAAGATTTTTGCATTCCAGGAAAAGTGCCTGAACCTGTGGATAACTCTGTTCACAAGAGTATTTCAGAAACGAAAAATCGCCTCAGCGAATCAACTTCACTGTGGGTTTTGATAAATCAGAAAGAAAATTTGGAGCGGGAAACGAGACTCGAACTCGCGACCCCGACCTTGGCAAGGTCGTGCTCTACCAACTGAGCTATTCCCGCTTGGGTGGTGCGTGCTTAGAAAGCACTTTTCAAATTTTGGAGCGGGAAACGAGACTCGAACTCGCGACCCCGACCTTGGCAAGGTCGTGCTCTACCAACTGAGCTATTCCCGCTTGGGTGGTGCATGCTTAGAAAGCATCTTTCAAATTTTGGAGCGGGAAACGAGACTCGAACTCGCGACCCCGACCTTGGCAAGGTCGTGCTCTACCAACTGAGCTATTCCCGCATCATCATGATTTCTAAGCTCTAAACCTGAAATCCGGTGATTAATTTGACGCTGTCGTAACGTTGATTTCTCTGTCGTTACGGGAGGCGCATTATACGAGAAATCCGTTTTGCTGCAACCCCCCCTGAAGCGTTTTTTTTGAAATCTCGTTTAAGTGCCGAATAATTCATCATCCTGGTGCTTTTTACGCCGAATGGCAAGCGCCATCCGGCAAAGACGAGGATCAGAGCTTAATAAAGTTTTCGCGATAGTAGGCCAGTTCAGCCACTGACTCACGGATATCATCCATTGCCTGGTGCGTGCCCTGCTTCTTAAAGCCATCGAGAATTTCTGGCTTCCAGCGACGCGCCAGCTCTTTGAGTGTGCTCACGTCCAGATAACGATAGTGGAAGTAGGATTCCAGTTCCGGCATATACTTAAACAGGAAACGACGGTCCTGGCCGATGCTGTTGCCGCAGATTGGCGATTTCCCTTCCGGAACCCACTGCTTAAGGAATTCAAGCGTCGCCAGTTCCGCCGCGCGGTCGTCAAGGGTGCTTGCTTTCACGCGTTCGACCAGCCCGCTGCCGGTATGCGTGCGCACGTTCCACTCATCCATCAGCGCCAGTTGTTCATCGGACTGATGCACCGCAATGGTCGGGCCTTCAGCCAGAATGTTCAGATTCGCATCAGTCACCAGGGTGGCGATTTCAATAATGCGATCGCGCTCGGGATCGAGACCGGTCATCTCCAGATCGATCCAAATCAGGTTGTTTTCATCTGCACTCATGTTATTTTCCACCCTTATCGCGTGACTATATTCATCTAAAATAGCGTGTATCATAGATCTTTTGCCCATTATGGGCGACCAGGAGTCTGTACGATTGAGTAAAAATAAACTCTCCAAAGGTCAACAGCGTCGCGTGTCGGCTAACCACCAGCGCCGTCTTAAAACGACTGCGGAGAAGCCCGACTACGATGACAATCTGTTTGGTGAAACCGCTGAAGGCACCGTTATCAGCCGTTTTGGCATGCATGCTGACGTTGAATCCGCCGACGGCGAGACGCACCGCTGCAACATCCGCCGCACCATTCGTTCGCTGGTTACCGGCGATCGCGTTGTCTGGCGTCCGGGTAAAGCGGCAGCCGAAGGCGTGAACGTCAAAGGCATCGTGGAAGCGGTACATGAGCGTACCTCGGTGCTGACGCGCCCGGACTTTTACGACGGCGTAAAACCGATTGCCGCCAATATCGATCAAATCGTTATCGTCTCGGCCATTCTGCCGGAACTGTCGCTGAATATTATCGACCGTTATCTCGTCGCCTGCGAAACG
Source organism: Pseudocitrobacter vendiensis (assembly GCF_943590815.1). Lineage (GTDB taxonomy): Bacteria > Pseudomonadota > Gammaproteobacteria > Enterobacterales > Enterobacteriaceae > Pseudocitrobacter > Pseudocitrobacter vendiensis. Next base: position 27,418 of record NZ_CALSBS010000012.1, on the reverse strand, counting down.
CTGGACGTCGAACCGCTCATCGTGCTGAATAAAATCGATCTGCTGGACGACGAAAGCATGGCTTTCGTGAATGAGCAGATGGATATCTACCGCAACATTGGCTATCGCGTGCTGATGGTTTCCAGCCATACACAGGATGGTTTGAAACCGCTGGAAGAAGCGCTGACCGACCGCATCAGTATTTTTGCCGGGCAGTCTGGCGTCGGGAAATCGAGCCTGTTGAATGCGTTGCTGGGGCTGAATGAAGAACGGATCCTCACCAATGATGTTTCCGATAACTCCGGTTTAGGCCAGCACACCACGACCGCCGCACGCCTGTATCACTTCCCGCATGGCGGCGATGTGATTGATTCTCCTGGCGTTCGAGAATTTGGCCTCTGGCATCTTGAGGCGGAACAAATCACCAACGGCTTTGTCGAATTCCATGATTATCTGGGTTTGTGCAAATACCGCGACTGCAAACATGACACCGATCCCGGTTGCGCCATCCGCGAAGCCGTTGAAGAAGGTAAAATTGCCGAGACGCGATTCGAAAATTATCACCGCATTCTGGAAAGTATGTCGCAGGTAAAAACGCGTAAAAACTTTTCTGATGGTGATAACTGAGAATTATGCTTTAGCGACTGACATTTATCGCGTGCGTCGTTAAAATCGCCACCTTTTCTTTTGGGACCCGCGCCTGATGCGGGTTCAGGAACGACACATCATGGCCTGGAGGCTACTTTGTTAAACGATCTTAAACTTTCACTGCAATACATTCTGCCTAAACTGTGGCTTACCCGCCTCGCAGGCTGGGGTGCGAGCAAGCGAGCAGGATGGCTGACCAAGCTGGTTATCGATCTGTTTGTGAAATACTACAAGGTCGATATGCAAGAGGCGCAGAAACCAGATACCGCCAGCTATCGTACCTTCAACGATTTCTTCGTCCGTCCATTGCGCGATGAAGTGCGCCCGCTGAATACCGACCCTAACGTGCTGGTGATGCCTGCCGACGGTGTGATCAGCCAGTTAGGCCGTATCGAAGAAGACAAAATTTTGCAGGCCAAAGGCCACGACTATTCGCTGGAAGCGCTGCTGGCAGGTAACTACCTGATGGCAGATCTTTTCCGCAACGGGACTTTCGCCACTACCTACCTGTCGCCACGTGACTATCACCGCGTCCATATGCCGTGCAACGGTATCCTGCGCGAAATGATCTACGTGCCGGGCGATCTCTTCTCCGTGAACCACCTGACCGCGCAGAACGTACCTAACCTGTTTGCCCGTAACGAACGCGTTATTTGCCTGTTCGATACCGAATTTGGCCCGATGGCGCAGATTCTGGTCGGTGCAACCATCGTTGGCAGTATCGAAACCGTATGGGCAGGTACGATCACGCCGCCACGTGAAGGCGTCATTAAACGCTGGACCTGGCCGGCTGGCGACAACGAAGGCTCCGTTGCCCTGCTGAAAGGCCAGGAGATGGGTCGCTTCAAACTGGGCTCCACGGTCATCAACCTCTTCGCGCCAGGTAAAGTCCAGTTGATTGAAGAGCTGAAAAGCCTCTCTGTGACGAAGTTGGGCCAACCACTGGCAGTCTCAACCGAAGCCGTTGTCGTTCCAGAGCCGGAAGTCCTGCCAGAGGAAGAAGTGGCGGCTGAAATTGCAGCCAGCCCGCTGGTTGAAGACAAGAAAGACGAAAGCTAACTTCAAAAAGGGTTCTGACGTGCGCCTGATTATCACTTTCCTGATGGCCTGGTGCCTCAGCCTGGGGGCGTACGCAGCGACGGCCCCCGATAGCAAACAGATAGCTCAGGAGCTGGAGCAGGCTAAATCCGCCAAACCTGCCCAGCCCGAAACCGTTGAAACCTTGCAGGGTGCGCTGAACGCGCTCGAGGAGCGAAAAGGCTCCCTTGAGCGCGCCACGCAGTATCAGCATGTAATCGACAACTTTCCTAAACTTTCCCAAACATTACGCACCCAACTGAATAACCTGCGGGAAGAGCCGCGCGAGGTTCCTGAAGGCATGAGCGCTGACGCGCTAAGTCAGGAAATTCTTCAGGTCAGCAGCCAGTTGCTGGAAAAAAGCCGCCTGGCGCAGCAGGAGCAGGAGCGCGCGCGGGAAATCGCCGACTCCCTGAATCAGTTGCCGCAACAGCAAACCGATGCCCGTCGCCAGTTGAATGAAGTGGAACGCCGCGTCGGCACGCAAACGGCCAACACACCACAGGCGCAGGCGCAAAACCTGGCGTTACAGGCCGATTCTGCGCGTCTGAAGGCACTGGTTGATGAACTGGAACTGGCGCAGCTTTCGGCAAACAATCGCCAGGAGCTGTCACGCATGCGTTCAGAACTGGCGCAGAAACAGGGCGAACAGCTGGATGCGTATCTTCAGGCGCTGCGCAATCAGCTTAACAGCCAGCGCCAGCGCGAAGCGGAACGGGCGCTGGAAAGCACCGAACTGCTTGCCGAAAACAGCGCTAACCTGCCCGTCGGGATTGTTAATCAGTTCAAAGTTAACCGTGAGCTTTCTCAGGCGCTCAATCAGCAGGCTCAGCGTATGGACCTGGTGGCCTCACAGCAGCGCCAGGCGACAAGCCAAACCTTGCAGGTTCGTCAGGCGCTGAACACGCTGCGCGAGCAGTCGCAGTGGCTGGGTTCCTCTAATCTGTTAGGCGAAGCGTTACGCGCGCAGGTTGCTCGCCTGCCGGAAATGCCCAAGCCCCAGCAGCTTGATACCGAAATGGCGCAGCTGCGCGTGCATCGGCTGCGCTATGAAGATTTACTCAATAAGCAGCCGCAACTGCGCCAGATCCAGCAGGCCGATGGCAAACCGCTTACCGCAGAGCAAAATCGTATACTGGAAGCGCAGCTTCGCACTCAGCGTGAACTCCTCAACTCGCTGTTGCAGGGTGGAGACACGCTGATTCTGGAACTTACCAAACTGAAAGTTTCCAATAGCCAACTGGAAGACGCGTTAAAAGAGGTGAATGAAGCCACCCACCGGTATCTGTTCTGGACCTCAGACGTGCGGCCAATGGACTTCAGCTGGCCGCTGGAAGTGGTGCAGGATCTGCGCCGCTTAATCTCGCTGGATACCTTCAGCCAGCTAGGTAAAGCCACCGCGATGATGCTCACCAGCAAGCAGACGCTGCTACCGCTCTTTGCGGCGCTAATTCTGGTGGGCTTCAGTATCAGTTCGCGCAAACACTTCACCCGTTTTCTGGAACGTTCCAGCGCGCGCGTGGGCAAAGTCACCCAGGATCATTTCTGGCTGACCATGCGTACCGTTTTCTGGTCGATTCTGGTGGCATCTCCCCTGCCCGTGCTGTGGGCAACGCTGGGTTATGGCCTTCAGGAGGCCTGGCCTTATCCGCTTGCCGTGGCGATTGGCGATGGCGTAACCGCCACCGTGCCGCTGCTGTGGGTAGTGATGATCTGCGCTGCCTTTGCCCGTCCGAACGGCTTGTTCATCGTACACTTCGGCTGGCCGCGCAACCGCGTGCTGCGGGCGATGCGTTATTATCTGATGAGTATCGGTCTTATCGTGCCGCTGATTATGGCGCTGATCATGTTCGATAATCTCAACGATCGCGAGTTTTCCGCCTCATTAGGCAGGCTGTGTTTCATCCTGATTTGCGGCGCGCTGGCGGTGGTCACGCTCAGCCTGAAACGCGCAGGTATTCCCCTCTGGCTCGATAAAGAGGGCGATGGCGATAACATGGTCAACCGCCTGCTGTGGAACCTGCTTTCCGGTGCACCAATGGTCGCAATTCTCGCGGCGGCCGTCGGTTATCTGGCAACATCACAGGCATTGCTCGCACGTCTGGAAACCTCGGTCGCCATCTGGTTCCTGTTGCTGGTGATCTACCACGTCATCCGCCGCTGGATGTTGATACAGCGCCGTCGTCTGGCGTTTGACCGTGCCAAACATCGACGCGCAGAGATGCTGGCTAACCGCGCCAGAGGCGAAGAAGAGACGCACTCCACCAGCCTTGAAGGATCGGTGGAAGCCGAGGTCAGCGAAGTCGATCTCGACACCATCAGCGCCCAGTCATTGCGTCTGGTACGCTCGATTCTGATGTTGATTGCGTTAGTTTCGGTGATTGTGCTGTGGTCCGAAATTCACTCCGCTTTCGGCTTCCTGGAAAATATCTCACTGTGGGATGTCTCCTCGACCGTGCAGGGTGTGGAAAGTATTGAGCCCATTACGCTCGGCGCGGTGCTGATTGCGATCCTGGTGTTTATCATCACCACCCAACTGGTACGCAATTTGCCCGCACTGCTTGAACTGGCGCTGCTGCAACATCTTAATCTGACGCCTGGTACCGGGTACGCGATTACCACCATCACCAAGTACCTGCTGATGCTATTTGGCGGGCTGATTGGCTTCTCGATGATTGGGATTGAGTGGTCGAAATTACAGTGGCTGGTTGCGGCACTCGGTGTCGGATTAGGTTTCGGCTTACAGGAAATTTTCGCCAACTTTATCTCTGGCCTGATTATCCTGTTTGAGAAGCCGATTCGTATCGGCGATACGGTCACCATTCGCGATTTGACCGGGAGCGTCACCAAAATCAACACCCGCGCCACTACCATTAGCGACTGGGACCGCAAAGAGATTATCGTGCCGAATAAAGCCTTTATCACCGAGCAGTTCATCAACTGGTCGCTGTCGGATTCGGTTACCCGCGTGGTGTTGAGCATTCCGGCACCGTCGGACGCTAATAGCGAAGAGGTTACGCAGATCCTGCTGACCGCGGCACAACGTTGTTCACTGGTCATTGATAACCCGGCACCGGAGGCTTTCCTGGTCGACCTGCAACAGGGGATTCAAATCTTTGAACTGCGTATCTACGCAGCGGAGATGGGCCACCGTATGCCACTACGCCATGAAATCCACCAGCTGATTCTTGCCGGCTTCCGCGAGCACGGTATCGATATGCCATTCCCACCGTTCCAGATGCGTCTGGAAAGCCTGGGGGGAACAAAAACGCCAGCGGGAAGAACGTTAACGTCCGCTGGGCGTGGACGTAAGGCGGGAAGTTTGTAAAACATGTAAAGGTTCGGTAGGGCGGGCAAGCGTAGCGCCCCCGCCACTGCCTGATGGCGCTTCGCTTATCAGGCCTACCGATCCTCTTTCTTACTCCATCGCCAGCTCAGGCGCATTCGCTGTCCGGCGGCGATAGTTCTCATATATCCCCATCGCCATCAGCGAGAAGAAGATTGGCCCGCCAATCATCCACAGGGCGCTGCTCCAGTCATTCGCTTCAATCACCGGTTGGATAACGGTGAAGATGTTTGCGAACGAGACAATCAGCACCACCACCGCAGTGGCGACCAGCGCAGAAGCGCGCGTTTTAAAGATAACAAACGGCCTTTCCAGATTGGTTTTCGCTTTGAAGAACGGGAACGCCAGCGCAAGGAAAAGATACGGCAGCGTCATTGAGACGTTCGCCATTAGCGTCAGTTTGTTATAAAACGCGGAAGCCGTATCACCGCCAAACGATACCAGCAGAATAAACAGACACACCAGGCCACACTGCGCCCACATTGCGGTTTCCGGCATACCACTGGCATTCAGGCGCGTGACGGACGTCGGCCACAGCGCTTTTGGCGTACCCTGCACAATGGCTTTCAGCGGCGAGTAGATGAGGGTGAAGAACGCGCCGGTATAAGCGAGGAACATCGACAGGCCGGTAATGCGCGCAAACCATATGCCAAGCGAGGTGGTCGCTTCAGGCGATAATCCCAGCGCATGCCCCAGCGTTTCGCCCAGACTGTGCATCAAGATGTAGGTGATATTCCCGAGATTAGTTGCGCGATTGCTCAGCACCGCCTGCCAGTTTGTGCTCACTCCCCACAGAACGATCGCCAGCGCGTAACCGATGGAGATAACGATCGCCGCGAAGATAATGCCTTTCGCAAAGTTCTTCTCCGGGTTTTCGGTTTTATCCACCAGACCGCCGACCGCTTCGATGCCGCCATAGGCAAAGATAGCAAATACCACAAACGACAGCATCGCCAGGCCAGACTGGTAGCCCGGATTTGGCGACGCGACAAGGTTAATCGGCTCTGCAAAATTCCCGCCGTTCAGCGCCAGAATGGTGATGCTCACCACCAGCAATACCAGGTTCAGGCACATTACCGAAATCCCGCCCACTGCGGTAATTTTGGCGATTTTGTTGATCCCACGGGAAGCGACAAACGTCACCAGCAGCATCCAGCATACCGCCAGAATACCGACAGCCTGCGTGGGGGTCAGACCAGCGAAAGCCCACACCTGCGTTTGATCCGAACCGCACAAAAAGGTGGAAAACGGCACCCACACTTTCGCCGCGGTACTGACCATCCAGATAACATAGGATGAGAACCACATAAAGGTGCCGATAAAAGCGAAGCGTGGCCCAACGCTATTATTCATCCACGAATAGATGCCGCCCTCTTCTTTGCGGTATGCCGATCCCATTTCCGCCATCATTAAGGCGAAAGGAATGAAGAAGAAGAGTGCTGAGAGAATATAAAAAGGGGCCGCGCTGTAGCCCATTAAATAGAATGCCGACGGGCTATTGGCAAAGCCAAACACCGACGTAAAGATCATCAGAATAAGCCCAGTGAGGCTCATCTTTTTTAGAGACTGGTTCATCTTGCCGTTCCAAAAAGAGTCTTAACTCAAATAACGTTACCCCACGCCGGGCGGCAGGGGCGAAAGCGCGGATAGTAGCAAAAAACCAGACTATTATTGTGACAATATTGGCGAATGACGAATGAAAGACTGTAAATAACAGGTGAAGTGGTCACATCATCTAAGTAACGTGAATATTATGATTCTTTTAAATAACGCGCGGCTATATTTCATCAATATGCGCCGCGCGATGACAATCAGGCGCGATCGACCGTGAAGGCGATAACGTCGGCAATTTGCTCCGCGTCCAGCGCCAGCATCACCAAACGATCGACGCCCAGTGCCACGCCGGAACAATCGGGCAGGCCTGCGGCCAATGCGTCCAGCAGGTTCTGATCAATAGGCTGCTGCGGCAGACCACGCGCGGCGCGCTTGCGGTTATCCTGCTCGAAACGCTGCTGCTGTTCACGCGCGTCGGTCAGTTCATGGAAACCGTTCGCCAGCTCCATGCCTTTGAAATAGACCTCGAAACGTTCTGCCACACGGTGATCTTCGGCGCTGATTTGCGCCAGCGATGCCTGGCTCGCCGGGAAGTGGTAAACAAACGTCGGACGATCTTTACCAATGTGCGGCTCTATGCCAAAGGCAAACAGCAGTTGTAACAGGGTGTCCCTGTCTTCTTCTGCATCGGCAACGTTGCTGAGATCCAGTTTCGCAGCCACTTCACGCAACAGCGTTTTGTCCGCAGAGAGGGGATCAATTTCCAGATAGCGCTGGAACGCCTGCTGATATGAGAGGCTTTCCGCCGGCTGGCACTCCAGAACCTGTTGCAGTAAATCATCCACCTCGTTGATGAGTCGATACATATCAAAATGCGGACGATACCATTCCAGCATGGTGAATTCCGGGTTGTGGTGACGCCCCATTTCTTCATTACGGAAACTTCTGCACAACTGGAATACCGGGCCACAACCTGCCGCCAGCAGACGCTTCATGTGGTATTCCGGGCTGGTCATCAGATAGAGATTCACCCCCTGGGAATGACCCGGGCCCACAAAGCGAGTCTCAAACGGTACCAAATGGACATCGGTTACCGTTGCCTGGCTCATACAGGGCGTTTCCACCTCAAGCACGCCGCGGTCAGCAAAGAATCGACGAATTTCCGTCATAACAGCCGCGCGTTTTAACAGATTGGGGATGGATGCGCTCGGCTGCCAGGTTGCCGTCTCGCTCATGGTTTTTTCTCCAGATTCAAACAAGGGCACGAAGTCTACTCGTAACCCGTCAGCGAGACAAATTTTGTGCAGAAATTATTAGTCTGGTCAGTGGGTACAAAGGAGTAGTGAGGGGTAGTTTAGTAATTAAATTAATCACAATTAGTGATGATTAGAGGCCATCAGACTCAAAAATAATCGAACACATCAAATTTCCCTCAGATTTCTACGGGTATACTGCTTTACCCATAAAGGAGCAGTGGAAACGTTTCCGCCAAAGCGAGTCGTAATCAGGTGAACTACCTTTTGCTTAGAGCGAGTGCGGAATAACAATAATCTGGAGGAATGTCGTGCAAACCTTTCAAGCCGATCTTGCCATTATAGGTGCTGGCGGAGCTGGTCTACGAGCAGCCATCGCCGCAGCGCAAGCTAATCCAAACGCCAAAATAGCTTTAATCTCAAAAGTTTATCCAATGCGTAGCCATACTGTCGCGGCTGAAGGTGGCTCCGCTGCCGTCGCGCAGGATCACGATAGCTTTGAATACCATTTTCACGACACCGTAGCCGGCGGGGACTGGCTCTGTGAGCAGGATGTCGTGGACTACTTCGTCCATCACTGCCCGACAGAGATGACCCAGCTTGAGCAATGGGGTTGCCCGTGGAGCCGTCGTCCGGATGGTAGTGTTAACGTGCGCCGCTTCGGTGGGATGAAAATCGAACGTACGTGGTTCGCCGCTGATAAAACCGGCTTCCACATGCTTCACACCCTCTTCCAGACCTCTCTGCAATTCCCGCAAATTCAACGCTTCGATGAACACTTCGTCCTCGATATCCTGGTGGATGACGGCCAGGCTCGCGGCCTGGTGGCGATGAATATGATGGAAGGCACGCTGGTGCAGATACGCGCCAACGCGGTGGTGATGGCGACCGGCGGCGCAGGCCGTGTATATCGCTACAACACCAACGGCGGCATCGTCACCGGTGATGGTATGGGTATGGCGCTCAGCCACGGCATTCCGCTACGTGATATGGAATTCGTTCAGTATCACCCAACCGGCCTGCCAGGTTCTGGCATCCTGATGACGGAAGGCTGCCGTGGTGAAGGCGGTATTCTGGTCAACAAAAACGGCTACCGCTATCTGCAGGATTACGGCATGGGTCCGGAAACTCCACTGGGCGAGCCGAAAAACAAATATATGGAACTGGGTCCGCGCGACAAAGTTTCTCAGGCTTTCTGGCACGAGTGGCGTAAAGGCAACACTATCTCCACGCCGCGCGGCGATGTGGTTTACCTCGACCTGCGTCATCTGGGTGAGAAAAAACTGCTGGAACGCCTGCCGTTCATCTGTGAACTGGCGAAAGCGTACGTGGGCGTCGATCCGGTGAAAGAGCCGATTCCGGTTCGTCCGACCGCGCACTACACCATGGGTGGCATCGAAACCGATCAGCAGTGTGAAACCCGCATTAAAGGGCTGTTTGCGGTGGGCGAATGTTCCTCCGTTGGTCTGCATGGCGCAAACCGTCTGGGTTCCAACTCACTGGCTGAACTGGTGGTCTTTGGCCGCATGGCGGGTGAACAGGCAATGGAACGCGCCGCAACAGCAGGCGAAGCCAACAGCGCCGCGCTGGATGCTCAGGTTGCTGACGTTGAAAGCCGCCTGAAAGCATTGGTTAATCAGGAAGGTAGCGAAAACTGGTCGAAGATCCGCGACGAAATGGGTCTGTCGATGGAAGAAGGTTGCGGTATCTACCGCACGCCGGAATTGATGCAGAAAACCATCGATAAGCTGGCCGAGCTGCAGGAACGCTTCAAACGCGTACGCATCACCGATACTTCCAGCGTGTTCAACACTGACCTGCTCTACACCATTGAGCTGGGCCACGGCCTGAACGTCGCCGAATGTATGGCGCACTCCGCTATGGCGCGTAAAGAGTCTCGCGGCGCGCACCAGCGTCTGGACGAAGGCTGCACCGAGCGCGATGACGTCAACTTCCTCAAGCATACGCTTGCTTTCCGCGATGCCGACGGCACCACGCGTCTGGACTACAGCGATGTGAAAATCACAACGTTGCCGCCAGCCAAGCGTGTCTACGGTGGCGAAGCTGAAGCAGCCGATAAAAAGGAGAAAGCGAATGGCTGAGATGCATAACCTGAAAATCGAAGTGGTGCGCTACAACCCGGAAGTGGACTCCGCGCCGCACAGCGAATTCTATGAAGTGCCTTATGATGAAACCACCTCGCTGCTGGATGCGTTGGGCTACATCAAAGATAACCTTGCACCAGACCTGAGCTATCGCTGGTCCTGCCGTATGGCGATTTGCGGTTCCTGCGGCATGATGGTCAACAAGGTGCCGAAGCTGGCTTGTAAGACCTTCCTGCGCGACTACACCAAAGGCATTAAGGTTGAAGCGCTGGGCAACTTCCCGATCGAGCGCGATCTGGTTGTCGATATGACGCACTTTATCGAAAGCCTGGAAGCGATTAAGCCGTACATCATCGGTAACTCGCGTACGCCGGATCAGGGCCCGAATAACCAGACGCCAGCGCAGATGGCGAAGTATCATCAGTTCTCCGGCTGCATCAACTGCGGCCTGTGCTACGCCGCCTGCCCGCAATTTGGTCTGAATCCTGAGTTTATCGGCCCTGCCGCGATTACCCTGGCGCACCGCTATAACGAAGACAGCCGCGATCACGGTAAGAAAGAGCGTATGGCGCAGCTGAACGGCCAGAATGGTGTCTGGAGCTGTACCTTCGTCGGTTACTGCTCCGAAGTGTGCCCGAAACACGTCGACCCGGCAGCGGCCATTCAGCAGGGTAAAGTGGAAAGCTCGAAAGACTTTCTTATCGCTACCCTGAAACCACGCTAAGGAGTGCATCATGACGACTAAACGCAAACCCTATGTGCGGCCAATGCCGTCCACCTGGTGGAAAAATCTGCCGTTTTATCGCTTCTATATGCTGCGTGAAGGAACGGCGGTGACCGTTGTCTGGTTCAGCGCTTTGCTGATTTGCGGCATTTTTTCGCTGAAACATGGGCCAGAATCCTGGGCCAATTTTGTCGGTTTTCTGCAAAACCCGATTGTGGTGATCCTGAATCTCATCACCCTCGCGGGCGCGCTGCTGCATACCAAAACCTGGTTTGAGCTGGCGCCGAAAGCCGCCAATATTATCGTGAAAGACGCAAAAATGGGGCCAGAGCCAATTATTAAAGGGCTCTGGGTTGTGACGGCTCTCGTCACCGTGGTCGTGCTGTTTGTAGCACTGTTCTGGTAAGGAGGCCAGGATGATTAATCCAAATCCAAAACGTTCTGACGAACCGGTTTTCTGGGGCCTGTTTGGTGCAGGTGGGATGTGGGGCGCAATCGTCGCGCCGGTGATTGTCCTGCTGGTTGGCATCATGCTTCCGTTGGGGCTATTCCCGGGCGATGCGCTGAGCTATGAGCGCGTGCTGGCCTTTGCACAAAGCTTTATTGGCCGCGCATTTCTGTTCCTGATGATTGTGCTGCCGCTGTGGTGCGGTTTACACCGTATTCACCACGCGATGCACGATCTGAAAATTCACGTTCCAAACGGAAAGTGGGTTTTCTATGGCCTGGCTGCTATTCTGACGGTTGTGACGCTGATTGGTATCGTCACCCTCTGATGAAGTCCTAATGTTAATCCGGCCCGCCACTGGCGGGCCGTTTTGTATGGAAGCCTGGTCATGTTCAAAATGTCTCTTTGCGCGCTGCTGCTTGGCGCATCCTGCACCGTACTTGCCGCCCCTCACACTGAACAACAGATAACGGATATCGTTAATCGCACCATTACGCCGCTCATTAAAGAGCAGGCCATTCCCGGCATGGCCGTCGCGGTCATCTATCAGGGCAAACCGTATTACTTTACCTGGGGTGACGCCGACGTCGCGAAAAAGCAGCCCGTCACGCAACAGACCCTGTTCGAGCTGGGTTCAGTCAGTAAAACGTTCACTGGCGTACTGGGCGGCGACGCTATCGCACGTGGGGAGATTAGCCTGAACGACCCGGCGACAAAATACTGGCCAGAACTTACCGGGAAACAGTGGCAGGGCATTACGCTACTGCATCTCGCGACTTACACCGCTGGTGGTTTACCGCTACAGATACCGGACGACGTGACGACCGATGCGCAACTGCGTCGCTATTATCAAAACTGGCAGCCAGAATGGGCGCCAGGCACGCACCGCTTATATGCCAACGCCAGCATTGGGCTTTTTGGCGCGATGATGGTGAAACCGTCTGGTTTGAGCTTTGAGAAAGCAATGACGGAGCGTGTGTTACAGCCGCTTAAGCTCACGCAGACATGGGTCACCGTCCCGGCCGCCGAACAGAAACACTACGCGTGGGGATATCGCGATGGGAAAGCCGTGCACGTCTCACCCGGCCCGCTGGACGCCGAAGCCTATGGTGTGAAATCCAGTATTCAGGATATGGCGCACTGGGTGCAGTTCAATATGAACGCCAGCAAAATCAAAGAGAAAACACTGCGACAGGGTATTTCACTGGCACAATCGCGCTACTGGCAAATTGGTGAAATGTATCAGGGGTTAGGTTGGGAAATGCTGAACTGGCCAGTCAACCCTGACACCATCGTCAACGGCAGCGACAGTAAAATCGCCCTCGCCGCCCTGCCCGCGAAAGCGATAACGCCGCCTGAGTCCGCGGTAAGCGCATCGTGGGTGCATAAAACCGGCGCAACCGGCGGATTTGGTAGCTACGTCGCCTTTGTGCCGCAGGAAGAACTCGGCATTGTAATGCTGGCAAATAAGAACTACCCCAACCCTGCACGCGTAGCCGCCGCGTACCAAATTCTGAATTCGCTAAAATAAGTGATTTCTGGCCTGTTTCGGCAGGCCGTTCCCACGCGATTTTCCTGCTGTCATCTACACTTAACAGAAAACCAGTAAGGAAACTCTTATGCGCATCCTGCCCGTTGTCGCCGCCGTCACCGCTGCGTTTTTGGTGGTTGCCTGCAGCTCCCCGACTCCGCCAAAAGGCGTTACTGTTGTAACTCCCTTTGATGCAACTCGCTACCTTGGCACATGGTACGAGATTGCCCGTTTTGATCACCGATTTGAACGCGGGCTGGAACAAGTCACCGCTACCTATCGTCTGCGTGACGACGGTGGTCTGAACGTGACAAATAAAGGCTATAACCCGGATCGGGCCATGTGGCAGAAAACCGAGGGGAAAGCGTATTTCACTGGCGATCCAAACCGCGCAGCCCTAAAAGTGTCGTTCTTCGGCCCGTTCTACGGTGGCTATAACGTAATTGCCCTCGATAAAGAGTACCGCCACGCATTGGTTTGCGGGCCGGATCGCGACTATCTGTGGATACTCTCACGCACACCGACCATTTCAGATGAGATGAAACAGCAGATGCTGACCGTCGCAACCCGGCAGGGGTTTGATGTGAGTAAGCTAATTTGGGTCAAACAACCCCATTAATGGGTGCTGAGTTTCAGGCCGATGATCCCCGCAACAATCAGCCCCAGGCTCGCCAGACGCATGGGACTTGCAGATTCACCCAGCAGGAGAATACCGGTAATGGCGGCGCCCACCGCGCCAATACCTGTCCAGACGGCATAGGCCGTGCCGACAGGCAGGCTTTTCATTGCCCAGGAAAGTAACGCCATACTGACTATCATGGCCGCGATGGTGATGATGCTTGGTGTCAGGCGGCTGAACCCATGGGTGTATTTCAGGCCAACAGCCCACACCACTTCGAGTAAACCCGCGATAAGTAGAATAATCCAGGACATAACAGGCTCCAGATAAATGGGGCCGTCCCCGATGAAAGAGGCGCTTACGGGTCGTCCCGCAAGGCGATGGTGAAAGACTATTTTATCAATCGTAAACGCGAGGGGCAAACAGGAAGAACGGTACGGAGAAGTCGCCGTACCGTTAAAAGGCTAAAGGCGCAAATTACTGCTGAGCTTTCGTGGCCGCACCGGAAATCGCATTGCCACCATCAGAAATATCTTCGCCAACGCCGCGTGTCGTATTACACGCCGTCAGTACGGATGAAAGCACTACCACGGTAAAAAACGCTGCAATTGTTTTCTTAATCATCATATCGTCCTTTAATGGTCAATGTTTTATGCATGTAGCCTGTTAAGCATAGACAAATTCCCGTACATCGACGGAAAAGAAGAACGATTTAAGAATAATGAAGGGTTAGCTGGCGGCGTTGGAAATAATGCCACCGAGATCTTTGATATCTTCCCCAACACCACGGGCGGTGTTGCATCCGCTCAGCAATGCGCCGGCGACAATCAGCAGTAGAAGTGTTTTAACGGTACGAGTCATCATCCTTGCCTGAAATCATCAGGCGCAGCGCCGTGCTGCGCCCTCATTCATCCATTTATAACATGGATTACTTCACGCGGGATACATATTCGCCAGAGCGGGTATCCACTTTGATCACTTCGCCAATCTGAACGAACAGCGGAACTTTAACCACTGCGCCAGTGGACAGGGTCGCCGGCTTACCGCCAGTACCTGCGGTGTCGCCTTTCAGACCTGGATCAGTTTCAACGATTTCCAGTTCTACGAAGTTCGGCGGCGTAACGGAGATAGGCTGACCGTTCCACAGGGTCACGATGCATTCAGCCTGATCCAGCAGCCATTTAGCGTTGTCGCCAATCGCTTTTTCGTCAGCAGACAACTGTTCGAAGGTTTCGTTGTTCATGAAGTGCCAGAACTCACCGTCGTTATACAGGTAAGTCAGGTTCATATCGACAACGTCAGCACCTTCAGCGGAGTCAGTAGACTTGAAGGTTTTTTCTACACGGGTACCGGTCAGCAGGCGGCGCAGTTTAACGCGAGCAAACGCCTGGCCTTTACCTGGTTTAACGAATTCACTGGCTTCAACCGCATACGGTTCGCCATCCAACATGATTTTAAGACCAGCACGAAAATCGTTGCTATAGTAAGTCGCCATAAGGCCCTCTGAAATTGTGAAATGGTAGCTTAGCCACAAAATGGCGCATATTGTAACCCTAAATACCCCATCCAGAGAAGATTGGTTATCGCAACTTGCCGATGTTGTGACCGATCCGGATGAACTATTACGTCTTTTAAATGTAGACGCTGATGAAAAATTGCTCGCAGGAAGAGAAGCGAAACGTCTTTTCCCGCTTCGCGTTCCTCGCGCGTTTATCGCCCGGATGGAAAAAGGTAACCCGAATGACCCGTTATTGCGTCAGGTTTTAACCGCGCAGGACGAGTTCATCACCGCACCCGGTTTCTCGACCGACCCGCTGGAAGAGCAGCACAGCGTGGTGCCGGGGCTACTGCATAAATACCATAATCGGGCGTTGCTCCTGGTGAAGGGCGGGTGTGCGGTGAACTGCCGTTACTGCTTCCGTCGTCACTTTCCGTATGCGGAAAACCAGGGCAACAAACGCAACTGGCAGGCCGCGCTCGACTACATCGCGCAGCATCCTGAGCTGGACGAAATTATTTTCTCCGGCGGCGACCCGTTGATGGCGAAAGATCATGAGCTGGAGTGGCTGATCACGCACCTTGAAGCCCTCCCGCATGTAAAACGTCTGCGCATTCACAGCCGCTTGCCCATTGTTATTCCGGCACGCATCACCGATGCGCTGGTTGCGCGTTTTGCGCAAAGTCGGCTGCAAATTCTACTGGTGAATCACATCAACCACGCCAGAGAGATAGACGATGAATTTCGTGCTGCAATGGCGCGATTACGTCAGGCGGGTGTGACGCTGTTAAACCAGAGTGTGCTACTGAGCGGCGTGAACAATCATGCTCAAACGCTTGCGGACCTCAGTAACGCGCTCTTCGACGCGGGCGTGATGCCTTACTACCTTCACGTTCTCGACAAAGTGCAGGGCGCAGCCCACTTCCTGGTCAGCGATGACGAAGCGCGTGCAATTATGCGCGAACTGCTGACACTGATTTCCGGTTATATGGTGCCGAAACTGGCGCGTGAAATTGGCGGCGAGCCCAGTAAAACGCCATTAGATCTGCAACTTCGCCAACATTGATTCATCTGCCCTCTATTATGAGGGCATTATTATTCGATTAAAATATATTTATTAACTTAATAATAGTTATTGAACTGAGTTTATCTGGACATCAGTAATAGCTGTGATATTTTACTTCACCATCTGATACGGCCCTAATTAATAATATATATCTATATTTTCCAAATAAGCATTTACAAGATATATGGTTATGGAGAACCAACATGGCGTTGAATATTAAAAGCGTTAATACCGGTGTTATTCGTCAGGGAAATGCATTTGTCGCATTGGCCTTAAAAATCAAAGAACCTAAAAACAAAGAATCTCTCTTCTTTTTCCCTGCTCTGGTACTCAGAGACCTCCTTATCGCCCTGGAAAGCCGTCTCGCAGCGCTGCACCAGCAGCAAGGCGATGAAAAGCAGAAGTACGAGAAAGCACGCGATAAAGCCGGTAAAAAGATGCTGGAAAGCGTACCTGCGCTTCTGGAAGATGAGTTACGTCATGCCGATATCAATTTCCGCGTCGATGGGCTGGAACTGTCTAAAAATGGTAAAGATGAGTTAACTATTACGCTAAAACTGCATCGCGGGGAAAGCGTTGAACTGACCATTAATGAATTACAGATTGACCTGCTGGTCAAAGCTATTATTCACTCCATTAATAATGCAGGAATGAAAGAACTGGCACTGCGTATTTCTTCACTGCTGGACTTCCTGCCACTGTATGATGCGGATTGCCAGGAAAAAGGCAGTCTGGAATATGATTTTTATGACCAGCCGCAGTGGAAACACGATCTGTTCAATCATTATCTGGCGGTACTTTATCGCTTTACCGATAAAGACGGTAAAGAGTGCTTTAGCGGCAGTATCGTTAAAACTCGCACGCCGTCGGGCAGTAAAGAAGCGCAGGCGGTTTCTCGCCGTTTACTCGATTTCAGCCCACGACTGAAAAAACTGGCCGGGACGCCTTGCCGGGTATATGTCAGAACCTTAAACGCGAATAACGGCCAGCAGCTGACGCAAGAACAGTGTTTACGCGCGCTGTATCATTTACGCGTACAGTCGGTGAAAACGGCAGCCTGATGGCGTCGGATGGCGGCGATAACGTCGCCATCCGGCGATTAGTCCCCCTGAAAAATCAGTTCGGACACTTATAAACCTGGCCGTTCATTTCGGTATCGGTCGGCACAAAGCTTGAAAGCATGCCTTGAGTTGGGCTGCTGACACCGTAGATCACGTTGCCGCCCATCTCCGCCGCATGGTTACGCAGCGCATTCGCCGCACCGCGCATTGAGCCACCCTCTTCGCCCGTCTGGCCAGAAAGCCAGTTTCCCTGTTTACCTGTAGCAGTACCTAACAGCTGGCATTCTGCGCCCGGCTTATCTTCAACGAAGCGAACATTCTGCCCGCCCGCGCTTAATTCGTTGCTGGAACTACAGCCAGCTAACAGCAGCGCGGCGCCAACGATCCCTGCTAAATATTTTACCTGCATGTTATTCCCCATAATCAATGAGCTGGACGCATGTCGTCCGTGTGTAAACCTTATACTAAAAAGATGACCAAAAGAAAAACCCCCGGTCATTTCTGACCGGGGGTTTCTTTGTTGCTATGGGGTATAGCGCACGATTACATCATGCCGCCCATACCACCCATGCCGCCCATACCACCAGCAGCACCTAAGTCAGGCGCATCGCCTTTCGGCAGGTCGGTCACCATGCACTCGGTGGTGATCATCAGGCCAGCAACGGATGCCGCGTACTGCAGAGCAGAACGGGTAACTTTCGTTGGGTCCAGGATACCGAAGTCGATCATGTTGCCGTATTCTTCAGTTGCTGCGTTGTAACCGTAGTTACCTTCGCCCGCTTTAACTGCGTTAGCAACAACAGACGGTTCCTCACCGGCGTTCAGGACGATCTGACGCAGCGGCGCTTCCATTGCGCGCAGCGCAACTTTGATACCCACGTTCTGGTCTTCGTTCTGAGCAGTCAGGCCAGCCAGTTTCGCTGCAACGCGAACCAGCGCCACACCACCACCAGCAACCACGCCTTCTTCTACCGCAGCACGGGTCGCGTGCAGGGCATCGTCAACGCGTGCTTTTTTCTCTTTCATTTCAACTTCGGTAGCAGCACCGACTTTGATCACTGCAACGCCGCCTGCCAGTTTAGCAACACGTTCCTGCAGTTTTTCACGATCGTAGTCAGAGGTCGCTTCTTCGATCTGTTTGCGGATCTGAGCAACACGGCCCTGAATGGCATCTTCTTCACCCACGCCATCAATGATGGTGGTGGTGTCTTTGTTGATAACAACGCGTTTCGCCTGACCCAGATCT
Source organism: Pseudocitrobacter vendiensis (assembly GCF_943590815.1). Classification (GTDB taxonomy): domain Bacteria; phylum Pseudomonadota; class Gammaproteobacteria; order Enterobacterales; family Enterobacteriaceae; genus Pseudocitrobacter; species Pseudocitrobacter vendiensis. The sequence continues at coordinate 9,263 of NZ_CALSBS010000012.1, read as the reverse complement.
TCCAGAGTCGTTTTTTCCAGCTCCATACCGATCTCTTCAGAGATAACGGTACCGCCAGTCAGGGTTGCGATGTCCTGCAGCATAGCTTTACGACGGTCGCCGAAGCCCGGTGCTTTAACAGCAGCCACTTTCACGATGCCACGCATGGTGTTAACCACCAGCGTCGCCAGCGCTTCGCCTTCAACGTCTTCAGCGATGATAACCAGCGGTTTGCCTGCTTTCGCAACGGCTTCCAGAACTGGCAGCATTTCGCGGATGTTGGAGATTTTTTTGTCAGCCAGCAGGATGAACGGGCTTTCCAGCTCAACAGCACCGGTGTCCGGTTTGTTGATGAAGTACGGAGACAGGTAGCCGCGGTCGAACTGCATACCTTCAACCACGTCCAGCTCATCTTCCAGACCAGTGCCGTCTTCAACGGTGATAACGCCTTCTTTACCGACTTTATCCATCGCTTCCGCGATCAGTTTACCTACGGTTTCGTCGGAGTTAGCGGAGATGGTACCAACCTGAGCAATCGCTTTAGAGTCAGAGCACGGTACGGACAGCGCTTTCAGCTCTTCAACAGCAGCCTGAACCGCTTTATCGATACCGCGTTTCAGGTCCATCGGGTTCATGCCTGCAGCAACAGCTTTCAGGCCTTCAGTGATGATGGATTGGGCCAGTACGGTCGCGGTGGTGGTACCGTCGCCTGCAGCGTCATTCGCTTTAGAGGCAACTTCTTTCACCATCTGCGCGCCCATGTTTTCGAATTTGTCTTCCAGCTCGATTTCACGCGCGACGGAAACACCATCTTTGGTGATGGTCGGCGCACCGAAGGATTTGTCGAGAACCACGTTACGGCCTTTCGGGCCCAGGGTTACTTTAACTGCGTCTGCCAGTACGTTTACGCCGCGCAGCATTTTCACACGAGCGTCGTTACCGAATTTTACGTCTTTAGCTGCCATTATCTTTATTCCTTAAATTCGTATGTTCAGTGTCGTTCGCGGATTACGCTTCAACAATTGCCAGAATGTCGCTTTCGGACATGATCAACACTTCTTCGTTGTCGATCTTCTCGGATTTTACGCCGTAGCCATCGTTGAAAATAACGATGTCACCAACTTTAACGTCCAGCGGCTGCACAGTCCCGTTTTCCAGGATGCGACCCTTACCGACAGCGATGATTTCGCCACGAGTTGATTTTGCTGCTGCAGAACCGGTCAGAACGATGCCGCCAGCAGATTTCGTTTCAACTTCTTTACGTTTGACGATCACACGATCATGTAACGGACGAATACTCATTGATAGCTCTCCTTTGAGAAAGTCTTTATCAGTTATGGGTGACGCCGGGCCGCAATCGGTTTTCCGGCTAGTGACCAGAGAGATGGGGATGGGCTCTCTGCCCTTCAAGGGGCAAATCGAAAAAAATTTCAGAAAAAATTGCGATCGCTGCGAAACGGTGTAGCCCGACGAAAATCAGGGTAAATCGCTTGCGTTTCAGCCAATAAGGGGTGTGATACTATCCGTTTCTTTACGAATGCCAGGACGCGGTCATGAGTGGTCTGAAACAAGAGCTGGGGTTGGCTCAGGGTGTGGGTTTACTTTCAACTTCATTATTGGGAACCGGCGTCTTTGCGGTTCCTGCGCTGGCAGCGTTAGTTGCCGGGGGAGATAGCCTGTGGGCGTGGCCCGTTCTGATTATTCTTGTCTTTCCCATCGCCATTGTTTTCGCCATTCTGGGCCGTCATTTCCCCAGCGCGGGCGGCGTGGCGCACTTTGTCGACAGGGCGTTTGGCCCGCGGCTGGCGCGCGTGACCGGCTGGATGTTCCTTTCGGTTATCCCCGTGGGTCTCCCTGCGGCGTTGCACATCGCCACCGGTTTTGGCCAGGCGCTGTTTGGCTGGCACGACAGCCAGTTGTTGCTGGCGGAGATTGGCACGCTGGCGATTGTCTGGTGGCTGGGCTCGCGTGGGGCCAGTTCCAGCGCTAACCTGCAAACGCTGGTTGCAGTACTCATCGTGGCGCTCATTGCCGCCATCTGGTGGTTTGGTGATATTCGTCTGGGCGCAATCCCCTTCCCGCCCGTCACGCAAATTGCACCCGACCATTTGTTCTCAGCGCTCTCCGTGATGTTCTGGTGCTTCGTCGGGCTGGAAGCGTTCGCCCATCTGGCCTCTGAATTTAAAAATCCTGAGCGCGATTTCCCGCGCGCACTGATGATAGGCCTGCTGCTCGCGGGTACGGTTTACTGGGCCTGTACAGTGGTGGTGCTGCACTTCAACGCCTATAACAGCGAACTGGCGGCCGCCGCCTCACTGCCCACTATCGTGGTGCAACTCTTTGGCGTTCAGGCGTTGTGGGTTGCCTGCGTGATAGGCTATCTCGCCTGCTTTGCCAGCCTGAACATCTATATCCAGAGCTTCGCGCGTCTGGTCTGGACACAGGCGCAAAATAAGCCGCAGAGCCCGCTTTCACGCCTGTCGAAAAAGCAGCTTCCCGTTAATGCGCTGAACGCGGTATTAGGCTGCTGTGTGATCAGCACGCTGGCAATTTTCTGGCTCGATATTAACCTTGATGCGCTGATCGTCTACGCTAACGGCATCTTCATTGTTATCTATTTGCTGTGCATGCTGGCGGGATGCCGCTTGCTGAAGGGGCGTTATAAAGCGCTGGCGGTGACGGGCGCACTGCTTTGCGTCGTTTTGCTGGCGATGGTGGGATGGAAGTGTTTGTACGCGCTGGTGATGCTGGCGGTGTTCTGGCTGTTCCTGCCAAAAAGCAGTGGCGCGTAAACCGCGCCACATCAGAAACGACTAGCGATCGTCTTTGTGATCCAGACGGTCGCGCTCTTCATCTTTACGCTGATATTCACCATCAAACGTCTGCCCGCCATCGTTGCTGGCGCGGAACCCACCACCCGGCATACGCGAGAAGTGCAGATGCGGCAACAGTTTCATGGTCAGATGTTTCTGCACTGGCGGCAGCAGAAGCAGCAGGCCGAGGAAGTCGGTGAAGAAGCCAGGCAACAACAGCAGTAAACCTGCCAGAATCAGAGAAACGCTTTTCACCATCTCTGCTGCCGGGCTTTCTCCTGCTTCCATTTTCTGCTGCATCAGCACGAAATTCTTGAAGCCCTGGTTACGCACCAGCGACATACCAATCACGGAAGTAAAGATGACCAAAACTAATGTGAGCAGGACGCCAAAGACATGGGCGACCTGAATAAAAATCGATATCTCTATATAAACATAGAGAAAAATAGCAATAAACGGTATCCAGCGCACTGGCTTCTCCTGTTAATCGCGGAGGCAGTCGCCTCCACGTAAAAATTTTGCTGCTGTCACCCAGTGTAGATGGTGGCGGCCTGTCATTTTTCAATCAGACAGTCGAGAAATTTTTGTCAGTGATGGTCAAGCGGTGACCTATTTCACAAATCAATAAATCTTATAAGAATCGCCTCGTAATAAGTGATCAAGATTACTGTAATTCGCTATCATCAGCATATGATCACGGGCACCGGGTCGATTAAGGACATAATCGTCGGCCAGAAAATACGCATTACCTCGTAAATTCTGCGTATTTGGTGAATTCATTGGCAGATTGCAAAAGAAGGTTCACATGTTAAACAACATTCGTATCGAAGAAGACCTGTTAGGTACAAGGGAAGTCCCTGCGGACGCATACTATGGCGTTCATACTCTGAGAGCGATTGAAAACTTCTACATCAGCAACAGTAAAATCAGTGATATCCCTGAGTTTGTTCGCGGTATGGTGATGGTGAAGAAAGCCGCTGCGCTGGCAAACAAAGAACTCCAGACCATTCCAAAAGGCGTTGCTAACGCGATTATTGCGGCATGTGATGAAGTCCTGAACAACGGCAAATGCATGGATCAATTCCCGATTGACGTCTACCAGGGCGGCGCGGGCACATCCGTTAACATGAACACCAACGAAGTGCTGGCGAACATTGGCCTTGAACTGATGGGACATCAGAAAGGCGAATATCAGTATCTGAATCCGAACGATCATGTTAACAAATGTCAGTCCACCAACGATGCTTACCCGACCGGTTTCCGCATTGCGGTGTACACCTCCATTGTAAAACTGGTGGATGCAATTCATCAGTTGGGCGAAGGCTTCCAGCGTAAAGCGGTTGAGTTCCAGGATATCCTGAAAATGGGTCGTACCCAGTTGCAGGATGCGGTACCGATGACCCTCGGCCAGGAATTCCACGCGTTCAACGTGCTTCTTAATGAAGAAACCAAAAACCTGCTGCGCACCGCAGAATTACTGCTGGAAGTTAACCTCGGTGCAACGGCTATCGGTACGCGCCTGAACACCCCGGATGGCTACCAGCAACTGGCTGTACAGAAACTGGCGGAAGTCAGCAACCTGGCGGTGGTTCCGGCGGAAGACCTGATTGAAGCGACGTCTGACTGCGGCGCTTACGTGATGGTTCACAGCTCGCTCAAGCGCCTGGCTGTGAAGATGTCCAAAATCTGTAACGACTTGCGCCTGCTCTCTTCAGGCCCGCGCGCTGGTTTGAACGAAATCAACCTGCCGGAACTGCAGGCGGGTTCTTCAATCATGCCAGCCAAAGTCAACCCGGTCATTCCGGAAGTCGTTAACCAGGTGTGCTTCAAAGTCATCGGTAACGATATTACGGTTACCATGGCCTCTGAAGCTGGTCAGCTGCAGTTGAACGTGATGGAGCCAGTGATTGGCCAGGCGATGTTTGAATCTATCCATATTCTGACCAACGCCTGCTACAACTTGCTGGAAAAATGCATTGATGGCATCACTGCCAACAAAGCGGTTTGCGAAGGTTACGTCTACAACTCCATCGGGATTGTAACCTACCTGAACCCGTTCATCGGCCACCATAACGGCGATATCGTCGGTAAGATTTGTGCTGAAACCGGCAAGAGTGTACGTGAGGTCGTTCTGGAGCGCGGCTTGCTCACAGAAGCTGAGCTGGACGATATTTTCTCGGCACAAAACCTGATGCATCCGGCTTACAAAGCGAAACGCTATACCGATGAAAGCGAACAGTAACAGTAGCGGTTAATATACAAGGGGCATGTCAGCAATGACATGCCCTTTTTGCTTTTTATGATTTACCAACCTACAACATTCTAATATCAACTTGTAAACACAAGGAAGGCTAATATGTTTGGTGCAGAGCTCGTTATTGTCCTGCTCGCGATCTATCTCGGCGCAAGACTCGGCGGTATCGGCATTGGTTTTGCCGGTGGTTTCGGCGTTCTTATCCTCACCCTTATTTTCCAGATTAACCCGGGAGCTATCCCGTTCGATGTTATTGAAATCATCATGGCGGTTATCGCGGCTATCGCCGCTATGCAGGTTGCCGGGGGGATGGATTACCTCGTGAGCCTGGCGGAGCGTATGCTGCGCCGTCATCCGAAGTACATTACCTTTCTGGCCCCGCTGGTCACCTGGTTTATGACCATTCTGGCCGGGACCGGGCATACCGCGTTCTCCACGCTGCCGGTTATCACCGAAGTGGCGAAGGAACAGGGTATTCGCCCATCTCGTCCGCTCTCTATCGCCGTTGTCGCCTCACAGATTGCGATCACCGCGTCCCCTATCTCCGCTGCCGTCGTTTTCTTTGCCGGTATTCTGGAGCCGATGGGCGTAAGCTATCTGACACTGCTGGCTATCTGTATTCCGGTTACGCTGATTGCCGTCATGATCACCGCCTGCGTGTGTAACTTCCTGGGCTGCGAGCTGAAAGACGACCCGGTTTATCAGGAACGTCTGGCTAAAGGCGAAGTGAAACTGCGCGGAAGCCAGGTTTTCAAACTGAAACCACACGCGAAACGCTCCGTTCTGCTGTTCCTGATCGGTATCGTCGCCGTGATGTTCTACGCCACCGCCATCAGCGACACGGTTGGCCTGATTCAGAACCCGGTTCTGCCGCGTAACGAAGCGATTGTGGTCTTCATGCTGACTATCGCCACGCTGATTTGCTTTACCTGCAAAATTGATACGGGCGAAATCCTTAATGCCAGCACCTTTAAATCCGGTATGAGCGCCTGCGTCTGCGTACTGGGTGTGGCCTGGCTGGGTGATACTTTCGTGAAAGCGCACATCACCGATATTCAGGAAGTAGCGGGTGACCTGCTGCACAACTATCCATGGCTGCTGGCTGTGGTTCTGTTCTTTGCCGCGACCCTGCTCTACTCCCAGGCGGCAACCACTAAAGCGCTGATGCCTGCCGCTCTGATGCTGGGTGTTACCCCGCTGACGGCAATTGCGTCTTTTGCTGCGGTTTCTGCGCTGTTCGTTCTGCCAACCTACCCAACCCTGCTTGCTGCGGTGGAAATGGATGACACCGGCTCGACACGTATCGGCAAATACGTCTTTAACCATGCCTTCCTGGTGCCTGGCGTCATCGCCATCGCCCTGTGCGTTATCTTAGGTTTCATCTTCGGCGGGATCATGCTGTAAGTAAAAAACCTTAAACCCGGGCCGCTCTGCGGCCCGATTCGCGCCTTCCCTCCTCCACACCGTGCTATAGTTGCCTCTTTCACCGATACGAGGTTGATGATGAGCACTACCGACGCTGTTGTTGTTCTCTGTACTGCCCCGGATGAAGCAACTGCCCAGGATTTAGCGGCCAAAGTGCTGGCGGAAAAACTTGCCGCCTGCGCAACGATTATTCCCGGCGCGACGTCGCTTTATTACTGGGAAGGAAAGCTGGAGCAGGAGTACGAAGTGCAGATGGTCCTCAAAACCAACCTGATGCATCAGCAGGCGCTGCTTGATTGCCTGAAGTCTCACCACCCGTATCAGACCCCCGAATTATTGGTTTTACCCGTTACTCACGGAGACAGCGATTATCTCTCATGGCTCAACGCATCCTTACGCTGATTCTGCTGCTGTGCAGCACATCCGCCTTTGCCGGTCTGTTCGACACCCCTGGCCGCACTAATTTTGTTCCGGCGGACCAGGCGTTCGCTTTCGATTTTCAGCAGAACCAACAGGATCTTAACCTCACCTGGCAGGTAAAAGAGGGCTACTACCTCTATCGCCAGCAAATTAAAGTCGTTCCTAATCAGGCGCAAACATCGCCGCTGGTGCTGCCTGCGGGGCAGTGGCATGAAGATGAATTTTACGGCAAGAGCGAAATCTATCGTAAACAGTTGACTGTCCCGGTGACGATTAATCAGGCGTCCCAGGGAGCGACACTGACGGTAACGTATCAGGGCTGTGCCGACGCTGGATTCTGTTACCCACCAGAAACCCGAACCGTCCCCCTGAGTGCCGTAGCAGCGACGTCCGCCCCTGCCGCAACATCTGCACCCGCCAGCGCGAATTTGCCCTTCTCCGCGCTCTGGGCGCTGCTTATCGGTATAGGCATTGCGTTCACGCCCTGCGTGCTGCCGATGTATCCGTTAATTTCAGGAATTGTGTTGGGTGGTAAACAGCGCCTCTCCACGGCGCGCGCGCTGCTGCTGGCGTTTATCTACGTCCAGGGGATGGCGCTGACCTATACCGCGCTGGGGCTGGTTGTCGCCGCCGCAGGTATGCAGTTCCAGGCCGCGTTGCAGCATCCGTACGTGTTGATTGGCCTCTCTGTGGTGTTTATCCTGCTGGCGTTATCAATGTTTGGTGCGTTCTCTCTGCAACTGCCATCGTCTGTACAGACGCGATTAACACTGATGAGTAACCGCCAGCAGGGCGGTTCTCTGGGCGGTGTTTTCGCAATGGGCGCAATAGCCGGGCTCATCTGCTCGCCGTGCACCACGGCGCCGCTGAGCGCCATCCTGCTTTACATCGCGCAAAGTGGCAAGCTTCTGCTGGGGGGCGGTACGCTTTATCTGTATGCGTTGGGGATGGGTTTGCCGCTGATTCTGGTCACTGTCTTTGGCAACCGTCTGTTGCCGAAAAGTGGGCCATGGATGGCGCATGTCAAAACAGCATTTGGCTTTGTGATCCTCGCATTACCGGTATTCCTGCTGGAACGCGTTATTGGTGACGTCTGGGGGCTACGTTTGTGGTCGCTGCTCGGCGTCGCCTTCTTTGGCTGGGCCTTTATCACCAGCCTTGGCGCGCAAAAGCCGTGGATGCGGCTTGGGCAGATTATCCTGCTTGCCGCCGCGTTAATCAGCGTACGCCCGTTACAGGACTGGGCCTTCGGCAGCACGGCAGTCGCACAGGAACGATCGCACCTGAACTTTACAAAAGTTAGCAGCGTCGAAGAACTCAGCCAGGCGCTGGCGAAAGCCAAAGGTCGGCCGGTGATGTTAGATCTTTACGCCGATTGGTGCGTGGCCTGCAAAGAGTTTGAGAAATACACATTCAGCGATCCGCAGGTTCAACAGGCGCTGAGCAACACGGTATTGTTGCAGGCGGATGTCACCGCCAACAGCGCACAGAATACCGCATTGCTGAAACATTTAAACGTACTGGGCCTGCCCACCATCCTCTTTTTCGATAAAGAGGGGCAGGAACAGCCAACACAACGGGTAACCGGCTTTATGGATGCTGCCGCATTCAATGCGCATTTGCGCGATCGCCAACCGTAGACAACACTTTAGACGGGAAAAACCGTTGGGAACGAAGGAGAACACTGTGCAACGTGAAGATGTCCTGGGAGAAGCCCTGCATTTACTTGAGATCAGAGGGATAGCCAGCACTACGCTTGAGATGGTTGCTGAACGTGTCGATCGTCCGCTCGACGAGCTGAGACGTTACTGGCCGGACAGCGAGGCCCTGCTTTATGACGCCTTACGTTATCTCAGTCAGCAGGTGGATATCTGGCGCCGCCAACTGATGCTGGACGATGAACTGAGCGCTGAGCAAAAATTGCTGGCGCGCTATAACGCCCTGACGGACTGCGTCAGTAATCAGCGTTATCCAGGCTGCCTGTTCATCGCCGCCTGTACGTTTTATCCGGACCCGGATCACCCGATCCATCAACTGGCGGATCAACAGAAGCAAGCGGCATATACGTTCAGTCATGAGCTGCTAACCCAACTGGAAGTCGATGACCCAGCGATGGTGGCAAAACAGATGGAACTGGTACTGGAAGGCTGCCTCAGCCGGATGCTGGTGAATCGTAGCCAGGTAGATGTCGATACGGCGCATCGTCTTGCAGAAGATATCCTGCGCTTTGCTCAGTGTCGTCAGGGTGGCGCACTCACCTGAGTGTGCTCTTTTCAGGCACTTTGCGCGAAAAGCATGCAGTTAACGCGTTTTTATCACTTATTTCGCTGAAACCCGTTGACGCCAACGGCCCTTTACGGTTTAATGCGCCC
>NZ_CALSBS010000011.1 GCF_943590815.1 Pseudocitrobacter vendiensis | reverse complement strand
AACACAGCGCGCACTACCCCTTTAAATACGCCAGATTCAACAACGGATACGGCTTCCCAAGATCGTCCACCTCGCTGCGTCCTGTCACTCTAAACCCCATTTTCTTATAAAACCCAACCGCCTGCTCGTTCTGCTCATTCACGTTGGTCGTTAAATCAGGTGCCTGAGAAAGTGCATGTTCTACCAACAAACGGCCAACCCCCATTCCACGTGCATCAGGATCTACAAACAATGCATCCATATGCTGCCCGCTCAACAGCATAAAACCAACCGGCTCATCTTGCGCATTGGCTGCAACCCAAAGTGGTGCTTCCGGTAAAAATGAGCGTACCAGCCTTTCCAGCTCAGCCCGATACTCAGCGGACAAAAAATGGTGCGTGGCATCAACAGAACGGCACCAGACAGCCACCAGCTTTTCCCCTTCATCGTACCGGGAACGTCGAATACTAATAACCATAGATACTCCTTTTATATATTCTTATATTCTACGGTAATGTTGTCGGTGAAACTTTCTCACCTTTCACATGCAGACTCGACATTTCACTTATTCCTGGTTATTGTCAGCTATCTGGATGTCTAAACGTTTATACGTATGTTGTGAGGTAACAAGGTTATGCCGATTCGGGTACAGGACGAGCTACCAGCCGTCAATTTCTTGCGTGATGAAAATGTCTTTGTAATGACCACATCACGCGCAACAGGTCAGGAAATCCGTCCGCTCAAAGTCCTGATTCTTAACCTGATGCCGAAGAAAATCGAAACGGAAAACCAGTTTCTGCGTCTTCTCTCTAACTCGCCGTTGCAGGTGGATATCCAACTGTTACGTATTGATGCGCGGGAATCGCGCAATACACCCGCTGAACACCTGAATAACTTCTACTGTAATTTTGACGAGATCCGCGATCAGAACTTCGATGGCCTGATTGTCACTGGTGCGCCGTTGGGGCTGGTCGAATTTAATGATGTCGCCTACTGGCCGCAGATAAAGCAGGTGCTGGAGTGGGCAAAAGATCACGTTACCTCCACGCTGTTTGTCTGTTGGGCCGTCCAGGCCGCGCTGAATATTCTTTATGGCATTCCAAAACAAACCCGCAGCGACAAACTTTCTGGCGTCTATGAACACCATATTCTTCAGCCACACGCCTTGCTTACACGTGGGTTCGATGACAGCTTCCTGGCACCGCACTCACGCTATGCCGATTTTCCGGCAGCGCTGATTCGCGACTATACCGACCTCGATATTCTGGCGGAAACGGACGGTGGGGATGCTTACCTCTTTGCCAGCAAAGACAAGCGCATTGCATTTGTGACGGGTCATCCTGAGTACGACGCTAACACGCTGGCAGGCGAATTTTTCCGGGACGTGGATGCCGGTCTTAGCCCGGAAGTACCGCACAACTACTTCCCGAAAAACGACCCGCAGAATAAACCACGCGCCACCTGGCGTAGCCATGGCAACCTGCTGTTTGCCAACTGGCTCAACTATTACGTCTACCAAATCACACCATACGATCTGCGGAATATGAATCCAACGCTGGACTGATCGTCTACGTCCCCCGATCCTAAAGCGTTTCAGCACTCTTCCTCAGGCACCTTCGGGTGCCTTTTTTATTTCCGAAACGCACCTCAATCAATTAAAAAATTTTAATTCCATTCTAATCATCACGTTACATGTAATTTAAATTAAAAATGGAAATCGTTTTTGATTTTTATTAATTCCTGGATAGTCTTAAAAGTGTTGAATGAAAACTATGCAGTGATCGTCCGTTCATCCCAGGGGGATCGATCGGAATACATAATGAGGATCAGCACAATGACACAACAGGCAACAACGGCGGATGAACTGGTATTTACCGAACCTTTTACCGGGCAGGAGCAACAAATCTTAACGGCAGAAGCCGTTGAATTTCTCAGCGAACTGGTGACACGCTTTACGCCGAAGCGCAATAAACTGCTGGCTGCGCGCATTCAGCAACAGCAGGATATCGATGATGGAAAGTTGCCTGATTTTATTTCGGAAACCGCTTCCATTCGTAACAGTGACTGGAGAATCCGTGGTATTCCCGAAGACTTACAGGATCGCCGTGTAGAGATCACTGGCCCTGTTGAACGCAAAATGGTGATTAACGCCCTGAACGCCAACGTAAAAGTCTTTATGGCCGATTTTGAGGATTCGCTGGCACCGGACTGGAACAAAGTGATTGATGGGCAAATCAACCTGCGTGATGCCGTGAACGGCACCATCAGTTACACCAATGACGCCGGGAAAATCTACCAGCTGAAACCCAATCCCGCGCTGCTGATTTGTCGCGTGCGCGGCCTGCATTTACCGGAGAAACACGTTACCTGGCGCAGTGAAGCCATTCCGGGCAGCCTGTTTGATTTCGCGCTCTACTTCTTCCACAACTACAAAGCGTTGCTGGAGAAAGGCAGCGGCCCTTACTTCTACCTGCCGAAAACCCAGGCCTGGCAGGAAGCGGCCTGGTGGAGTGAAGTCTTCAGCTATACGGAAGATCGTTTTGACCTGCCGCGCGGCACCATCAAAGCGACTCTGCTGATTGAAACGCTGCCCGCCGTCTTCCAGATGGATGAAATCCTGCACGCGCTGCGCGATCACATTGTCGGCCTGAACTGCGGCCGCTGGGATTACATCTTCAGCTACATTAAAACCCTGAAAAACCACCCGGACCGCGTATTGCCTGACCGCCAGGTGGTGACGATGGACAAACCGTTCCTCAGCGCTTATTCGCGCCTGCTGATTAAAACCTGCCACAAACGCGGCGCGTTCGCGATGGGCGGCATGGCGGCGTTTATCCCGAGTAAAGACGCCGAGCGAAATACGCAGGTGCTTAACAAAGTCAAAGCGGATAAATCGCTGGAAGCCAATAACGGTCACGATGGCACATGGGTGGCGCATCCGGGACTGGCGGATACCGCGATGGCGGTTTTCAACGATGTGCTCGGCGAGCATAAAAATCAGTTATTCGTGACCCGCACCGACGATGCGCCGATCACCGCTGAACAACTGCTGGCCCCCTGTGACGGTGAACGTACCGAAGAGGGCATGCGCGCCAATATTCGTGTCGCGGTGCAGTATATAGAAGCGTGGATCTCCGGCAACGGCTGCGTCCCAATCTACGGCCTGATGGAAGATGCGGCGACGGCGGAAATCTCTCGCACCTCTATCTGGCAATGGATCCATCATGAGAAAACCCTGAGCAACGGCAAAGCCGTCACCAAAGCGCTGTTCCGCCAGATGCTGGCTGAAGAGTTATTGGTGATTCAGGAAGAGCTGGGCGAGCATCGCTTCAGCAGTGGGCGCTTCGATGACGCCGCGCGCCTGATGGAGCAGATCACCACCTCCGACGACCTTATCGACTTCCTGACACTGCCAGGCTACCGCCTGTTAGCGTAAATCACCACATAACAATATGGAGCATCTGCACATGAAAACCCGTACACAACAAATTGAAGAATTACAGAAAGAGTGGACTCAACCGCGCTGGGAAGGCATTCGTCGCCCCTACAGCGCCGAGGAAGTGGTGAAATTACGCGGCTCGGTTAACCCGGAGTGCACGCTGGCGCAACTGGGTGCGGCGAAGATGTGGCGACTGCTGCACGGCGAGTCGAAGAAAGGCTACGTCAACAGCCTCGGCGCGCTGACCGGCGGCCAGGCGTTGCAGCAGGCGAAAGCGGGTATTGAAGCTATCTACCTTTCCGGCTGGCAGGTAGCGGCTGACGCCAACCTGGCATCAAGCATGTATCCGGATCAATCCCTCTACCCGGCGAACTCGGTGCCTGCGGTGGTGGATCGGATCAACAACACCTTCCGCCGTGCTGATCAGATCCAATGGGCGTCCGGTATCGAACCGAATGATCCACGTTATACCGATTATTTCCTGCCGATCGTCGCCGATGCGGAGGCCGGTTTCGGCGGCGTGCTCAATGCGTATGAACTGATGAAGTCGATGATTGAGGCCGGTGCAGCGGCTGTTCACTTCGAAGATCAGCTCGCATCGGTGAAGAAGTGCGGTCATATGGGTGGAAAAGTGCTGGTTCCTACGCAGGAAGCTATCCAGAAACTGGTTGCGGCACGCCTGGCCGCTGACGTTATGGGCGTGCCGACGCTGGTTATTGCGCGAACAGATGCGGATGCGGCGGATCTGATTACCTCTGATTGCGACGCTTACGATAGCAAATTTATCACCGGCGAACGCACCTGTGAGGGCTTCTTCCGAACCCGTGCGGGTATCGAACAGGCGATTAGCCGTGGTCTGGCGTATGCGCCGTATGCAGACCTGGTGTGGTGTGAAACCTCCACGCCGGATCTTGACCTCGCGCGCCGTTTTGCCGAGGCGGTTCACGCGAAATATCCAGGTAAATTGCTGGCTTATAACTGCTCGCCGTCGTTCAACTGGCAGAAAAATCTGGACGATAAAACCATCGCCAGCTTCCAGCAGCAACTGTCGGATATGGGCTACAAATACCAGTTCATCACCCTGGCGGGCATTCACAGCATGTGGTTCAACATGTTCGACCTGGCGCGCTCCTACGCGCAGGGTGAAGGGATGAAGCACTACGTTGAGAAAGTGCAGCAGCCAGAATTTGAAGCGGGCAAAGACGGTTACACCTTCGTTTCTCATCAGCAGGAAGTGGGGACGGGCTACTTCGATAACGTGACGACCATTATTCAGGGTGGCGCTTCTTCAGTAACCGCGTTGACCGGTTCAACGGAAGAGTCACAGTTCTGATCCAGATGCCCGGTGGCGCGTCGCTTACCGGGCCTACACCGTTTTGTAGGCCGGATAAGCGTCAGCGCCATCCGGCATACCGCGCACCGGACGAGGTCGATTATGCCGCGTGGCCTGGAATTACTGATTGCCCACACCATTTTGCAAGGTTTTGACGCCCAGTACGGGCGTTTTCTGGAAGTGACCTCCGGCGCGCAGCAGCGCTTTGAACAGGCCGACTGGCACGCTGTGCAGAAGGCGATTAAAAGCCGTATTCACCTTTATGATCACCACGTTGGTCTGGTGGTGGAGCAGTTGCGCTGCATCACTGATGGCAAAGGCGCGGATGCCGAATTTTTGTTACGCGTGAAAGAGCACTACACCGCGCTTCTCCCCGATTACCCTCGCTTCGAAATCGCGGAGAGCTTTTTTAACTCGGTTTACTGCCGGTTATTCGATCACCGCTCGCTCACACCGGAGCGGCTTTTTATTTTTAGCTCACAGCCGGAGCGCCGTTTCCGCACCATTCCACGCCCGCTGGCGAAGGATTTCTTTCCTGAACACGGCTGGGGGCTGCTGCTCAATCGCCTGCTGACTGACCTGCCGTTACGTCTGCCGTGGCAGAATAAACAGCGTGATATCAACTACATCATTGCACATCTGAATGAAACCTTCGGCCTGGCGATGCTTCAACAATCGCACCTGCAGGTGGCGAACGAACTGTTTTATCGCAATAAGGCAGCGTGGCTGGTTGGCAAGCTGGTGACACCCTCTTCTACGTTGCCCTTTTTAGTCCCCATTCACCGCACGGATGAAGGAGAGCTGTTTGTTGATACCTGTCTGACCACCGCGACGGAAGCGAGCATTGTCTTTGGCTTTGCTCGATCCTATTTTATGGTTTATGCGCCACTGCCAGCGGCGATGGTGGAATGGCTGCGCGAGATCCTGCCCGGCAAATCCACGGCAGAGCTGTATATGGCGATTGGCTGCCAGAAGCATGCAAAAACAGAAAGTTACCGTGAATACCTGCACTATATCTCCGGTACTGATGAGCAGTTTATTGAAGCGCCGGGTATTCGTGGCATGGTAATGCTGGTGTTTACGCTGCCAGGCTACGATCGCGTCTTTAAGGTCATCAAAGACAAATTTGCGCCGCAAAAAGAGATGAATGCCGCGCACGTTCGCGCCTGCTATCAACTGGTTAAAGAGCACGATCGTGTCGGGCGGATGGCGGACACCCAGGAGTTCGAAAACTTCGTGCTGGAAAAACGGCAAATCTCGCCTGCGCTGATGGCGCTATTGCAGCAAGAAGCGCCGGAGAAAATCACCGAGCAGGGCGATCACATTGTTATCCGTCATCTCTACATCGAACGGCGCATGGTGCCGCTCAATATCTGGCTGGAGCAATCCGAGGGCCAGCAGTTGCGCGACGCGATTGAAGAGTACGGCAATGCCATTCGCCAGCTCGCCGCCGCCAATATTTTCCCCGGCGATATGCTGTTTAAAAACTTTGGCGTCACCCGTCATGGCCGCGTGGTGTTCTACGATTACGATGAAATCTGCTATATGACCGAAGTGAATTTCCGCGATATACCGCCCCCGCGCTACCCGGAGGACGAACTGGCCAGCGAACCCTGGTACAGCGTCTCGCCGGGCGATGTCTTCCCGGAGGAGTTTCGCCACTGGCTCTGTGCCGACCCGCGTATCGGCCCGCTGTTTGAAGAGATGCATGCCGACTTGTTCAGCGCCGACTACTGGCGCGGCCTACAGACGCGCATCAAAAATGGTCATGTGGAAGATGTTTACGCCTACCGTCGTCGCCAGCGTTTCAGCGTGCGTTATGAAACCGATCGTAGGCTGGATAAGGCGCTTGCGCCGCCATCCGGCGTTATGCCTCGATCAGCCTGATGGCGATTTGCTTATCAGGCCTTCAGGTATTCTGCAATATATTGAATTAGCGAGGTTTTGTAGGCCGGGCAAGGCGTTTACGCCGCATCCGGCAAGAACAACGCGCACTTTGTCGGCAATCTGGAATACCCCATCAGCGATGGGGCATTTTTGTTATCGAATCCCACCATACGCCAGCGTTACTTCCTTCGCCGCCTTGATCACCATCGCGCCAAACTCAGTTACCCGGTCGTCGGTAATGCGTGAAATCGGCCCGGAAATGGAGATCGCTGCAAACGGCTCGCGGTGCTCGTCATAAATGCAGGACGCCACGCAGCGCAGCCCCAGCGCATGCTCTTCGTCATCAAAGGAGTACCCGCGCTTGCGCGTTTGGGCGAGGTCTTCCTTCAGATGTACCGGCGACACCAGCGTCGCATGGGTATAGGCGTGCAGCCCTTTGCGGTGCAGTAAGCCGGTAACTTGCTCTTCGCTCAGTTGCGATAAGAACGCCTTACCCGCGCCGGAGGCGTGCATCGGCAGTTTGCCACCAATGGGGGCAGACATGCGCATCAACTGCGTGCACTGAACCTGATCAATAATAATGGCCTGATGGTCGCTTTGATCCAGCACCGCCAGGTTGACCGTCTCGCCGGAGTCTTCCATCAGTTTGCGCAGGATAGGGTGGACAATCGCCAGCAAATTACGGCTCTGCAAAAAACTGCTGCCGACGATAAATGCATGCGCGCCCACGGCCCAGTGCCCCAGCTCGCCCACCTGACGGACGAAACCCTGCTGCTGCATGGTGGTCAGTAAACGGTGAGTGGTGGAATTGGGCAATCCGGCCTGCTGGGCGAGTTCAGTCAGCGCAACGCTGCCGTTTGATTCGGCAATCCATTCCAGTAATTTCAGCCCGCGCGTTAAAGACTGAACCTGGCCACTCTGCGGAGCGGCGGCTGCGGCGGGTTTTCTTCCGCGCTTCGCGGGAACGGTGGCAACCATAGCGAACTCCTGTTTCTGTATCGTGGAAATCATTTTCGTTTTATTTGATTATAATGCAATCGCCAGACTTACTGATCCGATGAGTCATGGTGAACTTGTCTCATGTAGCGCGTTGTTCTCTTTTCCACCATCAGGGTTTATGCCAGTATGGTCTATTGCCGTTTTTTTCTCTGGGTTTGGTTGAGCGTGGTCGGGAGTGCGTGTGAGCAGCAAAGTTGAACAATTACGTCAGCAGTTAAATGATCGAATTCTGGTTCTGGACGGGGGCATGGGCACCATGATCCAGAGCTATCGCCTGAGCGAAGCGGATTTTCGCGGCGCGCGTTTTGCCGACTGGCCGTGCGACCTCAAGGGTAACAACGACCTGCTGGTGTTGAGCAAGCCGGAGGTGATCTCCGCCATTCATGATGCCTATTTCGAAGCGGGCGCGGATATCATTGAAACCAACACCTTTAACTCCACAACCATCGCCATGGCGGATTACCAGATGGAATCCCTGTCGGCGGAAATCAACTTCGCTGCCGCTAAACTGGCGCGTGCCTGCGCCGATGAGTGGACTGCACGCACACCGGAAAAACCGCGCTATGTGGCAGGCGTTCTTGGCCCCACCAACCGTACGGCCTCCATCTCACCTGATGTTAACGACCCGGCATTTCGCAATATCACTTTTGATGGGCTGGTGGCCGCATACCGCGAATCAACGAAAGCATTGGTGGAAGGCGGCGCGGACCTTATCCTGATTGAAACCGTCTTCGACACCCTCAACGCCAAAGCGGCGATTTTCGCAGTAAAAGAAGAGTTTGAAGCGCTGGGCGTTGACCTGCCGATCATGATTTCCGGCACCATCACCGATGCCTCCGGGCGAACGCTCTCCGGGCAAACCACTGAAGCATTTTACAACTCATTGCGCCACGCCGAAGCGCTGACCTTTGGCCTGAACTGTGCGCTGGGGCCGGATGAACTGCGCCAGTACGTACAGGAACTGTCACGTATTGCGGAATGCTACGTCACCGCCCACCCCAACGCCGGGCTGCCGAACGCCTTTGGTGAATACGATCTCGATGCCGACACCATGGCAAAACAGATTCGCGAATGGGCGGAAGCCGGCTTCCTGAATATCGTCGGCGGTTGCTGTGGTACCACGCCGGAACACATTGCCGCGATGAGCCGTGCCGTTGCCGGGCTGCCGCCGCGCAAGCTGCCTGAACTGCCCGTTGCCTGCCGCTTGTCTGGCCTGGAGCCGCTGAACATTGGCGACGACAGCCTGTTTGTGAACGTGGGTGAACGCACCAACGTCACCGGGTCCGCTAAGTTCAAACGCCTGATTAAAGAAGAGAAATACAGCGAAGCGCTGGATGTGGCTCGCCAGCAGGTGGAAAGCGGCGCGCAGATTATCGATATCAACATGGATGAAGGGATGCTCGACGCCGAAGCGGCGATGGTGCGTTTTCTCAATCTGATTGCCGGTGAACCGGATATCGCTCGCGTGCCGATTATGATCGACTCCTCAAAATGGGAGGTCATTGAAAAAGGTCTGAAGTGTATCCAGGGCAAAGGCATTGTTAACTCTATCTCGATGAAAGAGGGCGTCGATGCCTTTATTCATCACGCGAAACTGTTGCGTCGCTACGGTGCGGCAGTCGTGGTGATGGCCTTTGACGAACAGGGCCAGGCCGATACCCGCGCACGGAAAATCGAGATTTGCCGTCGGGCGTACAAAATCCTCACCGAAGAGGTTGGCTTCCCGCCAGAAGATATCATCTTTGACCCGAACATCTTCGCGGTGGCGACCGGCATTGAAGAGCACAACAACTATGCGCAGGACTTTATCGGCGCGTGTGAAGATATCAAACGCGAGCTGCCGCATGCACTGATTTCCGGCGGCGTTTCTAACGTTTCTTTCTCGTTCCGTGGCAACGATCCGGTGCGCGAAGCCATTCACGCGGTGTTCCTCTACTACGCTATCCGCAACGGTATGGACATGGGGATTGTGAACGCCGGGCAACTGGCGATTTACGACGACCTGCCGGCTGAACTGCGCGACGCGGTGGAAGATGTGATTCTTAATCGTCGCGACGATGGCACCGAGCGTTTACTGGATCTTGCCGAAAAATATCGCGGCAGCAAAACCGACGACACCGCCAACGCCCAGCAGGCCGAGTGGCGTTCGTGGGACGTGAAAAAACGCCTCGAATACTCACTGGTGAAAGGCATTACAGAGTTTATCGAGCTGGATACGGAAGAGGCGCGTCAGCAGGCAACTCGCCCGATTGAGGTGATTGAAGGCCCGCTAATGGATGGCATGAACGTGGTCGGCGATCTGTTTGGCGAGGGTAAAATGTTCCTGCCGCAGGTGGTGAAATCGGCGCGCGTCATGAAGCAGGCGGTGGCCTATCTCGAGCCGTATATTGAAGCCAGCAAAGAGAAAGGCTCCAGCAACGGCAAGATGGTGATCGCGACCGTAAAAGGCGATGTCCATGATATCGGCAAAAATATCGTCGGCGTGGTGTTGCAGTGCAACAACTACGAAATCATCGACCTGGGCGTGATGGTGCCTGCCGACAAAATTCTCAAAACCGCCAAAGAAGTGAATGCGGACCTGATTGGCCTCTCCGGCTTGATTACCCCGTCGCTGGATGAAATGGTTAACGTGGCGAAAGAGATGGAGCGTCAGGGCTTCACCATCCCGCTGCTGATTGGCGGTGCGACGACTTCTAAAGCGCACACGGCGGTGAAAATCGAGCAGAACTACAGCGGTCCAACGGTGTATGTACAGAACGCCTCTCGCACCGTTGGCGTGGTTGCGGCGCTGCTTTCCGATACGCAGCGTGACGATTTTGTCGCCCGCACGCGTAAAGAGTACGAAACCGTTCGAATTCAGCATGGGCGTAAGAAACCGCGCACCCCGCCGGTAACTTTGCAGGCCGCGCGTGAAAACGATCTGGCATTCGACTGGGCGAGCTACACGCCGCCGGTGGCGCACCGTCTCGGCGTGCAGGAAGTGGAAGCCAGTATCGAAACGCTGCGCAACTACATCGACTGGACGCCGTTCTTTATGACCTGGTCGCTGGCCGGGAAATATCCGCGCATTCTGGAAGATGAAGTCGTTGGCGAAGAAGCGCAGCGTCTGTTTAAAGATGCCAATGAGTTGCTCGACAAACTGAGCGCCGGAAAAACGCTGAATCCGCGCGGTGTGGTCGGCCTGTTCCCGGCGAACCGGGTAGGTGATGACATTGAAATCTACCGTGACGAAACGCGCACGCACGTGCTCACCGTTAGTCGTCATTTACGCCAGCAAACCGAGAAAGTGGGCTTTGCGAACTACTGTCTTGCCGATTTTGTCGCGCCGAAACTGAGCGGTAAAGAAGACTACATCGGCGCGTTCGCCGTCACCGGTGGGCTGGAAGAGGATGCGCTGGCGGATGCTTTTGAAGCGCAGCATGATGATTACAATAAAATCATGGTGAAAGCGATAGCCGACCGCCTGGCGGAAGCCTTTGCCGAATATCTTCATGAGCGCGTGCGTAAAGTTTACTGGGGCTATGCGCCGAATGAGAACCTCAGCAACGAAGAGCTGATCCGTGAAAACTATCAGGGCATTCGCCCGGCGCCTGGTTACCCTGCCTGCCCGGAACACACGGAAAAAGGGACCATCTGGGAACTGCTGGACGTCGAAAAACACACTGGCATGAAGCTGACGGAATCGTTCGCCATGTGGCCCGGCGCGTCGGTCTCCGGCTGGTATTTCAGCCACCCGGACAGCAAGTACTACGCGGTCGCGCAAATTCAGCGTGACCAGGTGGAAGATTACGCCCGCCGCAAAGGGATGAGCGTAGAGGAAGTTGAACGCTGGCTGGCCCCGAATCTGGGGTATGACGCGGATTAACGTCACTTTTCCTTACAACAAACAGGGCGCTCATTGAGCGCCCTGTCTCTTTCTTGTGAGTAAACCCTTATACTGGAAGAAGGCTTCGTCGTTTTTGCCCGGTGGCGCTGCGCTTACCGGGCCTACATGAGCGCGTTGGTTTTGCCCGGTGGCGCTGCGCTTACCGGGCCTACATGAGCGCGTTGGTTTTGCCCGGTGGCGCTGCGCTTACCGGGCCTACATGGTTCGCCGCCGGATTCACGACTTGCGTGTAGGCCGGATAAGCGCAGCGCCATCCGGCAGAACCGCGCAGATAGCCTCAGGAAAACAATAACGATAAGGAGAACCCCACTCTGTGTTAACGCTGTTACACCTGCTTTCCGCGGTCGCCCTCCTGGTTTGGGGCACCCACATTGTCCGCACGGGCGTGATGCGCGTCTTCGGCGCGCGTCTGCGTACCGTCCTCAGCCGTAGCGTTGAAAAGAAACCGCTCGCCTTCTGCGCCGGCATTGGCGTCACTGCGCTGGTGCAGAGCAGTAACGCGACGACCATGCTGGTGACGTCGTTCGTCGCCCAGGATCTGGTCGCCCTGACGCCTGCCCTGGTGATTGTGTTGGGCGCTGACGTGGGGACCGCGCTGATGGCGCGTATCCTCACCTTCGATTTATCCTGGTTATCGCCGCTGCTGATTTTTATCGGCGTGATCTTCTTCCTCGGCCGCAAACAGTCGCGCGCCGGGCAATTGGGTCGCGTCGGGATTGGCCTTGGCCTGATTTTGCTGGCGCTGGAACTCATCGTCCAGGCCGTCACGCCGATCACTCAGGCCAACGGCGTACAGGTGATTTTTGCCTCGCTCACCGGCGATATCATGCTGGATGCGCTGATTGGCGCGATGTTCGCCATCATCAGTTATTCGAGCCTGGCCGCCGTGCTGCTGACCGCCACGCTTACCACGGCGGGGATTATTTCCTTCCCGGTGGCGCTGTGTCTGGTGATTGGCGCTAACCTCGGCTCTGGCCTGTTGGCGATGCTCAACAACAGTGCCGCTAATGCCGCCGCTCGCCGGGTGGCGCTGGGCAGTTTGCTTTTTAAGCTGGTGGGCAGCCTGATTATTCTGCCATTTGTACGCGTACTGGCCGAAACGCTGCACAAACTGCCGCTACCGGAATCAGAACTGGTTATCTATTTCCACGTTTTTTACAACCTGATTCGCTGCGTGGTGATGATCCCCTTCGCCGAGCCGATGGCGCGTTTCTGCAAACGAATGATCCGCGATGAACCTGAACTGGACGCACGCCTGAAGCCAAAGCATCTGGATACCACCGCCCTCGACACGCCAACGCTGGCGCTGGCTAATGCCGCGCGTGAAGCGCTGCGTATCGGTGATGCGATGGAGCAGATGCTTGAAGGGTTGAAAAAGGTGATGCACGGCGAACCGCGTGAAGAGAAAGAGCTGCGCAAGCTGGCTGACGACATTAACGTGCTTTATACCGCCATCAAACTCTATCTGGCTCGCATGCCGAAGGATGAACTGGCGGAAGAGGAATCCCGACGCTGGGCGGAAATTATTGAGAT
This sequence comes from Pseudocitrobacter vendiensis, assembly GCF_943590815.1. GTDB lineage: Bacteria > Pseudomonadota > Gammaproteobacteria > Enterobacterales > Enterobacteriaceae > Pseudocitrobacter > Pseudocitrobacter vendiensis. The sequence goes on along the minus strand of NZ_CALSBS010000011.1, from coordinate 130,422 downwards.
GTCACTCAACCTGGAGCAGGCGTCTGATATCGTGGAACGGATGGGCAGTGAGATTGCCGATAAATCGCTGGCGGCCCGCCGCGCGTTCTCGGTAGAAGGCTTGAAGGAACTGGATGCACTTTACGATCAACTGCTGAGTAACCTGCAGCTGGCGATGTCGGTATTCTTCTCCGGTGATGTCACCAGTGCCCGTCGCCTGCGCCGCAGCAAACATCGTTTCCGCATCCTGAATCGCCGTTACTCGCATGCGCACGTCGATCGTCTGCACCAGCAGAACGTGCAGAGTATTGAAACCAGCTCGCTACACCTTGGCCTGCTGGGCGATATGCAGCGTCTCAACTCACTGTTTTGTTCAGTGGCTTACAGCGTGCTGGAGCAGCCGGACGAAGATGACGAGCGGGATGACTATTAGTACGTTTTGACGCCGGATGCGCTGCGCTTATCCAGCCTACAATCTGTAGGCCGTATCCGCGCAGCGCATCCGGCAACATTCTTTACAAACGGTGTCCAGCCTCCAGTGGCACCGCCTCTTCACCCGCTTTAAACAGATAGTTGGTATTTGGCCCACCAAGCGTCGCGACTTCACCGCTCACCTGAATCCAGTTACCCTCCGGTAAACCAATTACCGTCAGTTCCGGTGCGGCAACCAGCAGTTCGCGGATGCGTTGCTCGCGCGTTTCCCCCTGGTGTCCTTCCGGCAGTGCATTGGTAAAGTGCGGGTTAATTTGCAGCGGGAACAGCCCGAGCGCATCAAAACCTTGCGGATCGACAATCGGCATATCATTGGTGGTACGAATGGTTGGGCAAGCCAGATTTGAGCCGGCGCTCCAACCGATGTAGAGCGCGCCGCGCTTCACCACATCAACAATCGGCGCCAGCAACCCACGCTCGCGGCTCTCTTTCAGCAACTGGAAGGTATTCCCGCCGCCGACAATCACCAGATCAGCATTGTTAATGGCGGCGACGGGATCGGCGGCGTTATGGATTCCGACGACCGACACGCCCATCGGCTCAAAGACTGCCGCCGTTTTTGCGGTGTAGGCGTCCCACGTTTGCGTTACGCCCGCGAAGGGAATAAATACCGCCGAACGGCGACCGTTTAGCGCGCCACGAATCAGCGGTAGCGCATGTTCCAGCCAGGCTTTACCCGGTAGCGTCGAGTTACTTAACAGCAGCAGTTCCATTCTTTCTCCAGACAATCAGGGAATTAAGGGGTTGATGACTATGCTATCACGCCGGGTAATAAGACTCGCTGACGGGGTTCACGGAGTTCTGGAAAGACGCTCGCAGGATTGAGATAACACGTGTGACAGATTGAAATAAGAGGTTTATTTTTTGCTCAATCACAAAGAAAAGGGATTAGAAAATGAACACAAATTACGCTACTCTAAGGCAAAACATGCGCATTATTATGGGGGTTATTATGCGCACGACATCGGGCATCAAAAAATCCGTAAACGTTTCTTTGTCACCAGAGATTTTGGAAGAAGCACGCAAGTTGAAGATTAATCTGTCAGCAGTGTTAACCGAAGCGCTTCTCGAGAAATTTCGCGAAAATAAAAGAGAGACGTGGCTGCAGGAGAATAAAGATTCAATTGAGTCCGTTAACCAATGGGTTGATGAGAACGGTTCGTTCAGCGATTTTCAAAGGTCGTTCTGATGGAGCAATTCTGTGCCTACGAAAATATCGGGAGTGGGAAAAAAGCGTATCCGTATTTGATTAACTTGCAGCATCCCATCGCGAACGTATTAAGGCATGTTTTGGTTGCTCCCGTCGTCCCATTGCAGCAACTGCCGGGCAAACCGCCAGCCAAGGTTTGCCCCATCGTGAAGATTTGCGGACAACCATATGCGGTTATGATGCATATGATGGGGAGCATTACCGCGAAAGAACTGGGCGAATGCGCGGCAGACCTGACATCTGAAAGGCTGATGTTGCGAGATGCGATAGATTTTATCCTGAACGGATATTAGAGCGCCTGTTAAGGCGCTCATGTCGCTCATCCTTCTCGCGCAAACCTTGCTGCTTGCGCAATCAACTGCGCATCGGGTCGCACGCCGGTATACATCGCGAATTGCTCAACGGCCTGCAAGGCAATCACCTCCGCGCCGCTAATCGGCTGTTTATAAAGCTGTTGCGCCAGGCGAATGAGCGGCGTTTCCGGCGGCAAGGCCACAACATCAAAAACGACGCTTGCCGTAGAGACCATCGCTTCGCTAAAGGCCAACTCATGGCTCTCTTTACCACCGTTCATGCCGACTGGCGTCACGTTGACCAGGATATCGCAGGCGATACCCTCCGGCAGTGGTTGCCACTGAAACCCATACTGCTTCGCCAGCATCGGGCCGCTCTCGCGGTTGCGCGCGGCGATGACGACATCCGTAAAGCCTGCGTCACGAAAGGCGGCAATCACCGCTTTGCCCATACCACCGCTACCGCGAATCATCACGCGTGCGGCGGTATTGAGCTGGTGGTGGGTAATCAGGCTTTTCACCGCGATATAGTCAGTGTTGAACCCGGTTAGTTTGCCGTCGTCATTCACGATGGTATTCACTGAATCAATAACCTTTGCTGACGGATCGATCGCGTCAAGAAAAGGCATGCAGCTTTCTTTAAACGGCATCGACACGGCGCAGCCACGAATACCCAACGCGCGCACGCCTTTCACCGCCGCTGCAATATCCTGGGTAGTGAAGGCTTTATAGATGAAATTCAGCCCCAGCTTTTCATACAGATAGTTGTGAAAACGCGTGCCGAAGTTACCGGGGCGGCCGGCCAGCGACATACAGAGTTGAGTATCGCGATTAATCATGGGTAATCGCCTCTGCATGCGCGAGCAGGTATTGCTCCGCCTCGCCGGACCAGACTCCCTGATGACGCGCCAGAATCGCCGCCAGTTCTTCATCCTGAATCTGTGTGAGTGACGTCAGCGGCAGATATTTTCCGGTATACACCAGCTTTTTCCCACCGCCGACGGCAGGCAATTCGAGCGTAGTTTCGCCAGCGGCATTCAGCCCGAGAATATGTGTTACCACTTTTGCGGCCTGCACTTTTTTCTCTTCAATCAGTTTGACCGCTGCGCGCATGTCGTCGGTATTGCCGCCCGACGTGCCCACGTAGTGGGTAAATGCATAATGCACATCGTAGAAATTAATCGGCGCGCTGAAGTGTTTATCCTGCGGCCCGGCGAAGAAGTTCATACAACCGTCGGCTGCCAGCAGCGAAGAGGCGAGGGTAACCAACCCTTCATTGGGCACGAAAACGAAAATATCGTCGAAGCCGTGGCCGCCGCTCAGTGCCATTAACGTCTCGTACGAGGCCTCGGCGGCATTGAGATAGTGAATCAACGTTTGCGGCTCTGACGGATAGTGTTTGCGCGCGTAGCTCAGCTTGTCGTTATTAGTATCGGTGACGATTAACAGCGATGGATTCACCGGCCCATGCAGCGCGTAGTCAATCGCCAACAGTCCCATTGGTCCGGTGCCGCCGAGGATCAGCGTGCGTCCCTGTGGGCGAATCCCCATCTTGTGGTTATAGGTGCCTTCCTGCAGATGATAATTGGCGTTGAACGCGCCAATTACGCAGGAGAGCGGCTCGACCAACGAGCCTTCAAAGTAGGTCTCGCCTTCGTATGCCAGCAGGCAATCCTGTTCCATGACCTCGTTCGGGATAACCACATGCGTCGCTTCACCACCCACCCACGGGAAGGAGTAGCCGGGGCAGTCCGGGCGATCGGGCAGTTGCAGGTTGGCCTGAATCACATAGCGCTGGCCGGGCTGAAACTTGTGCTGCCATTTTTTACCCACGACCAGAATATCGCCGCAAAACTCATGGCCGATGATGATCGGATGGGTTGCCACATCGTCGGGTACTTTTTTATGGTTTTCACCCAGATTGGCCTCTTTCCAGGAGGAAAGACACAGGCTGTCGGTGACCACTGTCGCCAGAATTTCATCTTCCTGCATTTCAGGAAGGTCAAAGGTTTCCAGACGCAGGTCACGTTTACCGTAAAGACGCAGAGCTGTTGTTTTCATAAACCACCTCATGTTGAGCGATGGCCCCGTCAGTTGCGCCGGGGCGAAGAATCAGGACAGGAAGCCCAGCGCATTGCCGATAATCCCTAAGCCAAACAGGGCGAAGATCAGCCATACGGGGTTAATTTTTTTGTTGAGCAGACGCACCATCAGCAGTGTCAGACCGAGCGCCAGCAAACCAGGGCAAAGTTGGTCGAGAATGTTCTGCACGGTCATGGTGACGGTGGAGCCGTCTGCGGCAGGCGTTTGTGAAACCACCAACGGTACATTGATTGACGTCCATTTGGTGACCAGCACCCCCATCACAAACAGGCCAAGAATCGACGCGCCTTCGGTCAGTTTTTGCAGCACATTCCCGCCCATATCGCTGACAATATTCACGCCTTTGCGAAAGCCGAGCTGCAGCCCATACCACTTCATCGCCAGACGCACCGCGTTGAAAATAAAGAAGAACAGCAGCGGGCCGAGAATGTTGCCGGATAACGCCAGCGATGCGCCGAGCGCGGCGGTAATCGGGCGTAAGGTCCCCCAGACCAGCGGATCGCCAACCCCGGCCAACGGGCCCATCAGGCCAACTTTGATCCCGTTGATGGCGCCGTCATCAATTTCAGCACCGTTGGCGCGCGCTTCTTCCATCGCGGCGGTCACGCCAATGACCGGGCCACACACGGCTGGAGTGGTATTGAAGAACACGAGGTGACGCTTCAGCGCGGCAACCTGGTCTTCTTTCAGTGGATACAGGCGCTTGATGGCGGGGATCATGTCGTAGCAAAAACCCAGCCCATGAATGCGTTCAAAATTGAAGGACGCCTGTTGCAGGTTGGAGCGCAGAAACATGCTCACCAGATCGCTGCGTGTGATTTTTCTCTGTTCCATGATGGGCTCCGTTAGTCGTCAAGCTGGTCAAGGGCGGTGGAGGAATTTGCCTGGGGTTGCGGTTCGGACTTACGCCACTGCGGATTCAACTGGATATAGACCAGCGCGAGAATCACGCCGACGCCGCCAAAGGCCAGCAGGCTGAGGTCGAGATAGCCTCCCGCGATAAAGCCAAGGAAAAAGAAGGGCATCAGGTACTTTACGCCCATCATGCGCAGCACCATGGCGTAGCCGACGACGACAATAAAGCCGCCTGCGATTTGCAGACCTCGCGTGACGAATTCCGGTATCGCGCTCAGCATATTGCTGACCATATCGGCGCTGACGAACAGCGAGACAATCAGTGCCGGAATAGCAACGCGCAGCGCCTGCACGCCAAGCGCGGAGACATGCAGAATATCGATGGTGCGAAAGCGTGCTTCTTCTGCGGCTTTATCCGCCGCGTGCTGGAACACCACGGTGATGGTGCGGGCGAAGACCGTCAGCACCTGGCCTGCCGCCGCCACGGGAAGGGCGATCGCGATGCCCGTGGCGATACTTTGCTGGCCGACGATAACCAGAATGGCGGAGATAATGCTGGCGAGCGCGGAATCCGGAGATTGCGCTGCACCGACGTTCATCCAGCCGAGCGCAATAAGCTCCAGTGTGCCGCCGAGCATAATCCCGGTTTTAATGTCGCCAAGGATTAATCCAATGACCGTACAGGCGATAAGCGGGCGGTGAGTCTGAAACTCATCCAGCACGCTGCCCATTCCGGCAATACAGGAAAAAAGAAATATGGCAATGATTTGTAGGGTACTTATTTCCATTATTTGTCACCTTTTAAGTGTCGTCATCCCTGCCTGTTAAAGCATACGTACACAGGCGCTATTATTTAATTTGTGGCTGATTGCTCTTTTATTTTGTCGATAATATTAATAGAAGGATCTGACGCTACAACGCGTAAATCCAGTGTGACGCCAAGATTATTCAGTTCATTAAATGCCTCAATATCCTCATCATCTAATGAGACGGCTTTGGTTAACTGTTTTTTGCCAGGCCGCCAGGCCATTCCACCTATATTCAGGGTGCCGATTTTCACTCCCTGACGAACCATCGCTAAGGCATCCTGGGGACGAGTGAAAAGATAGAATACGGTTTCGTCCTGGTATTGGGGGTTGTGATATACCGCGACGGCTTTTTCAATATTGACCACGTTAACCTTCATTCCCGGCGGTGCGGCCTGACGCAATAATGTCCGGCGAACGTCATCGTTATACACCTCGTCATTACAGATAATAATGCGCTGGGCATTAGCCACTTTCGACCAGACGGTGGTGACCTGGCCGTGGATCAGGCGGTCATCAATGCGGGCGAGCGTAATGTTCATTAGAAATCCTCCTCAGCCTTTTCCAGTTGTTTCCAGACAACGCAGGTTTGCGTTGCGATTTGCGTCAGGTGTTCACACAGTTCATCAACGTTCATGCTGCCCTGGTTATCGACCAGTTCGAGCGCCAGCGGCAGAGAAAGGCCGCTGATCACCCGCAGGCGCGGGTTACGCATTGCAAGCGTCGCGGCCGCATTCCAGGGGCTACCGCATTGTAAATCTACGGCAATCAGCCACTCGTCCTGATTGTAAATACTCACTAACTTTTCCAGCTTTGCCACGATGTCTCCGGCGTTCTCGCCGGGCACAAATTCCACTGCCTCGACATTGGCGTCGCCGTATACCATCTGAACCGATTCCAGCATGGCGCAGGCTAATTTGCCGTGGGCGCAAAAAATGGCGTTGACCATAAAGCCTCCTTACCCGCGCGTTTTACCGCCCGCGATGTTAGTGGTTACTCCGGTGATGTAGCTGGCGCGTTCAGACAGCAGATAACAAACAAAATCAGCTACTTCCGCTAATCTTCCGGAACGCCCAATAGGAATGGAATTTTTGGTGTAGCCTTCACGCAGTTGCTCAACGGTGATATTGCGCGTCCACGCCAGCGCCTCTTCATATTCCGGCGTGCGCAGCCCGGTTTTTTCCAGAATTCCCGGCGCGATGCCGACCACACGGATACCGTGTTTACCCAGCTCTTTCGACCAGGAGCGTGTGAAGCTATTGAGCGCAGCTTTGGTGGCGGCGTAACAGCTCTGACCCTCAGAGCCTTCCAGCCCGCTTTCTGAGGAAATATTCACAATCACACCATCGTGTTGTTTGACCATCTGTCGCGCCACTGCCTGCGACATCAGAAAAACGCCTTTCTGGTTGATATTGACCATTTTTTCAAACGCGGCTTCATTGAGTTCATATTGCCCGGCAGGCGCTTTTTCATCGACCAGCAGACGCGGGAAATTGACCCCGGCGTTGTTTACCAGACCGTCGATGCGGCCAAAGCGCTGGATAATTTCGGCCACCGTATGATTCACCTCTTTAGCGCTGGAAATATCGGTCGGCCAGAACTGATAACCTTTATGACCTTCATATTGACCGTCACCACCGTGAATATCGGCCATCTGTACATTCGCGCCTTGTGCTAATAATTCTTCGACAATTGCCAGGCCAATGCCGGATGCGCCGCCGGTGACAATAATGGTTTTATCCTGCAAATTTAACCACGTTTGCATAACAGACTCCTGATTTTAGGTAACAGAGGCCCGCCGCAATTTTTCATTACGGTTTAAGTCGGGCAGATTTTTTATTTCAGTAACAGTTCTGCGGTGTCGCTATTTGTTACCAGACAATTAATATATTTTCCGCGTAGTGCGCCAATAATACCGCTGTATTTTTCTTTGCCCATGGCAATGCCTATGGAATAACGCGCCTGCTTTAATTTATTCATCTCGATTGAGAGTGTTTTTTCACTCATATTGGTATCGACCGTTACGCCGTGAATATCATAAAAGCGCGAGCAAATATCGCCGGCGACCTGGCGGGTATTCAGGTCGTCACTCTCTTCGCCGCCATAAAATGCATGCCAGTTAGCACCATCGCGAATGGCAGGTGAGCCAATCCCTACCAGCGCAACATCCAGGTTATCCCAGTAGGCCGAGATGGTTTTAAAGTGTTGAGACTGCATGATCCCATTACGAATTAATGGGTTATCCAATAGGGCAGGAAAATCTGCGAGATGCGATTCTCCTTTCAGCTTCGCCGCCGCGCCGTAGGTTAATGTGTTCACGTGATAGCGGCTTTCGAGTTTTCCGGATGGCCCACCGATAATCGGTACACAGATTAACTGCCGGGATTGCGCTGCCTGCGGTAGATTTTCGACCAGAGCGCGTACCGCGCGGCCCCAGGAAAAACCGACAATATCGCCCGGCTCCAGCAATCGATCCAGCAACTGCGCGCCGTGTAACCCCATCACGGTCAGTTGCGTGTCTTCCTCTTCATCATGCCCCGACACCACCACGGCTTCTTTCAGGGCAAACTTTTGCTTCAGTTGCTGCTCCAGCCAGAGGTTTTCGTTGTAGTCATAGTTGATAGCGATGGTGACAATACCCTGCTCGCGGCCTCGTTTAAGCAAGCGGCTGATCGTCGTTCGATAAATTCCCAGCTCACGCGCGATTTGCGCCTGCGTCATATCCTGTTCGTAATAGAGTTGGGCAATCTTTACAATCAACCGGATATCGTCACTGTTTTCCATTGCCGCCTCCTGGTTCTGCACATATGTGCAAATACGCTTTTTAACCGCTTGATCTGATATAACCCCATCACGTGGGGCTTTAAAAGCGATTTTTCACTCTTTGTGTGGGATGAAATGGCGATTTCTCTTGCACATTTGTTTATGTGCGTAGCAGTCATCAGCACAGATGTGCGGTAATTCGTAATCTCTTGATTATCTTGATTTTGGTAACGCAAAAATGCACCCGGTTTGTGGCGACACTTTTGTGATAAAAGGCGCGGGAGATCACATTTAATTGCGACGTTGCCGCATAACCCTGTTTTTCATCGCTAACAGGTAGGGTATATTCCGCGTTTTAGAGGAGAATTTATGCTGCCCGACTCATCCATCCGTTTAAATAAATACATCAGCGAAAGCGGAATTTGCTCTCGTCGCGAAGCCGATCGCTATATCGAACAAGGTAACGTTTTCCTTAACGGTAAACGCGCCACCATTGGCGATCAGGTGAAACCTGGCGACGTTGTAAAAGTAAACGGTCAGTTGATTGAGCCTCGCGAGGCAGAAGATCTGGTGCTGATTGCGCTGAACAAGCCGGTGGGGATTGTCAGCACTACGGAAGATGGCGAACGCGATAACATCGTCGATTTCGTCAACCACAGCAAGCGCGTGTTCCCGATTGGCCGCCTGGATAAAGATTCTCAGGGGCTGATTTTCCTGACCAACCACGGCGATCTGGTTAATAAGATCCTGCGTGCCGGTAACGATCACGAAAAAGAGTATCTGGTTACGGTAGATAAACCGGTGACGGATGAGTTCGTGAGCGGTATGGCGGCGGGTGTACCGATTCTGGGTACGGTGACGAAGAAGTGCAAAGTGAAGAAAGAAGCACCGTTTGTGTTTCGCATCACGCTGGTACAGGGCCTGAATCGTCAGATTCGCCGCATGTGTGAGCACTTTGGCTACGAAGTGAAGAAACTGGAACGTACGCGCATTATGAACGTTAGTTTAAGCGGTATTCCGCTGGGCGAGTGGCGTGATTTAACCGATGATGAGCTCATCGACCTGTTTAAACTTATCGAAGGCTCTTCCTCGGAAGCGAAGCCAAAGGCGAAGGCAAAACCGAAAACGGCGGGCATCAAGCGCCCGGTGGTGAAGATGGAAAAAACGGCTGAAAAAGGGAGCCGCCCGGCGTCCAACGGTAAGCGTTTTACCTCGCCGGGGCGTAAGAAAAAAGGGCGTTAATCAGCGTCTGCCGCGCGTCGACGTATTCGCTGACCAGGAAAACGACGCTTCCGCATCCGGTTTATAAGCCTGCTTTTTCTTCAACTGGCGGGCTTTCTTCGCTTCAGCTTCACGCGCAACCATCAGCTTATCAATATATTCCTTTTTGACGCTGTTCGTTTCAGCATTGGTCAACACGCGGCCATGCGCGATACGGGCGCGATCAAGCAACGTTTTCAGTTCACGCTGCTCGCGTTCGGTCATCTCTTTTTGGGTGATGCGGGGGAGTGCCATGATGGTGCCCTCAGTTAGCCAGAGAGTCCAGTGTACGGGAAATTGTGCGAAAGAAACTAATTCTGAAAGCACATCGCAGATTATTTATCTCCAGCAAAAAGACTCAGCACAATTCTGAACAAGACAAACATATTGCAAAAGCCCATTATCAGGCAGTACAGCGAGTGCTAAGGAACCGAAAATAAGCCCCTCCATTGATGTCAAAATTCAGCACGTGACGCCTGCGGATGCCAACATATTTTCTGAGCTGGGTTTTGGCGACGAGGAAGCCCAACAGCTCTATCAGAATGCTGAACGAGAGATTGAGCCACTCATTGCAAGTAGGCTAAACCCGGCAAGTTCACCTCACCGGGCCGCGAATCATCCCTCTTTCACCGCATCCCTTGCCTTCTCATCAAGCGGCTTCCCGGACCAGTAACCCGCAAGCAGTGAGCCGGAAAGATTGTGCCACACCGAGAACAGCGCGCCGGGCAGCGCCGCGAGTGGGCCGAAGTAGATTTTACCCAGTGCAGCCGCAAGGCCAGAGTTTTGCATCCCCACTTCAATGGCCAGTGTGCGGCAGGTGGACTCATCAAAACCAAACAGCTTCCCGCCCCAATAGCCGCCGAGCAGGCCGATCGTGTTGTGCAGAATGACGGCGATAATCACCACAAAACCGACCGAAGCGATGTGTGATGCGGAACCGGCCACCACGGCGCTGATAATCGCCAGAATGCACACCATTGAAAACGCGGGAAGAAAGGGCTCTACGGCTTTCACCACGCGTGGGAAGAGATGGTGCACAATCAGCCCCAGACCAATGGGGATCACTACGATTTGCAGAATACTCAACAGCATGCCCATTACATCAACCTGAATATGCGCATCGACGTACAGACGGGTGAGCAACGGCGTGGCGATCACCCCAACCAATGTAGAAACAGACGAAATGGTGACCGACAGTGCGACGTCGCCTTTCGCCAGATAAATCATCACGTTGGATGCAGTACCGCTCGCCACGCTGCCAACCAGCACCATCCCGGCAGAAAGCTCCGGCGGCATCTTAAACAGTAGCGCCAACAGCCACGCGGCGAGCGGCATCACCAGATAATGCAGGAAAATCCCCGCCGCAACTGGTGCCGGGCGTGAAAGCACGCGTTTAAAGTCGTCCACTTTAAGATGCACGCCCATGCCGAACATAATCAGCATCAGAAGAGTTGGCACCCACGGGCCGATGGCAGTGAACGTGGGCGGCGTATAATACGCAATAACGGAGAGCAGCAGTGCCCATAACGGGAACAGCCGGGTCAGAACAGCGAGCATGTTGTATTCCTTGCGATAGCGTTGTGTTTGCATTGTGTTGTTATAAAAAGGCCGGGTTCGAGCCCGGCCATAGGTATTGTTTATCGCGTGGAAGGGGTTTATTCAAACAAATTCTGATGCAGCTTCTGCACAACCTGTTCGGCTTCGCTGCCGGGTACCAGGAAGCACAGATTGTGGCTGGATGCGCCATAGCAAATCATGCGGATGTTGAACGGTTCCATTACCCCGAACACCTCTTTCCCCACGCCGCAGGCTTTAGAGAGATCGTTACCAATCAGCGCGACCAGCGCGAGATTTTCTTCCACTTCGACGCGGCACAGTTCGGAAAGCTCCATCAGCAGTGACTGCGTTAGCAGCGTATCGCCGGTCGATGTTGAGCCGGTGGTATCCAGTGTTAACGCTACGCTGACTTCAGATGTAGTGATCAAATCCACCGAGATATTGTGACGTGCCAGAATGCCGAAAACTTCCGCCAGGAAACCGCGTGAGTGCAGCATATTCAGGCTATGCAGGGTCACCAGCGTTTGTTTACGACGCAGGGCCAGTGCGCGGAACAGCGGTGGATTCTGCGTTTTATTGCACACCAGCGTGCCACCGGCTTTTGGATCTTTGCTTGAGCCCACAAACACCGGAATATCGCTGCGTACGGCGGGCAGTAGCGTGGCCGGATGCAGCACTTTCGCGCCGAAGGTCGCCATTTCGGCCGCTTCTTCAAAGGCGATTTCATCAATGCGTTTAGCCGCCGGAACCACGCGCGGGTCGGTGGTGTAGATGCCCGGCACATCCGTCCAGATATCGACGCGGGTGGCGTGCAGCGCTTCACCCAGCAGGGCCGCCGTGTAGTCGCTGCCGCCACGGCCAAGCGTCGTGGTGCGGCCTTTGGCTTCGCTGCCGATAAAGCCTTGTGTGATGACCATGCCTTCCGCCAGACGCGGGGCCAGTTGCTGGGTTGCCAGCTCGGCCAGCGCAGCAACGTCCGGTTCGGCGCGGCCAAAGCGATCGCTGGTGCGCATCACTTTACGCACGTCAAACCACTGCGCCTGCACATCCCGCTGGCGCAGCACTTCAACGAAAAGCAAGGTGGACATCAGTTCACCGTGGCTGACCAGTTCATCGGTCAACGCGGTTGAGGTGGCCAGAGAAGCCGCTTCCGCAAGCGTGGTGATATTTTCCAGCAGGCGTTCCACTTCTTCGCGGATCACGTTCGGGTTCGCCAGGCGTTCCAGAATGGAGAACTGGATTTTGCGGATGGCATCCAGTTTGGCGAAGCGTTCGGTGGCCTCCAGCCCTTCGGCCAGCGCAACCAGCAGATTGGTCACGCCTGCGGAGGCGGAAAGCACCACTAAACGGACGCGGGAATCGGAGAGCACCACGTCCGCGCTGCGGTTCATGGCATCAAAATCGGCTACGCTGGTGCCGCCAAATTTGGCGACGACAAAATCTGTCATTGTGTACTGCCTCGTGTCAGGGGTTCCTTTTTTCAGCCTTGGCACAAGGGAAGAGCGGTATACAGGGGGACGCAGAAACTACGATTTCCCCAGAAGTGCTCCACCTTGCGAAACGCCGGACTGCCAACGTTTCTGGTGACAACCCAGGGGATTCAGCCCCTGTAGCCGATAGCGAACGTGACCAGGCGTTCAGCCACCTCGGCGTTGCTCCCCCTCACGTATCTTTCGCGGACTGGCTCCTGAAATACGATTACCTGGGCAACGCGCCTCTTCTGGCCTGCGCCATGCGCAGGTAGTGCCTTTATAAATAAAGGCTTAAGCCACCCCTGTCAACGCTGGGGTTATGCGGATTTTTCATGCAAAAAGGGGTGTCAGAAAAAACACTTATGACAGCTATACTTTTTGCGACTCTATGCCTTGTTTGTTGCCTGTAACACTAAAACGATCACAAATTTTTGTAACTGGCGCTACAATCGAGGGCAGTAACGATTCTCAAATCAGAAGGGTATTGCTAATGAAAAATATCAACCCAACGCAGACCGCTGCGTGGCAGGCACTACAGAAACACTTCGATGAAATGAAAGATGTCACTATTGCCGAGCTGTTTGCCAAAGATAGCGACCGTTTCAGCAAGTTTTCCGCTACGTTTGACGATCTGATGCTGGTGGATTTCTCTAAAAACCGCATCACGGAAGAAACCCTGAGTAAGCTGCAGGATCTGGCGAAAGAGACCGATCTGAGCGGCGCGATTAAATCGATGTTCTCCGGTGAGAAAATCAACCGTACCGAAGACCGTGCCGTGCTGCACGTGGCGCTGCGTAACCGCAGCAACACCCCGATTATCGTTGACGGCAAAGACGTGATGCCGGAAGTTAACGCTGTGCTGGATAAGATGAAAGGTTTCTCTGAAGCCATCATTTCCGGTAGCTGGAAAGGCTATACTGGCAAAGCGATCACCGACGTGGTCAACATCGGTATCGGCGGTTCTGACCTCGGCCCGTTCATGGTGACTGAAGCGCTGCGTCCGTACAAAAATCATCTGAATATGCACTTTGTGTCTAACGTCGATGGTACTCACATCGCGGAAGTGCTGAAAACCGTTAACCCGGAAACCACCCTGTTCCTGGTCGCATCCAAAACCTTCACCACGCAAGAAACCATGACCAACGCCCACAGCGCGCGCGACTGGTTCCTGGCGACGGCGGGCGATCAAAAACACGTGGCGAAACACTTCGCGGCGCTTTCCACCAACGCGAAAGCGGTGGGCGAGTTTGGTATTGATACCGCCAACATGTTCGAGTTCTGGGACTGGGTGGGCGGCCGTTACTCTCTGTGGTCAGCCATCGGTCTGTCGATCATTCTCTCCGTCGGCTTCGACAACTTTGTGGAGCTGCTCTCCGGCGCGCACGCGATGGACAAGCATTTCTCCACCACGCCTGCTGAGAAAAACCTGCCGGTTCTGCTGGCGCTGATCGGCATCTGGTACAACAATTTCTTCGGCGCGGAAACTGAAGCGATTCTGCCGTACGACCAGTATATGCACCGTTTTGCGGCCTACTTCCAGCAGGGCAACATGGAGTCCAACGGTAAGTATGTTGACCGCAACGGTAACAAAGTGGCGCACCAGACCGGCCCAATCATTTGGGGCGAGCCGGGTACTAACGGCCAGCACGCGTTCTATCAGTTGATTCACCAGGGCACCAAAATGGTTCCTTGTGACTTCATCGCGCCGGCTATTACTCACAACCCGCTTTCCGATCACCACCCGAAACTGCTGTCTAACTTCTTCGCCCAGACCGAAGCGCTGGCGTTCGGTAAATCTCGCGAAGTGGTTGAACAGGAATATCGCGATCAGGGTAAAGATCCGGTCACGCTGGAACACGTGGTGCCGTTTAAAGTCTTTGAAGGCAACCGCCCAACCAACTCCATCCTGCTGCGCGAAATCACCCCGTTCAGCCTGGGCGCGTTGATTGCGCTGTATGAGCACAAAATCTTTACTCAGGGCGCTATCCTGAACATCTTCACGTTCGACCAGTGGGGCGTTGAGCTGGGTAAACAGCTGGCAAACCGTATTCTGCCGGAACTGAAAGATGGCAGCGAAATTAGCAGCCACGATAGCTCTACCAACGGCCTGATTAACCGTTACAAATCCTGGCGTGCATAAGTCGTCTTAATCTGAAAATGCCGGCGTAATAGCCGGCATTTTTTTTATCGGATAAATCCCCTTGTCCGTGATCTCAGCTGAAAATTACCGATGAGCATATTCCTAAAACATAAATAGAGCTGAATTAAATAAGAGTTCATTTTCAGATATTACGCAGGTTTAATATATGTATTTTATTCGTAACTTGCTGATTTACTGCTTTTTATAATCAATAAATAATACTTATCTGTTACCTTTTTCTCATTTTCTTAAAATCCCTTGCTCACTTCCCCTGACGCTAATTCCCGGTATTGAGTTGTGTATACTCGATGACGCCTGAATATTTCAGGTATACCCGCTTATTTTCAGGTTGTATGTGCGTGAGCCACGCATGTATTTCATGCTGACTTTCACTCTGCAATCCGGAATTCCCAGGGTATGTACCTCCATTTATTCAATGAAGGGAAATTGTTATGAAGAAAATCATTTATGGCATTTTTGCCATATCTGCGTTTGCGGCGGCATCCGCGTCAGCAGCGCCGGTGGAAACCGGTGATGCGGCGGGCTCTGCGGCGACGTCTGTCTCCGCGGGGAGTTCTACCGCGACCAGCGCCAGCACCGTGAGTTCTGCGGTAGGTGTCGCGCTGGCAGCGACAGGTGGCGGTGATGGCTCCAATACCGGAACCACGACCACCACAACAACCAGTACCCAGTAATACGGGTGCGTTTACCCATAACCACACTTCGGTGTGGTTATTTTGCCCCTTCGGAGAAACGTCGTGAAGCGACTTGCCATTATCACTCTTTGCCTGCTGCTTCAGGCGTGTTCATCCAGCACAAAAGGTCTGGGAAAATCGTTATGGGATAGCCTGTTCGGCACGCCCGGCGTGCATCTTACAGCGGACGATATCCAGAATATGCCCTACGCCAGCCAGTATATTCAGCTCAATAACGGCCCGCAGATTTTTGTGGCGCTGGCTTATTCGGAAAACGGTCAGCACAAGTGGGTGACGCAGGATCAGGCCACGCTGGTCACGCAGCACGGCCGTATCGTCAAGACGCAACTGGCAGGCGACAACCTGCTGGATGTTAACAATCTCGCCAGCGACCCGTTAGCCAAACCTAATCAGGTGGTGGATGGCGCAAGCTGGACGCGCACGATGGGCTGGACCGAGCACCGTCAGGTGCGTTACGCCACCGCGCAATCCACCTTCCACTGGGGCGATCGCGAAACGCTGACCTTAGCCGGAAGCGAGACGCCGGTCCGCGTGCTGGAAGAAACGGTGACCACCGACCAAACAACCTGGCGCAACCGCTTCTGGATTGATGACGAAGGCCAGATTCGACAATCAGAACAATACCTTGGAGCGGGCTATTTCCCGGTGAAAACGACCCTGATCAAGGCCGCAAAACAATGAAAAAAATCACGCTCATCGCAGGACTTTTCTGCGCCATCTCGGGTGGCGCATTCGCAGCAGGCACCGTGGATGTTCATCGTGAAGGCGAGACAAAAACGCTGACCTTGACCAACGCCGACCGTCTGGCGGATCTCGTTGCACAGCCACGACTCGCCGGAAGCTGGTGGCGCGGTGCGGTGATCGCCGAACAGCAGGCGACCACGATAGCTCAGCAACAGCATCAGGTTTTACTCGCCGCGTTAAGCCGCGCGGCGATGGAGGCGAGCGGAAGTGATGCCGCTGCCATTAATGCCTTACGCCAGCAGCTTCAGGCCATCAACGTCACGGGACGACAGTTTGTCTCGCTGGACCCGGATGACGTTCGCATCGGTGAAGGGAAAAATCCGCCGCTTCAGGGGAAATACAGCCTGTGGGTAGGCAATGAACCCTCGACGATAACGCTTTTCGGTTTGATCAATCGCCCTGGCAAAGTGGCGTTTACGCCCGGTCGCGATGTCGCAGGCTATCTCAAAGATGTTGAACGACTCAGCGGCGGCGAGCGGAGCTACGCGTGGGTGATTTATCCCGATGGCCGCACGCTGAAGGCCCCCATCGCCTACTGGAACCGACGTCATATTGAGCCGATGCCCGGCAGCATCGTGTTTGTTGGCTTTGCCGATTCACTGTGGACGAAGAAATACGATGAACTCAACGTCGCCATTCTTCGCTCCCTGTCGCAGCGGATACCTGATTAATGAAGAAAAAATACCTCTATAGCCTGCTGGCGCTGGGCGTCAGCGCCGCGTGCCATGCCGAAACGTATCCGGCGCCCATTGGCCCTTCGCAGTCTGATTTTGGCGGCGTCGGCCTGCTGCAAACACCTACCGCTCGAATGGCGAGGGAAGGGGAAATCAGCCTTAACTATCGCGATAACGATCAGTACCGCTACTACTCTGCCTCCGTGCAACTGTTCCCGTGGCTGGAAACGACGCTGCGTTATACCGACGTGCGAACCAAACAATACAGCAGCGTCGATGCGTTCTCGGGCGATCAAACCTATAAAGATAAAGCCTTCGACCTGAAACTGCGCCTGTGGGAAGAGAGTTACTGGATGCCGCAGGTTTCCGTCGGCGCGCGCGATATCGGCGGTACCGGGCTGTTTGACTCGGAATATATCGTTGCCAACAAAGCCTGGGGGCCGTTCGACTTCTCCCTCGGAATGGGCTGGGGCTATCTGGGCACCAGCGGCAACGCCACGAACCCGTTCTGCTCTTACAGCGATAAATATTGCCATCGCGACAACAGCTACCGCGAAGCGGGATCGATGGACAGCAGCCAGATGTTCCGCGGCCCGGCGGCGTTTTTTGGCGGGGTAGAATATCAAACACCCTGGCAGCCGCTACGCCTGAAACTGGAGTATGAAGGCAATAACTACCAGCAGGATTTTGCCGGAAAACTGGACCAGAAAAGCAAGTTTAACGTCGGCGCTATTTATCGCGTTGCGGATTGGGCCGACGTTAACCTGAGCTACGAGCGTGGGAATACCGTAATGTTCGGCTTCACCCTGCGCACGAATTTCAACGATCTGCGTCCGTCTTACAACGACAACGCGAGACCTAAATATCGCCCGCAGCCGCAGGATGCGATTCTGCAACATTCGGTGGTAGCGAATCAGCTTACGTTGCTGAAATATAACGCCGGATTTGCCGACCCGAATATTCAAACCAAAGGCGATACGCTCTATGTCACCGGCGAGCAGGTGAAATATCGCGACTCGCGCGAGGGCATCGATCGGGCGAATCGCATCATCATGAACGATCTGCCGGAAGGCATTCGCACCATCCGCATTACCGAAAATCGCCTCAACATGCCGCAGGTGACCACGGAAACTAATGTCGCCAGCCTGCAACGTCATCTGGAAGGCGAGCCGCTCGGCCACGAAACGCCGCTGGACCAAAAGCGCGTCACGCCGATCGTGCCGGAAACCACCGAGCAGGGCTGGTATATCGATAAATCGCGCTTCGATTTCCATATCGACCCGGTGCTGAGCCAATCCGTTGGCGGGCCAGAAAGTTTTTATATGTATCAGTTGGGTGTGATGGGTACGGCGGACTGGTGGGTGACCGACCACCTGCTGACCAGCGGAAGCCTGTTTGCCAACATCGCCAACAACTACGACAAGTTTAACTACACCAACCCGCCGAGTGACTCGAAACTGCCGCGGGTGCGTACTCATGTGCGTGAATACGTTGAGAATAATGTCTATGTGAATAACCTGCAGGCGAACTATTTCCAGTATCTGGGGAATAATTTCTATGGCCAGGTTTATGGCGGCTATCTGGAAACCATGTTCGGCGGGGCAGGCGTCGAGGCGCTTTATCGCCCGGTAGACAGCAACTGGGCGGTGGGTATTGATGCCAACTATGTGAAACAGCGTGACTGGCGCAGCGCGCAGGACATGATGAAATTCACCGACTACAGTGTGAAGACCGGGCATCTCACCGCGTACTGGACGCCGCCGTTTGCCCAGGATGTGCTGGTCAAAGCCAGCGTCGGCCAGTATCTGGCGGGCGATAAGGGCGGCACGCTCGATATCTCTAAACACTTCGACAGCGGCGTGGTGGTCGGTGGCTACGCTACCATCACCAACGTTTCCGGCGATGAGTATGGGGAAGGGGAGTTCACTAAAGGCGTGTATGTCTCTGTGCCGCTGGATCTCTTCTCCGCTGGTGCCACCCGCAGCCGCGCCGCGGTGAACTGGGTGCCGTTGACCCGTGATGGCGGCCAGAAGCTGGGGCGCAAGTTTGACTTGTATGGGATTACCAGTGATAAGAGCATGAATTTCCGGTAATTGTGCGGTCTGTGTGCCGGATGGCGGCGTAAACGCCTTATCCGGCCTACGGGGGATTTGAAGGTGCGATGTAACGTTTTGATGCGGCCTGTGTGCCGGATGGCGGCGTAAACGCCTTATCCGGCCTACGGGGAATTTGAAGGTGCGATGTAACGTTTTGATGCGGTCTGTGTGCCGGATGGCGGCGTAAACGCCTTATCCGGCCTACGGGGGATTTGAAGGTGTTATGCAACGTTTTGACGCGCTCTGTAGGCCGGATAAGGCGTAGCCGCCATCCGGCACTGCTGATGTAAAAAATGTAGATCTGGATCACATTTTTGCGTTATACAGGAGGCTCAGCCTGCACAGGAGAGGCCGCCATGACATCACTCCCCCGTCCACGCGTCGAGTTTATCTCGACGATCTTACAGACTGTCCTCAACCTTGGGCTACTCTGCCTTGGTATGATTCTGGTCATCTTTCTCGGCAAAGAGACGCTGCACTTAGCCGACGTGCTTTTTGCACCTGAGCGCACCAGCAAATACGAGCTGGTGGAAGGGCTGGTGGTTTATTTTCTCTATTTCGAATTTATCGCACTGATCGTGAAGTACTTTCAGTCCGGTTTTCACTTCCCGCTGCGCTACTTCATCTATATCGGGATCACCGCGATTGTGCGCCTGATCATCGTCGATCACACCTCGCCGCTCGACGTGTTGATCTACTCCGGGGCGATCCTGTTGCTGGTGATCACCCTGTGGTTGTGTAACTCCAAACGCCTGAAACGGGAATAAAAAAATGGCGCTCCGAAGAGCGCCAAACAACAGTCACAAGTTAAATCGAGGATTGCAGTGGCTTTTCCCGTTTCCGGGAGGGTAGAACGAGGGTATTAACCTTTCACACCGCCTGCCGTCAGGCCATTAACCAGCCAGCGCTGCGCCAGCAGGAACACGACGGTAATCGGAATGGCAGAGAGCACAGCGGCTGCGGCAAAGTCGCCCCACAGATAGTTTTGTGGGTTGAGATATTGCTGCATACCAACGGCCAGGGTGTAGCTGTCCACATCACGCAGCAGCAGTGACGCTACCGGTACTTCGGTAATCGCGGCGATAAACGACAGGATAAACACCACCGCCAGAATCGGTACGGAAAGCGGCAGCAGCACCAGGCGGAACGCCTGCCACGGGGTTGCGCCATCCAGTGCCGCCGCTTCTTCCAGCGAGCTATCGATAGTTTCGAAGTAGCCTTTAATCGTCCAGACGTGCAGCGCGATACCGCCCAGGTAGGCGAAGATTACGCCGCCGTGCGTGTTCAGGCCGATAAACGGAATGTACTGGCCGAGGCGGTCAAACAACGCATACAACGCCACCAGCGAGAGCACTGCCGGGAACATCTGGAAAATCAGCATCCCTTTCAGCAGGGTCGCTTTCCCCGGGAAACGCATACGGGCAAAGGCGTAAGCACAGGTGGTGGAGAGGGTGACGATGCCAATCGCAGTGATGCCCGCAATTTTCACCGAGTTCCACAACCACAGCAGAACCGGGAAGGGTGGCGGTGTGACGCGGCCATCAGCGTGTTCTACGCTGAAGCCCAACGCCAGCCGCCAGTGCTCCCAGGAAATTTTTTCCGGGATCAGACTGCCGGTCGCGAAGTTACCTTCGCGCAGTGAAATGGCGATAACCATCAGCAGCGGGAACATGATTGCCGCGATGAAGATCAGGAGTAACAGGTGCGTTGTAAACAAGCGCAGTTTCTGAGATTTCGGTTGTACCATAGCCATTGTCGTTATCTCCCTTAATCAAACTTCATACGCGTGGCTTTCAGGTTCACTATCGCCAGCGCACCGACCAACAGGAAGATAAGCGTGGCAATCGCTGCGGCGAGGCCGAAGTCCTGCCCGCCGCCGCCTTCGAAGGCGATACGGTAGGTGTAGCTCACCAGCAGGTCGGTATAACCGGCAGGGGTTGTGGTGCCGAGTCGGTCCGGGCCGCCGTTGGTCAACAGTTGAATCAGAACGAAGTTGTTAAAGTTAAAGGCGAAGCTGGCAATCATCAGCGGCGTCAGCGGCTTAATCAGCAGCGGCAGCGTAATCTTGAAGAAGTTCTGGAACGGGCCTGCGCCATCCATTGCCGAGGCTTCATACAGGTCGTCCGGAATCGCTTTCAGCAGGCCCATGCACAGGATCATCATGTACGGGTAACCGAGCCAGGTGTTGACGATGATAATCATCGAACGCGCGGTGGTTGGGTCGCTGAACCAGGCGGGTTTGATACCGAACAGCGCGCTCAGCATCATGTTGATTTCACCAAAGCTCTGGTTGAACAGCCCTTTGAAAATCAGAATCGAGATAAACGACGGTACGGCGTAGGGCAGAATCAGCAACACGCGGTAAATCGCTTTGCCTTTCAGGGCTTCCCACTGCACCAGGCATGCCAGTACCATGCCGACGGCAACGGTCAGAATGACGGTCAGTACCGAGAAGACAATCGTCCAGATAAAGATGGCGAAGAATGGTTTCTGAATCCCTTCGTCGGTGAAGACGCGAGTGAAGTTATCCCAGCCGATGGTCACGGTATAGCCTGGGCTCAGCTTCTCGCCGGTCAGATTACCGGAGGCATCGACCGCCTGGTAGTAACCTGCATCGTTGTTCGGCAGATATTTCACGCCGGTTTGGTTGTTGGTCAGTTCGTCGTTAGCGCCCAGTGTGTAAAGCGCGCGAGTGCCGGAGAACTGACGTAAAGAACTCATCACGACTTTGCTTTCATCTGGCAGAACGGCGGTTAACTGGTTCAGGGCCTGACGGTTTTGGGTGATCACGCGAAGCGCCGCACGCTCGCCTTCCGGCAGGGCATCCGCTTCCTTAAGCGTAATTTTCTGTTCGCCGCCTAATTTAAAGGCGTCGGAAAGGTAATTCTTGCCACTTTCACCGTCGGTAAGCGCCAGCTGCCAGTCGTCACCCGCCGGGATCAGCGTGAAGTTGTAAGACTTACCTGCCTGATAAGAGCGGTCCATCAGCACCTGCTGCGCACGCTCAAAGGTAAGCTGGTTAGTGCTGCTGTAGTTGGTGAAGGCGATGGCGATGGTGCAAATCAGTGGGAACAGGACAAACAGCCCCATCCCGGCCATACCCGGATAAACATAGCGCCAGGCGTATGCTTTACGATTGGCGAAAATATACAGGCCAGCAGAGCTTAAAATCAGCGTCATGATGGCGAACAGGTACTCCCCTTGTGCGTACATTAAAACTACAAGGTAACCCACCAGCAGGCCCAGCAGACCGATTGCTGACCATTTCAGCGTGTCGCTTTGCCACCAATGTTTCTTTTTAATGACATCCATGGGGATCTTCCTCTACAACGTTGAAACTTCCTGGCTGGAGATGCGCCTGATGCGCTGCGCTTATCAGGCCTACACTGAATCGTAGGCCGGATAAGGCGAAGCCGCATCCGGCACATGCTCTACAGCATTACTTAGTGATACGACCCTGCGCGTCTTTCAGTGCGGCATCGACAGTCTGACGACCGCTTGCGGCGTTGATGACTGCGGTGCGAACGGCATACCAGAATGCAGACATCTGCGGGATGTTCGGCATGATTTCGCCTTTCTGGGCGTTATCCATGGTGGCCGCGATGCGCGGATCTTTCGCCAAATGATCCTGGAATGATTTCAGTGCAACGGCACCCAGCGGTTTGTCCTTGTTGACTTCATCCAGACCCTGGTCGGTCAGCAGATAGTTTTCGAGGAACTCTTTCGCCAGCTCTTTGTTCGGGCTCGCGGCGTTGATACCGGCGCTCAGCACCCCGACAAACGGTTTAGACGGCTTGCCTTTGAAAGTCGGCAGCAGCGTTACGCCGTAGTTCACTTTGCTCTTATCGATGTTAGACCATGCCCACGGGCCGTTGATGGTCATCGCGGTGTCGCCTTTGTTAAAGGCCGCTTCAGCGATGGAGTAATCGGTATCCGCATTCATGTGTTTGTTTTTAATCAGGTCAACCAGGAAGGTCAGACCCGCTTTCGCGCCAGCGCTATCTACGCCCACGTCTTTCACGTCATATTTGCCGTTTTCAAACTTGAACGCATAGCCACCGTCGGCGGCGATCAGCGGCCAGGTGAAGTATGGTTCTTGCAGGTTGAACATCAGCGCGCTCTTACCTTTCGCCTTCAGCTCTTTATCCAGCGCAGGAATTTCTTCCCAGGTTTTCGGCGGGTTCGGGACCAGGTCTTTGTTGTAAATCAGGGAGAGCGCTTCAACCGCAATCGGGTAAGCGATCAGTTTGCCGTTGTAGCGAACGGCGTCCCAGGTGAACGGATAGAGTTTGTCCTGGAAGGCTTTGTCCGGGCTGATTTCAGCCAGCAGACCAGACTGCGCGTAGCCGCCGAAACGGTCATGCGCCCAGAAGATGATGTCCGGGCCGTCACCGGTTGCCGCAACCTGCGGGAATTTCTCTTCCAGCTTATCCGGATGTTCAACGGTGACTTTAATGCCGGTGTCTTTCTCGAATTTCTTACCTACCTCGGCGAGGCCGTTATAGCCTTTATCGCCGTTGATCCAGATAACCAGTTTTCCTTCTTCGATTTTCGCGAGGGCTGAGGCGGAAAACATCATCGTGGTCAGAGCCGACAGCGCGAGGATGCGAGCGCCAGTTTTAATTTTCATATATCCCGTCCTTTTTGGTGATGTACTCGTGGATACACAGAGGTGGTTTTTACGTTGTTGAGTCTCCTTTTTTAGCAACCTCTTTCCATCCTCCCTTCCTCTACGCCCCAGGGGGTGTTTATGTGATCTCTGTTACATAAATCAGAGTTATGAGTCCTGGCGCACATAAAAAACGCCCCGTTTTTGCAGGCCAGCTCACGATTTTCCCTGTAGCCCCTAACCCCCGGTGGCAGAAGGCGTTTTCTCATCCTCCCGCCTCCTCCCCCATAAAAAACAAGGGGGGTGGAGGATTCGCGACAACAAGGGATACCCCATAGTTCAATCCATCTTGAATGTTTCTGTTAGTGACGGGTTGTAACAAGGGAGAAGGCGATGGCAAACGTACAACTGCGAAATGTAACGAAAGCCTGGGGCGACGTGGTGGTATCGAAAGATATCAACCTGGATATCCAGGAAGGGGAGTTCGTGGTGTTTGTTGGGCCGTCGGGCTGTGGCAAATCTACACTGCTTCGCATGATCGCCGGGCTTGAGACGATTACCAGCGGCGACCTCTATATCGGGGAAACCCGGATGAACGAAATCCCGCCTGCGGAACGCGGTGTGGGCATGGTGTTCCAGTCCTATGCGCTTTATCCGCATCTGTCCGTCGCCGAGAACATGTCCTTCGGTCTGAAACTGGCGGGCGCGAAAAAAGAAGTCATTAACCAGCGTGTGAATCAGGTTGCCGAAGTATTACAGCTGGCGCACCTGTTAGAGCGCAAACCAAAAGCACTTTCCGGTGGTCAGCGTCAACGCGTGGCGATTGGCCGTACGCTGGTGGCGGAACCGAACGTGTTCCTGCTCGATGAACCGCTGTCCAACCTGGATGCCGCGCTGCGCGTGCAGATGCGTATTGAAATTTCCCGCCTGCACAAACGTCTGGGCCGCACGATGATTTACGTCACCCACGATCAGGTTGAAGCGATGACGCTCGCCGACAAAATCGTGGTGCTGGATGCAGGCCGCGTCGCGCAGGTCGGCAAGCCGCTTGAACTCTATCACTATCCGGCCGACCGCTTTGTTGCGGGCTTTATCGGCTCGCCGAAAATGAACTTCCTGCCGGTCAAAGTCACCGCTACGGCGATTGACCAGGTGCAGGTTGAGCTGCCAAACCGTCAACAGGTCTGGCTGCCGGTAGAAAGTAACAATGTGCAGGTCGGCGCCAACATGTCACTGGGTATTCGCCCTGAACATCTGCTGCCCAGCGACATCGCGGATGTCACCCTCGAAGGCGAAGTCCACGTTGTGGAACAGCTTGGTCACGAAACGCAAATTCATATCCAGATCCCCGCCATCCATCAGAACCTGGTCTATCGCCAGAATGATGTGGTGTTAGTAGAAGAGGGAGCCACATTCGCTATTGGCTTGCCACCAGAGCGTTGCCACCTGTTCCGTGAGGATGGCACCGCATGTCGTCGGTTGCATAAAGAGCCCGGCGTTTGATTCCCATAACAAAGGCACAAAACCCGGCTACAAGGGTTCGTGTTTCAAAGAAAAGCAATGATCTCAGGAGATAGAATGATGATTACTCTGCGCAAACTTCCACTGGCAGTCGCCGTTGCGGCAGGCGTTATGTCTGCTCAGGCACTGGCAGTTGATTTCCACGGCTACGCGCGTTCCGGTATTGGCTGGACTGGCAGCGGCGGTGAACAACAGTGTTTCCAGGCAACAGGTGCACAAAGTAAGTACCGTCTCGGTAACGAATGTGAAACCTATGCGGAACTGAAGCTGGGCCAGGAAGTCTGGAAAGAAGGTGATAAGAGTTTCTACTTTGACACCAACGTGGCGTACTCCGTTGCTCAACAGAATGACTGGGAAGGTACTGACCCGGCATTCCGTGAAGCCAACGTGCAGGGTAAAAACCTGATTGAATGGCTGCCAGGTTCCACCATCTGGGCCGGTAAGCGCTTCTATCAGCGTCATGATGTGCACATGATCGACTTCTACTACTGGGATATTTCTGGTCCTGGTGCCGGTATCGAAAACATCGATCTGGGCTTCGGTAAACTGTCTTTGGCAGCCACCCGTTCTCAGGAAGCTGGCGGTTCTTACATTTTCTCCAGTAATGATATCTACCGTGATTATAAAGACACTGCCAACGACGTCTTCGACGTACGTTTAGCAGGTCTGGAAACCAACCCGGACGGCGTGCTGGAACTGGGTGTTGACTATGGTCGTGCGAACAAAACTGACGGCTACAGCTTTGCTGATGGCGCAACCAAAGACGGTTGGATGTTCACTGCCGAACATACCCAGAGCATGCTGAAAGGCTACAACAAATTTGTTGTCCAGTACGCAACTGATGCAATGACAACTCAGGGCAAAGGTATTCCACAGGGGTCCTTCACTGGCAATAACTACGATCCTGATGCAGAAATCGGGATTGTTGACAACGAAATCAATAACAACGGCTCTCTGGTTCGTATCCTCGACCACGGTGCAATCTCCCTGGGCGAGCGTTGGGACCTGATGTATGTGGGTATGTATCAGGATATCGACCGTGACGATAACAACGGTACGACGTGGTACACCGTGGGTGTGCGTCCGATGTTCAAATGGACACCGATCATGAGCACACTAATGGAAGTCGGCTACGACAACGTTAAATCTCAGCAGACTGGCGATCGCAACAGCCAGTACAAAATTACCCTGGCGCAACAGTGGCAGGCAGGCGACAGCATCTGGTCTCGTCCGGCTATCCGTGTCTTCGCAACCTATGCGAAGTGGGATGAAAAATGGGGCTACAACAACGGTATCGCGACCAAAGACACCAGTGCTAAAACCTATAGCCGTGGCGACAACGATGAGTGGTCCTTCGGCGCACAGATGGAAATCTGGTGGTAATCGTCGTTTAACTCGATGTAATGCCTGAAAAGAGGGGCGCAAGCCCCTCTCTCTTTATGCGCAGCGCGCTATTGCCTGGCGAGCGCTGAGCTTTGTATCTGAGGTAATAACAATGAAAATGAAGAAAAGTCTCGTCGCCCTCGGCCTCTGCGCAGGTCTTATGGCAAGCGTACCGGCAGTCACCTTTGCCGATGTAAACTACGTGCCGCAGAACACCTCTGCCGCGCCAACTATTCCGACCGCTGCGTTACAGCAACTGACCTGGACGCCGGTGGATCAATCTAAAGTCCAGACCACAACGCTCTCCACAGGCGGTCAGAGCCTGAATGTGCCTGGTATCAGCGGCCCGGTTGCGGCCTACAGTGTGCCGGCCAACATTGGTGAACTCACGCTCACGCTGAGCAGTGAAGTCAATAAACAAACCAGCGTCTTTGCACCGAACGTTCTGATTCTGGACCAGAACATGACGCCATCAGCGTTCTTCCCGTCAAGCTACTTCACCTATCAGGAACCGGGCGTCATGAGCGCTGACCGTCTTGAAGGTGAAATGCGTCTGACGCCTGCGCTGGGCCAACAGAAACTGTATGTGCTGGTGTTCACCACCGAGCAGGATCTGCAAAAAACCACCCAATTACTGGATCCGGCGAAGTCCTACGCCAAAGGCGTCGGTAACGCGATTCCTGATATCCCGGACCCGATTGCGCGTCATATCACCGATGGCACGTTGAAGCTGAAAGTGAAAACCAATAGTACCTCCAGCGTTCTGGTTGGCCCACTGTTTGGCTCTTCCGGCCCGGCACCTGTCACGGTGGGTAACACCGCTGCACCGACTTACGCCGCACCTGCCGCCGTAGCCGCCGCACCTGCGCCAGCACCGGCGAAGAAAAGTGAACCGATGCTGAACGATACCGAATCGTACTTCAACAAAGCCATAAAGCAGGCGGTTGCGAGTGGTGATGTGGATAAAGCGTTGAAACTGCTGGATGAAGCTGAGCGCCTCGGTTCTACCTCTGCGAGATCCACCTTTATCAGCGCTGTAAAAGGCAAGGGGTAATGACATCCCCACAGTGCTGATGTTTAGGCTATGCCTTTCGGTGCGCCCCTCGGGGCGCACTTTTTTTCTGTTGTGCGCCATGCTGTTGCATAACTGTTGCGTCAATGATCGTATTTAGCCATTACTGCACTCCCGCCCGCCCCATTCTGCGATACAATAGCCGCACATTATGTACTGGAGAGTCAGGCATGACGCATCCCGCACTGACGCAACTGCGTGCGCTAAACTATTTTGACGCAATCCCCTCGCTCGACGCTGAACAACTCGACTGGCTGTTGCTGGAAGATTCCATGACCAAACGCTTTGAACAATATGGTGTGGTCAGCGTCACACTGATTGACGAAGGGTTTGTCACCCGCGATGCTATAGCGGAAGAGTTACCCTTGTTGCCCGACGAGCAACGCTACTGGCTACGAGAAATATTGCTGTGTGTGGACGGCGTGCCCTGGCTTGCCGGGCGCACAGTAGTGCCGGAATCGACTTTAAGTGGCCCGGAACTGGCGCTGCAACAGCTTGGCAAGACGCCGCTGGGTCGTTACCTGTTTACGTCTTCCATGCTCACGCGTGATTTTATTGAGATAGGTTGCCATGCAGCTCTCTGGGGGCGTCGTTCCCGCCTCCGGTTGAGTGGGAAACCGCTGCTCCTGACCGAGCTGTTTCTGCCTGCATCGCCGTTGTACTAAGAGGAAGAGAAAATGGAGAGGAGTCTGACGCAGAATAAGCTGCTGGCCTTTCATCGCCTGATGCGTACCGACAAGCCGATTGGTGCGCTGTTGCTACTGTGGCCGACCTTGTGGGCGTTATGGGTTGCCGCGCCCGGCGTACCGCCGTTATGGATTCTGGCGGTATTTGTCGCGGGTGTCTGGCTTATGCGCGCCGCCGGTTGCGTGGTGAATGACTATGCTGACCGTAAATTTGATGGTCATGTAAAACGCACCGCCAACCGTCCGTTACCGAGTGGTGCGGTGACGGAAAAAGAAGCGCGAACCCTGTTTGCCGTGCTGGTGCTGCTGTCGTTCCTGCTGGTGCTGACGCTCAATACCATGACCATTCTGCTCTCCGTTGCCGGGCTGGCGCTGGCGTGGGTCTATCCGTTTATGAAGCGCTATACCCATTTGCCGCAGGTGGTATTGGGCGCGGCATTCGGCTGGTCGATCCCCATGGCGTTTGCCGCCGTCAGTGAATCGCTGCCGCTGAGCTGCTGGTTGATGCTGCTGGCGAATATTCTGTGGGCGGTGGCGTACGATACGCAGTATGCGATGGTTGACCGCGACGATGACGTGAAAATTGGCGTGAAATCAACAGCAATTCTGTTTGGTCAATACGATCGCTTAATCATCGGTATTTTGCAGGTGGGCGTGCTGGTATTGATGGCGGCGATTGGTTACCTGAACGGGCTTAACTGGGAATTCTACTGGTCAATCTTCATTGCGGGCGCGCTGTTCGCGTACCAGCAAAAGCTGATTCAACACCGTGAACGCGCGGCCTGTTTCCAGGCGTTTATGAACAATAACTACGTTGGGCTGGTGTTGTTTATCGGTCTGGCGATGAGTTACTGGCACTTCTAAAAAGGAAAAAAGCCGGATTTTATCCGGCTTTTTTTATGGCGGGGGCGCTGCGCTTGCCCGCCCTACAAGTTCCGAACCCGTAGGCCTGATAAGCGAAGCGCATCAGGCA
This sequence comes from Pseudocitrobacter vendiensis, assembly GCF_943590815.1. Classification (GTDB taxonomy): domain Bacteria; phylum Pseudomonadota; class Gammaproteobacteria; order Enterobacterales; family Enterobacteriaceae; genus Pseudocitrobacter; species Pseudocitrobacter vendiensis. Next base: position 101,018 of record NZ_CALSBS010000011.1, on the reverse strand, counting down.
TCTGGCGAGTGCGCTGCGCTTGCCCGCCCGACAAGCTCCGGTCCCGTAGGCCTGATAAGCGAAGCGCCATCAGGCGTCTTTCGGCGCCGGTTCTTCGTCCTGCGTCACACTCTCAATCGTCAAACGCACGTCCGGGGTGATGAGGTTCGCCATCATCTGGTACACCTTCATCGTCTCTTCCGGCTCGGCGTCACCGCTGTCGCTGATATAACCTTCATCACGCAGCGTCAGCACTAGCGAGGAGAACACCGCCTTGTCAAAGAACTCCGGCGAGTTAATGCCGTGCAGCACCGACAAACGTTGTGCCACGGTACGGCTCTCTTTCTCCAGCGTACTACGGTTCATCGATGGGTTGGCGCTCAGCAGCCAGAACGTAATGGCATAACGTTGCAGCGTTTCACGCGCGCCTGCGGCCAGCAGTTGCAGGGTGCGGGAATGCGACGGATTGATGTGCAGTTCATCGCCCTGACGGGTGATCAGCGCCTGGCGTTCCATCTCATCAACCAGGGTATCAATCACCGACGCCAGCTCTGATTTTTCCCAGCGCAGGAACAGCTCAGCTTTCAGCATCGGATAGATCACTTCAACCATGTTCTGCACATCCGCGCGAGAAACAAGGCGATGCTGGGTCATGATGGTCGCCAGCAGCGACGGCATGATCAGCATATGGGCGATGTTGTTGCGGTAGTAAGTCATCAGCACCGCCTGCTCGCGCGGCAGAATGATGATATCGCCGATGGTGTCTTTCTCGACTTCGAACTTGTTCATCTGCAGCGCGTGGTCGATAAGCTCACTGGCCGTCACGTTTGGCGTGGTGGCATCCGGCGAATACGGCGCATTGCGCAGCAGCGACAGATAACAGTCCAGCTGTTGAGTTAACTGCTCGCGGGTCAGAGAACGCTGACGAGATGCCAGCAGCGCGGTACAGCACAGGTTCATGGCGTTTGCCGCACCAGCGTTGTTAATGCGCACCATCAGTTCGGCGGCGATACCATTTACCGTAGGTGTCAGCCAGGCCGGACGAATGGCTTCGATAGGATCGATAGACTCACGCCACTCCGGTACGTGATGGTTCAGGTAGTTCATCAGCGGAATCGGCTCGCCGAAGTTCACATAGCCCTGGCCCAGGTTGCGCAGCTTGCTCAGGCCTTTGAGCATCTGCGGCAGGCTCTCTTTCTCTTTGGTCGCGCCACGCAGCTCTTTTGCGTACGTACCCACTTCCATCACGTGCTCGTAACCGATGTAAATCGGCACCAGTGTGATAGGACGCGTACCGCCGCGCAGCATCGCCTGAATGGTCATCGACAGGGTGCCGGTTTTCGGGTCCAGCAGGCGGCCAGTACGGGAACGTCCACCTTCCACAAAGTATTCAACGGAATAACCACGGCTGAACAGCTCGCCGAGATATTCGCGGAAGACGGTGGAGTAGAGTTTGTTGCCCTTAAAGGTACGGCGAATAAAGAACGCGCCCAGGCGACGGAAAATCGGGCCAGCGGGCCAGAAGTTCAGGTTGATACCGGCAGCAATGTGCGGCGGCACCAGCCCCTGGTGATAGAGCACGTAGGAGAGCAGCAGGTAGTCCATATGGCTACGGTGACACGGCACATACACAATCTCGTGGCCGTCATGTGCCAGCTGGCGAACGCGCTCGGCGTTGTGCACGTTGATACCCTGATAGAGACGGTTCCAGGTGAAGCCCAGAATACGGTCCGTCAGTCGAATCATCTCGTAGGAGAAGTTGGCGGCAATCTCTTCCATCAGCGCGATGGCGTTTTGCTGCGCTTTCTCATGAGAGATTTTTTTGCTGCGTGCTTCATCTTCAACGGCTTTGGCAATCGCACGCGAGGCGAGCAGCTTGTTGAAGAGATCCTGACGCGCTGGCAGGCGAGGGCCTACCGCGGCCAGACGCTGGCGAGCGAAGTGCATACGCGCCACGCGCGCCAGTTTTTGCGCGATAATTTTATCGGTACCGTGTTCATCGGCCATGCGGCGCAGAGAGACAGACGGTGAGAAACGCACAAAGCTGTCGCGGCCAAGCCAGGAGACGGCGAAGAATTTCTGAATGCCGTTCAGCATGCGCAGTGGAGGGTTCACCTCGCCTTTTTCACGCCCCGGACGACGACCAAACATCACCGATACCGGTACCATCTGCACGTCCAGATTCGGATTGCTGCGGTGCAGATCGAGATAGTCGTGGAACAGCTTGATAGACTCTTCTTTCGGCGTGTAATAGGTAAACACGCGCGGGCCGCCATGGATAAACACATAGCGGGGCAGCAGGGTGCCGTCGATCTCCAGTGGCTCAAGCGGGTCTGGGAGATCGTGCGCCAGGCACTGGGCGCGCAAGGTCAGTAAGTCGGCCTTAGAGTTATAAGGCAGGACGTACATGATTGGGCGCGAGGTATCGAGCCCCAATTCCTGGGCAGGCTCTGCCGGAATAGACTTGCTTTTTACCAGTATGCTTAATGGTAAATTCAGTAATTTGTAGTAAATTCGTGGCCAACCGGACATAAACGATGTAAAGCCTCTGGTTAATCATGCAAATGCGCGGCAAGAATATCAGAAAGTCAGCAGGATTTCTGTTCTACCGCCGATAACAGCTACTGTCATTGATGCGTATAACATTAAAAGGTTCTATTTGATGGCCAATAATACCACTGGACTCACCCGAATTATCAAAGCGACTGGTTATTCCTGGAAAGGTTTTCGCGCGGCGTGGATAAACGAAGCCGCGTTCCGCCAGGAAGGGGTCGCCTCGGTTGTGGCCATTATCATCGCTTGCTGGCTGGACGTTGACGCCATTACCCGCGTCCTGCTGATTAGCTCCGTCCTTCTGGTGATGATAGTGGAAATTCTCAATAGTGCGCTGGAAGCCGTGGTTGACCGTATTGGTTCGGAGTATCACGAACTCTCGGGGCGCGCGAAAGACATGGGGTCCGCGGCGGTATTGCTGGCGATTTTCGTTGCGGTGATGACCTGGGCCGTTCTGTTGTGGTCACATTTCCATTAAGGCTCGCAGAATCTACGAAAACTCCTGAATTTTGTGTGTTTTGCGGTTCCAAAATAGCCATTGACTGTATATACTCACAGCATAACTGTATATACACCCAGGGGGCGGAATGAAAGCGTTAACGACCAGGCAGCAAGAGGTGTTTGATCTCATTCGAGATCATATCGGCCAAACGGGCATGCCGCCGACACGTGCGGAAATTGCTCAGCGCCTGGGGTTCCGTTCCCCGAATGCGGCGGAAGAGCATCTGAAAGCACTGGCGCGTAAAGGCGTCATTGAAATTGTTTCGGGTGCCTCGCGTGGCATTCGTCTGCTGGTTGAAGAAGAAACCGGCCTCCCTCTGATTGGCCGCGTCGCTGCAGGTGAACCGCTGCTGGCACAACAGCACATTGAAGGTCACTATCAGGTCGATCCTTCACTGTTCAAACCAAACGCTGACTTCCTGCTGCGGGTTAGCGGCATGTCGATGAAAGATATCGGTATTATGGACGGTGACTTGCTCGCGGTGCACAAAACCCAGGACGTGCGTAACGGCCAGGTGGTTGTCGCGCGTATCGACGAAGAAGTGACGGTAAAACGCCTGAAAAAACAGGGCAACGTCGTCGAACTGTTACCGGAAAACAGCGAGTTTTCCCCGATTGTCGTCGATCTTCGCCATCAGAACTTCTCTATTGAAGGGCTGGCCGTTGGCGTGATCCGCAACGGCGAATGGCTGTAATCCTCTCCCAATAACAACGGCGCTTATGCGCCGTTGTCCGTTATCTTATCTGTTCAGGTTCCTAACCATGTCGCTCTTCACGGCTGCCGACAAGGCATTATGGCGTCTCGCCCTTCCCATGATTTTCTCCAATATCACGGTTCCCTTGCTGGGGCTTGTGGATACGGCGGTGATTGGTCATCTGGATAGCGCGGTCTACCTCGGCGGCGTGGCGATTGGCGCAACGGCAACCAGCTTCCTGTTTATGCTGTTGCTCTTTTTACGTATGAGCACCACCGGCTTAACTGCGCAGGCTTTTGGCGCGAAAGATCCCATCCGGCTTGCCCGCGCGCTGGTGCAACCGCTGCTGCTGGCATTAGGGGCAGGGTTACTTATCGTGCTGTTCAAAGGGCCGCTTATCAACCTGGCGCTCACGGTTGTCGGCGGTAGCGACGCCGTGCTGGAGCAGGCCCGGCGTTTCCTTGAAATTCGCTGGTTAAGTGCCCCCGCTTCGCTGGCCAACCTTGTGCTGCTGGGCTGGCTGCTTGGCGTTCAGTACGCCCGCGCGCCGGTGATTTTGCTGATCGTCGGCAACGTTCTGAATATCGTTCTCGATCTGTGGCTGGTGATGGGCCTGCATATGAACGTGCAGGGGGCGGCGCTGGCGACGGTGATTGCCGAATATGCCACGATGCTCATTGGCCTGCTGATGGCGCGTAAGGTGCTGGTGCTGCGCGGAATTACATCTGACATGCTTAAGACGGCCTGGCGTGGAAATATACGCAGCCTGCTGGCGCTCAATCGCGACATCATGCTGCGCTCGCTGTTACTTCAACTCTGTTTTGGCGCATTAACCGTATTTGGTGCGCGGCTGGGTAGCGATGTGGTGGCGGTCAACGCTGTGCTGATGACCATGCTCACTTTCACCGCCTACGCGCTGGATGGCTTTGCCTATGCTGTGGAAGCGCACTCCGGGCAGGCTTATGGCGCGCGTGATGATAGCCAGTTACAGCAGGTTTGGCGCGCGGCCTGCCGACAGGCAGGCATTGTGGCGCTGGCGTTTGCGCTGGTATACGCCCTGGCAGGCGGTCATATCGTGGCAATGCTGACGTCTCTGCCATCATTACAGCAACTTGCCGATCGTTATGTGCTCTGGCAAGCGGTCTTGCCGGTGATTGGTGTCTGGTGTTATCTGCTGGATGGCATGTTTATTGGTGCGACGCGGGGGGCGGAAATGCGCAACAGCATGGCCGTGGCTGCCGCAGGCTTCGCCTTAACGCTGCTGACGGTGCCGATATTGGGCAACCACGGTTTATGGCTGGCGCTGGCGGTATTCCTTGCGCTGCGTGGTTTGTCGCTGGCGGTTATCTGGCGTCATCACTGGCAAAAAGGCACCTGGTTTTCGCCGCAGACTTAACGGCGAGGATGGTTAAAAATTCTGAATAGTGAATCGTCAGTAATATCCTCTTCTACACTTATTATCACGTTCAGCAGAAATGAACGCCGAAGGACGAAGTGATATCTCATCCATGATCGAATGATAAGGAGCTGATGATGAACAAAGACGAACTCAGCGGTAACTGGAAACAGTTCAAAGGTAAAGCGAAAGAGAAATGGGGCAAACTGACCGACGATGACATGACCGTTATCGAAGGTAAACGCGATCAGCTGGTCGGTAAAATCCAGGAACGCTATGGATATGCTAAAGACCAGGCCGAGAAAGAAGTCAGCGATTGGGAAACCCATAACGATTACCGTTGGTAATCTCGCTGATGCATAACGCTTAACTCCCCTCAATAAGCGTTTCTACCCGCTGGTACAAGGATGTGCCAACCCTCGAATTACCGTGCCTTTTTCTTGATCTGAATCGTGTGGTCGTGGTGGCAATGTTCATGTGAACTGCATGCCTCTACCTCCACACATTCTGCGCACAGGCCGTGCGCTTCAATTACATTATGACGTAGCGCAAAGCCCATGCGTGCCGCGACCATATGCATAATATCTTCCACGCCTTCCGCACACTCTTCCTTCACCACGCCGCAGCGATCGCAGATGAACATTGCTGATGTATGCGTAGGTTGATCAAACAGATGGCACAGCACGTAGCTGTTGGTGGATTCCACCTTATGCACAAACCCTTGCTCGAGCAGGAATTCCAGCGCGCGATAAACGGTAGGTGGCTTGGCCTGCGGCTCTTTCACGCGTAACAGATCGAGAAGGTCATACGCGCTGATAGCACCCTGTTGCAGGCTCAACAGACGTAGCACTTCCAGACGCTGTGGAGTCAGGCGCACGCCGCGCTGCGCACACAGCTTTTCAGCCTGCGCCAACATATCTTGCGAAGTGGTCTTATCCATTTTGCGTCCTCGCGCTACGGGGGAAATAGACCTCTACTTTACCATGTTATGGCAAAAACACCGAGTGTCTGAATAATCGCCACCCTGAGGTAAATCTTAAAGCACATCCTTAAGCCTGATTGAATGGCATAAATGCTGGGAAGCGCGGTGTCACTCATCTATAAATAGGAAGGGTAACGTTAATAAGAACGATAAGGCGAAAAGCCAGATATATCCTGCTTTTTCTCACTTAATTCCACTTTTTCGCAGCAATAGTTCCCCCTTAGGCGTTATTCGCATGGGGCGTTTTCACCTGCAAACAAACGGTACGACTGTGAAAATAAACATTAAATATTCGCTTATTCCTTTGACGGCATCTTTATTTATGGCAAATCAGGCGCATGCCGCCAACACCTGGTCAGAAGCGCGGAATGACGCGATGGGGGGCACCGGCGTTGCGTCGGCAAATTATGGGAGCGGCGTGCTGATTAACCCCGCGCTGTTGGCGAAAGCCAAACCAGACGATGACATTACGGTAATTCTTCCTGCCGTGGGTGCGCAAATTACCGATAAAGACAATCTTCAGGATGAAATCGACGAGATTAATGACAAAGTGAATAACTATCGCGGCGTACTTAATGACCTCACCTTGCAGGATATCCTGCTCGACCCACAGGGTACGTTAGGACAGTTTCAGGGCGCGGCAGGCGATCTGGCCAGCGAGCTGGATTATCTGAAGGGCAAAACAGCGCGCGCCAGCGGAGGCGCAGGGATTGCCGTCAGTATTCCAAACGACGTGCTCTCGGTGGCCTTTATCACCAAAGCCTATGCCCACGGGCGGGTGAGTTCCGCTATCGATCAAGGTGATATTGATTACCTGAGGGGAATTGAAGGCAGCCAGGTGACGGCGATTACTGAGGCCGGGAAAGCTGTGGTGGGCGGCTCGGATGAAATCACCAAACACCTCAACTCAACGGCCTCAGGGCGCGTGGCGATTGTCTCTGACTACGGCGTTGCGGTGGCGCGGCAATTTGAGCTGGGCGATGTGCCCGTCTCGGTCGGCATCACGCCAAAGCTGCAAAAAACCTGGCTCTATAACTACACCACCTCTATCTACAATTATGACAGCAGCGACTGGAACAGCAGCCGCTACCGCAACGATGATACCGGCTTTAACGTCGATGCCGGTATTGCAGCAGACTTTGGCGAGAACTGGACGGTGGGCGTAAGCGGGCAAAACCTGATCTCCCGGGATATCGAAACCAAAGATGTCTTTATCACCAATGGCGAAACGGGCGTGACCAGCAACTATAAAGACACCTATCAGATTCGCCCGCTGGTGACCGCGGGGGTGGCGTGGCATAACGATTTGGTGACGGTGAGCGCCGATGGCGATTTGACTGAGACGAAAGGCTTTAAAAGCGAGGATAACTCGCAGTATGTTGGCGTCGGGGCGGAAGTTCGTCCGCTCGACTGGCTCGCCGTGCGCGCCGGTTATCGTGCGGACGTGAAGAATAATGACAGTAATGTCTTCACCGGCGGTGTGGGTTTCGCGCCGTTTAACCGCGTGCATGTCGACCTGATGGGGCTGGTTGGTGAAGATGAAACCTGGGGGGCTGGCGCGCAGTTAAGCGTCACGTTCTGAGCCTTTTGCCGGATGCGCTACGCTTGTTCGGCCTACCCGGTAGATGCCACCGTAGGCCCGGCAAGCGTAGCGCCCCGGGCAGCCAGCCGCACCCAAGCCACCGTAGGCCCGGCAAGCGCAGCGCCCAGGGGCGATTCACCACGCCCACCGCCGATACACCATCGCAACCTTGCCTCACCGCTTTTGCTTTGTGCTATAGTAGCGCCCCTTTTTCAGAATGCTTAATAAATCGCCATGCCAGAATCTTCGTCCTCCGTTTTTCCTGCACACCGTTTCTCCATCGCGCCAATGCTCGACTGGACCGACAGACACTGCCGCTATTTCCTGCGCCAGTTGTCGCGCCACACGCTGCTGTACACGGAAATGGTCACCACCGGAGCGATTATTCACGGTAAGGGCGACTACCTGGCTTACAGTGAAGAAGAGCACCCGGTCGCATTGCAGCTTGGCGGTAGCGATCCGGCGGCGCTGGCGCAGTGCGCGAAACTGGCAGAAGAGCGTGGCTATGACGAGGTTAACCTTAACGTCGGCTGCCCGTCCGATCGCGTACAGAACGGGATGTTCGGCGCCTGTCTGATGGGCAATGCCCAACTGGTCGCCGACTGCGTGAAAGCGATGCGCGATGTGGTATCCATTCCTGTGACGGTGAAAACGCGTATTGGCATCGACGACCAGGACAGCTACGAATTTCTCTGCGACTTTATCAGTACCGTTGCCGGACGCGGCGAGTGCGAGATGTTCATCATCCATGCGCGCAAAGCCTGGCTTTCTGGCCTCAGTCCAAAAGAGAACCGTGAGATCCCGCCGCTGGACTACCCACGCGTGTATCAACTGAAGCGCGACTTCCCACACCTGACAATGTCGATCAATGGCGGCATTAAATCGCTGGAAGAGGCGAAAACCCATCTGGAACATATGGATGGCGTCATGGTCGGGCGTGAGGCGTACCAGAACCCCGGCATTCTGGCGACGGTTGATCGCGAAATCTTTGGCATCGAAGGTGCAGATGCGGACCCGGTTGCGGTGGTGCGTGCAATGTATCCCTACATCGAGCGTGAACTGAGTAACGGTACTTATCTGGGCCACGTGACTCGCCATATGCTGGGTCTGTTCCAGGGCATTCCGGGCGCGCGCCAGTGGCGTCGCTACCTGAGCGAGAATGCCCACAAAGCTGGAGCGGATATCAACGTGCTGGAGCACGCACTGAAGCTGGTTGCCGATAAGCGTTAAAATTTCACTAAAAACTGGTCAAATTCACCACGCCCGGCACGTAGTTGTCGGGCGTTTTTATTGATATTCAATAAGTTAATTTTGGCATGATTTTTGTAATAGCACAGGCAGAGAATGACGATATCTTTGGGAGAGAGTCATGTTTGAGCTACTGTTTGTGATTGGATTTTTTGTGATGCTGCTGGTAACGGGCGTTTCACTCCTGGGCATTATTGCCGCGCTTTTCGTCGCCACGGCGCTGATGTTTGTGGGCGGCTTATTCGCGCTGATGTTTAAATTGCTGCCCTGGTTACTGCTGGCGATTGCCGTGGTATGGGTGATTCGGGCGATTAAAACACCAAAAATTCCCGAGTATCGGAGCAATAACCGTTGGCGTTACTAAGGTATTGAGGGGTTCGTCACACAATAGAAATTTTGCATAAAACTGCATAGGTTTCGCGTAATAAATCTGTCACTATTGCGCCGTTAACGAATTCATCGAGCTGTACCCTACATACAGCCGAACTAAAAAAAGTAAGGGCTTCCCATGTGGAAGCCCTAAGCTTTTCTAGGGGATTAACAGGCTCGAACCCTGTGTCACCCGGCTCTCAAGAACCTCGTGCGCATGCTTCGCATCCGTCAGCGCAAATTTCTGTTTCTCTGCCACATCCACTTTAATCACACCGCTGGCAATCAATGAGAACAGCTCATTGCTCGCTTCCTGCAGCTCTTCGCGCGTCGTCACGTAGCCGTAAAGGGAAGGGCGGGTCACATACAGCGAACCTTTCTGGTTGAGAATACCCAGGTTCACACCGGTGACGGGCCCGGAAGAGTTGCCGAAGCTCACCATCAACCCGCGGCGTTGCAGGCAATCCAGCGACGCTTCCCAGGTATCCTTCCCGACCGAGTCATACACCACGCGTACTTTCTTACCGCCGGTAATCTCTTTCACGCGTTCGACGATATTCTCATCGCGATAGTTAATCACCTGCCATGCACCGGCTTCCAGCGCACGTTTACCCTTTTCCGCGCTGCCGACGGTACCGATTAGTTTCGCGCCCAGCGCTTTCGCCCACTGGCAGGCAATCAGCCCTACGCCGCCCGCTGCGGCATGGAACAGGAACGGCTCGTCCGGTTGAATTTCATAGGTTTTGCGCAGCAGATAAAACACCGTCAGCCCTTTCAGGAACGACGCCGCCGCCTGCTCAAAAGTGATGGCATCTGGCAAAATCGCCACCTTGTCTTCCGCCACGTTATGCACTGCGCTATAGGCTCCCAGCGCAGACTGCGCGTAAACCACACGATCGCCGACGTTAACGTGTTTCACGTCGTTACCGATTTTCGTCACCACGCCCGCCGCTTCGGTACCCAGGCTGCTTGGTAGCGACGGCGGTGGATATAACCCGCTACGGATGTAGGTATCGATATAGTTAATGCCAATAGCCTTGTTCTCGACCTGCACTTCGTGGCTTGCCGGATCGACGGGGGTGAAGTCTACGGCCTTGAGTACTTCGGGTCCGCCATGCTTGTCAAATTCGATGCGTGTTGCCATGCTTCCTCCTGAACAATGTGGTAATCTTTCGACCCAATCTTTATCTCGGTAACTCCATTCACTATGGCAGCAAATAAACCCTTCAACAAACAACAGACTGAAGCTCGTGAGCGTGATCCTCAGGTCGCCGGGCTGAAAGTGCCGCCGCACTCGATTGAAGCGGAACAGTCGGTGTTGGGCGGTTTAATGCTGGATAACGAACGCTGGGACGATGTCGCCGAGCGTGTTGTCTCTGATGATTTCTATACCCGTCCGCACCGCCATATCTTCACTGAAATGGGGCGCTTACAGGAAACGGGCAGCCCGATTGACCTGATTACGCTCGCGGAATCGCTGGAGCGTCAGGGTCAGCTTGATAGCGTTGGCGGTTTTGCTTACCTGGCAGAGTTGTCAAAAAATACACCAAGTGCGGCGAATATCAGTGCTTATGCCGATATCGTCCGCGAACGTGCCGTTGTCCGTGAGATGATTTCGGTGGCGAATGAAATCGCCGAAGCGGGGTTTGATCCTCAGGGCCGTACCAGCGAAGACTTGCTCGATCTCGCGGAATCCCGCGTCTTTAAAATCGCGGAGAGCCGCGCGAATAAAGATGAGGGCCCGAAAAATATCGCCGATGTGCTGGACGCCACCGTTGCCCGTATTGAGCAACTTTTCCAGCAGCCGCACGATGGTGTGACAGGTGTAAATACAGGCTATGACGACCTCAATAAAAAAACCGCGGGGCTGCAACCGTCGGATTTGATTATCGTCGCCGCGCGTCCATCGATGGGTAAAACGACATTTGCGATGAACCTCGTCGAAAATGCGGCGATGTTGCAGGATAAACCGGTGTTGATCTTCTCGCTGGAGATGCCATCGGAACAGATTATGATGCGTTCTCTGGCGTCACTGTCGCGCGTAGATCAAACCAAAATCCGTACCGGTCAGTTGGATGATGAAGACTGGGCACGAATTTCCGGCACGATGGGTATTCTGCTTGAGAAGCGTAACATCTACATCGATGACTCCTCGGGCCTGACGCCGACGGAAGTGCGCTCGCGTGCACGCCGTATCGCCCGCGAACACGGCGGTATTGGTCTTATCATGATCGACTACCTTCAGTTGATGCGCGTGCCGTCACTCTCCGATAACCGTACACTGGAAATCGCGGAAATCTCCCGCTCGCTCAAAGCGTTAGCAAAAGAATTACATGTGCCGGTGGTGGCGCTGTCGCAGCTTAACCGTTCACTGGAACAACGTGCCGATAAACGCCCGGTCAACTCCGACCTGCGTGAATCCGGCTCAATCGAACAGGATGCCGACTTAATCATGTTTATCTACCGTGATGAGGTTTATCACGAAAACAGTGACTTAAAAGGTATCGCCGAGATTATTATCGGTAAGCAGCGTAACGGCCCGATCGGTACCGTGCGTCTTACCTTTAACGGGCAATGGTCGCGTTTCGATAACTACGCGGGCCCGCAGTACGACGACGAATAACAAGATTGATTCAGGTAACTCAAGCAAACACTTTTCAAGGAACACAAATGCAAGCGGCAACTGTAGTGATTAACCGCCGCGCTCTGCGACACAATCTGCAACGTCTGCGTGAACTGGCGCCTGCCAGCAAACTGGTTGCGGTGGTGAAAGCGAACGCCTACGGACACGGTCTTCTGGAGATCGCGCGAACGCTCCCCGATGCCGACGCCTTTGGCGTCGCACGTCTGGAAGAGGCCCTGCGGTTGCGCGAGGGCGGCATTACGCAACCCATCTTACTGCTGGAAGGTTTTTTCAACGCCACCGATCTGCCGCTTATCGCTGAACAGCAACTGCATACCGCTGTGCATAATATGGAACAGCTGGAAGCGCTGGAAACCGCGAAACTGAGCCGCCCGGTGACGGTGTGGATGAAACTGGATACGGGCATGCACCGTCTCGGCGTGCGTCCGGAAGAGGCGGATGCGTTTTATCAACGTCTGAGCCAGTGCGAGAACGTTAGTCAGCCGGTGAATATCGTGAGCCACTTTGCGCGTGCTGATGAGCCTGAATGCGGCGCGACCGAGAAACAGCTCGATATCTTCAACACTTTCTGTGAAGGCAAGCCGGGAAAACGCTCTATCGCAGCGTCTGGCGGCATTTTGCTGTGGCCACAGTCGCATTTCGACTGGGCGCGTCCGGGCATCATCCTCTACGGCGTATCGCCGCTGGAACAAAAGCCCTGGGGGCCGGATTTCGGCTTCCAGCCGGTGATGTCGCTGACCTCCAGCCTGATTGCCGTGCGCGAGCATAAAGCGGGTGAGCCGGTTGGTTACGGCGGTACCTGGATCAGCGAGCGCGATACGCGGCTGGGCGTGGTGGCGATGGGCTATGGCGATGGTTACCCGCGCGCTGCGCCGTCCGGCACCCCGGTGCTGGTTAATGGCCGTGAAGTGCCCATTGCGGGCCGCGTGGCGATGGATATGATCTGCGTTGACCTGGGGCCGGCAGCGCAGGATAAAGCAGGCGATCCGGTGGTGATGTGGGGTGAAGGGCTGCCCGTTGAGCGCATCGCGGAAATCACAAAAGTGAGCGCTTACGAACTTATCACGCGTCTGACGTCGCGCGTGGCGATGAAGTATATTGATTGATTGTGTGGTGCCGGGTGGCGGCTGCGCCTTACCCGGCCTACTATTTGATAACATCCGGCGACAACATCCTCTCGACCTTCTCCCGCTTCCGGTTTATTGTGTTATTACCTGCCTTCTGTAAACCTGGAGAACCACCTCGTGTTTCAAAAAGTTGACGCCTACGCTGGCGACCCTATTCTTTCGCTGATGGAGCGTTTCAAAGAGGATCCGCGCAGCGACAAAGTGAACCTCAGTATCGGCCTGTACTATAACGAAGAGGGCATCATCCCCCAGCTTCAGGCCGTTGCAGAGGCTGAAAAGCGCCTTGCTGCCCAGCCGCATAGCGCCTCGCTTTACCTGCCAATGGAAGGGCTGAACAGCTACCGTCAGGCCATTGCGCCGCTACTGTTTGGGGCCGATCATCCGGTGCTGGCGGAGAAACGCGTCGCCACCATTCAGACCCTGGGCGGTTCCGGTGCGCTGAAAGTAGGTGCGGATTTTCTCAAACGCTACTTCCCGGATTCCGGCGTCTGGGTCAGCGATCCGACCTGGGAAAACCACGTCGCCATTTTTGAGGGCGCGGGCTTTACGGTCAAAACCTATCCGTGGTTCGACGGTGAGACCAACGGCGTGCGTTTTGACGCGCTGCTGGAAACCCTCAACACGCTGCCTGCGCAAAGCATCGTGCTGCTGCATCCGTGCTGCCACAACCCAACCGGTGCGGACCTGACGAACAGTCAGTGGGATGCCGTGACGGAGGTGCTGAAGGCGCGTAACCTGATCCCGTTCCTGGATATCGCCTATCAGGGCTTTGGCGGCGGCATGGAGCAGGATGCCTATGCCATCCGCACGATTGCGGCTGCGGGCTTGCCGGTGCTGGTGAGCAACTCATTTTCAAAAATTTTCTCGTTATACGGTGAGCGTATCGGCGGTTTATCCGTGGTCTGCGAAGATGCCGACGCCGCAGGACGCGTGCTGGGGCAGTTGAAAGCGACGGTTCGTCGTAACTACTCAAGCCCGCCGACAACCGGTGCGCAGATTGTGTCTACCGTATTGAATGACAACGCGCTGAAAGCCTCGTGGCTGGCGGAAGTGGAAGCGATGCGCACGCGTATTCTGGACATGCGCCAGGCGCTGGTGAAGGTACTGAAAGAAGCCATGCCGGACGGGAATTTCGACTACCTCCTCAAGCAACGCGGTATGTTCAGCTATACCGGTCTGAGTGCTGCACAGGTCGATCGTCTGCGTGAGGAGTTTGGCGTCTACCTGATTGCCAGCGGCCGTATGTGCGTTGCCGGGCTGAATTCCCGTAACGTGCATCGCGTCGCGCAGGCATTTGCGGCGGTTATGTAAGCAAGTGCTTACTCTTCATGCGGCATCACTGCCGCATGAAGAGTTTCTCAATGTGAAAATGTGATCTCTTATCCTTTTTCCAGGATAAATCCTGGAAAATCCTTCCCTTCACTCCCTGTAACCGTTAAGGTCTTTCTAATTTTTTGAAGTATTACTCACTTTAAAACAAAAACAAGACGACGATTTAGGGAAAACTATGCGCAAGATCACACAGGCGCTGAGCGCCGTTTGTTTGTTGTTCGCGTTAAATAACACGGTTACTGCTCACGCTTCATCACCTTCTCCGCTCTATCCGGGTACGGATGTCGCTAAACTGGCCGAACAGGCCCCCATCCACTGGGTATCAGTGGCGCAAATTGAAAACAGCCTGATGAATCATCCACCGATGGCAGTGGGATTTGATATCGATGACACGGTGCTGTTTTCCAGCCCCGGCTTCTGGCGCGGGCAGAAAACCTGGTCTCCGGGCAGCGAAGCGTATCTGAAGAACCCTGCATTCTGGGAAAAAATGAACAACGGCTGGGATGAGTTCAGCATTCCGAAAGAAGTGGCCCGTTCACTGATCGCGATGCACGTGAAGCGCGGTGACAGCATCTATTTCGTTACCGGGCGTAGCGAAACCAAAACCGAAACGGTCTCCAAAACGTTGCAGGATTATTTCCTGATCCCGGCGACCAGCATGAATCCGGTCATTTTTGCCGGTGACAAACCGGGCCAGAATACCAAAACGCAGTGGCTGAAAGAGAAGGGTGTAAAGGTCTTCTACGGCGATTCGGATAATGATATCTCGGCGGCGCGTGAAGCGGGTGCTCGCGGTATCCGTGTGTTGCGCGCCTCAAATTCCACGTATCGACCACTGCCGCAGGCGGGCAGGTACAACGAAGAAGTGATTGTTAATTCCGAGTACTAAACGTCCCGTAAATAAATGATGCTTTTTTAGTCAAAAATCAGTCACCGGAAGGTTTCACCTTTCGGCGACTTGTTGCACACTGAGGTGATGACGTTTGGCACTCCGTGGCTCGTGAGACTAAGAGGTATAAAATGACCAGTTCGGATCTTTTGGTGTACTGCATGGCGAAGCGTGGCGCGGAGCAAAGCGTCCACAGCGACTGGAAAGCGACGCAGATTAAGGTTGCGGATGTGCTTTTCGCGATGGTCAAAGAGGTGGAAGAACGCCCGGCGGTGTCGTTGAAAACCAGCCCTGAGCTGGCAGAACTGCTGCGCCAGCAGCACAGCGATGTGCGTCCCAGCCGTCATCTCAATAAAGCGCACTGGAGCACGGTTTACCTCGACGGCACGTTGCCGGACTCGCAAATTTACTATCTCGTGGATGCCTCGTATCAGCAGGCAATCACGCTACTGCCGGAACAAACCCGGCAGCAGCTAGTGAAGTGACTACTTCAGCATCGGTTTAAGGAAGCGCGCCGTATGTGAGGCTTCGCATTCGGCGACGGTTTCTGGCGTGCCGGAGACGAGAATCTCCCCGCCGCCGCTGCCGCCTTCCGGGCCGAGGTCAACAATCCAGTCGGCGGTTTTGATCACATCAAGGTTGTGCTCAATGACCACGATGGTGTTGCCCTGGTCGCGCAACTGGTGCAGCACTTCCAGCAGTTGCTGAATATCCGCAAAGTGCAGGCCGGTGGTCGGCTCATCGAGAATGTACAGCGTCTGTCCGGTACCGCGTTTGGAGAGTTCACGCGCCAGTTTGACGCGCTGGGCTTCACCACCAGAAAGTGTCGTCGCCGCCTGGCCGAGACGAATGTAGGTCAGGCCGACGTCCATCAGGGTTTGCAGTTTGCGCGCCAGCGCCGGAACGGCATCGAAGAACTCACGTGCTTCTTCAATGGTCATATCCAGCACTTCGTGGATGGTTTTGCCTTTGTACTTAATCTCCAGCGTTTCGCGGTTATAGCGTTTGCCTTTGCACTGGTCGCACGGCACGTAGATATCCGGCAGGAAGTGCATCTCGACTTTGATCACGCCATCGCCCTGACACGCCTCACAGCGTCCGCCGCGTACGTTAAAGCTGAAACGCCCCGGCGTATAGCCGCGCGCGCGTGATTCCGGCACGCCCGCGAACAGCTCACGCACAGGCGTAAAGACGCCGGTGTAGGTTGCCGGGTTTGAGCGCGGGGTACGGCCAATCGGGCTTTGGTCGATGTCGATGACTTTGTCGAAGTGTTCAAGCCCCTGAACATCGCGATACGGCGCAGGTTCGGCGATAGTCGCGCCGTTAAGCTGACGCTGGGCAATCGGGAACAGGGTGTCGTTAATCAGCGTAGATTTCCCGGAGCCGGATACCCCGGTGATACAGGTAAACAGGCCCACAGGCAGCGTCAACGTGACATCTTTCAGGTTGTTGCCGCGCGCGCCGCTCAGTTTCAGCACTTTTGCAGGGTCCGCCGGTACGCGATTTTTCGGCACTTCGATTTTACGTTTGCCGCTCATGAACTGGCCGGTTAGCGACTCTGGCACTGCCATGATGTCGTCCAGCGTCCCTTCCGCGACAACCTGACCACCGTGTACACCCGCGCCCGGTCCGATGTCGATAACGTGGTCAGCGGCACGAATGGCGTCTTCATCGTGTTCGACCACAATCACCGTGTTACCGAGATTACGCAGGTGAATCAATGTGCCGAGCAGACGTTCGTTGTCGCGCTGGTGCAGGCCGATGGACGGCTCATCCAGCACGTACATCACGCCGACTAACCCGGCGCCAATCTGGCTCGCCAGACGGATACGCTGAGCTTCACCGCCGGAGAGGGTTTCTGCCGAGCGGGATAGCGTGAGGTAGTTCAGGCCAACGTTGACGAGGAACTTCAGGCGGTCGCCAATCTCTTTCAGCACTTTTTCGGCGATTTTCGCGCGCTGGCCGGAAAGTTTCAGATTATTGAAGAAGTCCATCGCATGACCAATGCTCATGTCAGAGATGGTCGGCAGCGGGGTATTTTCCACGTACACGTGACGTGCTTCGCGGCGCAGACGCGTGCCGTCGCAGCTGGCGCACGGACGGTTGCTGATGAATTTCGCCAGCTCTTCGCGCACCGCGCTGGATTCCGTCTCTTTGTAGCGGCGTTCCATATTGTGCAGCACGCCTTCAAACGGATGACGACGCACGGAGGTATCGCCGCGATCGTTCATATATTTGAATTCGATAGACTCTTTGCCGGAACCGTACAGTACCACTTTCTGCACTGATGCGTTCAGGCTGCCCCACGGGGCTTCAACGTCGAAATCATAATGCTCCGCCAGCGAGCGCAGCATCTGGAAATAGTAGAAATTACGGCGATCCCAACCGCGAATAGCGCCACCCGCCAGCGACAGCTCCGGGTTCTGAATGATGCGGTCCGGGTCGAAATATTGCTGCACGCCCAGGCCGTCACAGGTTGGGCACGCGCCCGCCGGGTTGTTGAACGAGAACAGACGCGGTTCCAGTTCGCTCATGCTGTAGCCGCAAATCGGGCAGGCGAAGTTGGCGGAGAAGAGCAGCTCATCCGCTTTCGGATCGTCCATATCGGAGACGATCGCCGTGCCGCCGGAAAGCTCCAGCGCGGTTTCAAACGACTCGGCCAGACGCTGTGCCAGGTCTTCGCGCACTTTGAAGCGGTCGATAACCACTTCAATGGTGTGTTTCTTTTGCAGCTCCAGCGTCGGTGGATCGGACAGGTCGCACACTTCGCCATCGATACGCGCGCGGATATAGCCCTGGCTTGCCAGGTTTTCCAGCGTTTTGGTGTGCTCGCCTTTACGCTCTTTAATGATTGGCGCCAGCAGCATCAGGCGTTTGCCTTCCGGCTGCGTCAGCACATTGTCGACCATCTGGCTGACGGTTTGCGCCGCCAGCGGCACGTCGTGATCGGGGCAACGCGGCTCGCCTACGCGGGCATACAGCAGACGCAGGTAGTCGTGAATTTCGGTAATGGTCCCGACCGTGGAACGCGGGTTGTGTGAGGTCGACTTCTGCTCAATAGAGATAGCAGGCGACAGCCCTTCGATATGATCGACATCCGGCTTCTCCATCAGCGACAGGAACTGGCGCGCATACGCAGAAAGCGATTCGACGTAGCGACGCTGCCCCTCGGCGTAGAGGGTGTCAAAAGCCAGTGACGATTTGCCAGACCCCGACAGCCCGGTAACGACAATCAGTTTGTCGCGCGGGATGATGAGGTTGATATTTTTGAGATTGTGGGTGCGGGCGCCCCGAACTTCGATCTTATCCATTTACCTTTCCCGGTAGAGACTCGGCTTGCCAGATTTGCTTGAAGGACAAACGGCGGAAACGGCTAATTATGACACAACTCACCCTGAATGAATATACAGTAGTGGAATGTGCATTCCATTGTTGAGTGTAAGATATTCAACGTAAACGAGTTTAGTGGAATCACCGTCGCATGCTATCAAAACGCCTCTTTGAAATGCTACAATCGCGCGTTTACACTATTAAGAAACACATTCAGGAGAGACAATCATGGCCAGCAGAGGCGTAAACAAGGTGATTCTCGTCGGTAATCTGGGCCAGGACCCGGAAGTACGCTACATGCCGAATGGTGGCGCAGTTGCCAACATTACGCTGGCTACTTCCGAATCCTGGCGTGATAAAGCGACCGGTGAAATGAAAGAGCAAACTGAATGGCACCGTGTTGTGCTGTTCGGCAAACTCGCGGAAGTTGCGGGTGAATACCTGCGTAAAGGCTCTCAGGTTTATATTGAAGGCCAGCTGCGTACCCGTAAATGGACCGATCAGTCCGGCGTTGAAAAATACACCACCGAAGTGGTTGTCAACGTTGGCGGCACCATGCAGATGCTGGGTGGTCGTCAGGGCGGCGGCGCACCGGCAGGTGGTCAGGGTCAGCAGCAGGGCGGTTGGGGCCAGCCTCAGCAGCCACAGGGCGGCAACCAGTTCAGCGGCGGCGCGCAGTCTCGTCCGCAGCAGCAGGCTGCTCCGGCACCGTCTAACGAACCGCCAATGGACTTCGACGACGATATCCCGTTCTGATTTTCAGACATAAAAAAACCTGCGAAAGCAGGTTTTTTTATAAATAGGGGTTTATCAGGTCAACACCATCGGCCATTCTGGCGGTGTCTGGCTCATCACTTCCACCATCACCTCTTTGATGTTATTGCAGATAGTCGCAATATCCACCATCGTAATTCCCAGCAACCCGGTTGCGAACCAGCAGGCAGAGGCCACGCCCAGCGCGCTACAAATCACCGCGAGACCCGCGTAATCAGCTTTGCGCAAGCGAATTTTCAGCGTACTGGCAAGGAACATCAGAATGGCGCTGAAAAGCGGCCAGCGTAACAGCACGACACTTGTAGAGATAGAAACCATGAGACCTTATCCTCAGAGATAAACGGTATGCCCTGACAGCGCGGCGTTCTCACGAAGGTGTAGTCCACTCTGGCTATCGACAGGCATTCACAATTGATATGAAACGCTGTTTTTGTTTCACTCTATAGTGTGAACTATATCACAATTGCTGTTTTATTCACCAGAGGTAAACGCAGCAAATTGCGCCATTTATCGCTGACAATAGTTACATAAGGAAAGGGCTCTGTTTTATCTGTAGGCCGGATAAGCGTAAGCGCCATCCGGCGTGTTGTTCATGCGGAAAGACGGTGGCGATAGTCGCTCGGCGTGCGGTCGAATTCACGGCGGAAAACACGCGAGAAGGTTTGCTGGGAAACATAACCCAGATCCATGGCAATATCGAAAATCGGGCGCTGAGTATTACGCAGTTCCTGGGCAGCCAAAAGCAGGCGACGCTGACGAATGTAGTCACCCAGCGTTTGACGCATCTCGGTACGGAACATCCGTTGCAGATACCATTTCGAGTAGCCGGATTTTTTCGCCACGATATCAATATTCAGTGGTTGATCGATATGTTCATCTATCCATTCGATAAGCGTTTGAATAATTTCCCGATGGGACATAAGGCTCTCCCCGTTGTCTATTTTTGCTTCAACTTTTGTCTTGCTGGCGAGTATAATTCCTCAAGTTAACTTGAGGTAAAGCAGAAAATGGAAAAAAAACCAACGCGCATTAAAACGCTGCTTACACCGGGCGAAGTCGCCAGACGTACCGGGGTTGCCGTCTCCGCTTTGCACTTCTATGAAAGCAAAGGGCTCATCCGCAGCCAGCGCAACGCGGGCAACCAGCGGCGATACAAACGTGACGTGCTACGCTATGTAGCCATCATTAAAATCGCTCAGCGTCTGGGCATTCCGCTCGCCACGATCGGCGAGTCGCTGGGCGCGGTGCCCGAAGGGCATACATTGGGGCAAAAAGACTGGAAACGCCTGACCACCCAGTGGCGTCAGGAGCTGGATAAACGCATTCACTCGATGGAAGCGCTGCGCGATCAGCTTGATGGCTGTATCGGTTGCGGCTGTATGTCACTGCGTGACTGCCCTCTGCGTAATCCTGGCGATAAACTGGGGGAGGAAGGAACAGGCGCGCGCCTGCTGGAAGACGAATAAAAAACGAAAGCGCCACAACTGGGCGCTTTCGTATGTTCCGGTCTTTGTCTTTCGCTCTATCCCACTGGTTCATGGGAGGGTTTCCCCCGACATCAGCATCCCTCGGTCGAGCTACGGGTTGGAGGTTCCGGTTTGTGCTGACACTTTAAGTCTACCTCTCCTCCCCCTGTTCGCCAGTCAGATTGACGTTTTTTTCGCCGCAATTTTTACGGGGATTGCCGTCTGTTCCTATAGTTAATTTGAACAAACCTGCGGAGAAAATCATGTTAACCGTCCACCATCTGAATCAATCCCGCTCGCAGCGCGTGCTCTGGGCGCTGGAAGAGTTGAACCTGCCTTACCAGATTGTTCGCTATCAGCGCGGGGCTGATATGCTGGCTCCCGACACCCTGAAAAAAATCCATCCGCTGGGAAAATCGCCGATTGTCGAAGATAACGGGCACGTTATTGCTGAATCTGGCGCGATCCTCGAGTATCTTCAGGAAATCGGTGATCCCGAAAACCGCTTTAAACCGCAGGATATCGACGAAAAACTGCAGTATCGCTTCTGGCTGCACTATGCCGAAGGTTCGTTGATGTCGCTCATGATGATCAAACTGGTTCTCCAGATGCTGGGCAAATCCCCGGTGCCGTTGGGGTTGCGCACGGTGGGGAAAGTGTTGGGAACGGGCGTTCAGAAAGCCTGGCTGAATAAGCAGATTGCCACGCATGCCGGGTTTATTGAGTCGCATCTGGCGAAAACGCCGTGGTTTGCGGGGGAGAGCCTGAGCATGGCGGACATTCAGATGAGTTTTCCGCTGTTTGCGCTGCTTTCTCGCGGTGGGATACCGTCTCTGCCCCATATCGCCGCATGGAAGGCGCGGGTGGAAGCACGTCCGGCCTGGCAACAGGCGATTGAGAAGGGCGGTCCCTTTTCACTTCCCGGTGAATAACGCCAGAGTTGCAACAAAAATGTTGTTAGATTGCGCATGAACGATAACGTTTGCGCATGGGTTGGCGATTTCTTCATCGTCATAAGCGAATTTTAGCGAAATGGCGTAAACATCAGTTGAAAATGGTGCCATAAAAACCAGATAATCGTTTGCCTTAAAATTCTGACGCCTTCTGCTGGCATTTTTGACGTTTTATGCTTAGTCAATTTGCCGCTGTCGTCCAGAAAATACCCATTCTGCATGTGCAGGGTGGCAGGTAACGCTCAACCGTATTGTATGCGCGGAGTTAAACGTTTGCTTTTTTGCGGCTCCCCTTTGCCGCGAGGTTTAAGCACAAGGAGATGACGTTTAACTGTCAGTGGATGCTCCACCACGTATGCGAACGAATGATAAAAATTTTCAGGGGATGTTTTCTATGTCTACGCCTTCAGTGCGTACCGGCGGTTCACTCGACGCCTGGTTTAAAATTTCTGCTCGTGGTAGCTCCGTTCGTCAGGAGATTGTCGCCGGTCTTACCACCTTCCTGGCGATGGTCTATTCCGTTATCGTCGTGCCGGGGATGTTGGGCAAAGCAGGCTTCCCGCCTGCGGCAGTCTTCGTGGCTACCTGTCTGGTGGCAGGCGTCGGCTCCATCGTGATGGGTCTGTGGGCTAACCTGCCGCTGGCCATTGGCTGTGCTATCTCGCTGACCGCGTTTACTGCGTTCAGCCTGGTGCTGGGCCAACAAATCAGCATTCCGGTCGCGCTGGGCGCGGTGTTCCTGATGGGTGTTCTGTTTACCATTATTTCTGCGACGGGCATCCGTAGCTGGATTTTGCGCAATTTGCCGCAGGGTATCGCGCACGGCACCGGTATCGGTATCGGCCTGTTCCTGCTGCTGATTGCGGCAAACGGCGTTGGCCTGGTGATCAAGAACCCGCTGGATGGTCTGCCGGTTGCGCTGGGTCACTTTGCCAGCTTCCCGGTAATTATGTCGCTGGTCGGTCTGGCTATGATTATCGGACTCGAAAAACTGAAAGTGCCGGGCGGCATTCTGCTGACCATTATCGGGGTGTCGATTGTCGGCCTGATTTTTGACCCGAATGTACACTTCTCCGGTTTCTTCGCCATGCCTTCTCTGAGCGATGACAACGGTAACTCCCTGATTGGCAGCCTGGATATCATGGGCGCACTGAACCCGATCGTGCTGCCTAGCGTACTGGCGCTGGTGATGACGGCGGTGTTCGATGCCACTGGCACTATTCGCGCCGTCGCCGGTCAGGCTAACCTGCTGGACAAAGACGGGCAGATTATCAACGGCGGCAAAGCGCTGACCACTGACTCCCTGAGCAGCGTGTTCTCCGCGTTTGTTGGCGCAGCGCCAGCGGCAGTGTACATCGAATCTGCAGCCGGTACGGCGGCGGGCGGCAAGACGGGCTTAACGGCGATCACCGTCGGCATCCTGTTCCTGTTGATTCTGTTCCTCTCTCCGCTCTCTTATCTGGTTCCGGCCTACGCCACCGCTCCGGCGCTGATGTACGTTGGCCTGCTGATGCTGAGCAACGTGGCACGTATTGACTTCAACGACTTTGTTGATGCGATGTCTGGCCTGATTACCGCTGTATTTATCGTGCTGACCTGCAACATTGTGACCGGCATTATGATCGGTTTCGCCACGCTGGTGATTGGCCGCGTGGTGTCTGGTGAGTGGCGTAAGCTGAATATCGGCACTATCGTGATTGCGGTAGCGCTGGTGGCGTTTTATGCGGGCGGTTGGGCGATTTAATTCGTATTACTGCGGGCTTTGTAGGTCTGATGGGCACAGCGCTATCAGGCTATTTACAGCGTGCGCCCTACAGTTCCTCTAAAGCGGCCTCACGGCCGCTTTTTTTACACCTTTACTACAGCAATTCCCTTGCCGCCGCGACAATATCATCGCGTGTGAGCCCATACTCCTGCTCCAGAAAATCCTGCGTTCCTACCTGGCCATAGCGCTCTTTCACGCCCACACGGCGCATCGGGACCGGGCAGGTTTCCACCAAAACTTCCGCCACCGCCGAGCCCAGCCCGTTATGAATGCTGTGGTTTTCGCAGGTGACAATTCGCCCTGTTTTCTCGGCATAGTTCTTCACCAGCATTCGGTCGATAGGCTTGAGCGTAAACATATCGATAACGGCGGCACTCACTCCTTCAGCAGAAAGCTTTTCCGCCGCTTCGAGCGCTTTCGCCACCATAATACCGTTGGCGATTAGCGTGATGTCATTGCCGTCGCGCAGAACGTTTCCTTTACCAATGGTGAATGTCGAGCCCTCCTGATAAACCGTGGGTGCCTGTTTACGGATGGTACGTACCCAGTAGAAACCTTCCAGGGTAGCGAGTTGGCGCAGAATATCTTTAAACATTGCTGCATCGGTGACTTCCAGCACCACGGAGTGCGCCAGGCCGCGCACAATGCCCATATCTTCAAACGACATATGCGTGCCGCCGTTGTGACAGGCAGTGGCGCCCGCATCAGAGGCGATCACTTTGACGTTATTGCGCTGATAATCCAGCGACATAAATAACTGGTCAAAGCAGCGGCGACTGGCGAATGCAGTAAACGTGTGGACAAAGGGTTTTCGCCCGGTCAGCGCCAGCCCTGCGGCAGTGCCAATCACGTTGGCCTCCATGATCCCGCAGTTGATGACGTGTTGGGGAAATTCGCGCTGTACGCTATCCATCGCCATCGAACTCATCAGGTCTGCTTCCAGTGCAATAATCTCGCTGCCTGCCTTGACCTGTTCTGCGATGAATCCGGCGTAGACCTTACGCATTTCAACGGCGTCTTTTTCTCCCGCAGGTGCAACCTTAATCATACGCGGCCTCCAGTTGGCGAATAGATTCATTCAGCGCCTCTCGCATCTCATCATTCAGGCGCAGATGGTGGGTATTGCTCAGACTTTCCAGATAAGGCACACCTTGCCCTTTCACACTATCCAGGATCACGATGCGGGGACGATCATCGCCGCTGCGTACCGGGCGGGTGACGGCCTGAATCGCTGCAATATCGTCGCCTTTTACCGTTTGTACATCGAAACCGAAAGCGTGGAATTTTTCCGCAAGATCGAAGGGGGCGATAATGTCGTCCAGTTCACCATCCAGTTGCTGCTTGTTCCAGTCGATAAATACCAGCAGGTTGTTCAGTTTGTGGTGGGCGATAAACTGGAACGCTTCCCAGCATTGACCTTCGTTCAGCTCACCGTCGCCGACAATGCAAAATACGCGATTAGGACGGCTGGCGAGTTTATGCGACAGCGCCATGCCCGCCGCGATAGATATCCCCTGGCCGAGCGAGCCTGTAGTGGCATCCACGCCGCGCGTTTTGAGCCGGTCCGGGTGACTTGGCAGGCGCGTGCCGTTCTGGTTAAGGGTGGCCAACTCCTCCATCGGGAAATAGCCTTTGATTGCCAGCGTGCTGTACAGCGCAGGGCCCGCATGACCTTTCGACAGGACAAAATAGTCGCGCTGCGGCCAGTCCGGGTCGGCGGGGTCGATGCGCATCACATCGCCATACAGCACCGCCAGCGTCTCGACCACCGACATGCTGCCGCCATAGTGGCCAAAACCCAGCTGGGTTAATGATTTCAGCGTGGCAACGCGAATATCGCGCGCCAGTCTTTTCAGTTCATCATGCATTATGATTTTGCTCCTGTGTCTTGCTGCTGCGCGTTGGGTTTACTTTTTACGATGTTGTAGACCACCAGTAGCGCGAACAGCGCCACGACCAGGCCGGTAATCGCCAACGGTGAGAGGTAGCGCGCCAGGTTACCCATGATGATGCCGACGACGCCGAAATCCGCGTCGGAGAAGGTGGTATTCGCGAAGCCAATCGCGCCAAGCACTGGCAACAGCAATACAGGAAGGAAGGTGATCAACAAGCCGTTGGCAAATGCGCCGATCATTGCGCCGCGTCGGCCTCCGGTGGCGTTACCAAACACGCCTGCGGTGGCACCGGTGAAGAAGTGCGGTACAACGCCAGGCAGAATCAATACCAGTTTGAACTGCCCGAGCAGGAACAAACCAACCAACCCGCCGAGGAAGCTGAACAGGAAACCAATTAAAACCGCGTTAGGCGCATAGGGATAGACGACCGGGCAATCCAGCGCCGGGCGGGCATTAGGCACCAGTTTTTCTGAGAAGCCGGTAAAGGCCGGCACGATTTCTGCGAGGATTAAGCGTACACCCTGTAGGATGATGAACACGCCCGCTGCAAAGGTGATGGCCTGAATGATGGAGTAAACCAGGTAGTTTTGTCCGCCGCTGAGCTGGGTTTCAACATATTCGCGTCCGGCACTGACGGCCAGAATCATGTAAATGATGATCATGGTGAGCGAAATCGAGATCGAACTGTCGCGCAGGAAGCTCAGATTTTTCGGCAGGTTCATCTCTTCAGTAGAGCGGGAACCCTTTCCGCACACGCTGCCAATCCAGCCAGAAAGCACATAACCCAGCGTGCCGAAGTGACCAAACGCGATATCGTCAGTACCGGTAATGCGCTTCATATAGCGTTGCGCCAGCGCCGGGAAGAAGGCCATCACCAGACCAAGAATCAGCGACCCGGTAAACACCAGACCAATGCCGTCGAAGCCTGCCACTGTCAGAATAACGCCGATCATGCACGCCATATAGAACGTATGGTGCCCGGTCAGGAAGATGTACTTCAGACGCGTAAAGCGGGCGACGATGATATTGGCTACCATGCCGAAGGCCATGATGAGCGCCGTTGATGCGCCATATTTTTCCAGCGCAATAGAGACGATTGCTTCGTTATTAGGAATGATGCCCTGAATGTTGAACGCGTGCTCGAACATACCGCCGAGTGGATTCAGTGAACCCACCAGAACGGATGCGCCGCCGCCCAGCACAATGAAGCCGAGAATGGTTTTGATGGTACCTTTTACTACATCAGAAAATGATTTTTTCTGTGCCACGAGGCCAATTAAGGCAATTAACCCGACCAGAACGGAAGGGACTTTAAGAATATCGACAACAAAATTTAGCGTTTCAAGGATAAACATATCCGCCTCGCTTTAATCAGGATTATTGTGCCGAGAAATAAGCGCTGAGCTTAGTTTCTAATTCATTAATATCGATAATATTGTTAATGACGACGAGCTGACTTTCCGGAACACTGGCGCTACTGGCAATATCTTTCGCCATCACAAAGAGATCGGCAGCGCCGGGTGTTGCCGAAGATAAATCTGAATGCTCGACTTCCGCCTCAATATTTAATTTCTTCAGTACTTTTTTGATATTCATTTCCACCATAAAACTACTGCCCAAACCGGAGCCACAAATTGCCATTATTTTCATGGTTGTTACCTTATTTTGAGTAGAGTACGGGCGCACGATGTCAGGAGAGATCGTGAGCATGTAAAACGGAGAAAAAATAAAATCAGAAACGGGAAATAATGGTTGTAATCTCCTCTAATGTTTTCGCCTGATGCAGCAATGCGAGATCGTCTTCGCTGGAAAAAAGCTCGGCAAGCGCAGAAATCATTTCAATATGGCTGTGCTTATCGGGGGCCGCGAGCATGATAATCACATCTACCGGATCAAATTCATCGGCCCCGAACGCCACACCGCGCTGTAATTTCAGCAATGACAATCCTATTGCGTGAGCACCTTCTTCGGGGCGGGCGTGCGGCATTGCCAGACCGGGCGCCAGGACGTAATAGGGGCTTAACTTTTGATGCTGCTGGATTATCGCCGTCACGTAACCGGGCTCGATAATCCCTGACTTAAGCAGCGGCTGAGCACAAATCTCCAGCGCCTGAGGCCAGCTTTCAACCTCATCTTTTAGTGCAATGGTGGTGTCGTTCAGCCATTGGTTCAGCACATGGATTCTCCTGCAACGGGATGTGTGGAATGAGCAAACTTTATTCAACGGCGAAGTTGGTAACCGTGATGGTTGTCACAAAGATAGCGCTATCAAAATGTATCATTGGAAATTGTGATAGCGCTATCAAATCGGGGCGCATCAATTCACAGCAAAATTGTGGATTTCCGGCGTATACTGCCCAACATGTGAAGAAAAAATGATCGCTAACTCTCTAATAACATAGCGTTTACTCAGGAATTCAAATGTCGATAACCCGAAAACGACGCAGTACGGGAAAGGTTACGCTGGCCGACGTCGCCCAGCTGGCAGGGGTTGGTACAATGACCGTATCCCGGGCCCTGCGAACGCCCGAGGCGGTATCGGATAAGTTACGCGAGAAAATTGAAGCCGCTGTTCAGGAGCTTGGCTATGTGCCGAATCTGGCGGCCAGCGCGTTGGCTTCCGCCTCATCGTGGACGATCGCGATGGTCGTGCCGCATCTTAGCGAATTCGGCTGCTCAGAAATGTTTGCGGGTTTACAACAGGTGCTGCAACCGGCGGGCTATCAAATCATGCTGGCGGAGTCTCAGCATCAGCCGGAGCAGGAAGAAAAACTGCTGGAAACCCTGCTGGCTTCCAATATCGCGGCGGCGGTACTGCTGAGCGTCGAACACAGTGAAAACGTGCGCAACTGGCTGCAAAATGCGTCGATTCCGGTGATGGAGATTGGCGCGGTGCGTGCCGATCCTATTGATATGAATATTGGCATTGACCATGCTGCTGCGATGTTTGAACTGACCGAGATGCTGATTACGCGAGGCTATCAAAATATAGGCTTACTCTGCGCCAATCAGGAGAAATGGGTGTTTCAACAGCACCTGCAGGGCTGGTACAAGGCGATGTTGCGTCATCACCGTTCCCCGGATCGCGTCATTAACGCGGCGTCGTCGCCCACGTTTTCCACCGGTGCAGCGCAGCTTCCGGAATTTCTGCTGGCCTGGCCGGAACTGGACGCGCTGGTGTGTGAATCGGATGAGCTGGCCTGCGGTGTGCTGTATGAGTGTCAGCGTCGGCGTATTAAAGTGCCGGAAGATCTCGCGGTTGTTGGATTTGGCGACAGCGATGTGAGCCGGGTGTGTCAGCCACCCCTCACCACCATGGCTGTGCCGCATCGAAAAATTGGCGCGGATGCCGGAAAAGCGTTACTCGCGCGACTGAGCGACAACGACTGGAGCCCGAAAGCTACGATTACCTCAAGGTTGTGCCAGCGCGACAGCTGTTAATGATTTTTCGCATTTTTTTACCGGTCGATTTTTCATTTTAAGGATCGTCTCGTTTCCTTTTGCGTTACTCTGGTATGCGTATGATACAGAGGCATGACGCTTCATATTTTACGTTCCACATAATAAGACAACGCTGCAAACAGGGATCGCATGGAAATATTCTTCACCATACTCATCATGACCCTCGTGGTCTCGCTCTCCGGGGTTGTAACCCGTGTCTTGCCATTTCAGGTGCCACTGCCGCTGATGCAGATCGCCATCGGTGCGCTGCTGGCGTGGCCGACCTTCGGCCTTCACGTGGAGTTCGACCCGGAGCTGTTCCTCGTTCTGTTTATTCCGCCGCTGCTGTTCGCCGATGGCTGGAAAACGCCGACCCGCGAGTTCCTTGAACACGGGCGCGAAATCCTCGGCCTGGCCCTTGCGCTGGTGCTGGTAACGGTAGTTGGTATTGGTTTCCTGATTTACTGGCTGGTGCCGGGGATCCCACTGGTGCCTGCGTTCGCGCTGGCGGCGGTGCTGTCGCCGACCGATGCGGTGGCGCTCTCCGGCATTGTTGGTGAAGGGCGCATTCCGAAGAAAATCATGGGTATCTTGCAGGGCGAAGCGTTAATGAACGACGCTTCGGGCCTGGTCTCGCTAAAATTTGCCGTGGCGGTTGCCATGGGCACGATGGTCTTTACCGTTGGCGGCGCGACGCTGGAATTTATGAAAGTGGCGATTGGCGGCATCC
The DNA here is from genome assembly GCF_943590815.1 of Pseudocitrobacter vendiensis. Taxonomy (GTDB): domain Bacteria; phylum Pseudomonadota; class Gammaproteobacteria; order Enterobacterales; family Enterobacteriaceae; genus Pseudocitrobacter; species Pseudocitrobacter vendiensis. The sequence goes on along the minus strand of NZ_CALSBS010000011.1, from coordinate 71,367 downwards.
TGGCCGGTTTTGTGGTGAGCTGGCTATATGGTCGCTCGCTGCGCTTCCTCAGCCGTTGGGGCGGCGATGAGCCGGCAACGCAAATCGTACTGCTGTTCCTGCTGCCGTTCGCGTCTTATCTGATTGCGGAACACGTCGGCGTATCCGGCATCCTGGCGGCGGTGGCTGCGGGGATGACCATCACCCGTTCTGGCGTGATGCGTACCGCGCCGCTGGCAATGCGTCTGCGTGCCAACAGCACCTGGGCGATGCTGGAGTTCGTGTTTAACGGCATGGTGTTCCTGCTGTTGGGCCTGCAATTACCGGGCATTCTTGAGACCTCGCTGGTGGCTGCAGAAGCCGATCCGAACGTTGAAATCTGGATGCTGTTTACCGATATTCTGCTGATTTATGCGGCGCTGATGCTGGTGCGCTTTGGCTGGCTGTGGACGATGCAGCGCTTCAGCCAACGCTTCCTGAAGAAAAAACCGATGGAGTTCGGGAGCTGGTCAACGCGCGAGCTGGCCATTGCCTCCTTCGCCGGCGTGCGCGGGGCGATAACCCTTGCCGGTGTGCTCTCCATCCCGCTGCTGCTGCCTGATGGCAACGTCTTCCCGGCACGTTATGAGCTGGTGTTCCTGTCGGCGGGCGTCATTCTCTTCTCACTGTTTGTCGGCGTGATTATGCTGCCAATTCTGCTGCGCCACGTTGAAGTTCGTGACCTGCCACAGCAGCAAAAAGAGGAGCGTCTGGCCCGGTCTGCAACGGCGGAAGTGGCGATTGTCGCGATTCAGAAGATGGAAGAGCGACTGGCGGCAGATACCCAGGAGAACATTGATAACCAGTTGCTGACGGAAGTCAGTTCCCGCGTCATTGGTAACCTGCGTCGCCGCGCCGATGGGCGTAATGACGTCGAAACGTCCATGCTGGAAGAGCAACTGGAACGTCGTTTCCGCCTGGCGGCGCTGCGTTCAGAGCGCGGGGAGTTGTATCACCTGCGTGCGACGCGGCAGATCAGTAACGAGACATTGCAGAAATTGCTGCATGACCTTGATTTGCTGGAAGCGCTGTTGATTGAAGGTGAGTGATGCCCCTCACCCCGGCCCTCTCCCACAGGGAGAGGGAGACAACCGGCGCTGTTCTGTCATTTATCTGCGAGCGGTTCCCTCTCCCTGTGGGAGAGGGTTAGGGTGAGGGTTGCCTACTTCGGTAACCAAAACCCCTCACAGCACTTCAGCCACGCCTGAGCGCTGTGCGACAAATACACGCCTTCGCGCCAAATCATGCCCAGTTGCCAGTGCAGTTCGCTCTCGAGCGGCAGCCAGCGCAGCGTTTTCGCATCCAGCCTTTCGCAAATCGGCTCCGGCAAAATCGCCACGCCGACACCCGCCTGGACCATCGCCGCGAGGAAATCCCATTGGCCGCTGCGCACCGCGATACGCGGCTTCACGTTGTGTTGATTAAACAGATGCATCAACTGACGGCTCAAGGCGAAATCTTCGTTATAGATAAGCAAAGGATGTGCTGCGAGCTGCTCCGGAGAAACTGAGGACTGTTCCAGCCACTCGCCGGAACGGGGAACCAGCACGCAAAGCGGGTGGCTGAATAGCGGCAACGTCGCAAGGCCGCTCTCTTCTTCCACCGGCAGCGCGGTCATGGCTAAATCCAGCTCGCCGTTCATCACCGCCTGCTGCACCGTCAGCCCGCCGAATTCGGACACTTTGAGTTCTACGCCGGGGTAGCGCTGGCGAAAAAGGCTGATGGGCCCGGCCATCATCATGCCGACCATTGGCGGGATGCCGAGGCGCAACTGGCCTTTGTTGAGGTGGTTGATATCGGTCAGTTCGGCTTCCAGTTGGCGGAATTCATCGAGGATCACCAGCCCGCGTTCAAATACGACTTGCCCGGTATCGGTGAGCAGCAATTTGCGTCCGTCGCGGATGAGCAGGGTGCTGTTGAGTTCATCTTCCAGGTTTTTCAGCATCTTGCTGATGGTGGGCTGCGTAACGAAGAGTTTCTCCGCCGCGCGGGTAAAGCTTTGCTGACGTACCACTTCAACGAAATAGCGCAGCGTTCTGATGTCCATGATTATGCCTCGAAACTATACCTGCGATGAGTTTAATTCATTTCTGCCATCCTCGTACGCTCACTATACTGTGCGTCTCTGATTTTTTCTGGACACTCCTTTCATGGCCGAGGCCTTAGGGCGCGTGATGCCCTCCGTTTTGCAACGTCTTCAGGTGCCGGTGCAGGTCATTCTGTACGCGGGGCTCTTTGTTTTTGCTGAATATCTGGTGAACTGGCTGAATCTGCCGCTGCCCGCCAACCTGGTGGGGATGGTGCTGATGCTGGCGCTGATTGTCTGCCATATTGTGCCGCTGAAGTGGGTGCGCGCGGGCTCGCGCTGGCTGCTGGCGGAAATGCTGCTCTTCTTCGTGCCCGCTGTGGTGGCGGTGGTGAATTATGCGCAACTGCTGATGGTCGATGGCTGGCGTATTTTCCTGGTGATTGCGCTCAGCACCATGATGGTGCTCGGAGCGACGGCCTGGGTGGTGGATAAAGTCTATCGTTACGAACTGAAGCGGATGCGTCATGAGTAACTTTCAACTGAGCGTGCTGTGTCTGGCGATTACGCTGGTGCTCTATTTCGCCAACAAGCGACTCTATCGCCGCTTTCGCAAACTGCCGCTGATGCCTTTGGTGTTAACGCCAGTTCTGCTGGTGCTCATGCTGGTGTTCGGTCATATCTCCTATCAAAACTATATGGGTGAAGCGCACTGGCTGCTGTGGCTATTGGGCCCGGCGACCATCGCGTTTGCCGTACCGGTGTATGACAATCTGGCGATCATCAAGCGACACTGGATGTCGCTGTCTGCCGGGGTGATTACCGCAACGGTGGTGGCGGTGACCAGTTCCGTATGGCTGGCGCGTCTGTTTACGTTGCCCGATGAAATTCAGCGCAGCCTGGCGGTGCGCTCGGTAACCACGCCGTTCGCGCTGGCGGCGGCTAAACCGCTCGGCGGACAGCCGGATCTGGTGGCGTTGTTTGTGGTAGTGACCGGTGTCTTTGGTATGGCGATTGGCGATGTGCTGTTTTTACGCCTCTCCATTCGTGAAGGTATGGCAAAAGGCGCAGGATTTGGCGCTGCATCGCACGGCGCCGGAACCGCGCGCTCCTACGAGCTCGGCCCGCAGGAGGGCGTGGTGGCAAGCCTGGTGATGATGCTGTCAGGCGTGGTGATGGTGTTGGTCGCCCCGCTGGTGGGTTGGATGATGTTTTAAAATTAACGGTTCAACCGCCGAACAATACGCTCAACCTGCTGGCGGAATGTGACGGCAACCTGGGCAGGCGTTTGGCCGCCATGATCCATTTTTTCGCGCGCCGCGGTGAACTGATCCACCACCTGTAAATCCTCAATGTAAGGTGTCGCAACGGCGGTTGTGGGTAATGATTGTGCCTGGCGCAGCCCGGCAACGACCGGGTCGTTCGGATCAATCGTGCCATTGTCGGTCAATATTTTCTCTGCGGTTTTGCTTAACGGAATACCGCGCTCCAGCCCCAATGCTTCCACCGCCTGCGGATCATTCAGCAGGAAGTTGATAAGCGTTGCGGCTTCCTGAGGATGACGGGTCGATTTCGACACGGAGAACATCTGCGCGGTTTTAAAATAGACACCAGAATCACGTGCTCCCGGCTGCATAACATAATCGCCTAACACCAGTTGAGCGGGCGGTGTCATGTTATTGATATACATGCGAATAGAAATATTCCATGTAAACGTACCTCCCCATTCGCCGGTGATCCACGGCTTCATCTCATAGAGATTGCCTTTGCCATAAGAGGACATCGTTTTTGGCCCTGGAATAACGTGATCGTCGCTGAGACGTTTCACAAAAGAAAAGGCCTCTTGCCACTGCGCGTCATTCCAGGTGAATTTTCCACTGGAATCAAACATCGGCTTGCCGTATTTCTGCATCATCCACGCGTTGAGCAGTAAAATAACATCCTGATCAACCATCGCATACGGATAATAGTTTTCCCCTAACGTGCTGCGAAAGGTTTTCCCCGCAGCAAAAAGTTCATCCCAGTTCTTTGGATATGTCAGCCCCGCTTTTTTCCAGGTGACATCGTTGTAATAAAACACCGGGGCATTCACCGAAATCGGTAGACCATTAAGTTTACCTTTCACGGTGGTGGAATTGAGATCGCCCGGCGCGTACTGCGCTAAATCCAGCACCTCTTTCAGCTTATTTAAATCGTAATAGCCTTCGCCATTTTTAGAGAAAATAATCAGCCACGGCCAGTTGGTTTGCATGACATCGGGCTCGGTACCGCTCGCCATTTGCGTGGTTAAACGCGAAAGATGGCCATCCCAGCCGGTATATTCCGCCTTTACTTTTATATCGGGGTATTTTTGTTCAAACGCGGCGATAGCCTTTAACGTTGACTGATGACGGCTGTTGCCGCCCCACCAGGACATGCGTAATTCCACGGGCTGCGCCCAGGCGGTGGTGCAGGACATTAAAAGGGTTGCGATAACACCTGTAGCTATTTTATTCATTATCGACTCCGAAACAGAGAAGCAGGTGAGTAACAGCAAAATACTAACCAGAGGTATTGGCGCGGCAGGTCGCCGCGCCGTAGTGATTAACGTTTGGTCAGGCGAGAAACGAGTTCAAACTCTTTAAAATTGACCGGGCGCTGCTGCTGCATCGAAATATTCCCGGCAATTCCGGTGAGAATGGACATCGCCCCGGCCCGGTGGTCGGCGGCGCGTTGTAGCGGGTCGTTGCCCGGTACGCCAAACAGATCCGCCAGCATGGCGTTATCGCCACCGCCGTGGCCGCCTTCGCCAAGGGTGAAATCCGCTTTCCACGGCTCGGCAAACATCGGGAAGACGGTGATATCACACAGCTCCAGGCTGCCTTCGTTCTCGCGTTTACCGCCCGCGTTGACGTAGGATTTCTCGATGATTTTCATCTCCAGACGCCCTTCGGTACCGTTGAACACCACATTCAGCCCTTCCCACGGTAAGTAAGCGTTCAGGGAGTAGGTGAGCTGCACCTGGTTCTGGTATTTCACCAGCACTGACATCGTGTCTTCGATGGTGATGCCGTCACTGAAGACACTCTGGTCGCGGAAATAGTTATCTTCATGTTCGGCGTCCAGATAGAGCGCTTTTAGCTGTGCGTTTTCCGCCATTTCCAGCGCAAACGGATCATTTTTCGCTTCCGTGTAGCCATGCGTTCGTGGATAGAACTGCGTCACGCCGCGTTTTTCGGCGTTCTCTTTGCCGTAGAATTGCAGGCTGCCTTCGGCGTAAACGCGTTCCGGGTAGCTTGCCAGCCAGAAGTTCATCAGGTCGAAGTGATGGGTTGATTTATGCACCAGCAGGCCGCCGCAGTTGCGTTTTTCGCGGTGCCAGCGACGGAAATAGTCTGCCCCGTGTTCGGTGTTGAGCAGCCACTCGAAGTGCACTGATGTGACCTGACCAATCACGCCCTGCATCAGCAGTTCGCGCACCTTGCTATGATGCGGCGCATAACGATAGTTGAATGCCACGCGCACGGTATGGCCGGTTTCTTCGATGGCGTCCAGAATGCGCAGGGCGCGCTTTTCATCAATGGTCATCGGTTTTTCGGTGATCACATCACAACCCGCGTGCAGCGCCCGCACGATATAGTCGTCATGCGTGCGATCCATGGTGGTGACGATAATAATGTCCGGGCGGGTTTCACAGATCATCTCTTCAAACTGCGCGGCTTTCCAGGTGGAAACGGGCTCAGCGCCTTCTTTTTGTAGCAGCGTATTGGCGTAATTCATGCGCGTCTGATTGGTATCGCAAAAGGCCACCAGTTTGGCATTTTCGCGCCATTGACCGCCGATAGCTGAAATATATAAACCCGCACGTCCTCCCGTGCCGACCAGCGCATATTTTTTCATTGTGTCCTCGATTATGATAAACGACCAAATAATGGCAGGATGTCGCGATGAAACGTATTCCCCACCAGTTGATGGAACTGAATAGCACCTTTATCTGGCACTGGCCCTGGTTTGTTCAGGGCGTGCAGAGTGCGAAACAGCATGGTTTCACCGGGATAATCCTGCACCAACAGGAACTGCTTTCTATTTTGGCTACGCCCTCGCCATTGAGTCAGAAACTGAATGTCGAGAACCTTATTCATCAGCAAAATTACGCGCTGCTGTATTTAAAACGCGTTGACCGTTATCTGGCCGACAATAATTTATCCTTCTGGCTTCAGGGTGAAGCGGCACCGACGGATGACATTATCAAGCGCAAATTTCCCGAGCTGGCATTTGATGAAAAAAGCGCACCCGATTTCTGGCCGCAATTTTATGCGGCAATCATGCATCCGTTATTGCAGGCGTTGCCGCACCTGAGCGGTTTAATTCTCAGCCTGACAACGCCTGCGTTTCAGACTTCCGGCTGGCAGCGCAGCCTGCATTCCGTCTGGAGCCTGCTGCGCGGGCAGGGCAAGAAGCTGGTACTGCGCGACTTTATCGATGACAGCTGGCCGCGCCAGCAGCTCTCGAGCATTCTCGCGACCCTGCCGGGCGACGTGCGTGCCTCCATCAAAGCCACCGAGCTGGATTACCACCCCGGCTTCGCCAACCATCCCAATATCGCCACGCTGCCCGGCCACAATAAGTGGATCGAGTTTGACCTCTTCGGCACCGGCTACGGCTGGACGGCGCTGCCGTGCTATCTCGCAGATGAAATCAGCGGTCGCCTGAGCTGGGCGCTGAGCGTGGCGGAAAACGAAGTTGAAGCCATCACTTCCCGCGTCAGCTGGCAGTGGTTACCCGACAGCCGGGTGATGGACTCCGTCAACGCCATCAATCTGCTCGGCCTGTCGGCGGCGAATCAACTTCAGGAGGGCGCGCCCTCCACCTTCGAACGCTGGGCTGAACAGCAGCAGCTTCGTTTCCGGTCGTCGCAGGATAAAAAACGCCTCGCTACATTGCTGCACACCAGCTATGACTGGCTGTGCAAAACGCCTAACCTGCTGGGACGGCGTATGCACTATCAAAGCCAGATCCCCGAAAGCCTTTCTCAGGCGCAACAACTGCTGCACATGGACACCCGCAGCGCCAACTGGATGCAGGCGTACCAGCCGCTGATGCCCACCGATGACCCGGCGCTTGGCAATGAGCAGCGCGAGCTGATCGCCCTTGAGAAAGAGACCGCCTGCTTCCTCGCCGCCAACGCCGTACAGAGCCTGCGGGAACTGATGCCGCGCATCACTTGCCCGAACGATTCACTGGAACAACTGCTCGCCGCCTGGCGTAGCGCCGAAGTCTACGGCCAGATGTTTTCCAGCGTCGCCGCCAGCGTGACGCTGCTCACCTGGCACGATCATTACGGTAGCGAGCCTTCCGCCAGCGAAATGGCTGAACAGCAAAACGCGCTGCTGCGCTATGCCGACACGCTCGACCGCTGGCTGGAAACGCCACCCGCGGGCAGTCCGCTGTTTTTGCCTATGCTGTTGAATCCTGAACGTCTGAGTCGTTTCGCTTACAGTTTGTCGATGAGGTAAGAATAGGGCGTTGGCGTTGCGGTGTCGTCTCTATGTGGAGACCCTGGTGGGGAGGATTTTCTCCAGGCGTAAATTGTGTGATATGCCTGGCATCTTCAGAGAAAACAGTGTGATGAAGATCGCTTTTCTTCTGTCTTAAAAGGTGATTGTTATCACCAGAAGAGGCGGAAAGTGTGATCACTTCCCGGGCTGACCAGGCCCGGAATTGTGCTAGCGTTTTACGATCTCGACCAGATTGGTGTGCTGCGGGTTGCCTTTCGCGAGAGGGGATGGTCGCTGAGTAGTGAGTGTATTCATACACGCACCGTGATCGATTCTGTCTCCCCACATATTGGCTTGATGCCATGCTCCTTCACCCATCGCCGCGACGCCAGGCATAATTCGGGGCGTTACTTTAACGGTGACATAAAGCTCTCCTCGGGTATTGAAAACGCGGACCTCATCCCCGCTTTTTACCCCGCGTTTCTGTGCATCAATGGGGTTTAGCCACACTTCCTGTCGACAGGCTTCTGCCAGCACATCCACATTGCCGTAGGAGGAGTGGGTCCTTCCCTTATAGTGGAAACCAAACATCTGTAACGGATAGGTTTTGCGTAACGGATCGTCCCAGCCTTCAAACGTGGAAGCATAAACCGGCAGTGGACTGATGGTTTCATCGCGTTCCAGTTGCCATGTGTTGGCGATATCCGCGAGTGCCGAGGAGTAGATCTCTATTTTACCGCTGGGTGTTTTGAGAGGATTGGCTTGAGGATCTTCTCTGAATTTCTGATAGGCGACATGATGACCTTTTGGATCTCGTCGTTTGTAGATCCCCATCGCTTTCAGCGCCTCAAATTCCGGCAGTTCGGTATCTTTTTCGCGCGTTTGATCATAGAGATAACGAAGCCATTCAGACTGACTTCGCCCTTCTGTAAATCGCTGATAAATATCAGGACCGAGCCGTTTTGCCAGTTCCCCCATAATCCAGTAAATCGGTTTACGCTCAAATTTAGGCGTAGTGGCGGGTTGGCTAAAAATCAGGTAGCCCATATTGCCGGTATAGTCATTGGAAATGATGTCTTCCTGCTCGACGGTCATGAGATCGGGTAATAGCAGGTCGGCATATTTTGCCGAAGAGGTCATAAAGTTCTCGATGACCACAATCATTTCGCATTTCGATGTGTCTTGCAGGATATCGTGGGTTCGGTTGATGTCGGAGTGCTGATTGACCAGCGTATTCCCTGCGTAGTTCCAGATAAATTTGATGGGGACATCCAGCTTATCTTTACCTTTCACGCCGTCTTTGAGCGCTGTCATCTGCGGGCCGCGAACGATGGCATCGGTCCATGAAAAGCAGGATATTTTTGTTTTTACCGGATTCTTCAGTACCGGCATGGCGTTCATTTTTAGAATATAAGAGGTTTCACGTCCGCCGCTATTGCCACCATGAATACCGACATTGCCCGTTAGGATCGGTAGCATAGCGATGGCCCGAGTTGTGAGCTCGCCGTTTGCCTGTCGCTGCGGCCCCCAACCTTGCGAGATAAAAGCGGGTTTGGTACTGCCAATTTCTCGTGCCAGTTTGATAATCCTTTCCACAGGAATGCCCGTGATTTTCGATGCCCACTGGGGGGTTTTTGCTGTTGCATCATCGCCTTCGCCCAGAATATAGGCTTTATAGTGCCCGTTTTCAGGCGCACCCTTCGGCAACGTCGTTTCATCGTAGCCAACGCAATAGGTGTCGAGAAATGCCTGATCGACAAGATTCTCAACGATCAGCACCCAGGCAATACCTGCGGCAAGCGCAGCATCCGTACCAGGGCGGATCGGGATCCATTCATCTTCTCGTCCGGCGGCCGTATCGGTATAACGGGGATCAATAACGATCATGCGCGCTTTCGACCGTTCCCGGGCCTGGGAAAGGTAGTAGGTGACGCCACTACCACTCATACGGGTCTCTGCCGGGTTATTGCCGAAAAGCACCACCAGCTTGCTATTCTCGATATCCGACATACTATTGCCGTCGTTGCTACCAAAGGTATAGGTCATGGCGCAGGTGACCTGCGACTGGCTGTACGACCCATACTGACTCAGATAACCTCCATAGCAGTTCATCAAACGGCTAACCAAAGAGTTGTTAGGGGAGCAAAGCGTGATATTGCCTCCCTTGATACCGGATGAGTAATTGATCCAGACGGATTCGTTGCCCCAGGTTTTGACGATACGTTGCAGATTGCTGGCCATCATCTCAAGTGCTTCATCCCAACTTATACGCTCAAATTTACCCTCTCCGCGTGCTCCGACGCGTTTCATTGGGTAGTTGAGACGATCTGGATGATTCATTCGTCGACGGATGGATCGCCCTCGCAGGCATGCACGCACCTGTTGGTTTCCGTAGCTATCATCACCCGTGTTATCCGTTTCTACCTGATAAACCTCATTATTGCGTACGTGGAGTCGCAGTGCGCAACGGCTATGACAATTGACTGAGCAGGTTCCCCATACCGTTTTTTCTTCTACTGATGCGTTGCAGTTATCATCTGCCGCGAGGGCGATTTTGATACTGAAAGGCAAAGATAGGGTGCTGGCAGCAACGGCCAGTCCGCTCGTTGCGCTGGTTTGGATAAACTGGCGGCGAGAAAGGCGGTTTGCCTCGGGTCTGGTGAACATGAGTGACTCCACGACATATTTATCCGCAGTGATAATTAATTAAGCGGAAATATTGAAGTGGCTGATACTACGCTTGAGAAAAGGCTTCAGTATTGACCTGACCGCGTGGAATCACAAATTCCCCGGCCACAAAGCCGGGGAAAAGGGAACATTAATGCGCACGACCCTGCTCGACGCCGAGGCCGGTTTGTGAACGGATAAACTGGGCGCGGAACTGTTCGCGCTCAAGGTTACCCTCAGCAGAGTTGTCGGTTGCCGAGAAGAACCAAATTCCCAGGAATGCCACGGTGATGGAGAACAGCGCCGGGTATTCATACGGGAAGATGGCTTTTTCGTGGCCGAGGATCTGTACCCAAATGGTTGGGCCGAGAATCATCAGCACCACTGCTGTCAGCAGGCCTAACCAGCCGCCCATCATCGCGCCACGGGTGGTCAGTTTTGACCAGTACATGGAGAGCAGGATGATTGGGAAGTTGCAGCTGGCGGCAATCGCAAACGCCAGGCCAACCATGAAGGCGATATTCTGGTTTTCAAACAGCACGCCCAGCACGATAGCAATCACGCCCAGCACCAGTACGGTGATTTTTGATACGCGCAGCTCTTCACGCTCGGTGGCGCCTTTACGGAAGACGTTAGCGTAAAGGTCGTGCGACACCGCCGAAGCGCCTGCCAGCGTCAGCCCGGCGACGACCGCCAGAATGGTGGCGAAGGCCACTGCGGAAATAAAGCCGAGGAACAGGTTACCGCCGACCGCATTTGCCAGGTGAACCGCCGCCATGTTATTACCGCCAATCAGCGCGCCTGCCGCATCTTTATAGACCGGATTCGCCCCCACCAGCATGATTGCGCCAAAGCCGATGATAAAGGTCAGGATGTAGAAGTAACCCATAAAGCCGGTAGCGTAGAACACGCTTTTACGCGCTTCGCGGGCATCGCTGACCGTGAAGAAGCGCATCAGAATATGCGGTAGCCCCGCCGTACCGAACATCAGACCAAGGCCCAACGACAACGCGGAAATCGGATCTTTCACCAGCCCGCCAGGGCTCATGATGGCTTCACCTTTCGGATGCACGGCCATTGCTTCGGTGAACAGGTTATTGAAGCTGAAGCCCACGTGTTTCATCACCATAAAGGCCATAAAACTCGCGCCAAACAGCAGCAGCACGGCTTTGATAATCTGTACCCACGTGGTGGCGAGCATACCGCCAAACAGCACGTACATCATCATCAGCACGCCAACCAGCACCACCGCGATGTGATAGTTCAGGCCAAACAGCAGCTCAATCAGTTTGCCCGCACCGACCATCTGCGCAATGAGGTACAGCGCGACGACCACCAGCGAACCACAAGCGGAGAGAATACGAATGGGTCCCTGCTTCAGGCGATAGGAGGCCACGTCGGCAAAGGTATAGCGGCCCAGGTTACGCAGGCGCTCGGCAATCAGGAACAGAATGATGGGCCAGCCCACCAGGAAGCCGAGAGAGTAAATCAGCCCGTCATAACCGGAGGTAAAGACCAGTGCGGAGATCCCGAGGAATGAGGCGGCAGACATATAATCGCCCGCAATCGCCAGCCCGTTCTGGAAACCGGTAATGTTGCCGCCAGCGGTGTAGTAGTCATTACGCGAACGTACGCGTTTAGAGGCCCAGTAGGTAATACCGAGCGTAAACACGACGAAAATTAAAAACATGATAATCGCCTGCCAGTTGGTTGGCTGGCGTTGTACGGCACCGCTGATAGCATCGGCTGCGTTAGCGGCGAAGGGTAGTGTGGCGGCAAGCGCCGTCAGGACTCGCTTCATGATGCTTTTACCTCGTGCAGTACCGCGTTGTTAAGACGATCGAATTCGCCGTTCGCGCGCCAGATATAAATACCGGTCAGGACGAAGGAGATAAGAATCACGCCCACGCCAATAGGAATACCTCGGGTGACGCTGGTACCCGCGTGCAGCGGGGTGCCCAGCCAGCCAGGCGCAAATGCAATCAAAAGGATAAAGCTGATATAAACCACCAGCATGATAATCGACAGAATGGTGGCAAACCGTTGCCGTTTTTCGACTAACTCCCTGAAACGCGCACTGTCTTCTATCCGCTGATAAATGGTGTCATTCATCACAGAGTCTCCAGAGGTAGGGTTGAGATATTTTAATTCCCTCTCCCTTGAGGGAGAGGGTTAGGGTGAGGGGGAAAGGTGCCCATGACGGCCCTCACCCCGACCCTCTCCCACGGGGAGAGGGAGAAAGGCTGCGTTATGAAGGCATAGTAATCGCCTGCTTCTCTTCGAGCAGTTTATCCACCACGCCCGGATCGGCGAGCGTCGAGGTGTCGCCGAGGTTGCTGGTATCGCCCGCGGCTATCTTGCGCAGAATGCGGCGCATGATCTTGCCCGAACGCGTTTTGGGTAATGAGTCTGTCCAGTGCAGCACGTCCGGCGTCGCCAGCGGGCCAATCTCTTTACGCACCCAGTTACGCACTTCAGTGTACAGCGCCGGCGTCGGCTCTTCGCCATGATTCAGCGTGACATAAGCGTAAATCGCCTGGCCTTTGATATTGTGCGGAATGCCGACCACTGCCGCTTCCGCGACTTTCGGATGCGATACCAGCGCCGATTCAATTTCCGCCGTACCCAGACGGTGACCGGAAACATTCAGCACGTCATCCACGCGGCCTGTTATCCAGTAATAGCCATCTTCGTCGCGACGCGCGCCGTCACCGCTGAAATACATGTTTTTGAAGGTCGAGAAATAGGTCTGCTCGAAGCGTTCATGATCGCCAAAGAGCGTGCGTGCCTGACCCGGCCAGGAGTCGGTGATCACCAGGTTACCTTCGGTTGCGCCTTGCTGCGGATTCCCTTCGTTATCCACCAACGCAGGCTGTACACCGAAGAACGGGCGGCTGGCAGAACCGGCTTTCAGTTCAGTCGCGCCCGGCAGTGGGGTAATCATGAATCCACCGGTCTCGGTCTGCCACCAGGTGTCGATCACCGGGCATTTCTCTTTACCGATTTTCTTCCAGTACCACTCCCACGCTTCCGGGTTAATTGGCTCGCCAACGGAACCAAGAATGCGCAGGGAAGAGCGATCGGTGCCTTCAATCGCCTTATCGCCTTCCGCCATCAGGGCGCGGATCGCCGTTGGCGCGGTGTAAAGAATGTTAACGTTGTGTTTATCGACAACCTGACACATACGCGCCGGGGTTGGTGAGTTCGGCACGCCTTCAAACATCAGCGTAGTCGCGCCGCAAGCCAGCGGGCCGTAAAGCAGGTAGCTGTGACCGGTGACCCAGCCCACATCCGCGGTACACCAGTAGATGTCGCCCGGATGATAATCAAACGCATATTTGAAGGTGGTGGCCGCATAAACCAGGTAACCCCCGGTGGTGTGCAGCACGCCTTTCGGTTTGCCGGTTGAACCGGAGGTGTAGAGAATAAACAGCGGATCTTCGGCATTCATCTCTTCCGGTTGGTGCTGGTCGTCAGCTTTTTCAATCAGGTCGCTCCACCATAAGTCGCGGCCTTCATGCCAGTCGATATTGCCGCCGGTGCGCTTAAGCACGACCACGTTTTCGATGGTCTTGACGTTCGGGTTTTTCAACGCGTCATCGACGTTTTTCTTCAGTGGAATCCCGCGCCCGGCACGCACGCCTTCGTCAGCGGTGATAACCAGACGTGAGCTGGAATCGATAATACGTCCGGCTACCGCTTCCGGTGAGAAGCCGCCGAAGATAACCGAATGCACCGCGCCAATACGGGCGCAGGCCAGCATCGCGACTGCGGCTTCTGGCACCATCGGCATATAAATAGCGACCACGTCGCCTTTCTTAATGCCCAGTGAAAGCAGAACGTTAGCGAAGCGGCAGACGTCGCGATGCAGTTCTTTATAGGAAATATTTTTGCTCTGGCTGGCATCGTCGCCTTCCCAGATGATGGCGGTCTGATCGCCGCGCTCTTGCAGGTGTCTGTCCAGGCAGTTCGCCGCCAGGTTCAGGGTGCCATCTTCATACCATTTAATGGAGATGTTGCCCGGCGCAAACGAGGTGTTTTTGACCTTTGTGTAAGGCTTAATCCAGTCGAGAATTTTGCCTTCTTCTCCCCAGAATGCATCAGGGTCGGAGATAGAGAGCTGATATCTCTGCTGGTATTGCTCCGGGTTGATCAGGCAACGATCTGCAATGTTCGCAGGAATGGTGTGTTTATGTATTTGGCTCATGCTTTTTTTCTCCTTGTAAGATGTTAATAATATGTCGCCAAAAAGTTAATTGTAGGGGTATTGCGAGCTTTGTTTACTATTTGGGCGGCAGATCACGCATTATTAGAATTGTTCAAATAATGTGCATTTGATTCTTTGAAGGAGAATAATTGCCATGAGTTATTTATGAAAATTATGAGAAAAAATTATTATTTATAACAAAAACTTATAATAGCTCATTGGTAGAAATTAATGAGAATATGCAGAATTTGAGTGAAAAGCCCTGTTCTTAAAGGGTTGCGCGACATACCGTCCAGATGATACTGATACTGCGCGTTAAAAAACCCCATAAACAAACGCAACACAAATCATCCCTTTCAAGTAGATGCCATTCCTTTTTGGAATGGTAGCTTTCATTGAGGAAGTCTGTTGTTATGAAAAAAACGAGAATCAGCCTCGCCTGGCAGATTTTGATTGCCCTTATTCTGGGCATTCTGCTGGGTAGTTACCTGCATTATCAAAGTGATAGCCGCGAATGGCTTATCGCGAATCTCTTATCACCGGCGGGTGATATCTTTATCCATCTGATTAAAATGATCGTCGTACCGATTGTTATTTCCACATTAATCGTGGGGATTGCGGGCGTGGGCGACGCTAAACAGTTGGGCCGAATTGGCGCAAAGACCATTATCTATTTCGAAGTGATCACTACGGTGGCGATTATCCTCGGGATTACGCTTGCCAATGTGTTCCAGCCGGGGGCGGGCATTGATATGTCGCAACTGGCGACGGTGGATATTTCGAAATACCAAAGCACCACGGCGGATGTACAAAGTCATGCGCACGGCCTGATGGGCACGATTCTTTCGTTGGTGCCGACCAATATCATCGCGTCGATGGCGAAAGGCGACATGCTGCCGATCATCTTCTTCTCGGTGCTGTTTGGTCTTGGCCTTTCCTCGCTGCCTGCGACGCACCGCGAACCGCTGGTTACCGTTTTCCGCTCCATCTCTGAAACCATGTTTAAAGTCACCCACATGGTGATGCGTTATGCGCCGGTCGGTGTCTTTGCGCTGATCTCGGTGACGGTCGCCAACTTTGGTTTTGCTTCTCTCTGGCCTTTGGCGAAACTGGTGATTCTGGTTTATGCCGCGATCCTGTTCTTCGCGCTGGTGGTGCTGGGCGCGGTTGCGCGCATCTGTAAACTGAGCATCTGGACCCTGATTCTTATTCTGAAAGATGAGCTGATTCTGGCGTACTCCACCGCCAGTTCTGAGAGCGTGCTGCCGCGTATTATTGAGAAGATGGAAGCCTACGGTGCGCCGCCGGCGATCACCAGTTTTGTGGTTCCGACCGGCTATTCCTTCAACCTTGATGGTTCAACGCTGTATCAGAGCATCGCGGCTATCTTCATCGCGCAGCTGTATGGCATTGACCTCTCCATCTGGCAGGAAATCATTCTGGTGCTGACCCTGATGGTGACCTCGAAAGGGATTGCTGGCGTACCGGGCGTGTCGTTCGTGGTTCTGCTGGCGACATTGGGCAGCGTAGGTATTCCGCTGGAAGGCCTGGCGTTTATCGCCGGTGTTGACCGTATCCTCGACATGGCGCGTACCGCGCTGAACGTGGTGGGTAATGCCCTGGCAGTGCTGGTTATTGCCAAATGGGAACACAAATTTGACCGCAAAAAAGCGCTGGCGTATGAACGCGATGTGCTGGGTAAATTTGATAAGAAAGCGAATATGTAACGTTCGGCAATAAAAAAACGGGGATGATTTTCATCCCCGTTTTTGTTGGTTTGCCCCTCACCCTAACCCTCTCCCAGAGGGAGAGGGAACCGATGGTGCACGTACTTAAATACAGCGCCGGTTTTTCACCCTCTCCCGTTGGGAGAGGGCCGGGGTGAGGGGGCGTTTCGTTATTAACCCAACGCGCTTTCGCGCAGACGGGCTTTCAGCTTGTCGTATTCCTGAATCACATACTGCTCTGCCGCCTGTTGGTCCGCAATTGGCTCAACATTGACCGCGCAGTACTTGTACTCCGGCGTCTTGGTAATCGGGCTTAAGTTTTCACTCACCAGCTCGTTACACGCGCCAATCCACCACTGGTAGGTCATATACACCGCGCCTTTGTTCGGGCGATCGCTCACCTGAGCACGGGTAATGATTTTCCCTTTACGTGAATTGACCCACACCAGCGCTTCATCTTCAATGCCGAGACGTGCCGCATCAGCCGTGTTGATTTGCGCGTAGCCTGGTTCATCCGCCAGTGCTGCCAGCGCCGCACAGTTACCGGTCATTGAACGGCAGGAGTAGTGGCCCACTTCACGGACCGTGGAGAGCACCATCGGGTACTCGTCGGTCAGTTTGTCGATAGGCGCAACCCA
This sequence comes from Pseudocitrobacter vendiensis, assembly GCF_943590815.1. Lineage (GTDB taxonomy): Bacteria > Pseudomonadota > Gammaproteobacteria > Enterobacterales > Enterobacteriaceae > Pseudocitrobacter > Pseudocitrobacter vendiensis. Next base: position 54,607 of record NZ_CALSBS010000011.1, on the reverse strand, counting down.
GTCGCAGGTGAAGAACTGCGCCAGACCGTTCGGCGTGTCGAACTTCTCTTTGAAGAGATACGACGTCCCCTGGTCGGCGTCAGATTCATCGCGGCACGGCCACATGACATATCCCAGTTCGCCCATTTTTTCATAGGTCGCACCGAGGAAGTCCGGGCAAAGATGACGCAACTCATCCCAGATTTCCTGGGTGTTGTTGTAGTGCATCGGATAGCCCATGCGGGTAGCGATTTCACTGATAATCTGCCAGTCGGTTTTCAGGTCCCATTTCGGCTCAACGGCCTTGAAGAAACGCTGGAAGCCACGGTCAGCCGCGGTGTAAACCCCTTCGTGCTCACCCCAGGAGGTGGACGGCAGAATGACGTCAGCCGCCGAGGCGGTTTTAGTCATAAAGATGTCCTGCACAATCACCAGTTCCAGTTCGTCGAACGCTTTACGTACAGCAGAGAGCTCGGCGTCAGTCTGGAGGGGATCTTCACCCATAATGTAGGCGGCACGCACTTCACCATGCGCGACGCGGTGCGGTAGCTCACTGATACGATAACCGGTGTGTTCCGGCAGGCTGTCAACGCCCCAGGCCTTCGCGAATTTCTCGCGATTTTCCGGGAATTTGACGTACTGATAGCCCGGATAGGTATCCGGCAGTGCGCCCATGTCGCACGCGCCCTGTACGTTGTTCTGACCACGAACCGGGTTTACGCCGACGCTTGGCTTGCCAAGGTTACCGGTCAGCATCGCCAGGCTGGTCAGAGAACGCACGGTTTCCACACCCTGATAGAACTGAGTCACGCCCATGCCCCACAGGATCGCCGCGCTTTTCGCTGAAGCATACATACGGGCGCACTGGCGAATATCCTGCGCGCTCACGCCGGTAATGTCCTCGACAGACTCCGGCGTATAGCCTTCAACAATTTTACGGTACTCTTCGAAGCCCTCGGTACGGCCTGCGACGAACGCCTGGTCATACAGATTTTCTTCGATAATGACATGCCCGATAGCATTGAGCAGCGCGATATTCGAGCCGTTTTTCAATGCGATGTGCATATCAGCAATGCGCGCGGTTTCAATTTTGCGCGGATCGCAGACAATAATTTTTGCCCCATTGCGTTTGGCGTTAATCACGTGATTCGCCACAATCGGGTGTGAATCTGCCGGGTTATACCCGAAGATGAACACGAGATCCGTGTTATCAATTTCTGTGATGGCATTACTCATTGCGCCATTACCGACCGACTGGTGCAGACCTGCAACCGATGGGCCGTGTCAGACACGTGCGCAGCAATCGACGTTATTGGTACCAATAACGGCGCGCGCAAATTTTTGCATCACATAGTTGGTTTCATTCCCGGTACCACGCGAGGAGCCGGTCGTTTGAATGGCGTCTGGGCCATATTTTGCTTTGATCGCACTCAGGCGGTCAGCAACGTAATTCAGGGCTTCGTCCCAGGAGACGGCTTCCAGCTTGCCGCCGCGCTGGCGACGGATCATTGGGCTTTTCAGGCGCGGAGTCAGGATCTGGGTATCATTAATAAAATCCCAGCCGTAATAACCCTTCAGGCACAGTGTGCCCTGGTTGGTTTTCCCCATCGCCGCTTCAGCCTTAACGACTTTCCCGTTATCGACCACCAGGTTAATTTTGCAACCTGAGGCGCAATACGGGCAAACCGTGACGACTTTTTTCATCGGTCTTGCTCCAGTTTCAATCAGCGCGGACGCGCATAACGACCTTATTATGCAGGTTCTATGCCATGTTTTTATTGTGGGTATCCACGGATATTACGGGGATTTTTTAGACAAAACCCTGACGAAAAACAGTCTGTCGTCAGTTTTGACGTGTCGAAAGGAAGCCGCGTGACGGGGCACGCGGCGAGAGGGTTACTTTTGATTGATGGCCTGATAGCCGCCGCCCAGCGATTTAATGAGCTGAATGTTCTCAATGACCCGATGGGTGTCGAGCATCATTAGCGACATTTGCTCCGCCAGTACCGGAAGCTGGGCTTCGGTTGCCTGCAAGCGACTGCCGAGGCCCTGCTTGTATGCAGCCTGTGCGGCGGCCTGGGTATAACGCGCGGCGTCAACACGTTCAGTTTGCATGACGCGCTGGTCGTTGAGGGTTTGCAGGCGCGAGCCGTTAATCGCCACATCGCGTACCGCGTTGAGCACCGACTGGTTGTAACGCTCAATCAGCATGTTGCTGCTGGCGCGTGTACTCGCCAGATTGGCGTTTAGCCTTCCACCGTCAAACAGCGGTAAGCGCAGGCCAGGGATGAAGTTGATCTGCTTGCTCGGGCTTTTGAACATATCTTCAAGATGAATCGCGTCGAAGCCGAAGAAGGCTTTGATATCAAAACTCGGATAGAAGAGTGCACGTGCGGCATCAACCTGGCTTAACGATGCCTGAACATACCAGCGCATGGCCTGAAGGTCAGGGCGGCGAGCGAGCAGTTCATAAGAGAGCGACGATGGCAGCCCGGTGTCAACCTGCGGTAGCGCCACCGGTTTGATGTCCGGCATATCCGTTGCGCCGATGATGGCGCGCAGCGATTCCCGCGTCTCTTTGATTTGCCCCTTCACGGCGGCGATCTGTTTTTCCACCGCCAGCAATTGCGAGCGTGCGCCGTGCCACGGTACTTTCGCCTCCAGACCCTGATTGACTTTGCTCTGGTGCGCTTTCACTGCGTAATCAATCACATCGTGAGTCTGCTCAAGTAAATCAAGCATCTGGTAGTTAGCCTGCTGGCTGTAGTAAAGCTGAGCAACACCGGTGGTCAATGACAGTTCGACAGCAGCGGTTTCCGCTAACGCCGCATTCTTCGCGCCAATGGCGGCTTCGACGGCGGAACGATGCGCGCCCCACAAATCGAGATCAAACCCGGCGACCACGCCGACGGTCGCTTCCGTATAGTACGGACCGTCCATGCCTAAACGCGGTGCGTCCATGGCGTAGGGGCTGAGGAAGCCGCTGGCCGAAACACGTTGGCGGTTCAGCATTCCCAGCGCCGCCATTTGCAGGCGTGAGCCCGCCTCCAGCAGTTCAGCCTGCGACTGCGCTTTTTCTTCATGCTGCTTCGCCTCGGCCAGCGTGTGCGATCCGGCAAGGGTTTTGGCGATCAGCGCATCCAGTTGCGGATCGTGAAACTGTTTCCACCATTGCGCCTGCGGCCAGCCCTGGCTTGCCAGGTGAATGTCGTCAGCGAGTTTGATTTGCTCGGGAGCTATCTGCGGGGTCGGTGTACCGTCTTTGCGGATCAACGCGCAGCCAGAGAGCAGCGTGGTGGTGCAGAGCAGGCTGCAAATCAGCAAGCGGGAAAAATGTTGGGTCATTGTGGCATAGCTCCTTGCGCCCGCGCGGCCTCTACGGATGGCGGGTTGCTCCAGTCGGGTAAAAGAGAGATGTGCTGCGCGATGGGGTTGTTGCGTGCAGCCGGGCTCAATGTGGGCGTGATGCTGCTGTTCTGCGTAAGACCGCTGGCGTAGGCGTCCAGCGCGTCAGCAAACGCAGCAGCGTGTTCTGCATCGGGTTGCTTATCCCATGCGTGGAGCATTTCACGCCCCTGGCGGATAACCGCATTGCTGTGGCTCACCAACTGTTCACGTATATCGGCAGGAAGATGACGTTCCAGCGCAACGCGCTCGCACATCTCTTCGCTGGCATTAAACGCCGCGTGGCAGCCGATGCGCAGTTGCAGATATCCACTCAGGGCCGCACCACCCTGGATATATGGCAGGCGGATGGCTTTGGCGAGCATCGACAGTGCACCGGCCAGCTTCTGTGGCAATGCGCGGGCTTCGCTTTCAGGCCAGATAAAGGTGTAGATGACAGCGGAAACGGCGGTACCAATCAGAATACCTATGGCGCGGTCGCGGATTTCAACCAGGTCGTAGCTGGGGCCAAACACGTTCTCAAGCGTTGCCAGTGCAAAGGTGACCACCATTTGCGTGCCGATATAAGACGAGCGCTCTGAACTGGTGGCTATCCATGAACCGATAAGAAAAATTGGAGCCAGCACGCAAAGGAGCTCCACAATGTTGTCGAGCCACGGCATAACCAGCAGAGTAAACAGCAGTGCCAGCACTGCGCCCAGGAACGCGCCACCAAAGCGCAGGCCCATTTTCTGATAAGAGGACCCGATGCTGGGGTTGGCGACGATCACGCAGGTGAGCATACAGGTATGAATGCCTTCCCAATCGACACCGGAATAAAAGACGTAGCAAATCATACACGCCAGCAGTGTTTTCAGTGCGTAGCGGATGTAGGTCGGGTTAGTCCAGGCATCGGCAGCCATTGAAGGCGCTTTTGCAGCAGGCGCTGGCGGGGTACTCGGGTCCATTTCGCCAAGTTGAATCAGCGCCTGGCAAACGCCGCTAAGACCGCAACGCTGCGCGGCGGTGCGCTGTTCTTCCGTGAGGTGCCAGCTTGTGCGCCAGGGTTCGCCAGCGCTAATCGCGGTGCTCAGTGAGCGCATTGCTGCGGTCAGCTCAGGCATGAGGTTTTGCACTGCCGCGTCGCTCGCCCAGGCGAGGGCATCAAAGCGGTTTAGTGTGGTGCGCAGATAAGTGACGGTTGCCACGCAGCTTTGCCACCATGCGCAGTGGTTTTTCCACTCGGTGTCATCTGCCAGGCAGAATACGTTGAGTTTTTGCAGCGCCAGCGCGTCGCGCTCAAGCTGCTTTTCGCTCGCGGGCATAACCGGCTGCGTTAAGTGAAGAATGGCCTCATCAAGCTGACGGCATAGCCCGCTGCGCATCTGGCCAATCGCCCGCGCCGGAAACCACAGCACGCCCATCAGCACCATCAGCAGCGTCGGGTATAGCCCGACCACGATGCACCAGAGGGTCAGGCGCAGTACGATTTCCGGGTAATCGAGCATCCCCGGAAAGGTCTGGCCGTAAATCGCCACAATCGCCACGGCGAAGAACACCAGCCCCAGCTTGTGGGTACGCATCAGGAACATGCAGCCAATGAGAATCAGGCTGGCAATCACCATGCGTACCAGCGGATAGCCGTAGGACCATTTATAGATCAGGAACAGGCTGCCGATTTCCAGCACCGTGGCGACCACGAAAAGGATCGCCACAAATTTGGTGTAAAAGGCATTGGACTGAATGCCGTAGAACAGTACTGCCAGCGAGATGGCGACAAAGGGGATTTCGAAGGTCATGGAGATGAGCACAACCAGCAGACAACCCGCCCAGAGTTGCATTGTCTGCGGGAAGCGGCCTGGACGCTGCTCGCGGAGCTCTTCGTGGAAGAAGCCCAGCAGTTTGGCCATCGGCAGCGGCAGATAATCAAGCGCCTTCATCATTGCGGCTCAAGGTTAGCAACCGCCGACGCGCCGATGCGGAACATCTCTGCATCCGGATTCTCGACCAGAATTTTCACCGGGAAACGTTGGGCGACGCGGACCCAGTTAATGGAGCGGGAAACGCGTGGCAGTCCACCGAGCACCATGCCGCCATCGTCCGGCATTACGCCGTAGCCAATGGAGTCGACCTTTCCGGTAAAGGTTTTGCCCGAATCGCTCATCAGACGCAGCGTGGCGGGGGTGCCGTTGTGAATATTCTTCAACTCGGTTTCGCGGAAGTTGGCGATAACGTACCAGTGGTTGGTGTCGATCAGGGTAAAGACCGGCTTCATGGCAGATGCGAACTGACCAACCGTGGTTTTTAGCGCCACGACGCGACCGTCAAACGGTGCGCGAACGGTCGCCATTTCCAGATGCAACTTGGTTAAGGCGATGTCAGCCTGTACCACATCACGCTGAGCTTGCAGCGCATCAACGCCGCTTACCGCGCTGGCCGCTTGTTTCGCCTGTTCCAGAATGGCGTTGAGATCGGCTTCTGCGGCGCGCTGTGCGGTGCGTGCACGGTCAACGTCTTCGGCGGAGACAAAACCCTGCGCCAGCAGAGGTTCGGTACGATTCAGCGTTTTGGTGGCCTGTGCGGCGGCAGCGCGCGCCTTGGCGACGGTAGCTTCTACAGAGTCGGCACCGTGCTGTTGGGCGTCAACGCTGCGCCGCATCAGCATGATTTGTTTGTCGAGCGCTTCCAGCGACGCTTTGGCTTTCGCGAGGTTTGCTTCATATGTCCGTGGATCGATGCGCATCAGCACATCACCCTGCTTGACCAGCTGATTATCGTGTACCGCCATATCGACAATACGACCGCTGACCTCCGGCACGACATCAATGGTGTCGGCATAAACATAGGCGTCGTTAGTGGAGGGCGCGCTATCCAGGCGCCAGATGACATAACCCATAACGACGATAGCCACCAGAACCAGGATAAGGGCAGGAGACTTTTTATTGGTCGGTTTTTTAGGCGTACTTTCCATGTGTGCGTCTCAATAGAAATTAAAAGAAGGCCAGCCATAACAGCATGGAGAAAAGGGCGAATAGCGCGGTATAGACCAGCCCTGGGTAGCCCAGATGCGGCGTGCTGTTCGTGCGAATAAGGATGCGGCGGACGATAAGTGTCAAAATGACACCGCCAATGATGCAAAAAAGCCAGCCAGGGTAATAAGCGCCAACCACCGGTATCGCCGGTGAAAAGGTGCAGCCCGACAGCAGAAACAGGGGAAGCAGGAAGAGCTTGCCTGAAAAAGAAAAAAACCTGTCCATGTTTTATTTTCCTGAAGAATAAATGTGGCTAATAATATTCCTGTAAATGTTGAATAAAACCGTCGCCCGGTTCGAACTGAAAAGTATAATCAGAGTGGTGGCGGGAAAATTGATTTAACTTGCGGAATTGACTATCCGATTTGTGAATTATAAACGTGCCCCGACCTGTGCAGGGCACGTTTATCACTTTTGCTTAATGATTAATTAGGCGTGACAATATTTGTCCACAGCTCAAATTTATCCATGCAAGAAATGACTTCATTTAATTTATTCGCATTGCCAATAATTTTCACCTTCTTCGCTTTCACCAGATCGGCCATTTTCGCCTGACCGACCAGCACGTCGTGCAGATCGCTGCGGCTCATGTAGAAAGAAGCATCCACTTTCGGTTGCAGCGTTTTACGATAGTTCAACACGCTGTTTTCCAGCGATACGTTCATATTATCGTTATTGGAGAAATTAAAGTTCAGGCTAATGTTTTTGCCTGCGGCCTTGTCGCTGTCCAGACGTACCGCCAGATAATCCAGCAGCATCTCGACGGTCATACCCTTGATCGTGTCGGAAGATGCAGTGCTGGCGTGTTCGAATTTCTTCACGCCTTCACGCAACTCTTTCGCGCCGGTCAGGTAGAAACCGCGCCAGGTGGCGGACTCTGCCTGATAGCCGAGCTGTTCAAAGGTATCTGCTTGCAGGTTTTTCGCGACCTGATCGCCTGGATCGGCTGCAATCACCTGTTTCAGCAGTTCGGATGCCCAACGGTAGTCGCCCTGGTTGTAGGCTTCACGTGCGAGGTTGATAGCATGTGCAGAGCCGCCCAGCGCTTTGACATAGCGTTTACCCATATCGACCTGACCATACGGATTCAGGTTGGCCGGGTTACCGTCGTAGTAGCCGAGGTAGAAGTTATACACCGCGCGGGCGTTATGGCTGACGGAGCCATAGTAGCCACGGCTGGCCCAGTTTTTATCCAGCGTTTCCGGCAGATGAATCATATTGCCGATTTCATTCATGGTGTAACCCTGATTCGCTAAATGCAGCGTCTGGTCATGAATGTACTTGATGGTGTCGCGATATTTACCGATATAGTCATTGATGCGCTGATTTCCCCACACCGGCCAGGTGTGCGGCATAAACAGGACTTCTGCCTGTGAGCCCCACTTATCCAGTGTCTGGTTAAGGTAACTGGTCCACTTCGCGGTATCACGGGTTTTCGCGCCGCGCAGGGTGTAGAAGTTATGCAGCGTGTGGGTGCTGTTTTCCGCTGTACACAGGGCTTTCAGCGCCGGAATATAAAGGTGCATTTCTGACGGCGCTTCGCTGCCCGGGGCCATCAGGAATTCGAAATCCAGCCCGTCGATATTCAGTTTTTGACCGGTTTTGGTAATGATACGGGTTGGGGCAATGATTGTCGGGTCGCCGGTGGTGAGCGTAACGCCAAGACCGTTGCCGATATTGCCCTGCGCGTTATGTGGCAGCAGCAGGCCATAGGAGTAAAGCGCGCGGCGGCTCATGATATTGCCTGCCAGCACGTTTTCGCTGATCGCCTCTTCCATAAAGCCTTCCGGGGCAATGATTTGCACTTTCCCCGCTTTCACATCCGCTTCGCTGACAAGACCTTTCACGCCGCCATAGTGATCGGCGTGGCTGTGGGTATAAATCACGGCCACAATCGGTTTTTGTGGGCGATGCTTGAAGTAGAGGTCAAGGCTGGCTTTCGCAGCGTTCGGCGTTACCAGTGGGTCGATGACGATGATGCCCGTATCACCTTCAATGAAGGTGATGTTGGAGATATCCTGACTGCGTACCTGATACATACGATCGGTGACTTTGAACAGCCCGGAGATACCGTTGACCTGCGACTGACGCCACAGGCTGGGGTTGATGGTATCTGGCGCTGGCGCATTGATATCAAATTGGTAATCCAGTGCGCGGTAATAGACTTTGCCATCTGGCGTCGTTAATTTTCCTTCATTTAATAGCGGAGCTATAAATCCGCGCTGCGCGTCGTCGAAATCCTGGCGATCGTTAAAGGGCAATGATTGTTGATACTGCTGGTTGACGGATTTAGTAAAGGTTGTCGCGTCTTTTGCTATTTCTGCCGCGCTGACGGATTGAATCATAAAACCCATAATTGCGGAAAGCGCCAGACAGGTTTTTGTTAATCTGAAATTTCCATTCATAAAATATCTAATCTCCATTTAATTATTTGTGAAATAAATAATAAGAAGGGCAAAATGGGGATTATTATAATAATAAAACTTAAACGAGGGTGATTTCATTGTGACCGAATTAACTATTATCGTTAGGTTATTGTGCTATCCACATTTGAGAATACTCCGCTGTTTTATTTTCTAACTTCTCATTAACGTTTTCACACTCCGGTTGTGTGAGATTTTCCTGATGAAACGTTACCTTACCGTATTATTGTTTGTGCTGATGAGTCCGCTTGCACATGCTGATGTGATTGATGATGCAATAGGCAACATCCAGCAAGCGATTAACGATGCTTACAATCCATCCAGTGACCGCGCCAGCGATGACGACGATCGCGACTACGACGACGGGCGCTATCGCGGTGATAACAGCCGCCAGCAATATGACGATCGCCGTCGCCAACTGGAAGATCGACGCAGGCAACTTGATGACCGCCAGCGCCAGCTTGACCAGGAACGTCGGCAGCTAGAGGATGAGCGGCAGAGGCTGGAGGATGAGTATGAGCGATGAGGGGAGTTAGGTGCTGGCAGGGCCCCTCACCCTAACCCTCTCCCACAGGGAGAGGGAACCGACCGTGCCAGAGATTAAGTATATGCAGTTTTCTCCCTCTCCCTGTGGGAGAGGGCCGGGGTGAGGGCATCAGCGCGCACATTCCCACCCTATTACGCCACCCCAATCACCATCCCATCAAACCCCGCCTCAACCCCCGATGGCAGCGTATTTTCCATCAGCCACGCATCAAACTGGTGGCTGATGTGCGTCAGAATCACGCGCGGTGAACGGATAATCTCATTCAGCGCCAGCACGGTGTTTAAATCGCAGTGATTACGCGGCGCATCCTCGCGCGGCGGATGGCTGCAATCAATCACCATCACCTGCGGATGATTATCGAGTAAAAATTTCAGCGTGTTTTCCGGCAGGCCCGCGGTGTCAGACAGCCACGCCACCCGATTGTGCGCCGTTTCCAGTAAATAGCCGAATGTGAGTTTCGAATGGTTGAGCGGCAGCGGCGTGACCTGTAATCCCTGCAAATCAAACATCACAAATGGCTCCACCGTGTGGCTGAAATCAAGCAGGCCCGGATGTTTAAACAGATCGTCGCAGCCCTGTTCATCCGGCGGGCCGTAGACCGGGATCGAATCGCCCACGCCCCAGCGCAGCGGAAACAGCCCCTGCACGTGATCCATATGGTAGTGCGTCAGCAAAAACTGCTGGAACGATCCGGGCGACCAGCGATCGGCGAGATCGTGTAGCCCGGCGTCGATCAGGGTGATCGCGTCGTTAAACTTCACGACGCCGCTGCATGGCTGGCGGCGATACTGCGGTGAGCGCCGCGCTCTGGCGCAGGCCGCGCACTCACAGCCCCATGCGGGAACACCCTGTGCGCCGCCAGTGCCAGTAAGTGTGAGGGTCAGGCTCATGTTACAGCGCCTTGGTGAAGCGGAAGTGGCTCTGCTCGTAGCCTTCGCGCAGATAGAAACGGTGCGCGTCGTGGCGCTTGACGTTGGTGGAAAGCTCGGTCATTTCGGCCCCGGCCTGGCGGGCTTCTTCTTCGGCCCATGCCAGTAATTTACTGCCGACGTTCAGACCGCGCGCCTGCGGCATCACCACCAGTTCCTGAATTTCGCCGATCCAGTTGACATGATGCAGATGAAACTGCAAATGCAGGCCGATCATGCCGACAACTTCGCCATCCAGCAGCGCCAGATGGTAGCGCATGTTCGGGTCGCGCAGATTGGCGTTAAACCCCACGCGAAACGCGTGGTGGTCAAACTCCGCCTGTTTTAGCTCACAAATCAGCGCGTAAACTGCGTCGGTGTCGTACTGCGTAGCCGGGCGAAGCTCACAAGCAGGCATGGTGTTTCTCCTTCTGATGAATCAGCGTCAGCAGCTTGTCGACCGACTGGCGCAGGCTGCCGTCATTATTGAGCGTAAGACAATCCTGAGGAGTATAGCGGGCAGCGCGCGCCAGCCGGGCGTTAATTTCACTGGCATTTTCACGACCACGGTTTTCCAGGCGCTGGCGCAGGATCTCTGGCGAAACCTGTAAACAAACGGGCAGCAGCGCCGATTGATAGCGCGCCCGCGCCTGCGGTAGATGGGCGCGTGAGCCGTTGACCACCACGTCAAATCCAGCGTGCAGCCAGAGGTCAATCTCGACGCCGATGCCATAATACAGGCCGTTGGCGTGCCAGCTTAAGGCCAGAAGGTTCTGCCCCGCGCGGGTAAAAAACTCCTGCTCGCTCAGGGCGATATGGTTTTCACTTCCGGCGCTGGCGGCGCGCGTGATGTAGCGATGCGCTACCAGTAGCTGAGTTTGTTCCCGCTGGCGGAGTTCCGTCAACAGACTGTCTTTTCCGGAGCCAGAGGCCCCCATTAACCAAATCAGTTTTCCCGTCATCAGAACACCCTTTTACCCTGACGCCAGACGTGATCGATATGAATGTGGTTGCCCTTGCGATGCGCCAGCACCAGGTCGGCGCGTTTGCCCTCGCCAATCACCCCGCGATCCTGAAGATTAAGCGCCTGCGCCGGATTTTTAGTCACCAGCTTCACCGCCTGCGGCAGCGTAAAGCGGTTGCTCTCGTCATCGGCGACGCGAAATGCCGCATCGAGCAGGCTGGCGGGGTAGTAGTCGGAAGAGAGGATATCCAGCAGACCAAGCTGTGCCAGTTCACTGGCCGCCACGTTGCCGGAGTGCGAACCGCCGCGCACAATATTCGGCGCGCCCATCAATACATTCATGCCATGCTTGCGCGAAGCTTCCGCCGCTTCGAACGTGGTGGGAAATTCGGCGATTACGCTGCCAAGCTGGTGGGATTCGGCAACGTGCGCGTGCGTGGCGTCATCGTGGCTGGCGAGGGCAATTTGTCGCGCGCGGCACATTGCGGCGATGGTTTCGCGATTCGGCTGCGACCAGCGTGCGGCAAGCGCCAGTTGTTCCTCTTCGTACTGCTGCATCTGCGCATCGGTGAGCGAGTATTTGCCCTGGTAATATTCGCGATACTTCTCGCGATTGGCGAACTGGCGCTGGCCCGGTGAGTGGTCCATCAGCGACACCAGCGTGACCGGCTCGCGCTGCACCAGTTTTTCAAACAGCGGCAGCGTGGTGTGATGTGGCAGTTCACAGCGCAGGTGCAGACGGTGCTCGGCGCGGTTGACGCCGCGTTTCTGCGTCTCTTCGATGGCGTTGATCATCTTCTCCAGATTCTCCAGCCGATCGCCGCCGTCGCGCACGTCGCCAATCGCCACGGCATCCAGCACGGTGGTGATGCCGCTCGCCACCATCAGCGCGTCGTGGCTGCTCATCGCCGAGTGGGCAGGCCAGTCCACTTTTGGGCGCGGAGTGAAGAATTTATCGAGGTTGTCGGTATGCAGCTCAATCAGCCTAGGCAGCAGCCAGCCGCCTTCGCCGTCCATCGCCTCTGGCAGGCTGCTCTGGCTTTCGGCAAAGGCGCGGATTTCACCGTCCTGCATCTCCAGCGAGCCGTGTACCACTTCGTTTTCCAGCACCAGTTTGACGTTATTGATAATCATGCAGAGGCTCCCATTGGGTGCAGGCGGTCGGCGACGTCATTGCGTACGGCTTCGTCATGGAAGATACCGACGATGGCCGCGCCGCGGGCTTTGGCTTCGCAGATCAGTTCCACTACGGCGGCGCTGTTTTTGGCGTCCAGCGAGGCGGTAGGTTCATCGAGCAGCAGGATGGGGTAGTCGACGATAAAGCCACGGGCGATGTTGACGCGCTGCTGTTCGCCGCCGGAGAAGGTCGATGGTGCCAGGTGCCACAGGCGTTCAGGCACGTTCAGGCGCGTCAGTAATCGGGCGGCTTTAGCGGCGCAGGCTTCACGCGGAACGCCGGTATCGAGCAGCGGCTGCATCACCACTTCCAGTGCCGAAATACGCGGGATGACGCGCAGAAACTGGCTTACCCAGCCGACGGTGGTTTTGCGGATTTCCACCACTTTGCGTGCTGGCGCGGTGACCAGGTCTACCCACTCGTCACCATGTTTAATCTGGATTTGCCCTTCGTCGGGCAGATAGTTGGCGTACAGCGAGCGTAGCAGAGTTGATTTGCCGCTGCCGGAGTGACCGTGGAGCACCACGCATTCGCCCGCGTTGACGGTGAGCGAGGCGCGTTGTAAGACGGGCAGGCGCACGCCGTTTTGCTGGTGCAGGATGAAGGTTTTACTGACGTTTTGTACGTTAATCATTTTTCGCCTCGTGGTTCGCATGTTTGGGAGCGGTGCGCACATTGCCCCTCACCCTAACCCTCTCCCCAAAGGGGCGAGGGGACCGCTTGTGCACGGTGTTGAATATTGCGCCGGTTTTCTCCCTCTCCCTCCGGGAGAGGGCCGGGGTGAGGGGATCAGTGCGCAAAGTGTTGCAACTCAATTCTGCAAAACCGATGACACCAGCAATTGGGTATACGGATGATGCGGGTCGTCGAGCACGCGGTCGGTTAACCCACTCTCCACCACCTGCCCCTGCTTCATCACCAGCAAACGGTCCGCCAGCAGGCGGGCGACGCCCAAATCATGGGTGACAATCACCACCGCCAGGTTCAGTTCCACCACCAGGCCGCGCAGCAGGTCGAGCAGGCGTGCCTGCACTGACACATCCAGCCCGCCGGTTGGCTCGTCCATAAACACCAGCTTCGGATGCGTCACCAGGTTGCGGGCAATCTGCAAACGCTGCTGCATGCCGCCGGAAAAAGTGGTCGGCAGATCGTCGATACGGTTGGCGGGAATCTCCACCTCTTCCAGCCACTTCTGCGCGGTGGCGCGAATATCGCCGTAATGACGCGCCCCGGTCGCCATCAGCCGTTCGCCGATATTGCCGCCTGCTGACACCTGACGGCGCAGGCCGTCGAGCGGATGCTGATGCACCACGCCCCATTCGGTGCGCAGCAGGCGACGGCGGTCGGCCTCGCTCATGCCATAGAGGGAACGGTTTTCATAGTGAATCTCCCCCTGTTGCGGTGTCAGACGGGCGGAGATTGATTTCAGCAGCGTGGTCTTCCCGGAACCGGATTCCCCGACAATGCCCAGCACTTCCCCCGGCCATAAATCAAAAGAGACATCGCTGAAGCCTTTGCCCGGCGCGTAAAGGTGGGTCAGGTTATTGACCGAAAGTAACGGTTGATTCATTGGCTTCTCGCCTCGCTCTGTTGGCGGCAATAATCGGTATCGGAACAGACAAACATGCGGTTTCCGGCGTCATCCAGCACCACTTCATCGAGATAGCTGTGGGTCGATCCGCAGATGGCGCAGGGTTCATCCCACTGCTGAACGGTGAACGGATGATCGTCGAAATCGAGGCTTTCCACGCGGGTAAACGGCGGCACCGCATAAATACGCTTCTCACGCCCCGCGCCAAACAGTTGCAGGGCGGGCATCATGTCCATTTTCGGGTTATCAAATTTCGGGATCGGCGATGGGTCCATGACGTAGCGTCCGTTCACCTTCACCGGATAGGCGTAGGTGGTGGCGATATGACCGAAGCGGGCGATATCTTCATATAGTTTCACCTGCATCACGCCGTACTCCTCCAGCGCGTGCATGGTGCGGGTCTCCGTTTCGCGCGGCTCGATAAAGCGCAGCGGTTCCGGGATCGGCACCTGGAAGATAATGATCTGATCTTCGGTCAGCGGCGTTTCGGGGATCCGGTGGCGCGTCTGGATAAGCGTCGCATCGTCCGTGCGTTCGGTGGTATTTACCCCGGTCACGCGCTTAAAGAAGTTGCGAATCGACACGGCGTTGGTGGTGTCATCCGCGCCCTGGTCAATCACCTTCAACACGTCGCTTTCACCAATCACGCTGGCAGTAAGCTGTATGCCGCCGGTTCCCCAGCCGTACGGCATCGGCATCTCGCGCCCGCCAAACGGCACCTGATAGCCGGGGATCGCCACCGCTTTTAAGATGGCGCGGCGGATCATGCGTTTGGTCTGCTCGTCGAGGTAGGCAAAGTTGTAGCCGCTCAGATTAGCCATGGTTCTGCTCCTGTTGCAGACGTTTGAGTAGCTCCAGCTCGGCCTGGAAATCGACGTAGTGCGGGAGTTTGAGGTGCGAGACAAAGCCTGCGGCTTCGACGTTGTCGGCATGCGCCAGCACGAACTCTTCATCCTGCGCCGGGCCTGTCGCGTGCTCGCCGTACTCCGGGGCTTGTAGAGCGCGGTCAACCAGCGCCATTGCCATCGCTTTGCGCTCGCTCATGCCGAACACCAGCCCGTAGCCGCGCGTGAAGTGCGGCGGCTCATCCGGCGGGTCGATAAAACCGTTGACCATTTCACACTCGGTCATCACTAGTTCGCCGATGTTCACCGCAAATCCCAGCTCTTCCGGCACAATAGACACGTCGATATAGCCACTGCGGATTTCGCCTGCGAACGGGTGATTGCGTCCGTAACCACGCTGGGTGGAGTAGGCCAGCGCCAGCAAGTAGCCTTCGTCGCCGCGCATGAGCTGTTGCAGGCGGGAGGCGCGAGAGCAAGGGTAAACCGGCGGTGTACGGGTGATGTCATCCGGCTGTGCGCCGCTATCCTCTTCAAACTTCGCCAGCCCCTGACGCGCCAGCAGGCTGAAAACGTGCGGCGATGGGGCTTGCTCGCTGTCGGTGGTGGTCAGCGTCGGCGCTTCGCCATTCGCCAGCAGGGTGAAATCGAGCAGGCGATGGGTGTAGTCGTAGGTCGGGCCAAGCAGCTGGCCGCCAGGAATGTCTTTATAAACGGCGGAGATACGGCGTTCGAGACGCATCTCGGTGGTGTCGAGCGGCTCGCTTACCGCCAGTTTTGCCAGCGTCGTGCGGTAGGCGCGCAGCAGGAAAATTGCTTCAACGTTATCGCCACTGGCCTGTTTCAGCGCCAGCGCGGCCAGTTCGCGGTCGGCAATGCCGCCTTCGGTCATCACGCGATCCACCGCGAGATTAAGTTGTTGTTCAATCTGGGCGACGCTCAGTTCAGGCAAATCGGTATCGCCCCGGCGTCGGCTCTCTTGCAGGGCGTGGGCGGCGTCGATCGCCTTCTCGCCCCCTTTCACGGCAACGTACATCAGCACACCTCCACATGAGTGGTTCGCGGGATAGCCAGCATGCGCTCGCCGCAGGTCAGGATCAGGTCGATGCCGAGCGGGAACGGGTGCGGGCGCTCGGTAAGTTCGTGCAGAATGCACTCCGGCAGTTGCGGGGCGATCATCCGTTCTTCGGCAATACCCGCGCCAGTAAGGCGCAGCATGCGTCCGCCGCTCAGGCTGGTGACCTGTAAAATCAACGTCGCACCGGCTTCCGGCGCAACGGCGGTGCCGGTGGAAAGGGCGTTGAGCTGCTCGCTGGCAATCGCCTCATCCGTCACTGCGAAGGTCGCCTGTTCCGGCTGATTGACCAGCGGGGCGTTGGTATGAAAACGCAGGCTCTGGCTGACGATATCGTTACTTAATGGCGCGGAAAGCCACACCGGCGTGTCGTTATCGGCCAGCGTCAGCAGCACGCTGGTGGTGGCGATATTCAGCGGCTGCCAGCCGCGTTTGAGCTGATGCAGGGCGACAATCACGCCCGGCTCGCTCATGGCCTTTAACAGGCGACGAAAACTGTGCTGGGCATCCTGCACGGGAAGCATAAAAGCGGTTTCCAGGGTCATGCGTTGTCTCCGCGAACCATCGTAAAGAAGTCGACCCGACTGGCGTTCACTTCGGCCTGGCGTGCGGCAATGCGTGCCATACGGTCAGCGTCCAGCGGGGCAATAAGGGTTTCTGATAAGTTTTGAAAGTGGCGAGATTGCTGCATCAGCGCGTCAATCAGCGCGCAGCGTTCGGCGTGCTGTTTGTCGCGCCCCAGCACCCAGCTGTAGCCGAGCGTGCCGTCAGTAAGGCGTACAGCGGCGCGGGTGAGCGTGGCGTCGCCAGCAAAAAAGCGTTCGCCGGTGCCACCCATTCGCGCCTGAATCTGTACCAGGCCGGTTTCGGCGGCGCGGATAATGTCATAGTCGGTGGTGATGTTTAGCGCTTTAAGGCGGTTAGCCAGTTCAGCCGGTTGGCTGTGCGCCAGCACGGACATCCAGTGCTGGCGGGTCGCGGTATCTGCGTGCATTCAGTGCTCCATGGTGAATTCAATCATGTCGGCGCGCGTCAGGCTGACGGAGTACTCCGCCGGGCTGCTTTCACCGTCACGGTGGTTAAGGGTGCGCACGCACAGCAGCGGCGACATATTCGGAATTTCAAGACGCTGGCACTCTTTGGCCTGGGCGCGGCGGGCGCTGATCCGCGTCTGGCTGCGGCGCAGCGCAATTCCCGTTTGCTCGCGCAAAAAATCGTGCAGCGAGCCGCTGTCGAAGCGTTGCAGCGTCGGCCAGAGGGTGAGGTCCGCAAAGTAGTGGTCGATTAAACAGAGCGCGACGCCGTTGACCCGGCGCAGGGTGCGCAGGTGGATAACGTTCTCGCCCTCGGCGATCCCCAGCGCGTCAGCGACGTGGCCGGACGCGGGGCGCAGCACCGACAGCAGTTTTTCGCTGGTGGGATGGCTACCCTGATCCAGCAGGTTCTGGCTAAAACGCGCCTGGGCGTTGAGCGGGTAATCGAACGGGCGCATCAGCACCAGCACGCCGACGCCCTGACGGCGCTGTACCCAGCCTTTTTCCACCAGTTGGTCGATGGCACGGCGCAGGGTGTGGCGATTCACCTCAAAGCGCGCTGCCAGTTGCTGCTCGGCGGGAAGATAGTCGCCGCAGCGGTAGTGTTGACGAAGCTCCTGCTCAAGTTTTGCGGCTATCTCCTGATAGCGTGTTGGGTAGCTGGTCGGATGTGTAGACAAGTGCATAGATATCAATGCCTCGCTTATCAGATAAAGTGCTTACGCAACCGTTGAGAGAGGAAATCCAGCAGGCTGACCGTGACGATAATCAGCACCATCAGGGCACAGGTTTGCTGGAACTGGAAACCGCGAATCGCTTCCCACAGCGTGACGCCGATCCCGCCAGCGCCGACCATGCCAACAACGGTGGCGGAACGCACGTTGGATTCGAAACGATAGAGTGAGTAGGAAATCAGTAGCGGCATGACCTGCGGCAGCACGCCGTAGAGGATCTCTTCGAGCTTATTGGCACCGGTGGCGCGAATGCCTTCCACCGGGCCGGGTTCAATCGCTTCCACCGCTTCGGAAAGCAGTTTGGAGAGCACGCCGGTGGTGTGGATAAACAGCGCCAGTACGCCAGCGAACGGACCGAGACCGACGGCGACCACGAACAGCATGGCGAAGACCATCTCGTTAATGGCGCGGCAGGCGTCCATCAGGCGGCGAACGGGCTGGTAAACCCACCACGGCACCAGGTTTTCGGCGCTCATCAGGCCGAAGGGGATGGAGAGAACGACTGCCAGCGCAGTGCCCCAGACGGCGATTTGCAGCGTGACGGCCATTTCGGTGAGGTAATCCTGCCACTGGCTGAAATCGGGCGGGAAGAAGTCGGCGGCGAACGTCGCCATGTTGCCGCCGTCTTTGATCAGCGTGAGCGGGGCCATTTCCGCGCCCTGCCACGAGACGACCAGTACAGCGAGAACAACGGCCCAGCTGAAGATCGAGAACCAGCTGCGCTTGGGTGGGGCGATGGTGATGGTTTGCATGTTTGGCTCCGTTTAATGTTTTCTCCCTCTCCCTCAAGGGAGAGGGGACCGATCGAGCACATTACTGCACCGCTTTACTCACCGAACTCATCGCGCTTAACGCGTTGTTCAGGCGATCCAGGTCATCCAGTTGCGCCTGTATCTCGGTGGTTTTCGCGAGCTTGTCCTGTTCGTTCAGCCCTTTGTTGTCCTTCACGCTTTGCATCTCTTTAAACAGTGCGAGCTGGCGAATTGGCACCAGTTGCAGGTCGCTGGAGGCGCGGAACGGCGCCCAGCCCAGGCGTTCCAGCACCGCTTTCTCTTCCGGCGTTTTGCCGTAGTTCATAAAGAAGTCGTAGATCTTGTCTTTGGTGGTTTCGGACAGATTTTTGCGCCAGACGATCGGATCGCCTGGGATCAGCGGCGATTTCCAGATCACCTTCAGTTCTTTCAGCTTCTCCGGCGCGGAGGTTTTCAGCTTGTCGAGGTTTTCAGTGTTGTTGGTGGCAACATCCACCTGCTTGTTGGCAACGGCGAGGGCGTTGGTTTCATGCCCGGCGTTGACGGTGCGCTTGAAGTCGCTGGCGGAGATATTGTTTTTGGCGAAGACGTAGTAGCCGGGGACGAGGAAGCCAGAGGTGGAGTTAGGATCGCCATTGCCGAAGGTGAGATCTTTACGCTTGGCCAGCAGATCGTTCAGGTTGTTGATCGGGCTATCTTTGTTGACGATCAACACGCTCCAGTAACCCGGCGATCCATCCGCCGCGACCGTCTGGGCGAAGACCTGACCGTTGGCGCGATCCACCGCTTCCATCGCCGACAGATTGCCGTACCAGGCGATATCCACTTTATTGAAGCGCATCCCCTGGATAATGCCTGCGTAGTCCGGGGCAAAGAAGGCGTTGACCTTTACGCCCAGTTTCTTCTCCATATCTTGCAGGAAAGGCGTCCATTGCGGTTTCAGGTTTTGCTGTGATTCCGTTGAAATAATGCCGAAATTCAGCGCCTTTTCCTGCTCTTCGGCGTGCGCCGGGCTGAACAGGGTGCTGAGGCTGAACATGCTGGTGAAGGCCAGCGAGGCAATTATCTTAGCGTTCATTCGTTTTCCTCAATGATGGGGATGTCAGGCAGCTTTCGCGTTCTCTTCGACGCGGTTAATGCTGCGGTAGAGATGGTCAAAACGTTCGTTATCAAACTGTTGGCTGCTGCCGTCGTAAAAGACGTGCCCCTGGCGCAGGGCGACGATGCGTTCGCAGTAGCGCAGGGCGTAATCCACCTGATGCAGCGTGACGACCACGGTAATGCCGTCGTTCTGGTTAATGTCGCGCAGGGTGTCCATCACGATGCGCGCCGATTCCGGGTCCAGCGAGGCGATGGGTTCATCGGCCAGAATCACCTTCGCCTGCTGCATCAGCGCGCGGGCAATCGCCACACGCTGCTGCTGGCCGCCGGAGAGCGTGGAAACGCGCTGATGGGCAAAGTGCACCATGCCAACGCGGGTCAGCGCCTGTAACGCGCGCTGTTTCTGCTCGCGGGTGAAGTAGCTAAAACAGGTGCGCCAGAATGGCGTGCTGCCGAGCGCGCCAATCAGCACGTTCTCCAGTACGCTCAGGCGATTCACCAGGTTGAATTGTTGGAAGATGTAGCCGGTGTTGGCGCGGCTTTTGCGGATATCGCGGGCCAGGCGGCCATTTTGCTGAACGGTGCGGCCCAGCAGTTCGACGCGGCATTCTGGCTTTTTATCGCCGACAATCAGGCCGCTTAAGTGACGTAAAAGGGTGGATTTGCCGGAACCCGACGGCCCAAGCAGAGCCACCATTTCACCGTGATGAATGTTCAGATCAACCGCGTGCAGCGCCTGATGCTGATTGAAGGTTTTGCTCAGTTGTTCGACGCGGATAATCGTTTGCATGCTGGAGCCTCCCTAAAAAAGTGGCTCCATCGTGGCGAATTTTTGTGACAGTTGGGTTAAGCGTGAGTGACGTAAAGATGAAGAGTTAAGGTGAAAATGATGACAGCGGGAGGATGTACCTCCCGCAGAGTTTATCCGCCAGGCTGTTTGACGACGTTGATCATCCAGGGCAGGCCGTAGCGATCGGTGACTTTGCCGAAACCGTGCGCCCAGAAGGTTTCCTGCCAGGCCATCTCAATCTGGCCTTCTGCCGCCAGGCTATCGAACCAGCGTTTTCCTTCGTTGACGTCCTGGGTATCCAGCACCAGCGTAAAGCCGCTGTAGCCAGTATTTCCGCTTTGCGCGCCGTCGCTCATCATGATGTCGCTTCCCGCAACTTTCAGATTGGCGTGGGCGATAGCGTTTTCAGGGTAGGTCTGGCCGGAGGGGCAGCCGTCGCTGCTTTCCTGCGCATCTTTTGGCATTTCGCCGAAGGTGATTTTGTAGAGCAATTCCGCGCCCAGCGTCTGTTGATACCAGGCGATGGCATCGGCGCAGTTTCCGGCGAAAGCAATGTAGGGACTTAACGGCATAATCGTTACCTCAGGTAAGAAGAGCCCATTAAGTGTAGTTCGAATTTTGTACAGATGAGAGGCGGGGATTTGTAGCGTGTAGGCCTGATAAGACGCGAAAGCGTCGCATCAGGCAGTCGGCACTGTTGCCGGATGCGGCGCGAGCGCCTTATCCGGCCTATCGATCGTGTGCCAACAGATAATCAGTTCTTTTTAACGAACTCAGATTTCAGCTTCATCGGGCCGAAACCGTCGATTTTGCAATCGATGTTGTGGTCGCCTTCAACCAGGCGAATGTTTTTCACTTTGGTGCCGATCTTCAGCATCGAAGAGCTGCCTTTTACTTTCAGATCTTTCACCACGGTAACGCTGTCGCCGTCAGCCAGCAGGTTACCGTTGGCATCTTTCACAATCAGCTCATCGCTGTCCTGTGCGGGTTCAGCATCGTTCCATTCGTGGGCGCATTCCGGGCAGATATACATGCCGTTATCTTCGTAAGTGTATTCGGAATTGCATTTCGGGCAGTGGGGTAATGACATGGGGATTTCCTCAAAAGTGCGAAAGGGCAATAAGCCCCTAAAAACCGGCATAATGCCGCAAACAGTCGTTAATGATAGCGCAAAACCACACTTTTGTCGGCGTTATTCCAGGGAGGAAACAGAGCCCCCTCGGAAGAGGGGGCGGATGAAGTTAGTGATGAGCGGCCTGAGAGACGCTTGCGGTGGCGCTATTCTCGGGTGTGGGCACTTTTCCGAAACGTTTGGCGTACAGGGCTGTGATGATAGGCACCAGAATCGCCGTGACGATGACGCTTGCCGCGACCAGCGCTGTTGCGGAGGCGGCGACTGGAGCAAACGATGGGTTAATCTGGGCAATAATCACCGGGTTGGCGACTGCCGCTCCTGCTGCGGAAGAGGCTGCCACACCTGCTGTACCGTTACCGCCGCCAATTACGCGGTCGGCAATAATTAGCGGAATACCGGTGATAACGATTACCGCAACACCCAGGGCGATGCCCAGCAGACCGGTGTCCATAATGACGTTCAGGTTGATGGTATTTCCCAGTGCGAAGCCGAAGAACGGGATCAAAACTGGCGTTGCTTTGCTAAAGAAAGCACGCAGGTCGTGGTCCAGGTTACCGAGCGTAAAGCCAATCAGGAATGGCAGCACCGCGCCGATAAAGTGGTGAGGTTCGAAAGAGGCCAGACCGGCGGAACCGAGGATAACCATGGTCATCAGCGGGCCGGACTCCAGCGACATCAATACGAACGCGCCGGACTCTTCTTTCGTGCCATATTGGTTCATCAGGCTGGCGTATAAGCCGCCGTTGGTCATATCCATGGCGGAAACAATGGCCAGAACGGACAGACCCGCAAAGAAACCGGTCTGAATACCGCTTTCTGGAATAAACATGGCTGCAATCATCGCCACAATCCAGGCGACGCCAATTTTGGTCAGCACCAGCGTACCGGATTTACGTAATACGGTTCCGGTTGCCCGCAAATCAATTGATGCACCAATGCAGAAGAACCAGACTGCAAGAATCGGCACCGTTCCGCCAATCATGCCTTTCGTGAAGGAACCAAAGTATTCGCCGGTGTTTGGCGCAAAGGTATTTAATACGGCACCCAGCAGTAAAGGGATCAGCATCATCCCGCCAGGGATTCTTTCCATTGTGGCTTTAATTTTCATATTGCATCCTCGCTTCTCATCTGAATGACGATGGAAGAGGTTAAGAATAATAATTTCAACCAGTTACCCGAGTCTTTCCTTTCGGGTATCTCTGTCCATGCGGCCGGAACGCGGTGGGGACAACGAGGGAGAAATTCTCCCTGAAAAGCCCAGAGGTGCTGTTCCTGAAACTATGATGCATTTGCTGGAATTATGATTCAATCAAAATAAAACAGTGTTTTAGTTATATCGATCACATATTTTGATGAAAGCTTAGGTCTGGTGTGAAGAGATAAATTGGCTGTGAATGGTTTGTGAATTTAAATGATGAGATTTATCTTAGTTTAATAATAATGCGGGTAATTATTTCCTGGGTTATTTGACATTTTTAGGTGTGTTTTTGGTAACAATGCCTGGTCGCGCTTTGACGTAAAAATCCATTAAGATTGAACTTATTTACGAATATCGACTCAACTTAACAACAGCGTGCATTTATTTGCGAAGTTGATCACAAATTTAAACGCTGGTAGGGTAAAAGGCCTGAGTCCAAACCGGAACCGACATTCCGGGGATTTTTTAACCACCTGTAATTAGCCAGTACAGGCGTCAACAGGTTTGATTGCACCGGCGGCTTTCGGCACTTCATGAACCCAGAGAAGTGTAACGCGAAGCTGTCACCCCCGAATGCGCTCCCGCGCAAGGGGCGCGCTAGCAGTACAAGCAAACCTGCTACGCTTGATAAACAGGAGTCTGCATTTTCCCGGCTCCTCCGTACACCATGCGAACAGCGAGCTGTTCGACTCCACAGGGTGTGCGTTAACGGCGAATGTAAATGAGGAATACCCATGCTTCGAAGGAAAAAAGTAAAGCCGATCACGCTCCGTGATGTCACGATTATCGATGATGCCAAGCTCCGTAAAGCCATCACCGCGGCCTCGCTTGGTAATGCAATGGAATGGTTCGACTTTGGTGTGTATGGCTTTGTCGCCTACGCCTTAGGTAAAGTCTTCTTCCCGGATGCCGACCCAAGCGTGCAGATGATTGCTGCGCTGGCGACGTTCTCCGTACCGTTCTTAATTCGCCCGTTGGGTGGTCTGTTCTTCGGGATGCTCGGCGATAAGTACGGTCGTCAGAAAATCCTGGCGATCACCATCGTGATAATGTCGATCAGTACGTTCTGTATTGGTCTGATACCGTCATATGCGTCCATCGGTATCTGGGCACCCATACTGCTGCTGCTGTGTAAAATGGCGCAGGGCTTTTCGGTGGGCGGTGAGTATACCGGGGCATCCATCTTTGTTGCGGAATATTCACCTGACCGTAAACGTGGCTTTATGGGCAGTTGGCTTGATTTCGGCTCCATCGCGGGCTTTGTGCTGGGTGCGGGGGTCGTTGTCCTGATTTCCACCGTGGTGGGTGAGGAAAACTTCCTTGAGTGGGGCTGGCGTATTCCGTTCTTTATCGCGCTGCCGTTAGGCATTATTGGCCTCTATCTGCGTCATGCGCTGGAAGAGACGCCAGCGTTCCAGCAGCACGTTGAAAAACTTGAGCAGGGTGACCGTCAGGGCCTCCAGGAAGGACCGAAAGTCTCCTTTAAAGAAATTGCGACCAAACACTGGCGTAGCCTGTTGGCGTGTATTGGCCTGGTTATTGCGACCAACGTCACCTATTACATGCTATTGACCTATATGCCGAGCTACCTGTCGCATAACCTGCATTATTCTGAAGATCATGGCGTGCTGATTATTATCGCCATCATGATTGGTATGTTGTTTGTGCAGCCGGTTATGGGCCTGTTAAGTGACCGTTTTGGTCGTCGTCCGTTCGTCATTATCGGTAGCGTGGCGCTGTTAGTGTTCGCAATCCCGGCCTTCATCCTGATTAACAGTAATGTGATTGGCCTGATTTTCGCCGGTCTGCTGTTGCTGGCGGTGATCCTGAACTGTTTTACTGGCGTAATGGCCTCGACGCTGCCGGCAATGTTCCCGACGCACATCCGTTATAGTGCGCTGGCCGCTGCCTTTAACATCTCTGTGCTGATTGCCGGCCTGACGCCGACGCTGGCGGCATGGCTGGTGGAAACCTCACAGAACCTGATGATGCCGGCTTACTATCTGATGGTGATTGCGGTAATCGGTCTGATTACCGGCCTCACGATGAAAGAAACGGCGAACCGTCCGCTGAAAGGGGCGACGCCTGCCGCATCGGATATCGAAGAAGCGCGAGAAATTTTGCAGGAGCATCACGATAACATCGAGCATAAAATCGAAGATATCGATGCCGAAATCGCGACGCTGCAGGAGCAACGGACACGTCTGGTGCAGCAGCATCCAAAAATTAACGAGTAATCGCGAGTTCATCATCAAGCCGGGTAGACGTGAGTCTAACCCGGCTTTTTTTTGGAAACATTCAGCAAAATCGTTTTGTTTAATGATGTTTTTATCTACCTAATAATATTCGCATTATGGATTTGTTTTCATTATTTATTTGTTTGGGAAATTGTTATTGATTTGCTTTCTGGATATTTATCGCACTGGCGGTAAAAAAGAATAATTCACTTTGCCCGAATGGCTAAACTCCCCGATAATGCGCCCGTTCATTATTTAAATATGGCGCAATTATATATATGTTTAATTTATTTATGGGCCTGGATATATACACCGGGCTTTTATTATTGCTTGCTCTGGCATTCGTCCTGTTTTATGAAGCGATTAATGGCTTTCACGATACGGCCAACGCGGTGGCGACGGTTATCTACACCCGCGCTATGCGCCCGCAGCTAGCGGTGATGATGGCCGCTGCGTTCAACTTTTTTGGCGTGCTGTTGGGGGGGCTCAGTGTGGCTTACGCCATTGTGCATATGCTACCGACCGATTTGCTGCTGAATATGGGCTCTTCGCACGGGCTGGAGATGGTCTTTTCGATGTTGCTGGCGGCAATTATCTGGAACCTCGGCACCTGGTTTTTCGGTTTGCCTGCCTCCAGTTCACATACGCTGATTGGCGCGATAATCGGAATTGGGCTCACCAATGCCGTGATGAATGGCAATTCTGTGGTGGAAGCATTGAACCTGCGTGAAGTAACCAAAATCTTTACCTCTTTGATCGTGTCGCCGATTGTCGGCCTTGTTCTGGCTGGAGGGCTGATTTTTCTGTTGCGTCGCTTCTGGAGCGGCACCAAAAAACGCGCTCGCATCCACCGTTCGCCGGAAGATCGTAAAAAGAAAGGCGGCGTACGCAAACCTCCTTTCTGGACGCGGACCTCGCTGATTGTTTCGGCGGCGGGCGTGGCGTTTTCTCACGGCGCGAACGATGGCCAGAAAGGGATAGGCCTGGTGATGCTGGTGCTGGTGGGGATCGCACCCGCCGGATTTGTCGTCAATATGAACGCATCGGGTTACGAAATTGCCCGTACCCGCGATGCTATCAACAACTTTGAAATGTTTCTTGAGCAGCGCCCTGAACTGCTGAAAACCATCACCACAACGGAGCAACCTGTGGCGACCGCGCAGTCCGGGGGTGTGCAATCGAGTGCATTCCACTGCCATCCGGCGAATACCATGGAGGCTTTCGAGCGCGTTAAAACCCTGCTGGCAGGCAATGTGGCTAGCTACAGCGCCTTAGAGGTGGGACAACGTAGCCAACTGAGGCGCATCATGCTCTGCATTTCCGACACGGCAGGCAAAGTGGCGAAGTCAGAGGGCATAAATCGTAATGATCAGCAAATGCTGAAAAAACTGCGCAGCGATATTCTGAGCACCATCGAGTACGCGCCCATCTGGATCATTATGGCCGTGGCGCTGGCGCTGGGTATCGGTACGATGATTGGCTGGCAGCGCGTGGCGATGACCATCGGCGAGAAGATTGGTAAGAAAGGCATGACTTACGCTCAGGGAATGTCCGCGCAAATTACGGCGGCGATTTCGATAGGCCTGGCAAGCTACGTCGGGATGCCGGTTTCCACCACGCATGTGCTCTCTTCCGCAGTTGCAGGCACCATGCTGGTGGATGGCGGTGGGTTACAGCGTAAAACGGTGACCAGCATTCTGATGGCGTGGATCTTCACGCTGCCGGCGGCTATCTTTTTATCCGGGGCGCTTTACTGGATTGCACTCAAACTTATCTAAGTTACAGCGGTTATGCCCGGTTATATACCGGGCATAACCGGATAATCAGGCACTCGCAAGCGGGACATAGCCCCGGCTTTCCATAAAGCGCATTACCGCGTTTTCTGCATCGTTTAACACGTCATCCAGCGGTTTGTTGGCATCGATATCAATCAGTTCGGCACCGTTAAAGGTCAACTGCGGCGTGATGGCAATCTTGCGCGCCAGTGATTCTCGCTGGTGATCGGGTTTGCGCGCGCAAGCCACTTCAAGGTCAACGTTCAGCTTGATCACGAGATCCGGCTTATAGCTCGCCATCCAGTGGAACGCCTTGCGTTCAAGTTCTGCCAGCCAGGATACAAACCGGCTACCGGTGGCATTCGGAGGAAAAACGGTTCCGTCGTAAGCGCCGGGGATCTGCTCCTGCGGGTAGCGGTCAGTTAATATGATCAGCCCCTTCTTATGGCACGCCAGCATATGACGAAAGCGCAGCAGGCGGCGTGCGACAAAAGCGGTAATTAGCAGTGCAGGAATGGGGCCGGGCAATTTTTTTGCCGTTTTTACCTGGTTGCGTTCGATAGTTTTATGCAGTGATTTCCCCATTAAGGGCAGTTTTGTAACGGCGCGCCCAACGTTTCCTGCCTGTTTTCCTAAGTGAACCTGTTCGGCGGGGCCATATTTTTGTACGGTTTTAATCAGACGTTCACAAACAGTGGATTTACCTGAACCGTCACTGCCAATAACGGCAATAACCGGAGGAGTTATTGACTGCATAAATATATCCTTTATTTAATATGCCAACATTAAATATTATTTAAATAAATGTATTTGGGTGCGGCGATAGTTTTGTTGCGCTGACATTTAATTATTGTCACGGCAATGCCGAAAAGATATTCTGAGCACAATGCCAGTAATATACAATCATTTCTTCAATAATGAGTTTTCCATGAGCCAATATAATAGCCGAAAGGTTAATTCGCCTTTTGTCAGAGTGATTGCCATAGTCGGTTGTGATGGTTCTGGAAAATCCACGCTGGCGACGGCGCTACTTGAAAAGCTGACCCCGCAAATGCCCACGCAATTATTGTATCTTGGGCAATCTTCCGGGCGTATTGGTGAATGGATTACGCAACTGCCAATTATCGGTGCACCGTTTGGCCGTTATTTACGCGCCAAAGCGGCTAACGTACACGATTTTCCCTCGCAGCCTCCTGGGAACGTCAGCGCACTGGTTATCTTTTTACTCTCCTGCTGGCGAGGCTGGAAGTTTCGCAAAATGCTGCGCAAAAGCGAGCAAGGGTATGTATTGATAACCGATCGCTACCCGCAGGTAGAAGTGCCCGGTTTTCGGTTTGATGGCCCGCAACTTGCAAAGACGGAAGGCGGCAATCGCTGGGTGTGTCTGCTCAGAAAAAACGAGCTGAAACTGTATCACTGGATGGCTTCTTATATTCCCGTGCTATTGATTCGCCTCGCAATTGATGAACAAACGGCCTTCAGCCGCAAGCCCGACCACTCACTCGTGGCACTGCATGAGAAAACCACCGTCATCCCTACGCTCAATTTTAACCATGCGCCCATTCTTGAGCTGGATGGACGCCAGCCCGCGGATGAAATCCTCGCTGAATCATTACGTTCGATTCAGTCCACACTTTCCTGATTACCGCGCCTGATTGTAAGGAACTCAAGAGTAAACACCATGGAAATGACCAACTTCACCCAGGCCGCGATCTCCCAGACTGAATGTATTCCCGGCCTGATTGCGGTGGTGGGCTGTGATGGCACCGGTAAATCAACCCTGACCACGGATCTGGTTAAACAACTGCAAACGCAGTGGGTCACCGAGCGCCGATATCTGGGGCTGCTTTCAGGAGAAGACGGTGACAAAATCAAAAAGTTACCGTTTATTGGCGTCTGGCTTGAGCGGCGTTTAGCCGCGAAGTCATCAAAGACGCAGAGCATGAAAAACCGCTCGCCAGCCCTGTGGGCCGCGTTGATTATGTTCGCTTTCTCGCTTCGTCGACGGGTAAAACTACGCCGAGTTCAGCACCTGACGCAAAGTGGTGTGCTGGTGGTGAGCGACCGCTTTCCCCAGGCTGAAATTTCGGGTTTTTATTACGATGGGCCAGGAATTGGTATTGAGCGCGCAACGGGAAAAATAAAGCAGCGGTTGGCAAAACGCGAGCAACAGCTTTATCAGCAGATGGCACGTTATCAACCGGAATTAATTATTCGTCTGATGATTGATGTGGAGACCGCATTTTCGCGCAAGCCCGATCATGATTATGAAGAGCTACGGGACAAAATCGGTGTGATGTCGAAAATTCACTATAACGGCTCACGCATTATTGAGCTGGATGCAAGAGCACCTTATTCCGAGGTACTTGAAAAGGCCTTATCCGCAGCATCGAGGGTCGCTGCTGATTCAAAACGTCAGCGCGTCATGCTGTGATCTGAATGTTGGTTGATTAATTATTTAATTTAATTATGAATGCACTGGAATTAATTCCTTACTGAATATAACGAGCCTGAACGGACTGTTGTTATCACGATGAAAAATTGGTTTTCTGATGGCGCATTTCGCACCATTATTCGCAATAGCGCCTATTTAGGCTCCAGTAATGTGGTCAGCGCCCTGCTGGGATTACTGGCGCTCTCCTGCGCCGGTAAAGGCATGACGCCTGCGATGTTTGGTGTGCTTGTGGTGGTGCAATCCTACGCCAAATCGATCAGTGATTTTATTAAGTTCCAGACCTGGCAGCTCGTGGTGCAGTACGGCACGCCCGCGCTGGAAAATAATAACCCACAGCAGTTTCGTGATGTGGTGTCGTTTTCCTTCGGCCTGGATATCGTTAGCGGGGCCGTTGCTATTGTCGGCGGTATGGCGCTGCTACCGTTTCTCTCGCACTCCATGGGGCTGGAAGCGCAGAGTTTCTGGTTAGCCATGCTCTATTGCACGCTGATCCCTTCGATGGCGTCATCTACGCCAACCGGTATTTTGCGTGCGGTTGACCGTTTTGATCTGATCGCCATTCAGCAGGCGACGAAACCCTTTCTGCGCGCGCTGGGCAGCGTGATTGCTTACTTTGGCGATTTTGGTTTCGCCGGGTTTGTGATTACCTGGTACGTCTCTAACCTGGTGGGCGGCACGATGTACTGGTGGTTTGCCGCGCGCGAACTGCGTCGTCGCAATATTCAGGGCGCGCTGCGCCCCAGGTTGTTCGAATCCGCCCGACGGATACCGGGAGCCTGGAGCTTTGTCTGGTCAACCAACATCGCACACTCTATCTGGTCGGCGCGCAACTCCTGTAGCACCGTGTTAGTCGGCGTCGTGTTGGGCCCGGCGGCGGCGGGGCTGTTTAAAATCGCGATGACCTTCTTTGATGCGGCTGGCACTCCCGCCGGTTTACTGGGCAAAAGTTTTTATCCAGAAGTGATGCGCCTCGACCCGCGCACTAAACGTCCGTGGATGCTGGGTATTCGCTCTGCGTTGCTGGCCGGGGGAATTGGCATGTTGGTGGCATTACTGGTGATTTTAGTCGGCAAGCCGCTGATCTCGCTGGTGTTTGGGATGAAATACCTTGAGGCGTACGACCTGATTCAGGTCATGCTGGCAGCCATTGTTATCTCGATGGTGGGTTTCCCGCAAGAATCGCTGTTGCTTATGGCGGGCAGACAGCGAGCTTTCCTTGTGGCCCAGACGTTCGCTTCGGCGGGCTATCTCATTTTATTGATTGCGCTGTCACATGTTTTTGGCGTGATGGGCGCGGCCTTCGCCTACTTCTTCGGCCAGTGCCTTGATGTGCTGTTTTCACTGGTGCCGACGCTACGTGCTTATTTTCAGCGCCATTTACTGGTCTTTAAAGGATCGATGGAGAGCGGAAAGTGATCGAGAAACGTTTTGCACCTGAAGTGACTCAGCGCCTGTTTACGGCGGTAGAAGAGGACGATTACGTGGATGCGCAGGTTAGCCTGCCGCCGGTGATTGATTTGCACTGCACGCCGGAAATCATTCAAGGCAACTATGCGTTATGTCTGCAATTCTGGGAAGACGGCGTAAAGCGCCAGGATTTGCTGAATCTAATGTTGAAACAGGCCAGAGGGGTTGAGCTCTCTGCGGCAGAACGCTTGCAGTACAAATACATGCGTGCGCGCTATAAACATTTACGCTTCGCCCAAAGATTGTATCTGCAAAAGCACCGGGCCGGTTTCTTGTTCGGTAAAACGACGGTTTATCTTGGGCGCTTTCAGGATGGATTTCGTAACGAAAAGAAGGACGTCATTACCTTTTACGCCAGGCTGCTACGGGTATGTTTGAGTTCGCCTGTGTGGCGTCTTGTACGGTATCGACTACGCCATAATCGGCTGGCAAACGTGGAAGATTTTGTCGCTTGTCGTCAGGCGCAAATGCTGGAAATTAAGGCAATATTAGCGAAACCCAGGCTAACGGGACGGGAGTTCCATAATGTGCGGAAAATTATCAGCCAGCAGGTGTCATATTACGACACCCTGCGGTCGATTAACCCGGATAACCACGACGCGCGGCAGATTTCCCGCTTTTTAGCCGCCATTAACGGTCTGATGGGCGACAAGCATGATGAGATGGTGGCCGACGATATGGAAAATCGCCTGGCCTACGAGACGCCGGTCGCGCTGGACGAAGACATTCGCCAGCGCTTAGAACTGCTTCTGTCGCGCTTTCCGTTGTAAAAGGATGCACAACACGATGAAGGATAATCGCTGGAGAGGCGTGTTCGCCATTATGTTGATGGTTACGCTCCTGTATCTTCCCTGCCTGGCGGCGGCGCATAATTTTGTCGTCGGAAAAGCCGTTTCACCGATCGCCATCAGCGATGGTGGCGAGTTGGTGCTGAACGACGACAGCATTCGCTATCAGCCCTGGAACAGTGCACAGCTGGCGGGAAAAGTACGCATTGTGCAGTACATCGCCGGGCGGAAGTCCGCTAAAAAGAAAAACTCACTATTGATTAAAGCCGTTGAGAAAGCGCACTTTCCCGACGATGTTTTTCAGCCTACCACTATTGTGAATACCGATGATGTCATCTTTGGCACCAGTTACTTCGTGCGCGGCAAGATTGAGAAAAACAAGCGTCGATACGCGTGGGCGCAGTTCATCATCGACGGCGGCGGTGTGGGGCGAAATAGCTGGCAGCTACCAGAGGAGAGTTCCACCATTTTTGTCCTCAATCATCAGGGGCAAATCGTGTGGGCCGAAGACGGCGGCCTGACGGAAAAAGAGGTCAGCGAGGTGATTAAGCTGCTCTGGGTGCTCATTTCTGAACAGGAAAGGTCTGCGGCTAAACATGAAACTGATTGAGCGCTATATCATGGGCGGAACCTGCCGCCTGATGCTGATTATGGTTGGCTTTTTGATCTTCATTTTCACCTGCTACTGCGCACAACGCTATCTCACCGAAGCTGCTAACGGCACGCTGGCGCTGGAAGTCGTATTGAGTGTGGTTTTCTATAAGGTGCTGATCGCACTGGAGATGCTGCTGCCCGTCGCGTTGTATGTATCGGTCGGCGTAACGCTCGGCCAGCTTTACACGGATTCGGAAATTACCGCCATGTCTGCCGCTGGCGCCAGTCCGTTTCGTTTGTATAAAGCGGTGATATTTTTGGCTATCCCGTTGAGTATTATGGTGATGTTGCTGTCGGTGTATGGCAGGCCATGGGCGTATGGGCAAATTTATCTGTTAGAGCAGCAGTCGCAATCGGAACTGGATGTTCGCCATTTGCAGGCGAAAAAATTCAACGTCAATGACAACGGTCGCATGATTATGGCCGAGATGATTAACCCCACTTCGAATCACCTGAATGAAGCGCTGATATATACCTCCGCAGGCGGCAAAACCAGTCTGTTCCGTGCGCAATCCATTGATGTGATCGACCCTTCACCTCTGACGCCAACGGTGATGTTACACGCGGGAACGGCCTATACGCTCGATCAGGAGGGCCGCGACGATAACGAACAAATTTATCGTAATCTGGAATTGCATCTCAACCCGCTCACGCAGCGTGTGGAAATCAAACGTAAGGCCAAACCGGCGGAGACGTTGTCCGTTTCCAGCGATCCAGCGGATCACGCGGAGCTACAGTGGCGAAAAAGTCGCGGCATCACCGCACTGCTGATGGCGCTGCTGGCTATTCCATTAAGCCGCGTGAAACCTCGTCAGGGGCGTTTCGCGACATTAATTCCCCTTACGCTGATGTTCGTCGCGATTTTTTACGGCGGCAATGTGTGCAGAACGCTGGTGGCGAATGGCGCTATACCGCTGACGCCCGGCGTCTGGCTGGTGCCTGCACTTATGCTTCTCGCCGTGGTGGCGCTGATGGCGCGTGACTTCTCCTGGCGACAGAAACTCTTCCGATGACCCTATTCAGCCGTTACCTGATTCGTTACCTCTTCACCGGTTTTGCAGCGGCGGCGGGCCTGCTGCTGCCGTTGTTCAGCACCTTTAATTTGATTAATGAGCTGGATGATGTCAGCCCCGGCGGCTATCACTGGACGCAGGCGGTGCTGGTAGTGTTGATGACACTCCCGCGCAGCCTTATCGATCTCGGGCCTTTCATTGCTCTGCTTGGCGGAATAGTTGGGTTGGGGTTACTGTCAAAAAGCAGTGAACTGACGGCTATTCGCAGCACCGGCGTCTCTGTGTTCAGAATTGCATTGGTCGCCCTGTGCGCGGGATTATTATGGGCGGTATCGTTGGGCGCGATTGATGAGTGGGTGGCATCGCCGTTACAGCAGCGTGCACTGCAAATCAGAAACGTGGCGATGGCCGCCGGGAACGGTATCGATATCACCGGGAATGTGTTGTGGGCTCGCCACGATAATACCTTTATGACCGTGAAATCCCTGAATGAGCAGGGGCAACCTGTTGGCGTCGAGATTTTTCACTATCGTGACGATCTCACCCTTGAGTTCTACATCCATGCCAGGAGGGCGACCATCGTGAAAGGTGATAAATGGGTACTTCAGGATGTGCGTAAAAAACAGTGGGAAGAGGGCAGGGAAACGATTGAAAGCAAAGCAACTTTATCGTGGAACGCCTTTTTTACCCCTATGAGCCTGGACGTGCTCTCGTTGCCGGGGAACACCTTCTCCATTCGCCAGCTCAATCATTACATTGCCTACTTGCAACAGACGCATCAGCCCAGCATGGAATACCGGCTGGCGCTCTGGCAAAAGCTGGGGCGGCCCATTTTGACCCTGGCGATGATTTTACTGGCAATCCCCTTTGCCTTTGTTGCTCCGCGTTCATCAGGGCTTGGCAGTCGCTTAGCCGTAGGCGGTATTTTGGGGTTGCTGCTCTACATCAGTTATCAAATTATGGTTAATCTGGGATTATTGTTCGCCCTCAACGCGGCGTTCACTGCGCTGGCGTTGCCGGCAGGTTGTGTGATTGCGGCGTTGTTATTGGTGTGGCGGTATGATCGGGCGCGGTGAATGGTACAGCCATGCGGCGTAACACGCGCATGGCTGTACCAGATTCAGGATTTCAGCGTGGCGAATGCCTGAAGAATGGCACCGATTTCTTCATCGCTGTGCGCGGCGTTCATGCTACAACGCAGCAGGGTGATGCCGGCAGGGGCTGCGGGTGGCAGGATCAGGTTCACATAAACGCCTAATGTAATGAGTTCGCGCCAGATCCTCAGACCTTCCTCTTTTGAACCGATAATGACCGGCACGACCGGGCTGATATGCGAGCCCAGTTGATAACCCAGCTTGTCTAACCCGTTATACAGACGATGCGCGTTATCCCACAGCTTTTGCCGCAGCGCGGGCTGGGTGGCGATGGTGTGCAGTGAGGAGCGCACAGAGGCAATGCTGGAAGGGGATGGCGAAGCGGTGAAAATATAGGGGCGACTGCCGTAGCGCAGCACTTCCATCTCTTTACCACCAATGGCGAAACCGCCGATAGACGCCAGGCTTTTACTGAACGTACCGACAATGATATCGACATCCTGTTCAACGCCGACGGCTTCTGCCAGGCCACGACCATGCAGACCCATCACACCGAAGGAATGCGCTTCATCCACGATCAAAAAGCCGCCCAGACGACGTTTGATATCGACAATTTCCGCCAGCGGCGCAACGTCGCCGAGCATACTGTAAATGCCTTCGACGATAATGATGGCTTCACGCGCACGCTCGCCCAAACGCAGCATTCGGCGTTCGAGATCTTTCGCATCATTGTGGCGGAAGCGAATAATTTCCGCGCCGCCCAGCGTGCATGCATCGTAGATGCTGGCGTGGCTGTCAGCATCCAGCAGCACCACCGCGTTGTGGTCTGCCAGCGCGCTGATGACGCCCAGGTTAGCGGTATAACCGGTTGAAAAGACGATTGCGCTCGGACGATCAAAGAATTGCGCCAGTTCCTGCTCTAATGCGAGGTGCGGGCCATAGCTGCCGTTTGCCATGCGCGACCCGGTGGTGCCAGTCCCCTGTGCGGCTAACGCCGCCTGGCCCTGGGTGATAGCGTCGGCATTAAAGGTCAGACCGAGATAGTTATTGGTTCCCGCCAGAATGACGCGCTGCGTACCAATGCGTCCCTGTGTGGCGGAGTAGACTTCGTCAATGCAGGTGCCGAAGGGCGTAATGCCCGAGGTGGAAAACTGCTCGCGCTCGCTGGCGAGGCGCGAAAACTTATCATACAGACTCATTACGGTTCTCCAGGAAAGGAATTAAGGCGTCACGCAATTGCGCAGGCGTTCTGACATCCAGCAAGATGTTGATAGGAATGGAAATATCGAACTCATCCTCAAGCTCCATCAGCAAATCCATCACCCTAATCGACTCCAGACCCAGGTCGTTGACGAGGTCACTTTCAGGCTTGATTTCCAGTCCCTTTTCGATCATCTCCCGCAAGCAGGAGAGAATGTAATCCATCACTCTTTCACGATTTACCATAGAAATGTTGCCACACCTGTTATGTAGATAATCAAAATAGCCTGTGGTGTATTGCGTGCGTCAGGCTAATCCCTGGGGACCAGTTAAAATCGTCGACTGCGTTTTGAATGCTTACTGACCAGTCCGGATGTGTGAGTTCGCAGATTTTTGACCGGGTGAGCATCGGTTCTTTTCCGGCCAGCAGACTGAGCCGCGTGCTGATATCCGCCAAAATTTGCAGCAGATACAGCGGAACAGGGAGCAATCGGACCGGGCCATGACGCGCGGTTGAACCGATGTCCTGGAGATCCTTCCAGCGATAGCCGCCGATACCGTCACATAATTCGTAGGTCTGCGCTTGCGGAACGTCACTGGATAACCACTGGGTAACGGCCTGCGCGAGGTCAATAGCGTGAATAAAGGTGAGTTTTGTCTCCGCCGCGCTAAGCTGGGGAAGAATGCCCCGCAGCATCCAGTTGAAGAGCGGTTTGAGTTCTTTGTCGCCCGAGCCGTAGACGGCGGTGGGACGGAAAATCCCCAACGCGATCCCGGCGGACATCGCCGCTAATTTTTGCTCGGCAATGTATTTAGAATTGGCGTACCAGGAGAGTTCAGGATGCCGCGCTGCCAGCGAAGAGATAAACAAAAAGCGCTCGCAGTATCCGCCTTCTTTTGCGGCCTGCAGCAGGCGCAAGCTTCCCATTACATTGCACTGGGTAAAAACGTCTTCATTATGTCCACGCACCTGGCCTGCACCGTGAACGACATAACGTGCGCCTTTAACCAGCTCCGCGAGAGCGTTCCGGTCTTCCAGTGAGCCCTGAACCCAGGTGAGCTGTTGGCTTGAATCATTACGCGGCGCGCGGGTTAAGGCGCGAACCGAATAGCCGCGGGAAAGCAGACTGGCAAGAATATGCTTGCCGATAAAACCGGTTCCGCCGGTCA
The DNA here is from genome assembly GCF_943590815.1 of Pseudocitrobacter vendiensis. Classification (GTDB taxonomy): domain Bacteria; phylum Pseudomonadota; class Gammaproteobacteria; order Enterobacterales; family Enterobacteriaceae; genus Pseudocitrobacter; species Pseudocitrobacter vendiensis. The sequence continues at coordinate 18,088 of NZ_CALSBS010000011.1, read as the reverse complement.
CCGCGACCGTATGACTCATTGCACGCAACCTGTTACCGGCGTTTGTTGCGGGCTGACGGTCTCGCCAAATGGGGTGAGATAGCGTCGTTTAGCCTCGGCGCGCGCGGGCTTGCCGGAAGAGGTGCGCGGAATGCTGTGCGGCGGTACAAATTCGATGTCCGCCGTCACACCGAATTCACTCTGAATGCGCGACGTAAGCGCATGCAGCGTTTGCTGACGATGTTCTTCAGTGCTGATGCGGCACTGAATCTGCAAAACAATGCGTTCCTGCGCGGTGACAAACGCAATGGCGTTGCCTGAATGAATCCCCAACTCTTTTTCCGCGGCGTATTCAATATCCTGCGGCCAGATATTGCGACCATGAATAATAATCAGGTCTTTAATGCGTCCGGTAACGTAAAGATTGTCGTCCAGCAGATAACCCAGATCGCCCGTGTCCATCCAGCCGGTAGATTGAATCTCCTTTTGTGAAGCCGGGTCCTGGAAATACCCGCTCATCAGGCTCGGCCCGGAAATATAAATGTGACCGATTTCCCGCTCTGCCAGGCGTTTACCCATTTCATCGCGGATTTCAATAGCATGCCCCGGGAGCGCCTTACCGCAGTTGGCAAAGGTGGAGACAGCGCGCGTTTGTGCGGTGGGCGCAACGGCCTTGCCTTTGCACTCAAGAATATCTCGGTCAATCTCATTGACCTGTAATCCAGCACCTTCGGCGGAGAAGCTTACCGCCAGCGCATTTTCGGCCATGCCGTAGCAGGGCATAAAGGCATGAGGGTCAAACTGCGCCTGACGAAAACGTTCGCCAAACTGATTTATTTGCTGCGCAGGAATCGGTTCTGCGCCAATGCCTGCCACACGCCAGCAGGAGAGATCGAGCTCGGCCAGATCGCGCTCGTTGACGCGGCGCAGGCACAGGTCGTAACCGAAAGGCGGTGCAACGGAAACGGTGCAGCGGTTTTGATTGATAAGCTTCAGCCATTGCAGTGGCCGCATCGCGAAATCTTGCGTGCGCAGGTAATCGACCGAGAGCTGTGTTGCGACGGGTGTTAACAAAAAACCGACTAACCCCATATCATGATAGAAAGGCAGCCAGGAGACGCAGCGATCGTTTGCGCGTAATTTTATACCGTCGTGGCTAATGACCTGTAAATTAGCCATGACTTCACGATGTGTAATAATGACGCCGCGCGGGAAGCGCGTACTGCCGGAGGTATATTGAAGATAAGCAATATCATCGGGAGATGGCAGCGGGAGCTCGCACTCTTTTTCTTCTAACGCGTTGAAATCGGCATGACTGAGAATTTTTAGAGAAGCGTTATCTATATTTTCTATATTAATGAGTGAAAGCCATTCATCACTGCTAATAATAGCGGCGGGTTGACAACTGGCTATTAAACCCTGAAGTTTGGTTGTGTAAGAATCACGTTGCCCCACGCCCATCGGAATGGCGAGTGGAACAGCAATCAAACCGGCATACTGACACGCAAAAAAGGCTTCGACAAACCCGGTGCTGGTTTCTGCGATAAGCGCAACGCGCTCGCCTTTGCGGATATTAAGAGAGAGTAACCGTCGCGCGCCCGCTCTTGCGCGTTGCCGCAGTTGGCGATATTCCAGTGCGCTCTCAAGCTGGATGCGTCGATCGTAAAAATACATACCGGCGCGACTCAGGGCTGCATAGTCCAACGCTTCCACAAGAGTGGGAAAGTCCGCATAGCGCATCGGCAGAGTCTGTGTTGGGGTTTCGTTGAACATATACACCATGAATAATATTTAATTAAAAAGTTACAGGGCAATACGGCGACGGTAATATAAGTTATATTGTCATAAAAGGTAAAGTTTCACGCGGTGTTTATTTTGGCGTGCTGAATAATATATTCACTGAAAGCTATTGATTGCGTTTTATTATTGTTCTTGTCAATTGATAAGCGTGTCTACTGACATTTATGGCTAGTCTGTAATAAAAAGGATTCAGTAGCCTGAAGCGTTTTATTTGAATTATTCATTATTGTTATTTTATTAAATATCTTATGCAGGTTGTTTATGATTAGCGTTGAAAAAGTGGTGAGTAAGCGCGAACGCCAGGCTTTTATCTCTTTTCCTTCTTCACTTTATGGCGACGATCCCAACTGGATCCCGCCGTTGATAATTGAGCGCGAAGAGCATCTTTCTGCAAAGAACCCCGGGACTGAACATATCCGCTGGCAGGCGTGGATCGCACGCAAAAACGGCGAGCTGGTGGGGCGAATTACCGCGCAGATTGATATGCTGCACCGTGAACGCTACGGTGAGGACAGCGGACATATCGGGATGATTGATGCAATTGACGATGCGGAGGTGTTCAGGGCGCTGTGTTTGGCCGCAGAGGCGTGGTTAATCGCGGAAGGCGCGCGAAAAATTACCGGTCCTTTTAGTCTGAACATTAACCAGGAGAGTGGCTTACTGGTTGACGGTTTCGACACGCCGCCTTCAGTAATGATGCCGCACGGAAAACCCTGGTATGGCCCGCGCGTAGAGCAACAGGGATATAGTAAAGGCATCGATTTACTGGCTTATTGGATGAAACGCACTGATTTAACATTCTCGCCCTCGCTCACCCGCCTGATGGATCAGGTGCGTAAAAAGGTGACAATCCGCTGCATTGACCGAAAACGCTTCGCCGAAGAGATGCAGATATTACGCGAGGTCTTTAACTCCGGCTGGCAGCATAACTGGGGGTTTGTCCCCTTCACCGAACGTGAATTCGCCACGATGGGCGATCAACTGAAGTTTCTGGTGCCCGATGACATGATCTACATTGCAGAGATCGATTCCGCGCCGTGCGGTTTTATCGTGGGCATGCCCAATCTCAATGAAGCGATTGCCGATTTAAACGGGCATCTGTTTCCCTTTGGCTGGGTGAAGCTGCTATGGCGCTTAAAAGTCAGCGGCGTGCGCACCGCGCGCGTGCCGCTGATGGGTATTTGTAAAGAGCACCAGTTTAGCCGTATTGGCCCGGTGATTGCGTTATTACTGATTGAAGCGCTGCGCGTGCCGTTTGCGAAGCGCCGCATTGACGCGCTGGAGATGTCCTGGATTCTGGAAACCAATACGGGAATGCGGACGATCCTTGAGAAAATAGGTGCACTGCCTTACAAACGTTATCGGTTGTATGAGAAGGACTTAGGTGGGCCGTTGCGCTGAACCGAGCCTGATGGCGTTTCGCTTATCAGGCCTACGGGATCTCGTAGGCCGGATAAGGCGACATTACGGTTTACACAATTATCGTTCGCGGAAAGCTTCAGCTCTGGCGCGCAGAATCGGTTTTAGCAGATAGGCCAGAATGGTTTTTCTGCCGGTAATGATATCCACCGATGCGACCATTCCGGGAATAATTAGCAGGGGTTTTTCATCGCTACCAAGGTGATTTTTCTCGGTGCGCAGGCGCACGATATAGAAGCTTTTGCCGTCTTTATCGGTCACCGTATCCGGGCTTATCTGCTCAAGCGTGGCTTTCAGACCGCCGTAGATGGTGTAGTCGTAGGCGGTGAATTTCACCATCGCTTCCTGACCAGGGTGCAGGAACGCAATATCCTGCGGGCGAATTTTGGTTTCAATCAGCAGGGTATCGTCGAGCGGGACAATTTCCACCAGGTCACTACCCGGCTGGATAACGCCGCCGATGGTGTTGACCATCAACTGCTGCACGACGCCGCGCACCGGTGAGGTCACCAGCGTACGGTTAACCCGGTCTTCGATAGCCTTGCCCGACGCCTGTGTTTTGCTGAGATCGGTACGCGCTTCGTTAAGCTGCGACAGCGCTTCGCCGCGATAACGATCGCGCGTTTCGCCAATCTTATTTTCGATTTCCTTAATTGCGGCTTCCGCACGCGGGATAGCCAGCGTCAGTGATTCCAGCTGGCCACGTGTGTCCACCTCCGAGCGGCGCAGGCGCAGGATCTCCACTTTCGAAATCGCCCCTTTGGCGACCAGCGGCTCTGACATGCTGATCTCCTGTTGCAGCAGGCCAAGGCTGCGGCGGGTCTGGCTGGCTTTCGCCTGGTAGTCCAGCAGTTCCTGCTTCTTCTGCACCAGCTGTTCATTGAGCCCACCAATTTCGCTTTGGATCCGCTGTTTGACGCTGGTGAAAAGCTCCATTTCTCCGTTGGCGATATCTGGCGATTTTTGCGTAATTTCCGGCGACAGTTCCAGGATTTCTTTATCGGCAAGTTGTGCGGTCAGACGCTGAACGCGGGCTTCCAGCGCCAGGCGGTCGGCCTCCGACTCCCCGGCGTTCGAGCGGAAACGGGTATCGTCCAGACGCAGCAGCGGTGCGCCAGCCTTAACAATTTCGCCTTCATGCACAAATACTTCCGAGATAATACCGCCCTCAAGGTTTTGCACTTTTTGCAGACGCGATGATGGGATAGCCCGACCATCGCCGCGCGTTACTTCATCAATATCCGCCAGCGCAGCCCAGGTCAGCATGACCGCAAAGAATGCCAGAATCGCCCATAGGGTGATGCGCACCACGCGCGGTGAGTCATCCAGAAGGGCTTTGTTAACTTCATTTGCAGTGAGCGTTGTTGCACTTTTATCACCAAAAAGCCATTTTGTCAGACGGTTCAATTGGTTAGCGATTCGCATGGATTTGCCCCTTCCTTAGCGCATTCATGACGCTTTCTTTAGGACCGTCGGCAATGATTTTGCCGTTATCGAGAATAATCAAACGATCTACCAACGACAGTAGCGATGCCCGGTGAGTAACCAACAGCAACGTTTTGTTGCTGACGATGGGGGCAAGTGCTTTTTTAATCAAATCTTCGCTGGTGTTGTCCATTGAACTGGTGGGTTCATCCATCAACAGGATAGGCGGGTCAAGAAGCAATGCCCGGGCCAGGGCGACGGCCTGGCGTTGCCCGCCAGATAAATTCATTCCACGTTCGCCAACCTGCATGTTGTAGCCCGAAGGATGGCGACGAGCAAACTCATGCACGCCAGCCAGAGTGGCGGCGCGAAGCATCGTCTCTTCATCAACATACCCCGCGCCACTTAGCAAGTTATCGCGCAGTGTACCGCTGAACAGGTGAATATCCTGCGGCGCATAACCAATATTGTGGCGAACATCGTTAATGTCGAGCTGACGTGAATCAATACCATCAATAAGGATTGTCCCACCTTCGGGCTGGTAAAAACCAACCAGCAGTTTGGCCAGGGAACTTTTCCCTGAGCCGCTACGCCCGATGATCCCCACTTTTTCCCCTGGCGTAATTTGCAGTGAGATTCCGTTAAGCGAAACATATTGGTTTTGCGGATAACGGAAGACAACATCACGGAATTCTATCGCGCCAGAGAGGGTTTCGCGCTTGAGCGGCACTTCATCACTTTCAACTTCTTGCTCAAGATCCATCATTCGATCGATGGTTGCTTTCGTCATTCGAGCGCGTTGATATCGGGTGATCAAGCCACAAAGCTGGCCAATCGGCATCATTGCCCGGCGATTTAAAAGGTAGCAGGCGATTAAGCCCCCCATACTCAGGTTGCCCGCGATGATGCTGTAAACACCGGCAACAATCAGAACGACGCCTCCAAATTGCTGGATCCAGGTAGTGAAATTGACCGCTATATAGGAAAGCGATTTTACGCGAAGCTCCAGCTTACTGAGCTGGCTGATGATTTGTTCCCACTGGTACTGGCGTTCGCTTTGGGCGTTGTTGACTTTAATTGCATCGAGACCGGTCACGGTTTCAACTAACATGGCTTGTCGTTCGTTTGAGAGGCGGTAAGTTTTTTGCACCTCAGCCAACAATGGCTTCTGAATCATCCAGTTAACCAGTAGTGCGATGGGGTAACAGAGAAGAGGAATGAAGGCCAGCGGACCGCCGATAATAGCGATGACCAGCAATATCAGTAAGGTAAAAGGCACGTCAATAAGAGCTGTGAGCGTTAGCGAAGACAGGAAATCTCTTACGGATTGATATTCCTGAAAGTTCTGCGTAAAACCGCCCACTCTTGCCGGACGTTGCTTCATTTTCATTCCTAACAAACGTTCAAAGAGCGCTGCGGATACAATGAGATCTGTTTTTTTGCCTGCGAGATCGAGACAGATTCCCCGCAATATTTTGAGAATCAGGTCGAAAACGAACGCGACGGAGATGCCAATGGCCAGTACCCAAAGCGTCGCCGTCGCCTGGTTTGGTACGACGCGATCGTAGACGTTCATTACAAATAATGGGGTAGCGATCGCGATTAGATTGATAATAAAACTGGCGACGATGGAATCAATATAGAGGAATTTTGACAGTTTTAGTGTGTCTTTAAACCAGTTTTTGGTTTTCGGGATATCCGCTGTCGGCTGGCTGTCAAACTCATGTTCCGGCTGAAGAAAAATAACTTTCCCACTGTAGCTTTCAGCCAGTTTTTCCATTTCGAGCACTATTTCACCGCCTTCCGTTTCCGTTGGAAGCAATCGGGCTCGATGTTGTTCGTCCCAGCCAATCAATACAGTAGCCTGCTCATTTTTCAGCAGCAGTATGGCGGGAAGAGATATGGCGGAAATCTTATCCAGTGAGCGATGTAGTACACGGGCTTTCAGCCCTGCTCGTTGCGCTGCACGCGGAAATACGCTTTGCGTGAGTAGGTTCGCCTGTAAGGGAAGGCCCGCAGTTAACACGTTACGGCTGGTAATGATGTTGTGCAGTTTGCAAACAATCATCAGCGAATCGAGCAAAGGATCGTCATGACTTTGACGCGGGTCGTCTCTGAGTGAATGCTCAGCAGTGGTGATCACAGGATCAAGTGAATCAGTTGATGTGGCCATAGTCAGCCCCTCAAATTCCAGCGAAAATTCGCTTAGGCGCAAAGAAAATAGGGGCTAGTCCATCAGGAACTGATGAATTAGCCCGTGAGCCTAATATCAATTACTTCAGTTCAGGCAGATTGACATGAGCAGTTTGCTGCTCTTCTCCTGGCTGAGCCGCAGAAGGCGCCTGAATCTTAAGTTGTTTCAACAGATCGCCAATGCGAGCGTTAATACGGTACGTCGTGAACATCTCAACGAACTGCATTTCGACGTAGCGGCGCTGAGCCGTGAAAACTTCGTTTTCGCTGTCCAGCATATCCAGCAGGCTGCGTTCGCCAATACTAAACTGTTCCTGGTATGCCGTGCGGACGGTGGCACTGCGTTCGGCGTAATCTTTTGCGATAGGGACTTGTTTTTTAGCGTTTTCCCATGCGTTCCAGGAGAGGCGTAACTCCTCATCTAACTGACGAAGCGCATTGCGTTTTACATCCTGCGCTTCCTGCATTTTGTAAGCATAGGAAGAGAGCTGTGCTTTATCGCTGCCGCCATTGAATAAGTTATAACGCATCCTGACCATCGCCTGCCATTCCTGATCATGCCCGCGCGTACCGTCGACGTTATTATCCATACGACGACCAACATCAACGTCCACACTTGGATAGAAACGGGATTTCGCCGCTTCATACTGCTGGCGAGTGGCTTCAACATCGGAATCCGCCTGCTTCAGGAGTGGGCTATTGTCCAGCATAAGTTTGCGCGCCTCGACCTGTGAGGCGGGGATCTGGGTCATAACCGGCAGTGATAAATCCGTTGCTTCTTTACCCACGACGCTATAGTAATTGGCTTGCGCATCCTGCAGGTTGGTTTGTTCAGTCAGCAAATTGTTTTGCGCCTGTGCGAGACGAGCCTGGGCCTGCTCGAAGTCCGCCGTTCGTCCAACTCCTTGTTCAGTACGAAGGCGAATCTGGTCGAAAACACGTTCATGGTTTTTAAGGTTTTCTTCGGCCAGTTGCACCATTTTTTGACGCATTAATACATCCAGATATGTCTGGATTGCGGTAAGAGCGGTGACTTCGCTGGTGTTCATCACCGCGTGCGCCCGGGAATTTACGGTTGCCTGTTGCCTGGCAACTTCACTGGTGGTGGCAAAACCATTAAAGAGGTTCTGGCTCAGATTTATGCTGGATTCACTACGGTGCAGATCGCGTCGATGATCGTTTGCTGCACGCGTAGAGGCATTGTCTGTTTGTTCCCATCCTGTTCCTGCAGTGAGGTCAAGAGTGGGTAGATAGCCCCCTTTCGCTGCGCGTAAGTCTTGATCCGCGGAGTAACGACTGTTAACTGAAGCACTGACCTGCGGATGCCACAGTAAACTGTCTTTCACCGCCTGTTCAAGCGTCGCTGCGCTAACGTTCTGAGCGAAAAGTAATGGTAGAGAGAGACTGGTTAAAACGCGAATCGTTTTATGCATGATGATGTCCTTTCATTATGTTCTGTTCCCTTGCTGGTGAGCTGGCCCACCAGGGGTAATGTCGCGTGAAAAATTGAATATCGTCAGAGCCGTGTGGTTCAAAATATTCAGGTCTTATATATTTACCGACCTGATTATTAAAAGAGATGAAATGCGCCCCCTTTAAGGGCGCGCATTTCTGTCACCCGTCAGGACTCCGCTTCTGGTTTCGCAATTAAATTATCTACCTGGGACTCGTCCGAGATGGCCCAGACATCGCTGTTCTCAGCATCACCACCTTCTGCCGGCACATGTTTTACCTGCTGATTATCAGCAATCGCCAGTTCTTCTGGTGTCTGAATAAGCTCGCTAATATTTTGAGTTGCCTCATTGTGAAGCAGATCGTTAAAGTTTAATGGCTCTTCCTGGCTCAACACTGTCTGTTCAGTTTCCAGCGGGTGTGTCGCAGTAGTTTCAGTATCTGTAGATGTTTCTTCCACCCCCGTTTCACTGTTTTCTCCCAGCAGCGTCTTCAGCGAGTCGATTTCACTGTCTGGTGTGGGCTGCGCGATGTCATACGCGACTGAGTCGAGACTAAGTTGAGATGTATCAACGAGTAAGTTCTCTTCACTGACTTCCTGCGTTTCGTCCTCAACATTTGCCTGCGAACCTGTATCGTTATTATCGGTGCCTTCGTCATGGGAGGATGACTGCATTAATACTTCGCTTTCGTCGTCTGAAGAAGCCAACATATCCGCAGATTGCATGTCGGCACTGTCTGCTTCGCTGTCGTAAGCCATGCCTTCGTCAGCATCAAAGATAAATTCGCTTTGATGATCGCCATCAATAGTGGTTTCCACATTCATGGTGATCTCACCCAGCTCTTGCTGGCCATCCGGCACCGTTACGGTCATTGTGCCTTTGTAGCCAGAAGTACCGTCAGGGAAGGCGAGGGTATACACGCCATTTTCATAGGTGACGGTTACCGAACTTGAAGGGTCGTCACTGGTAAATGTTGCGCCCTCAGGAAGGCCATCAAGTGTGACGTACGTTAACGTTTCTGCGTTCCCAGGGCTATCGAGCTGAATATCCAGCGTAAATTTCAGCGTCCAGGTTGCTTCAGTGTCGCCTGGATATTCGGAAAGACCGTCGCCATAGATGATGCCTTCAATATGGTTAGACGCAGGACTGCCCAGGATCATTTTCCCGCTTTCTTTGCCATAAACGGCAATAGCGGTGAGTTCGTTCAGGTGACCATTATTTGGATCGCTGGCATCTATCCGATAATCTTCTCCTGCTCCTACCAGGAAGATGTAGTCCTTGTAACCATCACCATCGGTAATTTTATTACCCTGAACCTTCGTTACATTAGCATTGTTGTTGACGTCCAGGACAAAGATGTCGCTGTAATTATCGCCTGCTTTGTCTGAACTGGCATTGCTTTTGTCGTAATAGATAACTTGATTTTTCGGATCGTTACAGGCGGGAGGTGTATCCCCTGGTGCGATCCAGACGCGCACATTATCGCCAATCGCAACTATCTTACCATCGACTACATCGAACCCGAGTCCGCTGGGATCTTTGCTGCCGCCATTCACTTCAAGAAACTTGTCGTCCGAAGGTTCGCCAGGATTCTCTTGTGGCGTGCCTGGGGTGATGTGTACGGTTAAGCGATAGTCGGGGTCCGTGTCTGTATCTGTGTCGGTATCCGTGTCGGTATCGGTGTCAGTATCCGTATCGGTGTCAGTATCCGTATCGGTGTCGGTGTCCGTATCGGTGTCAGTATCCGTATCGGTGTCGGTGTCAGTATCCGTATCGGTATCCGTGTCTGTGTCAGTATCCGTGTCTGTGTCTGTGTCTGTGTCAGTGTCTGTGTCTGTGTCAGTATCGGTATCGGTATCGGTATCGGTATCGGTATCGGTATCGGTATCCGTGTCTGTATCGGTATCCGTATCCGTATCCGTATCCGTATCCGTATCCGTATCCGTATCCGTGTCGGTGTCCATATCTGTATCGAGAATAGTCAGCTCTTCTTCAATTTCGGTGCCAGGAAAATTCAATCCATCAGTAGGATACCCTGCTGTGGGATCGAGCATTTCTCCAGTAAGATCAAGAACGACATGTGTATGTGCGCCCCCAGCACCTGGCGTGCCGCTCTCTGCAACAGCCTGTGGCCCTGCCGCGGTTGCTTCAAGAGTTTGTGTTGGATCCATGCCATCGGCAATCGCCTGTTGGAGCGCAGCGACGTCACTTGCAGTATCTTCTGTGGGAGTGAAAGCGGTTGCGTTTGTAGTATTCCAATGACTATCTCGGCCAAGATCGAGCATTTTTCCATTCGGTAGAGTTATTGAAACTGCTCCGGTAGCGCTGGTTTCAACTTGCTCTCCGGACAGGATTTTATCTCCCTCCACCAATAAACGCCTGCTCCCATCAGGGGAAATAGCAAAGGCTTGTCCTACTAATGCTTTTATTGTTCCAACTACATCGCTCATAATACATTCCTCTTAATCTTACGTGAACGTTTCCATTTGTTCATGGCGGTGTGTTTTTAACTTAATATATCTCCATGATTTTTTTCACTGTTTGTCTGTTTCCGATGGTTATGATCTCATATAGATTTCTATGAGCTACATCGCTAGTGTTCGCCATGGGGGCGGCGGATTAATTAAACTCGTTTCGTAGTAATAAAATAATACTCTGAATATGTCGTTTCTTTGATTTTAATGTTGTTTTCTTAAGATAGTTCTGTAAAGAAATCTCTTGAGCTAATGTTGTTTTGTGGGGCTTTGTGTTGTTTGATTGTAGTAATCTGAAATTAAATTTCAACCAGAAATTATTTTTTGGTTATACTTCATTATCTCTATGAAAAACATGGTCTTTTATTCTATTGCTGTGCTTTTTAATTTCGAGAAAGATGCCGGTGAGGTGTGTTTTATTGATGTGAATTATTGATGGTGTATAATTATAAGTAAACCTTATATGTTCGTGAGTGCTGTGCTAGAAATAATATTTCGTATTCCTAATGCATTCTACCTGGTCTTATCATTCATTAAGATTAATTAAAACTTAACTAATTAATGAGTATTTGCTTGATAATATTTTACGATTAAGAAAGTGCTAATGGTCGGCATTATCGAAATAAATAATAATGCCGACTCTTTGATTATAAATCTTGTTCGGGTTGAGCAATAAGATGATCGAGTTGTTCAGCCTCATTGCCCGTCCAGACGTCACTTTGTCCTTCACTCTCCGCCGGAACATGCTGCACGTCGTCAGGCTGGGAGGGGGAATTTGCCAGGTTATCGGTTTTGATGAAAGAACTCAGGTCGTCGTGTTCACCGTCATGCACAATGTCGTTGAGATTGACAGTATTTATCGGGTTCGTCTTACTTCCAGTTGTTTGATTCAATATCTCTATGCCACCTTTTGAGGCAGAGCCGCCTTCATCATCGGCAGATTCTGCGTGATGAAGGATGTTGGCATCAAGTGTGGATCCATCAACATCAATCTTGATGACGCCATCATCATTAACGAGATAGTTTTTCCCGTCGTAATTGAGAGTTGTATCTGGTGGTAAGCCGGAAAATATTTTTTGATTTAAGTATGAATTTAATCTGATGAGCTCGTTAAAAAATCTTATATAATCAAATCATTAGCACCTACTTTAACGAGCAGTGAGTACGTAACTCCTTTTCAAATTAACCCTTCGTCATCGTCCTGAATTAAACCTTCCAGCCCACTTAGCCTTTGGCGAGCCTGCGCACGATTGAGGAGTTTACTTTGTGCTGCTGGAGGTAAATCAGTAATACTTATGATTCCTTTGCTCATAAGAACCTCTATCAGGTCTTCAAGTACGCGAACCATATCGAGATCACTTTGCTGCAGTTGTTGCAATGTGGCTACACGTAGCGTATTCACTTTCAGCCATTCAGCAATTTCTGCGGTTATTTCCTCATACTGCTCCGTTGATTCGTGGAATGGAGAAGACTCAACACGCAAAATTTTTCCGTCACTATCTCGTTCGATGAAATGCATGGATACGCTCCTGATTGTTATTTAGTAAGGGTACTGGCGTCGCTAAAGTAACGACCCATTGCACCATACAGGCCAATGTTTTCAAGTACGGTGAGTTCTCCCTCAGTTTCAACGCGTTCCGCAATGAGCGGGAGATTAATCTGGCGTGTGGCCCAGTAGATGGCCTCGATGAAAAGCTTTTTATCTTCTTCCTGATCGATATTACGGATGTAACCGCCGTCGACTTTGATCCACGCAAGCCCCCACTGTGGCAAGTTGCCAATCAGATGGAAGCGGCCACCAAAGTGTTGAATGCCCAGGCGGCAACCCAATGCGTTCAGTTTTTGTACCAGAAGGCTAACCTGCTCAGGATCAGGGAGTTCATTTTCATCCAGTTCCAGCGTCAGTTTACCCGCAAGGTGTCGCGCATTTTTTAACGGTTGTAGCAGGGCATTCATACTGGTTTCATCAGCAACACTTTCACCACTGATACTGAGTGCCAGGGGCTGCGTGCTCATCTCCATTGCTTTTAATGTTTGTTTTAACATTACAATATCCATACGACGACTCAATGCAAGACGATGGATCCATGGCATAAATCGACCAGCAGGAATGATCTCGCCATCTTCAGTTTTGATTCGGGCAAGTATTTTTTGGTGCAGAATACTATTATTCCTGTTGCATTGATAAACAGGTTGGGAAAAAAGCTCAAATGCGCCATTCTGCAGTACTTCTTCCAGGCGGTTATGCCAGCGATGATGATCATCGTCGTTTTCTGTACTGTCGGCCATCTGACTATCGGCAAAAAAGCGCATTTCTGTTTCTGCCATCGCCAGCGCCTGGTCTGCCTGTAAGAGCACCGCCTGCGGGGTATCACCGACGGTGAATGCCACTTGAGAGAAGTGCGCTACAGGCGTTACATCACTCATGCCGGTTTCGTGAAGTGATCTTAATTGCGTGTTGAGGGTTGCCATCAGGTTTTCCATCTCCTGCGGCAAAATGGCAGGCGTGATAATGGCGAACTCGCCGCCACGCACGCGCGCAAGAAATCCTTCCCCGTGAAGGAACCGCTTCTGAAGTTGATGAAGGGTATCGGCGATAGCTTGCAATAACTGATCAGTTTTAGCGCCACCCAGACGATGGTTAAGCCCTGTCAAATCTTGAACACGTAATAAAATCAGATGACCCTCTGCGTGCTCTTCGTCACTGAGGCGAGATTGCAACTGAATGTCAAAGGCTCGGCGGTTGTTTAGCCCGGTCAGGCTATCATTATAAGCTTCTTCTCGAAGCTTTTCGGTTCGTGACGCCTGTTCGCTAAACAGGGTCTTAAGCTGGTTCACCATCATGTTCGTTGCTTCCACCACGCGACGTAATTCTGGCGTTTTGGGGCGGGCTGGAAGGTTAAGAAATTCCCGACGACTGATTGCCATTGCTTGTTCAACGATGTAGTTAAGTGGACGCAAACTATGGCGCAACATAAACATTGCCCCCAGAACGCACAGCACACTACAAACGCTGAGCAAAATAAAACTGGCGATGAGACTATCCCACAGGCGTGTCAGGGCAAACATCGGATGGCTAATAACTTCCACCCGCGCCACCTGAGACCAGCCACGCATCACCGTAGCCTCTCCTTGCCCAGGATTTAGCCTGACCAGATGCACAAACCAATCAGGGACACTGGCACTTTGCGGCATGTTTTCTCTTTCGATAAGCGGTTTTCCGCTCTTGATATCCACAACCCGTATACGATAGAAGTACCCGCTATCGAAGATTGAGTTCACCATCAACTCCGTCATTACCGGATCGTCGATGTTCGCTGTCAGCGAAAGCCCCAGTGCAGTGGCGCTGTCCTGGGCGTGGGCACTCAGTTGGTTATGATACTGCTCGCGCGAGCTTTCCAGCGTGACATAAAAGCTGCCGCAAAAGATGACCAGCGTGAACAGACAAATTCCAATGAGTAGCTGTTTATAGAGAGACATGGCTACTTCCTATTCATTAATTACAAATCCTTCTGCACGCATCTTGGTGAGAAGATCCTGCCAGCGAGAAAGTTTTTTACTATCGCCAACGCGTTTGTTTCCACCTGCCTGAGGCACCCATAATCCCTGTCCATTAAAGGAATAGACCGGGAGAAGGTCATTACGCTGAGTTGCAGGAAGAATTGTCGTTTTCAGATTATCGAGAATCAGCGGAATAGCATCGGGCGTAGCGTACCAGGCCAGAACCATATGAGCCTGATTTAACTGCAAGGCTTTAACATACGTGATACGTAATTGACTTGCCGGAACGCCCATCTCACGTAGAGTAAAATATTTTGCCAGCGCGTAGTCTTCGCAATCTCCCGCTCCCTTGCGCAAGAGTTCAATTGGTGTCGCCCAGTAATCCTGTTGCTTCCAGACAGCAATGTCATCGCGAAAGCGTATTCGACTGTTAAAAAAAAGATTAACGCGGTTCAGTTTATCTTTAACATCGCCCGATGATGGGCTTTTCACCAGCAAGGCCCAATCATTGATATTACGTTGCGTCGCAGGTGTCGTCGGTCCATAAAGCCGTTGGGTTCGGGCATTGATAGTGTCGAAATCCCATCCGGCTACCAATCCTGGCGCGACGAAAAGCAACAGCACCAGAACACAGCATAACCACCGTTTCCGGAAAGAATATTGCGCTACATTCGCGATAGGCCCGTTCATTTCTCCGCTTTACCGTAAAGGTTATGCTCTGAGTCCATGCTTTTTGCGCCAATATTTGCGATACGCAACATAACCTGAAAGATAATGTCCGACGTCATCAATTCTGACATGCATTCGATGATGGCGAATGAAGAAACTGCCATTTATTCGGTCGGGTTTTTTGAAGAACATCGCAATTTCTGGCCAGAAAAAACCATTTGCCAGGTAGCGTGCGCGCGCTTCAAGGGCCATCCTAAATTTCTGTATGTCGAAATCATCAAGTAAATTTTTATGTTCTGAGTTCGCGAGTCGGTCGATCATCCGTTCTGCGGCCATCATCAGTTCCAGTAGGGTGGGATAGGTCGTCACTCTGTTGATGACGAAATCAAGGTGATCGCGAACGTTATCCAGGCCAAATTTATAGTAACGCGCCAATGGGCGATAAAGGGTAAGTTCATTAACGCCGTAGCCCATCCAGTGATCGTGAGCTTGCCAGTGTTTCTGAGCAATAAAATGGTCCATCGCGCGTTCAACAATAGCCAGCCAGCGGGGATCACGGGTTAGCCCATACAGACGCATCAATGCAAAAGTGGCCTCTCCATCATAGTAAATGGTTCTGTGTTCGGCTTTAAGGGAGAGATCTTCCGCTTCATAGACATGGTTAAACCCCCCCGTTTCTGCAATTTGCATGTAACGGATACCGTTTGCCAGTCGCTGCATTTGTGATAAATAACGTTCATCACCTGAGACGTCAGTGTATTTAGCAAAAGCGAGAATGCTGACGGCGTTACCACCCAGTTTGATTTCATTTCCTTCATCGATCAGAAAATCTGCATCACTGCCATCGGGCAGGGTTCGGGTCTGAATCAGTTCAGTCGATAAATAGTCTAATGCCTGCTCTATCGTACGAAATTGTTCTGGGTCTTGCGTCACTTCCCAACCTTCCAGCAATGCGTAGGTTGATCCAGCATGCCGAACGGTGTTGTACCCTTTGATGGGCTTATCGAAACAGGGGTACCATCCATACTGATAGCGGCCTGTCTCAAGTGCCTGGCGTTTGAGGTAATCAGCAGATGAATAAATCATCGGATCGAGTTCATCCTGCCAATGCGGCAGTTTTCGATAACCGGAACGTTTACCCTGATGTTCGATGGAGTAGGTCTGCTGGCCATCTGTAAATAAGCTTCGCGTAGTAAAACGCCAGAGTAGATGTTCGGAACGTGTAGGCCATTGCAACTCACAACCAAATTTCTGACGGGAAAAACTCGCCAGATTGATAGGATTTGGCGTCGCAACCCCCTCCGTTTGTTGGTACAACAAAACGTTTGCGAGAATCTCATGTTCAAGAATGGCGTGCTGAAAGCGATAATCGAAGCTCAAGCCAAAACGGAAGTAATTGCGTTTCGTTTTGCTCAGTTTTGCTTGCAGAGCCTCCCAGGATAACGTTTCGATTTTATCGACGATGTCTACACGAAGCCAGACCGGTGCAATTGCCTGGGTATCTTGCCAATCCTGCAATGCCAAAATCCCTTTAAGCCAGGCTTTGTCCAGTGAATCTGCCTGCACACATACTGTATGGGCACGTTCTTTACCGTTACATACACTGAGAAAAAGCACGTACTCCGGGAATGGTGCTGGGTGAGCCGGCACATCTAACCGATCGAGTTCGTTTCGAGCCTGACTAATCAACTGGTTGAGAGGCATATGGTTATTCTCGCCACGGTTTAAAAAGAGATCATAAATAAAGTTTCTGGCTTCCTTTGATAATAAAGAATTGCCAGGCAACGCCTGAAGTGTTTCTTTTGAATGGATAAACAGGAGTCGCGGAGCTGATACACCTCGTTTAATCATATTAGTGTATCGATTTAAATAAAGGGCAATGATGTTATGTTTTTCATCTATGTCCAGATGCGGTTGGGCCATGACAAAATCATAGGCGGACAGATATATCTTTACCGCCACAGCTGGGCTAGTTCCTTTAGCGGCTAAAGAAATATCATCAGTTTCATTAATGAAATAATACTTTTTATGGTTTCCCAAAATGGCAATGTTTCGGGCTGCGCAATACATCTTCATCATGAACCAATTATCTTCTCTGATATGAATATGTTCAGGAAAAGTAATATGATTTTTCTTTATCAAATCCGTTTTTAGAAGCTTTCCAAAAACGGTTAATGAACGATAAAGCTTCGTTTGTGTGAAGGTCAGTCCCTTTACGCTCTGTTCATAGTTAAAAGCGGAGCTGCTGATAGCTCGTTGACTTCCCTCTGCTTTGAAACAGGGCATGCATACCATATCAATGGTGGTATCAGTTTGAGCAAAACCAACTGCATCAGAGAGAGCATGAGGTGTAATATAATCATCAGAGTCGATAAACAATACCCATCTGCCAGTTGCAACTTCCAGCCCATGGTTTCTTGGCGTGGAGGCTCCTCCAGAGTTTATTTTCCTTTTAAGGATAATAATATTGGGGAAAGCGGAAACAAAATGCAGAATAACATTGACGCTATTGTCCGTTGAGCAATCATCAATAAGGATGAGTTCTATGTTACGTTTGTCGTAGTCAGATTGCTTTAGTTTTGTTAGGCAACGCGCGATCGCCTTTTCTCGATTGTAAACAGGAATAATAATGGAAATGACTGGTTGCTGAACGGTTTCTCTTTTTAATATTTCTTCAGTAAAGTCGGATATTCCTCCTGGCAACATGATATTCTCCCTCATTCCAGCATTTATTTCCTTCCCGGAAGACTTTAATCTCTCATGGTTCATTAGAGAAAGCTATTTTTCTTACATATATTGACTTTAAATGCTGCACAGCTCACTAAGCGTATATAAAGCATGCGGCTTTTGCGACCAGACGATGTCAGTTGGTTGAGAAGCGGCACGTCAATCCTACTGTAGAGAAGCAAGTGCTTTAGTATAGCCATGGCCTGATGATTTGCCGCACCGCTTGTTTAGATACCCTAAAGGCTGACCTACTACATTAGTAGATAGAGATATGAGAAGAGTACTCGCATCTGATTTCCACTGACTAATAAAAGGTAGAAGGGCCGCTGATCTGGCCTGCAAACCCCTCTGCATTGCGTTGGTGATGCCTTTTTGTGGATAATTCTGTTGATAAGTGCGTATAACCGTGCCTTTCGCTGTGGATTTCATCAGTCAGTAAAATTAGTG